>NZ_CP046956.1:0-1366901 GCF_017792025.1 Sediminibacillus dalangtanensis
TTTTGTAATATAGTAATACTACAAAAAATCGAGCGTTGAAGAGGAGAAGTAAAAAGCGGCAGGCTTAGAAAGAGAGAATCACCACCGGCTGAAAGTGATTTTAAGCATCCGTTTTTGAAATGCACCTCTGAGTCCCTTATTGAAACGAGTAGGTAAGGCGGCTGCCTGCCGTTAACCAGGAACTTGAGTTGGGGGATTTTTTCCCAAACAGAGTGGAACCGCGCTTAAGCGTCTCTGTGTATCTATACACAGAGACGCTTTTTTGTTAGGTAAGGAATGAAGCTTTTCCATTTTTGACGATTTGGGAATCAGGGATGACAACAAGGAAGGGAGGCGGTCTTACGTGGGTTTTTTCAGAATGCTGAAAGAAGATATTCTAGTCGTGTTTGACCAGGACCCGGCTGCCCGTACTTATTTTGAGGTTATTTTAACGTACGCAGGGTTACATGCAATCTGGGCACATCGGGTTGCTCACGCTTTTTATAATAAGAAGTTTTATTTTATTGCCCGGGTAATTTTCACAATTCAGCCGTTTCTTGACAGGGATTGAAATTCACCCTGGGGCAAAAATAGGAAAAAGATTTTTATTGACCACGGAATGGGTGTGGTAATCGGGGAAACATGTGAAATCGGGGATAACGTTACCATCTTCCAGGGAGTCACCTTAGGGGCACTGGAAAAGAGAAGGGAAAAAGACACCCAACGATTAAAAATAATGCTTTAATCGCAACCGGAGCAAAAGTGCTCGGTTCGATTGTGATTGGTGAGAGCTCTAAAGTAGGGCTGGATCGGTGGTCCTCCATGATGTTCCTGACCACTCAACAGTAGTTGGAATTCCCGGACGAGTGGTCATTCAAACGGAGAACGTGTACGAAAAGATCTTGATCATCATAAGCTGCCTGATCCCCTTTCGGAGGTAATGAAAGAGATGGATGCTGAAATAAAAGCCTTTGCGGAAAGAATTGGATAAGTTAAAAGGAGTGAAGAGTCATGACAATACAACTTTATAATACATTGACCCGGCAAAAGGAACCCTTCGAAACCATAGAAGAAGGAAAGGTTAAGAATGTATGTCTGCGGTCCAACTGTCTATAACTATATTCATATAGGGAATGCACGCCCTGCGATCGTATTCGATACGGTAAGAAGGTATTTGGAATATCGCGGATATGCGGTCAACTATGTATTGAATTTTACGGATGTCGACGACAAAATAATCAAAGCGGCAAATGAACTTGGGGAAGAAGTGCCGGATATATCGCAGCGGTTTATCAATGCTTATAAGGAAGATGTCGGTGCTCTGGGGGTAAAACAAGCTGACCATCATCCCCGCGTAACAGAAAGCATGGAGGAAATCATTGAATTTATCTCCTTGCTGATAGAAAAAGGGCACGCATATGAAGCGGACGGTGATGTGTATTTCCGCACCCGCTCCTTTGACAATTATGGAAAACTATCCCATCAATCGATCGACGAGCTTCGTTCTGGAGCCAGAATTCAGATAGGAGAGAAAAAAGATGATCCACTGGATTTCGCTTTGTGGAAACAAGCCAAGGCAGATGAAATCTCATGGGATTCTCCCTGGGGAAAAGGCCGTCCGGGATGGCATATAGAGTGCTCGGCCATGGCGAAAAAATACCTAGGTGACACCATTGACATTCATGCCGGAGGCCAGGATTTAACTTTTCCGCATCACGAGAACGAAGTAGCCCAATCGGAAGCTGGAAATGATAAACAGTTTGCGAACTATTGGATGCATAATGGTTATATCAATATAAATAATGAAAAAATGTCCAAATCGATGGGGAACTTTGTTCTGGCTCATGACTTGATAGAACAGCATGATCCACAGGTAGTACGATTCTTCATGTTGAGCGTCCACTACAGGAACCCGATCAATTTCAGCGAGGCATTACTGGAAAGTGCTAAAAACAGTTTGGACCGGATTAAAAATGCCTATTTAAATCTGGAGCACCGCAAACAGTCCAGTACTAATCTTGACGGAAACGAGGAAGAATGGCTGGAAAAAGCGGAGGGTTATCAAAGAAGATTCGTGAAGGAGATGGACGACGATTTCAATACGGCCAATGCAATAGCTGTATTGTTCGATATAGCAAAAGATGCCAATGTTTATTTGCAGTCTAAGCAAACTTCCGAACGGGTCATCAACAGACTGATGGAACTGATGGAACAGCAGACAGGCGTCCTTGGCATTCAGTTGAAACAAGAAGAGGAATTGCTGGATAAAGAAGTAGAAGCATTGATCAAGCAAAGGAATGACGCAAGGAAGGACCGTGATTTCGCGTTGGCGGACCAAATCAGGGATGATCTGAAGGAACAGGGGATCATTCTCGAGGATACACCGCAAGGTACGCGGTGGAAGCGGGGATGAACATGGCGGAAATAGATGTAAAACAAATGAAGAGCCTGAATCTGGCTTATATGGGGGATGCCGTTTATGAAATCTATGTAAGGCATCATCTTATTAGAAAAGGAAATGTAAAGCCAGATCAATTACACCGGTCTGCAGTCGCGTTTGTCTCCGCTAAGTCGCAAGCCAGGGTGATTACTGATTGGCTTGAGAAGGAACGGTTGTCTATGGAGGAAGAAGGTGTCGTCCGGAGAGGCAGGAACGCCAAATCCGGAACGGTGCCGAAAAATACAGATGTACAAACCTATCGGTATAGTACTGCTTTTGAAGCGCTGTTGGGCTATTTATACTTGGGAGGAAATATAGAAAGGCTGGAACAATTAGTTGCGGAAGCCATCGCATTCGTAGAGGAAAGGGGTTGATTGATAATGGCTGAAGAATGGATCATTGGCAAAAATCCGGTTACAGAAGCATTGAAATCCGGACGATCGATCAATAAAATTTTGATTTCAGACCAGTTGCAAAAACAAGCATTTCATAAAATTCAGTCACTAGCCAAGGAGAATGGCGTGACAGTACAGCAAGTGCCAAAGCGAAAGATAGACCAGCTGGTGGAAGGCAATCATCAGGGGGTAGCTGCAGCTGTCGCTGCGTATGCATACAGCAGCCTGGAGGATTTATTCGAAGCTGCCGAACAAAAGGACGAGCCTCCGTTCTTTATGATTTTAGATGAAATAGAAGATCCGCATAATTTAGGATCTATTCTCCGTACCGCTGACGCGGTCGGAGTACACGGGGTCATCATTCCGAAACGCCGATCGGTTGGCTTGACCGCAGTAGTAGCCAAAACTTCGGCAGGAGCGATTGAGTATATCCCTGTCGCCAGAGTAACTAATATCGCAGCCACGATCGATGAATTAAAGGAAAGAAACGTATGGGTGGTCGGTACTGCTGCAGATGGTTCAGAGGATTATCGGGAACTGTCGGCAGATATGCCGTTAGCCCTTGTCATCGGCAACGAAGGGAAAGGAATGAGCAGGCTTGTGAAAGATAAGTGCGATTGGACAGTAAGGCTGTCAATGAAAGGGGAAGTTTCCTCGTTGAATGCCTCTGTTGCTGCGGGACTGCTTATGTATGAAGTTTTTAGAAAACGGAATCCGCTTGGTGAATGACAATGGATGTATTAGTGGTGGACGGATACAACATCATCGGTGCCTGGGATGAATTAAAGAAATTAAAAGATCATGACCTGGCTCAGGCTCGTGATCTTTTAATTGCCAATATGGCAGAGTACCAAGCGTACAAAGGAATGAGGGTAATCATCGTATTTGACGCTTATTACGTCCAGGGCCTTGCGAAAAAACAACAGAATTTCAAGGTGGAAGTAATTTTTACGAAAGAAAAAGAGACGGCTGATGAATGTATCGAAAAATTAATCAAACAATTGAAAAACGTGAAAACCCAAGTGTATGTCGCTACTTCAGATTTCACAGAACAACGTACCATCTTTGCTCAGGGGGCGCTCCGCAAGTCCGCTCGAGAGCTATATATTGAAATGAAGAATATAGAGAAAGAGATAGAGGAAGATTTAGAATCTTATCGAAATATCCAATCCTCCTCCAAGATTCCGATCAAAAAAGATATATTGGAAGTGTTCGAAAAATGGCGAAGGGGAGGACATTAGTCGACACCTGTTATTGACGATAGTGAAACGCTTACTGTATAATATTGCTATATTCACGGCAGTATAGTCGGGGGGAATCCTGGGTGACCATCACACACACGGAGACAGACGATCAGGAATTAGGCTATGAGAAACTTGAAGACGATGAGTTGATTGAATTGGTTCATCAGGGCCAAACTTATGCCTTGGACTATTTGATTACGAAGTACAGAAACTTTGTTAGGGCAAAAGCCCGGACCTACTTTTTAATCGGAGCAGACCGGGAGGATATAGTACAGGAAGGCATGATTGGTCTCTATAAGGCAATTCGGGACTACAAAGGAGATAAGCTTTCTTCTTTTAAAGCATTTGCCGAACTATGTATAACCCGCCAAATTATCACTGCAATCAAAACAGCCACCAGGCAAAAGCATATCCCATTAAATTCTTATGTTTCACTGGACAAGCCTATTTATGATGAAGAGTCAGACAGGACACTCATGGATGTGATTGCCGGATCTAAGGCCGTCGACCCTCAAGAGTTGATTGTGAACCGTGAGAAATTCGGGGACATGGAATATAAAATGTCAGAATTGTTAAGCGAATTGGAACAACAAGTGCTCAGTCTTTATCTGGACGGCAGGTCTTACCAAGAAATTTCCGTCGAGTTGAAACGGCATGTGAAATCGATCGATAATGCCCTTCAGAGGGTGAAGCGCAAACTGGAGCGTTACTTGGAAATCAGTGAGTTGAGTCTATAAACGTAACGTTGACAGGCTCTTGTTCCCATGCTACATTGGTATGGTGAAAAACCCTGAAACGGGGTGATGGAATGAGACGTAAAGTAGTACTGGCCTGTGTGGACTGCCTAAGCAGAAACTACAGTACAGATAAGAATAAAACAGAGAATGCCGAACGGTTGGAAGTTCGCAAGTTTTGCAAAAGATGTGGAGCTCATACCCTGCATCGGGAGACGAAATAAGTAAAAGCCGGTCTGTAGGCCATAAGTTTGGGGGTAAAGCATGAAACTTATCACATTCTTTAAAAATGTTTCCAGGGAAATGAAAAAAGTGAGCTGGCCAAAAGGTCGGGAACTGACAAGCTATACCATTACTGTTGTGTGTACCGTTGCGTTTGTAGCAGTCTTTTTTGCTGTTATCGATTTGGGAATTACGGAAATTCTTAATCTATTGTTTGAATAATTAATGGTAGTTTATGCTATAATATAGTTAATCATACTTTTACGAGCAAAACCCGTGAACTGCGGGTTTTTTAAATTGGCAAAAATAATCAGTATTCGAAAAGGGAGGGAAGGGCAAGGGGATTGTCCTGAAATCATGGAAAAAAATTGGTATGTAGTCCACACTTATTCTGGCTACGAAAACAAAGTGAAAACGAATCTGGAGAAACGTTTGGAATCGATGGGAATGGAAGATAAGATTTTTCGCGTGCTTGTCCCAGAAGACGAGGAAACAGAAATCAAGAACGGCAAAAAGAAGGTAGCTAAAAAGAAAGTGTTTCCGGGTTATGTATTGGCGGAAATGATCATGACAGATGATTCCTGGTACGTAGTCCGCAATACCCCGGGAGTGACCGGATTCGTAGGCTCGACCGGTGCAGGCTCCAAACCCATCCCTCTCTTGCCTGAGGAAGCAGAGTTCATACTGAAACGGATGGGGATGCAAGAACAGGTCACCGAAGTGGACTTCGAAGAAAAAGAAAGTGTCCGCGTAACAGACGGGCCTTTCACGAACTTTACTGGTACCATCGAACAAATTGATCTCGATAAGCAAAAAGTAAAGGTACATGTAAACATGTTCGGTAGAGAAACCCCAGTAGAACTAGAATTCTCCCAAATCGAAAAATTATAATGTAAGATGGAAGAAAAGCGAAAGCGCCTTGTTCACCCCCGACAAGCTTAAGCAAAACCTCGGAGTGGCGGTTTCTGCCACAGAGAGGATTGGCTTAAGACCTCGAGGGGGTAGGCGCTGGAGCTGGACAAAGACAGGTGGAAAATACCTGAAAGCAACGGTAGAAGGTGTTCACTTCCTATCGACATTGGCCATAAAGTAGGAACTGGGAAGAATAGGTATTCAAACAACCCCTTGCATTTTGTTCGCAAAGATGCTAGAATTTTTATGTTCTTTATGCTCGGTGTATAAAGATATACGATGAGTGGGAGGGGAAGACCCTATTACCACATCACGGACTTTAAGGAGGTGTGTCTCGTGGCTAAAAAAGTTATTAAAGTTGTTAAACTTCAAATCCCTGCAGGGAAGGCAAACCCGGCACCGCCAGTTGGACCGGCATTGGGTCAAGCAGGTGTAAATATCATGGGATTTTGTAAGGAATTCAATGCCCGTACGCAAGACCAGGCTGGCATGATTATTCCAGTAGAAATCACGGTGTTTGAGGACCGTTCATTTACATTTATCACAAAAACTCCGCCTGCTGCTGTGCTTCTTAAAAAAGCAGCTGGAATCGAAACGGCATCAGGTGAACCAAACCGTAATAAAGTTGCTACTGTCAAGCGCGACAAAGTAAAAGAGATTGCGGAAACCAAAATGCCTGATCTGAATGCTGCTAACGTGGAAGCGGCTATGCGTATGGTTGAAGGTACAGCGCGTAGTATGGGAATCGTTATCGAAGACTAATCCCACAGCGACTCTGCTGAGTAAAGAAGGTTGCGATGATGGCGGAAGTGCCTTTCGCAACCTTTTTGTAGGACAGGGATTAAATCATGATTGCCTCCGAAGCAATCGTGTAGCGAGCTCGGCTGTTGAAGACAGCCGGTGAAGCTCGTTCCGCTTTTTAAAGTGGGAGGTATAACCGTTAAAACCACAATCAAGGAGGAAATAATAATGGCTAAAAAAAGCAAAAAGCAACAAGAGGCTTTGAAACTTGTTGATCGTTCAAAAGCTTATGATATAAAAGAAGCAGTAGAGCTAATCAAGCAAACTGCTAAAGCTAACTTTGATGAAACAGTAGAGGCTGCGTTCCGTTTGGGTGTTGACCCTAAGAAAGCTGACCAACAGCTTCGCGGTGCAATGGTGCTTCCGCACGGAACTGGTAAAACACAGCGCGTCTTGGTTTTCGCGAAAGGCGATAAAGCCAAAGAAGCTGAAAACGCGGGTGCTGACTTTGTAGGAGAGCAAGACTTGATCAACAGAATCAACCAAGGATGGTTTGACTTTGATGTCGTTGTAGCGACTCCTGACATGATGGCTGAAGTTGGTAAACTTGGACGCGTATTGGGGCCGAAAGGCTTGATGCCAAACCCTAAAACCGGCACGGTGACTTTTGAAGTTGAAAAAGCAGTGCAAGAAATCAAAGCTGGTAAGGTAGAATACCGCGTGGATAAGTCCTCCAACGTTCATGTGCCGATCGGAAAAGTATCCTTTGATGACGCTAAATTGATCGAGAACTTTGAAGCAATTACGGATACTTTGGTGAAAGCAAAGCCACAAGCGGCTAAAGGCATTTACATGCGTAACGCTTCTGTTGCTTCTACGATGGGCCCTGGCATCAAAGTAGACGTTTCTAGCTTCGTTCGCTAAAAAAGTCTATTGACTTGTCATGAATGTTTAGCTATAATGTACAATGTTGCATAAGTTAAAGTAACTAAATATAAACGTTGTACCGTAGACAGCAGGTGCTGAAAAGCTTAATGTCCTGCCGAGGTGTGTGAATAGAAAACAATCACCGGTGTATGATTGTTTCATCGAAAACAAAACCTCCATGTCTGCATGGGGGTTTTTTCATGTACTGACATAGGATCTGACGGTATGATGAAAAGTCAATAGGAGGTGGAACAATGTCCAAAACAATTGAGCACAAAAAACAAGTTGTAACCGAAATCGCCGACAAGTTCCGCGAAAGTAAATCAACAATTCTTGTCGATTACCGCGGCCTTGACGTTGCAGAAGTCACGGAACTTCGTACACAACTTCGCGATGCTGGTGTCGATTTCAAAGTGTACAAAAACACGATGACTCGCCGCGCTGCAGAAGAAGCAGAGCTGGCGGATTTGAACGAAACATTGGTTGGGCCGACGGCCATTGCGTTCAGTACTGACGATGTAGTGGCACCTGCAAAGATCTTGAACAACTTTGCCAAAGAACACGAAGCGCTTGAAATCAAAGCTGGCGTCATCGAAGGAAGCATTGCATCCCTTGAGCAAATCAAGGAACTTGCCGACCTGCCAAACTACGAAGGTATGCTTTCCATGCTGCTTAGCGTACTTCAAGCACCTGTCCGCAACTTTGCTTACGCTACAAAAGCAGTTGCAGAACAACAAGAAGAACAAGGCGCGTAAGCTGGCACTTGTTTAAAGAAATCTCATGAGATTCGTTTAAATAAAACTAATTATCCCAAGGAGGAAGAAACATGTCTAAAGAACAAATTATTGAGCAAATCAAAGAAATGACAGTTCTTGAATTGAACGACCTTGTAAAAGCTATTGAAGAAGAATTTGGAGTAACTGCTGCTGCACCAGTTGCTGCTGCAGGCGCAGCTGGCGGCGGAGAAGCTGCTGAAGAACAAACTGAATTTGATGTTGTTCTGGAAAGTGCCGGATCTTCTAAAATCAAAGTTGTAAAAGCAGTTCGTGAGATCACTGGTCTTGGACTTAAAGATGCAAAAGACCTTGTAGATAACGCTCCAGGAGCAATCAAAGAAGGCGTTGCGAAAGAAGAAGCTGAAGAAATGAAATCTAAGCTTGAAGAAGCAGGCGCTTCTGTTGAATTGAAGTAAGGAATAAACAAGCCCGCCTTTATCGGCGGGCTTTTATTACCTTTAAAGGGTTTCTGCTCTGGGAAATGTAAAACATTTAAACTTACCGGTTGGGCGGTAAAGCGTGGATTGATGAATACGCCATGCCCGACCTTATATCCTCTGTCCCATTTTTAACTAAGAAAAGCAGGTGCTTACCATTATGTCTGAGCATTATTATTCAAGAAAGCCAACATCAGAAAGTGATCCGAAAACCTGGCATTACAAACTGAGAGGTTTTGACTTTTCTTTTACCACTGATCACGGAGTGTTTTCCAGAAACGAGGTAGACTTCGGCTCCCGTACATTAATTGAAGGCTTTACGGAACCAGCGATAGCAGGCGGGTTTCTTGATCTGGGTTGTGGATACGGACCGATAGGTTTATCATTGGCGAAAGCTTTTCCGCACCGTCATATCACCATGAGTGATATCAATGAAAGGGCGATTGACTTAGCCAGAAAAAACGCGATAAACAACCAAGTGGAAAACGTAGAATTTAAAATTAGTGATCGTCTCCAGTCCTTCCAAAACGAAACGTTTTCAGCTA
This sequence comes from Sediminibacillus dalangtanensis, assembly GCF_017792025.1. Taxonomy (NCBI): domain Bacteria; kingdom Bacillati; phylum Bacillota; class Bacilli; order Caryophanales; family Bacillaceae; genus Sediminibacillus; species Sediminibacillus dalangtanensis. Next base: position 9,353 of record NZ_CP046956.1, read on the forward strand.
TAGTAACCAATCCCCCTATCCGTGCAGGGAAAAAAGTAATTTTCGATATGTTTGAAGAAAGCTATAAAGCGCTGCTTCCGCAAGGAGAGTTGACGGTTGTCATTCAGAAGAAGCAGGGAGCACCTTCTGCCCAGAAGAAATTGGAACAACTATTTGGGAATATCGAATTACTTGTGAAAAACAAAGGTTATTACTTATTGAAATCAACAAAGCAATAAGTAGCCGCTGCTTTTGTGCCAGGAATTTTATTATTGACTCGCTGTTCCTGTTGTGGTAATATTGAAAAATGCCAATAGGCGACTTCCCTTGTCAAGGATTATTTTCACTTTTTTACGTATAATCTTTTTTGATAAAGGAAAGAATGGTGAAATCGGATAATTTTTCCTATTGTTTCAAGGAGAAATGAGAGAAGAATCATTGCCGTTTTACCACTTTAAAAAAATTTAAATTTTTTTAAATGTCGCAGTATGCTTTCCAGCGGCAAAAGGCAAAATGCCAGAAACCCGTTTCTAATCTAACGTTAGATGGATGGAAAATGTGATACAACATTCGCTCACAGCGAATGTTTCAATAAAAAATCTTGTGAACGATTGGTTTTTGCTTCACAAGTTTGTTCGGTATGTTTACCGGACAATTTTGCGCTTATCACCAAATGCTCGTTTCGCTGCTGAACAAGAGGAGTGTGATGGTGCAAAAACCGCTTCACCTTAAAGCTGAGCAAAGTGCTAGTGTCTTATATTATAAGCATTGTTGCTTTCTGGGCAGTAATGGCTGCTTTTCGTTCTTTGCCGACAGCTTGATGGTGTGCAGCGTTTTTTCTAATTCTTGATTTGAGGGGTGAATCAGTTGACAGGTCAACTAGTTCAGTATGGACGACACCGCCAACGCAGAAGTTATGCACGTATTAGTGAAGTACTAGAATTGCCAAACCTAATCGAGATACAAACTGCTTCCTATGATTGGTTTTTGGAAGAAGGTTTGCGCGAAATGTTCCAGGACATCTCTCCAATTGAAGACTTCACAGGGAATTTATCATTAGAATTTGTGGATTACAGCTTGGGTGAACCTAAGTATCCTGTCGATGAATCGAAAGAAAGAGATGTCACCTATAACGCTCCTCTTCGTGTTAAAGTCCGGTTGCTTAACAATGAAACTGGCGAAGTGAAAGAGCAGGAAGTATTTATGGGAGACTTCCCGTTAATGACCGATACTGGTACCTTTGTGATCAATGGTGCCGAACGGGTGATTGTTTCCCAATTAGTTCGTTCACCAAGCGTTTACTATAGTGAAAAACATGACAAAAACGGAAAAAGGGGTTATACAGCTACTGTAATCCCGAACCGCGGAGCCTGGCTTGAGTTTGAAACGGATGCCAAGGACGTTGTTCATGTTCGTATCGACCGTACAAGAAAGCTTCCAATTACGGTTCTTTTGCGTGCGCTCGGTTTTGGCACTGATCAAGAGATCATTGACTTGCTTGGCGATAATGAATACTTAAAAAACACGTTGGAAAAAGACAACACGGAAAACAGCGAAAAAGCTTTGCTTGAAATATATGAACGGCTGCGTCCTGGTGAACCGCCGACAGTCGATAATGCCAAAAGTCTGCTGGTTTCCCGCTTCTTTGATCCGAAGCGATATGACCTGGCACACGTAGGTCGTTATAAAATGAACAAAAAACTTCACATTAAAAACCGTCTATTTAACCAAGTGCTAGCTGAAACCCTCGTCGATCAGGAAACAGGAGAGGTGTTAGCGCAAAAAGGCGATACCATTGACCGCAGACTCCTTGATAAACTGCTTCCTTATTTAGAGGGAACAGAAGAAAATACCGGTGATCAGGTTCTAGAACCGCACGAAGGCGTACTGGAAGATCCAATCAAGGTCCAATCGATCAAAATTGTTGATCCAACAGACCCTGAAGGCGAAAGAACATTGAATGTTATCGGCAACGGCAATGTGGACGATAGCGTGAAAAATATTGCACCTGCTGATATTCTTGCGGCGATCAGTTATTTCTTCAATCTGCTGCATCAAGTAGGCGGTACGGATGATATTGATCACCTTGGAAACCGTAGATTGCGTTCTGTCGGTGAACTTTTACAGAATCAATTCCGGATCGGTTTATCCCGAATGGAACGTGTAGTTCGGGAGCGGATGTCCATTCAGGACACCTCGTCCATAACACCACAACAGTTGATCAATATAAGACCTGTTATTGCTTCCATAAAAGAATTCTTTGGTAGTTCCCAGCTGTCACAGTTTATGGATCAAACGAACCCGTTGGCAGAGTTGACGCATAAACGCCGTCTGTCTGCTTTAGGACCTGGCGGATTAACCAGGGAACGTGCCGGAATGGAAGTTCGTGACGTTCACTACTCGCACTATGGCCGTATGTGTCCGATTGAAACACCGGAAGGTCCGAACATCGGGCTGATTAACTCCTTGTCTTCTTATGCGAAGGTGAATAAGTTCGGCTTTATCGAAACGCCTTACCGTCGCGTTGATTTAGAGACAGGAAGGGTAACAGAACATATTGATTACCTTACCGCCGATGAAGAAGACAACTATGTAGTAGCGCAGGCGAACGCTCGTTTAAATGAAGACTGGTCATTTACGGATGAAGAAGTTATTGCCCGTTTCCGTGGGGAAAACACAGCAGTTCCTCGCGATCGGATTGATTATATGGACGTATCTCCAAAACAGGTTGTATCTGCCGCAACGGCATGTATCCCTTTCTTGGAAAACGATGACTCCAACCGCGCTTTGATGGGTGCAAACATGCAACGTCAGGCTGTTCCGTTGATGCAGCCGGAAGCGCCGAGAGTCGGAACTGGAATGGAGTACGTTAACGGAAAAGATTCCGGGGCTGCAGTCATCTGTAAGCACGAGGGAGTTGTCGAGCGGGTAGAAGCGAAAGAAATCTATGTCCGTCGTATTTCCGAAGTGGATGGAAAACGAGTGGAAGGCGACTTGGACCGCTACCGTTTGCAGAAATTCATTCGTTCCAACCAAGGTACTTGTTACAACCAGAAGCCTATCGTAAGCGTGGGTGACCACGTCACCAAAGGAGAAGTCCTTGGCGACGGACCTTCCATGGAAGATGGAGAACTTGCCCTTGGACGGAATGTCCTGGTTGGCTTCATGACGTGGGAAGGTTACAACTATGAGGACGCCATTATCATGAGTGAGCGTCTGGTAAAAGATGATGTATATACTTCTATTCATATTGAAGAGTATGAGTCAGAAGCACGCGATACAAAACTGGGACCTGAAGAAATCACGCGCGACATCCCGAATGTTGGGGAAGACGCACTGCGCGACCTTGATGAAAGGGGTATTATCCGTGTAGGTGCAGAAGTTGGGGACGGCGATTTGCTAGTAGGTAAAGTTACACCTAAAGGGGTAACCGAATTGTCTGCTGAAGAACGATTGCTTCATGCCATTTTTGGCGAAAAAGCACGTGAAGTACGTGATACTTCCTTGCGCGTTCCTCATGGTGCCGGCGGTATCGTGCTTGATGTGAAGATCTTCAACCGGGAAGATGGCGATGAACTTCCGCCAGGCGTAAACCAGCTTGTCCGTGTTTATATCGTTCAGAAGCGTAAAATCTCTGAAGGGGACAAAATGGCCGGGCGTCATGGTAACAAAGGTGTTATTTCAAAAATCTTGCCTGAGGAAGATATGCCATTCCTTCCAGACGGGACACCTATTGATATTATGCTAAACCCATTGGGGGTACCTTCCCGTATGAATATCGGACAGGTACTGGAATTGCATTTAGGCATGGCAGCTAGACAGCTTGGCCTTCATGTAGCTACCCCTGTATTTGATGGTGCCAGGGAAGAAGACGTTTGGGAAACACTTGAAGAGGCCGGAATGCCAAGAGATGCGAAGACAATCCTTTATGACGGCCGTACTGGTGAACCGTTTGACAACCGGGTTTCTGTCGGGGTCATGTATATGATCAAACTTGCCCATATGGTAGATGATAAACTCCACGCCCGCTCTACTGGTCCATATTCGCTAGTGACGCAGCAACCATTGGGTGGTAAAGCTCAATTTGGCGGACAGCGTTTCGGTGAGATGGAGGTATGGGCATTGGAAGCCTATGGTGCTGCTTATACATTGCAGGAAATTCTGACAGTGAAATCAGATGATGTGGTCGGACGTGTTAAAACGTATGAAGCAATTGTAAAAGGCGACAATGTTCCGGAACCAGGTATTCCTGAATCATTTAAAGTATTAATCAAAGAGTTGCAAAGTCTTGGCATGGACGTGAAGATGCTTTCCGCAGATGAGGAAGAAATTGAGCTTAGGGACATTGAAGAAGATGATACTCAATCCGCAGACAACTTGAATATTGAAGTGGAAGAAAGCTAATCCACTTCCTATTCATTCAGTCTGTGCTTAGGTTAAAACCTGGATACTAAAAGGGAGGTAGGCCCCTTGCTAGATGTAAATAATTTCGAATTTATGAAAATAGGTTTGGCTTCACCTGATAAAATTCGGTCCTGGTCTTTTGGTGAAGTGAAAAAACCGGAAACCATCAATTATCGAACGCTGAAGCCGGAGAAAGATGGATTGTTTTGCGAGAGAATCTTTGGTCCTCAGAAAGACTGGGAGTGTCACTGCGGTAAATATAAACGTGTCCGTTATAAAGGCGTAGTTTGTGACCGCTGTGGTGTCGAAGTTACCAAAGCAAAAGTCCGGCGTGAGCGAATGGGGCACATCGAGCTAGCTGCTCCAGTTTCTCACATCTGGTATTTTAAAGGAATCCCAAGCCGTATGGGTCTTGTGATGGATATGTCCCCAAGGGCTTTGGAAGAAGTTATTTACTTTGCTGCATATATTGTCACTGACGCTGGAGATACGGCGTTGGAGAAAAAACAATTGCTTTCTGAGAAGGAATATCGTGCTTATCGTGATAAGTACGGGCAGTCATTCCAGGCCCAAATGGGCGCGGAAGCAATACGTAAACTTCTTCAAGATATTGATTTGGATAAAGAAGTTGATCAACTGAAGGAAGAACTGAAAACAGCACAAGGTCAAAGACGCACCCGTGCAATCAAGCGTCTGGAAGTATTGGAAGCTTTCCGTAATTCCGGAAACGAGCCTTCCTGGATGATATTGGATGTATTGCCTATTATCCCGCCTGAGTTACGTCCGATGGTCCAACTTGATGGTGGACGCTTTGCAACATCTGACTTGAATGACCTGTATCGACGGGTGATTAATCGGAACAATCGGTTGAAGCGACTGCTTGATTTAGGCGCACCAAGCATCATTGTGCAAAATGAGAAGCGCATGCTTCAAGAAGCTGTCGATGCATTGATTGACAATGGCCGCCGCGGCCGTCCTGTTACCGGTCCGGGAAATCGTCCGCTTAAGTCGCTTTCCCATATGCTGAAAGGAAAGCAGGGGCGTTTCCGTCAAAACTTACTCGGTAAACGTGTTGATTATTCCGGCCGTTCCGTTATCGTGGTTGGCCCGCACTTGAAGATGTATCAGTGTGGACTGCCGAAAGAAATGGCTGTGGAATTGTTCAAACCGTTCATCATGAAAGAGCTTGTCGAAAAAGGGCTCGCCCATAATATAAAATCGGCGAAGCGCAAAATTGAACGTTTGCACCCGGAAGTATGGGACGTTCTTGAAGAAGTGATTAAAGAACACCCTGTACTATTGAACCGTGCACCAACATTGCACAGATTGGGCATCCAAGCCTTTGAACCAACATTGGTTGAGGGAAGGGCGATCAGGCTTCACCCGCTCGTATGTACCGCGTATAACGCAGACTTTGATGGTGACCAGATGGCTGTTCACGTTCCGTTGTCTGCCGAAGCGCAGGCGGAAGCACGCATTCTGATGCTGGCTGCGCAAAATATTTTAAATCCAAAAGATGGCAAGCCGGTCGTTACACCTTCTCAGGATATGGTGCTTGGTAACTATTACATTACCCTGGAACGTGAAAACGCAATAGGCGAAGGCATGATCTTCAGGGATCTTAACGAAGCCTTGATTGCCTACCAAAACGGTTATGTTCATTTGCATACACGAATCGCTGTAAGTGCTGCTTCTTTAGGCAATGAAACGTTCAGCGAAGAACAGAGAAGTAAGTTGATCATCACCACAGTCGGTAAATTGATCTTTAATAACATGCTTCCTAATTCGTTCCCTTATATGAACGAACCAACGCAGGAAAATCTGGAGCTCCGTACACCAGAGAAGTACTTTATAGACAAGGGAGCAAATGTGAAAGAAATCATTGCCGAGCGTGAGATTATTCCTCCGTTCAAGAAAGGTATACTTGGCGACATTATCGCTGAGGTGTTTAAACGGTTCAAAATCAGTGAAACATCAAAAATGCTTGACCGCATGAAAGACTTAGGATTCAGCTATTCAACAAAAGCCGGTATCACTGTCGGTGTTTCGGATATTGTTGTGTTGGCTGAAAAAGAAGAAATCCTTGATGAAGCCCAGGGTAGGGTCGACAAAGTATTGAAACAGTTCCGCCGCGGTCTAATAACCGAGGAAGAACGCTATGACCGTGTCATTTCGATCTGGTCACAGGCTAAGGATACAATTCAAGACAAGCTGATGAAGTCCTTGAACCCACGCAACCCAATTTTCATGATGAGTGATTCTGGAGCTCGTGGTAATGCTTCTAACTTCACCCAGCTCGCCGGTATGCGCGGACTGATGGCTAACCCGGCAGGACGTATCATTGAGTTGCCGATCAAATCCAGTTTCCGTGAAGGTTTAACGGTGCTTGAATACTTTATTTCTACTCACGGTGCCCGTAAAGGTCTTGCTGATACGGCGTTGAAAACAGCTGACTCTGGTTATCTGACAAGAAGACTTGTTGATGTTGCCCAGGATGTTATTATTCGGGAAGAAGACTGTGGAACAGATAAAGGATTGACCGTTCAATCGATTACAGAAGGCACAGAAATGATTGAACCATTGATCGACCGTCTGATTGGAAGAACTTCATTCCAGGTTGTCCATCATCCGGAAACGAACGAAGTGCTAGTGAATAAGAACGAAGTCATCACAGAAGATACTGCCAAGCAGATTGTAGATGCAGGCATTGAACAAGTGACGATTCGATCTGTCTTCACTTGTAACACCAAGCATGGAGCTTGTAAAAAATGTTACGGAAGAAACCTTGCTACCGGAGACGAAGTCGAAGTCGGCGAAGCAGTCGGCATCATTGCTGCCCAATCTATCGGTGAACCAGGTACACAGCTGACAATGCGTACCTTCCATACCGGTGGGGTAGCAGGAGACGATATCACACAAGGTCTTCCGCGTATCCAAGAGCTTTTCGAAGCACGTAATCCGAAAGGTCAAGCAGTTATCAGTGAGATCAAAGGAACAATCCAGGATATCAATGAGATTAAAGATAAGCAGGAAATCGTTGTACAAGGTGAAGTGGAAAATAGAACGTACACTTCTCCATATGGAGCGCGCTTGAAAGTAGCTGTTGGTGATAAAATCATTGCCGGCCAGGAACTGACAGAAGGTTCTGTTGATCCGAAAGAGCTTCTGAAGGTTCAAGGCATCGACGGCGTACAACAGTACTTGCTAAAAGAAGTGCAGAAGGTTTACCGGATGCAAGGGGTTGAAATTGGCGATAAACACGTAGAAGTGATGGTTCGTCAAATGCTCCGCAAGGTCCGTGTCTCCAATGCCGGGGATACCGATGTATTGCCAGGTTCACTGCTTGAGATTCATCAATTCAGAGACGCCAACAAAAACGTATTGCTAGAGGGTAGGCAGCCGGCAGTCGGCCGACCTGTCATTCTAGGTATTACAAAAGCGTCCCTTGAAACAGACTCCTTCTTATCCGCTGCATCCTTCCAGGAAACAACTCGTGTCCTGACCGATGCCGCAATTAAAGGGAAACGCGATGAATTGCTCGGCCTGAAAGAGAATGTTATTATCGGTAAGCTCGTACCAGCTGGAACAGGCATGCCGACATACAGAAAGATCCAGGCGGAATTAGATGAAGCAGAAGAACCTGTTGATGTACAGCAGGCAGAAGAAATCACCCATTAATTACTTTGTATAAAACAAGGTATAGCAGGGGAGCAAACAGGAAACGGCAGATTTCCACAATCTGCCTGTTTTCCTGCCTCTATATAAAAATCCTTTTAATTTAAGTTGACATTGAATTTCGAGGATGATACTATATTTGAGGTGCTTCCGTTTATCCTTGTTACTTTGGAGGATAGCCAATGTCTTATGATAAAGTGGCACAGGTTAAAACTGGTTTGATCATAGGAACCAAACAGACATTAAAAGCCATGAAAAATGGCGAAGTAAGGGAAGTAGTTATTGCGGATGATGCTGATCTGCAAATAACAGAGAAAGTGTCGCGTCTTGCAAATGATTTAAGCATCCCATGCAGCAGAGTAGATTCGAAGAAAAAGCTCGGCGAAGCATGTGGCATAGATGTAGGTACAGCGACTGTGGCAATTAAGCAATAAAGTTTTGGCGAATCGTAGTTAAATCGCGAAAACTTTGTTTTTTGCCTTGAAATGAACCACCTGGATATGTGGTATTACAGAATGAGGATGAAAGGAGGAAAAAACATGCCTACAATTAATCAATTAGTACGTAAAGGCCGCGTGAGCAAAGGAAAAAAATCCGACTCACCAGCATTGAACAAAGGGTACAACAGTTTCAAGAAAGCATTGACTGATCAATCTTCTCCGCAAAAACGCGGTGTATGTACTCGTGTCGGTACTTTGACACCGAAGAAACCAAACTCTGCACTTCGTAAATACGCTCGTGTACGTTTGACAAACGGTATTGAAGTTACTGCTTACATTCCTGGTATCGGACATAACCTTCAAGAGCACAGTGTTGTGCTTATTCGCGGAGGTCGTGTAAAAGACTTACCGGGTGTGCGTTATCATATTGTTCGTGGTGCACTTGATACAGCCGGAGTAGAAGGCCGTGCGCAAGGACGTTCGAAGTATGGTACAAAGAGACCGAAAAAATAATGCAGCAGTTGCTCATTCTTAAATAGATAAACAGAAAGGAGGAAATCATATGCCACGTAAAGGACCAGTAGCAAAACGTGATGTATTGCCAGATCCGTTACACAATTCGAAGCTTGTTACTCGTTTGATCAACCAGATCATGATTGATGGACAACGGGGGAAAGCTCAAAAGATTCTTTATAGAGCATTTGAACTTGTTCAAGAACGCAGTGGCCAAGACGCTATGGAAGTTTTTGAACAAGCAATGAAAAATGTAATGCCAGTGCTTGAAGTACGCGCACGTCGTGTAGGGGGTTCTAACTACCAAGTACCTGTAGAGGTACGCCCTGAACGTCGTCAGGCGCTGGGTCTTCGCTACATTGTTAACTACTCCCGCCTTCGCGGAGAGAAAACAATGGAAGAACGCCTAGCGAATGAAATCCTTGATGCTTCCAACAATACAGGTGCAGCTGTCAAGAAACGCGAAGACATGCACAAAATGGCTGAAGCTAACAAAGCATTCGCCCATTACCGCTGGTAATCTAAAAACTAAACATTATATCAGGAAGGAGAAAGATGCATGGCTAGAGAATTCTCCTTGGAAAAGACTCGTAATATCGGTATCATGGCTCACATCGATGCTGGTAAAACCACTGCTACCGAGCGTATTCTTTTCTACACAGGACGTATCCATAAAATCGGCGAAACCCACGAGGGCGCTTCTCAAATGGACTGGATGGAGCAGGAACAAGAGCGTGGTATTACCATTACGTCTGCCGCGACAACCGCTCAATGGAAAGGTCACCGTATCAACATCATCGATACACCGGGTCACGTGGACTTCACAGTGGAAGTAGAACGTTCCCTGCGTGTACTTGATGGTTCTGTTGCAGTTCTAGATGCTCAATCTGGTGTGGAACCACAGACTGAAACTGTTTGGCGTCAGGCTACAACATATGGTGTTCCTCGTATTGTATTTGTAAACAAAATGGATAAAGTGGGTGCAGACTTCCTTTACTCCGTTGGAACACTAGGCGACCGTCTGGGAGCAAATGCTCACCCAGTTCAATTGCCGATTGGTGCTGAAGATAATTTCGAAGGGATTATCGACTTGATCTCCATGGAAGCATATTACTACATGGATGATTTGGGTACCCGTGCAGAAGCACGTCCAATACCGGATGAATATAAAGAACAGGCTGAAGAATATCGTACCAATTTAGTTGAAGCAGTAGCAGAACTGGACGAGGAACTTATGATGAAGTACTTGGAAGGCGAAGAAATCTCTAATGAAGAATTGAGATCTGCTGTCCGTGCTGCAACGTTAAGCGTTGAGTTCTACCCTGTTTTTTGTGGTTCTGCCTTTAAAAACAAAGGTGTGCAATTGCTGATTGACGGTGTCATCGACTACCTGCCGTCACCAATTGACGTACCTCCAATCGAAGGTCATGTACCACAGACAGAAGAAAAAGTCGTCCGCAAATCCGATGACAACGAACCATTCTCGGCATTGGCATTTAAGGTTGCAACCGACCCTTATGTCGGAAAACTGACTTTCTTCCGTGTATATTCCGGTACATTGAACTCCGGTTCCTATGTACGAAACTCGACGAAGGATAAGCGTGAACGTGTAGGACGTATCCTGCAAATGCACGCCAACTCCCGTGAAGAAATTTCAACTGTTTATGCCGGCGATATCGCTGGTGCTGTCGGACTGAAGGATACAGGAACAGGGGATACGCTTTGTGATGAGAAATCACTAGTAATCCTGGAATCCATGGAATTCCCTGAGCCGGTTATCGATGTTGCCATCGAGCCAAAGACAAAAGCAGACCAGGACAAAATGGCTGTAGCGCTTGGCAAGCTGGCTGAAGAGGATCCTACTTTCCGAACAGAAACAAACACGGAGACAGGTCAAACAATCATTTCCGGTATGGGTGAACTTCACCTGGATATCATTGTTGACCGTCTGAAGCGTGAATTCAAAGTTGAAGCTAATGTTGGTGCTCCACAGGTTGCTTATCGTGAAACTTTCCGTGCTTCCGCTGAAGTAGAAGGTAAGTTTGTAAGACAGTCCGGTGGTAGAGGCCAATACGGACACGTTTGGGTTAAGTTTGAGCCAAACGAAGAAGGTGCCGGCTTTGAATTTGAAAATAAAATTGTTGGTGGTACAGTTCCTCGTGAATACATCCCTTCTGTAGAAGCTGGTATCAAGGAATCTATGGAAAACGGAGTATTGGCAGGATATCCATTGATTGACGTCAAAGCGACCTTGTTCGATGGAAGCTACCATGACGTCGACTCCAACGAGATGGCCTTTAAAGTAGCTGCATCGATGGCGCTTAAGGCTGCTAAAAACAAGTGTCAACCAGTAATTCTGGAACCGATGATGAAAGTCGAAGTCACCATTCCGGAAGAATATATGGGAGACATTATGGGTGACGTAACATCCCGTCGCGGACGTGTAGAAGGTATGGGCGCTCGTGGTAATACACAAGTCGTAAATGCTTTCGTACCACTTTCTGAGATGTTCGGTTATGCAACGGCTCTTCGATCCAACACCCAAGGAAGAGGTCAATATACAATGCACTTTGACCACTATGAAGAAGTACCGAAGAGCATTTCCGAAGAAATTATTAAGAAAAATGCTGGTGAATAATTGATTTTTTTCTGTTCATCGCGTATAACTTGTATTGTAAGCTTAGAAACGACTCTCCAAGTTGTTTCTAAGCGGCAAATACATTGATTATAAAATCAACACTTTTACTTACTTAAAGGAGGAAATATAAATGGGTAAAGAAAAATTCGATCGCTCCAAAGACCACGTTAATATTGGTACTATCGGTCACGTTGACCACGGTAAAACTACTTTGACTGCTGCTATTACTACAGTATTGCACAGCCGTTCTGGTTCTGGTACTGCAATGGCATACGACCAAATTGACGGTGCTCCAGAAGAGAAAGAACGCGGAATCACTATCGCAACTTCTCACGTTGAGTACGAAACTGAAAACCGTCACTATGCTCACGTTGACTGCCCAGGTCACGCTGACTATGTTAAAAATATGATCACTGGTGCTGCGCAAATGGACGGTGCTATTCTTGTAGTATCTGCAGCTGACGGTCCTATGCCACAAACTCGTGAGCATATCCTTCTTTCCCGCCAGGTTGGTGTACCGGCAATCGTTGTATTCTTGAACAAAACAGACATGGTAGACGATGAAGAACTTCTTGAGTTAGTAGAAATGGAAGTTCGCGATCTACTTTCTGAGTATGACTTCCCTGGTGACGATGTACCAGTAATCAAAGGATCAGCTCTTAAAGCTCTAGAAGGTGACGAAGAGTATGCAAACAAAATCTTCGAACTTATGGATGCTGTTGATGAGTATATCCCTAGACCAGACCGTGACACTGAGAAACCATTCATGATGCCAGTTGAGGACGTATTCTCTATCACTGGTCGTGGTACAGTTGCTACTGGCCGTGTTGAGCGCGGACAAGTTAAAGTCGGTGACGAAGTTGAAGTTATCGGTCTTGCTGAAGAAGCAGCTAAAACTACTGTAACTGGTGTTGAAATGTTCCGTAAGCTTCTTGACTATGCAGAAGCAGGGGACAACATTGGTGCTCTACTTCGTGGTGTGGCACGTGACGATATCAACCGTGGCCAAGTTCTTGCTAAGCCTGGTTCTATCACTCCACATACTAAATTTAAAGCAGAAGTTTATGTTCTTTCTAAAGAAGAGGGTGGACGTCATACTCCGTTCTTCGGTAACTACCGTCCACAGTTCTACTTCCGTACAACTGACGTAACTGGTGTTATCACACTTCCAGAAGGCGTTGAAATGGTTATGCCTGGCGATAACGTAGAAATGAGTGTAGAACTTATTTCTCCAATCGCTATCGAGGACGGAACGAAATTCTCCATCCGTGAAGGCGGCCGTACAGTAGGCGCTGGCGTTGTTGCTTCTATCCAAGAATAAGTTAGAGCGATGCTAGAAATGAAGCAGACAGCTATAAAGCTGTCTGCTTTTTCACTGTCTAGGAAATTATAAATTTCAATGACTGTGGATCGTTATTGGCTGAAACAGCCACATCCAGCTCCAGCGCCTACCCCCTCGAGGTCTTAAGCCCACCCTCTGTGTGGCAAAAAGCGCCACGCCGAGGCTGTTCTTAAGCTTGTCGGAGGCCCAAACGATGTGGGTCATGCAGGCGTTGCCACAGGACGTGGCGGCTCTAGCCTGTACTCCTTTAAACAGGCGCTTGCGCTTTTGTTCTTTTTAAGGATATAACGATGTTAAGACAAACGTATAGTGGCAAAGTAAAAGCCGAGTGATGATCTGAAATCCTAAGCATTCGAATCCGTTCGGTATTTATTTCATATAAGCTGTCATTTTAACCTAGCAAATAAATAAAACTTCTGACTTCCTTTTTGGAATGAATGGTGTAAATACTCCACTCCGGCAAGGTACTACGCTTTCCGCGGGCACGGCTTCAGCTAACTTGGTAGAATTGACCGCTTTACCAAAGTGTATCTTAAGCTCGCGCTCATCCCGCAGTCTACGACCTTGCCTCCGTTTGGTTGGAACACTCCTATGCTAATGGCTTCTACCTCTTGAATATAAGGCTGGTTTCATTTCCTGTAGAGAATCTATAGTTAGCAACTGTTGTGATTAGCACTCTTTCGAATTTCAGAATGGTATAGGGAAACTCGTGCAGTTGAAAGTTGATCTCGTTTATGTAATAGAGCCTCCATCATGACTGCTCTAATTGCATTCTTAAGCTGTGCAAAAACAAACATCCAATCAGCGAGTGATAAATGATCCTTCCTGTTCCATCATCTGTTTTTTATATACAGTCTATTATGTCTATGCCGCTTATCATATTTCAGGATGATGCATCGAGATGGCCGTCCTCATCTCTTTTCTGGAGCAACTTCCTATAAAAATCATCGGCCAGGAAACTTTCGAAGCATTTTCAATGATTTACCACTAAAAACCATGAATAAAGCCTTGAAAACGAGGGTGGAACTCCTGTATAATACGGGAAGTGCCGTTGAAAATGCGCCTTATAGAAACTTTTCAAAAAGAGAAGGGGTGTGCTTGGCTACTTGATATGCTAGGAATCGAAGGATAACGCAAGCATTGATAGCCAGAAAATACCGAACTTTTCACATTGTTTTTTTGAATGGTTCCTTTCTTCATATTTAAGGTTGCAATGACCGCCATTATTCTATATAATAAGTAATGTTGGTCATAAAAGGCGATGATGCGGAAGGTTGTTGGCACACCCGGCCCCTTTGCCATGGCGGGGATGCCAAGGAATTTTCGCGGAGAATGTCTATTACAAAATGGGCGAAAAAAGGAGGGAAAATAATGGCAAAAGAAAAGATTAGAATTCGTTTAAAGGCGTATGATCACCGTATCTTAGATCAATCTGCCGAGAAGATTGTAGACACAGCGAAGCGTTCTGGAGCTAATGTATCCGGACCAATCCCGCTTCCAACCGAAAAATCCGTGTACACAGTGCTTCGTGCTGTACACAAATACAAAGATTCTCGTGAGCAATTTGAAATGCGCACACATAAACGTCTTATCGATATTGTAAGTCCTACACCGCAAACGGTTGACTCGCTAATGCGTCTGGATCTACCGTCTGGCGTGGACATTGAAATTAAATTATAAAGAAATCAAAGATATTAGGAGGTGTGACGGATGGCGAAAGGAATCTTAGGTCGAAAAATCGGCATGACACAACTTTTCAGTGAAGAAGGAGAATTGACTCCTGTAACTGTCATTCAAGCTGACCCGAACGTTGTTCTTCAAAAGAGAACCCTTGAGAATGACGGATACGAAGCAATTCAATTGGGTGTAGCTGATCAAAAAGAAACAAAGGCGAACAAGCCGGCAAAAGGGCATGCTGAAAAAGCGAACACAACAGCTAAGCGCTTCATTCGTGAAATCCGTGATGCTAACCTTGACGACTATGAAGTAGGCCAAGAGGTTAGTGTTGAGATTTTTCAAACTGGAGACAAGATTGACGTGACTGGAACTTCTAAAGGAAAAGGATTCCAAGGTGCAATCAAGCGCCACAATCAATCCCGCGGACCGATGACTCACGGTTCCCGTTACCACAGAAGACCAGGTACCATGGGTGCTATCGACCCAATGCACGTTTTTAAAGGTAAAAAACTTCCTGGACAAATGGGCGGAGAACAAGTAACACTTCAAAACCTTGAAGTAGTGAAAGTTGACGCTGAACGCAACCTGATCCTTGTAAAAGGTAACGTACCAGGAGCGAAAAAATCATTCGTTAAAATCACGAGTGCAGTTAAGGCTAACTAATCATAAACGAAGGGAGGATATGTCATGCCTAAAGTAGCACTTTATAACCAAGGCGGGTCACAAGTCGGCGATTTAGAACTTAATGATGCCGTTTTTGGAATTGAACCAAACACACACGTTTTACATGAAGCTGTTGTTATGCAACGCGCTTCTTTACGCCAAGGAACACACGATGTAAAAAATCGTTCTGAAGTAAGCGGTGGTGGACGCAAGCCATGGCGCCAGAAGGGTACAGGACGTGCTCGTCAGGGATCCATCCGCTCTCCGCAATGGGTAGGCGGCGGAACTGTATTCGGCCCTACACCACGCAGCTATAGCTACAAACTACCGAAGAAAGTCCGCAGGTTGGCGCTTAAATCTGCCCTTTCCACTAAAGTGAACGAAGAAAGCCTGGTTGTTCTTGAGAGCCTTGCGTTCGATGCGCCAAAAACAAAAGAAGTGGTAAACGTTCTTGCTGCTCTTAATGTAGATGGTAAAGCATTAATTGTAACTGCCGATCAGGACGAAGTTGTAGCACGTTCTGCTAACAACTTGCCAAATGTGAAGGTTTTGACTGTGAGCGAAGTTAATGTACTTGACTTGCTTACGCATGACAAGCTGATCTTGACAAAAGAAGCAGCTGAAAAAGCAGGGGAGGTGCTTGCATAATGAAGGACCCACGAGATATTATTAAGCGCCCGATAATCACGGAACACTCTGCTGACTTGATGGCAGAAAAGAAATACACATTTGAAGTGAACACCAAAGCAAACAAAACAGAGATTAAAGATGCTGTTGAGTTGATCTTTGATGTGAAAGTCGAAAAAGTCAACACAATGAATCTTAAAGGTAAATTCAAGCGGATGGGTCGTTACGGTGGTTACCGTCCAAACCGCAAGAAAGCCGTTGTGCAATTGACAGAAGACAGTAAAGAACTCGAATTCTTTGAAAGTGTATAAATAAAACCTATTAAAAAAGGAGGGAAACAAGATGGCGATTAAAAAGTATAAACCAACTTCTAATGGTAGACGCGGCATGTCAACATCCGATTTCGCTGAAATCACAACCGACAAGCCGGAAAAATCTCTGTTGAGCCCAATCCACAAACGTGGTGGTCGTAACAACCAGGGTAGATTAACAGTTCGTCATCAGGGCGGCGGCCATAAGCGCCAATATCGTATCATTGATTTCAAACGCGACAAAGATGGAATACCAGGACGCGTTGCTACGGTTGAATATGATCCAAACCGCTCCGCAAACATTGCATTAATCAACTATGCTGACGGTGAAAAGCGATACATCCTTGCACCTAAAGGTCTGACTGTAGGTACTGAAATTATTTCTGGACCAGAGGCTGACATCAAGCTCGGAAACTCGCTTCCACTGCAAAACATTCCAGTAGGTACTATCATTCATAACGTAGAATTGAAGCCTGGCCGCGGCGGACAACTAGCCCGTTCTGCAGGAGCTCAAGCACAAATTCTGGGACGTGAAGATAAATACGTATTGGTACGCTTGGTGTCTGGTGAAGTGCGTCTAGTACTTGGTACTTGCCGTGCTACAATCGGACAGGTAGGAAACGTCGAGCACGAATTGATCAATGTTGGTAAAGCCGGACGTTCTCGCTGGAAAGGCAACCGTCCAACTGTTCGTGGTTCTGTAATGAACCCTAACGATCACCCACACGGTGGTGGTGAAGGTCGTGCACCTATCGGTCGTAAATCACCAATGTCTCCTTGGGGCAAACCTACGCTTGGTTACAAAACGCGTAAGCGTAACAAGCCGACAGATAAATTCATCGTTCGTAAACGTAAAAAATAACGGGATTGAAAGGCGGGAGACAAACCCCGTCTGTCAATCGCAAAGGGAGGTTTATGTATGGGTCGCAGCTTAAAAAAAGGACCTTTCGCAGATGACCATTTAATGAAAAAAGTCGAAAAATTGAACGAAGACAACAAGAAACAAGTTGTGAGAACTTGGTCTCGTCGTTCTACTATATTCCCTAACTTTGTTGGTCATACCATCGCTGTATATGACGGTCGTAAACACGTACCGGTATATGTCACCGAAGATATGGTCGGACATAAATTAGGTGAATTCGCGCCAACCCGCACGTTCAAAGGGCATGCTGGCGATGATAAGAAAACAAAACGCTAATGAGAGGAGGCACTCTTGATGCAAGCTAAAGCCGTTGCGAAATCTGTTCGTATTGCTCCTCGTAAAGTTCGTTTAGTCGTAGATTTAATTCGAGGAAAAAAAGTCGGAGAAGCCGTTGCAATTCTAAATCATACACAACGCGGTGCTTCACCAGTTGTGGAGAAGGTACTGAAATCAGCTATCGCTAATGCTGAACACAATTATGAAATGAACCCGGATGATTTGGTAGTATCTGAAGCATTCGTAAACGAAGGGGTTACGCTGAAACGTTTCCGCCCTCGTGCAATGGGTCGTGCTAGTCAAATCAATAAAAGAACCAGCCATATCACTGTGGTTGTATCAGAACATAAGGAGGGATAATCAGTGGGTCAAAAAGTTAATCCTGTAGGACTTCGAGTCGGCGTCATCCGTGATTGGGAATCCAAATGGTACGCTGGCAAAGATTACGCAGACTTGTTACATGAAGACATTAAAATTCGTGAATATATCGAAAAGCGTCTCAAAGATGCAGCAGTTTCAAGCATTGAAATTGAACGTGCAGCAAATCGCGTGAACATTTCTATTTCAACTGCGAAGCCAGGAATGGTTATCGGTAAAGGCGGTTCTGAAGTAGAAGCATTGCGTAAATCTTTGAACGCTTTGACTGGCAAGAGAGTTCATATCAATATCGTTGAAGTGAAGAAAGCAGATCTTGACGCTACATTGGTAGCTGAAAACATCGCACGTCAATTGGAAAACCGTATTTCTTTCCGTCGTGCTCAAAAACAAACGATCCAACGCGCTATGCGTGCGGGAGCTAAAGGTATTCGTACGCAAGTTTCCGGTCGTCTTGGTGGAGCAGACATTGCCCGTGCAGAACATTACAGCGAAGGAACTGTACCACTTCACACACTTCGCGCTGACATTGACTATGGTACTGCTGAAGCAGATACTACGTATGGTAAACTTGGTGTCAAAGTGTGGATTTATCGTGGAGAAGTCCTTCCAACCAAAAACAATCAATAAGGAAGGGGGAACGCATTATGTTAATGCCTAAACGTGTAAAATATCGTAAACAACACCGCGGCCGCATGACTGGTAAAGCGAAAGGCGGCACGACTGTTGCATTTGGTGAATATGGACTACAAGCTATAGACGCTTCTTGGATTACAAGCCGTCAAATCGAGGCTGCTCGTATTGCAATGACCCGTTACATGAAGCGTGGCGGTAAAGTTTGGATCAAAATTTTCCCAGACAAACCTTATACTGCTAAACCTCTTGAGGTTCGGATGGGTTCCGGTAAAGGTGCTCCTGAAGGATGGGTCGCAGTAGTAAAACCAGGTAAAATCATGTTTGAAATTGCCGGAGTTTCTGAAGAAGTAGCACGTGAAGCATTGCGTCTTGCTTCTCATAAACTGCCGATCAGAACGAAATTTGTAAAACGTGAAGAAATTGGTGGTGAAATCAATGAAGGCTAATGAAATCAGAGAGTTAACCACTGCCGAAATTGAACAAAAAGTTAAATCTTTAAAAGAAGAGCTATTCAACTTGCGTTTCCAACTAGCCACCGGCCAATTGGAAAACACCGCACGTCTTCGTGAAGTTCGTAAATCGATCGCACGCATGAAAACTGTTGTACGTGAAAGAGAACTAAGCGTTAATAACTGATAAACCCGAGAGGAGGTTAGCCTCACATGAGTGAACGTAACAATCGTAAGGTCTATAACGGCCGTGTAGTATCAGATAAAATGGATAAAACCATTACCGTATTAGTCGAAACCTACAAGTTCCATAAGCTTTATGGAAAACGTGTTAAGTACTCCAAAAAATTCAAAGTGCATGATGAAAACAACCAAGCAAAAATCGGCGACGTTGTGCGCATCATGGAAACTCGTCCGCTTTCAGCTACAAAGCGTTTCCGTCTAGTTGAAATCGTTGAAGAAGCGGTTATTATTTAATAAAGTTCGCTCGGAAGGATTCCGAAGGGAGGTTCAAGCAGTATGATTCAACAAGAAACTCGTTTAAAAGTTGCAGATAACTCAGGAGCACGTGAAGTGCTTGCAATTAAAGTGCTGGGCGGTTCCGGCCGTAAAACTGCCAATATCGGCGATGTGATTGTGTGTACGGTGAAACAAGCAACACCAGGCGGCGTTGTTAAAAAAGGTGAAGTCGTGCGTGCTGTCATTGTCCGTTCTAAAAGCGGAATGCGCCGTAAAGACGGTTCTTACATTCGATTTGATGAAAATGCAGCGGTAATTGTACGTGAAGATAAAAGTCCGCGCGGTACTCGTATCTTTGGACCAGTAGCACGTGAATTGCGTGATGCTAAATTCATGAAAATCGTTTCCCTAGCTCCAGAAGTACTATAAGCGAATTAAAAGCCTTGTAAGGAGGTGCAGCAAGCATGCATGTTAAAAAAGGTGATAAAGTTCAGGTAATAGCAGGCAAGGATAGCGGCAAACAAGGCACTATTCTCGAAGCTTACCCGAAAAAAGAGCGCGTGTTGGTCGAAGGCATCAATGTCGTGAAGAAGCACGCAAAACCTTCTCAGGATAACCCGCAGGGCGGAATTCTTAACCAGGAAGCACCTATCCATGTTTCCAATGTAATGCCGATTGATCCGAAATCCGGCGAACCAACCCGTGTTGGACATGAAGTGCGCGATGGTAAGAAAGTCCGTATAGCTAAAAAATCCGGTGAAGCATTAGATAAATAAATCAGCGGTGAAAGGAGGGCTACTCGATGAACGAATTGAAAAAAAGATACCAAGAGGAAATCGTTCCTTCATTGGCAGAAAAATTTAATTATGACTCAGTAATGCAAGTGCCTAAAATCGAAAAAATCGTAATCAACATGGGTGTGGGTGATGCGGTTCAGAACACTAAAGCGTTGGATAACGCTGTGGAAGAACTTTCGCTTATCTCCGGACAACAGCCAGTGGTTACAAAAGCAAAGAAATCAATTGCAGGATTCCGTTTGCGTGAGGGAATGCCTATCGGGGCAAAAGTAACCCTTCGCGGTGAGCGTATGTACGAATTCCTTCAAAAGCTGATCGGGGTATCATTGCCACGTGTGCGTGACTTCCGTGGTATCTCTAAGAAAGCATTTGACGGACGCGGTAACTATACGCTTGGTATTAAAGAACAATTGATTTTCCCGGAAATTAATTATGACAAAGTCAATAAAGTTCGTGGTATGGACGTAGTTATTGTAACTACTTCTAGTACTGACGAAGAAGCACGTGAACTTTTAGCTCAGCTTGGCATGCCTTTTCAAAAATAAGCATTAGAGCTAACACAAGGAGGGAAAATTGTGGCTAAGAAATCAATGATTGCGAAGCAAAAACGCAAACAGAAATTTAAAGTACAAGAGTACACACGTTGCGAACGCTGCGGACGTCCACACTCTGTATTGCGCAAATTCAAACTTTGCCGTATTTGTTTCCGTGAACTTGCCTATAAAGGTCAAATTCCTGGTGTCAAAAAAGCAAGCTGGTAATCCCCGATCAGGGAAGGAGGTAATGAATAATGGTTATGACAGATCCAATCGCAGATATGCTTACTCGTATTCGTAATGCCAACATGGTACGCCATGAGAAGCTAGAGGTGCCTGCTTCTAAGCTTAAAAAAGAGGTTGCAGACATTCTTAAGCGTGAAGGCTTCGTGCGCGATTACGAATTTATCGAAGATAACAAACAAGGTGTTCTACGTATTTTCCTTAAATACGGTACTAATGAAGAAAGAGTCATTTCCGGGCTGAAGAGAATCAGTAAGCCAGGATTGCGTGTCTATGCTAAAGCCGACGAAATACCGAAAGTATTGAACGGACTTGGCATCGCAATTGTTTCTACTTCAAAAGGCGTTTTATCTGACAAAGAAGCACGTGCGCAAGCAATTGGCGGCGAAGTGCTAGCATATATTTGGTAATTTATTCAGACAAGATAGGAGGTGCTTTGAATGTCTCGTGTAGGTTTTAAAATTTTGGAAATCCCAGAGGGTGTGGAAATCAAGCAAGATGGAAACACCGTTACAGTTAAAGGTCCTAAAGGAGAGCTTTCCCGTACTTTCCATCCGGACATCGAAGTGAAAATCGAAGATAATGTTCTTACTGTAGAGCGTCCGAGCGACAGTAAAGAACATCGCGCCCTGCATGGTACTACCCGCAGCTTGATCGGCAATATGGTTGAGGGAGTCCATAAAGGTTACGAAAAAAGCCTGGAGATTAATGGTGTAGGTTACCGTGCTACGAAGCAAGGTGACAAGGTAGTCATTAATGCAGGTTATTCCCATCCAGTGGAAATCGAACCACGGGAAGGAATCGAAATCGATGTTCCTGCCAACACAAAAGTTACCGTTAAAGGTATCGATAAAGAATTAGTCGGAGCTGTAGCGGCTAATATCAGAGCCATTCGTCCGCCTGAACCTTATAAAGGGAAAGGTATCCGTTACGAAGGCGAATATGTACGTCGTAAAGAAGGTAAAACTGCAAAATAAGGTAGGTTAGGGAACAGAAAGGAGTGACCTAGATGATCACAAAGCCTGACAAGAACGTTGTGCGTAAAAAACGCCATACTCGTGTACGTAAAAATCTGTTCGGAACAGCTGAACGTCCACGTCTGAACGTTTATCGTTCAAACAAACACATCTACGCACAGCTAATCGATGATATAAACAGCAAAACTTTGGCAAGTGCATCTACTGTAGACAATGATCTTAACCTGGACGCAACAGGTAATGTAGAAGCCGCTCAAAAAGTAGGCGAATTGCTTGCTAATCGCGCAATTGAAAATGGACACAAGAATGTGGTATTCGACCGCGGAGGTTACTTATACCATGGACGTGTAAAAGCATTGGCAGATGCTGCTCGTGAAGCAGGTCTTGAATTTTAATAGAAAAAGGAGGGACATATATTGCGTACTAACATTGACCCGAACAAATTAGATATCGAAGAACGTGTAGTTACTATCAACCGTGTCGCAAAAGTAGTAAAAGGTGGACGTCGTTTCCGTTTTGCTGCACTAGTTGTGGTTGGCGACAAAAACGGTCATGTAGGATTTGGTACTGGTAAAGCACAGGAAGTACCAGATGCAATCAGAAAAGCAATCGACGATGCGAAGAAAAATCTAATTACTGTACCAATCGTAGGAACAACTATCCCCCACGAAATTACTGGCGGATTTGGCGCAGGAAGCATCCTGATGAAGCCTGCTGCAGAAGGTGCCGGAGTTATCGCAGGCGGACCTGTCCGTGCGGTACTTGAACTTGCTGGTATTGGTGATATCCTTTCCAAATCACTTGGATCCAACACACCAATCAACATGGTTCGTGCTACAATCAATGGATTGAGCGAACTGAAGCGTGCAGAAGATGTTGCCAAACTACGTGGTAAGTCAGTAGAAGAACTGTTAGGATAAGGAGGGAAATCACATGGCTAAAAAGTTAGAAATTACCCTCACGCGCAGTGTTATTGGCAGAAGTGAAGGCCAAAAGCTTACAGTCAAGACACTTGGCTTGAATAAAATCCGTCAATCGGTAGTCCGTGAAGATACTCCTGCCGTCAGAGGCATGATCAATAAAGTATCTCACTTAGTATCGGTAAAAGAAGTATAATTAACGAATAGCGCAAAGAGGAGGTGCTCGCATGAAACTTCATGAATTGAAGCCAGCAGAAGCTCGCAAAAAACGTAATCGTGTAGGCCGAGGAATGTCTTCAGGTAATGGAAAAACAGCTGGGCGCGGACATAAAGGACAGAAGGCTCGTTCAGGCGGCGGTACTCGTCCTGGTTTCGAGGGTGGTCAAATGCCTTTGTTCCAACGTCTGCCTAAGCGTGGATTTACCAACATTCACCGCAAAGAATTTGCGATCGTCAATTTGGACACTCTTAACCAATTCGACGAAGGCACAGAAGTTACACCTGAGCTTTTACTTGAGACTGGTGTTGTCAGCAAGCTAAAAGCCGGCATTAAAGTTCTTGGAAATGGAAATATTGAAAAGAAACTTACCGTAAAAGCTCATAAGTTCTCTGCTTCAGCGAAAGAAGCTATTGAAGCAGCGGGCGGTCAAACAGAGGTGATTTAATGTTCCGTACAATCTCCAATTTTGTGCGCGTGGGTGACATTCGTCAAAAAATCGTATTCACCTTGTTGATGCTGATCGTATTTCGGCTTGGTACGTTTATTCCTGTACCGTTTACCAATCGCGATGCCATCGGTGATATGAATGAACAAAGCGTGTTTGGCTTTTTGAACACGTTTGGCGGTGGGGCATTGCAAAACTTCTCCATTTTCGCAATGGGGATCATGCCTTACATTACCGCTTCGATTATCATGCAGTTGTTACAAATGGATGTTGTACCAAAATTTACCGAGTGGAAAAAGCAAGGTGAAGTAGGGCGGAAGAAATTAGCTCAATTCACAAGATATGGAACGATTATTCTTGCTTTTATCCAGGCTGCTACCATGTCTATCGGCTTTAACGCCATGACAAATGGAATGTTAATAGTAGACCCTGGGTTTGGAAAGTTCGCAGTTATCGCGCTTGTTTTAACAAGTGGAACCGCCTTTCTTATGTGGCTTGGTGAACAAATCACAGCCAATGGTGTAGGAAATGGGATTTCGATCTTAATATTCGCCGGTATTGTTGCGGCAATTCCAAATGGAATAAATCAAATTTTTGAACAGTATTTTGGCGGAGATGTCGGCGATGATCTGTTTATCAACATAGTCATTGTCGCCTTGATTGTGTTGGTGGTTTTGGCAGTGGTTGTCGGAGTGGTCTTTATCCAGCAGGCATTGCGTAAAATCCCGATTCAGTACGCCAAACGTTTAGTAAATCGTTCGCCAGTAGGCGGTCACTCTACGCATTTACCGCTAAAAGTAAATGCAGCTGGAGTAATCCCGGTTATCTTTGCTGTCTCCTTTATCATTGCACCGAGAACGGTTGCCGGATTCTTTGGAAATGACGGCATGGCGGGAACGATTCAAACTATCTTTGACTATACACAGCCAATAGGAATGGTGATTTACGTAGCCTTAATCATTGCTTTCACTTATTTCTATACATTTGTTCAAGTGAATCCTGAACAAATGGCTGAAAACCTGAAAAAACAAGGCGGATATGTTCCTGGCATACGCCCGGGTAAAAATACCGAAACGTATTTGACCCGTGTAATGTATCGACTTACTTTTGTAGGAGCTTTGTTTTTAGCAGCCGTTTCTGTACTTCCGTTAGTCTTGGGCAGTCTTGCTAATCTGCCGCAGACAGTACAAATTGGCGGAACAAGCCTCTTGATTGTTGTAGGAGTTGCTTTGCAGACGATGAAACAACTAGAGAGCCAGCTTGTCAAACGCCACTACAAAGGCTTTATCAAGTGAACCGGTCATGCTGTCCTTGCTGATGCCTTGCATGTATAGCATGGCAGCAAACCGAGTTTCTTTAGAAGAAATGAGAGCGAGGGGAAAGTCATTGAATTTAATCCTGATGGGACTGCCAGGTGCCGGTAAAGGGACACAGGCAGAAAAAATAGTTGATAAATATCAAATCCCTCATATCTCAACAGGAGATATGTTCCGTTTAGCTATTAAAGAAGGAACGGAGCTCGGTAAGCAAGCAAAATCTTATATGGATCAAGGGGAGCTTGTCCCTGACGAGGTCACTATTGGTATTGTCCGTGAGCGGTTAAGCAAAGATGACAGCCAAAAGGGCTTCCTGTTAGACGGTTTTCCTAGAACGATTGCCCAAGCAGAGGCTTTGGAAAATCTTTTGGCAGACATGGGGAAATCCCTCGACTATGTTTTACACGTAGATGTGCCGAAAGATCAACTTATCGAGCGATTAACTGGCAGAAGGATTTGTCCGACCTGCGGAGCTACTTATCATGTTCAATTTAATCCGCCACAAGTAGAGGGGATTTGTGACCGTGATGGTACAGCACTGATCCAACGGGATGACGATAAGCCGGCAACAGTTAAAAAACGTCTTGAAGTGAACGTAGAACAAACACAGCCAATGCTTGATTATTATCAGCAAAAAGGTTATCTCGCTGAAATCAATGGTGCCCAGGATATCGATTTGGTCTTCCGGGAAATTGATGAAAAGCTACAGAACCTTTTTCAATGATATTGGCAATACATCCTGTGAAACGTGAGATGCTGCCGGTCCGTTAGTCTTTCTTAAGACACATCAAATCGGCGAATTGCGTTAAACTGAGTATATTGGTGCGGGATTTGGATAATATTGCTGAAAGGTAGATTCAGCAAGGTGATGCAATTCCAGTGCATACAAGGTATAATGGATTTCGCAGGAGATTTGCGCATCAGTTATTGACGAGCTTGTGCAAGGAACGCCGGATAACCGGAAACCGTAGAATGCTTAATATGCTGAAACGAGTTGAGCCCGGGAAACAAACATCCTATCATGGCGATTCGGCTTGGATGTATCCTGTCGATATAGTCGATAGCGATATGAACAATCTGCTGCTGGTAACAAAGAGGCCTTATGAGAGGTTTGTAAAAGGCAAAGCCAGGTGTCCGCCTTTCTAATATATCGCATGCCAAGCAAGGCATGGTCCTTGCCATTGAACCAATGGTGAATGCAGGAGAATCAACTGATCTCTTGCAGATGATTGGACAGTTGTCACCCAAAATGGTAAAATGTGTGCTCACTTTAAACACACCTTTGCCATTGCCAAAGAAGGTTTTCAAATATTAACAAAAGCCTAAGTGAAGGTGATTGTGGTTGAGTGAATCAGAGTCGAGTCCGCGAATAGGTCAAGTTGTTCGTATTGCACGGGGACGGGAAGCTGGTCAATTTGCGATCGTCATTCAAATGCTTGATGATCGATTTGTCTTGCTTGCTGATGGAGAAAAAAGAAAATATGATCGGCCGAAGAAGAAGAATCTGCATCATATTGAATTAATGGATTATATCTCTCCAGAAGTCCAGAACAGCCTTCTAGAAACTGGTCGCGTAACAAATGGTAAGCTGCGTTTTGCTCTATCAAAATTTGTCAATGAAGTAGTGACTGATTTGAAGAAGGGAGATCAACTCGATGGCGAAAGACGATGCAATTGAAGTGGAAGGAACCGTTGTTGACACGTTACCTAATGCGATGTTCAAAGTTGAATTAGAAAACGGTCATACTGTTTTAGCTCATGTCTCTGGAAAAATTCGTATGCATTTCATCCGGATTCTTCCTGGAGATAAAGTGACGGTTGAGCTTTCCCCATATGATTTAACAAGAGGACGTATCACGTACCGTTATAAATAAATGCTCCGATCCAAAAGGAGGTATGGATGATGAAGGTAAGACCATCTGTAAAACCAATTTGTGAAAAATGTAAAGTTATTCGCAGAAAAGGCAAAGTCATGGTAATCTGTGAAAACCCTAAGCATAAACAAAAACAAGGCTAATTTAAAGGAGGTGCACGTATCTAATGGCACGTATTGCTGGTATTGATATTCCGCGTGATAAACGTGTAGTGATTTCCCTTACCTATATCTATGGTATTGGTAAATCAACTGCAAAAGAAGTGTTGAAAGAGGCTGGAGTTTCAGAAGATACACGAGTTCGTGATTTAACCGAGGATGAACAAGCTAGAATTCGTCAAGCAGTAGAACGGTTCACTGTAGAGGGTGATCTTCGCCGTGAAGTATCCCTGAACATCAAACGCTTGATCGAAATCGGTTCTTATCGTGGCATCCGCCATCGCAGAGGGCTTCCATTGCGTGGACAAAGAACGAAGAACAACTCTCGTACTCGTAAAGGCCCACGTCGTACAATCGCTAACAAGAGAAAATAAGCTAAAAGGAGGTTAGTTAATCAATGGCACGTAAAACAAATACACGTAAACGTCGTGTGAAAAAGAATATTGACAGTGGTATAGCTCATATCCGTTCAACTTTCAACAACACTATCGTGACAATCTCTGATGTTCAAGGTAACGTTGTAAGCTGGAGCAGCGCTGGCGCTCTTGGTTTCAAAGGTTCCCGTAAATCGACTCCTTTTGCTGCGCAGATGGCTGCTGAAGCTGCTGCAAAAGCAGGAATGGAGCACGGTTTGAAAACCTTGGAAGTAACAGTTAAGGGTCCTGGTGCTGGACGTGAAGCAGCAATCCGTTCACTTCAAGCAGCAGGTTTAGAAGTTACAGCTATTCGTGACGTAACGCCAGTTCCTCACAATGGCTGCCGCCCACCAAAACGTCGTCGTGTTTAATTTATCCGTATATAATTTGTCACCCTGTCTATAATGGGTTATGATAGCTAAAAATGCAGGAGACCAGATAGAGATCGCTGATCTAGTCTGGTTACCCTACAGCATCGCAAATGACAGAAAAGCATACGAAGTTGCATAGTGCAGAGAACGGTAACTGCCTACCTGGGGAATTTCGGTTAGACCAATAACGTCTAACCGGGGTTTCGACGTTTTGAAGGAGGGTTTTAATTAATGATTGAGATTGAAAAGCCAAAGATTGAAACGGTCGAGGTGAGCGATGACGCTACCTTTGGCAAGTTCGTCGTAGAACCGCTTGAACGTGGATATGGTACTACACTAGGAAACTCCTTGCGTCGTATCCTTTTATCCTCACTTCCTGGCGCTGCTGTGACATCGATTCAAATTGATGGGGTGCTTCATGAGTTTTCTACCATTGATGGAGTAGTAGAAGACGTGACAACCATTATTTTGAATTTGAAAAAGCTGGCTCTTAAAATCTATTCTGATGAAGAAAAAACATTGGAAATCGATGTTCAGGGAGAAGGAAAAGTTACAGCTGCCGACATTACTTATGATAGTGATGTGGAAGTATTGAACCCGGATCTTCATATTGCTACATTGGGCGAGAACGCTCACTTTCGTATGAAGATTGCAGCTGAACGCGGCCGCGGATATCGTCCAGCAGAAGCAAACAATCATGAAGATTTGCCAATTGGTGTCATTCCGGTAGACTCGATTTTCACTCCGGTGGAACGAGTGACTTACCAGGTGGAAAACACGCGTGTCGGCCAGATCACCAACTTCGACAAATTGACGTTGGATGTTTGGACTGATGGAAGCATACAACCCGAAGAGGCTGTTTCATTGGGCGCTAAGATTTATACGGAGCATCTTAATATTTTCGTAGGGCTTACGGATGAAGCACAAAGTGCGGAAATCATGATTGAGAAAGAAGAAGATCAAAAAGAAAAAGTTCTTGAAATGACAATCGAAGAATTGGATTTATCGGTCCGTTCTTATAATTGTCTTAAGCGTGCCGGCATCAATACGGTACAAGAGCTTGCTCATAAGTCAGAAGAAGATATGATGAAGGTTCGCAATCTTGGCCGCAAATCATTAGAAGAAGTAAAACATAAACTAGAGGATCTTGGTCTAGGATTACGCAAAGAAGATTGATAAATGAATAGACACCTTTAGATATTTCGAAAAAGGGAGGGATAATCCATGGCTAGAAAACTAGGTCGTACAACCGATGTGCGTATGGCACTACTTCGCAACCTTGCCACAGACTTGATTATTCATGAACGATTAGAAACTACTGAAGCGAAGGCAAAAGAACTTCGCTCCGTTGTTGATAAAATGATTACGCTTGGTAAGCGCGGTGATCTTCATGCCCGCCGTCAAGCAGCTGCATTCCTATACAATGCAGAAGCGAACGAAAACGAAGATGTCATCCAAAAGCTATTTTCTGATATCGCTGCTCGCTATGAAGAGCGTCAAGGCGGTTACACTCGAGTCCTTAAGCTGGGACCTCGTCGTGGAGACGGTGCAGAAATGGCGATTATCGAGTTGGTTTAATTTTAAAAGCAATTGCTTGAAGGGCAGGACAGAATCTCTTCCATGAGGTGAATCCCAGCCCTTTTTTGTTTTATCAGAATTTGAAATGTCTGGATTAGTCGGCCTACTTTCTGGAGGTCTTAAGTCAAACCTCTGAGCGACAGGGGAACCGCCACTCGAGTTTGTTCTTCATCTCTCGGGTTTTTCAAGGTGCTTGAGTTCTTCTTTAAATGTCTAGTTGAGTTTTTTCGACAGATTTTATTTCCGGGGAAATATCCGTCCAACAGCCAAAGGAGAGTGGAAGATGGGGAAGAAGGTAATGAAATTTCAGGATGTCTGGTTTCGTTATGGAGAAGATTTGCCATGGGTGCTGCAAGATGTCAGCTTTGAAATCAGTGCATCCGAATGGGTGGCGGTGATCGGTCACAATGGGTCTGGTAAGTCAACGATTGCGAAGCTGATGAATGGGCTTCTATTTCCACAGAAAGGGAAAATTCTGATCAATGGACTCGAAGTAAATGAAGAAACCATTTGGGATGTCCGAAAGCAAGTCGGAATGGTCTTTCAAAATCCGGATAACCAGTTTGTCGGCACTACTGTACGGGACGATGTTGCTTTTGGCTTGGAAAACAGAGGAATTCCTAGAGAAGAAATGATCAGACGGCTGAAAAGTAGTCTTGCAGCAGTAAGAATGGAAGACTTTGAGTTACAGGAACCCCATCGTTTATCCGGTGGTCAAAAACAACGAGTAGCGATAGCGGGGGTATTGGCCGTTTCTCCGCAGGTCATTATTTTAGATGAAGCTACTGCCATGCTTGATCCGAGTGGTAGAAAGGAAATAATCGAAACAGTAAAAACGGTAAAAGAACAAGATGATGTATCGCTTGTCACGATCACGCACGATCTGAATGAAGTGACGTTGGCGGATCGGGTGCTTGTGATGAATGAAGGGAAGGTATGGATGGAAGCTCCTCCGAGAAGCATTTTTGCCAAACGGGATGAACTAAAAGAAATAGGTTTGGATATACCTTTTGTTACAAAACTTTCTGCTGAATTGACTGATCGGGATGTTATTCTGGATTCAGAACCTTTAAACCACGACGAGCTGCTGGAGGAACTATGGAGATTTCATTTAAACAGGTAAGCTATACGTATCAACCCAATACACCATTTGAACACAGAGCCATCAATGACCTTAGCATGGATGTCTCTTCAGGATCTTTCACCGCCATCATCGGGCACACAGGATCGGGAAAGTCAACATTGATCCAACACTTGAACGGTTTGTTGAAGCCTTCCTCTGGTGAAGTGACCATAGGTCCTTACCGCCTGCATGCTGAAGCTAAGCTTAAGGGAATCAAAGAACTCCGCAGCAAGGTTGGGATTGTTTTCCAATATCCTGAACATCAGCTGTTTGAGGAAACGGTCTTCAAGGACATTGCTTTTGGCCCTTTGAACTTTGGGGTGGACCGTCAAGAGGTCGAGAAGCGTGTAGGCCAGGCAATGCAAGCTGTCCAGCTGCCGGAAGAGTTGCTTGCCCGATCACCTTTTGAGTTAAGCGGGG
This sequence comes from Sediminibacillus dalangtanensis, assembly GCF_017792025.1. NCBI lineage: Bacteria > Bacillati > Bacillota > Bacilli > Caryophanales > Bacillaceae > Sediminibacillus > Sediminibacillus dalangtanensis. Next base: position 40,133 of record NZ_CP046956.1, read on the forward strand.
GACAAATGAGGAGAGTCGCAATAGCCGGGGTACTGGCTGTTCAGCCCGAGCTGCTTGTTTTGGACGAGCCTACCGCAGGACTGGATCCGAAAGGGCAAAAAGAGATGATGGATATGTTTCATCATCTTCATAAACAAAAAGGTTTGACGACTATTTTGGTCACCCACAGTATGGAAGATGCTCTGGCCTATGCAGATCATGTCATCATTCTAAATAAAGGGGAAAAGTATTTGGAGGGTAAGCCTGCAGAGGTTTTTACCAGACAACAGGACCTCCAAAAGGTGCAACTCGATGTACCGGAAGTTATCCAATTCATCATGAAAGTGAAAGATAGATTTCAAGTTGACCTATCCTATCATGGGCAGACAATCAAGGAATTGGCGGAAGAGTTAGCGTTGATCGTGAAAGGGGCAAGTCGATATGAATAATGCCTTTATTATAGGTCAATATGTCCCAGGAGAATCCATCGTCCATCGATTAGATCCGCGTACCAAGATGATCATCATTTTTTTATTTGTGATCGTGGTGTTTTTTGCAAATTCTGTCTGGAGCTATGGATTATTGACCGTGTTTTCCCTGCTATGCGCGCTTACAACCCGCATTCATTTTTCTTATATACTTAAGGGGCTTACCCCAGTCTGGTTTTTGATTGTCTTTACGCTGCTGCTGCATTTAATCGTCACAAAAGAAGGGGAAGTTCTCTTCCGTGTTTTTTCCTATCCGATTTATTCCGGGGCTGTTGCACAAGGAGCTGCCATATCGTTGCGGTTTTTCCTGTTAATCATGGTTACCTCGCTCCTTACTTTAACGACGACTCCAATCGAAATCACCGATGCCATCGAAAGCTTGCTACAGCCATTGAAAAAAATAAAGTTTCCTGTGCATGAGCTGGCCTTGATGATGTCGATTTCTCTCCGGTTCATCCCCACTTTAATGCAGGAAACAGAGAAAATCTCCAAGGCACAGGCCTCCAGAGGAGTGGATTTCCGTACCGGTACCGCTAAAGAGCGGATTCAGGCAGTCGTTCCCTTATTGGTTCCATTGTTCATCAGTGCGTTTAAACGGGCAGAAGAGTTGGCGATGGCCATGGAAGCAAGAGGATATCAAGGCGGTGAAGGCAGGACAAAGCTGAGAGAACTGAAAACCGGCCGGCTGGACATCAGCGTATATGCGCTGTTTGCTGTTGTGGTTATTTTATTATTTATCATACGTGACTGAGAAAGTGGGTTTAGAAGACAGTGGGACGGATAAAATGTATTATTAGCTATGATGGAACTGGTTTTTCAGGATATCAAATCCAACCGAATGGACGTACTGTACAGGAAGAAATAGAAAAAGCGTTGACAAAAGTCCATAAAGGCGATTTCGTTAGAGTTGTAGCATCAGGAAGAACCGATGCCGGTGTCCATGCAAAAGGACAAGTCATCCATTTCGATACCGACATCGAGATGCCGGAACCAAACTGGAAGAAAGCGCTGAATGCCTTGCTCCCGGAGGATGTGCACGTAATCACGGCGGAGAAAGTAAATGATGCGTTTCACTCACGCTATGACGTGGAGGAAAAGGAGTACCGTTATTTTGTGTTGAATGCAGAGGACGACGATGTCTTCCAACGGCATTTTTACTGGCGCAGGAGTGGGGAAATCGATGTGGAAGCGATTCAGAAAGCTTGCACACTGTTGGAAGGACGCCATGATTTTTCTTCTTTCTGTTCTGCAAAAACAGACTTGCAAGGGGATAAAATCCGTACGATCTATCAGGCTAGTTGTCACAGGGATGGAAACATGATCATTTTTTCCTTTAAAGGCAGCGGTTTTTTATACAATATGGTGCGAATTTTGGTGGGAACATTGCTGGAAATTGGCAAAGGGAAAAGACCGGCTTCTTCGATCCCGCAAGTGATTGCCGCAGAAGACCGCAAAGCCGCCGGTGAAACAGCGCCGCCGCAAGGTTTGTTTCTATGGAATGTCACCTATTTGGAAAGTGATAAAAATTCGTTACAAAACAACGGCTCCTAGTGTAACATTTCCTTGACATCCAACCTTAATTGTTATAGTATGATTAATGGCATTTTATTTCTATACCACGATTAGCCCCGGAAAGTTAATTCGTGTAGAATAGATGAAATACGCAATCTGCCCGGTCCATTTGAGTGAGGAAGAACAGAAAACTACAGACTGCAGTTATCGTTCTTAATCAGTGGATATGGGAAGTCGTCGTTAGATAAAAGATTATGGAAATTGAAATTCAGGAGGTACTGAACATGCGCACAACTTTCATGGCGAATGAAAATAATATTGAACGCAAGTGGCTTGTTGTGGATGCTGAAGGACAAACGCTTGGACGTTTGGCAAGTGAAGTTGCTGCTATTCTTCGCGGCAAGCACAAACCGACATACACACCGCATGCTGACACTGGTGATCATGTAATCATCGTAAACGCAGAAAAAATCGAACTTACTGGTAACAAGCTTAATGACAAAATGTATTACCGTCACTCCAACCACCCAGGTGGTTTGAAGCAGCGTAATGCATACGAAATGCGTACGAAATACCCTGAGCAAATGCTCGAACTTACAGTAAAAGGTATGCTTCCAAAAGGCAGCCTTGGCCGTAAAATGGGTAAAAAATTGCACGTATTCCGTGGCCCGGAACATAATCATCAAGCACAAAAACCTGAAGCATACCAGCTTCGCGGATAATTAAAGGAGGTAAACGATAGTGGCACAAGTACAATACTACGGCACCGGACGCCGTAAAAGCTCAACTGCACGCGTGCGTTTAGTACCAGGAACTGGACGTATCGTTGTAAATAATCGTGACGCTGAAAGCTATTTCCCATACGAAACACTTCGTACTATCATTAAGCAGCCTCTAGCTGCTACAGAAACAGAAGGAAGCTACGATGTACTAGTAAACGTAGACGGTGGAGGATTTACCGGCCAAGCTGGCGCAATCCGCCACGGTGTAGCCCGTGCTTTGTTGGAAGCAGATCCAGAATACCGTTCTGCTCTTAAAAGAGAAGGCTACCTTACTCGCGACTCCCGCATGAAAGAACGTAAGAAATACGGTCTTAAAGGCGCTCGTCGTGCACCTCAGTTCTCAAAGCGTTAATTATCAACGTTTGGAAGGCTCTCAACCATTTTGGTTGGGGGTCTTTTTTATTGAATTAGAAATCCTCTGGGTATACCGGAAGTTGCGGAGAGAGTATAGCGTGGGAATAAAAAAACCTCACTTCATGGTAGGACTGAGTTGGTTCCTGACCACTTCATCTCACCATAAAAGGAGGTATGCCCTGTGAACCGTTTAGCACATTCAACATGAAACTGTAAGTATCACGTAATCTTTGCTCCCAAGTACAGAAGACCGATCATTTATGGAAAGTACAAAAAGAGTCTTGGGGCAACTTATATATTTAGGTGAACGGAAAGCCAAATCATCCATGAAGCTGATGCCTGTTCGGATCACAACCATGTTAGTCAATATTCAACGAAGTTAAGTGTATCGCAATTTATGGGGTACTTAAAAGGGAATAGCAGTATGATCATAGGGGAAATCAGAGGAAATAACAGAATTCTTTAGAATTAGAGTGAGTGAGGTGGTGTCTGATTTGAAATTCATTGAGATGTTAATTATACGATTAATTGCTCTAGATAAACCAAGAACTCCCAATTAAAATAAAACTTATATCAACCAAACAAAAGGAAAGTTTTAGGTGAAAAATATTTAATAACATACTTGAATAATGTATACTATTTATTAAAGTCAGAATAGAAAAAATTTACAAAATACTTATAATGGAGGAAGGGGAATATGACACATACCATAAAATGTATTCGATTGCATAAGGAGTTTAAAGGTGACGGTGTAAATACAATCGCTCTTAATCAAGTGAATTTGGAGTTCAAAGAAGGAGAGTTCGTCTCTATTGTGGGTTCATCTGGATCAGGCAAGTCCACTTTTTTAAGCCTGGTCGGAACATTGGATAAACCATCAGGGGGGACTGTGCACTATGGAAAATTAGACTTGAAAGGGTTTAATTCAAAAGAATTAGCTGATTTTCGATTTGAGAACATTGGGTTTGTTTTTCAACAGTATCACCTATTGCCTACTCTGACGGCTCTTGAGAATGTGATGGCCCCGTTGTTATCCCGGAAGGTTTCTTATGATAAAAAGGAGCGGGCGAAACAATTACTGGAAGAGGTAGGACTTGGGGATAAAATGAATTCTCTCCCTTCCCAGCTTTCAGGAGGGCAGCAACAGCGTGTGGCTGTAGCCAGAGCTTTAATCCATGAGCCGCATTGGCTGTTGGCGGACGAACCTACCGGCAACCTGGATACCGAAACAGGCGAGATGATTTTTGACCTGCTCCTCCGGCTCAATAAGGAGAAAGGCTGTGGGGTCATTTTTGTCACCCATGAATCAGCCCTGGCTGTGCGTGCTGATCGTATGATCGAAATGAAAGATGGCAGCGTCATAAGGGATACGGGGGTATCCGGCCTATGATACGATTGATTTGGAATTCCTGGTGGCGGAATAAGGAACGATTCATTTTGCTGCTGATCGGTGCATTGATTGTAAGCATCGGATTAAGTTACCTGGTGGGAACGACGCAAGCAAGTCAAGGAACCATCGTCGATGAACTGCAGAAACGCTGGAAGTCTTCTTATGATATAGTCGTCCGTCCTCCAGGAAGCAGAAGCGTCACAGAAGATAAACAGTTACTGGAACCTAACTATCTCAGTGGGCTGAGTGGAGGAATCTCCCTCGATCAATATGAAGCAATCCGCTCCATGCAAGAGATAGAAACAGCTGCTCCAATCTCAATGATGGGGTATGTCGATTATGGCACGACACTTGCAAAAGTAACTTACAACGAACCTGGCATATACCGATTACATATGCAAAACGCAACGACAAACGGTGTCAATACCTATGAGGACGAGAACACGCTATATTTCACTATTGGCAGGTGGCAGGCTCCGCAAGGCACCCAGCAGGAATATGGGGTAACAGGATTTAATGGAGAGCTGGTCAACAGTAATAATATCCTGGTTGCAGGAATCGATCCTGAAGCGGAAGCCCAATTAACAGGATTGAATGATGCTATTTCGGATAAAACGGAGCAAACCAGGAGATTTTTCAACAATAAATCATCTGTAACAGTCAAAGATATCGGGGGAGGGCTGCAAAACATTCAAATCCCTGTCCTGTTGAGCACCGAGTCGTTTGTCGAAGGAACTTCCACTTATACCATTGAGAGAATAGAGCAATCATTCCAGCAGGATGAACAAGAAGATGTCATGAACAAGGTCAAGGAACAGGGAGGAAAGCAATACCTCGACAACTTGGAAGCGAAACAGATCGACCACTTTACTTTCACCTCAGAAGAATCCCACCAAAAAACCATCGAGCTGATCAAAGGAAACAATGAGCATAACGAGGCATCACTCGATTCGTTCAATTGGATGGCGTTCCAGCCGTCCCCCGTCACTTACCGAGAGGTCAACAGTCCGTTCGGAGAGCGCTGGCCTTTTGCTTATCAGGTAAGACCATACACCGTTCCTGCGGATAGTCCGCTGGCACAGAAGCATGCCTACCGTCCTATTACCATGTTTTCTGAAAATAGTGAAGGTTGGCCCCGTCTTGAACTCGATTTTCAGGGAGTATTTGACCCTTCCCAATTGAATCTGTCCAAAGATCCACTGAACGAACTCCCCATGGAAACTTATTTTCCTTCAAGCGCAAAATGGGTCATGGATAGTGAGCAGAACCCTATCAACCCTCCGGAGACGATGAAGCCATTGAACAATCCTTATGGTTTTTTAACGAAACCTCCGCTTCTGCTGACCACCATCGAGGCTGCTTCTCAAGTGCTCGGAGATGAACCGATTTCGGCAATCCGCGTAAAAGTGCGGGGAGTCGATGAAATGTCCGATTCGAGTGAACAGGTGTTAGAACAAATTGCCAGTGAAATTGAAGAAAAAACCGGTTTGATCACCGATATCACCTTGGGATCATCCCCACAGCCAGCAATTACCCACATTCCTGCTTCCGGTGAGCAGGAGAGCCTTGGATGGGTCGAACAGCCGTGGATTAAGCTTGGCTCTTCGATTTCCATCTTCAAAGAGTCAAAGATGGGCTTATCTGGTGTTATCGCCAGTGTCATTGTCGTTGCTATCGTTTATGTGTTTGCATCCAACATCATGATGATGTATGCACGTAAAAAGGAGTTTGCCGTATTGCTTGCTGTAGGCTGGCGACCGAAGCAACTAAGCTTTCTGTTATTTATAGAAGCTCTTATCCTTGGAAGCTTTGTGTCTTTAGTCAGCTGGTTGATTCTCGGAATCATTTACGTCACGAACGATGTGCAGACCTCCATATGGAGACTGCTGTCCATCGCCATATTCGGGCTGTCGATTTACTTGTTGGGTTCATTCATTCCAAGTATTCTCGTACGGCGAATTTCTCCATATGAAACGATTAAGATAGGAGAAGTGACAGCAAAGAAAAGACATAGCTTTCAAGCCTTCACGAGCTTCGGAATGGCAGCTAATCAATTGATGACCCAATGGAAAAGAGCGTTATTATCCATTGTATCAATTGCACTGCCGACTGCTATGTTGATCTACTTTTTATTCATCACCTTTCAATTACGTGGGACAATGTACACTACCTGGCTGGGTGAGTTTGTAGCCATGGAAGTTGGTGTCATGCATTATATCGCGATGGGGGTAGCGATGCTGATTGCTATCCTGACGACGGCAGAAATTATGTGGCAGAATGTTGCCGAGCGTCAGTCGGAATTCGCTGTCCTGAAAGCATTAGGGTGGAGGAATAGTACGGTACGGATGCTTGTCCTTTGGGAAGGGGCTATCACTGGATTGCTAGCCGGAGTGTTCGGCCTTTGTCTATCCCTTGTCGTTATTACTATTAGTTACAGCCAATTCCCGGCTGAATCGGTCATCTTTTTCTTAGGTACACTTTTGATTCCTGTCTTTACCGGTATTTTCGGAGCCACCCTCCCTGCAATGAAGGCGGTTCAACTTACGCCAAGTGAAGGTTTTCGTGGAGGAGTTTCAAATACCAGGCAGACAGAAAAGGCATTCCGTTATGTATTCAGTATTGGCGGGGCTGCCTTGGCTGGCGGAGTGGCCGCTATCATGATGTTTGCCATTCCAGATATTCAGCAGAAACAGGTCCATTCCAGCAACACGTCTACTAATGATGTCGATGGCACAGAAGGGCTGCTTGAGGTTTCTGCCCCCTCTGAGGAAGAGATGATGGATGAGGAAGACGAATCCGTTCAAGCTGGGAATTTCATCGAGCAAGAAAAAGAGACTGCTTATAAAACATTGACACTCGGGGAGAAAGTGTTTGAAGCGGAGGATAAAGAAGTTGTGGTAGAACATGTTGACCCTCCAGCGGACCTTAAGACAGAGAAAAAATTAATTACCCTACGGATAACCTATCATAAGAAAACGGGAGAGGGAAGCGTTGTTTATAAACCACAAACATTCCCGCTGATAAATAAGAAGGGAGAGTTTTTCAATCCCATCGAATTCGATGAAATGACGGAATCGACATGGAATGGAATTAGAGTCAAAGGAACAACAAAAGTGATTACAGAAGCCACGTACGAGATTCCCGAAAGAAGTGAAAATATTGTATTTAAGATGTATGGGAGTTGGACACCTGGAAAAATTATAATTGAATTAGATTAAATAAATAGAAGAAAAAGAAGGTAGAGCAAAAATATATTGCTCTACCTTTATTTAATGAGAAGCTACATTACGTGTACTTCTCATTTCCTATATTTATATCCTTCATAAAATTCACGTATTTATGGATAGTCAAAAGATAAGCATACGCGTTTTGGGAATGTATCAATCTATTTGAGAATGAGATAATTATAAATTAAAAAGATGGCCACGGAATCCACTCCGAGACCATCTTTTTGAATCTTAAGTAGTACCTTCCCTATAAAAAGGGGTGTAGTTAAGCCTGTCTTCATTGATAAGTAATACAATTAACAAGGGCATGAAGCTGTAACTACAGAACAAGTAGTACCATCACGCCCATCATATGTTTCGCGACATCTTGCATCGTCTTTAAAAATTCTGAAACAATCATAGTCATAGCAGCAGTACTCTCTTTCCCGGTGGAAGCTTGAATCAGCACAAGGTACGTATTGCATGAACTCACCCCCTTTTTCAAAGTTTATATATTAATAACTTTTCTAAAAGCTATTAATAACTTGTAATGGAATAGGAGTAGCCTTCTCTAATTCTAAGCCACATCCCACTTTTACAAATGCAGGCATAAATCTTAGTTGCATTTCCTTAAATAATTCTTTATCTGTAAGGTATACTTCAAAAGAAAAATCATAGAGGTCTGCAAGTTCCTCAGCTTTATCATGATCTTCTTTTTTAAATAGAACAAAAAAATTCTTATCTTTACTAAGGTTAAAAAATTCTTCAAAATTTATGCTGCAATACGCACAATTTCTGTCCATGATTACAAAAACACTGTCTCTTTTAAGCAGCTTTTGAATGTTGATTTGGGAGTTATCCTTAATGCTCTGAAGTATGTAATCGGAGAGTTGCAAATTCTTAGCATAACGTGGACCTGATGGAGTTTCTTTATTTTGATATGCCTTCTCAACGTCAGCTTGCCAGGCTTTATATTTATTCCACCATGTTATAAGCCTATAAAAAAAGTAAAATAAAAATAATATAGAAATAAGTATTAACGCGATATTAAATGTGGTAATGATAGTGCCATCTCCCTTCCACTAAACTAATGAAAGTCACTAGACAATGTAATTATATACCATAAATGTAATAAGTCAACAAATTATAGGGATTTTTTGTAAAACACCTCCAAATCTTGATTAAATTTTTCGCTGCCATAGGTTCTTTTAATTGCTATAAAGGATCTAAAACTAAGGTTGTCAATCTTATGTTCTACACGACTATTAATATAGGGATAATTTTTTAGTTTCTTGCAAAGTGTTATGAATGCTTCCAGACCATATAGAGAAATTAAAAAATTTACAAAGAGGAAACTTTGATTATACAGTGTTCTTCCACTATAGTAGTCCAATTCACTTAGTTCTTTTAAAGAGAGCAACGAACCTTCTTCGCGAAACGTCTTCTTAACTAAAGTGTCAATCCCCTGACTATAAAAAGCGGTCTTTCCACTTGAAAACTCTATGCTTTTCTCCAGATAAATAGCTAAACCTTCTTGAAGGAATAAGGCAGCATTATCATTTGTTAATTGGGAAAGTAGTGTATGAGCGATTTCATGGGACAATACATTAAACACGTGCTGTTTCCTGTCTCTTTGGTGCAAATAATGGGGAATAGCTATTTTGATAGATTCATTTGCCTCATTCCAACCGTAAATAGAGAAGTGGGGGATAGTAACTGAGATTTGTTCCAATTTACTGTATAGTTTTATTACAACCATCTTACTATTCCAATTAAAAGTTTCTTTGTACAATTTGATAATTTGATCTATATAGATTTTAATTTCATTGATAATTTCTTCTTGATCGTTTAAGTAATATATCGACGCATATTGGGTTTGTACACAAAGGAAAGGCAAGTCATTTATTTTCCAGGTATCATATTTTTTAATTTGGTAGGTACAACTTAATTCTTTAACTCTTCCGGAAGGTCTTTTGATTGTTAATTGAAAATCCATGAGCCCCTGTCTCTTATTGTCCAAAGTTATAGCTTTTATTTTTGGCTTGAAAATAAATCTATTACTGGATTGGTGAATTATTTCTTTAAACCACCTACTTTGTTCAATATAAAAAAGATGGTTATCTTGGTTTTGATATTCCATAAAAGAAGAATAGTTGCCATCTTTTATACTTTGAATGTAGGGTTGGAAATGTTTTTTTAATTGATTGGTGACATTCGACATTTCAATCCCCTTTCTTTCTAAAATAATCCTAAATATTCAAAATTTATTTACTATTTACAATTTTTATTATATACTATATTTAGTAAATGTCAAAAAATGCAATTTTTTTAAGGGGTTAGTGAGAAATGAACTTAGCTAAAAAGTCTATCCAGTCTCTAGTGATAAGTTATAAATATGCTTGGAATATTAGTAAATGGAGCTTAATGGCTGTGAGTTTCTCAAGGGTTATCTTAGGCTTGGTACCATTACTTAGCATTTGGTTACTGGAAAATTTACTTGACAGTATGGCGACTTCCCTTTCAGGAGATAAGGTGTTTTATGTAGCAATAATTATATATTTAGTTGCCATGGCTTCAGTCACATTTTTTTCCTTTGCTTTTAACAAAATCACAGAAATAATAAAAAAAATTCTGCAATATAAGTTTGATTTGGACGTGAAGGGTAACTTGCTGACGGGGGCACAAAAGGTGCCATATATGGAATTTGAGGACTCTGTTTTTCAAAATAGATTCATTAGGGCTTTGACAGGTCAGAAGAGCATGTTGAACCTTATTGATAGTAGTACAAGTATATTACAAGCCTTAATTTCTCTCATGAGTTTAATGTGGTATTTAGTGAATGTTAGCTACCTTTTCGGTATTCTTCTATTCATTCTTGTAATTCCATTGACTGTTTTAGACATTACATATGGAAAACAACGCTTTAACCTCTCTAGAATCTTGGTAGAAAAGGGGAGAGAGGAAGGTTATTATGAGAGTCTTCTTGTAAGTAGGGAATCTTTAAAAGAACTTAGAATGAATAATCTTGAACCTTTTTTTGTAGATAAATGGAAACAGAAATTTCAAGAAAACCACAAAGAAAAAATTAAACAAGAAATAAAGCAGACAAAATGGCTGGTTCTATCCAACATTATTCTTTGGGGATCTTTTATAGGATCTGGGAGCTATGTTCTGTTTTTGACAGTTAGAGGACAGCTAACTATTGGGGTATTTACGGCAGTAATACAGGGAGTACAAAAATTACAAGGCGTCGTTCCTAGTTTAACTAATAGTTTAGCGCGTTATTTTGAATATTCTCTCCATGTCCAAGATTATTCCAATTTCATACCTGCTTATGCTAAGGAGAATGGTACAAAGTCTATTAATAAAGTAGAGAGTATAGAAGCTAGAGACCTCTCTTTTCAATACCGAAATCAAACTATCCCTACGATTAAAAACATAAACTTTAGAATTACTCCCGAAAAAAAAATTGCTATTATCGGGGAAAATGGTGCTGGAAAAACAACCTTGGTCAAATGTCTGGCAGGTTTATATGAAACGACGGATATGATCACTTTAAATGATAGTTTAGATATTTCTGAGGTAGTCCAAAACCAATACCGGGCAAGACTTAGCGTATTATTCCAGGATTTTAATAAATATGAGCTGGACGCTGCTTCTAATATAGCTAGTTCTAATATTGAGCAACTAAGTAATGATGAAAAAATTGAAAAGTATGCAAAATGCACCGGAATTCACACATACCTCAATACCTTGAAAGCGCGATATAGTACTACTTTGGGAAGGCTATTTAAAGGCGGTCAAGAACTATCAGGTGGACAATGGCAAAAGGTTGCTATATCGAGGGCCTTATTTAAAGAAGGAGATTTCATTTTTTTAGATGAGCCTACCTCTGCGTTAGATCCTGAAAGCGAATTCAAAGTAATTAAAAACCTTTTAAAGGAGGTACAAGATAAGGGAGTAGTCTATATAACACATAGATTGAATGTTGCAATGCTGGCAGATGAAATTGTATTAATGGGGGAGGGAGAAATTAAGGAAAGAGGCACTCATGAAGAGCTATTGAATCTTAAGGGTTCTTATTTTGAGTTATACAATATGCAGATGAAACAAATGACTATAAGTAGAGGAGGAGCATTCATTGGCTGATTTTGTCTATACCGTTTCGTGTTATATCTTAGCCTTGATATTTATATTATCTATATGGGACAAATTGGCAAAGTGGCAAGTCTACCTAGTTAAAATAAAAGAATACAATATATTACCTGAAAATTTAGTGGCAGTATTTGGCTGGCTCTCTCTCTTAGTTGAACTTTTATTGGCTTTTTATTTCTTAACACTACAAGTAAATTTATACGCATCAATGTTATTTACGTTATTAATGCTGATATACACCGGGGCGGTGAGTGTAAATATATATAAAGGTAATACACTAATTGCATGTGGGTGCGGGGGGGTTCTGGAAAATGATCGTTTAAGCCTTTTGATTGTTTATAGAAATTTAGCATTGGTGCTAATTGGGGTTGGAACATCTTTTTTGAGAGAAGAGTTTATGGTTCATCTACCTTATTTTCACTTCACTTCTCTGTTAATTTCAGTGAGCATATTAATGGTCTATGGGGTGTTAGTCACATTTTTTGAACAGTTAAAATTAATTAAAAATTTAAGAATGAAACTATCTTACTTTGAGGATTGAGTTGGGAGGAATTTAAATGGAAAATTTGTTACTAACTATAACTTTAATCCTGTTAGTAGCTAACCTGTCGGTCATGTACTATATGTTGAAGTATAATAGTCACTTTTTAAAGCAAATTCAGAGTATAAAGGGAATTCAATTTAACACTCTCGAACAAGGAGAGCAAGCCCCTATTTTTAGAATTCATGATCAAAATGGCAATAAAATAGTAACTAAAAAGCTATTCTTTGGTGAGAAAAATACGTTGTTGTTATTCATCAATACGAAATGCCCAAAGTGTAAAGAAATTTTACGCCAATTGAAGATAATAGAGAAACATTATAACTTAAATATTCTCGTCATTAATAATGATGAAATGTTTGATGACCATCAGGTGAGAGAATTACTCCCCAAGAATATTTTTTACATACGATCACCACAAATTCCTATTTCGTATTATATCCACTCGACTCCCTCGGCAGTTCTTGTTGAAAAAGGAAAAGTGAAACTTTTTAATAAAGTCAATAATTTTAACGTTCTTCTTAATCTCTTAGTTATGGAAGAAAAGAAAAAAGTTAGCTAATCCTTAGATGCTTTATTTCAGTAATCTCTTTCTTTGGTAATGAGGTTCTAATATCAAAACAAGTAGCTCTATCTTTATATTTGTTAGTAACTAAGAGCCCTTTGTTTCGTTATTAGAATTAATTAGAACCAAAAGAATATCTAACTGAGATAAAATCAGAGAAAATAAAGTCTAAGGAATAATCTATTGAGGGAGAAAAGAGAATCGGTCAAGGAACAAATTAATATAGAGTTTAAACTGTCTTTTAATTCTTAGCTTACAACTGCAGTTGCGATTTGTTCCTAATGCTATCAAAAACAAGTACTAAATGAAAAAGCAATAGCGCCTTAAAACTCATAATTATCTATAGTGAAAAACTTTGCGCAGAGGTGGCTAGAGATTGATCTTCCAAACCGAAATGGAAACAATGATGGAGCATTTGTAAAGGTGAATACAGTGTTTTTATTATCATAAATAGAAAATGAGCCTCTTCCAAAAGGTTCGTTTTCTACTGTGCAGTACAATAATTACCTTACTGTGGACCAGAAGATATCTTTAAAAGTGTTTTTAATATCCAGACTTTTGAGGTATTCTAGTTGTGAAATTCACTTATCAAAAATTGACAAAAAGCACTAAATGATGAAATTAACCGTTACTTGCAGATGCAGAATGAGTTCAATGAACAAATAATAAACTATAAGGTGAAACTATTAAATAAACAAGAAATATTTGAGTTAGAGCAACTTTTAGAAAGGGGGCGATCATTTGGGAGAGTTTTGAACATGATTTCAAAAATCGGTCGTGACAATAAGTCGAGTCGATGTACGGATGCTAATGGTAAATTCTTTAATCGTTAGGAGATTATAGGTAGTTGGAAAGTATCGTACCAGGAGAAAGTAGCTCGAAATAAAGATGGTATTGGTTTACGCTTGCTTCAATTTGGATCATTATCAGCAATACATGCACATTGGCCGACATCAAATTCTCCAGCAACTATTGTTTTATCTACTGGAACTGGAAAATCAGAAACGATGTATACAGCGATTATTTCTGAAAGAATATCCTTCACACTTATTATGTGCCGTCTAATCTTTTGAGGGAACAAATATAAAGATATTACTCAAAACATTTATTTGGGGACATTCAGAGGGCTCTCAACCAATTTGGTTGGAGTTTTTTTTGTTTTGCGGAGAAAACATTCACTGGATTCGTAAGGGTGATTAAAAAGTGACACAAGCGGAAAGCAACTGTTTAAAGATCGAATTGGAGTGCGATACGAGAAATCACCTATTTCTGGGCCGTGAAGGTCAAACCCGGTATGTTAAGTCGGAAACAGATGAATGATCCCCTTCAGCATCTCGAACTGAAAACCTGTCATAAACATCCGACTTGTCCCATATAGTGGACAACAGGAAGATGTTTAGGAGGCCGGGGAGCATGAAAAAGTACCTGAAAGCAGCAGTATGGATGGTAGGCGTAATCCTGTTGGTGCTGTTAATGCAATATCCGATTCAACAATCTACCGATTCGTGGGATTCATGGGCGTTGCCATTGTCTGGAAAAGTGATTGTGCTGGATCCCGGCCATGGTGGACCTGATGGCGGAGCGGAAGGAAGCGATGATACCCAGGAAAAGGAGATTGCCCTGCGTGTAGCAAAGAAGCTGCAAAATTATCTGCAGCAGGCCGGGGCTCTCGTTTTTTTGACGAGAGAAAAAGATGAGGATTTGGCTGCAAAGGAAACAAGAGGGTTGTCGCGGAGAAAATCGGAGGATATTCGTAACCGTGTAGAATTCATAAAGGATAAGGAAGCGGATTTCTTCGTCAGCATTCACCTAAATGCACTTCCTGCTAAACAATGGTCCGGAGCACAGACCTTTTATTATCCTTCTGATGGTGAGAATGAGCGCCTGGCCAAATTAATCCAGGATGAAATCAAACGGAACTTGGAAAATACGACACGGGAGGCACTAGGTCTGAACAGTATGTATTTGTTGAAGCATGCCGAAGCCCCGGGGGCGCTTGTCGAAATCGGATTTTTATCAAATGTCCATGAACGGGACCTGTTAAAGACCGATGATTACCAGGGTAAAATGGCAGCAAGCATATATGAGGGCATTCTCCGTTACGTTACAGAAGAAAAAGAAGATAATTAAAAGACGATTTCCCATCCTGAAATCGTATCACTTAGCATCCCGTACAGATATGTTATACTAGCATTGTGGGAAAAGGACAGCGATTAAAGGATGGTGACACAATTTGCTTACCCAAGAGCAGGTTTTAGAATTATTAAATCCAATTGAAGACCCGTTTTTACATACAACGTTTGAGAAAACCGGCGGAGTAATGGAAGTGCGCATCAAGGAAGAGAAAAAGCATGTCAGTGTGAAATTAGCGATTGCTAAAACGAATACTGCTGAACAAATGCAGCTCCAACAGGAGATCGTCAACGTATTAAAGAAAGCGGGTGCAAACACAGTCGGACTTCGTTTCGAGCAGCTGCCCGACGAAGTGATTGCGAAGTACCAGCCTGCAGCGGATGAGGAGAAATCGAATTCTCTGCTAGGCGGGAATGCCAACACCAAATTTATCGCGGTGGCCAGCGGCAAAGGCGGTGTCGGAAAGTCGACAGTGACCGTTAACCTGGCTGTGGCATTGACCAGACTTGGCAAGAAAGTCGGTATCATCGATGCGGATATTTATGGGTTCAGCGTTCCGGACATGATGGGGGTAGAAGAACGTCCAGTCGTGCGGGGCGAAAAAATCATTCCTGTAGAAAGGTTTGGTGTCAAGCTGGTATCCATGGGATTCTTTGTAGAAGACAATTCTCCCATCATTTGGCGCGGACCGATGCTGGGAAAAATGCTGACAAGCTTTTTCAAAGAAGTAGAATGGGGAGAGCTTGATTACTTGCTGCTCGATTTACCGCCAGGAACTGGAGACGTTGCTCTGGATGTCCACTCCATGCTTCCTTCCTCGAAGGAAATCATTGTGACGACTCCGCATCCTACCGCGGCTTTTGTTGCAGCGAGAGCCGGGCAAATGGCCATGCAAACCGAACATGAAATCATCGGGATTGTAGAGAACATGGCTTATTTTGAAAGCAAGACTACCGGGGAAAAAGAGTATGTCTTTGGAAAAGGCGGCGGAAAAAAACTCGCTGAATATCTGAAAACAAAGGTGATTGGCCAGCTGCCACTGCAGCAGCCTTATGAAGAAGAGGATGTATTTGCCCCTTCCATTTACCAGGAAGATCATCCAAACGGGAAAGAATACCGCAAAATTGCTGCAAAAGTGATCGACAGCTTCGAATAAATTCTTAAAAAAGAGAGCAGTCCTTTTCTGGACTGCTCTTTATGTTTAACAAGAGAAGGATCAACCCCCGCCTCCGCCACCATCGGACCCCTGTCCGGAACCCTGTTGTCCACCCTGGCTTTGACCGCTTCCGCCGCCACTGCTCTGGTCTTGTCCGGAGCCTTGGGATGGTTTCATTTCTTCCGCAGCTTTTAAAATAATCTCGCTCATTTGCGCTTTGAACATTGGCGAATCCATCGTTTCCTGAATTGTTTTTTCCAAATGCTCGCGGAATTGCTGGCTTTTCATGGCACTTACCATCTGCTCTGTCATTTCCGGGTTTTGGAATAACTCGATCATTTGTTTTTGGAACGACGAATCACTCATCAAGCCTTTTAACACATCTTTGTGCTGGTCTTGGATGGCTTTGGAAAATGACTCAACAAACTTCGGGTCATCGAACATTTTGGTCCAAAACTTTTTTCCTTCATCGGAAGTCAATGCTTTCTCGACTGAATCCTTTACTGTATTCCCCTCGATCACATAGGTCTTTTGCATTTCTTCGTCGGAAAGCACTTCTGTGATTGCTTTTTTCCCTTCATCCGTCTTCAATATATCGGTAACCATTTTCTTGGTTGTGTCATAGTTGCCTTCTTCTCCACTCGTGGTGTTACCACCGCCACCACACGAGCTTAACAGGAGAAGTGATATACACAGTAATAAATGTGGCATGAGTTTAAACACACAGGATCCACTCCTTTTATTTGCACTCACTTGGTCTTAATATGGTTCGAATCAGAAAAAATATGTATTGCGGAAGAAAAAACGGGGGATTCATGATAAAATACGTTAGGGACAAGGTATATTAATTAGGAGGATATCGAGTGAACAGTAGAAATTGGGTTCGCATGTTTTTAACCACCCTTCTGGTTGGAGCGGCTTCTACCCTTATTACCAGCTTTTTCGTAAAAGCCGGATCTTATGGGGAATATCTTCAGCCGGTTGATCTTTTTGAAATATTGGGCTTAGTAATATTTTTCACCGCCCTTGGACTGGTATTCAGCTTAATCAGTCAAATGGGATTCTTTGCTTATTTGACCATCAATCAATTTGGACTGGGAATGTTCAGGGGATTTTGGGTGCCGATTCAGGTAGTGCTGATTCTTTTCACTTTATTTGATTTGATTTACTTCCGTTATAAGTCTGCTGATGGGGAAACCCCCATATTTATCTATTTGCTGGTAGCTGCTGCATTGTTCGGATACAGCTTGGTAATTGCAAAAATCAAAGCAAATGAAACCAATACTAAAGCGTTTATCCCAGCCTTGTTTTTTATGTTTGTTGTCACCTCCATTGAATGGGTACCAGGTCTGCGGTCGACTGGGAGCGATTATGAATGGCTGATGATTATTCCGTTATTATTATGTAACACCTATCAATTATTATTGCTCCATCGTATCACCAACCAAAAAGCGGCAGCGGAAGGAAAGGAATTAACTTCTTCAGCGAAGTCTGCGACGAAACAGAATAAAAAACAAAGAAGCAAGCGTAAAAAATAAACGCTTGCTTTTTCATAAATTAGTCAATTGTTTTTGACTTTGCTTCTATCCGGGAAATTAGTTCTGAAATGGTGACGTATTGGAACCCTTTGTTTCTTAATCCGGGGAGCAGTGTTTTCAATGCTCCAGGAGTCTGTTTCACAGAATCGGATGCATGGAGAAGGATAATGTCACCATTGGTTGTTTTTTTCATCACCTCGTCAATGATTGCTTGTTGCCCGGGATTTTCCCAATCATGCGGATTTACGTTCCATTGAATGACATCAAATCCCAATTCCTCGGTCATTTTCAATATTTCCTTGTCAAAATGACCGCTTGGTGTACGTAGCAGCTTGGTATCCGGATAGCCAAGCTTGCGGAACACTTCCTTGGCATACATCAAGTCTTTCCTCACTTGTTCCTTCTCCTGCTTCAGGTAGCTTTTGTAACGATATCCCAGCATCCCGATTTCATGTTTTTCTGCAATTTTATCTACGATTTCCGGATGCCGTTCGGCCCATTCGCCACTCAAGAAAAAGGTGGCTTTCACCTCATGCTTGTTTAACTGTTCCAAGATTGGCTCCACTTTCTCATTTCCCCAGCTAATATTGAAGGTCAGGGCGATGTTCGGATCCTGTTCGCTCCCTTTACTTAACGCGGCTGGACTTTCCTTTGTAGAAAAAACAGACAAACTGCTTTCGTTGTCCACCCATATAATAAATGCAGAAAAAAGTGCTGCTACTACGATGAAGGCCCAGCGCTTCCATCGATTCACTTTCATGACATAAAAATGTTCCATTGCTCCCCTCCTTTTGGACTTGCTTTATTTTATGATGGGGAATGGACATTCATGAACCAAAGCAAAGAAGATTCTCCGTCCGAAAAGTTTCTGAATTTTCCGTTTGCATACGGCCGATTATAAAAAAATGAAAGGCGGGTATCATAGTAGAACATTTATACAATTATTGGGGGCGATTGGATGATTGGGCTGTTGGTCGACGAAAGAGAACGGAAGGAAATGGAGTATCTCATAAAACGGGAGCTGGAGGAACTTTTGCTGGATATGGAGGATAATCGAATTGATCATTTAGTGAGGCGGGCAATGAAGGAACGTTACCGTATTCTGTTTCAGCTGTTTCGCAAGGTAGCTGAGGATAAGGAGTGCAGAAAGTACATATTGAATGGATAAGGCCGATTAACACCCGTTCTCTTTGTGGTATAGTCATGGTAATGGATATTATCGTGATGGAGGATGGTTATAATGGAGATAGAAGCAATTATCTATGATTTAGACGGAGTAATAACGGATACAGCGGAATATCATTTTTTGGCGTGGAAAGCTCTGGCGGACGAACTGAATATCCCTTTTGATCGTTCTTTTAATGAACAGTTAAAGGGCCTGAGCCGAATCGACTCGTTGGAGATAATTCTGCAGCAAAGCAATCAAACTTACTCAGAAGAAGAGAAACAACGATTAGCAGCAAAGAAGAATGAACATTATCAGAAACTGATCCAAAAGATCAGTCCAGAAGATTTATTGCCTGGCGTAGAATCCTTTATGAAAGAAGTAAAACAAGCAGGCATAAAAACGGGTCTCGCTTCTGCAAGTAAGAATGCACAGACGGTTATTGAACGATTACAGGTGACAGATTTACTTGATACATTGGTTGATGCGGCCAAAGTGGAACGGGGAAAACCGGATCCAGAGGTATTTTTAACGGCAGCGAAACAACTTGGGGTTCCTGCAGCGTGTTGTGTCGGAATTGAAGATGCCAGTTCCGGAGTAAAGGCAATCAAAGCAGCGGGGATGTATGCTGTCGGTGTAGGGGAAAGGGAATATCTAGGTCAAGCGGATTGGGTCATATCGGATACTAGCCACTTGGCTTTGGATAGTCTGGCGAAGAAAATCAACGAGCATAAAAAAGCATAATCAAGCGTGACGTGTCATAGCTAAGTTTTCCATAAGGAATAGGATGGAAAGCTTTTAAATTTACTATTGATAAACAAACAGTGGTGTGGTATATTATTTTTTGTTGCAAGTCAGCGCTAAATGTCTGTGTTCAACAATAAAAATATTTTGTTCCAAAAAACATTGACACTTACTTGTAACCATGTTATATTATATTTCGTCGCCAAAAACGACGCAACAAAATTTGATCTTTGAAAACTGAACAAAACAACCAGTATGTCAAGCGAGATATACAAGCTAGTTTTTGAACGAGCAAGCAAGCTCACTTTTTATGGAGAGTTTGATCTTGGCTCAGGACGAACGCTGGCGGCGTGCCTAATACATGCAAGTCGAGCGCGGGAAGCAGGCAGATCCCTTCGGGGTGAAGCCTGTGGAACGAGCGGCGGACGGGTGAGTAACACGTGGGCAACCTGCCTGTAAGATCGGGATAACTCCGGGAAACCGGGGCTAATACCGGGTAATACCTTCCTCTGCATGGAGGAAGGTTGAAAGGCGGCCTTTTGGCTGTCACTTACAGATGGGCCCGCGGCGCATTAGCTAGTTGGTAGGGTAATGGCCTACCAAGGCAACGATGCGTAGCCGACCTGAGAGGGTGATCGGCCACACTGGGACTGAGACACGGCCCAGACTCCTACGGGAGGCAGCAGTAGGGAATCTTCCGCAATGGACGAAAGTCTGACGGAGCAACGCCGCGTGAACGATGAAGGTCTTCGGATCGTAAAGTTCTGTTGTCAGGGAAGAACAAGTACCGTTTGAACAAGGCGGTACCTTGACGGTACCTGACGAGGAAGCCCCGGCTAACTACGTGCCAGCAGCCGCGGTAATACGTAGGGGGCAAGCGTTGTCCGGAATTATTGGGCGTAAAGCGCGCGCAGGCGGTTCCTTAAGTCTGATGTGAAAGCCCACGGCTTAACCGTGGAGGGTCATTGGAAACTGGGGAACTTGAGTACAGAAGAGGAGAGCGGAATTCCACGTGTAGCGGTGAAATGCGTAGATATGTGGAGGAACACCAGTGGCGAAGGCGGCTCTCTGGTCTGTAACTGACGCTGAGGCGCGAAAGCGTGGGGAGCGAACAGGATTAGATACCCTGGTAGTCCACGCCGTAAACGATGAGTGCTAGGTGTTAGGGGGTTTCCGCCCCTTAGTGCTGAAGTTAACGCATTAAGCACTCCGCCTGGGGAGTACGGCCGCAAGGCTGAAACTCAAAAGAATTGACGGGGGCCCGCACAAGCGGTGGAGCATGTGGTTTAATTCGAAGCAACGCGAAGAACCTTACCAGGTCTTGACATCCTCTGATTCCTCTAGAGATAGAGGTTTCCCTTCGGGGACAGAGTGACAGGTGGTGCATGGTTGTCGTCAGCTCGTGTCGTGAGATGTTGGGTTAAGTCCCGCAACGAGCGCAACCCTTGACCTTAGTTGCCAGCATTCAGTTGGGCACTCTAGGGTGACTGCCGGTGACAAACCGGAGGAAGGTGGGGATGACGTCAAATCATCATGCCCCTTATGACCTGGGCTACACACGTGCTACAATGGATGGTACAAAGGGAAGCGAAACCGCGAGGTGAAGCAAATCCCATAAAACCATTCTCAGTTCGGATTGCAGGCTGCAACTCGCCTGCATGAAGCCGGAATCGCTAGTAATCGCGGATCAGCATGCCGCGGTGAATACGTTCCCGGGCCTTGTACACACCGCCCGTCACACCACGAGAGTTGGCAACACCCGAAGTCGGTGAGGTAACCTTTTTGGAGCCAGCCGCCGAAGGTGGGGCCAATGATTGGGGTGAAGTCGTAACAAGGTAGCCGTATCGGAAGGTGCGGCTGGATCACCTCCTTTCTAAGGATAAATTAGCTCTTACGAGCTAAACACAGGACATACTTGGTTGTTTGGTTCAGTTTTGAGGGATCAATTCCCTATACCCGTATTATCTTCTCCGCAAGGATGGGCCTGTAGCTCAGTTGGTTAGAGCGCACGCCTGATAAGCGTGAGGTCGGTGGTTCAAGTCCACTCAGGCCCACCATCCATTCGGGGCCTTAGCTCAGCTGGGAGAGCGCCTGCTTTGCACGCAGGAGGTCAGCGGTTCGATCCCGCTAGGCTCCACCATTTTAATTACTTGTACCTTGAAAACTAGATAAGAAAATAGGAAGTGAAGGCGACTGCTCAGCAGGAGCCGGAACTAGACTATGCAAGACATTCAACGACATTGAAGTAACACGTCATTCACGAACGATAAGTTAAGTGAAGAAGGGCGCACGGTGGATGCCTTGGCACTAGGAGCCGATGAAGGACGGGACAAACACCGATATGTCTCGGGGAGCCGTACGTAGGCATTGATCCGGGAATTTCCGAATGGGGGAACCCCCTGCCCGTAATGGGGCAGGACGCTTATCTGAATTCATAGGATAAGTGAGGCAGACCCGGGGAACTGAAACATCTCAGTACCCGGAGGAAGAGAAAGCAAATGCGATTTCCCAAGTAGCGGCGAGCGAAACGGAAACAGCCCAAACCAGAGAGCTTGCTCTCTGGGGTTGTAGGACACTCCATCGGAGTTACCAAGAAACAGTTTAAGCGAATCGATCTGGAACGATCAGCCAAAGAAGGTAAGAGCCCTGTAGTTGAAAGATTGTTTCCTCCGGAGTGGATCCTGAGTACGGCGGAACACGAGGAATTCCGTCGGAATCCGGGAGGACCATCTCCCAAGGCTAAATACTCCCTAGTGACCGATAGTGAACCAGTACCGTGAGGGAAAGGTGAAAAGCACCCCGGAAGGGGAGTGAAAGAGAACCTGAAACCGTGTGCCTACAAGTAGTCGAAGCCCGTTAATGGGTGACGGCGTGCCTTTTGTAGAATGAACCGGCGAGTTACGATCTCCTGCAAGGTTAAGTCGGATAGACGGAGCCGCAGCGAAAGCGAGTCTGAACAGGGCGAATAGAGTAGGGGGTCGTAGACCCGAAACCGTGTGATCTACCCATGTCCAGGGTGAAGGTCAGGTAACACTGACTGGAGGCCCGAACCCACGCGTGTTGAAAAACGCGGGGATGAGGTGTGGGTAGGGGTGAAATGCCAATCGAACACGGAGATAGCTGGTTCTCTCCGAAATAGCTTTAGGGCTAGCCTCAAGAGTTGAGTACTGGAGGTAGAGCACTGATTGGACTAGGGGCCCTCATCGGGTTACCGAATTCAGTCAAACTCCGAATGCCAGCCACTCGATCTTGGGAGTCAGACTATGGGTGATAAGGTTCATAGTCGAAAGGGAAACAGCCCAGACCGCCAGCTAAGGTCCCAAAGTATACGTTAAGTGGAAAAGGATGTGGAGTTGCTTAGACAACCAGGATGTTGGCTTAGAAGCAGCCATCATTTAAAGAGTGCGTAATAGCTCACTGGTCGAGTGACTCTGCGCCGAAAATATACCGGGGCTAAACGTATCACCGAAGCTGCGGATTGTTCTTGCGAACAATGGTAGGAGAGCGTTCTAAGTGCAGCGAAGTCAGACCGTGAGGACTGGTGGAGCGCTTAGAAGTGAGAATGCCGGTATGAGTAGCGAAAAAAGAGTGAGAATCTCTTTCACCGAAAGCCTAAGGTTTCCTGAGGAAGGCTCGTCCGCTCAGGGTTAGTCGGGACCTAAGCCGAGGCCGAAAGGCGTAGGCGATGGACAACAGGTGGATATTCCTGTACCACCTCCTTTCCGTTTGAACGACGGGGGGACGCAGAAGGATAAGGAAAGCGCACTGCTGGTCATGTGCGCCCAAGCAGTAAGAGAGTCGGATAGGCAAATCCGTCCGGCAATCTCAAGCTGTGATGGGGAGGGAAATAAAGTACCGAAGTTCCTGATTTCACACTGCCAAGAAAAGCCTCTAGTGAGGAAAGAGGTGCCCGTACCGCAAACCGACACAGGTAGGCGAGGAGAGAATCCTAAGGTGATCGGGAGAACTCTCGTTAAGGAACTCGGCAAAATGACCCCGTAACTTCGGGAGAAGGGGTGCTTCTTTTGCGAGAAGCCGCAGTGAATAGGCCCAAGCGACTGTTTAGCAAAAACACAGGTCTCTGCGAAGCCGTAAGGCGAAGTATAGGGGCTGACACCTGCCCGGTGCTGGAAGGTTAAGGGGACGCGTTAGCCGCAAGGCGAAGCGTTGAACCGAAGCCCCAGTAAACGGCGGCCGTAACTATAACGGTCCTAAGGTAGCGAAATTCCTTGTCGGGTAAGTTCCGACCCGCACGAAAGGTGCAACGACTTGGGCACTGTCTCAACGAGAGACCCGGTGAAATTATACTATGCGTGAAGATGCGCATTACCCGCGACAGGACGGAAAGACCCCGTGGAGCTTTACTGTAGCCTGATATTGAATGTTGGTACAGCTTGTACAGGATAGGTGGGAGCCTTAGAAACCGGAGCGCTAGCTTCGGTGGAGGCGCCGGTGGGATACCACCCTGGCTGTACGGACCTTCTAACCCAGGACCGTGATCCGGTCCGGAGACAGTGTCAGGTGGGCAGTTTGACTGGGGCGGTCGCCTCCCAAAGAGTAACGGAGGCGCCCAAAGGTTCCCTCAGAATGGTTGGAAATCATTCGCAGAGTGTAAAGGCAGAAGGGAGCTTGACTGCGAGACCTACAAGTCGAGCAGGGACGAAAGTCGGGCTTAGTGATCCGGCGGTGCCGTATGGAAGGGCCGTCGCTCAACGGATAAAAGCTACCCCGGGGATAACAGGCTTATCTCCCCCAAGAGTCCACATCGACGGGGAGGTTTGGCACCTCGATGTCGGCTCATCGCATCCTGGGGCTGTAGTCGGTCCCAAGGGTTGGGCTGTTCGCCCATTAAAGCGGTACGCGAGCTGGGTTCAGAACGTCGTGAGACAGTTCGGTCCCTATCCGTCGTGGGCGTTGGAAGTTTGAGAGGAGCTGTCCTTAGTACGAGAGGACCGGGATGGACACACCGCTGGTGTACCAGTTGTTCCGCCAGGAGCATAGCTGGGTAGCTACGTGTGGAAGGGATAAGTGCTGAAAGCATCTAAGCATGAAGCCCACCTCTAGATGAGACTTCCCATCATTTTAAATGAGTAAGATCCCTCAGAGACGATGAGGTTGATAGGTCCGAGGTGGAAGCGTGGTGACACGTGCAGCTGACGGATACTAATCGATCGAGGACTTAACTTAAAACAAAAAGTGAAGGCGACTGGTCAACAGCGTATGGATAGATCAGCCAGATGGTAGTACGCCGCTTTGAGCGTACGAAAAGCTGGATGAACTATACACTAGCTGTTAGGAGCCGTAACTGGATTCAATCAAAAAGCGTCGCGGACTCCGGTCCGCAGAGCATGATTCAAACGTGTGAAGTTCGTTGATGTCTTCCTTCTTATCTAGTTTTGAAGGTACACTTTTCTTAAAAGCATACCGATGTCTGGTGGCAATAGCGGAGAGGCCACACCTGTTCCCATGCCGAACACAGCAGTTAAGCTCTCCAGCGCCCATGGTAGTTGGGGCTTTGCCCCTGCGAGAGTAGGACGCCGCCAGGCAGATTATTCCACCGTAGCTCAGTGGTAGAGCAATCGGCTGTTAACCGATCGGTCGTAGGTTCGAATCCTACCGGTGGAGCCATTTGCTTCCATAGCTCAGTCGGTAGAGCGCTTCCATGGTAAGGAAGAGGTCGCCGGTTCAAGTCCGGCTGGAAGCTCTTTAAAAAACGCTTGTCCTGTAAGGGATAGAGCGTTTTTTATATTTATGACAATTATAAGAAAGTTTTTTTGTTGTCTGATCGTATGGACAATCCCTTTGAAAAATTAGTGAGAGCAAATCCTATCTTAACGGTATGCTCTTACTATTTTTATTTCCTTAGATCCTTTTTTGATAGGCTTGATTTTATGAAATAGGACTACATAGGCTATTGTCACACTTGAAGATGAAAAACAGTTGAGTATATATACCTTCTTTTCTTGTTTCCTTAATGGTGGATAGGGACTTTAACCATGACTAAATATTACAAAAACAGAGTATAATTACCTTTTTTTGCTAAACTATCTAGCCAAGCATGGAAAGTTTTAGTAACATCATTGTAACTTCTTTAGAATATTCAGAAAAAAGTCCCGAAGGAGGTGAAAGAAAAAGTAAGTCCATAAAAATTTGGAAAGGGGAAATATCATTGAGGCCAAAAAGAGGAAAGATGAAATGGCTTAGCATTTCTTTGATCGCTTTTTTGGTATTACAACTTTTTACTTACACCACTGCCTCGGCACAAAGCTCCTCAACAAGTCTTTCCATCAAAGATAACCTGCAAGTAAATAATAAAATCAGTAAGGATTTAACTGATTCCTTTCAAAAAAAGAAAGAAGTCACCTACCTGGTGAAAATGAAGGATCAGGCTGATACCGCTAAAGCAGCGAAAAATGCTGCGGCAACTGCGCAAAAAACTGATTCTTCTTTAACATCCTCCCAAATAAAACGAGTGAAAACATCTGCAGTTGTAACGGAATTAAAATCAACTGCTTTGGAATCCCAACAATCGCTGAAAAAATATTTGGAGAGTGCGACCGAAAAAGGGAAAGTCTCTTCCTATAACTCCTACTACATTGTCAACGCAATGGCGGTGACAAGTAATGAGGAAATCATGAAGGAAATTGCTGCGATGCCAGAAGTAGAAAAGGTCCTTCCAAACCGGGTAAGAAAACTTACACCGGCTGAACAAGAAACAGTAAAAGAAATGAAACTGGCGAAGGAAACAAATGCTACAGAATGGAACATTGATCGGGTCGGTGCCCCGGAAGTTTGGGAAGAAATGGGAATTGATGGTAGTGGTGTTGTTGTTGCTAACATCGACACGGGTGTTCAATGGGATCACCCGGCACTACAAGACCAATATCGCGGCTTCGATGCTTCAAACCCTGACCAAACAGATCATGAACTAAATTGGTTCGACGCTACAGCTGGAGAGGAAACTCCTTATGACGATCAGGGCCACGGTACACACACCATGGGAACAATGGTAGGTACGGATGATGATGGGAGCAACCAGATAGGTGTTGCACCTGGGGCAAAGTGGATTGCAGTAAAAGCTTTCACTGCTGCTGGTGGTACGGATGCAGACTTGCTTGAAGCAGGTGAATGGGTGCTTGCCCCGAAAGATGCTGACGGTACTCCACATCCGGAAGCGGCACCTGATGTTGTGAATAATTCCTGGGGAGGCGGACCAGGATTGGATGAGTGGTATCGTCCAATGGTTCAGAATTGGATTAGCGCTGGGATCATCCCTGTATTTTCAGCAGGAAACGATGGACCGGGGGATGGAACTGTCGCTGCGCCGGCGAATTACCCTGAAGTCATCGCGGTAGCTGCTACCGATTCAAGCGATGGATTGGCCAGTTTTTCTTCTCGAGGACCTTCTCCTTATGATGGAGAGATAAAGCCGGACATCGCCGCACCTGGAGTGAACATTCGCTCCTCAGTACCGGGAAGCAGCTACGAAAGTGGTTGGAATGGTACTTCGATGGCAGGGCCGCATGTAGCCGCTACTGCTGCTCTGTTACTACAGGCAGATAGTTCCCTGTCGGTAGAAGACGTAAAGGATATTCTGATGGAAACGGCTGACACGACCACTAACAGTCAATATCCGGAAGATCCAAATGAAGGATTTGGACACGGAATTGTCAATGCGTTCAATGCAGTTTCTGCAGTTGTCAGCGGAGTGGGAGAAATCACCGGGAATGTCTACAAGGAGGGCGACGACAGTGAAGAACCTGCAATTGAACATGTAGCCCCGGAAGATACTTATGAAGGCGTACCGCTCTCGCTCGCAGCACAAGTGAACGATAATGTAAGTGTCGACACAGTTGAATTGCAGTATCGTCTAGACGGCGGTGACTGGGAAACAATCGCAGCGGAATTAGTCCAAGGTGATTTCACCGAAGGTACTTACCAGGCGGTGATTCCAGGGGAAGCAATCGCAGGCGATTCGCTGGAATACAAATGGAAAGCGGTCGACTTTGGGGAAAATGAAGTGGAAACGGATGTTTATCAAGTTTCCATTAAAGAAGCAATTTCTACTGGATATGAAGAAGATTTTGAAGCAAACCCAGTAGGCTGGTTGTCATTTGGGGAAAACAACTCCTGGCAATGGGGTGTACCAGAATCCGGACCAGAAGAAGCTGCTTCTGGAGAGAATGTTTATGGTACAAACCTGGCAGGAGATTATGACAATGACGCCAATATGACCTTGGTGATGCCGCCAGTAGAAGTACCAGAAGGGGATACCTTCCTCCAATTTAAATCATGGTTTAACCTGGAAAACAACTATGATTACGGTCATGTAGTGGTTTCTACTGACATGGAAAGCTGGGATCAATTACAAGAATTTAACGGCACAACAGAGGGATGGACGGACACAGAAGTGGACCTTTCCGAGTATGCCGGACAGAATGTGTTTGTAGGATTCCACGTTGATACTGATTTAAGTGTAGTGCGTGAAGGCTGGTATATAGACGATGTGGCATTAACTGACCAGGCTGATGGTTCTACTGCCTCCCTCCATAGAAATACAACGAAAAAAGCAAAAGCAGCTAAACAGGATAAGAAATCTGCTGATAAGAAAGTAGAAAAGAAAAAGAAGGTCAATCCGAAAAAATTGGCTCCTTCTAAACTGAAAGATGTGACTGCACCACAGTTGGCAAAAGGGGAAATTGATGATCAATATCAACCGAATCTCCTGCCGTTGGATGCAACTGTCACCGTGCTAGAAACCGATCGTTCCGTGGACACAAATCCTGCTGATGGAAGCTTCCGTTTACTACATGGTGCAGGAGACTACACGCTTCAAGCAGACGCCTACGGGTTTTATGCTGAGGAACAGGCAGTTGAGGTTCCGGAAGAAGGCTCGGTAGAAGCCAATTTCACATTAAACCCGATTCCAACTGGAACGGTTTCAGGCCAAGTGGTCAATGAGGAAACTGGGGAACCGATCGAAGGGGCTACCTTGATGCTTGTCGAGGATGCAGCTGTCGATCCAGTTGAAACAGGAGCAGATGGATCTTACTCCATTGAAGCATACGAAGGAGACTACACCATCCGTGTTATGGCTCCTGACTTTCATGCTAAAGAAGTTGCTGTATCGATTGAAGGAGACGAAACGGTCGAACTGACAATTGAAATGGATCCATTCATTGGTTACCCAGGAGAAATTGGTTACGATGACGGAACCGCAGAGAATGCTCGTGCATTTTATGATGCAGGCAACGGCTGGGCTGTAAAAATGTCCCTTGCAGAGGGACAGGAGTCAGCTATGGTAACCGGCGGTCTCTTCCGTTTCTGGACAGAAGACTGGCCTGTACCGGGTGGCGAGGAATTCCAAGTAGCTGTATATGATGCCAGCGGACCAGACGGGGCACCAGGTGAAAAACTTGGTGGACCATATGATGCAACGGCATTGCGTAACGGCGAGTGGACGCGCGTTGACCTGGCTGATAAAGGAATTTCTGTATCGGGAGATTTCTATATGGTCTATATTCAAAGCCAACCTAATCCAAATACTCCTGGACTAGGTACTGATGAAGATGGAGAAAATGCCGGAAGAAGCTGGCAGCTGGTCGACGGAGGCTGGAGTCAAACACCTGAATCTGAAGGGAATTACATGATTCGGGCTTTGGTAAGTTATGCAGCTGAAGCACCGGTAATTGAGTCACCATCGGATAACAGTTATACAAAGGAAGAAGTTGTAACGGTTACTGGAAGTGCGGCTCCATCTACAACCCTGACTGTCTACAATAATGAAGAAGAAGCAGCAGTAACAGAAGTAAATGAAGATGGTGAATTTTCGGTCGATGTTACGCTTGAATCAGGGGCTAATTCCCTGACAGCTGTTTCCTCTACCGATAACGGTTCCACCGATCCTTCTGACCCAGTGGTCATAACACTGGACCAACAGAAGCCTGAACTTACCATCACCTCTCCGGAAGATGGAGAAAAAACGAATAAAGAAGTAGTGAAGGTGACTGGCGAGGTTGTGGAAGACAATCTTGATAAAGTGGTAGTGAACGGTCAAAAAGCAGACGTTGACGAAGATGGAGCGTTTTCTAAGCGGATTCTTGTAGACGACGGTGAAAATGAAATTAAAGTCCGGGCTGTTGATAAAGCTGGTAATGCCCGTGTCAACACTATCACCATTGATGCGAAACTGACCGCTCCGGAAATTACCAACGTTACCCCAGAAGAGGATGTTTATCTCCAAGCAGGCGAATCCGTTAAAATTGAGTTTGATTCGGATGCAGATCTGGATGCAACGTTCTATATCAAAATGCCTTTAACCAATTTGTCCAACAATGCTACAGAACTTCCGATGACAGAAACGGAAGACGGACATTATGTTGGGTACTGGACAGCTACTTCCAATGTGGTAGCGGAAGGAGCAGAAATTGTTGTTAAAGTCGGCGATGACTATGGTAATGTAACCGAGGCAGCGGCCGAAGGAAAATTGTTTATTAACACGGAAGACTAAGCTTTTTACCTCCCCCTATATATATAAATAGATTGCCCCTTAGTGCCGTTTCACTAAGGGGTTGTTTTTTATTGAATGATAGCCACTTTTTTGCAAAAAATGCTTGTCAAAATCATCACTACCAATTATAATCAAATTCGTGCTTGAGAAATAGCAACACTGTTTGGTGAGGGAGAAAATAAAAAAATAAAATTTACTCTTTACAAACACTATCGATTTGAGTTATAATTGTATCTGTCAGTTTGAAAGATAGACATTGCTGGCCCGTTGGTCAAGTGGTTAAGACACCGCCCTTTCACGGCGGTAACACGGGTTCGAATCCCGTACGGGTCACCATATATTTATTTGTAGTTGGAGGATTAGCTCAGCTGGGAGAGCACCTGCCTTACAAGCAGGGGGTCGCAGGTTCGAGCCCTGCATCCTCCACCATTTGCCGGCCTAGCTCAATTGGTAGAGCAACTGACTTGTAATCAGTAGGTTGGGGGTTCAAGTCCTCTGGCCGGCACCAGCTTTTCATTTGAATAATCTTCAATCTAAAGTTTATAATAGGATTGCAAAAGTTATTGATATATGGAGGGATAGCGAAGTTGGCCAAACGCGGCGGACTGTAAATCCGCTCCCATCGGGTTCGTAGGTTCGAGTCCTACTCCCTCCACCATTTAAAAAATGATAAAAAAGATCAAAGTGCGAGCAGCTGGCACTGCTTTTGTTTTTATTGGGCTATAGCCAAGCGGTAAGGCATCGGGTTTTGATCCCGTGATTCGCTGGTTCGAATCCAGCTAGCCCAGCCATTTTCTTTTACCAGGAACATGATGAAATTAATCATGAGCCATTAGCTCAGTTGGTAGAGCATCTGACTTTTAATCAGAGGGTCGGAGGTTCGAATCCTCCATGGCTCATCAAAGAAGTTATGGTTCGGATTCTCACCTACGGTTCCCCTTGCATTCATCTACAACAAGGGATGCAAGGACTAGCCTGCGGCGTCGGAATCCTCCATGGCTCATCAAAGAAGTTATGGTTCGGATTCTCACTTACGGTTCCCCTTGCATTACATTTACAACAGAAGGATGCAAGGACTAGCCTGCGGCGTCGGAATCCTCCATGGCTTATCAGGTAACTCAAATGGACAGGGCAGTGTTTCAGGGTCCTCCATGTCTTATCTTATTGCCATTAAATTTTGCGGATGTGGCGGAATTGGCAGACGCGCTAGAATCAGGCTCTAGTGTCTTCGGACGTGGGGGTTCAAGTCCCTCCATCCGCACCACTTGCGGAAGTAGTTCAGTGGTAGAACACCACCTTGCCAAGGTGGGGGTCGCGGGTTCGAATCCCGTCTTCCGCTCCAATATGGGGCCTTAGCTCAGCTGGGAGAGCGCCTGCTTTGCACGCAGGAGGTCAGCGGTTCGATCCCGCTAGGCTCCACTTTTCATAAAGAGTGAAGCTACTTTTAATAGTAGCTTCGCTCTTTTTTTATGGTGAAATGTGGTGCATGTCCAGCTCCAGCGTCTACTCCCTCGTGGTTTTAATCCCCTGGTGGTAGCCGGTTGTGTCGCCTTTGAAGCTTGTCTTAGATTTTAGAGTCTGGTGTTTCCCTTTTAAAGCCTCGAACCCACTTTCGTATATATATACAGTTTCATGTCCAGTTGAGTCATTCTGGTATCTTTGACTAAAATGAAGATAGGAAGTAATCAAAACTTAAACACCATGAAAAATGAAAGCGGATGCTTTGAGTTTTGGTGGGACGATTAATTGGGAGGAGGCAACATTGTGGTTAATAAGAAGATATCGATTATAGGGGTTCCGATGGATTTAGGTCAAAACAGACGTGGAGTCGATATGGGGCCCAGTGCAATTCGTTATGCCGGAGTAATGGAGACTCTGGAGGCGCTGAATTTTCAAATCGAGGACTTGGGAGATATAAAAATTTCTCGTCCGAGTCGGGGGGCGGAACAGCTGCAAGACAACTTGCGCAATTTAAGCCAAGTTGCGGAAGGCAATGAACTGCTTGCCGAGCAGGTGGATGAAGCGATAACTGCCGGTAGGTTTCCACTAGTGCTAGGCGGCGACCACAGCATTGCCATCGGAAGCTTGGCCGGTATAGCCAAGCACTACGAAAACCTTGGAGTAATCTGGTATGATGCTCACGGAGACTTAAATACAGCGGACACTTCGCCCTCCGGTAACATACATGGAATGCCGTTGGCGGTCAATCTTGGATTGGGCCATGAGCGTCTAACCAATATATTAGGATATCAGCCAAAAATAAAACCGGAAAACATTGTCCTTATCGGTGCGCGCTCATTGGATGAAGGCGAAAAAGAGCTGATCCGGGAAACAGGCATCAAGGTATATACAATGCATGAGGTGGATCGGATGGGAATGTCTGCAGTGATAACGGAAGTCACCGACTATTTGAAGGATCGTACCGACGGCGTGCATCTCAGCCTTGATTTAGATGGCCTCGATCCAGGTGATGCACCCGGGGTGGGCACTCCAGTGATCGGAGGCTTGAGTTATCGGGAAAGCCATTTGGCTATGGAAATGCTGGCAGAAACAGACATGGTCACTTCTGCAGAGTTCGTGGAAGTCAATCCTATTTTAGATGAAAAAAATAAAACAGCTGTTATAGCTGTAGGATTAATGGGTTCTTTATTTGGAGAAAAATTAAAGTAGTATTCGTGTTGCGGCCCTTGCTGAAAAGCGGGGGTTTTTTATTTGTAATAGGTTATGCTTTATCGTATTCATTCAGCCAGTAATCGAGTCGGGTGCTGGCCGAGACGACTGCATCGGAGGTAAGCTCTTTTTTTTGGGATAGTTCTAACATTTCCCTGCGGCAGGCTTCAATTTTTTCCAACAAATACAATTTAATATCCATACCTTCCTCCTAAACTGATATAATATAGTTGTTCATATTTACCCGGTTTAATAGTCCTATAAACATGCATTTTAACTTCTTCAATAATCGGAGTGCGGAAAAAATTCCCTGCTCTGTTTGTACAAAAAAATCAGCAAAAAAATTGAAACCTCAAATGATCGTCACTCGTATAGGATAGTGACCGCAAATGTAGCGGAGGTATTTTTAAATGGATATGATGATAAAGCAAAAAATAAAGCAAGTGAAAAAAGGAGACCAATCGGCATTTGAGGATGTTGTTTCCTTTTATCAGAATAAAGTATACCAAATATGTTACCGGATGTTGGGTAATAGTCATGAAGCAGAAGATATAGCACAAGAAGCTTTTATTCGCGCCTATGTGAATATCCATACTTTCGATGAACGACGCAAATTTTCTACATGGTTGTATCGTATTGCGACCAACTTGTCCATTGACAGGATACGTAAGAAAAAACCTGATTACTTTTTGGATGCAGAAGTAAAAGGTACCGATGGATTGGATATGTATTCGCAATTGCCCGCAGAACAAGCATTGCCCGAGGAAGAAGTGGAAAGCCTGGAACTCCAGAGTTACATTCAACAGGAAATCATGGCACTTCCACCTAAATACCGGGGAGTGATTGCCTTGAGGTATCTCGAAGAATTGTCTTTACAAGAGATTAGTGAGATATTGGATATTCCGATGGGAACAGTGAAAACGCGGATCCATCGAGGCAGAGAAGCCCTGAGGAAACGGCTTCGCCACGTGTAAAGGAGTGTGAATACAAATGAGCTGCGATAAAGAAATTGTTAACCTCATGCATATATATCTGGATGGAAACCTATCGAAGGAACAAGAAAATAAGTTACGCAACCACTTGCAGTCCTGTGAAGCGTGCCAGAAGCATTTTCATGAGTTGAAAAGAACGGTCACGATGTTGAAGAGCGGCAGTGAAATCCAAGCACCCTCCGATTTCACAGCAAAAGTAATGAACAGTCTTCCAAAAGAAAAAAGGCGCGTTGGCTTTATGCGCTGGTTCAAGGCCCACCCAATTATAACCGCCGCCGCTATTTTCTTTCTATTTATGTTTAGCGGCATTTTCTCCGCCTGGAATCAGGATGGTCAGTTGTCCGTCTCGAAGCAAAAGAACTTAGTTATCCAGGATGATACCGTCATCGTTCCAGAAGATGTGGTGGTAGATGGGGATTTGGTTGTGAAAAATGGAGATGTGAAGATAGAAGGAGAAGTAAATGGAGACGTGGTCATTATCAATGGAGACCACCTGATGGCCTCAGCCGGCCAGGTTAGTGGTGACTTAAAAGAAGTAAATCAAGTGTTTGACTGGATTTGGTATCATATCAAAGATGTCGCCAAAAGTGTATTTTCCTTGAATGAATGAGGGAGACATGAACAAAACCTTTGCCCGTCTTGTAGGGCAAAGGTTTTATATTGTCCAAAACAAGGAAGTATATACATTTAAGCGTAATTATTGAATAAGGTTAATATATGATATAATAAAATAGCTTGTCCGGAGGGATGGTACTTGAGAATTCCAATGAGAGGAATTAAAATGCAAGTACATAGCGTTATCATTCAACAGATAGGAAGAAGATTTCATGCATAGAAGGACGTGGAAACATGTTTGATGGGGGATTCAACGTACTTAACATACTTAGAATCGGAATAGATATTGCCCTTGTCTGGTATGTTTTATATAAATTGATCATGTTAATTAGAGGCACGAAAGCCATTCAACTGTTAAAGGGCATTTTTGTCGTGCTTGGAATCTGGTTTTTGAGCAGTGAGAGTGTACTAAACTTGCGAACCGTCAACTGGTTGATGTGGCAGGCAATCACGTGGGGATTCCTGGGAATTATAATCCTGTTCCAGCCAGAACTGAGGCGTGCTTTGGAACAATTGGGCCGGGGAAGCTTTTTTTCACGAAATACGACTTCTGAAGAAGAATTGTTAAACCGAAACGTAGATGCCATTGTAAAGTCGTGCAATTATATGGCGAAACGAAGAATCGGCGCTCTGATTACCATTGAAAGGGAAACGCCGATGGGGGATTATGTGGAAACAGGGATTCCGATCAATGGAAGATTGACGAATGAGCTGTTGACCAATATATTTATTCCCAATACCCCACTACACGATGGGGCAGTTATTTTGAAAAATGAACAAATCATTGCAGCAGCCTGTTATTTGCCGTTATCGGAAAATCCATTTATCTCAAAGGAGTTGGGAACGAGGCATAGAGCTGCGATGGGCATCAGTGAAGTGACCGATGCGTTGACCGTGGTGGTATCGGAAGAAACTGGACAAATCTCCTGTACGAAAAACGGAGAACTGCATCGGGATTTGGATCAGGAAAAATTGATTGAGATGCTTAAACAAGAGTTGGATATCACTGCGAAGTCCCCTATGGCAAAAAGCTGGAACTGGAGGGGGAAGAAGAATGGATAATTGGCTGAAAAGTCCTTGGGTTATCCGGGGATTATCATTGGCGATGGCGATATTGCTCTTCACGGCAGTAAGGCTGGATGACAACATTGCTCCGCCAGATGACTCGAAGACCTTCATTCCAAGCGGTTCTGAGCAAATAGAAACGATGAACAATGTGCCGGTCAACATTGAAATCGATGATGAAAATTATGTGGTAAGCGGTGTGCCGGAAAACGTCAACATGAATATAGAAGGGCCGAATAGTTCTGTAACCCCTTTGGTAAGACAACGGTCATTTGAAGTATTTGTCGACTTGCAGGGGCTTGAACCAGGGACTCATACTGTTGAAATCCAGTACTCAGGCATTCCCAGTGATATCAACGTCGATATGGAGCCAAAAACTGCTGAAGTAATGATTGAAGAACGAGCTGCAGAGTCGTTCCCTGTCGAAGTAGATTACATCAATCCGAGTCAATTAGCAGATGGATTTGAAATCGGTGATGCTTCTGCAGAACCGCAAACGGTTGAAGTTACCAGTTCGCAAAGCGAAGTGGACAAGGTTGCCGTTGTAAAAGCGTATGTGGACTTAAAGGATGTAGATAAACCAATTGATTCAAGAGAAGTGCCGGTGAAAGTCTATGACAGCCAAGGCAATGAACTAAGTGTCCGGGTGGAGCCGGAAACGGTTGAAGTATCTGTCGACATAAACAGCCCAAATAAAGAAGTTCCAGTAGAAACCGTGACCAGAGGAGAGCTGCCGGATGGTTATTCCATTAAATCGATGGAAGTTGAACCAAGTGATGTGAAAGTCTATGCTTCAGAGGAAAATCTGGCGAATATCGAGCAAATCGAAACCGAGGAAATTGACCTTTCCAAGATTACGGAAGCGACGACTATGGAAGTTAGTCTGGCACCATCCTCGGATATGCGCCTGGTGGAGCCGGAACAGGTAAAAGTACAAATTGAATTGGAGCGCACAGAATCGTCCACCATAGAAAATGTTCCCATCGACGTCCGCAATCTTCCAGAAGATGCAACATTGCATTTTATCGAACCAGAAGAAGATGAAATGGATGTGACAGCGCTGGGGACGGAAGAAGAGCTTGACGGGATTTCAGCCAGTGATTTTCAGTTATCGGTCGATGCCGGTAGCCTGGCCGCGGGAGAGCATAAGCTTCCGGTCAGTGTAAGCGGTCCGGATGGAGTAGCGGTTGAACCGGAATTTGAGGAAATAACCGTCCAAATAGAATGATATTTTACGTGAAGGAATAAAGGAGAGGTGCATCATGGGAAAATATTTCGGAACAGATGGAGTCAGAGGGATAGCAAACAAAGAACTCACACCAGAACTTGCTTTTAAATTGGGCCGCTTTGGCGGTTATGTTCTGACAAAAGGAACGAGCAGGCCAAAGATTTTGATTGGCCGCGATACAAGAGTTTCCGGTAATATGTTGGAGAACGCACTGTCTGCTGGTCTTTTATCGATTGGGGCAGAGGTGATGCGCCTTGGTGTTATTTCAACTCCCGGCGTTGCCTTTTTAACAAAAGCACTCAGCGCGGAAGCAGGTGTGATGATTTCTGCATCTCATAATCCAGTGGAGGATAATGGCATCAAATTCTTCAGTCCTGACGGCTTCAAGCTTTCAGACGAACAAGAGCAGGAAATCGAGTCACTGATGGACCGCGATGAAGACGATTTGCCGCGCCCGGTCGGAGGGGATATTGGCCAAGTCAATGATTATTTTGAAGGCGGTCAGAAGTATATTCAGTATTTGAAACAGTCGGTAGATAATGATTTTGACGGGCTTCATATTGCTTTGGATTGCGCCCACGGTGCTACTTCATCACTGGCTTCCCATCTGTTTGCCGATTTGGAGGCGGACATTTCATCCATCGGTACGTCACCGGACGGATTAAATATAAACGACGGGGTCGGTTCTACCCATCCTGAAACGCTGCGCGATTTCGTATTGGAAAAACAAGCGGATATCGGGCTTGCTTTTGACGGTGACGGCGACCGCTTGATTGCTGTCGATGAACTGGGAAATATTATCGATGGTGATCAGATTATGTATATATGCGGTAAGTATTTTAATGACAAGGGCTTACTGCGTCATAACACGGTTGTTTCGACAATAATGAGCAATATCGGTTTTTATAAAGCATTGGAAAAACACGGAATGAAAAGTGACAAAACAGCGGTCGGTGATCGATATGTCATGGAAGAAATGCGCAAAGGCGGCTACAACCTCGGCGGGGAGCAGTCCGGGCACATTATCTTTCTTGACTACAATACAACCGGCGACGGGATGCTGACTGCGTTGCAGCTTGTCAACGTCTTGAAGGAAACGGGCAAGCCTTTATCTGAACTGGCTTCGGAAATGGAAAAATTCCCGCAGGTATTGAAAAACGTTAAAGTAGTCGATAAAAATGAGGCGTTGGTCAATTCCACCATCCAGGATGCCATTGAAAAAGTGGAAGAAGAACTTGGCAGCAATGGCCGGGTGTTGGTTCGCCCATCCGGTACCGAACCGTTGGTACGCGTCATGGTAGAGGCACCGACCAAAGAAGATTGTGAAAAATACGCTGATCGTGTTGCAAACGTGATCGACGAACTGCTCGGTTTGCGGGAATAGTTAATTTCTAAAAAAATGGATATGCATAAAACGGCACTTCTATTCCGTTTTATGCATATTTTATTATGTCCGGACAGAAAGAACTATTGCCAGTCTGATTTTTTTGCAGTAAAATAAAGTGTATTCTGCTTTAAAGGTTTAACCAGTTAAATGACCGGTTAAACAGTTAGGGCATGGATGCTTCATTCAAAAAGGAAGGAGGATCGATGTAAAGGTTTATAAAAGCGCCTGGGCTATTTTCCGGACGGAGGAAAATAGTTGACGAGGAGGAGGTTTATCGAGCAGTTCGGCGGATGCCTCCCGGTTGCACACATCTCAACCGTCATGTTTTTGCTTCCGAAACCAAAGAGGCGACTCTTTGTACAAGGACAAAAACAAGATGATACCATTAATCATTTTACGGGAAAGGGGCAAACGAAACGCCCCTGAAAATTATAGAGGAAACAGTCTTCCTGGTGGACATTGCAGCTTTTTGCTTTGCGCAAAAATCGGCAATGTCTGCAGGTGACTTTTTCTGCTGGTCGTTTGTTTGCCCCTTGCACTCAAGGAGGATAACAACGATATGTGTGGAATTGTAGGTTATATTGGAAACAACGATACGAAGGAAGTACTTTTAAACGGCTTGGAAAAACTGGAATACCGCGGATACGATTCTGCGGGAATCGCTACATTGAACGATGATGGCATCAATTTGTTCAAGGTAAAAGGCCGGATAGCGGCTTTACGCTCAAAGGTGGAAACAGATGATCGCTTTGCTACGATGGGTATTGGTCATACCCGCTGGGCAACACATGGTGCTCCCAGTGAAGAAAATGCCCACCCGCATCAAAGCACCACGCAACGCTTTACCATTGTCCACAATGGCGTAATAGAAAACTATAAAGATGTCCGCAATGAGTTTTTGAGTGATGTCACGCTTCATAGCGAGACAGATACAGAAATCATCGTTCAGTTGATTGAAAAACTTTACCAAGAGCTTGGCGATGTCGTCCAGGCTTTTCGCGAAGCGATTGCTTTGTTGAAAGGCTCGTATGCAGTTGCTTTAATCGATGCTGAAGATCAAGATACCATCTATGTTGCAAAAAACAAAAGTCCGTTATTGGTGGGGCTTGGCGATGGTTTCAATGTGGTAGCCAGTGACTCGATGGCTACGTTGCAAGTGACGGATCGTTATATGGAGCTGGAAGACAAAGAAATCATCATTGTGTCCAGGGACAACGTGGAATTGCAAAAGCTGGACGGTACTGTCGTAGAGCGGGAACCGTTTACGGTTGAAATCGATGCGACGGATATAGAAAAAGGGACATACCCTCATTTTATGTTAAAGGAAATCGATGAACAGCCGTTTGTGATGCGGAAAATCATTCAGGAATACCAGGATGAAAACGATGAAATCAAACTGGATGGACAGGTGCGTCAGGCAATGCTTGAGACCGACCGAGTCTATATCATTGCGGCAGGTACCAGCTTCCATGCGGGACTCGTAGGAAAACAGTTCTTAGAGAACATCGCCAATGTTCCAGTGGAAGTGCATATTGCCAGTGAATTTTCTTACAACATGCCGTTACTATCAGAAAAGCCTTTGTTTGTATTTATTTCACAGAGCGGCGAAACAGCTGACAGCCGTTCTGTACTAGTAAAAATCAAAGAATTAGGACACCCGTCTCTTACGTTGACAAACGTTCCGGGTTCCACCCTTTCTCGTGAAGCAGACTATACCCTGCATTTACATGCAGGACCTGAAATCGCCGTGGCCTCAACCAAAGCATATACAGCACAGATTGCAGTGCTCGCCATTTTGGCAGTGGATACAGCCAAAGCGAAAGGGTTATCTTTTGACTTCAATCCACTTCAAGAACTGGCTATCGTGGCCAACGCGATGGAAGGGTTGACCGATCAAAAAGAAATAATCGAAGAAATTGCCAGAGACTTTTTTACAGAGACACGCAATGCGTTTTATATTGGCAGAGGACTTGACTACTTCGTCGTTCAGGAAGCGTCCCTGAAACTGAAGGAAATTTCCTATATTCAAGCGGAAGGCTTCGCCGGCGGTGAACTGAAGCATGGAACGATTGCGTTAATCGAAGAAGGCACTCCAGTCATTGCGCTGGCAACCCAGGAAAGTGTCAATTTATCTATCCGGGGCAACGTCCAGGAAGTTGCGGCACGCGGAGCGAAAACCTGTGTCATCAGTATGAAAGGTTTGGAGCAGGAAGGCGACACCTTGGTTCTCCCTCATGTTCATGAGCTGCTGACACCGCTGGTAAGCGTCGTTCCAATGCAGCTGCTTGCTTATTATGCTGCGCTGCACCGTGACTGTGATGTTGATAAGCCGCGTAACTTGGCGAAGAGTGTGACAGTGGAGTAATAAAAACAGGAACAAGTCCTTGCTTTGTCTCCCCGTAACTCCCTTTTACAAGATGTAACTAAGTCTTACAATCTGTAACTTAGTTTTACAAAGAAGGGAAAGCGGAGGCACTTATGTATCGGTCTTTATGTAATAATCCAATCAGAATCGGGAGCGTACCGTTGGTACGTCATCTCGGTTCTTTTTTATGAATGAAATACCTAAATAGCATGTGGGAGTAGGGAGGAAAGTTTTAAATGGAGAACAATAGGATGAAAAAGTTAGAAAAGCGTGGGTGAAGTTTTGTAAAACTAATTTCCTTTCTAAGATAAATAGATATTGATTATTCTAAGTAAAAGGAATACAATGGCGTAATATTTATTTTTAGGTTAGGAGGGTATTGATGAAGCAGGAAGATGCTGTTAAGGTCATTTCACAAAGTTTAATGAAAGATAAACTTGTAAAGGCAATCTTCTTAAAAGGCTCAATGGGAAGAGGGGAATATGATGAATATTCGGATGTAGACCTTTACTGCTTGGTAGATGAAGAAGATGAAGAGAAATTTTTGACGCAACGATTAATGCATTTAGAGTCTTATAGAAAGATATTGTTTTATGAAGATTTTTTTATCATCGCACCTCAAATAATAGCAGTCTTTGACAACCTTCTCCATGCAGATTTATTTACTGTTACAGAAAAGAGTTTCAAAGAAAAGGATTTTTTCCAAGTGTTATATGATCCAGAAGGTCGGCTAACTAAATTTCAATCCACTCAAAATTTGTTTCTTTCCTTAGAAGAGTTTAGCGGTTGTGCTTATGATGTAGCTTGGTATCTATTTCAATATAATAAGGCAAAACAAAGAGGAAATGACTTATGGGTAGTGGAGATGTTGCAACACGTTATAGTCAACCTATCTAAAGTGTTGTTACATAGATATAGACCCGAAAAAAGCTCAATTAGGATTAAAAAGTCTGGAATCACAATTACCTCCTATTCAGCTGAATAAGGTAAAAACGATTTTCATGCATATAACACCTAATTCCCATAATAAGGAAGTGCATTACTTAATTAAATTATTGAGTGATGAAATCGATTGGATAGAATCCAAGGTGGAAAAGAATTCCCAAGCAGTCCCATTTATAAGAATGATGATAGCCCTGTTAAATCAGCAAAAGAGGGAAGGAAAAGGCAGTAAGGTTTAAGAGAGAAAGCAAAGTAATGTAAGCAATAAAATTTATTGGAATACCATAAGACCTATAATTTGTGTATGGGTACTTATACAAACGAAGTAGGTTATTAGTAAATTCTCTTTACCTAATATTTAAAAATGGGAGGCATAAAATTGATCCAATATCCATTCTTAGAAAAAGGTATGACTATAGGAGTAACTGCACCATCATCAGGAGTGCCAAGAGAATTACA
Organism: Sediminibacillus dalangtanensis; assembly: GCF_017792025.1. NCBI lineage: Bacteria > Bacillati > Bacillota > Bacilli > Caryophanales > Bacillaceae > Sediminibacillus > Sediminibacillus dalangtanensis. The sequence goes on from NZ_CP046956.1 coordinate 82,074, forward strand.
TGAATTGCTTAATTCAGCATTTAAAAGTATGGAAAAGAAGGGTTTTAACATTGAATGTGGTGATACTCCTTGGACTCAGGATAAGGCAAAGTCTGCATCTGCAAAAAAACGTGCAGAAGAATTTAATGATATGATGTTTAAAGAAGATATTAACATTATTATTCCTCCCTGGGGTGGACAACTACTTATTGAAACACTTGAATATATCGATTTTAAAAATATACAGAACAAATGGGTCTTGGGCTATTCTGACATTAGTTTACTATTGTTAGCTATTACGTTAAATACAGGTATAGCTACTGCTCATGGAACAAATTTAGTAGATTTAAGAGGGGATTATTCTGATGATACGACTGCAATGTGGCAATATGTTTTATCCACCCAAAAAGGAAAATCAATTCTACAACATTCATCAGAAAAATATCAAAAAGAATGGCAATTTGATAAACCCACTCCTCATATTTTTAATCTAACAGAGAATACTTACTGGAAGTCAACTGCAAATCATAAAGTTAAGGTTAGGGGAAGATTACTTGGTGGATGTATTGATACGATAAGACATTTAATTGGTACTCCATACGGGGATGTACAGTATTTTAAAAATAACTATATTGCAGGAGATTCTGTTATATGGTTTTTCGAAAATTGTGAGTTATCGACCACTGACTTACGTAGATCTCTAATACAAATGAAATTGGCTGGTTGGTTTAATAATTGTAATGGTATTATGTTTGGAAGGAGTTCAGCTAATACACCTGTCACAAATTATACAGTTGACGATGTTTATAAAGAGCTTTCTGATGAACTCCAGATTCCTATAATATACGATATTGATTGTGGTCATGTACCACCACAAATTACTTTTATAAATGGAGCATTCTCTGAAATAGAAGTCGAGAATGGAAAAGGTACTGTATTACAAACCTTTAACTAAATGAGAGAATTGTCTCCCCGTTACTCTCCCTTTCAAAAATGAAACGCTTCTTACAAGATGTAAGTAAGTTTTACAAAGAAGGGGAAGCGGAGGCAGGTATGTATCGGGCTTTATGTATCACTTTAATCAGAATTGGGAGCGTACCGTTGGTACGCCTTCTCGGTTCTTTTTTTATTGGGTGAAAGCCTGGAAAGATAGATGACGCAAGGGATTAAAGCCATCCAAGCAGGAGAAAAAAGCGTGAGAAAACGTCAGGAAATAGCGGATTTCTTTGTAAAACTTAGTTAAATTGAAAGGCGAGGATTTAGGGGGGAAAGGGCATGAGGTCAAGTGGGAGACGGTGTTGCGGGGGAAGAAGGGGGTTGTAAAACTAAGTTTCAAAGGCACATCAGCTTCATGGCCTCCGGAAAAACCTAATTATGTACATTTTGGAGCACGAAGGTGGAGCAATGTTTTGTTTAATGGAGCATGAAAATCATCCATCACCTGTTCGCTTTAATTTCTATGTTGATGATTTGGATGGTCTGTGGGAAGAATTAAAAGATAAAGTTGAAGTTTTAGAAGTATTATTTACTACTGCCTATGGAAGTAGAAAGTTTACTATATTTGATATAGATGGAAATGAATTAGGGTTTGTGCAAGATAACTTTTAATTAATATAAGGGGTTATTATATATAAACTTCTTCAGCTAATGGAAACGTTGTGGAGCAATAACGATATAAAAATGCTCAAAACTTTATTATAAAACCAAACTTAGATTGTCCGATAAAGAATCCATTTTGATCAACCTTTATTCAAAATGGATTTTTTGTGTTTGTCATGAAATGTTGATTTAGAAAGTAGTTTTTATAAAGCTACTTGGTTGTTATGTCCCTGTTACTTTCTTCTTCCCCTCCATGCTAAAAAGTCGGTACCTCCTACTAAATGGATAAGGAAAGCTACTGAGGATATCTAGGGATGTATTTTTACACCGACCAATTTTATCTTTTATTGACCACAATGGTCATTAATGATAAAGTCAAAATTGACCATTGTGGTCAATTCGTGGATCAAAGGAGGATACGACTATTTACGCGAACTTTAAACAATTAAAATCAGAAAAACAAGAGCGAATTATTAACGCTGCAATAAAGGAATTCGTCCGAAACGGTTTTGAAAAAGCATCCACAAACGAAATTGTAAAAGAAGCAAATATCTCTAAAGGGTCCTTATTTAACTATTTTAATAGTAAGAAAGATCTTTATTTATTTTTACTTGAATACAGTATTCAAGTGATTGAACAACTTTATGAACAAATTGATCTGAACGAAACGGATCTTTTTAAAAGAATCGAGAATATAGGGTTACAGAAGTTATATATCCATCAAAAAATTCCTCATGTATTTGATTTCCTGGCATCTTCCATTCAAGAAGAATCAGATGAAGTAAAGGATACTTTAAAGCAACAGATTGAACGTATCTATGAGCAAGGCTTTGAAAAAATATATGATGGTATTGATTACTCCAAGTTCCGTGAAGGGGTTGATATCGAAAAGGCGATAGAAATCTTAAAATGGACGATGCTCGGATTCGGAGAAAAAGGACTCCAACAAATAGACAGCTTTGAAGATATGGGGGAATTTGGAGAGCAATATCTTAAAGAGTGGAAGCGTTATTCTGAAATTCTGAGGCATAGTTTTTACAAATGATAAAAAATAAAAAAGGAGTGTCGGCGTTATGACGGAAGTTGTTAAAGTGCACGGCTTACAAAAAAATTTCGGTAAATTTCAAGCACTAAAAGATGTGACGTTTACGGTGGAGCCAGGGGAAGTCGTCGGTTTTATTGGCCCGAATGGGGCTGGTAAATCTACAACTATCCGGACTCTATTGGGAATTATAAAGCGAGATGCCGGCAATGTGGAAATATTCGGTAAAGACGTTTGGAAAGACAGCCTAGACATTCACAAACGAATTTCTTATGTTCCTGGAGATGTCTCCTTGTGGGGAAGTCTAACAGGTGGCGAGATTATTGATCTTTTTCTTAAATTGCATGGAGGCGGAGATAAACAAAAACGAGATTACCTGATTAAACGCTTTGAATTGGACCCCAAGAAAAAAGCCAAAGGATATTCGAAAGGAAATCGTCAAAAGGTCGGTTTGATTGCAGCATTGTCTGTTGATTCCGATTTATATATTTTTGATGAGCCAACTTCTGGACTTGACCCTTTGATGGAAGCAATTTTTCAAGAAGAAGTAGAAAAAATCAAAGAATCAGGTAAATCCATCCTGCTATCCTCTCATATTTTGAGTGAAGTGGAACGCTTGGCCGATAAGGTGGTCATCATCCGCCAAGGAGAAATTGTCGAAACTGGAACCCTTGATGATTTACGTCATTTGGCTCGTTCTACTGTAACTTTAGAAACAGAAGGCGATGTGGCGGAAATGACCACTGTGAATGGAGTATTTGATTTCAAACAAACAGATAACCAAGCGACATTCTCTGCGGATAATCAATATCTCAACGAGATTTTAATGGAAGCAAGCAAATTAGGTGTCAAGAAATTTGAATCTGTACCGCCAACGCTTGAGGATTTGTTCATGCGCCATTATGAAGGCTAAGCGTTTGAAAAGGAGGATGTACAAGATGAAGGAAAAATTTTCCCGCTGGGATATCCTGTTTGTTCAGTATCTAAAACGAGATTGGAAAAAAATAATTGTTTGGGTTTTAGGCCTTGGCTTGTTTTCAGCTGCTTATGTTCCAGCTTTTGAAGAAATAACCAAAGGGCAAGGCTTGCTGGGAATGTATGAAACCTTGCAAAATCCTGCTATGATATCCATGGTCGGTCCTACGCCAATCGAAACGGCAGCTGATTATACGTTAGGTGCGATGTATGCGCAGGAAATGGTGCTGTTCTGTGGTTTGTTTGCGATGATTATAGCTGTTTTACACGTGATAAGCCATACGCGTAAAGAGGAAGATCTTGGCCTCACTGAACTTGTGCGCTCATTTCAAATAGGACGACAAGCAAACTCTCTTGCTGTCATTTCAGAGACAGTTATCATTAACGTCTTATTAACACTCTTTATTTGGGGAGTAATGATGAGTTTCGGTGCTGATACGATTTCTGCCGAAGGTTCCTTTTTATTTGGTGCATCGATTGGAATGGCTGGGGTGATCGGTGCTGGGATTGCGCTGGTTATGGCACAAATCATGTCAACTTCATCGGCTGCAACAGGTTCAGCACTTGGAATTATCGGACTGCTTTATATTGTCCGGGCGGGGACAGATGTCTCCAATGTCGGCTTATCCATGATCAATCCATTGGGTTGGACGTATTTAACGTATCCTTTTACTGAAAATAACTGGTCCCTTCTTATCTGTGCCTTGATTTTCAGTATCACCGTGGTGACGATTGCTTTTGCCCTTGAAGGAGCCCGCGATATGGGGGCTGGCTATCTTCCTGAAAGAGAAGGTCGAGAAAGGGCAAAGAAGTCTTTATTGTCTGTTCGTGGCTTATTTATCAAGATTAACAAAGGTGTCATAATAGGTTGGATGATTGCTTTTGTTGTAATGGGTGCTGCCTATGGTTCGATTTATGGAGACATGCAGACCTTTCTTGAAAGTAACGAAATGATGAAACAAATGTTTACGCATTCAAGCGTTTCCATTGAAGAATCATTCACAGGAACAATTATGATGGTCATGACTGGTTTGGTTTCCATTTTACCAATTGCCATTGTCAACAAACTCTTCTCTGAAGAAAGCCGCTTGCACTTAAGTCAACTTTACGCTACAAAAGTGACCCGTGGCCAATTTTATTGGACCAGTATTGGTTTAGCGATTATTGCAGGTTTTGTAGGAATTTTATTAGCCGCAGGTGGTCTTGGCGGCACAGCTATCACAGCTATGGGGGGTAGCTCCACAATGGATATCGTTGATTTTCTTGCCGCTGGCTACAACTTCTTACCGTCGGTATTATTTTTAACTGGTCTTGCAACCTTAGCACTCGGCTGGGCGCCAAAGCTAGGTAAAGTGGTTTATGTATATCTAGGGTACTCCTTTCTACTGAACTACTTTGGCGGTATCTTAGATTTACCAGAATGGTTTTCCAAAACAGCCATTCAAAGCTGGATTCCCCGAATGCCAATGGAAGATTTTGACGCTCCCATTTTCATCGTATTAACTCTGATTAGCATCGCACTGGTGATCATTGGTTACCTTGGTTATAATAGGCGGGATATGATCGAAGGAGCTTAATCATTAATAGAACATTCTTCCCCCGCCCTCTTGATATTATTTAAATGTGTCAGTTAAAGTGTATCCCTGCGGCGAGGAAATTCCATCATGCTCTCCAAGTCGAGTATTATAGGCCCAACGACTCGTTTTCAGGAAATAATTTCTTCTATTCCGCAAATAAAAACCGATATGATAAAATGTGCTGTATAAACATGGTTTATCTGTATGGTGTTTTTATTTTTTGGAATTGAGGTGGGGGAATATGACAAAGGATACGGAAGATCTGGCCCGTGCTACAGGCAGCAAGGACATCACAAAACTGGAGTTCCGGGGAGGAGCTTTTGGCGCGGCTGTCCCTTTATTGTTTTTTGTAATCTGGGCAATAACAACCAGTGTTCTGCAGCTGTCATCGGAAATTGGATTGGTCATGGGAGCTGTTATCGGTTTAACACTGGGGCTGTTATTCAGTAAGAGTAGATGGGAGGACTATGCACAAGGGTTATTCGACGGTCTTGCCCAGCCAATTGGCGTCATCGCCATGGTAGCCTGGTTTTACGCCGGGATGTTTGCCCAAGTTTTACAAACCGGCGGCTTGGTCGAGGGGCTGGTGTGGATCGGAGCGATTACCGGCCTGACAGGAGGGCTCTTTGTCGCTTTGACCTTCTTGCTCGCAGCCGTCTTTTCCACTGCTGTCGGAACGGGATATGGTACTACAGTAGCTTTCTGTACGCTTATGTATCCTGCTGGAATCGCAACCGAGGCAGACCCCGTCATGCTTTTTGCAGCTATTTTAGCCGGCGCCGTATTCGGTGATAATTTAGCGCCTGTTTCGGACACGACAATCGTCTCCGCTACGACACAGAATGCCGATGTGCCGGGAGTCGTACGCAGCCGGTTCAAATACGCGATCATGGCAGCTATTCCAACTACATTGCTGTTTGCGATATTTGGAGGAGGAGAAGCAGTTTCTGCTGATGAGTCGGCCCGTACGGCTATGCTTGATTCAGCCGACCCCAAAGGACTGTTGATGTTGATTCCGTTTGCTCTCGTTTTAATTCTTGCTTTATCCGGACATCATCTAATTACATCGTTAACATGGGGGATCATTGTCTCTATTCCATTGATTGTGTTCCTGAACTTAGGGGCTTTCAGCGATATCATCCGCTTTAATCCGGATTCGGACGCTATTGTAGAAGGTGCCCTTATCAATGGGATTACAGGTTATATCAACATGGCCATATTAATTTTACTGATAGTTGGAGCTGCTCATTTACTTCGCTTAGGTGGTACCATGAATGTCATCACCGATGCTTTAGTCAAATGGATTAAGACATCGATCCGAAAAGCTGAATTTGCCATTTGGTCGATCGTTGCTTTGTTGAATAGTGCGATCACCATCAATACAGCTGCGGAGATTGCCGCTGCTCCGTTTGTAAAGGAACTGGGCGATAAATACCGTATTCATCGCTATCGGAGGGCAAATATGCTGGATGCGGTCACTTCTGCCCTAGGATATATCTTCCCTTGGGGAGCTCCGGTATTATTGGGTTGGTCGACGATTCAAATGATGCAGGATACGTACGATTGGCTGCCGGTTGTAGAGCCGACGTCTGTATTCCCGTTTGTTTTCCAAGGTTGGTTTCTCGTTATCGTGATGCTGGTAGCGGCATTGACGGGTTGGGGACTACGATTTGAAGGAAAAAATGGAGAAGAGCGCAAAGAACCGCCAAACAATGATTAACATCGAAATATAGGAAGAAGAGGCTGACCTAACTATTTGGGAGGTCTCTTTTTTTGTCTTGGTACCAACCATCTATTTTCCTCTACTTTATGATAGCCATCTAGTCCTTTTGCAAATCTTGCACATATATATATGGCAATGGGATAGAAAAGGAAATGAGTGTCCATTATTGGGGGTGAACGTTTCAAGTGGAACAGAAACTGAAGATTTTGATTCTGGTAAGACGGTTTTGGATGGATTTTCCCAAGCATAGACCGAAAATAGACATGTTGCGTGCCATTGAGGAATTCGCAGAAGTGCATTACTGGTATGAAGACGGAAATATTCACGATATTTTAACTGAATTACAACTAGAACCAGATTTTATTTTTCATTATGATATTGCCTGGAGAAATGGACTCGCCCCTGTCATAACCGGTTTGGCTGATATAGACATTCCCAAGGCTTGTTTTGTAATTGACTTACATTTTTCTAAAACGAAAAGGATTCAATATATCGAAAAAAATAAGGTGGACCTGATTTTTTCTGTCAGTAAAAACCCATTTCTAAAAGTATTTCCGCAATACAAGGATAAACTGCGCTGGCTGCCATGGTCGATCAATCCGGAAATCATCAAGGACTGGAACATGGAAAAGGATATCGATTATCTCTTAATGGGACTGTTATATTATGAAGATGAACAGAATCCTCCGAAACAGGTAGCAGAAAAGGGACGCTATGCTTTTCGAGAAGCAGTGCTGAATACGATGAAGGATGTCCCGGGTTTTGTTTTCCATCCTCACCCAGGTCATAAAGTTCCGTACTCAGAAGAAATGTATGTTAATGAGAAGTATGCCAGGGAACTGAACCGGGCAAAAATATTTTTTACCTGTGGAAGCCGGAATTCCAGTGGGGCCTTCGCCGTGTTGAAATATTTTGAAGCACTGGGATGCAAAACCTTGCTGTTGGCAGAACCCAACCAGGAAATCACGGAATTGGGCTTTCAAGACGGTGTCCACTACGTTGCCTGTAACACGAAAGAGATTTATGAAAAAGCTGTGTATTATTTAAATAATGAGGAGCAGCGAAATCAAATTGCGCAAAATGGGTATGATTTTATTCATCAGAATCATACGAACGAGATGCGGGCAAAGCACTTTTTAACTTATTTAACGGAGTATCTAAATAAGAGATAAGAGCAGGAGTTCCTGCTCTTTTTCTTTTAGCTTATTAAGCGATTTGTTCGAAAAGCTGCAAAGTACCACATGAGGTTGATGAGGATGCCGGCCCCGCAAGTAACCAACACAGCAAACAGTGATAAAGAAACCCCATCTTTTGCCATGAAAAGTAAAATTCCTAAAAACATCGGTAAAAAACTGAGTAATCCTATCCCGCATAATGCGGCCATTACATATTTTATCCATGTTAACCCAAGCAGAAAAAAGAGTAACGGCACGAAGTAACAGGCAAGGACTATGCTAACCGCAAGCCACATGCCAGCAGTATTGAACTGATTAGCGCTTTCACCTATTTCTGCTAGTGGTGTCAGCGTTGTCAAAATGATGACCAATCCGTAAAGCAAAGCTGAAACAATCGTAAAAATCGTGACTTTTCTCTTCAATGCATTCCACCCTTTCTTTTTTTATTAATTATTACGTTGCAATCGTACTTTGGTTTCACAAGACGGGATAGCAAAATTCGATTTTTTAAAAAAACATGCCTGTTTTTCATCTATAATGAAAAAAGAGGATACTGCCATAGCACAGCATAGAATGACAGGATGATTGTTTGTCTGGTTGTTAGTATAAAAGGCAAGGGGTGAGCGCCATGGCATGGGTAGAATCGATACAACGGGCGATTGATTATATGGAAGCCCATTTGCTGGAACCGATCAGCTTACAGGATGTTGCCAAACAGGCACATGTATCCACTTTCCATTTTCAGCGGACATTCACCATTTTGACAGACATATCTGTTGGTGAATATATACGGCGCCGGCGCTTGACATTGGCCGCTCAGGAATTGATGCAAACCAGCATCAAGGTGATCGATCTCGCCTATAAGTATGGCTACGACACTCCCGAGGCTTTTGCGAAGGCTTTCCGAAGACAGCATGGCATTTCACCGAGCGAATCGAGAAAGCTTTCCGGAATGCTGACATTCTATAATCGACTGACCATCCAGGTGCAGTTGAAAGGAGCAGATCCGATGAAATATCGTATTGTCGAAATGGAAGATTTTCAAGTAGCAGGTATGAAACGGTCCTTTTCTCTTACCAATGATGAAAACATAAAGGAAATACCGAAATGGTGGGATCAGGTGAATAACGATGGGACAGATGATCAACTGTTCCGTTTGAATAACGGTCCGATAAAAGGGGTGCTTGGTGTTTGTGTTGATCATAAAAATGATAAGCAGACAATTGATTATTGGGTGGCAACCGCATTTAATGGTGATCCTCCTCAAGAACTCGAGCAAATGAACATTCCTGCTTCAAGGTGGGCGGTTTTCGAAGCTCGGGGGCCGGTGCCGGATGCGATACAGAAGTTATGGAAGCGCATTTTTACTGAATGGTTTCCGACCAGCGGTTACAGTCATGCTGGAACTCCGGAATTAGAGGTGTATTCCAGTGAAGATCCAGCCAGCCCCGACATTTATTCAGAAGTCTGGATTCCAGTAAAATAAGAAGCACTTAAGGAAAGAGGAGGGACAGTCCCCATGCAGAAAAGAATCAGGGATTTTGGCCTTGAAATCGGCAGCCTGGAAACAGGCCGCCTGAATAAAATCAGTGATGTGAGCGGGGTGACGGCAGGCCATGCAACCATTGATGACGGTCCGTTAAAGACCGGGGTGACAGCTATCCTTCCGCATCAGGGAAATGTATTTATCAACAAAGTAGTTGGTGCTGTCCATGTGCTCAATGGTTTTGGCAAGTCGGTGGGAACGATTCAGCTAGAAGAGCTGGGTGCCATCGAAACGCCCATCCTGTTGACCAACACATTAAGCATTGGGACTTGTACCGATAGCTTGATCGATTATATGCTGGAACAAAACCCGGAAATCGGGAGGACGACCGGGACAGTGAATCCGGTTGTCGGGGAATGCAACGATATGTATCTGAATGACATTCGAGCCAGGGCAGTCCAAAGTAGTCACGTCAGAGAAGCGTTGACTTCTGCTGTAACCGATTTTCACGAGGGAGGAGTCGGTGCGGGAACGGGAATGAAGTGCTTCGGATTAAAAGGGGGAATCGGTTCTTCTTCCAGAGTGATTTCTTATTCACATGGTTCCTACACAATTGGCGTACTGACACTCACCAATTTTGGTTCTTTGGAGCAGTTACGGGTGAACGAAAAGCGAGCAGGACATGTCATTAAACAAAGGTTGGCAGATCATTCCCATGAACCGGATAAAGGTTCGGTGATTGTTGTGGTTGCAACCGATTTGCCGGTATCTTCACGCCAGCTGAAACGAATCATTAAAAGAGCAGGGGTTGGGTTGAGCCGTTGTGGCTCCTATATAGGCAATGGCAGCGGTGATGTCATCTTTGGATTTTCTACAGCCAATCAAGTCCCTCACCATTCTGATGGACAAATTAGCCGTTTTAGAGCTATTCATGAAGAGGATATCGACCTGGCGTTCCTTGCCGCCGCAGATGCAACAGAAGAAGCAGTACTCAATTCGATGATAACAGCCGAAACCGTAACAGGCAGGGATGGAAATACGCTGTATTCGCTGCGTACGTTCATGGAGTTCCTATAAAAAACCGCCGGAAAAGTTTCCGGCGGTAATCTATTATAGAAAGTCTGGATTGTTCTTCAAAAAGTTTTCCCAAGCTTGTTTTGTGCCTTCCTCTAACTCTTCGCGGGAGGCTCGCAGTCTTTTTTCGGAAGCGCCGAATCCGATTTCTAGATCGCCTTGTTTGATTCTGCTGTACACGGAATCCGCAAATTTGTTCAAATCGGCACCAAATGTATGGAGTCCTTCTCCACCTAAATCTGTGTTGACGGCTGGAGGAAGAACTTCTATGACCTCTGTGCCCGTTTCCGCCAGCTGCAGTCGAAGCGACATGGTAAAGGAATGAATGGCCGCTTTCGTGGCACTGTACACAGGCACCCATACTCCAGGCGTGAATGCCAAACCGGAACTTACATTGATAATCGCCGCATTTTCCTGTTTTGCCAGATGGGGAGCAAACAGCATGGATAAATGGATAGGGCCATCTACGTTGATGGAGATTTCCTTTCGATAATCGGCCCAATGGTCCGCAGCCTGTAAAATATTCGCTCTTTGTTGAATGCCCGCATTATTGACCAAGATATTAACAGCCGGAAATTCTTTCTTGACCGATTTAAACAGGGCAATTCGGTCCGCTTCATCAGCAATATCGCATACACGGATATGCAGCTGCGGGTATTTTTGTTTTGCTTCTTCCAGCTTCGTTTTATTCCTGCCAACGATGATGACGTTATTGTTGTCATCCAGGAAACGTGCAGCCAAGGCCAGCCCGATGCCGGATGAGCCGCCAGTTATTAAGATGGTGTTATCGGAACTATTCATGTAAAACCCTCCAAGCGTATAGTCGAGTTGCTAGGTTTATCGTATCCAATTTCAGATGGAGTCAAACCACCGTTTAACCAGTTAATTCAAAGCTTTCCAGGTAGTTTTGGAAACACAAAAAAGGCTTTCCTGTGATAGGAAAGCCTTTTGTTAGACTAGTTACGCTTTTTCAACATTAGCAGCTTGAGGTCCGCGGTTGCCTTCTTCAACGTCGAAAGTAACTGCTTGACCTTCATCCAATGTTTTGAAGCCTTCGCCTTGAATAGCTGAGAAGTGAACGAATACGTCGTCTCCGCCTTCTACTTCAATGAAACCGAAACCTTTGTCTGCGTTAAACCATTTTACTGTACCGTTAGTCATAAAAAAATTCCTCCACGTGCTTTTAGCACAATATATTACTATTCTTGCTCTATAAAATCATTCAAGACGATAATCGCTTAAAAGCTTTTTCTTCTTTCATTACAATCATACCGAACAACAATAATTGAATTAAGTATATCATGGACACTTCAAGAATGGATATAGGTCTAAAGGACCATTTTGGACTGAAAGTGGTCAAATTGTTTTAGAATATTCAGTTTTCTTGTTGAAAACCAACAGGTATCGGTCTATGATGAAAGATAATTGTGCAGCGTGGGAAGTAAAATAGAAAAAGAAGCAGAACGGGAAGTGAAATGATGCAGAAAGAGATTATCGAAGCGAAACAAGTCACCTTTCAACGAGACAGTAGAAACATCTTACAAAAAGTGGATTGGCGGGTGTCTCGAGGAGAACACTGGGTGATCTTGGGATTAAACGGCTCGGGGAAAACTTCTTTATTGAAAATCGTGACAGGTTACGAGTGGCCCACTAAAGGTACTGTTGATGTTTTGGGAAACCGATTTGGCAGGACGAACTTGCCGGAACTTCGAAAATCCATTGGTTGGGTAAGCTCTTCGCTCGACGAACAGTTCCTTAAAAGAGCAAGTGATACAGCGTTGGAAGTAGTAATCAGTGGAAAGCACGCTTCGATTGGTATTTATGAGACGGTTGATGATCAAGATGTCTTTCGGGCGGAAAGATTGCTGGAGGAAATGCAGATGGCCGACTTCGCAAATCGTCCATTCGTGAAATTGTCTCAAGGAGAAAAACGCCGGGTCATTATTGCCCGTGCTTTGATGCCAGATCCGGAAATCCTTATTTTAGATGAACCGTGTAACGGCTTAGATATTTATGCAAAAGAACAATTACTAACTACCATTCAGAAGATGGCCGTCCAGAAGGGTGGACCGACACTGCTATATGTTACGCACCAGCTGGAGGAAGTAATTCCGGCTGTCACGCATGCATTACTGATTAATCACGGGAAAGTAGTTGCTGCCGGTGAAAAAGAAAAAACACTGACAGATCCGTTGTTGACGGAGACGTTTCAAGTTCCGGTCGAGGTTGAATGGAGAGCGTCACGCCCGTGGCTGAAGATTAAGTCGACCTTATAGGAAGGTGGCTGGAACAAAAGCATAATGGTCAAAAGAAAAACCGACGATGATTCGAAATCGACAACTTTCGAACTCGTTCGGTTTTTTTATTATTTTAAAGGGTGAATAATTTTATTTGGAAAGAATGAGGACAAACACTCCACTCCTGCAGAATTTGTGTTTTTTACACGGAAAGCAACGCCCATTTAAAAAATTGCCTTAAAAAACAATGGAATCCTCATGTGTTAACTGTTATACTATAAATATAACAGTTAACACATGAGGAGGAAGTGAATCAATTGTGTTGATCAACATCGATTTACAGGCCAATGAGCCAATTTATGAACAGCTGAAGAACCAGATTATGATTCGAATTGCCAGAAAGGAGCTTAAACCGGGGGATGGACTACCGTCTGTCCGTAGATTCGCAGCCGATTTAGGAATTAACTTGCACACCGTGAACAAAGCTTATCAGCAGCTAAAACAAGAAGGGTTAATATTGATCCATCGGCAAAAAGGCGTGGTGATCAATCCGGAAATACCGTCAGTGGATGGGGAATACGAGGAGAAACTCACCCGTTCACTTCGGCCGCTAATTGCAGAATCCGCATGCAGAGGGATGTCGGAAGCGGAGTTCACTTCCTTTTGTCGTCAATTATTTGAACAATTAACAGGAGAAGGGGATGAGAATTAATGGATACTTTGATTATTGCCGGCATTTTTGTGGTCTGTTTACTTCCGATTTTTATTGTTGTCATGTTTACACCTTATTTAACGAGAAAAACAGAAAGCTTTGGTGTTTTTATTCCGGAAGATATTTATCAGGACCCAAGATTAAAAAAAATGCGACGGTCCTATGTCTATGCAACTGGAATCATTAGTGTCCTGGTCATGGCTGGAAGCTTCGCTATTATTCAGTCACTCGAAGGGGAAGAACAAGTAAGTTTAGCTATTGCTTGTGGGCTTGTTGGTTATTCGGTTGTTTCTTTCTTCGTCTATCTTGTTTTCCACAAAAAAATGAAAAAACTCAAGGCAGAAAACAAGTGGACAGAGCAAAGACGGCAGCAGGTGACCGTAGACCTCCACTTTGACCAGAAGAAAGTGACATGGTCGAATTGGTGGTTCACAGTTCCCTACTTGCTCTCTTTTTTAACCTTGCTGCTGACTGTTTTCTTTTATGAGCAAATTCCTGAACGGATTCCGATGCAGTATAATTTTTCGGGTGAAGTGACGAACTGGGCGGATAAAACATACCGTTCCGTGTTGATGATGCCGATCATGCAAATCTACTTAACCAGCCTGTTTTTATTCCTCAACACGATGATCGCCAAAGCGAAACAACAGCTTAACGCAGCTAATCCCGAAAAATCCATGGAACAAAACATCCGTTTTCGCAGGCGCTGGTCAGGTTATATTATTGTTTCGGGCACTGCCTTAACGTTGTTGTTTGCTTTTACGCAAATTTCCTTCATTTTTCCGGTAAACACCCAACTATTGACGATCGTTCCGTTGTTATTATCAGGGGCGATGGTAGCGGGAGCGATTGTCCTTGCCTTTAACACTGGGCAAGGGGGGAGCAGGATCAAGACGGGTACAGACAAGCGGGGCAATACCATTGATCGGGATGACGACAAGCATTGGAAACTTGGTCAATTTTACTTTAACCGGGAGGATCCCGCACTATTTCTTGAAAAAAGATTCGGGGTAGGCTGGACAATCAATTTTGCGCGCCCGCTTGCCTGGACAGCGTTGGCCGTGATTATTTTACTTGCGGTTGCGATCCCATGGCTGCTGGGCATCTAAAGAAACAGGGATTGAAGTATCAATCCCTGTTTCTTTTCGCGATAATCCGTATTGATTAAAAATTTAACCAAACGGCAAGCAGCAAAAATATTAAAATGAATGCTGTTTTACTCAGTAATCTTGCTTTTTTGCCGACTTCCAGCTTTCGTTCTGTGTAGCGAATGTAAGCAGATAACATCAAGAAGCCAAACAAGGAAAAAGATTGACCGATCGGGTCTAGATAGACGGCAATAAACCTTACAGCTCCTAGCCCCGTCAGAAGAAGACCGGTATACCCTAATCCCAAATAAAAATAAAGGTTTTTTTCTTCTTGTTCATTTTGCTTCATTCGCTCAACTCCCTCTGATCACCTTTTACATCATTTTATCATCCAATTCTAATTAAAAAAGTTGCCAGGAGTAAAAAGTTGAAATGAACGGGTAGGCAACTTAACATAAGGGAATAGAAAAGATATCAAAGATTAATGGATAAAATGAACTTAGCAGAAAAAAGGACGGATTGTTTCCATGAAGCAACTACATATAAAACATCACTGGCTTGGCAGGCTGCTGGCTTCGGATCCGGGGAGAAAAAGATTCCAGCAGGCAGGAAAAGCGACAGTTAGCCTGATTTCTTCGGTGTTCACCATGCTGTTTATCCTGCATGCAAGCGGAAATGGATTGTTCACTCCCGCCCTTGTAGCCGGTATTCTCGGTATGCTTGGAATTATGACGGTGATGGATGATACGAAACAACAAAAAAAGGTGACAACACTCTTGCTGGGAGTATCAGGAGCTGTCGGAATATCGCTGGGAAGCCTGCTGGCAAACAATGCCTACTTTGTGGGCACCTTAATGATTCTGATTATCTTCAGCGCTTTTTACTTTTCCAAGTTCGGAAGCCGTTATTTTTCGTTAGGCATGGTCGGTTTTATGACCGTTTACTTTTCTTCCTTTTTAAAATTATCGCCGGCACAATTTCCTTGGTTTTATTTAAGCATTGCAATCGGTGTCACGTTTGCCTATCTTTATAACTTTATTATTTTCAGGGATTCCGCTCAAGTATTAAAGAGAAGTATGCGGTCCTTTCATATCCAGGCCAATCTAACCTTCAATATCTTGATCCGCATCATTGAGGACGATCGTTCCAGTGAAAAGCGGATGAAAAGTCTGGAAAAAAACGTCGCAAAGCTGAGTGAGTATGCACGTAACGTTTCCGAAGATTTAAATGCACAGGATGTGGAGGATGTTTGGCCGGGATTGAAAGCATCACAATTAAGGCTGTATGTATTTGACACGGCAATGCTGACCGAAACCCTGTCTGATTCGATTCAGCGTCTCAAGCGAGCGGATGCGTTGGAAGCAGTCGAAATCCGCCAACTGATCGTCTGGATTGTTACATCGCTTCGGGATGCAGAAGTGTTGGCCCAGGATTATGAAGAGAAAAATCTGCAAGAGGCAGAGCGGGCGTTGCAAGCGATCCGTTTAATGCTGGCCGAGTTGCTGGATACAGAGTCCAGGCCTGCTGGATGGATTTATTTAATCAGGCGGATCGAATCAATCGCCAATCATGTGATAGAAGGGGCAGCGGCAATCCAATTATCGTTGCAACAGAAAAAAAGACGTAGCCTAAATAAGGAAGAGCAAGAGGATAACGAATCAGAAGAAGAGGATGACCAAGCAAAAACAGAAGGAATGGAGCCTTCCACAAGGAAAGCTATCCAATCGCTGGTCACAGGGACACTGGCCATTATCACGGGTTACCTGATATCCCCTGTCCAGCCATACTGGGTGCTGCTTACCGCATTCATTGTCCAGCTTGGTACAGCTTCTGTCGGCAGGACGTATATCAAAGGATTTCAACGTTCACTCGGCACGGTTATTGGGGCAGTGATCGGCTTTTTTCTGGCAAAACTCGTTTCGGGCCATTCTGTGCTAGAAGTGACGCTGTTGTTTCTCGTTGTATTTTTGGCGTTTTATCTATTTTCCGTATCCTATACTTTGATGAGTTTATTCATCACCATGTTGATTGCATTCCTATATGACGTTTTGCTGGGCGGTATCAGTTTACAGCTAATGGGTGCCAGAGTGATAGATACAATCGCCGGTGCGTTGATTGCCCTTGTTGTATCAGCCGTTATTTTTCCAAAGAAAACAAAGGACAAGGTTGCCGAATCGTTTGAGGAATATCTTGATGAATTACGCCCGTTTGTGACGGATTATGTGAAAAGATTCAGCCAGGAAGTCGATGTCAAGAGCTTTACTGACAATGCCTTCAATTTGGATCAGAAGTTACAGGCGGTAAGGGATGAAGCACAATCCCTCCTGCAGCGGCCCGGTGCCTTCAACAATGCCAACCTGTTACGCTGGGTTACGGTTTTTACCGCAGTCAATTATTATGCGAAGCATTTGATTGCTTCTTCGTATCAGAAAAATTTCCGATATCCCAAGGAGCTTGAGGAAGATTTCCAAAAGATAGAATTTAAGCTGGGTCACAATATCCGCACGTTGGAGCAATTGATAAAAGGTGACAACAGTGATACTGAAGTTTATTCCCTTGATTCGGAACGGGTGCGGATTGAGCGTTTGTCGCCAAGCAGGAAGCAAGGGCATGGCGATATTATCCACCATCTTTATTACATTTGGCGCATCAATCAATCCATCGTCCTATTGAGCACAGAAATGGGAGCAGAAAAAAAGGAAAAGTAAGACAGAGACCTGGATAAAAAAGGGTCTCTGTTTTTTTATGCCTGGTTCAAGCGCTGAAAAAGGCTCGAGAGGAAGAGTAGTATCGGTTGAAAGAATATTCGTCGAGGTGATGAAAATTAAAATGAAGCAGAGGAACGAAGAAAACGAACTTCATGAGGGTGATGAAGGTCAAAATGAGGCCGGAGAATGGATGAAAAGATCTTCATAAAGGTGATGAAGATGAAAAGGAGACGGGGAAACGAAGAAAACGAACTTCATTAGGATAAAGAAGATCGAAATAGGAGAGAGAAAAGGGATCTTTATCGGATAGGAGAAATCAATTCGAAGTAATTTATATGAGTTAATTTTTTCTTTCGAATGCCGGAATCTTCTTAAAGCTGAACACTTGTTTTTTAGCGCCGACAGGAGTATGATTCTTTGTAGACATTCATTGTCCATTATGGACAATGGAAAACCACAAAGAAAGAAGTGTGTTCCATTGAGAATTAAAAGTGGTGTGGAGCAGGCTGTGAGCATCCTGGTCATATTGGCAACCCAAAGCGAGGAACAGCCGGTGAAAAGCGATATTATCAGCGCCCGGCTTAACGTGTCTCCATCCTACTTGAAAAAAGTGATGAGGAAACTGGTAGTCAATCAATTAATTGCTTCGGTTTCCGGCAATCAAGGCGGTTTTTCGCTGGCCAGGCCGGCAGACCAGATTACCATGCTGGATATACTGGATGCGATTGAAGGAACCGATCCATTCCTGCAAGTAGATGGGCTGATTCAAAGTGTATTCCCGGAGACGGAACTGGCTGTCAAAGGGGAAGAGCTGTTTACCGATGTATTTCTGGAGGCTCAAATGAGCTATCGGAAAACTTTGCAGACAGTTACACTGGAAGCTATTTTGGAACAAACCATCGGGACAAGTGATTTTCGTTTGGTCGATTGGAATAAAGAAATGGGAAAACAAGACATTCTTGCCTTGCAATCCGTAAACTGGAGGAATGAGCAGTGAACATGTTAAAGGCGGAATGGAAAAATCTATTCCATAGCAAGAAACTATTGATTGTGGTATTCGGATTATTGATGATTCCGCTTTTATATGCCGGTGTCTTTTTGGATGCGATGTGGGATCCGTACGGAAGTATCGAAGATCTACCGGTAGCTGTGGCGAACGAAGACGTAGCAGCTGACTTTGAAGGAGAGAAACTGAAACTGGGAGAAGAACTGGTAGACCGGCTGAAGGATGACGGCAGTCTGGATTGGCATTTTACAGACCGTCAGACAGCGATGGATGGTCTGGAGAGCGGCGATTATTACATGGTCCTTGTCATTCCGCAAGACTTTTCACAGCATGCGTCTACCGTGTTGGACGATGACCCGCGTGAGATGAATTTGGAGTACTACACAAATAGTGGGCAAAATTTTATTGCTGAAAAAATCAGTGCTTCTGCAGCTGAGGACATCAACAAACAAATTGCCGAGTCCGTAACCAAGGAATATGCGGATGCCATGTTTGAGAAACTGAACGATATTGGCGACGGAATGGCTGAAGGGGCGGACGGTGCCAATGAAATGAAGGATGGCAGCCAAGAGCTTGGTGATAACCTGAATAAACTGTCCGACAGCATTGTAACATTTGAAAATGGATTGAATTCGGCTGAAGACGGAGTCGAAGAAATAGCGATCAATGTCGGGCAAGCTGCACAAGGAGCAAGTGAACTGGCCAGCGGAGTGGAAGAATATACTGCTGGTGTTCGTTCGTTAAATGGCGGAATCGGCGATTATACAAATGGGGTGTCCGGTCTTAATCAAGGTGTTCACCAATATTTGGCTGGAGTTGGCAAGCTTGATGACGGGTTGAACGATTACACGTCAGGTGTCGGGACGCTGAACAACGGGCTGCAACAGTACAAGTCGGGCGTTGACACGTTGAATCAAGGATTGCAGCAATATACATCCGGGGTCGGGGAATTGGAGAATGGGCTCGAACAACAAGCACAGGGGGCAAGCGAACTTGCATCCCAAAGTTCAGAACTGGTAAATGGCAGTGAGAAATTGGCCAATGGCATAGAGAAATTGAGTCCGGGTGTTAGTCAATTGAACACCGGATTAAACGATTTGAGCGCAGGTAGTACGAAATTGGAAAATCAGGTTAATTTGCTGGCTGAAAAACTTGAGAGGGCAACTTCTAACAGTGATGAATTGATTGAAGGGCTGAATGAAATTACATCTGGCCTGAAAGAGCTGAAATCTCAGGTGGATGATACTGCAGGGAGCCAGAACGGCGGTAATTTAGAAGAGCAAATAAATAAATTAAAAGCAAAGCATGACGCAGAAATTATAGCAACGATTAAGGAAAGTAATAATATAAAGGATGAAAATAAACAAGCCTTGATAGGAGAAATTCAGGATACTCAATCTGAACAGTCGATGCAACCAATCGTTGATGGTGTTAACAAACAGTTTAGCGACATGAGCGAAAAGATGGCTGAGTTGTCCCAAGCAATCGATAGGATGATTGTCGGTATGGAAGGTAACGAGACGGAACCAAGTGCTGTTGAAGGGGTCAAACAGCTCACAACTGGTTATCACGAGCTGGAGGAGGCAGTTGTCGGCGATGCTGACAGTGATACACTGCAGGGTGGTGTCATCCGCTTGAATGAGGGACTCGATAGAATCGCCACTAAAACTGAAAAGCTTGTTGAAGGCACTTCGGATTTGCAAACGGGGGCTGAACAATTAAACAGCGGTGTAGAAAGCTACACTGCAGGTGTCAGCCAGCTAAGGGAAGGTGCCGACTCCTTGGAATCTGGCGCCAGTGATTTAAGTTCCCGTTCAGATGATTTAGAAGCTGGTGCCCAACAGCTTGATGACAATGGAGAGGAGCTTGCCTCCGGTGCCGAAGAGCTTGATCGTCAGTCGGATAATTTGACGGAAGGATCGGAGCAGCTCGTTGAACAGGGTGGAGAGTTGTCGAATGGTTCTGAACAGCTGGATGCGAAAGGCAGTGAGTTGCAGGCAGGATCACAAACATTGGCAAGTAACGGCCAGGAATTAAGGAATGGTGCAAACAGCCTTGCTAATGGGCTTCCACAACTGCGTACAGGATTACAGTCATTGAACGGTGGACTGACAGATCTAGCTAGCGGATCGCAAGAATTGGAATCCGGAGCCAATCAACTGGAAGATGGCAGTTCCGAACTGGCCGGCGGAGCTGATGAACTCGCCGACAAGCTGCGTGAAGGTGCGGATGAAATAGAGGATACCAATACCGGTGATGGCAATGCGGAAATGTTTTCATCTCCAACTAAATTGTTGAACGATGAAGTGGCAAGTGTTCCGAATTACGGGTATGGCCTGGCACCATATATGATGTCGGTTGCTTTATTTGTAGGAGCGGTAATATTCTGCTTATTATTCCCGATCTTTAAGCCGCATACAGTGCCAACATCCGGTTTCGCATGGTGGATTAGTAAGTACTCGATCGTATTGCTGGTTTCTGTCCTGCAGGCTGGCATCATGACAGCCATCATGGTTTGGGGAATTGGCTTAGAGCCGCGCAGCGTCGCCGAATTATTCCTGATTTCGATCGTTGTATCGTTTGCCTTTATGGGATTGATTAGCTTTTTCTCCTTGGCATTCGGCAATGTGGGCAGATTCTTTATGTTGATTTTGCTAACACTGCAATTGGGTGGTTCAGCTGGAACGTTCCCTATCCAGCTATCTAATGGATTTTTCCAAGCTATCCATCCATACTTGCCGATGACGTATTCAATCGACGCTTATCGACACGCTATTTCATTAGGCGGATCGATTACAGGAGATATAATTGTATTAATCAGCATATTCATCGTCTCCCAATTGGGATTGCTCGTATTTTTCACCTTGAAAACAAAGAGCTATCGTAATGATGCAGAATCAGAAGCAGTGACTCAGTAAAACACAAAAAAGCGTCCGGGCTGGAATCAGTCCGGACGCTTTTTACTATCGTTAAGTCAATAATCAAAAGTCACGTATTTTTAAAGCCCTTTTAGTTCTCATCATGATGGTCCACAGGAGAATGTGTGCTTTCTTTACACATAAGCGAATCATCATGAGGATGTTCTTCGTTTTCCATTTGCACGGTTACATGGCCGATTCCTTTGTGTTGCAACTGGTCTTCAATCGTACGGAGCAGCTTCTGGCTGTCATGGATCGATAGGTTATCATTGACGACAGCATGGCAGGACAGTGCATTTTGTCCGCTGGTGATGCTCCAAACATGAAGGTCATGGATACTGTGAACACCGGGAATATTTTCGATGACTTCGATGATATCGCTTAGCTCGACATTCTTTGGCGTGCCTTCCATCAAGATATGGGATGCATCTTTGGTAACTCGGATGCCGCTTATCAATACAAGGACCGCGACTATCACACTGGCCAGCGGGTCTGCCCATCCCCAATTGAAGAACAGGATAAGCAGCGCGGCTATAATGGCGCCAACGGATCCGAGCAAATCACCGATTACATGGAGAAAAGCTGCACGTAAATTCAGGTTTTCTTCTGTATCGCCTCTCATTAAAATCCAGGCAACAAATATGTTGACAATCAGTCCAATCGTACCGATCACCAGCATCCCTGTAGAAGCTACCTCCGGCGGATTTTGGAAGCGCTGGTATGCTTCATAAAAGATATAGACAGCAATTAGCGACAGGGTGACCCCGTTGAACAAGGCTGCCAGGATTTCAAATCGTTTATATCCATACGTCTTGCTATAATTGGCCACTTTTTCACCAAGAACGAAAGCGAGCACTCCAACACCAAGGGATACAGAATCACTTAACATATGGCCGGCATCTGATAATAAGGCAAGGCTGTTTGTTAAAAAGCCACCGATTGCTTCCAGCACCATATATCCAGAAGTGATGAAAAAACTGATTAACAGTGCTTTTTTATTTGCACCATGGGTGTGATCGTGCCCATGATTATGATCGTGTCCCATCGTTTTTCCTCCTTCTTAATGCCGGGCATGTTCAATCGTTTGTTTCAAAATGCCGATTACATGCTGGTCATCATGGGAATAAAATAAAGTGGTTCCAGCTCTTCGATACTTGACAAGTCGCAGATTTTTCAAAAAGCGAAGTTGGTGGGAAACCGTAGATTGTTTTAATTGTAATTTTTCAGCAATTTCATTGACAGAGTACTCTTTGTTAAATAATAGATGAAGAATTCGGATCCGTGTTGGATCTCCTAAAGCCTTGAACGTTTGAGAGACAATAAACAGGGTCTCTTCATCAAGATGATTGTTATCTGCTAACACTTCTTCGCTTGATTCTTCCACCTGGATGACCTCCTCATCTCACAGTATGTATGTGAACTACTTATGTGCTTATATTAGCATATGTTCATATAGTATATCTTTTTTGAAAGCGTGTCAAAATCAATTGAAAATTTTATTAAATATAGGTTGTGTTTTTATGGTTTCGATATTCTCTATATAGAGGATGGTGAAGACTTTAGACTCAGTTTCTCCTTTTCAAAGAGGAAAATCGGTTGGTGTTTTCGTAGCAATAAATGATCACTCATCTTTTACAGAAAGATACACCAGTTAAAGTGCTTATAGAAAGAGCGGCAACATTCATTGAATGCTCCCGCTCTGATTATCATTGATTATAGATTAGGCCACAGAAAGGCTGTAACTGCCTTATCCACTCCTCGATGCTCGTGGAGTCCGGAATGGGTTGCTTCTGTATCATAAAAAACTTCCTGTCTGTAATGAGCCCTAGGAACGATGTCCTTAATGCCAAGGGCGCTGCTTACTGCTACAAGCCCATCCCCTGGATTGTCATTACGGTGCAGGGCTCCAGCAACTGCAAGTACCTCGGTGTTAGCAGGAAAGGCAGCTTTGTGGGCGGCCATCGATGCCAATGCAGGTGAATCAACCCTAAGGTCTACTGCAGCGGCACTGCTCCCAGGCTTGTAATACCTTTCAGCGCTGATTCCCTTGAAAGGACTGCCGATTACGATCAGTTTATTGACAGATGGATAATTGTCTTCGCTGCTGGTTAATAAAAAATTGGCAGCAGCTAAACCTCCCATGGAATGTCCGACCAGATTGGCTTTTTCGAAACCATAGTTTTCATGCAGCGCCGCCATCACCTTCCGAATCCAGACTGTCTGGTCGGCGATGCTGGCCTGGTTGTTTTCAAAAACAACTTGAATAAAGGGATGTTCCTGGCTGAAGTACCTTCCTTTAATGGAGAGGACACCCTGTTCATTGATATGGAAGGTGAGGCGTCTGGTATCGGGAATATCTACTTCCAACCTATCAAGTAATGTATCAAAAGAGCGGTAGGTTCCTTTAAAACCATGGACAAAAACGGTAGGGACGTTTTCAGCGTTGTCTTGGGAACGAATCGGCTTAGAAAAGATATAGGTGGATGAACCGACAACGATCAACGAAGCGACGACAACGAAAAAAACGACATAGCGGAATTGTTTTAGTTTTTCGGTCACTGCTGTTCCTCCTGTTGCATGTTACCTTTATTTTACTAAATTCAGGGATGAATTGATTGATTCTAACTGCTCAATTTTTGTTAGTTTATGCGGTTTTTTGCCAATTGGATGAAAAACAGGGTGTTAAATAATGGGAAAGTGCAGTCTCTTCTCTTAAGACATTACGTTTTAAATGGTTGCAAACCTTCTTTTGCTGGTTATATAGTTGATTACATATGCCCAAAATTTGAATGCCAATCATCAGAGGAGACATCTACATGGACAGTTTCAATCAGCAATTTTTATATTCTATTTCCATCATTATTTTAGGTTACATTTTAAAAAGGTTCGATATAATCCGGGAACGAGAAGGAGAAGGGTTGACCCGACTGGTGTTAAACGTTACCCTCCCTTGTTTGCTTATCGTAAGTTTCAGTGAGATCGTCATTGATCCTTCGCTGTTTTTATTGGTGATCATCGCTTTTGTATATGGGTGTTTAATGGCCCTCTTAGGTTCTCTTGTATTTCGCAACGAGGGTTCATTCAACAAAGGGATGTTGCTGATGACCCTTCCCGGTTTCAATATAGGCCTGTTTGCTTTTCCGCTCGTAGAGGGCATTTGGGGGAGTGAAGGGTTGAAATACTTTGGTATGTTCGATGCTGGTAATGCCTTTGTCATTTTTGGGCTTAATTATATTGTGGCGACCTATTTTGCCAGTGGAGATGTAAAACCGGATTTCCAAGCAATGGCGACAAAAATCTTTAAATCTATCCCCTTGATGACGTATATCCTTGTTTGCACCATCAATTTGTTGGGACTTCAACTGCCCGATTTCGCGCTTGGCGTTGCAGGAACAATATCCCAGGCAAACATGCCCTTATCGCTGCTTATTTTAGGCATCTATTTAAATTTACAATTCGACAAAAGCAATTTAAAAATCATATCGAAATTTTTGATTTTTCGATATGCCACCGGAATTGCCGTCGGTTCCTGCCTGTTTTGGCTGCTGCCATTTGAGGACTTATTCAAATACACGTTATTAATTGCCCTTATTTTGCCGACTGCTGCAACTTCGTTGGCTTATTCTGTAGAATTCCGTTATGATACCAAACTTGTCGGTACCATCGCAAATATCACCATTATCATCAGTTTTGTCCTGCTTTGGCTCATCGCAAATCTTGTTTTGTAATGAAAGTAGTGCAAAAGGATTAAATTTTTTTGGTTTTTCGACAAAACAGACATAGGTCCATCGATGTGTTTTCTGCTTTTTTAGCTATCCTTAATCCTAGCTTAACAAATAGCTTGTATAGTAGAAGAAGCAAGACTATAACGGATAAGGGAGAGGAAACTGTGGGGAAACTTTTCATTAGGAAGCTTTTAAGTGGTTTAGCTGTACTTGCGTTATTCAGTTGTTTGCAAGGATATTCTCCAGAGACAGCGCAGGCAGACGGTTTACCGATTACTTCTGTCGATGCGCCTGCTCCGGTAATCGAACCGGCTGTTGAAAATGAGAACAACGACACGAAAGTTTTATTCGACAATACGCACGGCCAGACGGCAGGAGCTGCCGACTGGGTCATCAATGGTGCATTTTCTGATTTTGGCGAGGCGATAGCCGGTGAAGGCTATTATGTGGAAGAACTTAGACAAAGGACGCCGATTACTTACGAAGATCTGGCAGACTTCCAAGTTTTTGTCATACCTGAAGCCAACATTCCGTACAAGGATGCAGAACAAGCTGCCATATTGCAATTTGTCGAGAACGGCGGCAGTGTTTTCTATATCGCCGATCATTATAATGCCGATCGGAACTTGAACCGTTGGGATTCAGGGGAAATCTTCAATGGATACCGCCGTGGTGCCTTCGATAATCCTACAAAAGGATTCGAAGAGGATGAAATCGAATCTGAAGCAATGCAGGACGTAACTAATTCAGATTGGCTTGCTGACCATTTCGGTGTCCGCTTTCGTTTTAATGCCATCGGTGATGGAGTGGCAGAAGATATTGTAGCCCCTAATGATAGTTTTGGAATCACGCAAGGTGTCGATGGAGTGGCTTTTCATGCCGGAGCTACCATTGCTGTGACTGATCCATCGAAGGCCAAAGGGCTCGTTTACGTTCCAGAAGGCGTTTCTTCATGGGGGCCGGCAGTCGACCAGGGTGTTTACAATGGAGGCGGACGTGATGAAGGAGCATTTGTAGCTATCTCAAAAGTCGGCCAGGGAAAGGCAGCGTTTATTGGTGATTCCTCTCCTGTGGAAGACAGCAGTCCTGCTTATCTAAGAGAGGATTCTGGCAGTACGAAAACGACCTATGATGGGTTTGAAGAGGCAGATGACGGAATTCTTCTTACCAATTTGATCAACTGGCTGGCGGAACAAGAAGATTATGCTGACTTCACTGGGCAAGGTGTACCGTTGGATGAACCGACGGAACTTCATGATTTTGAAATCCCGGAAAACAGCACAGAACCGGAAGCAGAACCATGGTCCAACCCGCCTTCTGGTTATGAATGGTATGACCGTACGACCTTCCAGCCTGGTGCATACGGGTCGGAAGAAGAGGCATCCAATCCGGAGTATCAATTGCAATATCAGGATACACTGCCCGGTGACATGCAGGAATTCCAAATCCGTTTTTCCGGTGACAACCTTGGAGCGAATGGAACGGAATCCGACTTTCGTTTAGGAATTTACCTGGATGGCGGACAGCAGGTCGCCCAATTCAGCTTAGATGGTGAAAATTGGTCGAGCAATTACGGATATTCTGAATACTTTACATTGAATGCTGATCAACAAGGTTATGCTTCCAAGACATTGTATGTCCGCATTAAATCTGGTGTGGACGGAGAGGCAAACTTGCGGGTCAAGCAAGGTTCTTCCAACTTGCTGACAGAAACCGTGACCATCGATCCGGATGCCGTACCGGAAGAACTCCCGGAAGAAGAAACACCTGAATTGCCGGAAGCGGCGCCTATCGATCAGGTACGCGCCCTGGAAGATGGCGAATTGGCAACAATCCAGGGGACTGTTACAACAGCTTCAGGGTTATGGGGAGCGAAAGGCTTCTATGTACAGGATGGAACAGCAGGCATTTATGTTTATCAAAGCGAGCAAGATGTGAATCCGGGGGACATTGTCCAATTGACTGGGACTACCGAGACGTACAATGGGGAAGAAGAGCTTCTGAATATTCAAGCGTTCGAAGTGATCGGTTCTGCCGAGGTACCCAGCCCGGTTGTTATTGGTCCGGAAGAGTTATCCGCCTATCAAGGTAGCTTGGTGAGCTTGGAAGCAGTCGAAATTACCGACTTGCGAAAAGCCGACAATTATGGCACTACTGAATTTACTGCAGTCAATACAAACGGTGAATCGGTCGTTGTCCGCCTGGATAATCGAACCGGAACAGATTATGACGCCTTTCCTTACCAAAATGGAGATGTTGTTTCCATTACTGGACTTGCCAGTGTTTTTAACGGTACTTACCAGCTGAAGCCGCGAAGTATTGATGATTTCGCTTCTATCGATCGCAGTTCGTTGAGGCAGTTGATCATCGATAGCGAGATTAAACCAGGCGGAATTAAAAATGCATTGCTTGCTAAGCTGAAGAATGCTGAAAAAAACAGTAAGCATTACGATAAAATGGTGAAATTTATTGACCACCAGCCTGACAAGCATATCAACGCTGACTTAAAGACCGAGCTTGTTTCTTTGATCGACGCTATCCGCTAGATCAGTAGGAAAAACAGCAGGGATAAAGAATAGTAACCAAAAAAAAAACCGAACGATGATTCGAAATCCTCCTGAGAAGTCGAATGCGTTCGGTTTTTCTTTTGGGTAACCTGTAAAAAAATACCTTCTAAGTTTCTTTTGGGGGGGTATGGTATAGATACTCTACTCCTGCAAGGCACTTCGCTTTCCACGGGCATGGACACTAACTTGGTAAAGAAAAGCGCTTTACCAAGTGGCTCTTCAGCTCGCGTTTTTCCGCTGCAGTCTGCGTACCTTTCCTCTGTTTAATAGAATACTTCAACTTTCACGGGATTTACCTTCTAAATGATGCGTTGCACATTGGGATCTAAGTAGTACCAACCACTTTATTGAGGCTCTATTTCATTCCTGTTTGTGTAAGTTAACGAACTATGTTAAATTCATCGGTTACGTACGCGTAAATCACGCTCTTTTGCAAAACAAAACCGGCCAGAAGGAAAAGTAGTTATGATAAGATAGCGGTAAGAAGAAGAATGGAGATGAGGAACATGAAAAACGAAATCATAGACAGATTTACCAGCTATGTAAAAGTTGAAACCCAATCAGACGAAAGCGTCGACAGCTGCCCG
Source organism: Sediminibacillus dalangtanensis (assembly GCF_017792025.1). Classification (NCBI taxonomy): domain Bacteria; kingdom Bacillati; phylum Bacillota; class Bacilli; order Caryophanales; family Bacillaceae; genus Sediminibacillus; species Sediminibacillus dalangtanensis. The sequence continues at coordinate 110,252 of NZ_CP046956.1, forward strand.
TCTACTCCCGGTCAGTTGACCCTGGCAAATATGCTTGTAGACGAACTAAAAGAAATTGGGATGGAAGAAGTCACAATTGATGATAATGGCTATGTTATGGCGACCCTTCCTGCAAATACGGACAAACAGGTACCGACAATCGGCTTTTTGGCCCATGTCGACACGGCGACAGATTTTACCGGAAAGAATGTCAATCCGCAGCTTGTCGAAAATTATGACGGCGGTGACGTCTTGTTGAATGAAAGTCGTAACATTGTATTGTCACCTTCTGATTTTCCCAGCTTAGGGAATTATCACGGTCACACTTTGATCACCACGGATGGAACCACGTTATTAGGAGCCGATAATAAAGCGGGTATAGCGGAAATCATGACGGCGATGGCTTATCTGATTAACCATCAAGAGATCAAGCACGGGAAGGTCAGGGTGGCGTTCACGCCGGATGAAGAAATCGGCAGGGGGCCGCACCGTTTTGCTGTCGATCGTTTTCAGGCAGATTACGCCTACACGGTCGATGGCGGACCATTGGGTGAGCTGGAATATGAAAGCTTTAATGCAGCCGCTGCACGTCTGACGTTTTTCGGCAAAAATGTGCACCCGGGGTCGGCTAAAAACAAAATGATCCATTCTGCAAAAATTGCGATGGAATTTCATGCCGCTCTGCCTGCCGAAGAAGCACCGGAATATACTGATGATTACGAGGGTTTTTATCATCTCATTTCTTTCGAAGGAGATGTCGAGGAAACAAAGCTGTATTACATAATCCGTGACCATGACCGTCAAAAATTCGAGGGAAAGAAATCCAAAATCGAAGCGACAGTTGAAGAAATAAAACAAAAATATGGCGACAAAGCTGTCTTGTTGGAGATGAAAGATCAGTACTACAATATGCGGGAAAAAATTGAACCTGTGAAGGAAATTGTCGATATAGCGTACGAAGCAATGGAGCGAATTGGCATAACCCCCGATGTAAAACCAATCAGGGGTGGCACAGACGGTTCCCAGCTTTCCTTTATGGGACTGCCGACCCCGAATATTTTCACAGGCGGAGAAAACTTCCACGGGAAGTATGAATTTATTTCTGTCGAGAATATGGAAAAGGCAGTTCAAACAATCGTGGAGATTGCCAGCTTGACGGAAAAGAAAGCCTGAAATAAAAGGAGGAGGCAAATGGACTTTTTCGTGACGGCAGATTGGGTGTATGACCAAATAAAAGAGTCTGCAGAGACAGATATCGTGCTACTCGATACGCGGTTTGAGTTGACGGACCCGGAAGCTGGAAAGCAGGCTTATTTCCAAGGGCACATTCCAGGGGCTGTGTACTTTGATTTGAATCAGGATTTGTCAGGAGAAAAAGGCGAACACGGGGGAAGCCACCCTTTGCCGGATCCAGATACATTTGCAGAAAAGCTGGGCAAAGCCGGTATCGGAAGTCAGACGACTGTTGTTATATATGATCAAGGGAATGATATGTTCGCTGCCCGTTGTTGGTGGTTGCTAACTTATTATGGACATGAGCGGACATTTCTCCTGGATGGCGGATTGGAGAGCTGGGAAAAACACGGGTATCCGATGAGCCGTGAAATCCCTGCGCCAAAGCCGAAAACTTTTTTGCCGGACATACAGGGCCATCAGGTCGTCGATATCGATTACGTGAAACAAAAAATGGCTGACAGTACTTCTCATTTAATCGATTCCCGCTCCCATCAACGCTATCTCGGTAAGACAGAGCCGCTTTATCAAAATGCTGGACATATTCCAGGCGCTATCAATTATTTTTGGAAGCAAGTGCTGACGGATGATGGCGAGTGGAGAAATGAAGAAGAACTAACCAATCACTTCGCTGCTTTACCGGCTGATGAGGAAATCATCGTTTCCTGCGGTTCGGGGGTGTCCGCCTGTCCGAATATCATGGCGCTTAAAAAGGTTGGTTACCAGGATGTAAAATTATACCCGGGAAGTTTCAGCGACTGGATCTCTTATCCGGAAAATAAGGTGGCAACGGAGAAGAATGAATAGCTGTTGTCAAAGAACCAAATCAACTTGGAGGATACACCATGACTGGAAAAACACATATTATTGGCGGGATAGCGGCTTGTGTTGTCACAACCCGCTTCACATCTTACGATCCATTGTTACTGACGGCGGCCGGCATTTTCGGAGCATTGCTCCCCGATATTTGTCATAGCGGCAGTAAAATCGGTAGGAAAGTACCTTTGTTATCAAAATTGGTAAGTACCTTATTCGGGCATCGAACGTTTACACACAGCCTCTTATTTCTTTTGTTGATTCAAGTACTGTTTTCCTTGTTCCATCTACCCGAGGAGATAACCACGGGGGTACTTGTGGGTGCAACCAGCCACCTTTTGTTGGATGCGGCAACGAAAAATGGTATCAAACTTCTCTATCCTTTACAAATGACGTTCCGGCTTCCGCTCACGGTGAGAACGGGGGGACCGGCCGAGAACGGTATCCTGGCAGTACTGGTATTGTTGGTTGTTTACTTTGGGCAGGGAATCATCTAATCAAACATTTAATAGCGTAAGAGGCGCTTTCCTTAGCTTGCAGAAAAACCCTGGTTTTTTCTGCAAGCTTTTTTCCACCATGCCAGGGAAGAATAGTCTCCGGAACAGAAGGTTTTATTGAGCTTGCCGTTTCCTGTCCTTTATCTGTACCGCTTTGCTGGATAAGGAAGGATGCAGATAGAAAAAAGAGGCTAGCGTCGAGACTGTCCCTCCAATAAAAAGGGTTGTTCCAGTGCTGGTTAAATCTGCAAGCAGACCGGCTGATAATGCGGCAACAGGCAGCAGAATCCATGCCATAAACCGGGATGTCGCTTGTACCCTCCCGAGTAGGCGAAAAGGTGTCAATGTTTGTCGAATTGTAGCAAGACAAGGGTTCAGGATAGCGACCATGAAGGTGCCGGCCATATTGGCTGCAAGCAACAAGAAAAAAGATTGCATCTGGCTCAACACGATGACGGACAAGCCGCCTGTGAACGCAGCGGAAAACAACAAGGACCGATAACGGAAAAACGTTGTCAAAATACCGGAAAAAAGAGCGCCTGCGATTGCGCCGGCTCCACCCCCGGATAGCAGCCAGCCAATTTGGTAGGAGCTGAGGTGTATCGTATCTTTAAGGTGAAATACGAGTAATGTCAACAGCAGTGTCGTTCCAAAGGTGGAAAACAACATCGCTAAGTTTGTGAACAAGATCGCCTTTGTCGTAAGTACAAAATGAAAGCCCTCCTTCAAGTCCTGCAGGATCGTTGTCTTTCTGGATTCCTGAGGTTGGTTGGAAGGCAGTTGAATACTTGCAACGGCTGCAAAAGCAATAAAAAAACTGAAACTATTAACCAAAAGTGCGATACCCGGATGATATAAACTTATGATTAGCCCGCCAATTGCTGGTGCTGATAAAGTCGCAGTCTGTAAAGCTCCTGTGTTGATGGAGTTCACCAGCTGCAGGTGCTGTTTGGAAACGAGGCTTGGAACAGTAGCGAATTGGGAAGTATTATATACTTGGCTAAGCAGGCCAATACCGAAAGCGGCGATATATAACTGCCATACATGCAAATTTCCATAAAGGCTGATAAAACCGATCCAGCCTGTTAACAGAAATCTGCCTCCGTCCCCAATAAGCAGCAGACGCTTTCGGGAAAACCGATCTGAAAGAATTCCGATAAGCGGCTGGGCCAGAACCGGCAGACGCTCCAAGGCAGAAACGATTCCCATGCTGATAGGGGACCCGGTAACAGAAAGAACCATTAAGGGCAGGGCAATCATGTAAATTTGATCACCCATGAATGAAATTACATTGCCGCCGATGAAACGGAACAATGGATAGTTTTTTGATAAAGGGACGTTGGTTGATCGAAGTATCGAGACAGTTTTTTTCATCTTCTTCTCCTTTTTATAACCCGGAATCCAGGTAATTTTCCAAATCATCGGAAAGCGCCTGCAGCACATTGCCATTCAGACTGTATACGGGACCATTGTTTTGCACCAGCCGTGCAGACTTGAGTATTTTTAAATGATGGTGGACAGTGGTTTTTCCCATCCCCAATCGATTGGTCATTTCCTGGAGTGTATGCTCTCTTTCGGCTAGCATTTTTATCATTTTCATCCGCTGTTCATCCCCCAGTGCTTTGTACTTTAGTACGAGAAACTGGTCGGGTGTATAAGGGTCAGCTGGATGCAAGCTTTGGTTGGAAACCGGGTAATAGAAAATTTTATATCCTGCCAAGTCTGCTTCCACGTTCCATGGACGATATACGATATGAGGGATCAACAAAACAGTATGGACACTTGGCTCCGGCGAATAATTGATCCCACCTGTTGCCCAGGTGACCATCTCTTCAGGATGTTTTCTTTTCAGCATTGCCTTCTTGGCAGTTACATCGGCAGTCAGAACCCGGGAGAGTTGCTCTGCTTCCGGTTGGATGACCGTTTGATACCAGCCTTCCAGGGTGGAACAGAGATGTGCTCGTAAAAAGGAGGGATCGGTTTCACAAATAAATGAAATATAAGCAGAAAAGAAGCTGTGATCCTCGGCCGCAGCCATAAGTGCCTTCATAGATTCTTTGTGTCCTTCCGCAGCTTTTTGAACATCAGCTTGATGGGCACCTCCTAAAAATGGCAGACATGCAGCTTTCAGTTCGACAGTTGTCAATTGTGACACGGTATCGTGAAAATCCTCTATGGATGTAAATTCTTTCTGATGTAAAAGCTGCAAAAGCGCCTTCCACGTGTTATGTTTTTGGACAACTTCCAGTTGGGACAGCATGTCTGCAGACAAAGCATCCTTGATGGTTTTCCACTCCGACTCCTTCTTTTCCAAACTGCTAAGCAACGGTGTATTGGTGATAGCGGCAATTCCCAGGGCGCATTCCCATAATAAGGAGGACTTTACTTCGACTTTGTAGGATTCTCTTTTTCGTGCACTCGTTTGGATAATCTCCATGTTCTTCCCTCCATAAGTGTCTTTTTCTGTATACTATACTTATAGAATATATAATTCAATATATTTTGAATATCTTTTTAGATTCTATCTGTAGGGAATTGGGAAAAGGATAGTAAGAAAATATATCCATAATGGAAAGCAGGTGAAACGATGGGTGAATGGAGGCAAGGCCATGACCCCCGTCAAAATGAGCAGTTAATTTCCAGGTATTTTCCTGGTGAAATACGACCAAAGCAAACCGCGCGCATTATCAAGAAACGATACCGGCAGGTCCAGTCTAATCGTCGTATAACAAGGTGTGAACAACAAAGCGGTACATCGTTATGCCAAAAGTTGTTGGAAAGCTTGAAAGGGATCTTTTCGCAAAGAGCAGCGCCCGAGCGAACGAATCAGGAGCCAGTGTTTGAAAACGCAAACACTGTCTACCCCAATTGGAAGATCACCCTGGATGCTCAGGAAAAATGGTTATTCAAAAAAGTAAAACGCGAGGTCGATGTGACAGATTTCGGGGCGGTTGGAGATGGACAGACGGATTGTACAAAGGCATTTCAAAAAGCGATTGGAAAAGGCAGCGTGAAGGTGAACATTCCGGCTGGCTGTTATGTGGTGAAAGGAATCAAGTTGCCTTCTTTCACTTTTCTTTTTGGAGCGGGAAAAGGGAAAACGATCTTAAAACTGGCCGATTCTGCGCCAAAATGGAAAAGACTGATTACCAATGCGAATCACTTTCGAGGCAATAGCCATTTATATGTGGAAGGAATGACCCTTGATTGGAATGTGGAAAGGCTAAAAGGGCACGAGAAGATCAGCTTTGGCAACAATTTTTCCAGCTGCTTGACTTATGCCCATGTGCTTTACGGCTGGGTAAGACAAGTGGAAGCTGTCAATCCGGGGCTTCATGGCTTTGACATCTCGTCAGTCTATTACATTTATGCTGGAGACGGTTTTCGCGGAAAGGGCGAAAGCAGTTATATCTGGCTTGATCAGCTAACAGGCCGTGGGTTTGGAGATGATGGCATCACTACTCATCACAGCAGGAAGATTTTAATCTCCAACTCCCACATGGCTGATCCAAGCGGACGTTCCCATCGCAAGGGGTATTCCAATTCCAACGGCTTCGAAGTGGATGACGGTTCCCAACATGTCTGGCTTGTAAACAATTCCTCGGCCCGGTGTTTCGGAGGGGTGGAGGTCAAAGCGCATGTTAATGCTTCTGCGGCCATGCATACGGTTATTGCAGGACATCTATCGACAAATGATAATCGATCCTACAATTTCCGACATATCGGACATCATTACCATGGAGAACCTTATTCCAAGACAGCGGAAGGTATCTTGGCCGTAAATCTGATTTCGATTTGCCCTGTTTATTCTCAACTGTATCAACCATCATCGCCGCGTGCTTTGGTAGTTTCCGGCTATCGTAATGTCGGCATAGAAAACTTTATAGCGATCGGTAACCCTGATTATGACTATCATGGCAATCCGGTTATCGCGGTACAATACCGAGCAGACAACACCTGGCTGAACAATATCTTTACAAAAGACTTTGTGATGGCAGGAGCAGACGTCCAGTTGTTTGGCGGCAAGCATCACGCCGGTGAAGTAGTGATAGGAAGGATGGATAGTGAGAATTCTGCCTCGGAAAGGCTGAAAATAGGAAAAGAAGTACTGGTTACGCCTCTCGAACAAAAGCGCTAGAAAAAACGAGCCTGCCGTCCTGAATGACGGCAGGCTGTCAATGCTGGTAAACTTCCTGGTTAGCCAAGAACTTCTTGACAAGGGGGATTGCTTCCTCGGTGCTTGTTGCATGTATTGTATGGTTATCGTGCTTGTTAGCTGAATAACTGTAAAGCGGATCATAATAATATTCTAGCAGCAGCCTGGTAGCTTGACCGTAATCCGCTTTCCGCAAGCTGGACTCGATTTCGGCGGCTACTGGTGTATGGATCCGCTTTTTGATCCGTTTAAATGCCTCGAGGGCTTCCTCGTGGTGTTCCCAAGGCTGGTAATCGTCTAAAATATTTTTCACCCGCTCCTCGATAGGGATGTCGATAAACAGGTGTGTTCCATGCTCTTTCTTTTCCACCATGAACTCGGGCAATGTTGCTTTTCCGATCCGCTTGCTTTCAGCTTCCATGACAACAAAGGGAGCCTGCTGTACCTTCAAAAGCTGATGAAGAAGAAGTGATTCGAACTTTTTCTGTTTATTTGGTTCCAAACCGATTTGGCCGAAAATTGAACCACGGTGATTGGCCATTTTTTCGAAATCGAGTACGGCATATCCATCCTTAGCCAACTCTTCCAAAATAATTGTTTTGCCAGCACCTGTATAACCATTGAGCACAATCGCTTGAGGTGCAAGCTCAAAGGATTCCAGTGTTTTGACTACCCACTGGCGATAAGAACGGATCCCTCCCTGCAGCCGGTTCACTTTGATTCCCATTAAATCAACCACCGTCGCAGCGGTTTTACTGCGCATCCCGCCCCGCCAGCAGAATACTGTTTTATCATTGTCTATTGCTTGGAAAGCATTGATGAACGCAGGAAGCTTGGCAGATACAACCTCGACGCCGCGCTGTTTGGCAGCTTCGGGGCTTTCCTGCTTGTACAATGTCCCAATCTCCGCTCGTTCGTCATCATCAAACAGGGGAATGTTGATGCTTCCGGGAATCGTCGCTTCGGCATACTCGGATGGCGAACGTACATCAATTAATGTATGTTCCCCAGTCTGCTGTAAATTGGCGATTTCTGTCCAACTGATATCTTGAAACAATTCCTTCACGCCTCTCTATGGTGAAATTGCAAAAAAAGTCTCTTAGAATTGGGTTCTCCCTCTATTTTAATGATAATTAGCCGATTTGTAAAAAAACGTCACTTTTTGCTTGTGCCGCACACGGAGCATATTTGGAAAAAACAGTATAATAGAACTGGAATGTAGCACATCATTATGCATAAATATGGAAATAAAAAAGGTTGGGGAAAAAATGAGACAGCTTAGAGCGAATGAACTGTTTAATGACGTGGATTTGGCAGGTCAATACTTACCTATCGTGAAAACAGGTTTGAATCCGGCTGGAAGTGCTAAGAAGGTCATCATTATTGGAGCGGGAATGACCGGTCTGGTAGCAGGCTCGTTACTTAAAGAAGCCGGGCACGAGGTAACGATCCTCGAAGGGAGTAATCGCGTGGGTGGCAGGGTTTATACCGTAAGAGAACCGTTTATCGGGGATGATTATATTGACGTCGGGGCAATGCGGATACCTGCCGACCATCAACTCACAATGGGGTACATAGAGAAATTCAAACTACCGATAAATCCGTTTATCAACAACTCTCCAGGTGACTATCTGCATTCCAACCATGTTACGTTGACGCGTCAACAATACGAACGAGATCCAGATTTATTTGGTTATCCGCTCCCGTCCCATGAACAAGGAAAAACAGCGACAGAACTTTTTCAGGAAGCAGTCGATCCATTTCTATCGCTTTATGAACAGTCGACACCGGAACAGAAACGGGAATTGATTGCCCATTATGATCGATATAGTATGGAAAACTTTCTGCGCCATAATCCGATAGGGCCGCAGCTTTCTTCGCAGGCTGTACGGAAAGTAAAAGTACTGCTTGGAATTGAAGGATTTCCCGAATTGTCGTTTCTCAATATTCTTTCTGATATTGTCGGTACGGTCTTCAATGGGGAGATAGACTTCTATGAAGTCACCGGCGGCAATGATCGGCTCCCGGCTGCCTTTGTACCACTTTTATCCGATAATATTCGTTTAGGAATGAAGGCGAATCGTATTATTCATCAGTCTGACGGTGTAACTGTCCATTGTCGGAATACGCAAACGGGTAGTTTGGAATGGTTTAATGGGGATTTGCTGCTAACTACCGTTCCATTTCCAGTCTTCCAATTTATCGAAGTGTTGCCGCATCACACCATAAGCTTTATGAAAAGAAAGGCTATTCATGAAATGCACCATGTTGCTTCCACTAAAATTGCGATGCAGTTCAAAAACAAGTTTTGGGAAGAACAGGGCCTGCGGGGTTCCAATATTATCAGTGACTTAACGACCAGGTTTACTTATACGCCAAGCCGAGGTATTGGCACACCGGGCCCAGGGATTTTACTCGTCAGTTATAGTTGGGGCGAAAACGCGACACCATGGGATGCGTTGCCACAACGGGAGAAAGTCAGGCAGGCAATGCAAGGCCTTGCTAAGTTTTTCGGCAACGTAGTGTACGAACAATTTCTGACCAGTTTTGCCTTCAGTTGGAACTTAAATCCATTCTCGGCGGGGTGCTTTACCTTATTCAAGCCAAATCAAATAACAGAGTTTTCTCAAGTGATGAAGGAACCGGAAGGCAGGATCCATTTTGCTGGAGAGCAAACTTCCTCTCATCATGGGTGGATCGAGGGGGCGATAGAATCCGGCATCCGGGCGGCACTGGAAATGGATCAGCGATAATCCTAGACGGCGGAAGGATAGAAGTGAAATGTAGAACTGGTCTGATTATGTCTAGCTTCAGCGTCTAATCATGCGGAAAAGACAGTTGCTCTGAGGCTTGGCTTAAGGTCTTCTTTTATGTTTGGTTTAAAAGAGCAACGACGTGTTTTGCGACACCTTTAGTGGATGCGGGATTTTGCCCGGTTACGATCCGTCCGTCTTTTCTTACACATGATTTGAACGGTAAAGCAGCCTGTTCATAGTCGGCTCCGTGGGCCTTCAATTTATCCTCTAAAGAAAAAGGTAGGTACTTGAACAACATCATTGCTTTTTCTTCTCGGTCGGAATACCCGGTTACTGTTTTTCCGGCAAGTAGATAATTGCCATTCGTCAGCTGAAGATCATAGAGTGCACTTGGTCCATGGCAAACAGCCGCCACAATTCCTCCATTTTCATAGATTGCCCGGGTAATGGCCTGAAGTTCGCGGTTTTTCGGGAAATCCCACATGGTCCCGTGTCCACCGGCGAAATAAATCGCTTCATAGTCAGACGGGTTTATTTCTCCGGGTGAGTATGGTTGTTTCAACCATTCCATGAAAGTCTGATCATTGTAGTAATTGCGGAGTTGCTTGCTTACTAACAGCTCCGTTAAACTGCGAGGGTCTATTGGAACTTCACCGCCGGAAGGGCTGACAATATCGATTGCAAATGTATGTTTAACCCGGTGATAAAATTTCGTGAACTCGCTTAGCCATAGTCCGGTTTCTCTCGAAGGATCACCTAATGATTTGTGATTGGTGACGACCATTAAAATCTTCTTCATTTTATTCCTCCTCAACCTTTTAGGTCTATAGACAACAATATTATTCCACATACAGGGTTGCCTTAACCGGCTTTTCTGAGTCAATGACAATACTGCTGCGGTATTGTTTCTTTCGAAAAGGTATGAATCCCTTGATTTATTGGCAATATGGTTTATAATGATAATGATTCTCAATTAAGGTCATATTTAGATATAGCAGCTTTGAAAGCGTTGTTATTACATAGTAGTTGAAACAGCAGAAGCAGATTTGCAGGAATAACGGCAAGGTGAGAATAGACAAGAATCCATAAAGGAGTTTTTTTGATGGCCAGAGACAAGGAGTTGTATGAGGTAACGATCGTCGGGGGAGGCCCAACTGGATTGTTCGCTGCCTTTTATAGTGGAATGCGGCAAATGAAAACGAAGGTGATAGAGTCCGGCCGGCATCTTGGAGGAAAGGTTGCTCAGTTTTACCCGGAAAAATACATTTATGATGTAGGAGGTATTCCACGCATATCCGGTGAGGACCTGGTTCGACAAATGCAAGAACAAGCGGAACGCCACGAACCGGAAATGATTTATAATCAATATGTAACAGCGATAGATAAAATGGAAGATGGAAACTTTGCTTTGACCACCGAATCGGGAGAAATACATTATTCGAAAACGGTAATCCTTGCGACCGGATTCGGCATATATGAGCCGGTTCGGCTTACAGCAGAAAACGCTTCTGCATACGAAGGCGGTCAGCTCCACTATTCGTTGAATAATAGAGACAAGCTCAGCGGGAAAACGGTCATGATCGTTTCAAAAAACCGAGTCGGGATTGACTGGGCGTTGGCATTGGAAGAGCAAGCAGAAAAAGTAATTCTTGTGAATGAATCTGGAGAATTCCAGCACGTTGGACCGGGAGACGAAGAGCGGCTTGCACAGTCGACGGTAGAAGTCAGACTGTACCATGAAGTGGTCGAACTGATTGACCAGGAGGGCCGTCTTAGTCAGGCAAGGCTGGTGAATCAGGAATCGGAAGAAGAAATTCAGGTAACAATCGATGAGGTATTGGTATATCAAGGTATTGAATTCAAAGCCGCCCCGTTTAAACAATGGAATCTGGCCGTTGAAAAAAGTAAAATCACGGTTGATGCAGGCATGGCAGCAAATGTAGAAGGGATATTCGCGGCCGGTGACGCTGTTCATTATCCGAGAAAATCGATGCTGATTGCATCTGGTTATACCGAAGCATGCACGGCGGTGAATAGTGCCAAGTTCTATATTGACCCCAAAGCAAGTGCGCAGGTTTACAGTACAGTAGAATACAAATACAGTGAATAACATATCGGGCTGTTCTCCTATGGGGATCTAGCCCGTTGTGTATTGGTCAGGAAGTTGGTGCGATGGTTCTCCGTAGAGGACAGGAATTGCACAAAGAATTTTCACGCTGTCATTGCAGTTTGAATCACTAACGGAATTGGTAAATAAAGAAAAGGTGGGGACATACTATCAACTCATTTTTAAAAACGATAACTGGATAGGAAGTATGAAAAGAATTTACCTTACCAATGAAAGAGGAAAAACAATCCACTTCGGCAAGGTACTTCGCTGTCCGTGGTATATAAAAACAAAAAACCGAACGAATTCGAAAGTTTAGCATTTCGAATCGTCCGGTTTTGGTTCGACACTAACTAGGGCTCCGCCGCTTGGTATCTTTAAAAGTACCTTTTACTGTTAAAAAGTGCCCTCTGTCTTTCGGATTGGAACAAAAAGCACGATTTTCTGACAAATTTGCCGAATAAAATATAGTAACTAATCAGAAACAGGATCATCCGGACGTTTGCCTCGTTTCAATTCATAGATGCTCAGTCCGAAATCCATCTGTAAATGGGGATAGTCTTTGAATCGAGCCCAATCGCCACCCCACTCGAATCCTAGCTCCTTGGCAATTTCGACGACTTCCATCCAATCTGATTCGCCATTGTTATTTCCATCATAGTTCATGTCCCAAATGGCCCGCCCTTTTTCATTCTGGAGGGCGAAATCGATGGCCAAGCCGTAATTATGATAGGATTCTCCTCCTTCCGCATAGGTGACAATGTCGCCCTCCTCTGAACGGCCTTGTTTGAACAATTCATCCTGGCGTTCTGCGGTGCGAAAGCCTTCGGTAATGATAATGGTGATCCCTTGTTCCTCCGCTCGTTCTACTAATTGGTTCTTTTTCTCTTCTACAATAGGGTGCAGTTCTTCAGGTAACTCGCTATTTTCCGCAATATCTTCCTTTTGGGGCTCAAACTCCAAACGTTGATTTTCTATATAGAATACAATAAACAGGACGCAAGCCGTCAGTATGACCAGCCATACTAATATATTGACTTTCACCTATCCTATTCCCTTCGTTGTCTAAGATTGTCTTAACTCTTTTTATGTGCACACATGAAAGACTATCATAATTCGAATAAAGCCGACAACAATTGCACTTGTTCTTTCCGTTCTTTTTACTGCTGAATAAATTGTTTCTCACGCCTCATTTCCGGGTACTTAGTCCATAGCAGCAAACGTGAAGGGGGATTTTTATATGTATCCGGATTTAGCAGGAAAAACAGCCATCGTTACAGGGTCTTCAAAAGGGATCGGTCAAGGGATCGCTGTGCGGTTTGGAAGGGAAAATATGAATGTAGTCGTTGATTACCATACCGATCCAAATGGTGCGGAAGAAACGGTGCGTTTGATTAAAGAACAGGGCGGCAATGCCTTGGCGGTGGAGGCCGATGTTTCCCGTGAAGAAGGGATGCGCCAGTTGATTGACGCCGCAATCCAGCGTTTCGGTGCTATCCAAGTAATGGTGAACAATGCCGGTTTCAGCAACGGCTGTCCTTCACATGAATTAAGCCTCCAGGATTGGCGGCGTGTATTGGAGGTCAATTTAACCGGAGCATTTCTCGGTTCCCGGGAAGCAATCAAGTACATGCTTGACCATGATATTAAGGGAAGCATCCTCAATATTTCAAGTGTCCATCAGCAAATCCCCAAAATTCATAATGTCCATTACTCTACTACAAAGGGCGGACTGAAGATGATGACAGAAACACTTGCCTTGGAATATGCCGGGCGTGGAATCCGAGTCAATGCCATAGCACCGGGAACCATTGAAACACAGCAAACCCTGCAGAGGAAAAACAAGGGAAAGAAAAGGAAGCGACTTTAGAAAAAATACCGATGAACAAAATAGGTAAGCCAGATCAGATTGCGGCAGCGGCGGCCTGGCTTGTTTCTGAAGAAGCTGGATATGTTACCGGGACCACCCTGTTCGTCGATGGAGGCATGACGCTGTATCCTTCTCAACTGGCATAATTGTTAATGTTCTCCAATTAGCAAAAAGCTGTTTGTCCGCCATCTGAAAAAGGAAAAGACAACTAGTTGTTGAATAGGAAGGGTGAAATAAATGCTACGAACCATCTTGATGATTATCGGAGCTATTGTAGTGATCAGTTTTATAATCTCTCTACTGTAATTCGAAAAAACGGGAAGGGAAGCTTGGATACAGGGCTTCCCTTCCCGTTTTTTTCGGGGAAGGAGTTTAACTATTTTGCTTTATTTTTCGTAAATCTGCAAAAACAGATAAATTTTTCAGAATAGAATAAATATATTGAAACCTTCTGAAAAAGCTATTATAGTTGTTAGAAAGAAAGAGGGAGGCATACATAATGGAAAAAGATTTACGGATCAAAAGCAAAGTGTTCAGCGATGACCCCAAACGGGCCCCGAATCGGGCGATGCTTCGCGCGGTAGGGGTGACGGACGAAGACTTCAAAAAGCCGATGATCGGGGTGGCAAGTACTTGGAGTGAAGTGACTCCTTGTAACATTCATCTGCATGACTTGGCAGTAAAAGCCAAAGAAGGCGCCAAAGACGCCGGTGGAGTTCCCCTGGTGTTCAATACAATTACAGTATCGGATGGCATTTCGATGGGAACGCAAGGAATGCGTTACTCACTCCCGAGCAGGGATATCATTGCTGATTCGATCGAAACTGTTGTAGGGGCAGAAAACTTAGATGCTTATGTAGCGATTGGCGGCTGTGATAAAAACATCCCGGGCTGTATGATCGCCATCGCCCGCTCTGATGTTCCGGGTGTATTTGTCTACGGAGGTACGATTTCTCCTGGATTTCACAAGGGACAAAAGCTCGATATTGTTTCTGTCTTTGAAGGAGTCGGTCAGCATAACAATGGCGACATCAGTGATGAGCAGCTGCATGGAATCGAGTGCCATGCATGTCCTGGAGCAGGGTCCTGTGGTGGGATGTATACGGCGAATACGATGGCCACTGCTGTGGAAGCATTGGGAATGAGTTTACCGGGCAGTTCTTCAAACCCGGCAGAATCGGAAGAAAAGCGGAAGGACTGTGTGGAGGCTGGTAAAGCAGCCTATAAGATGTTGGAGCTCGGAATTTATCCAAAAGACATTATGACGAAAGAGGCTTTTGAGAATGCCATCACGGTAGTCATGGCGCTCGGTGGCTCTACCAATGCGGTTCTTCATTTGTTGGCGATTGCTCAATCCGTCGAGGTCGATATCACCATCGATGATTTTGACAGGATTCAGAAGAAAGTGCCACATGTTGCCGATTTACGACCGAGTGGAAAATATGTCATGGAGGATTTACACAGGATCGGCGGTGTACCCGCTGTCATGAAGTTTCTTTATGAAGCTGGTTATTTGCACGGCGATTGTATGACCATTACTGGAAAAACAGTGGCGGAGAATGCAGCAGAAGCATCTTCCTTTAAAGAAGGACAGGAAATTATTATGCCGATTGACAAGCCTTTGCGGGAAAATGGTCCTTTGGTTATTTTAAAAGGAAACTTGGCTCCGAGTGGTGCGGTAGCCAAGGTATCGGGAGTGAAAGTGAAACGGCACACCGGCCCTGCTCGTGTTTTCGACACCGAAGAAGAAGCAACAGAGGCTGTCATCAACAATGAAATCAACGAAGGGGATGTATTGGTCATTCGTTATGAAGGCCCGAAAGGCGGACCGGGCATGCCGGAAATGCTTTCTATCTCGGCTATCTTAGTCGGAAAAGGGCTGGGTGAAAAGGTGGCATTGTTGACAGACGGACGTTTCTCTGGTGGAACGCATGGCCTGGTTGTCGGCCATATTGCTCCGGAAGCCCAATCTGGCGGACCAATCGCCTTATTGAAAGAAGGGGATATCGTCACGATTGACTCCGATAAACAAGAAATTACGATGGATGTTCCGAAGGCAGAATTGGAAACGCGCCGCGAACAATGGACAGCTCCACCGCTTTATAACAAAGGAGTGCTTGGCAAGTATGCACACACGGTTTCTTGTTCGTCGAAGGGAGCTGTCACCGACCAATTTTAATAACAAAAAACACCGGTTCCGAAGGGTTGGAGCCGGTGTTTTTCCATTAGGAACGCTGGTAGATACAATTGCCCCGAAAAAAGGTCGCTGCCACTTGCAGATGCTTTAATTCGGCTGGTTGTATTTCAGTGGGATGATCAGATAGCAGAATAAAATCTGCCTGATAACCAGGTTTCAGTTTTCCTTTTCTATGTTCATGAAATTCCAGCCATGCCGGGGTTTCACTATAAGCTCGGAAGATAGCATCGGTTGATAACTTCTCTTCAGGTATCCAGCCGCCCTCTGGATTGTCTTGTTTATCGGTACGATTCACTGCCGCAAACATATTCATCAGCGGAGCCAGCGGGCCGATCGGCGAGTCTGAACTGCCTGTAAACGGAATTTGCAATTGATGGACAGTTGCCCAGGGATTGCAGTAACGTTCTCGTTCTTTGCCTACCCATTCAACCGTCTGGTCGTGCTCTTCCATGATAAAGCCAGGCTGGGTTTCTAAAAATGGCTTGAGCTGTTGGAGCCGTTCAAGTAAATCAGGCGCCAAGACCTGCGCATGAATGATCCGATGGCGCATCCTGTGAGTACCGGTATTTTCCAAAGCGGTTATTGCCTGCTCGACCGCCCTGTCACCAATAGCGTGCATGGTAACTTGCATGCCGTTCTGGTCAGCGGTTTTTACCATTTCGTTTAATTCTTCCTGCGGGTATATTAAATTTCCTTTGGTGTCAGGCTTGTCGTGATATGGCTGACGCAAAGCGGATGTGTGCAGGCGTTGGGTGCCATCTAGAAAAATCTTGAACGCACCTACTTTTACTTGCTTGGTTCCATCGCCGGTTCTTTTGCTATTTGCTTCCAAATAGGCTTGAATGTCAGTTAGCTTGTAAACATAATGATGAAGTTGCACATCGATGTTCAGCTTCCCATCCTTTTCAAGTTGGGTATAGGCACTCCATAATCTTTGATAGTCCCCTGCATAGTTAAGGTCGTCCGTATGGACAGAAGTAATTCCCATTTTGGAAAGATGGGGGATGGCATCTTGAACCGCTTCATAAATTTCCTGTTTGCTCTTCTGGCGAAAATGGAATTTGATAAAATGGACAGCGGAATCCTTGAAACGCCCGGTCCAACGGCCATCTTCGTCTTTTTCAATAAACGGGTCATGTCCTTCAGCCAATCCATCATTCTCCTGTATAATGGATAACGCTTTATGATTGACGATGCATTCGTGTCCGTCGTCATGAAGCAAAAACATCGGTTTGTTGTATTCCAGTTCATCTAGATCAGCAGCGGTGAGCAAGTGATCGAGGTCGGTAAACTGGCTGTCAATAACGCCCCTTCCGATCACCCAATCGTTTTCTTCCATTTCTTCTTCTATAAAGCGGTCTTGGATAATTTGCTTCATGTCAGTCCAGCTTGTAACTTGTCGAAGATCCAATTCTTTTTTCATTAAACCGTACCGCAACAAATGTAAATGGGAATCATTAAAAGCAGGGGCAACAACTAGTTGTCTACCATCTATGGTATGTTCGTCTCGCTCTGTTGCGGTTCCTTTATAGATCCCTGTGATAAATCCTTCTTCGATTTTCATGTGATAGAGGTCATCAGGAGTCCCTTTTTCTCCCGGTCTGTATAAGCGAACATTATCTAGTATGGTCAAGATCCGTTCCTCCTCTTTCCTTATTCTATTTATCTATACCCGCCAGAATATGCCTTGACACAACCTTCCTTTTCTACAAAATACAGAGCCCTTTCTCGTAAAAATCTCCTGCAATATCAGCTTGTGTTTGTGATATAATGTAGCTTAAATCTTTTGTATCTTTTGTATGGATTGTCGTTTTAAAAAATGTTCTAAAGGTCCGTTGCGGCCGTTAGCAGTAGTGGTGCATGGCTTGGCTCTAAAACAGTGACTTTTTAGTAGACTGCCAAATATTTTTATTGATTTTACGGGAAAGAGCAGACTTTTACGTATCCGGCAGTTGGGGTAAACGAAAAATTGATGGTTCAACAAATTTCGATAAATGACGACAGAGATGGAGGACATAACATGAATGAAAAAGAATTGGAGATTTTGGAGATTCTTGAAGGAAATGCACGGACACCGTTGGCGACTATTGCCGATATGATGGAAATGGAGAAACAGGAAGTCGAAAAAATTGTCAAATCTTTGGAAGAGCGGGATATCATTCTGAATTACCAGGCTGTGATCAATTGGGATCATGTTCCATCCAATGACGGTGTAACCGCGATGATTGATGTGAAGGTGGCACCGAAGCGGGAAATCGGCTTTGATGGGGTAGCTGAACGGATTTATCGCTTTCCGGAAGTGAAAGCGGTCTATTTGATGTCTGGCGCCTATGATCTGTCGGTCCAGATTGAAGGAAAAACCATGAAGGAAGTAGCTTTTTTTGTATCAAAGAAATTGTCGACACTAGATTCCGTACTATCTACGACCACCCATTTTCTCCTGAAAAAGTATAAACACGATGGCGTCATTTTTGAACCGGAACAGAAGGATAAGCGGGCAGTGGTGTCGCCATGAAACAGCTATCTTCCAAACATTATCTTTCGGAAACAGCAAGAAGCATAAAACCTTCGGGAATCCGAAAATTCTTTGATTTGGCGAATGAAATGGAGGGAGTGGTTTCCCTTGGGGTAGGGGAACCCGATTTTGTAACCAGCTGGAACATTTGTGAAGCGGCTTATGCTTCGATGGAAAGTGGATATACTTCCTATTCAGCGAATGCAGGGCTGTTGGAGCTTCGTCAGGAAATTTCGGCTTATTTACAAAAGCAGTTTCAGCTGGAATACAAAGCAGAGAAAGAAATCATCGTCACCACTGGTGCCAGCCAGGCGATCGATATTGCCTTCCGGGCACTGGTCGATCCAGGTGACGAAGTTTTGATAGCGGAGCCTGGCTTTGTAGCCTATGCTCCGATTGTCCAACTGGCGGGAGGCACTCCGGCTCCTGTGCCGACTACGGCGGAAAACCATTTTAAACTGACGGCGGAGCAGTTGGAAAGTCATATTAATGAAAAAACGAAGATGATTCTGCTTTGCTTCCCTAACAATCCAACCGGTGCCACGTTGAAAAGAGAAGAGCTGGAGAAGCTGTCTACGGTCATCCGAAGGCATGATTTATTAGTGCTTTCCGATGAAA
Source organism: Sediminibacillus dalangtanensis (assembly GCF_017792025.1). Classification (NCBI taxonomy): domain Bacteria; kingdom Bacillati; phylum Bacillota; class Bacilli; order Caryophanales; family Bacillaceae; genus Sediminibacillus; species Sediminibacillus dalangtanensis. The sequence goes on from NZ_CP046956.1 coordinate 128,996, forward strand.
TTTATGCCGAGCTGAGCTACGATCAATCTCATTGCAGTATAGCGTCACTTCCGGAAATGGCAGAGCGAACCGTGGTTATTTCCGGTTTTTCCAAAGCATTCGCGATGACGGGTTGGCGGCTCGGATACTTGGCCGGGCCAGAGCCACTTCTGCAGGCGATGTTGAAAATCCACCAATACACGATGATGTGCGCCCCTACGATTGCCCAGCATGGTGCCCTGGAAGCCTTAAGGAATGGACGCGAGGATGTCGATAAAATGGTGGCCAGCTACCGCAGGCGCAGAAATTATTTTGTGAAAGCGAGTAACCGGATCGGCCTGCCTTGCCATATGCCAGGTGGAGCATTTTACGCTTTTCCGTCCATCAGGGAAACGGGCTTGACGTCGGAACAGTTCGCCGAACAGTTACTGAAGGAAGAAAAAGTGGCAGTCGTTCCTGGTTCTGTGTTTGGAGCAGGCGGAGAAGGGTATGTACGCTGCTCTTACGCTGCATCCATGGAGGCATTGCAAACAGCAATAGAACGAATCGGACGGTTTGTGGAAAAGCGGTTATAAAGAAGGAAGAGCCTATGCCATAGCTGGCAAGGCTCTTTTTAGGATGGAGGGGAACAAAATTTGTATCTGAATAGTTTATATGGGAATAAGTTAATCAACAAGAGGTAGGGTTTTATTAGATTAGTAAATTTTTTCGATAATTTTTTTTACTAATTCAGGTTTATTTTCAACGGATACTAAATGGATGCTCATTTCGTGATCATTGTGGTCAGAATAAACGATTCGCCCACTTTTTAATAAAGCTAAATAAAAAACTGATTCTGTCGTTCTATTGTCTAAATCCTTTTGAGTATAGAATGATAATATATATGTTCCTTTCTCGTCTAACTGCGATTTAATTTTTTCTATCTGTTTAGTTCCGGGTGATTCTACTGGAACAGAATTAAGTAATTTTTTGATTTCGTTTATCTTATCCTTATCCCAAATTTTTTTATATTCGACATCTCCTATGTGTGAACTAAGTCTTTTTTTTACAAATAACTGAGTATAATTATAATTAGGAATCAAATTATCCGAGTTCCCAAAAGCACACCCACTGCAGATAAGCATTATTATTATGGTGATAGATGGTATAATATTTTTTTTGATATTTTCCCCTCCAGAATTAATTATCCTTTAGGTTTTATTTTAACTCTTTGTCATAGCTTAGTCTGTAATTCATAAACACACCCGATAATTAATCCAAATAACTTAAACCAACATAATCTTTGTGCATGCTCCAACCAGATCCAGTCTCTACATTTACAAAGAGTTCTGCTTTATTATTACTTCCATCTACTGCATCACGAACATCAAAAACATGTGACTCCCCGGTTTTAAGTCTAACGGTCTCTATTTTCTCGTAAGTATCACCGTCGTCATCCCATAATGTAAGCAAAAGGTCATCAGAACCAGTGTAGTTATAGTCCACACGGACTTTGTAATCTCCCCCACCGGAACTAACTGTTTCAAAGGTTCTAACATAACTTGGTGTTACAACTCTTTCAGAAATACAAGTGTTAACCGATTAAATACCTCCGCCAAGCGTCGAAGCACTTTACAGGTGTTGTTATGTGCCCCCGGCTATAGCTTCATCTTGCCAGCAGTCCAAGGAAGAAAGCGACCATAAAGATAATGAGAAAAAAAGATCCCAGTTTGATAAACCCTTTTTTGGTCAACGCCTTATCCTCGTTGACATCATTGCGAATGAATAGGTATAACAGTGGAAATCCGATAATAAAAGAAAGTGGAAAAAACCACCCTTGCATAGCTACACCTCCAAAGATACCGATTTAGTAGATTTTTGATAAAACAACCCAGGAAATAAAAACAGTGCAAATCATCAGGGAAGTAAGGATGCTGATGGTTTCTGAACCAGTCAGCTGAATGAGATTTGTGTGTAACAAAGTAGTCAATAGGATGGAGTAAAACAGAAAAGCAAAAAAGGAAAAAAAGATACCCTTCTGCCGGATAAGCTTCATCCGTTCGTCTTTTTGAATGAACTGAGGAAATAAATAACTTAAACAAAATGCCATGACAGCCATGGCAAGCCATATCAGGTTTTCCGACAGCAACCCGGTGTCACCGGTTATGGTGGCAGCGACAGCCAAAAAGACGAATAATACCAAGTCGACAATACCGATAAACAAAAACGCAAGCCGTGAATACTTCATGAAGCTCCTCCTTTTCGTGTAGCAACCACTATTCATCTAAAAAAAAGATATTTTCCACATAGGTGTTGAATAGCCGGGCAATTTGCAAAGCTAAAGGAAGTGAAGGGTTGTATCTGCCTTTCTCGATCGAAATGATGGTTTGTCTGGACACACCCAGCTTTGCTGCCAAACCATCCTGGGAAATCCCGTGTATTTTTCTGTATTCCGGTAGGTCATTTTTCAACGCTTCCTGCTCCTTTCGCTGTCATATCAAGCCTAACGTAAAGTAAGTTTAACGTCAAGCGAGCTTTACATCTGATGCCGAATAATAGGGTGCATCATGTCAATGCACCCGCTACATCATAAAGGTTTAAGTCAATTTCCGTCGTTTCTCCAAGCGCCAGTTTAGCAAGTTCGGAACCGATATACGGCCCCATCGTAAGGCCGGACGCCCCAAGTCCATTCGCAGTCAACAGGCCTTCAAAACCTGGAACAGCGCCGATGACTGGCAGAAAGCCGGGGGTGAACGGCCGAAATCCCACCCTTGCTTCCAGTAGCGTACTTTCCGATAATCCAGGAGCAGTTTGCAAGCTCTTGTCGAGGATTTCCTTTATACCGCCGGCAGTTGCCCGAGTATCATAATGTTCGATATCCTCGTGTGTAGTGCCAACTACAATTCGGTTCGGATCAAAGGCGAGTAGATAATGGTTGCTTGGCGGCATCACGACCGGCCAGTCAGCGGTTTGTGTATCAGGGAGTTCCAAATGGAGGATTTGGGCTTTTTGAAAGCGAACATTGAACGGGATGCCTGCTTGATTGAATAGTTCCTGTGCCCAGGCACCTGCTGTTACAATCACTTTATCTGCGTAAAAGACTTCCTTATCAACCCTAACGCCATATGCCTTGTTTCCTTTGACTGCGAGGGAGGCACTACCGTTTATTCTCTCGGCGCCATGTTTCGCTGCTGCACGCAATAAAGCGTTCAGCAGCAAACGGCCATCAACACGAGCGGCACCACTGACATGGACAGCCTCCATCTCACCTGAAAGCGGTGGGAATAAAGCTTTAGCCTGGTCTGCTGAAAGTCGGCTGATTTCTCCCATTTCTGGTGCACTCTCACGACGCTTCCATGCCCGTTCCTCCATCGCGTCCAATTTTTTTTGGTCATGGTGAAGACTGATGGCGCCTGATTTGGTGTATCCGGTGTTTTTTTCTCCATCGGATGTTAATTCCTTGATCAATTCAGGGTAATAACGGGCACCACCCTTTGCAAGCTGATACCAGGCTTTATTTCTTCGTTGGGACAACCAGGGACAAATAATTCCAGCAGCCGCGTCTGTAGCTTGTCCGGTATCCTTCCGATCAACGATCATCACTTCCGCTCCAGCCTTTGCGAGTCGGTAGGCGGTGGAAGCTCCGAGTATGCCGGCCCCGACTATAATAAATTTTTTCATTCTATCATCCTTACCGTTTATTCTGTGTCCTTTAAAATATATCAGACAAATTCCCACTGCAAAAGGAACACGTTGAAATTACAGACGTCTATATGGTCAAGAGCCAAATATCATCATAGTCCGCCATAGCTCCCCCCCGACTTATTAACTAGTTATGCATTATAGAGGAAAGATGGAATGCCATCCTGCTGCTAACTGCCCGGAATGACAGGGGAAAGTCCCAATACCCAAACGTTCGTTCTTTCTGTAAAATAAAGTAAATAAGAATTTTATAGACAAAGGTTGTTAGTTGGGGGAGGAGGACTTCTTTATAGAGTAAGCAAGCCAAGTCATATCATTAGGGGGGTTATCTGAATGGAGGAAAAGTCACTGTATCAGTTAACGACAGAGTCTAGGAGTAACCCGTCCGCCTTGATAGCCATTCTCGATGCATTCGAGCCAAAAGTCAAGAAATCCCTTTACCAGACAGAAGAGAAAAACAGGGAAGATATGTACCAGGATTTACAGTTGAAAATGGTAGAAGCCGTAAGCCGTTATGATATTTCTGCGGTTCCCGGATTTTTCGATTTTCAAGTTCAGGTAGAGAGTAACATTGTTTGAAAAAATGAAGGACAGGGAGGCGATGTTAATGAATTCTTTTGACTTTCCACTTTGGGTCACTTTGTTGGGGAATTTCGGTTTTCCTATCGCAGTCACTGTTTATTTGTTCTTTCGCTTTGAACGAAAAATTGAAAATCTGGAGACAGTGATTAACGAGCTCTCGACCAAGCTATCCCAGAAGTAGAGATGCTCATCCCGTTTTCAGGAAAACAGGAAGGGGGGATTAGTTGGTGAAAGAACGTGAAGATCCCTGTGCGTCCGAGGTAAAGAAATATATAGATGAACATCAGGAGTTCCTTAACAACACGATTGTCTCCGCTTTTTTGAAAGAGAAGGATAACTACCAGTTGTTTGTCCAGACCATTTGTTATCCATCCCATGCCAACACGAAAAAGTTAGATGATAAATTCCGCGCCTACTACTTTAATATCAGGCTGACCACTTATCTCTCTAATACCCTACATTTCAATGCCATAAATTATGATAAAAAATACAAAAATGTGAAAATGCGCAATCAGCTCATTCTTGACTCCCCTCTAACAGATGATTCCGAATACACGTTAAAAGATGTTATCGAAGACAAACAGCAGGAGTCCAGCCTGGAAGCAGTATTCTCCACTGGGCGGAATTATACGCTTGAGGATCTGGTCGTTGATGAAAGGCTGTATCAGGCCATCACCAAATTGACAGAGAACCAGAAAAAAATTCTCAACTTGGCCTATGTACACGAGCTTAGTGACACGGAAATAGCTGCAGTTCTAAAAAAATCCCAACAAGCTGTGTCTAAAAGCCATAAAAAAGCCCTTAAAAAACTGCGAAGGACTCTGAACGAGAAGGATGACCTTGTAAAATGAAAAGGAAGTGGATGGATTTTGTTGAATCAATATAATAACTTCCCCTCTTGGGATTCCAACTGCAAAAGGATGCGATTGGAAAACAGCCAGGAGGGGAAGGTAATACTGACCTTGAAAAAGGGGACGAGTTGCTATGTGCGTCATGCACAGGACGAGTCCTCTTCTTTTATGGCTTGACAATATTTTTACAAGGTTAGGGAATACTTCAGATGAAAGGTTTAATTGTTTTACAAAGCGATCTTAACTGGGGTATAATCACGTCTGGACAACAATTCCGATAAACATACTGGGGGTTTTCGATATGAAAAAAATAAGTGCATGGCTGGTTATCATCGGCCTAGTTGCTGTTTTGGCAGCATGTGGAAGCAATTCAGAGGGAGATTCCGGGGCCGACGAAAATAATGGCAGCTCGGACAGTGGCTCTGAATCGTCTGCGTCACTATATGATCAAATCATGGAAGAAGGAGTCATTACGGTAGGCACGGAAGGTACGTATGCACCATTTACCTTCCATAATGACGAAGGTGAGTTAACTGGTTATGATGTGGAAGTTATCCGGGAAGTGGCTGACCGGATGGGAATCGATGTGGAATTTGAAGAAACACAATGGGATTCCATGTTTGCCGGCCTGAATGCCGAACGCTTTGACGTGATTGCCAATCAGGTCGGCATTGATGAAGAACGTAAACAAAACTATGATTTCTCCAATCCATATACGTATTCCTCTGCGGTAGTAGTCGTCCCGAAAGATAACAACAATATCACTTCTTTCGAAGACTTGGAAGGCAAGCAATCCGCACAGTCATTAACGAGTAATTTCGGAGAAATTGCCGAGGAAAATGGCGCGGAACTTGTCAGCGTCGAAGGTCTGGCGCAATCCATTGAATTGATCAAGCAAGGCAGAGCAGATGTCACGGTGAACGATAAACTGGCGGTATTGGATTATATCAACCAGCAAGGGGATGAAAGCATCAAAATAGCCGCGGAGCAGGGTGATGCTTCAGAATCTGCCTTCGCATTCAACAAAGGAAACGAAGAATTAGTCGAGGCTGTCAATAAACAGCTAGAAGCCATGAGAGAAGACGGAACCTTAGCGGAAATCTCCAAAGAATGGTTTGGTGAAGATGTCTCTTCTCAATAATGTTTTGCTGACCATTACAGCAGACATGGGGGGCTGGGAGCTGTTTAAAAACTCCCTGCTCCCGATGATCACCGGGGGGATTAAATACACCATCCCTCTAACGCTGATTTCCTTTGCAGTAGGAATAGTACTGGCTTTGTTGACCGCGATGATGCGGCTGTCCAATTCCCGGTTTTTAAGGGCGCCTGCCATCGCTTATGTGTCCGCAATCAGAGGGACACCTATGCTGGTGCAGCTGTTCATCGTGTTTTATGGGATGCCCAGCCTAAATATAACGATTGATCCGTTTCCGAGTGCGATTATCGCTTTTTCCTTGAATGTAGGGGCCTATGCATCTGAAATTATCCGTGCATCTATTTTATCGATTCCAAAAGGCCAATGGGAAGCAGGTTATACAGTCGGCATGTCCCATTCTACTACCTTAAAGCGGATCATTCTTCCACAGGCGGCAAGAGTCTCCATTCCACCGCTGTCCAACACGTTTATCAGCCTGGTCAAAGATACGTCGCTGGCCTCGTTGATTCTGGTAACCGAGCTGTTTCGCCGGGCGCAGGAGATAGCTGCGAGGACGTACGACTTCATGCTGATATATGTGGAAGCCGCAATTTTGTATTGGGTGATCTGTTTCTTGCTGTCACTCGTCCAGGAAGCAATCGAAAGACGACTTTCGCGTTACACGGCAAGGTAGAGAGGAAGGTTGAGCAATGTATTTATCAATAAAGGGATTATCGAAATCCTTTGGCGAATTAGAGGTGCTGAAGGATATTGATGTCAGCGTGGAAAAAGGCAAAGTATTGACGATCATGGGACCATCCGGTTCCGGGAAAACGACACTGCTTCGCTGTTTGAACGCCCTGGAAGAGCCGAGCGGCGGTGTTTTCACCTTTGAAGATGGTTTTAGTCTTGATTTTGGCAAGAAAGTGAGTAAACAAGACTGGCTGCGGTTAAGAAGGAAATCAGGTATGGTTTTTCAGTCATATAATTTGTTCCCGCACAAAACGGCATTGGAAAATGTGACAGAAGGGCCGATCATTGTTCAAAAGCGCGAAAAAAACCAGGTTCAGGAGATGGCAGAACGGCTGCTTGCCAAAGTCGGCCTGAGAGATAAAATGCACTTGTATCCACATCAACTTTCCGGCGGACAACAACAGCGGGTCGGGATTGCCCGTGCTTTAGCCATCGAACCGGAACTGATGCTGTTCGATGAACCAACTTCCGCTCTCGATCCGGAATTAATCGGAGAAGTACTGGGAGTCATCAAAGAGCTGGCCAATGAAGGCTGGACAATGGTGATTGTCACACACGAGGTACAATTCGCGGAACAGGTTTCCGATGAAGTGTTGTTCATGGACGGTGGCTACATTATTGAACAGGGACCTCCTAAGCAGGTATTGAAAGAACCGAAGGAGCAAAGAACACAGCAATTCTTGCAGCGGATCCTCAACCCTTAAATGCAACATCCAGTCTTTACATGGACTGGATGTTTTTTTATACGGGCATTTGTTTAGACGATAGGCTTTCATAAGTGCGTGAAAAGTGAACTCCAACGCATGAGCAGACTTCTGCTTGACTGATTGCAGGTTAAACGACACAATAAAAGATAGAATAAGTAAAAAGTATTGTAAAGCCTAGGAAGTGATAGTAATGAACGAAAAAAAGAGAAACATAATCGAGGCTTCCATTGCGCTTTTTGCTGAAAAGGGGTTCTATGCTACCTCCGTTCAGGAAATTGTCGATAAAAGCAATTTATCCAAAGGATCGTTTTATCTCCACTTTCGTTCCAAGGACGAATTAATGCTCCGTATATTCGAATACTATTACGATTTGATGAATACCAAAGTGGAAGAAGTCAGGCAGGAAAATCTACCGCCAAAAGAAAGTTTCATCAAACAAATCCGTATTCAATTGGAAGAAATTCTAAAACATAAAGATTTTATCATCACCCAGTTTCGAGAACAGACCATATCCCTCAATGAGGAGTTATTTGAGTTTATAAGACAGAAAGATATCGAAATCAAGCGTTGGTATGAGCAAAATTTGTTAAATATGTACGGGAATCGAGCAGAAACATATGTTGTCGATTTGGGTGTTATTGTCGAGGGGATGCTGTCGAATTATATGCAATTGAGCATCAAGTACGATGTCGAACTTGACTTTCATAAAATGGCCGTCTTCCTTGTCCGGCGTTTGGATGATATCGTCAAAGGTATTTTTGAGAGTGGGGAAGAGCCGTTGATCACAAAGGAGCAACTGCTGGAATCCACAAAACATATGAAACTACCGCCGGACTCTGTTAAACAGGAAATGGAAAAAAACTTACTGGAAATGCAGGAGGTTGTCAATCAATTGGATATCGATTCTGCTAAGGCGACGGAACTCCAAGGTGTGATCGACTATTTGTCATCAGAAATGAGAAAAGCCGAGCCTAAAAAGTTTTTAATCCAGGGTTTGCTGGCAAATTTTAAAGGGATAAGCGAACTGGATGAGATCCGGCATCGTATAGCCGAGTGTCTGCAAATACGATTGCTGTGAAAGGTGCAACTAGCAAGAGGTAATAAAAAACACTGTACGGGGAGTCAGCTGTTCCTGTACAGTGTTTTCATTTTGGCAGTTGTAATTCATTTTAAGAAGTTTTTTTCCAATACACTGCTTTGTGGGAGGTTGGGGACGGTGGAAACTGTTCCCCTTCCTCGACATTGATTTCTGTGTCGTCTTGTTGGGAAGCGTCGTCTTCATTGACAAATCCGTCTACTTTGTACTTTCCTGTTTCAGGTACGTTTTCTCCAGTTTTTAAACGGTTTTCAGCCATTCTCTACACCTCCGTTGGATTTTTTGATAAGCTTGTACTGCTTTTCAAGTACACTAAACTATTTCACCAGTGGTGTTGAAATAAACTTTTTTGGCTGAATGTTACGCAAATGTAATGGCCGTCAATTACTCATCGTTCTGATAAACCAAGCCACTTTTTAAGCCTCGACTTTATCCCCCGTGAGCTGTCTGCTGCTCCGGAGGCTGGAGTCTCTTCTTCCTTCTCGATAAAGATTGTCTCACGGTCTACTGCAGCTTTACTCGTTAAAATAATCCCGATATCTGTCTCAGCCTGTTTATTCGTAACCGCTGTATAGTGGATGTTATGCTGACGTGCCAGCTTTTTGTATTCTTTAAAGAAACGGGAACTGATTTTTCCATTCAGCAATAACCTTGCATCCGGATTTGTATCCATCTCAGCTGCTAATTCCTCGAGCCCTTTTTGTTGCATGACCTGAGATTTTTTTAGTGCGAGCAGAATCCTTTCTCTTAACGTGCCTAAGTACCGTTTTCGCTCGGCCGGCTTTGTTTGCTTTGTGCCGTACATTCCTTCTTCTAGATAATTGTCTAAGTTTTTCTTGTTCATCCTGATGCTCCTTCTCACGATTGTCTAAGCCTGTCCTGCCCGTCTATCTATTATAAAACGGTGGAAGTTGCTTTTAAAGTATGGTGGAGATGGGCTTTGCCAGTGTGTTCTCTTCATAGAATGTCCAAATGAAGCATATAGATATTTTGAAAGGGGAGGGGGGAAGCAATCGACGATATTTAAAGAATTTCGCCAATTCATCCTGCGTGGAAATGCTGCCGACATGGGAATCGGCATGGTTCTTGGAGCTGCATTTAGCAGTATAGTGGATTCACTGGTGACGGATGTCCTGCTGCCTCCAATCGGATTGCTCCTTTCCCAAATGAATTTTTCCAACTTGTATATTGTCTTGGGGAGTGGTCGATATGAAACTTTGGCAGAAGCTCAGGCAGCAGGAGCTGCCACAATCAATTATGGACTGTTCCTTACTTCACTGATACGGTTTCTGATTATTTTTTTCGCTTTGTTTCTGGTCATCCGGCAAATGAATCGTTGGAAAAAACTTGATCGACATCCAGGAATGGCCATGCAGAAGAAAGAATGTAATTACTGTCGCATGCCCATACCGATTCACGCCGTCCGCTGTGCGCATTGCGGATCTGATCTTGTGAAAGTGGAGACAAACGATAGGAAGGAGCCATGGATTCATGTAAAATAGTCAAACAACGAGGCTGAGACAAAGCATAGTGACCATCAAAAAAAACGTTCTAGCCTTCTTTTGAATCGTGCACATCTCCACTCCGGCAAGGTACTTCGCTTTCCGCGGGCACGGCTTCAGCTAACTTGGTAAAGAAAATCGCTATACCAAGTGGATCTTCAGCTCGCGCTCTTCCCGCTGGAGTCTACATACCTTGCCTCCGTTGGAGTGAGATATTTCCCCTGCTGGTGTGGTTTCCGTTTTTGCTTCGTCCCTACATTTGAAAATACCAGGGGTACTTCTTTATCATTGTATAGGAAATAATACATTTTAACTGTCTAGGGATCATTATTGGCTGAAACAGCCACGTCCAGCTCCAGCGCCTACCCCCCTCGAGGTCTTAAGCCCACCCTCTGTGTGGCATAAAGCGCCACGCCGAAGCTGTTCTTAAGCTTGTCGGAGGCCCAAACGATGTGGGTTATGCAGGCGTTGCCACAGGACGTGGCGGCTCTAGCCTGTACTCCTTTAAACAGGCGCTTGCGCTTTTGTCCTTTTTATGCAGTTAGAATGCACACACTCCCATTGCCGAAAAATAAAGGAAACTCCCCATCCTGATTTTTAATCTCGCCAAAAATGAGTTTGTTATCGCTGTTTTTTATTGTTTTGAAAAGCTGTTTAGGTACTCATCAAACAATAGAAGAAAACGGCTTTATTCATACATATCTGATCATGTGGAAATCCGAACACGAAAACGGAGCGGTACGAAGCACTCATTTAGAATTCGTTCGGTTTTTGCTTTGGTGACTACGCTTTTGTCTTGGCCACATTCTGTATCTGTTAGCTGTGAATAGTTGTTCTTCCAATTCACTTTACAGGTTACAGATTATGTCCTTGTTATCGGAATAGCACACGTCCCGGGCAAGCGTGTTTATTTTTCCGATTTATTTTGTTCCTGGCGTTTATTCGCTTTTTTCATTCTTTCCATTGCTTCCATGTCTTCTGAGTCGGCCAGCTCATAGGAAAATTCGACTTCTTCTGTTTTCTCGATATTCTTTAGTGCTTTCCTGGCTTGTTTATTTTCGTCCATTACATACCATCCTTTCTGAAAAGGGATAAGGAATCTTCCTCTTCCTTCATAATATGGAAAAGACAACAGCATCCTATTCATATAGCGGATAAATAGAGACATATATTCCGGCTGAGTTGTGGCAAAGCCTTTACTCTGAGATTTATTTTGCCAAAAACATGGAGGAATTTCAGAGGGGGTAGTTGTATGTAATTTTCTTTTTTCTCTAAATCCGAAAGAAAAATCACCAGCATTTTACGAATGCTGGTGATTTTCTCGAATCCTGGGTTTGTGACCCGCTCGTCCATACTTGTTTACTGTTGAAAGTCATCCGGATTCTTTTCCTGGTTCTTTTTATTGTTGCTTTCAACTTCACGTTCAGGATCGGGGTCTTTATTGGGATCCTTCCGTTTCTTTTCTTGTTCTGGTGAATTGTTTTCATGATTGTCGAATAGTTTGTCTTTATTTTCAGCCATTATCGGACACCTCACTTATCCATTGCTCGATTTTTTGATTTCGCCTAAAGCATCTTCAGCGGATTGTTCCTTGTTGGAGACAGCCAAATCACCTAGAGAAACAACCCCTTTGATTTTTCTGTCCTCAGCAACGATCAGTCGTTTAATCTGGTGATCTTGCATGAGGCGCGAAGCTTCTTCCACCTGCATATTAGGAAGTGCTGTAATGACTTTTTCGGTCATGATTTGTTCAGCCGAAACGCCATTCGATTTGAAATCCTTGGCCAGTCCTTTGCGTACAATATCACGGTCGGTCACTACGCCGACAAGCTTGTCTTCATCTACAATAGGAAGGAAACCGACATCGCGTGCATCCATTTCCTGCGCTAACGATTCTAAGCTGTCACCAGGTTTAGCTTTTGTTACATTGTCTGTCATTACTTCCCGAACAGTTGTCATAAGCTAATCCTCCTTTTGTTTAGGAACTGACGTATAGTTATCAATATCCTTTATCGAGCAATACAAAACATCATCTTATAAGTAGGAAATGTATCCCCAAGGTGCATATCTTTTATTTGTAACGGGAACAGCACAAGGAGATCATTACTAAAAGGAGGATGACATTGGCACCATTAAAAGCATTGATTTTGAACTGCTCCTTAAAAAAATCGGATGAACCCTCGAACACCGATGCCCTGTTGAATGAATTCGTTAAGATTTTTGTAGGGGAGCAGGTAGAAGCAGAACTGATCCGGGTAGTCGACTATAATATTGCTTATGGAATAGCGGAAGATATGGGAGACGGCGATGAATGGCCACAATTATTCGAGAAAATTAAGGAAGCGGACATATTATTGATGGGTACTCCTGTATGGCTCGGTGAAAAAAGCAGTGTCTCGAAAAAAGTGCTGGAACGCTTTAATGGCTCTTCTACGGTTAAAAATGAAAAAGGTCAGCCAGTGTTTTATAACAAGGTGGCCGGTGCGGTGGTCACAGGGAATGAGGATGGAGCAAAAAATGCTGCCGGCGACCTTATTTTCGGATTATCGCAAATCGGTTATGCGATTCCGCCCAATCCAATTGCTTATTGGGTAGGCGAAGCAGGGCCAGGACCATCCTTTATTGAAGCAGAGGGATATAAAAACGAATTCACTCAGTCAAACGTTCAAATGGCCGGCCATAATCTGGTTCATCTTGCGCGCATCTTTCAACAACAGCCTATTCCGTTGAAGGGAAATGCTTCCTAATCCAAAAAGTGATCGGGAAAAATGGGTAGACATTAAAGCAAAACCGGACGAATTCTAAAAGCTAACTGAATTCGTTCGGTTTTTTGACTGTACAGGAAATTATAAATTTAACTGTCTGTGGAAAATTATTGGCTGAAACAGCCACGTCCAGCTCCAGTGCCTACCCCCTCGAGGTCTTAAGCCCACCCTCTGTGTGGCAAAAAGCGCCACGCCGAGGCTGTTCTTAAGCTTGTCGGGGGCCCAAACGATGTGGGTCATGCAGGCGTTGCCACAGGACGTGGCGGCTCTAGCCTGTACTCCTTTAAACAGGCGCTTGCGCTTTTGTCCTTTGTAAGTCCTTTTGATAAACATCCTTTTTATCCTGTTGTTTGATAGGTGCTGAATCGCTACGTTTTCGCGGTCTGATTTCCACATAATCAAGTGGTTCAAGCGATAAGGGAATGCCGGTTTCCTTTTTGCTAAGCCAGGTTATGAAAAAAGTCAACAAAGCCGAACGAATTGGATTCGTTCGGCTTTGTTTTGGTCACTATGCTTTTGTCCCGGTCACTTTGTCTCGTATATAGCTTCTTGCAGAAAATAGCAGCTTAAAGTTGATCAATGTGCGAGACTGCCTTTGATTTTCTTGATTTATTAGTCTTCGTCGACTGGATATACGCCATTTTCGTCATGAACTTCTTTTCCGGAAAGCGGTGGGTTGAATACACATACCATTCGCATATCCGTTCTGGCGCGAAGGAGGTGCTCGTCATGCTCATCCAGAGCATATAGTTCATCTTTTTTGATCGGCCATACTTTGTTATCTTTCAGGGTAACAACTTCGCCTTCCCCTTCGATGCAATAAACTGCTTCCAAATGGTTTTGATACCAAATATGAGTTTCTGTTCCTGCTTTGATAATTGTATCGTTTACAGAGTAGCCCATGCCATCGTCTTTTTTAATCAGACGTCTGCTTACCCAATTGCCTCCGTCTACATCATGTTCCGTTCCTAATACGTCATTTAAAGCTACAACTTTCATTTTTGGTTTCCTCCCGGTTTCGTTGTTTGATTGATGAAGCGCTTGTATAGCACAGTTTAGCGATTAGTTGACAACTGGTTCTTTCACGAGGCTTTTAATGCTTTCTTCGATGATGGCAAAGCCCTTTTCCAGGTTTTCTTCTTTAATATTCAATGGCGGGAAAAGCTTGAATACTTCATCTTTCGGACCGGAAGTTTCCATGATCAGTCCGTTTTCAAACGCTTTTGCAGCCACTTTGTTTGCCAGACCGTCCACTTCGGAAGCAATACCGGTCATCAAACCTCTTCCGCGCACTTCTCCTTTTAATTCAGGATATTTCTCGACCATTTTATCCAGGAAGTTCCGGACCATTTTGGCCTTGACTTGAATATTCTTTTCGAAGTCTGCATCTTCCCAATATTCCAAGGCTGCCGTAGCGGTAATAAAGGCATGGTTGTTACCGCGGAAAGTACCGTTATGCTCGCCTGGTTCCCAAATATCCAAATCAGGGCGGATAAGGGTGACGGCGAATGGCAGTCCATAACCGCTCAATGACTTGGAAAGACATACAATGTCCGGTTTGATGCCTGCTGGTTCGAAACTGAAGAATGTTCCGGTTCTACCTACTCCTGCCTGCACATCATCAATGATCAGCAGGATGTCCCAGCGCTTACAAATATTTTCCACGCGTTTCAACCATTCAAAACGGGCAGTGTTGATTCCGCCTTCGCCTTGAACCGTTTCCAGAATCATGGCTGCAGGGATGGCAACTCCGCTACCTGCTTCCTCCAGGAATCGCTCAAGATAATCTAAATCATCATTGACAAAATTATCATATGGCATGGTCACCACGTTTTGCAGCGGTACGCCTGCCCCTTTCCGCTTAAAGGAATTACCTGTTACGGATAGCGATCCAATGGTCATTCCGTGAAAACCATTTGTAAAGCTGATTACATCTGTACGTCCGGTAACTTTTCTTGCCAGTTTCAAGGCGCTTTCCACCGTATTTGTTCCTGTCGGTCCAGGGAACATCACTTTATAATCTAAGTCGCGCGGCTTGAGAATGACATCATGGAACTTGGTTAGAAATTCAGCTTTTGCTGTAGAAGCTTTATCCAAAGAATGGGTGATTCCATCATCCATAATATAATCAATTAACTTGGCCTTCATTTTGTTGTCATTGTGGCCGTAATTCAGGGCTCCGGCTCCGGAGAAGAAGTCTAAGTATTCGTTTCCATCTTCATCCCAGATTTTTTCCCCTTTGGCTTTATTGAAAACAGTAGGGAAGCTGCGTACGTAGCTTCTTACCTCAGATTCCAGTTTTTCGAAAATCGATAAATTTGTCTGGCTCATTTACAATTCCTCCTTGATTATAATTGTGTTGCGAAATTTTGTTCAGGAAGTCTGATTTACTTTTCAATCGGACCGATTCTGAAACTCAATTCCCCTTCATGGTCGTCCGTCGGAAACAGCTCCTCTGGAAACAACTCTTCTACATGGCAGCCTGTATTGTATTTTTGGGCTAGCCCGCGGAACAAGGATTGAGACGCGTCATTTGAAGGGGTGACTGTCGCTTCGACAAAGCGGACATCCCGACAGGCATCGCGGCTGACCAATTCTTGGAGCAACCTGGAAGCAACTCCTTTTCCACGTTGGTCAGAGGAAACGCCAATCTGCCATACGAACACCACATCTTGACGCTCTGGAGGAATAAATGCGGTAACGAAGCCAACTAATTTATCATTTTCCTTGGCAACTACGCAAGTCTCAGCAAAAAACTCACTCATCATAATATATTTATATACCGAGTTTTGATCGAGCGTCGAATTGTTTACCAATTCCCACATTGCTGCGCCGTCTTCAACAGCTGGCTTACTGAATGCCAGTTTGTCAGCTGCTTCTGCAGTCGCAGTTACGCTTGAACTGTTAATAGCAAGTGCCTCCTTTAATGGTTATTTTCATTTTTACAAAGCACATTAATAATCATAGGAGAGTTGGTAAATTTACTCAAATATCAATAAACTTGATTAAAAGGGATTAGGAATGCTTAGTCAGGCTTAGAAGCAAACAGCTAGTCAAAAACAAAAGAATGCTCTTATATTGTTAATTTTTCTAACAATTTTAATTTATCTGTTCAATTTTTAGATTGGTTAAAATCACCGCCACCGGTAAGTGTACCTGTCTAAAATCGAAATGCCTGGAGGATTTAGCTGTACCTTTATCAAATGGTTTAGGGGAGCAGGGAAAGGGAAAACTATCTATAAATAATTCGGGTAAAAGGAGTGGTAAATGTGCCTTGGACGATGAATGATTACCCTGCTTCATTAAAAAATTTCAAACCAGTCATTCGAAAAAAGGCGATTGATATAGCCAATGCGATGCTTGATGAGGGATATGATGAGGGAAGGGCTATTCCGATCGCGACAGACCAGGCAAAAGAGTGGTATGACAATGCATCTAAAAAAGAAATCGAGGAGTATAAGGATGAAGGGGATCCTCAATCACGTTCCAAAGAAGACGAGCAGTACGATAAGCGTCCCGAACTAATGGATGAGGGAGAGCATGTCGTAGCACATGAAAACGGCTGGGCTGTACAAGCAAAGGATGCAAAAAAGCCTTCAAAGGTTTTCGACAAAAAATCGGATGCTGTCGAACGGGCGAAAGAAATTGCTGAAAATAAAGGAACAGAGGCTGTTATCCACAAGAAAAATGGAGATGTCGAAAAGCGACACAGTTTTTCTGAATAAAGATTCGCTGCTTATCTTCTAGTTTTTTGAAATACATGCAAGTTGGTCGGAACATATGCATTTAGGCGGGAGAAAAGCAAAGTGGACGAAGGAGAAACCAAACGATGATTCGAAGCCTTAAACATTCTTCGAATTCGTTCGGTTTTTCTTTTTTTGTAAGAAAGCGTTTTGTGGTTTCTAAGGACTGGTTAGGAAGTATGAATAATTCCTTCTTATATTGGCCGATAGTAAGGATTCTGTTTCCAATGGACAAACCTTGCCCCCGTTTGGTTGAGATACTTCCCCCAGCTACGCTGTTTTTCATGTGATACCCCACTTGCTTTTTATCTAGACACAAATCGGTTGTCTTGAAT
Source organism: Sediminibacillus dalangtanensis (assembly GCF_017792025.1). NCBI lineage: Bacteria > Bacillati > Bacillota > Bacilli > Caryophanales > Bacillaceae > Sediminibacillus > Sediminibacillus dalangtanensis. The sequence goes on from NZ_CP046956.1 coordinate 146,125, forward strand.
CCAGAAACGCCACGGATAGAACTTCGCTTCGCCTGTATTGTCGATACCTACTCTCGGTCCTGCTTTCGTGACAAATTTATCTCTATCCGGGCCGGAGGCAATCCATAACGGAGGCTGATCCAGCCGATGGCCATAATCCTCCATGGATATTCCCAAAGCCTTGCAAAGCTTTCCCGGTCCATTGGTAAGTTGACGTTCGTTTTTGGCTTTTGGCCGCCGGGAGTGGATCAGAGACAGACCGGAATACGGCTCTACAGCCCGAATCAAGACGGCTTCCGGGACATCGACTCCTCCGCTGACAACATTCATTAGACAATGCGTATGCATCACATAAGTATAAGTACTACCAGAGGTACCGAACATGATTTCCGTACGTTTCGTGCGCCGGCTTTTGAAACTGTGTGCCGCCTGATCAAATGGGCCTTTGTAAGCTTCTGTTTCTACAATGATTCCAGAGGCCGTGCCTTCGGATGTTTCTTTTACTAAGAGACAACCTAATAAGGCGGGGGCAAGCTGCAGGGTTGGCTGATCGTAAAAATCGAGAGGTAATGGAGAAAAGATTTCCTGTTCCGTACTCATTTATTAAAACTCCTAACTAGGTGGGATTCCATCATGGTAAAGTCTCTAATTGCATGATACACAGTACTTCAGCATGGGGCAACAGCCAGGATTCCTAAACAGTGGGATATTTCCACTCTCCTATAATAAGCGCGGAACACCTTGTACAACGCCCACTAGCCTAAATCGAACCTGGGAGTGGTGGTTCTTTGCCACACGGAGGTTTGCTTAAAGTCCTCAAGGGGGAAGGCTAGAGCCGGACCACGTCACATCCCTACTAGGACTTTATTATCTCATAAAAAAAACCGCCCAAAAATGGGCGGCAAGCAATGTGGAATGGATTAGATAATGATTGTTGATTATGCTTTCACAGGCACAGACAAACCAAGACCTTCAGCTACACGAGTACCGTACTCAGGATCAGCTTTGAAGAAATGCTCGATTTGGCGTAGCTTGATTTCGTCTTTTTCAACAGGCTTCATGCCTTCGACGATATTATTTACAAGACGGGTACGCTCATCTTCACTCATTAAGCGGTATAAGTCGCCTGCTTGTGTATAATGATCGTTATGATCGTAAGCTACACTGTCTGCCATCCCGGTAACTTCATAAGCTGCAGGTTTGGTTTCAGGCGCTTCTTGCGGTCCGCCATAGCTGTTTGGTTCGTAGTTAAGAGAACCGCCGCCGTTTCCGTCAAAGCGCATTTGACCGTCGCGCTGATAGTTGTTTACTTCAGCGTGGGAACGGTTGATCGGTAATGCCTGGTGGTTGGCGCCGACACGATAACGATGAGCGTCCGCATAGGAAAACAGACGGCCTTGCAGCATTTTGTCAGGGGATGGTTCAATACCAGGTACCAATGTTCCTGGAGAGAACGTTGCCTGTTCTACCTCTGCAAAGTAATTTTCCGGATTTTTATTCAATACCATTTTTCCAACTTCGATCAATGGATAGTCTTTGTGAGACCATACTTTTGTAACATCGAACGGATCGAAACGATAAGTGTTGGCATCCTCGATCGGCATAATTTGAACGTAGACAGTCCATTCAGGGAAGTCTCCATTATCGATTGCATTATATAAATCCTCGATATGATAATCAGGATTTTCCCCGGCTAGTTTTGCCGCCAGATCAGGATCCAGGTTTTTAATGCCTTGATTTGTTTTAAAGTGGTATTTTACCCAGACAGATTCGCCTTCAGCATTCGTCCATTTGAACGTATGGCTTCCGAAACCATCCATATGGCGGTAAGTTGCTGGAATTCCACGATCAGAATGCAAAATTGTTACCTGATGCAGTGACTCAGGGGACAGGGACCAGAAATCCCATACAGCATTCGGATCTTTCAAGTGTGTTGCCGGGTTGCGTTTTTGTGTATGGATGAAGTCCGGGAACTTGATCGCATCGCGGATGAAAAAGACTGGGGTATTGTTACCCACTAAATCATAATTGCCTTCTTCTGTATAAAACTTGACAGCAAAGCCCCGTGGATCTCGAACGGTATCAGCCGAGCCCAATTCACCGGCAACAGTGGAAAAGCGGATGAACATTGGGGTTTGTTTGCCTACTTCTTGTAAGAAAGCAGCTTTTGTATATTTAGATAAGTCGTTGGTAACTTCAAAGTAGCCATGAGCTCCGGCACCTTTTGCGTGGACAACACGTTCCGGCACTCTTTCTCGGTTGAAGTGAGCCAGTTTTTCAAGCAGGTGTACATCTTGAATTAACGTCGGACCGCGATGACCGGCAGTCATGGAGTTCTGGTTGTCTCCTACTGGAGCGCCAGCAGCATTCGTTAAGTATCTTTTTTCATTTACCATCTATATAACACCTCTCCTTAACTTAGTACAACTATAATTATAATATAAATCTACTAAAAATCAATGTTTAATTATAATAATTTTAAATTATCAATGATTCTAATTAATAAATGATACGTTTCATAAGCGGTTACTATGCATAATCCCCGGAAAATTATCGATTGAGGAAACCTGTTGATAAAAGAATGGGAAAACGTTGCTGGGGAAGATAAGCAAAAAAGAAGACTGTCTAACTGACAGTCTTAAAAGAAGATCAAGGTACTCAAAGGGATGAAACAATTATTATTTTGGGGGGTAACAAAAGCATCATGTTAAAAAGAGTACCTTTTCTTCTGTAAAACTAAGCATAGGAAAGTGTATTTCCTCTTCATTATAAATGATAATGAGAATCATTTGCAATAAGGATGTGTGAATTATTTTCCCTTGTTGTCAAAATAGTCTTTTTGTACTAAAGAAGCAGGGCCGTTCGATCGAACGACACCCTGCTCTTTTATTCTTTCCGATCATGGGGGAACGCGATCCTCTGTTTTTCAGTGATTAATTAATTAGATAATCTATTTAAAAAATGAGCGGATGGATTGGAAGATCTCAATCCCCTGGTAGGTGAAGAGACATATAGCGGAAAATGAAAAAGCTCCGATTAATAAAAAGCGCACCAATGCAAACATCACTGTTCAACCTCCTTTATTTAAAGGGTTCTGAGGTCGAAACGATGGTTGCGGAGATAGGAAGATTGATAAAAGACGGTTACATAATGTGGATACCACTGCTTAATGGCTGTGCGTTTCCTGAGGAATGGATGAACCGTTGCGAATGCGGCTGTAAGAAAAGCCAGAAGCGAGAGGTTGATAATTTTGGAATCCTTGGAGGCTGTTTCGTTATCTGGAACCATGTGTGAATCGAGCATGAAGATCGTGCTTTCATCAATAAAACCTTTAGTTGGATGGACGTTGGCTTGAGGAGAAAGGGAGATGGACAGGGTAGATAAAAAGATTACTAGAATGGTGGTGACATGTATTCTTTTCATCATTTTCCTCACCTCCTTCTGTGTAGTATGTAAAAACAAATAATAATACATGAAACAGCAATTGTAAATAAAAAGCATTCTCCAGAAACATCGTTTGTTTGCAGGTAAAGCTCGAAGGGTATCTAAGAAAATCAGTTTGTGTTGTAAAGGGGCAATTGTTTTGCTATCGATGATGATCTTCTTTGTTACAGCGGTTATATCTGTCTTCTCAGCCATTAAACTATCGACCTATGCCGACATGATCAGTAGGCAAACCAGAATTGGCGGCATGCTTGCAGGCACACTGCTGCTGGCAGTAGCGACGTCGCTTCCGGAACTTACGGCTACTGTTTCTGCTGCTGTGATCGGCAATGCTGATATTGCGATAGGTAACGGTTTGGGAAGTATTATTTTCAATTTCCTGGTACTGTTTTTGCTCGATCTCTATTTTCGTAAACAACGATTATTTTTACGCGTGTCGCATAATCACTTTCATACCGGACTTCTATCATTGGGATTAGGGGTTATTGCTGGACTGGCGATCTATTTCCAGCCTGATCAGTCTTCCTTCGGAATAGGGCTGACCAGCTGGATTATTGCAGCTGTTTACTTCATTGGTATCAGCCTTATTTCACTGAAACAGCGGAAAGATAAAAAGAAAGAAGCGGATGTTCCGGAAAGCGAAAATACGATGTCCTTGCGAAAAGTAATAGCTTTATTTATTTTCTATGCTGGCATCATTTTTTTCTCCGGAAGTGGGTTAAGTATCTCCGGTGATTGGATGGCTAGTACCACCGGGATTTCCGCGACGGTTGTCGGCAGCTTGCTGATTGCCATGGCGACATCGCTGCCTGACGCTGTCGGTGTTTATGTGGCGTTGCGGAAGGCAAACATAAATTTGGCGATTGGAGCGATACTGGGTAGTAACTTATTTAATATCTTTGTAGTTACGATATCGGATGGTTTTTATCGGAGTGGAAGCATTTGGATAGCCGGAGATTCAATGAATATGTGGACGGCGATTGTCGGTTGTCTACTCACTTTTGCCATATTACTGTTATTGAAACGGGATAAAACAAAAAATGCATTCACGTATTCGTTGCCCTCGCTTCTTGCGATTTTCTGTTATATCCTTTTTACCGTTTTTATTCTATAGTAAAAGGAATTCGTAAAAAGGAAGTGAAGGGATGATTGTCCATCTGGATCACACCAATCCGGAAACAGCAGCAAAGCTGTTAAAGGTGCAAATACCTGCTTATCGGATGGAAGCTGAACGAATAAAATTCGATGGGATTCCTCCGTTGCATGATACAGTAGAATCCATCCAAGGCAGCAGGGAATCGTTTTTTGGCTACCTTGAAAATGGACTGCTGCTTGGTGCTCTTGCATACGAGCAAACAAATGACCGTTATGTTTTGTCCAGGTTGTTCGTTGGACCGGCGTATTTTCGTCAGGGAATTGCTTCCTCCCTCCTGCAATTTTTCCTGCACGAGATAGTCCGTGAGTCAAAACCTGTGACAGTTACTACCGGCACAGCAAACCTGCCGGCAATAAGCTTTTATGAAAAATGGGGATTTACCAAAATCAAGGAAATACCCGTTGCGCAGGGAGTTTCACTGGCTATGCTGCAGACCATCCGTTAAGGGATAACAGCCTGTTTTTCGTCTATGGAGTATATCTGCGTTCGATCATTGAATAGGATAGAGGAGAACAATGATCAGAGGTGAAGCGGATGATTTCCTGGTTTACGCTGGGTCTTTTAGGTTTGGCAGCATTCCGATTAACAAGGTTGCTTGTCTACGATGATATCGCACGATTTATCCGGGCCCCTTTCCATGAGGAAAAAGAAGAAACCTTGGCTGATGGTACTACTGAAATAGTTCTTTATATTAAAGGTAGAGGAGTCCGTCGATTCATAGGAGAGTTGTTGAGCTGTCAATGGTGTACGGGCATCTGGTCATCAGCCTGTTTGTATGCTGGATATGTATTCTGGCCGGTTTTATTTTTGCCGGTTATCATCATTCTGGCTGTAGCTGCCATCTCTTCGATGCTGGAAGTGCTGGTCGGCTTTTTTCTAAGCCAGACGGAGCAGTGAACGCCAATGAATGAAGGAAACCCTAGCTTTGTAATCAGCTAGGGTTTCTGCCGTTCTATTGTTTTATCTTTTATTTGCTACTTTTCGGATGCTTTTACCGCACCCGCACCCTTTTCCGCTTGCAGCTCGCATTCTTCTGGAGCGTGACTTCCTTCTATTTGTTTTCTTCCGTTCGATTTGTTCGGTCATGATTGACCACTCCTTCCTGTTTCATTATCCAGAGAAACCTCAAAATCCTCGTATGGTCCTCTGTGGCTTTCTTTTTGGAAAAAAGATGGCCTTAACTACTTTATATGCTGCTTTCTTGTTTCGGGAAGGGCGCAGCAAAAAAATTTGGAAGTACAAAACAGTAGGTCCTTATTATCGTTGGATTTTTTTGGCTCCGTAATTTTTACACCCGCATCCGCCCGTTTTTTTGGCGACATAATTTCCGGCAGCAACTTGTTGAGCCGGTACTGCTTTGACTCCTTTTTTGCCATTTAGGTATTCGATTTTCATGGTATCCACTCCTTGTTTGGGATTTTCATTTTCTTTATACAAGAACGATAGGCCGATGGTAATACTGGCCGTCAGCAATGGTATATCCTTGCCAGATAACTGGCTCTGCCTGCAAAGAAACAATCAGCATACAGATTTGCGGTTCCGGATGATGGAGAATATCTTCCTTGGAAGGGACCGGCTGTGCTGTTGGGTGGGAGTGATAGATGGCTAAAACTTGTTCGTGTCTTGATTGAACAGCTTCCATCGTTTTATTCACCGTCTCTTTACTTACAAAGTAGCGGTAGCGATGCTTGATTTCACTTTCCAGTTCCCAAATAGAGGAAATGTGGTTCGTTGTTCCGCTTAGAAGTCCGCACGTTTCGTAGGGAAGGCATTCACGGGTATGCTGGATCATTTTTTTTTCAATATATGCTGGCAGATAGATGGTCTCTAAATGGTTACCCATTTTGTTGTTTTTCCATTCCAAGTGCTTGCATGTTCATCTGCCATACTCCTTTATTGCTGAAATAAACCTTATATCTTTGGTATATGAACGATAGTGAGATTTGGAGCGGGCTGCAGTTTGCCTTTTACTGAATCCTTTCAAAATCCGCACCCTGTTAATATTCCGCTTCTGCTGTGCATAGGATGAAAATGATAAGCAATCATTACAAAGTGTTGGGAGGAAGGACCATTGGCTGGGTATGAGGAATTAAAGGAAAAGTTGACAGCATGGAATCAACAGACGGCTGCGTATTTGAATCAAATCAGCCAGTTAATAGAAGAAAAACAAAACCAGACACTGCCATTGCCACGGCTTACAAGTTATTTCACTTCATCCCTGCATGCAGCCCATCATAAAAAAAGGGAAAATATATTGTTCGGCGATTTTCACATAAAAAATACAGGCAGTCAGCCAGTACGTGATCTTGGTATTTGCTTGAGAATCCGGACCACGGTTCCCTATGATTTTTCGGGTAAATACCACCTTCCCAATTCCAATGCCTCGTCTCGCCAGCTGAGTGAGTGGGAACGAGTGGAACAGGAAAGCGAGGAAGATTACTGGTTTAAAAGGATGGGGGACGGTGAGTTGTTACCTGGGGAAACCGTTTCATTCTCCAATTTTCAGCTAAAATGGAAAGCTGACGACCACTACACAATGGTTGTAGAAGGTTTTGTCTATTGTGACCTTGATACAGATGGCATAACCGCCTTGAATCAACTTAACATAAGCGGTGAAATTTAATCCGGGGGAGGGCGCTGGCTTGGCAAAACATGAACTCTGGCCGATTTTATCCGGAGCAATCAGCCGGTACATTGCTGATAATGAAGCAGAAATATCGGACAAGGAAATCATTGATCTGTCTATTCTTCAGTTGTTGATTGAAATGAAAAGCGACAGGGAGGAATGGGGAAGTGAGAAGAGAGCTTCCGTTACGGAAGGTTTGCCAGTCGATGTGGAAAAGGAATTAGAAACGGCAATCGAAACCAATAAACGCCAATTCATTCAATTGATTGAATCCTTGCAGTCGAAAACGGAATAACAAGGTTTGAGAAACGGTATGTATGATCAGCGAAACTCTTTCCTATTTTTGATATAATAGATTGAAAGGATAATCTTCTTAAAAAGGATAATATTAAATAGGATGATAGATGATGCCGAAAAAGAAATTGTTTCGTAGATCCTCGCTGTCATACCGTTTTGCAAGGAGCGGACTGAAGACGATCGCTGTGCTTGCCGGTATGTTCTTTTGTTTTGCCGTGTTGTTTTCGCTGTATGAAAAACAGCATGAGAGCAGTAACCCAGAACATACAGAAAAGCAGCTGTCAGAGGAAGTCATAGAATACAAACCACTTGTGCAAAAGTATTTAAAACAGCATGAGTTGGAAGAATACACTGGAGTAGTGTTAGCATTGATGATGCAAGAATCCGGAGGAAGAGGGACAGATCCGATGCAGGCTTCCGAGAGCTATTGTGGCGAAATAGGCTGTATAGAGGATCCAGAGCTCTCGATAAAACAAGGGACGAATTATTTCGCCGGTGTATTGGAAGAAGCAGATGGTGATGTGAAACTTGCTCTGCAATCCTATAATTTTGGCAGGGGTTTTATCGGGTATGTAAAAGACCGTGGCGGAGAATATTCTGAAGACCTGGCGGTTAATTATTCTAAAAAGATGTACAAAAAATTGAAATCGACCATGGACTTTCGTTGTATTCGAGAGGAATCAAAAGAATTGAATGCCTGCTATGGAGATATTAAGTATGTCGATGCCGTCCTCGCTTATTATGAGGATGCAAAAACCAAAACCGGCACCGACGACGTGAGACTGGCAGCGTTGATCGAGTAAAAGGGTCAGAGACAAAAGCATAGTGGCAAAAGCGGTACCGAACGATGATTCGAAATCCAAGCTTTCGAATCACCGTTCGGTTTTTTTAACTGTGTAGGAAATGATAAATTTAACTGTCTGTGGATCATTATTGGCTGAAACAGCCACGTCCAGCTCCAGCGCCTACCCCCTCGAGGTCTTAAGTCGAGCCTCTGTGTGGCACTCTGTGTGGCAAGAAGTACCACGCCGAGGCTTGTCTTAAGCTTGTCGGAGGCCCAAACGATGTGGATCATGCAGGGTTGCCACAGGACGTGGCGGTCCTAGCCTGTACTCCTTTCAACAGCGCTTCCGCATTTCTCTGTCCAGCTCCAGCGCCTACCCCCTCGAGGTCTTAAGTCAAGCCTCTGTGTGGCAAGAAGCACCACGCCGAGGCTTGTCTTAAGCTTGTCGGGGGTGGGCAAGGCGCTTCCGCATTTCCGTTAACAATAAGCGGTTGTTTTTATACTGCCAATGGTGTTAACGTTCGGTTCTTGCACGGGCTTTTACGTTAAATTCCAACCTCTTTACTTTTTTGGAGAAAAAGCGTAAGGTAGTTGCTATGAAATTATTTACCTAGGTAAATAAAAGAGGTGTTAGCAGTTGGAGAAAGACAGAAAGCCGATTCACTTGTTAAAACAAAAGGTGCGTTATTTAAATAAACATATGGATGAAAGGTTGAGAGAATATGGTCTCTACCATTCCCAGTGGTCAATCCTTTTCTGCCTTTACCATAAAGGCCCGATGACGCTTACAGAGATTTGGCAGTATTTGCACGTAGAAGCGCCTACTGTGACCAGAACAATTAAACGGCTGGAAAGCAAGAAGTGGGTGTACCGGAAGCAAGGACAGGATAAACGGGAGAAAATCATCGGAATTGCCGATAATGCCTTCGACAAGGTAGTAGAAGTTGCAGAGATGATGGAAGCTTTTGAAGATGAAATGCTGAACGGACTGTCAAAAGAACAACAAAAAGAGTTGCTTCAGCTGCTGACGTTAGTCGGAAACAAGGAGTGAATGATCAAATGACAGATAAGCAACAACCAATATGGACTAGGAGTTTTGTCAGTATATCGTTAACCCATTTTATGGTGTTTGTCGCCTTTTATACCCTGCTGACGACGCTGCCGATGTATGTAATCGAGGAACTTGGCGGAAGTGAAGCGGAAGGGGGGCTGTTGGTGACGATTATGTTGATTTCGGCCATCATCGTCCGCCCCTTTTCCGGTAAATTATTGGAAGCAGCAGGAAAAAAGCGGATACTTCTTGCCAGTGTCCTTCTGTTTGCTGTAACTACTTGTTTGTATATGTGGGTGGACCAGTTTTCCGGTTTGCTAGTGCTGCGCTTTTTTCATGGACTTTCGTTTGGTGTGGTTACCACAGCCACTGGCGCGATAGCAGCAGACGTGATTCCTCCTGCCCGGAGAGGAGAAGGGCTTGGCTATTTCGCCATGTCAATGAACATAGCTGTCGTAGTTGGCCCCTTTATTGGTCTGACAATGCTGCAGTACACGTCGTTCCTAAGCCTGTTTCTGGTACTTAGTCTGATCATGGCCGCCGGTACAGTCGTTGCCTGTCTTGTTCATGTGCCCAAAGAATTGAATAAGATAAAGCCAGCAGGCAAACAGGGATGGAGCATTCATGATTTGTTTGAGGTGAAAGCATTGCCGATTGCTATTATCAGCTGTCTGGTGGCTTTTGCCTACTCAAGTATTATTTCTTTTATTTCCGTGTATGCAAGTTCGCTCGGTCTTTCTGCAGTCTCCAGTTACTTTTTTGTGGTTTTTGCCATGGTCATGATTTTGACGCGGCCTTATTTGGGGAGGGCTTTTGACGTGAAAGGGCCAAGCTTTGTCATTTTGCCTTGCTTATTGGTATTCGCAGTAGGACTTACGGCGCTAAGTATCACACATTCACCATGGATGCTGTTAGTTTCAGCAGCATTGATCGGCCTTGGATATGGTTCGTTGCTGCCAAGCTTTCAGACCATGGCGGTTCAGACGGCAGCCAACCACCGCAGCGGACATGCGACAGCTACTTTTTTCACGTTATACGATACCGGGATTGCTCTCGGTTCCTATGTCTTGGGTGTGCTTGTAGCCTATATGGATTTTGCGAACATTTACTTGCTTTGCGCGGTGATTCCGCTTGCGGTTATGGGCTTTTTTCTCTTTTATCAAGCGAAATCCAAGCAGCGAAATCAGGAGCCGGCATTGGGAGAGGCGGAATGACTGGACCTGGACAAGTGGTATGATAGGATAAAGATGAATGTAACCTGATGGAAGATAGGAAGTGATAAGGAATGTCCAGAAAAGTTTATTTCAATCACGATGCAGGGGTCGATGATCTCGTCTCCCTATACTTATTGTTAAAAATGGAAGATGTCGAGTTGCTTGGTGTTTCCGTGATACCGGCTGACGGCTATCTAGAAGCAGGCGTGCGTGCCAGCAGAAAGATTATCGACCGATTTGGCAAAGGTGGTTTTACTCAAGTCGCCAAGTCTAATTCCCGAGGGGTACATCCTTTTCCAAAGGAGTGGCGTATGCATACCTTCCATGTTGATGCACTGCCGATCTTGAATGAAGGAAGCATGATGAAAGCTCCTGTCAGCTATTTACCGGCCCATCAGCATATGATCGAGAAAATCCGGAACAATCCGGAGAAAACGACGTTACTGTTCACGGGGCCACTGACTGATTTGGCAAGAGCTTTGGAGGAAGCACCGGATATTGAAGACAAAATTGAAAAGCTGGTATGGATGGGAGGAACCTTCCAATCCAAAGGCAATGTGGAAGACCCGGAACATGATGGTACAGCCGAATGGAATGCTTTTTGGGATCCGGAAGCAGTGGCCAGAGTATGGGATAGCGGTTTGACTATCGACATGGTGGCACTGGAAAGTACAAAGCAGGTTCCGCTGACACCTCAGGTTAGGAATGATTGGGCGGCCCTGCGCGGATATGAAGGGATCGACTTTCTTGGCCAGGCATATGCGGCTGTTCCACCGTTAGTGTATGAAGAAACAAATTCCACCTATTACTTGTGGGATGTGTTGACCACCGCTTCTTTGGGTAATCCGGACTTAGTCCAGGCCAAGACCGTTTATAGTAAAATTCACACAGAATTTCCGGAGCAAGGAAGAACATCTCAAGATGAACATGGCCGTCCAGTCCAATTGGTTTACGATGTGGCGGCTGAACAGTTTTTTGCTTATATTGCCGAGCTGGCTAAAAAGTGAGCAGATGCAAAGAGGATATTTATTAGTGGAGAAAGACCAGGTCGTTGCTGCCCTGGTCTTTTTACAATTTTGCGATGTTTATAGATAAATGATCGAGCAGTGCTTATTCTCCAATAGTACGTGGAAAACCTTTTGACCATGTATTGATGGTAAGAAGAATGACATGGTGTTCCCTATGTAAGGGAATCGGTTAATGTGAATTTGAAATAATTGACGGAATTACTAAAAAAAGAAACCTTTTGAATGCTGTATCGTAACGTTAGTAATGGTTTTAAATTCAGGATTAGGAGGTGAAATGATGGATTACGGTTTACTGATTATTGGGGTAGCGCTTTTACTGGTTGCGTATCTAGTAGCAGTTAAAAAACAAACGAGCTTATTAGCTGGCTTCAATGAAAAAGCGATAAAAAACAAGGAGCTATTAGGAAAAGTGGCGGGTGGATTGTTTTTCCTTCCATTAGGCTTGTTGGTGATAATAAGTAGCTTCATTGATTATCCTTATGAAAATGCCGTTCTTGTAAGTGTCATGTTAATTTTATTAGGAAGTGTGTACTTGTTTATCAACCGAAAATTACTTGACTAACGTTAACAGAACTTGCGGATTGTTATCTCACAAGGAGTGTAGAAAAATACGCATGGACTTCCGGTCCAAGCGTATTTTTCTGGTATTTATTAACTTTTATGTGTAATGTTGTCGGATCACTTTGATTTAGTTTTGTCATATTTCTTACCATCTCATGCGGACAGAACTGGGGATGTCTTTTTTACTGTAATGATCAACGTCTGACACTGCCGGCGGAAATTTTAACGGATTCGCCGACGATGTTTTGTGCGGCATCCGTCAACAGAAAGCATATGGTGTTGGCAACTTCCTCTGGTTTTGTGATACGGCCGGAGGGAAGCCCTTCTTCGGTAATCTTAAGCTGCTCTTCAAACGAGCGGCTTTGTTTTTCCCCTTTGCGCTTGATGGCGTTTCTTCCCATACTCGTATCCACATAGCCTGGGCAGACTGCGTTTACCCTGACACCATGTGCAATTGCCTCTAACGAAAAAGAATGCGTGAACCCAATCAAAGCAAATTTCGAAGCTGAGTATGCCGTGTTTCCATGAGTCCCTCTTAAACCTGACAAGGAGGAAACGTTGACAATGGCACCTTTTCCCCTTGATTTCATTTGTTTATATACCTGCTGAGAAAGAAGGACGGGCACCGTATAATTGAGATGCATGATTTTTTCCATTTCTTCCTGCTCCAGTTCCTCGACGAGTCCGCCTCCGCCGATACCGGCGCAGTTGACAAGCAGCGTTATATCCCCAATTGCTTGTCCAGCGGCAGTCACAAGGTTGCTGCGCTCTTGTTCATCACTAATATCCGCCCGGTGGGCAAGTACCTTAACTCCCGGGTATTTATTGGCGATAGTTTGTTTTAACTGTTCCAGCTTCTCTTCATTTCTTCCCGTTATGGTCAAGCTGGCGCCCATATCGGCAGCAGCCAGCGCCGTCTCATAACCGATTCCGCCAGTAGCACCAGTTATCAAGGCATGCTCTCCTTCTAATGCATTAGAAGCAAATACACCCATATACCAACCATCCTTTCACAAAATATTATACCCCTAAACATTTCCCCACCGCACCTCAACCTAACCATGTATGGGGTCAGTCCCCTTTACAAGAAAATCCCTCGACGGGGACAGACCCCAATTCACCGAGAATCCAACTTATAAACGGGCGGAAATACTGGGGCGACAGGATTTCACAGGATGAGGGGACAGTCCCCATTAAGGTCGGATTTTGTCGAAACGATGGTATGAGGGTCAGTCCCTCCCAGCGATTTTACCAGGGTATATAGCGCGAATTGTCGGCGGGAGGGACTGACCCCCTCGTATAGGTTTAGAACGAACGTTGAGTGGCAATTAGTAGTGTAAATAGAAAGGGAGTGTTTAATCAATGCAAGCTGTAACCTTTCAGGGGAAGGATAATATCCAAGTTAAACAGGTAGAGGACCCAACGATTCATGAAAATACGGATATTATCGTTCGGATAACAGCCACAGGTATTTGTGGATCTGATTTGCATTTAATGAAGGGTAGTATCCCTTTAGGTGAGGACTATGTCATTGGCCATGAGCCGATGGGAATTGTGGAGGAAGTCGGTTCCCATGTAAAAAACCTAAAAAAGGGCGATCGAGTCGTCGTGCCATTTAATATTGGCTGCGGTGAGTGCTTTTATTGTAAAAACCAGATGGAGAGTCAGTGTGATAATTCCAATCCACATGGTGACGCTGGCGCATTATTTGGTTACTCTGAACAGTTCGGAAATTATCCGGGCGGCCAGGCTGAATACTTACGTGTGCCATACGCAGACTTTACTTCTTTCAAAGTCCCAGAAAACAGTGAATTGGAGGACGAAAGCGTACTGTTTTTATCCGACGTCATTCCGACTTCTTACTGGAGCGTGGAACACAGCGGAGTAAAATCCGGTGATACGGTAGTCGTTTTGGGATGTGGGCCGATCGGACTGATGACGCAGAAGTTCGCCTGGCTGAAAGGCGCGGAACGGGTCATTGGTGTAGACCAAGTTCCGCATCGTCTGGAACATGCCAAACGAGTCAACAACGTCGAAACGTATGACTTTAGCAATAACAGTGAGCTTGGTTCTTTGCTTAACGAAAAAACCAAGGGCGGCGCCGATGTCGTGATTGATTGTGTCGGTATGGACGGGACAGTCCCGAAAGGAGAATCGTTTGGCTCTGATCAAGATAATCAAGTTGGAACCATTCGCCCGATCGTTACCGCATCGCAAGCTGTCCGTAAATTTGGTACAGTCCAGCTTACCGGGGTATATGGCAGCAATGCAAACGATTTTCCGCTCGGAGACTTCTTTTCACGCAATGTTTCCTTGAAAATGGGACAAGCACCGGTGATTCATTTAATGCCGGAATTATACAATATGGTCGAAAATGGCTATGTCAATCCAACCGATATCATTACCCACCGAATGGACTTGAAGGATGCAGCTGATGCCTATAGAATCTTTGATGAAAAGTCCGATGGGAATATTAAAGTGGTATTGAAACCATAAAGTTGAACAATCGAACCATGAATTTTTCTTTTTAAATAATAGAAGATAGAGCACAACGATCCTACTTTAATCCGATATACGAAAGAATGGGAAAAAAATCACCCCTTGTCCATTTTGGGATAAGGGGTGATTGATTCATCGACCACAAATCTAGGCGGTTACAATCCCAGTACTTGTGGACTGCCTTCCTTGGTATTCATCAATCGGATTTCACTCGGCTTGATTTCCAGCACAATGTAGTCTGGATCGTCCGGACCTTCAAACCATGCTTCCAATTTATCGTTCCATATTTTTTTCTTGATGTCATTCGACTCTTTGATTGCCGCTGTCCCTTCAATCTCCAAGTAGGCATCTTCCAGCCCTTCCCCTTTATATCCAAGCAGGATGTGGACGCGATTGTTTTTGTCAATGTCTTCTACTTTATGGGTGTCCTTGTCGGTGGCAGTATATAACGTAAATTCCTCATTGAAAAACGTCATATAACGCGAAAATGGTTTGTCGTCTTTTACTGTAGCCATCGTTCCGATTAAATTACTATCCAGGATACTGACCACTTTATCTCTAACTTGATTTTGTTCCATTCATTCCTCACTCCTTCCATCTACACATGTATTGTTATGTTACCTATTATTCCAGAAACTTAACCAAATTATTGCTTTTAATTCCGAAGATCACATAGGCGGAGCAGGGAAACGATGGTATACTGTGATTCGAAAACATTAAATGTTAGGGGTAAAACGGACTATGATGATAATGGTATCCATTATTTGTGTAATTGTGGTGGCACTGATTATCGGATTATCATTGCTAACCACTTCGAAAGGGTATGCATATAAACATAAAGTTGACCCACATCCGGATGACTTGGCAGAACAGCAAAGGGATGAACGGGAACAACAGAAAGAAGCAAATGCACAGAATAACCGGACATGATAATTGGAATAAAGCCAGGGACCGTCTAAGCAGCTGATTTGTGCCTTCAATCAGCACGCTGGCGGTCCTTTTTTCAGAAACATATTAAAATGACTTGCAAGGTAAGTGTTTCGGTACCATAAAGAAAGGTTAAAGACATTTAGAGAATGGAGGGAAAAATGATGGCTGAACGAGCAAAATGGCCGTGGGTGGCAGAACAGCACTGGGATGATTTACTATTCATTCACTGGCCTGTTCCTTACGAAGCATTACGTCCGCATGTACCAGAGCCGTTTGAGCTTGAAACATTCAACGGGACCGCATGGATCAGTATCGTGCCTTTTCTTGGTAACAAAAATCGCTTCAGGGGAATGCCAGGTGTCATTCCGTTCGTATCTTCTTTTTTAGAGCTGAATGTGCGGACTTATATCCGATATAAAGGAGAATCCGGCGTTTACTTCTTTTCCTTCGATGCAGATAGCAATGCCGCGGTGGCAGGAGCTAGAACGGTGTTTTCTCTCCCTTATATGAAAGCAGAGATGTCGATGAAGAGGAATAGGAAAGAGAAGGAGGTTCTCTTTCGAAGCCAGCGTATCCAAAAAGATGCACCTCCTGCACACTTTTTCGCGCGATATCGACCGATTTCGCAAACTTCCCATGCAAAAGTGGGTTCCTTGACTCATTGGCTGGCCGAACGCTACTGTTTGTTTAATATAAAGGGAGACAAAGTCCTGAAGGGTCCGATCAATCACTCCCCATGGGAGTTACAGGAAGCGGAACTGGAGGTGGAGATGGATGATTTGGTTCCATTTCTTCCTAAAAAATATTTTTCCGAAAGGCCACTTGTACACTATTCCAAAAGGAAGAAGGTTCATTTTTATCCCTTTGAGACCGTTGGGGAAGTAAATAAATAATAAATAAACCCCGGCTGCACTGCCGGGGTTATGTCCTTACAAACTTGCTTTCAGGATTTCCAAGGAATCCTGTTTATTGAGTTTTTTGAAGTTGCCGTATTCGCTGTTGGCAGTCACGGTCTTTTCCGCCATTAATTCGATGCTGTCTTCCTTGATACCATAGTCGGATAAACGGGAAGGTGCATCAATGCTATTCCAGAATTCACGCAGTTTTTCGATTCCTTCCAGACCTACTTCCCGTTCGGATTTTCCTTCCGGATCGACGTCGAATACTCGTACGGCTAACTGCTTGAAGCGGCTTGGGTCTTCATCAATCGTGTGCTTCATCCAGTTAGGGAAGATGATCGCAAGGCCGCCTCCGTGAGGGATATCATGGACAGCCGATACAGCGTGTTCCAGGTTGTGGGTTGCCCAGTCACCCCGGTATCCCATGTTCACAACACCGTTAAGGGCCATTGTTCCATTATATAAAATCGTTGCCCGGTGCTCATAGCTTTCCAGATTGTCAAGCAGCTTTGGGGCTGTTTCCATCACGGTGAGCAGCAACGATTCAACCATGCGATCCTGCAGCAGGGTATTGCTTTCCTTGTGGAAGTAATGCTCCAGCGCATGGGACATCATGTCCACGATTCCGTAAATGGTCTGATCGCGAGGGACCGAAAACGTATTAACAGGGTCCAATATCGAGAATTTAGGGAACGTATAAGGGCTTCCCCATCCATATTTTTCATTGGTTTCCCAATTGGTGATAACCGAACCGGCGTTCATTTCCGATCCTGTAGCTGCCAATGTCAGAACGGTGCCGAATGGAAGGGCATCTGTAGCAGCCGCTTGCTTGGTTACAATCTCCCAGACATCGCCGTCATATTTAGCACCAGCTGCAATCGCTTTGGTACAGTCAATTGTACTTCCGCCACCGACAGCCAAAAGGAAGTCGATTCCTTCTTTTTTACAAATTTCAATCCCTTTCCGGGCAGTAGATACACGTGGATTCGGTTCGACACCGGATAGTTCGAAGACCTCTGCATTGATTTCGGCCAGTGTGTTTTTTACATCATCGTAAAGGCCATTCCGTTTAATGCTTCCGCCACCATAGACCATTAATACTTTCTTGCCGTATTGTGGCACTTCTTCTTTTAATTTTTCCAACTGTCCCTTACCGAAAATTAGTTTGGTTGGATTGTAATATGTAAAGTTATCCATATTATCAGCCTCCTTTCTCTAATAATGACGAATTAAAAAATCGTTGTAAAGAAATATACAATCAAGGAGGCTGTCATTTTACCCCGGAGGATTAGGAACTTACCATAGTGCCGCCGTTTACGTGGATGACCTGACCTGAAACATAGGAAGCATCATCCGAAGCAAGATAAACATATGCTGGCGCAAGCTCAAAAGGCTGACCGGCTCGTTTGAAAGGGACATCCTGCCCGAAGGTTGTCACATATTCCGCAGAGAAACTGGATGGAATCAAGGGCGTCCAAATTGGTCCAGGTGCTACCGCATTTACCCGTATCGGAATGCTGGCCAGGTTTTGAGACAAGGCACGGGTGAACCCAACGATCGCCCCTTTGGTGGCAGAGTAGTCGATCAATTTTTCATTCCCTTCATAAGCCACGACGGAGGCAGTATTAATAATGGCACTCGATTTTTTTAAATAAGGAAGAGCTGCCTTGGTTAAATAGAAAAACGCATAAATGTTGGTTTTGAACGTATCATCGAATTGCTCAGAGGATACGTCCAGAAGACTGTCTTGAGGAAATTGCACACCATGGTTATTAACCAGTACATCCAGCCGGCCGAAAGTTTCCAATGTTTCAGCTATTACGGCCCGACAGTTTTCCTCTTCTCGCAGGTCGGCAGTCATGAGCAGGCAGCGCTGTCCAAGACTTTCAATGCGTTGTCTGGTCCGGAAGGCATCTTCGTTTTCATAGGAAGAATAGTAAGCAATGGCGATGTCGGCACCTTCTTTGGCAAAAGCAATGGCAGTTGCGGCACCGATTCCACTGTCCCCGCCGGTGATAACAGCAACCTTGCCGGCTAGCTTACCTGAACCGCAGTAATCTGGGTCCTCCACGATGGGTTTTGGAATCATCAGTCCTTCGATACCCGGTTGCTGTGGTTGATGCTGTGGTGGAAATGCCGGTTTTGCTTTGTCGTTTTCTTCCTTGATATGGACATACGTTTTTTTCATCTTACCCCTCCTGGTCAAAAGTCTATTCTTCAGTACTTTATTCAGCCCACACTGGAGGGGTTCCTAATGGGCACGCAACCGGCTCAAATAATTGACACTCCGCCTTTTTTCTTACTATAATGCTCCATAGTATAAAAACCGGCGGGTATTTTTGTGACTTACCGGTCACGGAGGTGAGAGGGTTTGACGGAAAGGCGGATGGAAATCATACAATCAGCAATCAAATGTTTTTCCAGGAAAGGGTATTTCTCTACGTCGATGCAGGAAATTGCAGAAGATTGCGGTGTATCCAAAGGACTGCTATATAAGCTGTTCGATTCCAAAGAAGATTTGCTTATCCAGGTGTTTGAATCCAACCATAAGCGAATGTTCGAGAAAGCAAGGACAATTTATCTGGATAAGACGCTGGTTCCAAGGGAGGTATTTAAGCAGTCCATCCTGATCGAGTTAGAGGGGATGTTCGAGAACAAGGACTTTTTCAATATATTGTATAAGTCGCTCCCAAAGGAGAACAACAAAGAAATACAGGCGTTGAGTAAACGGACAAGAGCGGCAATGCTCAGCTGGCATAAAAAGCTGCTGCTGGATGCTTACCAGGAAGAAGCTGAACCGATCATCTGGGACCTAACCGTCACGCTGCAAGGAGTCATCAAGGAGTACGTCCAGCTGATAGTCCAGGAACAAAAACCTGCGAATTTGCATCGGATAGCAGAATATATTGTCGATACGCTCGATGCAACTGTCGAAAAACACAGCGATAAGCAAGCGGTATTGACGAAGGAATTGATGGAGGAATACGAAACATACCAGTTCGATTTAGAGCCGCTTGAGCGGCATGAGCAGCTTGAAAAATTGTTCCGTCAATTAAGGGAACAAATCGTTTCGCTGCCGAGGCCGGAGCGAAGCGAACTGGGTGATGCAATCAATTTAATGGAGCAGGAAGTGAAAGAAGAAAAGCCGCGCGAGTTTCTTTTGCAGGCTTTGCTCACCTACCTCAAACAACACGTCGAAACGATTGGGACGTTGGAACAAATAGAGAGACTGCTCTAATTCCAAAATAAAGGAGATGACAGCATGGCAGAAGTACAACCAGGACAAGTGCAGAATCGGTTTCCGATAGTAGCGGTACTGCTTGCTGGTGCGTTTGTAGCGATATTGAACCAGACTCTGATGGCAACAGCAATCCCGCATATTATGGGGGACTTTCATATTTCAGAGAACACCGCCCAATGGCTGACAACGATTTTCATGCTTGTTAATGGAATCATGATTCCGATCACTGCATTTTTAATTGAAACATTTACAACGAGAAAGCTCTTTATTACCGCAATGACCTGCTTTGCTGCCGGTACCTTGATATGCGGCATTGCCCCATCTTTTTTTATCTTAATGGTGGGACGGGTCGTGCAGGCTGCAGGGGCTGGGATAATGCTGCCTTTAATGATGACTGTATTCTTGACCATTTTTCCAATCGAGAAGCGCGGTGCTGCAATGGGGAATGTCGGTCTTGTCATTTCCTTTGCGCCTGCCATTGGCCCGACTTTATCAGGATATATCGTGGAAAGCTATCCATGGCGGGTCATGTTTTTCATCATTTTACCAATTGCAATCATTGATATTGTCATTGCTTATTTTGCATTGAAAAATGTAAACGAGCTCACCCATCCAAAAGTGGACATCATCTCCATTATTTTGTCTTCCTTAGGGTTCGGTGGATTGTTGTATGGATTCAGCAGCGCCGGCAACAGTGGCTGGGACAGCATACAAGTTGTTGCATCACTTATCGTCGGTGCATTGGCATTGTCGGTATTTATTATCAGACAGTTCAAGCTAGTACAGCCGATCTTGGAATTCAGGGTGTTTAAGTATAAAACGTTTACCATCACCACCATTATCGGGATGATCGTGTTTATGAGCTTGATTGGTTCTGAGACTATTTTGCCGATCTATATGCAAAACATGCTTGATTTTTCCGCGCTGGAATCAGGAATAATGATTATGCCAGGGGCTTTATTAATGGGGGCAATGTCGCCGATTACTGGTAGAATCTTCGATCGAATCGGCGCCCGCTGGCTGGCGATAACCGGGTTGACCATCATGACAATTACTACGTTCCTGTTTACCAATTTGTCGACAGAGACATCGCTGCTTTACTTAACAGTAGTATTTGGTATCCGCATGCTGGGCATGTCAATGGTCATGATGCCAGTCACCACAGCAGGGCTAAACCAGCTGCCACTGAAACTGATTCCTCATGGGACAGCGATGAATAATACCATGCGTCAAGTGGCCGCTTCAATTGGAACAGCCATTCTGGTTACCGTGATGACCAGTGCCGCTTTAGATAGCGGCCCCGACGCCGCGACCAGCGATCTGATCCACGGAGTAAACGTCTCCTTTTGGGTAGCCACCGCCTTATCTGTCGTAGGCTTGGCGCTCAGTTTTTTCATAAAAGGCACCACCCCCGCCCAAGAAAGAGCCGAGCAGGAAAGAAAAGCGGAAGCGACCGGGGAGCGGCGATAGAAGTGCGCCCCCGCAACGGGGGTGGTTCGGCATTGCCGCGCAAAGCGGCGGTTTTCGCCGAACTTCCCATGTACCGTAGGAGGTAAAGGAAATATGCCCCTGCAAAAGGGGTGTGCCGACGTTGGTGCAAAGGCCGAAGTTAGTCGACCATTCTTATAAAGCGATATAGTAAGATGGGGCTTATTTTCATGAAGCTGTCGGAAGCAAATCATTGTTTCTGGCAGCTTTTGGTGTTTTCGGAAAAACTCCTTTTCCTGGGTGCTAATCCAAAAAGCATCCAATCTTTTCCCCGTATAAATCCTCTGTTTCTCAGTAACAATAAACTCGATAAAGCTGGAGGGATACAGATGAAGAAGCAAGGGGAAAGCCAGAAAAAAATAAGATGGTGGCAGCTTTCCATGATTGGTATCGGGTGTATTATCGGTACCGGTTATTTTTTGGGATCAAGTATTGCCATCAGGCAAACCGGTCCTTCGGTATTGTTTGCCTTCATTTTAGCAGCGACAGGTACATATGTCGTATTTGATGCACTTGCTAGAATGACTGCGGAACATCCGGCAGAAGGTTCCTTTCGTTCCTATGCAAAAAAAGCCTATGGTCATTGGGCTGGATTCAGCAATGGCTGGGTATATTGGTCGTCGGAAATGCTGATCATGGGAAGTCAGCTGACAGCACTTGGTATTTTCTCGCAATTTTGGTTTCCAAAGGTGCCGTTGTGGATTCTTGCCTCGGTATTCGGTGTCCTGGGACTGATTGTCATCCTCACCGGAGTCAGTGGTTTTGAACGGTTTGAAAATATATTTGCTGTGGTAAAGATCGCAGCGATATTGATGTTTATCATCATAGCCATATTGGCGGTTTCTGGTGTTCTCAATGGCCAGAAAGAGTCTCCGTCTTTCGCATTTGGTTTTCAGGAATTATTCCCGAATGGCTTGGTCGGGTTTTGGACAGCTTTGATTTTTGCTTTTTATGCTTTTGGGGGAATCGAAGTAATGGGAATAATGGCTAACGAGCTGAAAGAACCGAAGGAGGCTCCTAAGTCGGGTAAGATCATGCTATTATCTTTGACGGTCATTTATTTAGCCTCCTTATGGCTGGCTCTGCATCTGGTGGCTTGGAATAAATTCTCTACGGATGAAAGTCCCTTTATTCTGGCGTTGGATAAGTACCATATTGCTTTTGTACCCCATGTGTTCAATGGAGCGTTAATTATTGCCGGCTTTTCCACAATGGTTGCCTCTTTATATGCGATTACCACCATCATTGTCAGCCTGGCGAAAGACGGGGATGCCCCGAAACTTTTCACCAAAAAAACCGGAAAAAGGGAGCTCCCCCTTCGGGCTTTATGTCTGACAACCAGCGGACTGATTTTGTCCATCATTGTTTCTTTACTATTGCCTGAAAAAATTTATGAGTATTTCACCACAGCGGCTGGCTTGATGCTGCTCTATACCTGGCTGTTTATTCTTTTTTCTTATAAAAAGGTTATGAAGCCTTCGGGGATGCAGCTGGCGAAAAGATATATTGGATTACTGCTGATTCTTCTGGCCGTATCGGGAACATTGTTTGATAAATCCAGTAGACCTGGCCTTTTTATCAGTTTGGGATTTTTAATCCTTATCGGCTTGATCACCTTATCAATGAAAAAGAAATGGAAACGCGGGACAAAAGCATAGTGACCAAAACAAACACCGAACGATAGTTTGAATTCGTTCGGTGTTTTATACTTTCATAATCTGCGAATTAACTTAGCAAAATTTATGAATAGTGCAAATCTCCACTCCGGCAAGTTCATTCGCTTTCCGCGGACACGGCTTCAGCTATTGTGCCCACGTTTTTCCCTAAGGATGTGTGGATTTTTTATTACAGAATGGTGGTTGTCCTTTACGTGATCCGAGTTTCCTTCATATAAAGTAGTATAGCGGTATCAAGGATATGGCTATGCCACTTATGGTGCTAACCAGGAAGGGGTTGAGTGACTGCTATGTTTGAAAATCTGACATTTATCCAGTTGATTAGTAATCTGGGCTTCCCTATCGCAATCACTGTCTATCTGCTCCATCGGTTTGAAAAACGAATCAAAGCATTGGAAAAAGCAGTAAATGACCTGGCCAAGCTAATTGAATCCAGTAGGGACTAACGTTGCTTCGGATGGAATGGACAGCTTTGACTGGAGGTTTGATCTTCCCTTAAAAAATATTGCTTCGCTTCAAAGTTATCCCCCTGGCCATAAGTATTCAAATCTGGATGAGGAGGTACCTCATCATAGGCAGTTAATCGTTGCCTTATTTTTTCTTTTATGGACAAGGCATACGGCTGGCTTGTGAATCGCTCAAATGCCCATCTCGGTGTAAAGGCAAGAAGAAAACAAGGAAAACTGCGGCTTTTGCGCTTGTGATGACTAGGAGTAGCCGTGTAAATGAAATACCGCTCTCCATGAAAGCAAAATTCCCATAGAGGTTCAGAGGGATGGACAGGAATTTCGGCTGGCCAATTAAAGGAATCGCTGTCATGGAGATCGGTCAACAGTTTCCAAAATAAATATTCATAGTCGGCAACTGAACGTTCCTTATCGTTTTCAAATAATAGAATGAGGGACGTGTAACGGCCGAATCCTTTATAGGAATGACTGTATTGTCCAAGCAGGTCAGCCAACGTTTCCACGGCATGGACATTGCCGGGCCGAGGTAGGAAGCCAAACCGAAAATGCTTCAAAGAACTCCCCTGTACGGCAGGAATACAAGGGAAACGGTCCTGTTTGTCAGCTAATTTTTCAAGAAATGCTTGATAGTTGGAAAAGTGAGAATGGCTAATATCTTCTGGTTTCCTGATTAGGTCCTCACTTGTATAAAGCCTCATGTTTGTCACCCTTTCCTTGATAAGTTATTATCAAATGCGAAAATGGGTGACTGTCATTTGTTTATTGAAGAGGAAACAGCAATGCTGCCGCCTGCCAACCGAAATAAATTCCGAAACAAATCAGGGAAAGTCCGGATAGGACGGAGATGATAATTAACACCCGATCGGTCAGGAGGCGACGGAAACTGCTGGCTATGAGGGCCATCGTAATATCCCAGATAATCAAGCCAAGGATAACGGCACAGCTGTATAGGACTAAATGGGAGGTGTCATATTGGGCGGCTGTTTTTGCCAATACGGACCCATAGATACCCAACCAGAACAAAATGGTCAAAGGATTGGATAGTGCTAAGAAGAAACCAGTAAAAAAGGTCTTTGCTGCCGAACTTTCATTGTTTCGATCTTGTTCCCCAGAGAGTTTTTTGGCACTCAGGAGGCTTTCAAAGCCTGTATATAGCAAGACAAAACAGCCGAAAGACCAAAGGAACGTTTTCATGAACGGGGTTTCCAAAAAATGAACGATACCGAAATAAACAGTCAACATGTACAAAATGTCTGCTGCTAAAGAACCGAGTCCTATCAACCAGGCGTGGAAGAAACCGCTTTTGATCCCCTTGTCCAATTGTGCAGCGTTGATCGGTCCGATCGGAGCAGCTAGAGAAAGCCCCAAAAATACATAGCTAAAAAAAATCCCCACTTTATCTCTCTCCCTTATGGATAGCTTGTACAGTTTATTCATCTGAAAGAAGAGTTAGCACAGGAAAATTTCAAATAAGGCAGACGTGACTGGAAGTAGTGGACAAACTGTTGGTAAAATGAATGGATAAATGTAAAAAAAGCTGGTGAGATACATGATAAACGAACTGATCATTTACCTGGTGGCGGTGTTCTTTGTTTTGGGTGCTGTCGACAAATGTATTGGCAATAAGTTGGGACTCGGAGAACGATTCGGTGAGGGGTTTCAGGCTATGGGTACTATTGCCTTGGCCATGGTTGGTATCATTTCATTGGCACCCGTGCTTGCCAAGTTACTTACTCCTTTGGTGCTGCCGGTCTATAGTCTGATAGGTGCTGATCCGGCTTCCTTCGCCAATACGATTTTGGCTTTGGATATGGGAGGTTATTCTCTGGCTGAAGCCATGTCACAAACAGAACAGGCTGAACTATTCTCCTGGGTGTTCCTGGGAACCATGCTAGGACCGACTATTGCTTTTACGATTCCTGTTTCGTTAGGGATGCTTGAAAAGCAGGACTATCCTTATTTTGCGAAAGGGATTTTGCTCGGTGTGATTACCGTTCCTATAGGATGCCTCGCTGGCGGCATGATTGCTGGTCTTGATTTCCTGATGATCATTCGTAACTTAATCATTCCTGTTCTACTGGCTATTTTCATTTCCATCGGATTGTGGAAACAGAAAGAGAGAATGCTGTTCATTTTTTCTCTATTTGGAAAAGCCGTACAGCTACTGGCTATTGTAGGCCTTGCCGCGATAGGGACGGAATCTCTTACAGGATTGGTGATCATTCCGGATATGACGCCGATCAATGAAGGGATACAGATTGTCGGAGCCGTTGCGTTATTTCTGGCAGGTGCTTTTCCGATGCTGGCTTTTATTCGGAAAGTATGTGGTAAACCGCTGCGGAGTATAGGAAATAAAGCTGGGATCGATGAGGCGTCAACAACAGGTATACTTGCCTCGCTTGCCCATATCATCCCCATGCTGGCAACGCTGAAATATATGGAACCGAGAGGGAAGGTGCTCAATGTAGCTTTTGCTGTAAGTGGGGCATTTACGTTTGGCGGTCATCTTGGTTTTGTCGCTGGAATCAATCAGAATGTTGTGTTTGCCGTTGTAGCTGGGAAACTGATCGGTGGCGGCAGCGCCATGATACTGGCTTTGCTTACGACCCCGAAGCATACTGGACGGAATGCTAAATGATGAAGTGGGTATGATGAACTGGTATTCGGCCAAGTTATTTAGCGGATTTTTATGTAAGACCTCTGGAGTAGGAAATAAAAAAACAATGGAAACATCAAAAAGTCCGGCCGGTATGTTGGCCGGACTTTTTTAACAGATAAGAAGGTATAAATCTCAGAGATGTCCAGCTCCAGCGCCTACCCGCTCGAGGTCTTAAGCAAATCCTCTGTGTGGCAAAAGCCCGCCACTTCGAGGCTTTGCTTAAGCTTGTCGGAGGCCCAAACGATGTGGGTCATGCAGGCGTTGTCACAGGACGTGGCAGCTTTAGCCTGTACTCCTTTAACAGGCGCATGCGCTTTTGTCCCTTCAATGGATTATCGATTGCTGTGTCTGCTTGAGGAGTCGTAACAAATCATCTGCTCGTTGGAGCTGCTGTTTCTCTTCTTCGTTTAACGAGTTTAAACTTTGGTGGGCCAATGCCAGTTGTTCTTGTGCATAGGTAAGGTGGTTTTGCGACTCCGTAAACTTGCCAGGGTCAGTCTGGGCAAGCTCTGTCCATTGCTGTGCCCGGTTGATTGCTGTCGTTGCAGCCTCCAAGGGGTTATCTTCTTTCTTCAAGCTCATCACCTCTGCTGTCAATGGACTTCTTTTGTTTCCTCAGCAATTGCTTCGTCATAAGCATCAATTAGTTTAGCCATTTCTTCTTCGGAGACGTCGAGCAAAAATTCATCATCGTCTTCATGTAGAATCCGTTTCATTTTAAGTTCTTCACCGGAAGAATACAGCACGTATTCTTTTTTATCCATTTCGATGACTGCATCGACTTCGTAATCCTTCTGGTTACCCGCTTCATCTTCTATGGAGATAGTTTCTAAATTATCTTCTGGTTGTTTCACCTGCATCACCTCTCCTATAGTTTTTACTGCATCGATGAATTTATACGAAGGGGAAAAACGGACAGGTTGTTTAAAAGTATCGAAAAAAAGGAAAATTAAAAAGGAACATAAAAATGCGAGGAGGATGATTTACTAATGAGTGATGTATTATTCACTTCCCATGCAACGGCAAAAGGCGGAAGAAACGGTCATGTAAAATCCGATGATGGAATCATCGATTTGGATTTAGTCAATCCAGCCGACGATCCCAAATCAAAAGGATCAAATCCTGAGCAGTTATTTGCTGCCGGTTATGCTGCATGCTTCGATGGTGCGTTGAACTTAGTAGCCAGCAAGCAAAAGAAAGATATTGATTCCACCATTACTGCTGATGTTGATTTTCTAAAAGATTCAGAAGACAACGGCTTTAAAATCGGTGTTACCTTAAATGCTGAGATTAAAGGGGTATCTCAGGATGAAGCTGAAAAACTGGTTGAGCAAGCCCACGAAGTATGCCCGTACTCGAAGGCAACCCGGGGAAACATTGAAGTAAAATTGAATGCAAAAGCTGTTTAAAACCAATGAATAGAAAGAACAGGAAGTCCGAGCTATTGAGCATGGGCTTCCTGTTCTTTATGTGGAAGATGTTAGAGGCTTAATGCTTTTTTCGCTAGCTGCATGTCATGCTTAAACAATTTCTTTAAATCGTAAGCTGGATAATTTCCTTGTTTGTGCATGAATTGGAAAATATCATCATGCATCAGAATCATCTTATTCAGTTGATTGACCAGCACCTTTTTTAAAGCCGGTGTCGCCGTTTCGGTAATGGCGATACTATAGTTGCGGACAGCAGTTTTAGTCAAAACCAGTAAATCTCCCTGGAACAGCGTTTCGTCCACTTGTTTTCTTTCTTCGTCTTCCTCTCTTGGTGTATGAGGATAAAATGCAAGCAGTTCCTTTATACTGGCTTCCATTAGTTTGATCGCTTGCTGATACAATCCTTTTAGTTCCGGATTTTTGATTTTTGGCAGTGTCGTCTTCAACTTCATCAGTCCAATAGAATTAAAAGCAGTAATTTCGTGCAATTCAAGTGATTCATGCCAGGCTAACGTATTATCCAATGTTCACAACTCCCCTGTCTGTTTAAATATGTCTTTTTAGTGTATGCGAACACCCATATACTGGTTCGGTTTTTTAGCTATGGAGAAATGGAGGGAAAATGACCCTTAAACAGGAGGCGGTTAATAGCGAAGTGTATCCCGCGGAATCGATTAGCTCGCTTCTCATTACGGATAGAGGAGCGTCATAAGCATTCATCTACAGTTTATATTTTTTGGTAAACTTTTTATTAAACTTTGTTTCACAATCTAAACCAAGCAGAAATCCGTGCGGCATGCTGGAATATTCAGGTCCGAGTAAAGGGATGCATGGCTCCAATCACCAGTAAATATAAAAAATACTTTCTCCTTGTTGGATGTTTGACTGTCACCTTAGGTATGTAGTTAACTTAATGACAGTACATCCTGTGGAAGGGAGCTAGTGCCATTGTTGGAGAAAAGCAAAATAGTATTTATTGGAGATAGTATCACAGACACCGGACGGAAAGAGGATAGGCAAGGAATAGGATATGGGTATGTAAGACTTCTTCATGATTATTTGATGACGGAGTTTCCCAATTCTTCTCCCGAAATTATTAATAGGGGAACGAACGGAAACCGGATCACTGATTTGGCTGCAAGGTGGAATCCGGATGTCATCGACCTACATCCGGATTTTGTCTCCATTTCCATCGGGATAAACGATGTATGGCGGCAATTGGATCATCCGGAAATGAAACAGGTTTACCCGGATATATTTCATGAAATCTATAGGCAACTGCTTGATTTGTTAAAGTCTTCTGGAGCTATTCCGATTTTAATGGAGCCTACCATCATAGAAGAGGATCCTGGTTCTCCCGGTAACCAGAAGCTAAAGCCGTATGTGGACATTGTCCGCCAACTAGCGGTACAGTATGATGGGTTCCTTGTTCCAACCCATCAAAAGTTTATAGCCTTTTTAACCGGTAATCATAAAGAAAAGCTGACCACAGATGGGGTTCATATGACATCCCTGGGGAATATGCTGATGGCGAAAACATGGCTTCAATCGGTTCTGGAGCAACAGGAGGAATGCAGATGTTCAAAATAAGACAAGGCAGTGCGGAAGATTTTGAAGAGCTTCTGGAGATATACAAAGAACTACAACAGCGAAGGGCTGCTGCGAAGCCGGAATACTTTAAACAAAACCAGGCACCAATTAACGAACAAGATTTTTTGAAAATCATAGCAGATGAACGGAAACGATTATATGTTGTAGAAAGAGCCGGAGCCATACAGGCCTTTACTATTTTTAAGGGCGAAAAACATGAGGAAACAGCTTTATATAAGGAACGCCGGATTATTAAGATTGAAGAGTTATACATTAAACAAGACCAGAAATACAAAGGGATCGATCAATATTTGTTTGAAAAAATCAAGAAGTTTGCTTCCAGTATCCAAGCTACGGAGATTGAATTGGAGCTTTGGGAAGATGATCTGGAAATGATCGATTATTACGAAGAAAGACTGGAACTGATTCCAAAAACAAGAACGATGGTTTTTCCGGTCAGCAGTCTGGAAGGAGAATGAAATGATACAAGAGACAACCAGAATTTTATTCATTGGAGCCGGTAGAATGGCGCAGGCTATTATCGGCGGCTTAGCAGGGAATCAACGGTTTGTCATTACTGCTTCCAATAATGGCAATCAAGGACGGCTTGAATATGTGGAAGGGACCTATGGTGTTTTCGTATCAGACAATTGGCGGCAGGAAGTAAGTCATGCTGATATCATTCTGTTGGCCATGCCGCCGGAGACCCATCCCGGGCTGTTAGAAGATTTGGCTGGACTGATGGACAAGCAGCTGGTGATAACAGTAGCCGCGGGTATTTCTCCATCTTACTTGGAAGAGGTGCTTCCAGAGGGAACACCTGCTGCCTGGGTCATGCCGAATACAGCAGCAAAGCTGGGTGAATCAAGCACGCTTTATGCCATAGGGAAACATGTCGACCAGCATCATAAACAGCTTTTGGAAGAAATTTTGGAGGGTATCGGGGCATTCGAAAAGGTTACGGAGGAGCAGCTTTATGAATTGACTGCGATCACCGGAAGTGCACCTGCTTTCATTTACCGGATCGCCGAGTCCTTGAAAAACCAGGCCGCAGCTGTCGGTATTTCTGAACAGCAGGCACGTAAGCTGGTTGCCCAGATGATCGCAGGTTCTGCCGAAATGCTGAAGACTGGTGAAGATCCGGCTGAATTGGCAGATCAGGTAGCAACTCCCGGAGGGTCGACTGCAGCAGGTTTACATCTATTGGACAATCATCATATCGACCAGCTCATGCAGCAAGCAATTATAGCCTGTCGGGAAAAAAGCAGGCAAGATCATTAATCAAGTAGAAGGAACAAGAAGGCCCAGGCGTGTTTATGCCTTGGCCTTTTCCTCAGTTTTCGTTCATTTGAGATGGATTCCGGGAAGGAGTAAGATTTTCCTTTATTTTGGTTTCACTGCTGGAAGCCACGTTGTCGAGCATTCCTTTGAGATCAAAGCCGGAGACATCTTTAAGGGTTTCCGGAAGCTGACTCATTAACTTTGTCACATAACTGCTCATTCTTGCAGCTCCGTCCCCTTCGCCATTGCCGTTATCGACCACCGTCACTTTGTCGATAGAGCGGACCGGTTCGGCAATTTTGCCGGCAAATTCAGGCAGCATATTTACGATCATTTCTAAAATAGCAGCTTCGCCATATTTTTCCATGGCCTCGGCGAGTTTTTCTTTTGCCTCCGCTTCTGCCAGTCCTTTTTGACGGATAGCATCTGCTTCCGCTTCCCCGTCCAAGCGAATTTGTTCGGCTTCTGCTTCCGCATTTTTAACACGGGTCCATTTGTCTGCTTCCGCCTTTTGTTCTGCAGCATAGCGCTCTGCTTCTGCTTTTTTCGATATGTTTGCTTCATATTGCCGTTGTTTTCGCTGTACTTCTCGTTCATCCAGGTCGATTTGTTTATTTTTCTCTACCAACTGGACTTGCATTTCTTCTTCCATGACCTGCTGTTGGGCTTTGGCTTCTTGTAACTTATAGGCCATGTCGGCCTCCGCTTTGGCTGTGTCTTGTTCTTGTTTATAGGAAGCTACTTTCAATTCTTTTTCTTTGGTTGATTCTGCGATTTGTGTTTCGCTCAACAACTCAGCACTTTTACTTTCACGCTCTGCGCTTGCCTTTTGAATACGCGCATCACGCATCGCATTAGCTTCGGCTATTTGAGCATCCCTTTTTACTTCAGCAATCCGCGGTTTTCCTAAAGCCTCCAAATACCCGTTTTCATCTTGAACATCTTTGATGGTGAACGACACAATTTGCAGACCCATTTTCTTTAAATCGACTGCCGCCTGGGTTTGCACTTCCTGGGCAAACCGTTCGCGGTTTTTATAAATTTCCTCTACGGTCATGGTGCCAAGAATGGCTCGCAGGTGACCTTCCAAGACTTCTTGCGCTTCTTTGCGAAGTTCCGAATCATCCTTGCCTAAAAATTGCTCACCGGCTGTCGCGATTCCCTCTGTCGTACTTTGAACTTTGATGATGGCTGTACCATCTGCCATTACAGGAACCCCGTTCTCCGTATACACATTCGGGGTAGAAATATCGAGGCTGTGGGAGCGAAGACTGATCCGTTCTTGCTGTTGAAAAATCGGCAGAATAAAAGCACCGCCGCCCCGAACAATTTTTATCCCGCTTCCGTCAGTTGCTTTATGTACATTTTTACTCCCGAGAAAGCTTCCGGTTACAATCATGGCATCATCAGCGCCTACTGTTTTATAACGAACGGCAAACAGAATGGCAAAGGCCAAAATCACGGCGGCTATGACACCGACTACAATGAAAACATCCATGGTTTATCCCCCTTATAATAATTCATCGTCCAACGTGGAGACGTAGACAGCTTCCTTGCTTACTTGTACGATGACAATCCTGGTTCCTTGTTTAATCTCTTTTTCATCAAAACTTTTAGCCGTTTCACTTCTGCTGCCATTGGGAGATTCGATGAATACTTCCCCCATTCCATCTGCGGGTACAGTGGTAATGACTTCTCCGATTTTGCCTTCTAAGTCAGCCATCGAAATCGATGTGGAGGCTTCGGCATTCGCCATCGGGATGACCAGAAAGTGATAGATGAGGAAATATGCAGCAGCTCCGACTAACACACTGAAGAGCAGCGTCACGAATGGATGAAACGAGGAGTATTTAGTGAATAGTACTCCGGATCCGCCAATAACGGATAAAGTGCCGAATAGTAGTAGCGGATTTAAAAACTCATCAAGCCCTTCAAACAGACCATCTAATAAATCTCCTAAAAATAAAGAAATAATGGCAATGGCCAGGCTTCCCCACAATAGCCACCAGTAAATGTCTAAAGCTCCAATAGGATAACCTCCTTTTTTACAGAATCTGTTGTAAGGTTGTAGTTGTTGATTGACCTCATTACTAACTTTTACGTCTTATTAGTCGAAAAGTTTCATTCTTTTACTGATTTGTTGAAAGATTCTTTTTTCTTATTGGTGGAAGCTAAATGGCATGATGCCGTTAGCAAAGGTTTGCTATAATATAGCGTATAGAAGCCAGGTAAGAATGATTACTGTCATCAAGTGTTGATAGCGATGATATATATTTTAGAAGAGAAAGGAGAAAGGGAATGAAATTTTTACGGAATGTGATAATCGTTGGCGTTATTTTAGCAGGAGTCGGATATGGCGTTTACCATATCGCCGCTGGGGTGATTGCAGATAAGGTGGTCGACCAGGTCGAACAAGAGATTTATTCCGGTACAGATGAGGAGAAGATCAAACAATCTCTCGACAACAATCCCGAGTTACAGAAATTCCTTGCAGATGCTCCGCAAATTGACCAAAGTCAATTACCGTTCACGACCAAGGAAGGGGCAGTGAAAAATTTGATCAAGAAGTTCAGCGTTGGGGAGATACAGGAGTTAAGTGAGACGGTAAACAACGGGATGTCGCAAGAAGAACAAATGGCTTTGCTTGAAAAAATCGAGAAAAAGCTGTCACCGGAAGAATTGGAAGCGATGAAGGTTGTTATGTATAATGAATTGAATAAGTAAAGAAAAAAGCGACAGTATTGTTGGGCGCAAGGGCCGGGATACTGCCGTTTTTTTTATACAATCATCGTTTAAACGTTTCAAGCAAGATAAGTACTATAGCTTAGACCAGTTTATTGCGCGCTGCACCCAATCCTGCGATGACCATAAACAATGAAACAGCAAGGATGGCGGCAATCGGAAGGTTCCACTTTCCTGTAGCAT
Source organism: Sediminibacillus dalangtanensis (assembly GCF_017792025.1). Classification (NCBI taxonomy): domain Bacteria; kingdom Bacillati; phylum Bacillota; class Bacilli; order Caryophanales; family Bacillaceae; genus Sediminibacillus; species Sediminibacillus dalangtanensis. Next base: position 179,350 of record NZ_CP046956.1, read on the forward strand.
CGACGAGGAGTCCGATGAAAAAGGGACCAGCCGCAGCCAGCAAATAACCAAAGGACTGGGCCATTCCTGAAAGTTCGGCTGCTTGTTTTGCATCTGCAGCCCGCATGCTTAAAAAGGCGAGTGCAAGACTGATGCTGGCACCGAGAGCGAAACCGATAAAGGTGATCCACACAATCAACAGCCAAAAAGATCCGCCGGCTAATAAACCGCCATACCCTGTGACTGCAAACAATCCAATTAGCAGAATGATCCCCCGCTGGTTTTTAAACTTATCTGCTAAAATCGGAGCAATGAATGTAGCCGGAAGACTGACAAACTGCATATAGGATAGCAGCCAGCCAGCAGTTCCGATCGTCAACCCATAGTCATGGAGGATTTCAGGAAGCCAGGAGATGGTCACATAAAAAAGAAACGATTGCATGCCCATAAACAAGGTTACCTGCCATGCGAGCGGTGATTTTGTCAGCCGTGCCGCCGATGGTTCGAAAAATTGTTGTTTCGGCTGCTCGTTTTTTTGTTTGCGTAAATAAACCGACCAAACAGTAATGCCGATGAAGGCCGGGATCACCCAGCTGACAAGCGAGAGCTGCCACCCCAGTTGCAAGCTGTCAGCCAACGGAATGCTCAAACCGGAAGCAAGTGCTGCAAAGGAAGCCATACAGGTGGAATAGACACTCGTCATAAGTCCCACCTTTTCGGGGAACTTTTCTTTAATCAGCCCGGGCAACAGTACGTTACAAACCGCAATTCCCAGTCCTACCAGGGTGGTCCCGATATAAAGGGTTGGCGTATAGGCAATGGAACGGCTTATAATCCCGATAATCAACAAAAGGAGTCCGAGTTGTAAAGCGCGCCCACTACCGATGCGGTTGCTGAGTCGGGGAGCGATTGGAGACATTACCGCAAATGCAAGAAGCGGCAGGCTGGTAATCAACCCGGCCCCCCAGTTGGCTAGCCCAATATCATCTCGGATTGTTCCGAGCAACGGTCCGACAGAAGTAATGGCCGGCCTTAAGTTAAAGGCTATCAGAATAATTCCCGCAATTAGCAGGAAGCGGCCCGCGGGTTTTGTCGCATATAGGGATTTTGTATTCATATGTAAAATCGATCTCCTTCTATTTCTGGCCTTTTTCCATACCGAATGTTTTCTTTTTGATTGGTGGAACATACGTATAAGAGTATAAAAGAAGTAAGAACGTTCATCAAAGAAAAATGACTTGCCTGCTTAATTTACTGTTCTGTTTTCGGGATGGCTTCATAAAGTTTTTTTGTTTCCAAAAAGCGGGCATTTTCGTTTTCGGTGCCCATGATAACGGATAGGTACCGGACATTACCCCGTTTTATCGTACCGGTAAAACAATACCCCGCTGCATCTGTATAACCCGTTTTCAAGCCATCGACACCTGGATAGCTGATTTTTTCCGTATTCATTTCAGGAAGCATGGCATTGGTGTTATAATAAGTAGTACTATCCTGGCTGCCGTGGGAAACGGTGTCATCGGCTAGCGAAGATGTTTCCAGGATTTCCGGGTGCTTGTTCAGAAGCGCCAAACCTAACGTCGCTACATCTTTTACCGACATTGCATTATCTGCATGCTCTAGATCTTCGTAGCGATAGGCACCTAAATCTTGATTGTTCAGTCCCGTACTATTGACGAAAACGGTATCATCCATTCCGAATGTTTTGGCGGTATCATTCATTCTCCGGACAAAATCTCGTTCATTGCCAGCAACAGCTTCAGCAAGTGCGATAGCAGCTCCATTTGCGGAATGAATGGCTGTGGCATGGAATAGTTCTTCTATGGAATAGGTAAGGTCTTTTCTTAACCGTATCGAAGAGTAGCCGGGTGTATTAGAAATCGTGTACGCATAGTCACTAATGGGAATTTGTTGATCCCAGGTTATTGTTCCTTGGTCGATTGCTTCCAGGACGAGGTATTCGGTCATCATTTTTGACATGCTTGCTACCGGAAGCGATTGATTGATTTGTTTTTCATATAATATTTGGTGGGTATCTGCATTTACCAATATGGCAGCCTCCGCTTTAAGTTGAAGGTCCGGAAGAAGGACTTCCTCTTCCACATGGAGAGAGGAGTCCTGGTACCTGACTTTTGTCGATTTCTCTTCTTCTGGTTCATCTGGGATCCCGCTGTAGAATGAAATTGCGATAAAGCTGGCAATCAGTAACAGAAAAACAAAAATGAGTGTGTACGTAAATGTTTTCATTTGAATTACCTCCGTGAATAAAGACGAAACAAAACGCGATCAGTCTACAAAAAAATGCATCGAAAGTTTTTATCTTGCAGGATAAAATGTTTAGGAAGAATTACCTGTGGCTTTGTAACTCGTACTGGATTCGATTAGGTAAGGTTCTTCTACTAAGTTAAAGTAAAAGGTAGGAAGAATTTCGCTTTCTATTACGCGATGGGCTTCCTCTCAAAAAGGTTGGGGAGATAAATGAATAACAATAGCGTGAAGCATGAAGTGCTATCCTGGCTGAAAACGATTTTGGTGGCACTAACGATTGTCATCGTTTGCCGTCATTATCTGATTACGCCTTCGATTGTGGAAGGCGAGTCGATGATGCCGACTTTGCATGACGGTGATCGCATCATCCTCAGTAAAATAGGTAAAATTGAGCGTTTCGATGAGATTGCATTTCAGGCACCAGACTCTGACGATGCTTACGTGAAAAGGGTTATCGGCCTTCCGGGCGATAAAATCGAAGTGAAGGAAGATATCCTTTATATCAATGACAAGCAAGTGGAAGAGCCATACTTGGAAGAATACAAAAAAAGTTTATCGCAAAGCCAGTATCTCACAAACAATTTCACACTGAAAGAAGTTGCCGGCAAAAGCATCGTGCCGGAAGGCTGCCTTTTTGTTCTGGGAGACAACCGTCTGGTCAGTAAGGACAGCAGGTACTTTGGTTTCATCGAAGACGACAGTGTCATCGGCGATGTTAAATTGAGAATATGGCCCTTAAAAGCCATCGGCATACCCGAATAAAACTAAGGGGGCGGTTCCATAAGTCTTTCACCGACTTATGGAACCGCCCCCTTGTTGATGCGTGGATAACGGGGCCAGTCCCCAAAGGGTGGACTTCTCAACATATTGTTTTGGCCGCGCTGTTTTTAGTCTGTATATTGTGTTTGCCGTGTAAGAGATCTGTACAGGAGGGTCAGTCCCCAGAGCCAGTCATTAGCACTTCTGGGTTGTTGTCGGGGACTGACCCCGTTTTTTTATCCTGTTTTTTATAATAATTTTTGGGGGGATTGGGATAATAAGGTTATCTTGATGGAGAGTTGGGTGAAATGATGGAGTATAATCAGGGTTATATGCCAGGTGAGGTGGTTTATGTGATTATCCGGAATCCGCATGTGCAAGGGGTGGCCAATGTGCAGGAGGCTGCAGTGGTGGCTGATCCGGACAATGGAAATGAACTGGCGCTGTTTTTGTACGATACATACTATCCATTAACGGAAGAAGTGGCAGTATATCGCTCAGAACAAGAAGCAGAACACGCATATCAGGTTGCATTTGGTACAGAGGGTTCGGAGGGGTTGCATGGTTAAACCGTTTGTTCCGCAGCTGGTATATGTAGAGCCAAGGGCCATGGAGTATCCGCTTGGTCGCGAGCTTATCGATAAATTTAAGGGGATGGGAATCGAAATCCGGGAAACGACCTCCCATAATCAAGTCCGTAATTTGCCGGGGGAAAACGACTTTCAGAAATACCGTAATGCAAAATCGACGCTCGTTGTAGGGATAAGAAAAACACTGAAGTTTGATACATCCAAGCCGTCTGCCGAATATGCGATACCATTTGCGACAGGGTGCATGGGGCATTGCCATTATTGTTACTTGCAAACGACGATGGGCAGCAAGCCGTACATCCGGACATATGTCAACACCGATGAAATTTTTGACGCAGCGGAAAAGTACATGCGTGACCGGGCGCCGGAATTCACGCGATTCGAAGCTTCCTGTACTTCGGATATTGTCGGGATTGATCACCTGACCCATACGTTGAAACGTGCAATCGAATATTTTGGAAAGTCGACCTACGGGAAACTCCGATTTGTGACAAAATTTGCCCATGTCGATCACCTGCTTGATGCTGAACATAACGGCAGAACCAGGTTCCGGTTCAGTATTAACGATGATTATGTGATTAAGTATTTTGAACCAGGGACTTCCAGGCTTGCCGAACGGATAGGTGCAGCGACAAAAGTAGCGGAAGCCGGATATCCGCTCGGTTTTATTGTCGCCCCGATTTATTTGCATGAAGGTTGGCAGGAAGGCTATCCGGAAATGCTGGAAAGGCTGGCGGATGCGCTGCCGTCTTCCGCAAAAAAAGATCTGACATTCGAACTGATCCAACATCGATTTACGCAGCCAGCTAAACGGGTCATTGAAAAAAATTACCCGATGACTAAACTGGAGCTGGATGAATCGAAGCGGAAATGGAAATGGGGCAGGTATGGTATTGGCAAGTACGTCTATAAGGATGAGGAACAAGAAGAAATGAAAGATGTTTTGAAATCGACCATCCATAAGCTGTTTCCTAAGGCAACAATTGAATATTTCACATGATAATAGCTTGTTTGACATTCTGATCCATTCATGTTTTAGTAAAAGTAGTTAAATATTTTGGAAGTCCACTAGGGGCGCCTCTAAGGCTGAGATAAGGAATAACCTTGGTCCCTTTGAACCTGAACTGGTTAGTACCAGCGTAGGAAAGTGGAGACGGGATTCGTCTATCTTTGGATAAACCTTACCAAGATTGAATAAACCGCTCCAGTTTCCTGGAGCGGTTTTTTGCGTTCCGGGAACGGAGTTCGGCTTACCAATCAATTGTTCTTTTCTTCGATATTATTTCCCCTCCATTTCCCAGAGGTTCTGGGCTTCCTCCAAAACAAGGGAGGAGTTTTACCGTGACATTTTCTGAACAATTAAGAAAGCAGGCAGATGAAGTTTTTGAAGGAATTCTACAGCATCCTTTTATCAGGGGAATAGCGGAAGGGAATGTACCTAAGCAGGCTTTGATTCACTATGTAAAAGCAGATTATGAATATTTATCTGCTTTCAATCGAATATACGGCCTGGCGATTTCGAAGTGCGAGGACCGGTCCGACATGGGCTTTTTTCAGGAACAAATCGGATTCGTCCTCAACAGTGAAATTCATCCACATGAGAATTTCTGCCGGGTGGCAGGCGTCAACTACGACGACCTGCAAGGAAGTCCGTTGCCACCTACTGCTGATCACTATGTCGCTCACATGAGCAAAGCCGCATACAGCGGAACGATGGGCGAAACCCTGGCAGCGTTGCTTCCATGTCCATGGACCTATCTGGAAATCGGCCGGGCCATATTGGAAGAAAAACAGCCGGATACTTCCCATCCGTTTTATGAATGGATTTCCTTTTATGCAGATGGGGAAATCGCGGAAGTCACCCATGAGTTATGCAGGAAAATCGATCGTTGGGCATCCAACGCCAGTGAACAGGATAAGCAAAAAGCGGCCCAAGCCTTTATAAAAAGCTGCCAACTGGAATATCGTTTTTGGGATATGGCCTATACGCAGGAAGAATGGCCGTTTTCGTTATCGTCTGATCAACAGATACAGACGTTTCATTAAAAAAACAGAGAGGGGGAAGCAGCATGATTGCAAGTGCTTTGACCATTGCTGGGACCGATCCTACAGGCGGAGCTGGCATTCAGGCAGATTTGAAAAGTTTCCAGGAAAGAGAAGTGTACGGGATGAGTGTGGTCACTTCTGTAGTTGCCCAAAACACAATGGGAGTGAAGGATGTTCAGCACTTGCCAGTCGATTTTATCGAAAAACAGCTGGATGCAGTATTTCAGGATATTATGCCTGATGCGGTAAAAACGGGAATGATTGCTACCAGTGAAATGATGGAGTTGATTGCCGGTAAACTGGTAAATCAACAATCCCCTTATGTAATCGACCCTGTCATGGTGGCAAAAAGTGGTCATGAGTTGATGGAAGAAAAATCAAAACAAACAGTCCGAGATAAACTGATTCCCTTGGCAGCTATTGCCACACCGAATATTCCGGAAGCGGAAATACTGGTCGAGTTTCCGATAAAGAATTTATCAGATGCCAAACGGGCGGCCAGGCTGATTGTAGAAGAGCTTGGAGCTGGAGCGGCAATCGTAAAAGGCGGACACCTGCCGGGAGAGGCTGTTGATGTTTTATATGACAAACAGGGATATCAATTGTTTCAATCGCCAAGGCTAGAAACCAAGCATACGCATGGAACCGGCTGTACCTTTTCTGCAGTCATCACTTCTGAACTGGCAAAAGGAAGAACAATACCGGAAGCGGTTGCTATAGGCAAGGAATTCATCACTGCCGCTATTCACCATACACTAGGAATCGGTAAGGGGAACGGTCCGACCAACCACTGGGGATACCGGATGAACGGACTGCCCGGTAAGAAGAAAGGGGTGGATTCTAATGAATGAGATTGCCAGTTTACTAATGAATGTGAGAGATAGACAACCGTTAATTCACAACATTACCAACCAAGTCGTCACTAATTTCACGGCAAACGGGCTGCTGGCCATGGGGGCTTCCCCGGTCATGGCTAATGCGGAAGAGGAAGCGGCTGACATGGCAGCGGTAGCGGATGCGCTAGTATTGAATATCGGTACGCTGACTGCACCGCAGGTTACTGCGATGCTCAAGGCAGGACAGGCAGCTAATCAAAAGGGAATACCTGTTGTGTTTGATCCAGTAGGAGTCGGAGCAACCTCTTTTCGAAACATGGTTGCCTTGAGAATTCTGGAAGAAATCGACGTTTCCTTGATCCGTGGCAACGCCGGGGAAATTGCTTTTTTAGCCGGGGCGGATGCAGAGATGAAAGGCGTCGATTCCGCTTTTCAAGGAGATGGGCGAAAGATAGCGGTTGAAGCCGCGAAACAGTTGGAGACAGCCGTGGTGCTTACTGGGGAAGAAGATGTTATCACAGACGGGAATTCTCTTTACTTGAGCGGGAATGGTCACCAACTACAAACGAAGATTACCGGGGCAGGCTGCCTGCTCAGTTCGGTGACTGCAGCGTTTTTAGCAGTGGGAAGCGATAAACTGTCAGCGGCAGCAGCTGCTGTCAGCTATTATGGAGCAGCTGCCGAATTTGCTGCTTCAGCGAGTGATGGACCCGGCAGTTTTCAATCAGCATTTCTTGATGCCTTGCATCAGTTGGACGAGGAAGGTTGGCTGAAAAAAATGCAATTAAAACGGGTGGATGGATAACCGATGCATATACGTCAGTTTTTACAAGTCTACTTGATAATGGGAAGTAATAATTGTATCGAAAATCCGCTTTACGTTTTGGAGCAGGCGCTAGCTGGTGGCATAACCTTGTTCCAGTTCAGAGAAAAGGGCAGAGGTGCCAAGACAGGCGCAGATAAGCAAAAACTTGCATTGCAAATGAAAGAACTGTGCCGTCGTTACCATGTCCCTTTTCTTGTAAACGATGATGTGGATTTGGCCATCGAGGTGGGGGCAGATGGTATACATGTCGGTCAGGAAGATGAACCGATTGAATCCGTCCGCCGCCGCTGTCCAAAGAATTTTATTGTCGGAGTTTCGGCAACCAATGTGCAAGAGGCTGTCGAAGCCGGCTCTGCAGGGGCTGACTATATTGGAGCCGGACCGGTTTTTGTTACTGCTACCAAGCACGACGCTAAGACACCGATCGGGCTAGAAGGTTTAGCAGAGATAAGAAGGTTGATCGGCAACACACCACTTGTTGCGATCGGCGGTATTCAGGAAAAAAATGCAGCAGAGGTGATCAAGGCCGGGGCGGACGGTATATCGGTCATCTCAGCCATCAGCGGGTCGGAAAATGCATTGACAGCAGCACAGCAGTTAAAACATCAGACAATGCTAACCGAATAATATCTGTTGAAAAGGCAGTCTGATTTCACAGGAAACAGGCTGCTTTTTTCCTATCGCTCAGAAGCGGGGTTATTCATTTCGTAATTTGACGTTTGATGATAAACTGTAGGTTAGTAAAGTTGCCCAAAGGGCGAATGTAGTGAAGGAGGGTGCAAAAATGCGCTTGCAGGACAAAAAGGTCATTGCACTTGTGGCCCATGACTTCGAAGATTTGGAACTGTGGTATCCGATTCTTCGTCTTCAGGAAGAAGGGGCGACGGTGCATTTAGTCGGGGAAAAAGCCGGCGAAAAATACATTGGAAAATATGGAGTGCCTGCGGTCTCTGATTATGCCTATGCTGATGTGAAAGCAGAGGATTATGATGCAATCCTCGTCCCGGGAGGCTGGGCGCCAGATAAAATTCGTCGCTTCCCTGAAGTATTGGAAATGCTTCGGCATATGGATCATTATGAAAAACCAATCGGTCAGATTTGTCATGCCGGCTGGGTGTTAATTTCCGCAGATATTGTCAGGGGAAGAAACGTCACCAGTACACCTGGTATCAAGGATGATATGATCAATGCAGGTGGCAATTGGCAGGACTTACCGGTAGTAGTAGATGGTCATATCGTATCCAGCCGCCGTCCGCCGGATTTGCCTCCATATATGAAGGAATTTGCTGATTTACTTGCCGATTCCTGATAGAAAGCGGGCTGTACATGTTTTTGTACAGTCTCTTTTTCATGTTTGAAATGGTCTCAATCGGAGCAAGGGCCATGTAATCCTGGCCAAGCCTTTTTCTGTAGTTGAAATCGGCAGAAAGAAAGGAGGGGATTGTCATAGATATCGTCATTTGGATTTTGATTGTAGCTTGTTTTCTACTGAGCTTTGCCGGCATCATTTTTCCGTTGATTCCCGCTCCGGTAATGCTTTGGATCGGTTTTTTGCTGTACTTTTTCTTCATAGACGGCGATTTATCGCTTCTGTTTTGGATCGCCATGGTGATACTTACCATCATTCTGATAGTATCTGACATCATTGCCAATAGTTATTTCGTGAAAAAATATGGCGGTTCCAAGTGGGGAGAAAGAATTGCTGCTGTTGGAGTAATTGTTGGTTCCTTTATCATTCCGCCGTTCGGAATCATCATCGTCCCGTTTGTCGCCGTGTTCTTGACGGAAATCATCCAACAGAAAACAACCGAGGAGGCATGGAAGGCTTCGCTGGGTTCCTTGATGGGGTTTCTCGGAGGAGCTGCAGCCAAAGTGGTCATCCAGTTAATTATGATTATTTGGTTTTTCTTCGCTGTCTGAGAAATGGCAGCCTTTCATCGCCGGATGAGGCGGGAGGGCTGCCTTTTATTTCGTTCTTGTATAGGAAATGATAAATTTAACTGTCTGTGGATAATTATTGGCTGAACCAGCCACGTCCAGCTCCAGCGCCTACCCCCCCTCGAGGTCTTAAGCCCACCCTCTGTGTGGCAAAAAGCGCCACGCCGAGGCTGTTCTTAGCTTGTCGGGGGCCTACACGATGTGGGTCATGCAGGCGTTGCCACAGGACGTGGCGGCTCTAGCCTGTACTCCTTTAAACAGGCGCTTGCGCTTTTGTCCTGGCGAAGTACCTTGGCTTCTTAAGCCAAGCCTTTGTGTTGAAAAAACAACAGATTTGGAGGCGAGGACAAAAGCGTAGAGACCAATAAAAATCGAACGACTCCATAATTCGTTTCGGTTTTTATAATTCTCTCATAGCCTGGCTAAGCAAAAAGCAAACCGTTCTAACCCTTCTCATGTGAATAGTGCAACTCTCCACGCCGGCAGGGTACTTCGCTTTCCGCGGGCTAACTTGGTAAAGAGCGCTTTACCAAGTGGATCTTCAGCTCGCCTCTTCACGTTGGAGTTAGCATACCTTGCCCGTGGAATGGAGATACTTCCCCTTCTGGTGTATTTCCGTTTTCCCCTCGTACCATTACGCGTGGGTAAGCTAAGCGGCCTGGTTTTTTTAGACATAGCGTGATTTCTGCAGTCGATAATCCAATACATAGTTGCCAAAAGGGATGAAGGCTACCAGCAAGGAGCCAAAGAGCCACCTGAACGCCCAACGAATTTTAAATGTCGTATAGGCGATGACCAGCAGATAAACGATAAAGAAAAATCCGTGAAGGGAACCCACCAGGGTGACCACCTCGGGAAAGCCTGCTATGTACTTCAATGGCATGGCGATAAATAGAAGGATGACAAGAGAAGTTCCTTCAATCATGCCGAATATCCGGAACAGTCGAATCGGGGAGTTCAACATAAGCTACCTCCATTCCAAACATTTTTTCTTCTTTAGTATAATAGATAAAAGGATGCTAAACTATAGATTGCCAAATGTTCTGCATAAATTATCAATACAGAGGAGAGAATGCGTTGAAAAATATATTGCCGTTGATCCTGCCGACTTTCTTGATTGTTTTTGGTGTCACTAGCTATCTGACCACGGAAATGGCGGTGGGAGCACTCATTATCCTGTTGATAGGCATTGTTGTATTTTTAGTCGAGTTAAGATACATAAGAAAAGGCGTGCCGAGATATCGGACAGCTGTGACATTACTGACAGCCGGGATTGTTTATCTATTGTTCGTTGTGGTGGAACAGTACCTATATGGAAAGGTTTTTAACTACTTTTTCGCGACTGTTTTTGCTATTGGTGCAGGTGCGATAGTGAACGTACTGATGCGTGATGAAAAAGGGAATTAAAAAATGGAAAGGGGTTTCAATATGATTGCAAGAGTGTTGACGGTTGCTGGATCTGCGGCGCAAGGCAGTGCAGGTATCCAGGCCGACTTAAAAACATTTCAGGAACGGGACGTCTATGGCATGGCCGCGATTACAGCTATTGTCGCCAATAATCCGGTGACGAGTAAAGGAATGTTCACCAACTCGTTGGAAGCGATAGAAGCACAGTATTATACAGCAAAAAAAAATGTCGGAGTGGATGCTGTCAAAACCGGGATGTTGTTTACGAAAGAAATTATCAACCTGGTTGCCCGTCTTCTGGAGGAACATCCACCCGCAAATTTGGTAGTAGACCCAGTCATGATCGGAAAAATGGGATCGCAGCTTTTAAAAGATGACGCAATTGATGAAATGAGGAAAAGGTTGTTTCCACTTGCTACCGTTATCACCCCTAACTTGCATGAAGCCGAAAGAATATTGGAGAGCGGCCCGATTACCGACAAGGAAGAGATGAAACATGCCGCACGAGCGCTACATCGCTTTGGCTCGGATTATGTCATCATCAAAGGGGGTGCTCGGAAGGAAGATGCTGTCGACATCATGTATGATGGGAGCGAATTTAAGGAGTGGAAGCAGCCGCATATCGATACCATTCACACGAGCGGGGCAGGCTGCAGTTTTTCGGCAGCGATTGCCGCTGAGCTGGCTAAAGGAGCAACGATGGAGCAGGCGGTTGATACAGCCAAGGCATATGTCACTGCGGCGATCGAGCATGCCCTCGATTTTGGCAAAGGAATAGGTTCGACTTATCACGCGGCATACAGAAAACACCAGCCTCGCTAAAAGACGCGAAGGGTGGAGACAGGTGTGATTATTTGCTTTAGCGAAAGATAGAATTGCGCTGCAACGATCAAATGTTTAGTAGATGCATCCTTTTGCATGTAAAAGATACAACGTCGATGTGCCTCCATTTCTCCCTTTCTTAAACAAACGTTTGATCAATAATCTCGGAACCCAGCTATCTTTCCTTTCGGTTGAAGGAAATAGTCATTTTTAATGAAACCTCTGGAAAGGCAGATACGTACATGAAAGAAGAACGCATTACAAATGGAGGTGTCCAGTAAGTGGCAGTAGAGCCGGCAATGAAGTTAATCGATTTAAAGAAAGATATCGGTAAAAAGCAAATAATCAAAGGGTTGACGTTTGATATAAACCCAGGCGAAGTGTTCGGTTTTCTTGGACCAAATGGAGCAGGAAAAACAACGACAATCCGGATGATGGTCGGATTGATGAAAATCAGCGAAGGGGATGTGTTGATCAAAGGCAGCAGTATCAAGTCCAACTACAAGGATGCTATTCGACATGTGGGAGCAATCGTGGAAAACCCGGAAATGTATCCCTTCATGAGCGGTTGGAAAAACCTTCTCCATTATGCAAGAATGATGCCTGGCATTACCGAGGAGCGGATCAAGGAAGTTGTTTCATTAGTAGGGTTGGAGAAGCCGATTCACGAAAAAGCCGGTAGATACTCTCTTGGAATGCGCCAACGGTTAGGTATCGCCCAAGCCTTGTTGCATCGACCGTCGGTTTTGATTTTAGATGAACCAACCAACGGACTCGACCCGCATGGCATTAGAGAAATCCGTCAGTATATCCGGACTTTGGCGGAAAAAGAAAACGTGGCCGTCATTGTCTCCAGTCACCTGCTTTCCGAAATAGAAATGATGTGCGACCGCATCGGCATTATAAAAAACGGGGATCTTGTCGCAATCGAAACAGTCAAAGCGCTGACAAAAACAGACGAAGATATGATACATATTGAGGCTGTGCCGCTTGACCGGGCAAACGAGCTTCTGCGCCAGACGTTACAGCTCGAACCAACCATGGAAGGCGATCATATCAAACTGACAGCGAAACGTGAGGAAATTCCGAGCATTGTAAAATGTCTTGTACAAGGGCAAGTGGACGTATTTGGTGTACAAGTGCAACGCTCGACACTTGAAGATAAATTTTTAGATGTGATTGGGGAGAATGCGATTGAGTAATTTTTTCAGGCTCGTCTATAACGAGCAAGCGAAGCTTTTTGCCAGAAAGTCTACCTGGATCATGTTCGGCATCCTTGCAGCTATCATCCTTGGTGTAGCCATTCTCGGTAAAACAGTAGGAGATGTGGACGAAGCACAGTATGGTGATGACTGGCGGCAGCAGTTGGAGCAGGAAAATGCCGAAATTGCCGAGGGAAGCAGTGAGGAGGATGTCGCCAATCATTGGGGGATACAGGAAAACAACTATTATCTGGACAATGACATTAAACCTTTAGAGTACGATGCGTGGCAGTTTGTGGTGGAAAATGTGATGTTGTCCGCTCTGTTGAGTCTATTCACCATCATTGTAGCAGCAGGCATCATTGCCCACGAGTTTCGGTGGGGAACGGTCAAACTTTTGTTGATCCGGCCGGTTGCCCGGACAAAAATCTTGTTTGCTAAATATGCATCTGTTTTGTTGTTTGCCTTTACATCGCTTGTGTTTTTGCTTGTGTTTTCCTGGATTACCGGGGCGGTATTTTTTGGGGTCAATGGTGCCAACCCTTTGCTGGTGATCCAAAACCAAGGTGATTATACGCAAATAGCTGCTTGGGCAGAGATGGGCCGATCTTATGGATTGCAATTGATCAATCTGGTGATGATGGCCACTTTTGCATTTATGATTTCCTCGATTTTCCGAAACAGCGGCTTGGCGATTGGGTTTGCGATTTTCCTGATGATGGCCGGGAACTCGATCATAGGCTTTTTCATGCAATACGATTGGGCCAAATATATTTTGTTTGCAAACACAAACTTGGAGCAGTATTTTAGAGGAACACCGTTGATTGAAGGCATGACGTTGTCATTTTCGATCGGTGTTCTGATCGTTTACTATGTTATTTTCATGGTCCTGTCCTGGTTGTTTTTCACAAAACGGGACGTAGCGGGACACTAAAGAATTCAAAAAGAGGAGGAATTGGAAATGAAACGAACGGCAGAAATTGTACTTGGGGTTATCGGGGCTATCCTGTATGCTCTTTTCACGTTTTTCGGGATAACGCTAATGACGTTGAAAAATAACGATGATTTTGTACAGGAAATGGAAAATATGTTTGCAGAACAGGGTATGGAGAATATGGGAAGCATCTCTGAAATGATTTCCGGCGGTAGCTGGTACTTGATCATTATTTCGCTGCTGGCCATTATTCTGGGAATTGTAGCCATCGTATTGTTGAAAGGCAATAAAAAGCCAAAAACAGCAGGAATCATGTTGATTATCACCGCTGTTTTGTCTTTCGTCTTGTTTATGGGAATGAGTCTGATTCCGGCAGTGTTGTACTTAATTGCTGGTATTATGGCCTTGGTAAGGAAGCCTAAAACAACGATAACGGCCTAAATAATGATATTATCACAAAGCCTGGATGCTATCCAGGCTTTATTTCTGCTTGAGATTCACTTATTTCAGTTTGTATAAGTCAGTCCGACGGTCGCTGTATATCGGAATGGTCGCTCTGATTTTCTCTACTTCCTCCAAATCAATGGTTCCCGTCAAAATCGTCTCCTCCAGCCCTGCTTCTGCAAGAACTTCTCCCCATGGGCCGATAATCATGGAATTTCCGCCAAACTCGTTATTAGGATCAGAACCGGAGCGGTTGCAGGCAACCACAAAGCATTGGTTTTCGATAGCCCTGCTGATCAGGAGAGCCCGCCAATGATCAATGCGCTGTTTCGGCCATTCAGCGACGACATAGAGAACCTTTGTGTCATCCAGCATGTGCGTCCGGATCCATTCCGGAAAACGGATATCATAGCAAATAACCGCTGCACTCTTTTGGTTTTCCAATACAAAAGTTCCGTCGCTGTTTCCTTCTATTAAATATTTTTCCTCGTCCATCAATCGGAACAGATGCGCTTTGCTATATTGCTTGATAATATCCCCTGTCCGGGCAACTACTAGCAAGGTGTTGCTTGTCGCTTCGTCCACTCGATTGGCTACCGAGCCTGCTATCATATTAATGTCCAGTTCCTTTGCCAATCTGCTCAGAAATGCAATCGTCACATTGGCATCTTCATCAGCGATTTCATCGAGGCGTGTCAAGTCATATCCAGTTGTCCAAAGCTCCGGCAGCAGAATGGTATCTGGTGCTCTTTTCTCCACCGCTTCTCTAATTAGTTCTTCCGCATGCCGGAAATTGGTTTGCGGATCACCGAAAGCGATGTCCATTTGGATTAGTGCGTAGGTCTGCTTCATGAATGGTCCGGTCCCCTTTCCTTATTGCCGATTACGGAGCCGCATTCTCCAGCCACTGTTCCAGCTGTTGAATGCCGTCTGCCACCTGATGTGTTTCCGTTATATTCATCAAATGAATCGACTCTCCCGGCGCTGTCGCGGCAGCGGCAATCGTTTCTATTGCACCCTTCCGTTCCGGTTCAATGCCTAAATCGGACAAGCTTGTTGGCAGCCCCAGCTCCCGATAATGCGGAAGCAGTCTGTTGATTTCATCCGGTCGCCCTTCTAACGCTAATTGAACCAAAATACCATAGGCAACTTTGTCTCCGTGCAGAATCGAATGGGTTTCCGGCAAGTGGGTTAATCCATTGTGAATGGAATGGGCCCCTGAAATGCGTCCGTATTGATCCCCGAAACCTCCCACCATTCCTCCGGCCATAATGATGGTTTCAACCGTCCGTTTAAATGAATCAGTGACCGAACCGGCTTTGAGTGCCTTCAGTGCTTCCGTGCCTTCTGTAAGCAAAGTATCCCGACAAAGGCGGGCAGCCTGCAACGCGATTTCTAAGGGAATCGCTTTTGTCGGAAGATCGCGTGTTAGTACGTCAGCCTCATACCATTTGGCGATAGTATCCCCGATTCCTGCACGTAAAAAGGAAGATGGCGACTCGATCAGTATGTTCGGCTCCACGAGCACCATCCAGGTGCTTCGAGGAAAAACAATGTATTCTTCGAAGTTCCCCTCCTGGTCATAAAATACGCTAAGCGGTGTCCAGGCTGCACAGTTCGAGGCCAAGGTCGGGATCAAAATCACTGGCAGTCCTGTTTGATTTCCGGCTGCTTTTGCCAAATCCAGAACTTTCCCCCCGCCTACTCCGATAATGAACTCGGAATTTTCCTTAAGAGCTGTTTTGCCAATCCGGCCGGCTTCTTCATGGGTGCATTCATGATGATAAGATAGGTAGGTCAGCGGCACTCCGGGATCGACAAAGTGACGCTTCGCTGCTTCCCATGATTTCACGCCATGCAGCAGCAGCCCGCGGGAAAATCGTTGTTCCGCAATTTTTTTAGGAAGTAATTCCAATACCCCTTGATAACAATGATAGATGGCAGGAGCACCTTGCACTTGGATTGAACTCAATGTAAGCACCTCGCTTTCTATTAATATAACAATAATCCATCTCCATATAAAAACCTCTTCCACAAAAGGAAGAGGTTGCGTGCCGGCTCTTCCTCTTATCTTGCAGCAGTGCTGCAGGATTTAGCACCGTGTGAGTCTATTCACCGGTTGCCGGGCTTCGCAGGGCCATTCCCTCCACCTTCTCTTGATAAGAGTATAAGATTCTCTATAGATGCT
This sequence comes from Sediminibacillus dalangtanensis, assembly GCF_017792025.1. Lineage (NCBI taxonomy): Bacteria > Bacillati > Bacillota > Bacilli > Caryophanales > Bacillaceae > Sediminibacillus > Sediminibacillus dalangtanensis. Next base: position 195,589 of record NZ_CP046956.1, read on the forward strand.
TGCATTATCCCACCACGAGTACATCCTGTCAAGAAAGGCTGTTGTTCCTGCTCTATTGTAATGCCTGTAAAGTTCTAGCCAGAAGACTGTAAGAGTTGGCATCATTTCTACTTGTAATACGTAAGTACGTATAAATGTATATTAACTAAAATATCATAGTTGTACGTATGAATAACCGAGTGTATAATGGAAAAAGAAGGAGGGAGAAAATGAAAAATCCAACAGTGGAATCGTTTACAGTTGAAACGAAAACAGGAATGGAACCGGTTTTACCCGGAACAGTGAAATTGGAGATGGAAGGAGGAGTAACCGGGGATTTTTGTGTACAGTGGGAGACGATAACTGAAGAAATGTATTCCACCCCAGGATGGCATACCATTCACGGAAAAATAGTTGAGTCATCGTTTGTCAACCCATTGATTGAACAACGAGCAGACCCTTATATACTTAAACATACAGATGGCTACTATTATTTTACCGGTTCCTATCCGCTTTATGATCGGATTGTTTTAAGAAGAGCAAAGACAATCGAAGGGCTTCGGACTGCGGAAGAAACAGTAATCTGGAGAAAACATGAAAGTGGGATAATGTCAGAGCATATTTGGGCTCCGGAAATACATTTCATTGATGGAAAATGGTATATGTATTTTGCAGCCGGTGATCAAGAGGATATATGGGCGATTCGTCCGTACGTTCTAGAGTGTTCAGACGCCAATCCATTAGAAGGTGAATGGGTCGAAAAAGGAGCAATAAACACCGATTTCCAAAGCTTTTCACTCGATGCTACAACTTTTGAGCATCACGGAGACCGCTATCTTGTTTGGGCGCAAAAGGTAAACAATGATACCATTTCCAACCTCTATATTGCGAAGATGAAAAATCCCTGGACTATCGTGGGACCGCAAGTCTTACTGGCCACACCGGAATTTGAATGGGAGCAACAAGGGTTTCATGTAAACGAAGGCCCTGCGTTTCTTGAACGGAATGGGAAAGTATTTATTGCCTATTCAGCAAGCGCTACAGATGACCGCTATGCGATGGGACTGCTTTCAGCAGAATCGGACAGTGACCTTCTTAAGAAAGAATCTTGGTATAAAGAAAAAGAGCCTGTTTTTCAATCATCAGAGGTAACCGGGGAATATGGACCAGGTCACAACAGTTTCGTTGTAGATGATAAGGGGATTGACTTCATTGTCTATCATGCTCGTCCATACAAGCACATCACTGGGAATCCTCTATATGACCATAATCGCCATGCAAGAGTACAACAGTTGTTTTGGGAAAAGGACGGGAAGCCTTATTTTGGGATTCCTGGCCAAAAAGTGACGTTGCCTACTGACACTGTGCAGGCCAGGCTTTACGTGAGATAAAAAGCAGGAGGTTACATGGTGAAAAAAAGAATCGTTTTATTCATGATGGCTTTGTTTGTTCTCGCGGCGTTTTCCTATGGAGTTGAAGATCAGAGCGATGGACAGGTTGTGGTGGCAAATGGAAAGCCGCCCGTTGGTAAAGTGCCGATGTCAGGAGATATTGGGGATTACGTCGAAGGGGTGGTCGATGACCCTGTTCATGATCCGGCTTTATTTAAAGATAACGGCACCTATTATGTCGCTTCCACGGGTATCGCCAGAACCCCGGACGACCCGGGCGGTATATATTTGCGAAAGTCGAACGGAACTATAGGCGGCCCCTGGGAAGCTATCGGAGAAGTACCAGCACCCGATTGGGTGCAGTCGTATGGAGTAAGTCATTTATGGGCACCTGACGTTGTGAAAAAGGGGAATACCTTTTATTTATATTATGCTGTTTCCACTTTTGGTACGAATCGTTCTGCAATAGGTGTTGCCACAACACGTACTCCTGAAGATCCTGAAAGCTGGATAGACAAGGGGCCGGTACTGACTTCTACTCCGGGGCAGGAGCAGTATAACGCGATTGACCCCATGGTATTTCATGACAACGGAAAGTGGTGGTTGGTGTTCGGTTCCCATTTCAGCGGTATCCATTTGCAAGAGTTGCAGAATATGACAACGCCGACAGGACCAGTATATACACTGGCAAGCAGAGCATCAACAACTGAACATAATGCCATTGAGGCACCAACTATTTTCAAAAAGGGCGATTACTATTACTTGGTTACCTCCTGGGATCGTTGCTGTGCAGGACTTAGCAGTACATACAAAATTGCTGTCGGACGATCCGAGTCGATTACAGGGCCATACGTTGATCAAAATGGTGTCCCTTTGATAGAAGGAGGAGGAGAAGTGATCCTGGGAAATCTGGACAACCAAATCGGTCCGGGCGGCCAGGACTTTCTGAAAGACAGAGGTATTGATTATATGGTTCATCATTACTATGACGGAAATGCTGGAGGAATTATCCGTATGCAGATATGGGGAGTTTCCTGGCGTGATGGATGGCCATATTTAGAAAAGAAGCCTTCGAAAAGCTCTTGAGAGAAAATTATACGTATAAGTTACCCAGAATATCGACCAAACTTATTGACGAGTTATTGGAAAGGTGCTAATATTCAGATAAACGAAGAATACTTGATGGAGTTGGGTGCCTCTGAAAGCTTGTAATAAAAGTAAAATGTATGCGTTATCATATTGTTCATACAAGTTAAGTCATTGGTAACGCAGCCAGTCATTTCAGCGATTTTTTATGTGTAGAAATGTAAGCGATTTAAAAAGGGGAAGGGGATAAAAAAATGGAAAAAAAGACTTTGTTATCCATCATTATTGGACTGATTGTTCTTTTACTCGCCGCGTGCGGTGGGGGAGGGGAAGAGGCCTCTGGAGAAGCGGAAGAGACAGAAGTGATAGGTGGTGATTTGGAAGGTGCTACAGAGTTGACCTATTGGACGTTTGTCGGTCAGCACGTTGACTTATTTAGGGATGCTGCGGAAAGATGGAATGAAGAAAATCCGGATAGGCCAATCAAACTTGTGGCAGAAACGTATCCTTATGACCAGATGCATAACAATCTTCTTCTTTCGCTACAATCAGGAAAGGGTGCTCCGGATATTGCAGACATTGAATTAGGACGTTACGCGAACTATATGCAGGGAGAACCGCAGCTTGAACCAATGAATGAGTATATTGAGCCTGTACTGGATCAAGCAGTTACTTCACGTTTTGAATTGTATGCGAAGGATGGAAACTACTATGGTGTTCCCACACATGTGGGCGCTACGGTGATGTATTACAATACAGAAATCATGGAGGAAGCCGGGGTAGATATTGATTCGATTAAAACGTGGGACGATTATGTCGAAGCAGGAAAAAAAGTAACGGAAAATACAGATGCTGTTATGTGGAATGTTGGTACAACTGATTTTCTGATGGATTTTTGGCCAATTGTTTCGCAGAGAAATTCCGATTTTTTCAATGAAAATGGAGACGTAACGATTGATAACGAGGTCAATACAGAGACGCTGCAATTTTTGCATGATGTAATCTATAAGGAAAAAATTGCGGAAATAACACCGGGTGGAATGAACCAGTCTGAAGAATTTTATGGATACATGAACGATGGTGGTGCTGCGTCAATTCTTGCTCCTATTTGGTATATGGGAAGATTTATTGACAGCATGCCTGATTTGAAAGGTAAGATAGCAATCCGTCCAATGCCTGCCTGGGAAGAAGGCGGCAACCGTTCCGCAGGAATGGGTGGAACAGGTACAGTAGTTACCAACCAGTCAGAGGACCCGGACCTGGCCAAGGAATTTTTAGCATACGCGAAGCTCTCGGAAGAAGGCAGTGAAAAGTTGTGGACAGTGCTTGGTTTTGATCCTCCGCGCTGGGACGTTTGGGAAAGTGAAGTAGTACGCGAAGACAACAAGTACTATGATTACTTTGGTGATAATATTTTTGATGTCCTTCTGGATGTCCGCGATGAAATTAACACATTGAATATTACAGAAAAAACGCCGGATGTTGCTACAGAATATAACAGTAACACTGCGGAAAATGTGCTGCGACAGCAGTCGAAGAGTCCAGAGGAAGGTCTGAAGGATTTAGCAGAGTATGTAAGGCAGCAACAATAAAGTAAAGGCGTAAAAGGGAAGCATGGCAAAAAGGGCTCTGCTTCTCTTTTTTATTGGAAAGGTAAAACATTGACGAAAACCCTCACCTTTTATTTGAAAAGTAAAAAAACTGTTGATAAATTCAATCCATTTAGGTATACTTTATATAACTTATACGTACATATTATAAATAATAGTGATGTTTTTATTAGACGTTCGTATAATACGCAAACAAACTTCCTTTTTGCAGACACTATTGGAAGCGTATTCAGAACGAGGGATAATCATTTCATCACCCGCTCTATGGATAAGATCAGTTAAAGGAGTGAGTAAAGTGGCAGATAAATGGAAGGCAAGCATGATACTGGATAAAAGTTATCAAATCGCTAAGGTAGATAACCGGATTTATGGATCGTTCATTGAACATTTAGGACGTGCGGTTTACGGAGGAATCTATGAGCCTAGTCATCCGGAAGCAGATGAACAAGGATTTCGCCGGGATGTAATGGAATTAGTAAGGCAGCTACAAGTTCCCATTGTAAGATATCCAGGGGGAAATATGGTATCCGCCTATAATTGGGAAGATGGTGTGGGACCTAGAAAAGAACGCCCGCGGAGATTGGAGTTAGCTTGGAGAACGATTGAAACGAACGAAATGGGGACCAATGAATTTGCTGATTGGGCTGCAAAGGTAAATGCCGAAGTAATGATGGCGGTTAATCTCGGTACTCGCGGGGTAGATGCAGCAAGGAATTTAATTGAATACACAAATCATCCTGGCGGTACGTATTGGAGCGAATTAAGAAAGCAACATGGTTATAAAGAGCCACATAACATCAAAACCTGGTGTTTAGGAAACGAAATGGACGGTCCGTGGCAGGTCGGCCAAAAAACACCTTATGAATATGGAAGAATTGCACAAGAAACCGGAAAGGCAATGAAACTAGTCGATCCGACCATTGAATTAGTAGCATGTGGAAGCTCCAATTCAAGCATGCCTACGTTCCCTGAGTATGAAGCGACTACCCTGGATCTCGCTTATGAACAAATAGACTACATTTCTTTACATCAGTACTATGGAAACAGATCAAACGATACGGCAAACTATTTGGCCAAAAATCTGGATATGGACAACTTTATCAAAACGGTGATCTCAACTTGTGATTATATAAAAGCAAAGCATCGAAGCAAGAAAACAATCAACTTAAGCTTCGATGAGTGGAATGTCTGGTACCATTCCAACGAGGCGGACAATTTGATTGAGCCTTGGTCTGTAGCTCCTCCCCAGTTGGAAGACATCTATAACTTCGAGGATGCATTATTAGTGGGCAGCATGCTGATCACTTTCTTACAACATGCAGACCGTGTCAAAATGGCGTGCCTTGCACAACTGGTAAATGTAATCGCTCCAATCATGACGGAGAACAATGGACGTGCGTGGAAGCAGACGATATTTTATCCATATTACCATGCCTCTGTGTACGGCAGAGGGATTTCTTTGAAGCCAATACTGAACAGTCCTAAATATGACAGTGCGGATTTTACGGACATACCATATGTGGATAGTGCTGCTGTGCTGAATGAAAAAGAGGACGAGGTAACGATTTTCATGGTAAATAAGCATTTGCATGATTCCATTGTGTTAACTGCGGATCTTCGAAGTTTCGAAGGGTTTGCCTTAAAAGAACACATTGTACTGGAAAATGATGATTTGAAGGCTGTAAACACAAAAGAACGGGAGGAAGTAAAACCGCACAACAAGGGAAAATCTGTTTTACGCGAAGGAATTCTGGAGGCTGACTTACCGAAGACATCCTGGAATGTGATTCGGTTGGCCAAAAAGAAAGTATGATTGTATGCCGAACGAGTTCGGATCGAACAGACCATATTTAGAATAAAACGATGAATAGGGAGGGGTTCTGATGTCTTCTATTTCTTCTGCTGATACAAAAACGGAGACACGTACTAGAAGAGAGCCAAATAAATTATTGCGATTTTTGAACTCGAAAAAAGTTGTTCCATACATTTTTGTAAGCCCTTTTATCCTAACGTTCCTTGTGCTTACACTTTATCCTGCTATTCAGGGAATAATCATGAGTTTTCAAAGTGTATTGCCAGGACAGGTGGAGTTTATTGGGATGCAAAATTATACACGGATATTTAACGATACGTTCTTTACGGCTCTTTCCAATACAACAATATTTGTCGTATTGACAGTGTTGATCCTGACGATTCTGCCGATGCTGTTGGCCGTTTTACTGGATTCCAAGTATGTTAAATTGAAAACTTTATTCCGTGCTTCATTATTTGTTCCGGCTCTTACTTCTACTATTGTAGGCGGTATGATTTTCCGGTTGATGTTTGGCGAACAGGACACAGCAGTTGCTAACCAAATACTCAACTTTGTTGGAGGAGATTCCGTCAACTGGAGATTTACAGCTTGGGCAGGGATGTTTCTAATGGTAGTGCTTGCTTCCTGGCGCTGGATAGGAGTCAACATTTTATATTTCCTGGCCGCACTGCAAAATATATCTGATGAATTGTACGAAGCGGCCGATATTGATGGCGCATCTGCTTTTCAGAAGCTGCGGTTTATCACCATTCCCCATTTGAAGCCTATCATCATTTTTGTCAGCACGATTACGATTATCAATGGATTCAGGATGTTCGAGGAAAGCTTTGTTTTTTGGGAAGCAGGTTCTCCGGGAAACATCGGTTTAACGGTTGTCGGCTATATCTATCAACAGGGGATACAGCAAAATGACATGGGCTTCGGCGCTGCTGTCGGGGTTGTTCTGATGCTGATTATTTTCCTGGTAAGCTTTGTTTATTTACTGCTTACAGGAACCTTTAAAAAGGGGGAAGAGTAAATGGCTAAGGACCAAAAAAATAAAACGTTATGGAAATGGGTTGCCAATATAGGTTTGGGTATCATTTGCTTTATCGCTTTATTTCCGATAATCAGTCTGGTGGTTTCGTCTTTTATGCCTTCTTCTGTGCTAATGCGAAATGGGATAACATTCAATATTGATTGGGAGCAACTAAGTTTCTATAACTATCAATATATTTTTACTGAGGCTGCCAGTTACTGGTCTTGGTACGGAAATAGTTTAGTCATATCGGCTCTTACGATCGTCCTTTCGTTGTTCTTTTCTTCCATGGTCGGTTACGCCTTGGCAATGTATGAATTCAAAGGAAGGAATTTCTTTTTCGTGCTGGTGTTATTCATCCTGATGGTTCCTTTCGAGATTTTGATGCTGCCGCTATATCAGTTAATGATCAGTACACAATTAATCAATACGTATTTAGCTGTTATTTTGCCTATGGTTGTGGCTCCAGTCGCTGTTTTCTTTTTTAGGCAGTATGCACTCGGGCTGCCGAAAGCATTGATGGATGCAGCGAGAATAGACGGATCGACCGAATACGGTATTTTCTTTAAAATCATGCTTCCGCTGATGGGACCGTCGCTAGCTGCCATGGCGATTTTACAAGGACTGGCCAGTTGGAATAACTTTTTGTGGCCGTTATTGGTCCTCCGTTCCAATGATATGTTTACCTTACCAATCGGGTTAGCCACATTGCTTACTCCTTATGGTAATAACTACGATGTCTTAATAGCGGGCTCTGTTATGACAATTATTCCGATTATCATCCTGTTCATTGTTTTTCAACGTTTCTTTATATCTGGCTTGACCGTCGGGGGCGTAAAAGGATGAAAAATATCTATTGGGAGATTGCGATTTTCCAGCTCTATAGTCTGTGAAATAAACGGAGGAAGGTGCCTGAAGTGAACGCCAAAACAGTGGTGACGACATTAGATACAATCTTAAACTGGATAACGAAATTGGCTTTGCTTAATTTCCTTTGGATTTTGTATACGTTTAAAGGACTAATTATCGGTGGGGTTTTCCCAGCAACAGCAGCCGCAATGGGAATCGTTAGAAAATGGTTGAGAGGGGAAAGGGATTTGAAAACCTGGCAAACTTTCGATCAATTTTTCCGGATCGAGTTTAAAAATGCAAATGTTCTTGGATGGATTCTTGCTGCTTTTGGGATGCTTCTCTATCTAAACTACCAAGTGATCGCATCATCGTCTGATGAGTTGTTTTTTGTTATTCCTTTTGCCTTTTACTTTGTTTTATTTCTATACAGCTTAGTGGTCATTTGGTCGTTTCCATTACTGATTCACTACCAGACAAAAGTCTATCAATACATAAAAAATGCACTCATCATCGGTCTTACCAAACTGCACATTTCCGTGAGTGTTGCCGTATTAATGTTCGTCTTGCTATACGTTTCCGTTGATTATCCATCGATCATCCCTTTCTTTCTGTTTAGTTTGGGCGCTTTGGCCTGGCTATGGCCGACTCTGCCGATTCTGATGAAATTGGATGCCAAATTATCAGGCAAATAAACAGTCGACCTTATGCAGAAAGAACGGTGATTTAAAAAATACGTTTGCAATTGTTTACTTATCTGTTTGTAAAAGGAGGGGCTTATTATGAGTAATAGCCTGGTTATCAATGCCGACTTAAAGGAAGGAAAAATAAACAAGAATATCTATGGGCACTTTGCTGAACATTTGGGGAGATGTATTTATGAAGGTATCTGGGTTGGAGAAGAGTCCGAAATCCCCAATACGAATGGCATCCGTAATGATGTACTGCAAGCATTGAAGAATTTAAACATCCCGGTGCTTCGCTGGCCTGGAGGCTGTTTTGCTGACGAGTATCATTGGAAAGATGGTGTCGGTCCGAGAGAGAAGCGGAAACGAATGGTCAATACTCACTGGGGCGGTGTGGTTGAAAACAACCATTTCGGTACCCATGAGTTTATGATGCTATGCGATATGCTTGGAGCGGAACCATATATTTGCGGAAATGTTGGCAGCGGCACAGTGCAGGAAATGGCGGAATGGGTGGAATACATGACGTTTGATGGGGAATCCCCTATGGCTGACTGGCGCAGACAGAACGGGCGGGAGGAACCGTGGAAGCTACAATTCTTTGGTGTCGGAAATGAGAACTGGGGCTGCGGTGGCAATATGCGTCCCCAGTATTATGCAGATCTGTATCGCCGCTATCAAACGTATGCCCGGGATTATGGAGATAACAAGCTATTTAAGATTGCCGGCGGCGCTAACATAGACGATTACCATTGGACAGAGGTATTAATGAGAGAAGCTGCACCATTTATGGATGGGCTTAGCCTGCATTATTACACCATTCCAGGCGACTTCTGGAAAGGAAAGGGTTCTGCTGTAGATTTTACGGCCGATGAGTGGGATACCACGTTAAGGAAGGCTTTGTATATGGAGGAGCTAATTACCAAACATGGCACAATCATGGACAAATACGATCCTGATAAACGGATCGGCCTGATTATCGATGAGTGGGGAACCTGGTTTGATGTGGAGCCTGGTACAAACCCAGGTTATCTGTTTCAGCAGAATACAATTCGGGACGCACTGGTAGCAGGTGTCACGTTAAACATTTTTAACAATCACCAGGATAGGATACAAATGGCCAATATAGCACAGACAGTAAATGTTTTACAGGCAATGGTGTTAACAGAAGGCGCACAGATGATCCTTACTCCGACTTATCATGTGTTTGACATGTATAAGAAACATCAAGATGCTGAAAAACTTTCTATCAACCTTAATTCAGACAGTATTGCAACTTCAGATCAACAGGTATACCAACAAGTAAGTGCTTCTGCTTCCATATCGGAAGAAGGGGAAGTACTTGTTACACTTTGTAATTTAGATCAGGAGAAACAAGCTCCCCTTCATCTTACGGTCCGCGGCATGTCGTTTGCAAAGGTAAACGGCAGAATTTTAACAGCAAATGAACCGAATGCCAGAAATACATTTGAACAACCGGATTCTATTAAACCAGAAGAGTTTACGCAGTTTCAGCAGGATGAGGATATGCTGCACGTGGATCTTCCTTCTAAATCTATCGTGTCATTGACGATCAAGTAGCCGAACGAGTGGAAAATTTTGTGAGAAGGAGCTGTAGGATGAATATTTCACAAAACATATACAAGCTAGCTGACCAAGTCTCCGGAACAGCCATTGACTTGCCGGACATTCAGGTGTCCCGCTATGCGATAGAACAGGTTCCTGATTATGTTAAGGAAAATACGTATAAACAAACTGTACTTGTAGCCGATGAAAATACAAAGTACGCTGCAGGTGAAAAACTGCAAAATCTTTTGACTGAAACAGGGGTCGACGCGAAATTAGTCCTTCTTCGGCCGAATAGGCATGGCCAGGTGATAGCTGATGAACAAACGATTGTCCAGCTATTATTGGAAACACCACCAAAAACGGAATTATTGATTGCGGTTGGATCAGGAACAATTCATGATATTGTTAGGTTTGTCGGTTTCAAAATGAACATACCCTTTCTATCTGTCCCGACAGCTGCATCTGTCGACGGGTTCACATCCAAAGGAGCTCCATTGATTTTACGCGGAGAGAAAAGAACGATTCAAACGGCTTTCCCTATTGCGGTGTTTGCTGATATAACAGTGTTGAAAGCAGCGCCTCGACAACTGACCGCTGCGGGGTTTGGAGATATAATCGGAAAGTATACATCCTTGTTGGATTGGGAAATCTCCGCACTCGTCGGCGGCGAGCCATACAATAAACTGGCTGCAGATATCACCAGGAAATCTTTAGTAACTTGCGTTGAAAACGTAGAAAAAATAGCCGCTGCGGATGAAGAGGGAGTTCGGATATTGACAGAAGCTCTCATAGAGTCGGGATTGGTCATGCTCTTATTGGATTTTTCCCGTCCCGCCTCAGGGGCTGAACATCATCTGTCCCATTACTGGGAAATGGATTTGTTAAAATCGGATAAACCGCAAATCTATCATGGAGCGAAAGTGGGAGCAGCAACAGCAATTGTCACTGAATTATATAAACGATTTGCATCCTGCTATCAACCAGCCGGTGACCCTGGCAAGGGGACAATTAGTGACAAAATCGAAAAGCTATATAAAAATTGGAGTTACATTGAAAAAGCAATCGAAGCGTTGCCTGATCCTTCTTCTATAATACAACTGTTGCGAAAAGTGGGTGGTCCTGGCGTTCCAGGAGAATTAGGGATTCCGGAACGGCTTGTCGAGCAAAGCTTAAATGAGGCCTACCAATTGAGGGACCGTTGGACCGGCCTGCGCTTGATAAATATGATTAAAAAAGAACCGTTAAATTACCCCTTATCGGAAATGTGTTGGCCGGATGAGTTGTAAAGGCTGTATGCAGATAGTGGATACTACTGATGAAGTGAAACAACTTGTCGCTGAACAACTGAAATTAGAAACAAATTTAGTAAGTGACAGCGAATATGAAGACAGACTGAAAATTTGTAAGGACTGTCCGTCATTGTCAAGTGATATAACTTGTATGCACTGCGGATGTTATATACACTTTCGGACAAGATTAAAAGATAAAAGCTGTCCTCACCCTTCTGGCGCTAAATGGTAAGCTCGTGCAAGAAACCTTATCCGTTATATTGGATAGGTTTCTTTTTTTGTAAATTCAAAAACAGATTGTTCATAGCTTTACAAATACCAGGTTAGTAGCTATGATTAGATACTATAATTTTATTGATCAATCGGGAGTGTGACACAGTGTGAAAAATTTTGAGCAATCGGATTTATTGAATAGACTGCCTGATCAGTTTTTTGCCAATCTAGTGGCAAAAGTGAAAGGCTTGGTTGAAGAAGGACACGATGTAATTAATTTGGGGCAGGGAAACCCGGATTTGCCGACACCTGATGCCATTGTAAAAGAATTGCAGGCCGCGGCGGAAAATCCGGCTTATCATAAATATTCGCCATTTCGTGGCTTTTCGTTTTTAAAGCAGGCTGCAGCAGATTTTTATAAACGGGAATACCATGTAGACCTGGATCCGGATTCGGAGGTTGCTGTTTTATTCGGTGCAAAAACAGGGCTTGTAGAATTAAGTCAATGCCTGCTTAATCCAGGGGACCTCGCATTGCTCCCTGATCCCGGCTACCCGGATTACATGTCGGGTATCGCTTTGGCGAATGCTGAAACGTACTTGATGCCATTACTGAAAAGCAATGCATTTCTGCCAGACTATCAATCCATTAATCCGGAACAGTGGGAAAGAGCCAAACTGCTGTTTTTGAATTATCCTAATAACCCGACTTCTGCTGTAGCGGACAAGTCTTTTTTTGATGAAACGATTGCGATGGCAAATAAGCATAATGTGTGTGTCATCCACGATTTCGCTTACGGGGCACTGGGGTTTGACGGAGAGAAGCCGCAAAGCTTTCTCCAGTCTGAGGGTGCCAAGGAAGTCGGTGTGGAAATTTATACGCTTTCCAAAACCTATAACATGGCAGGTTGGAGAGTGGCTTTTGCAGTCGGAAACCGCTCGGTAATCGAAAGCATCAACCTGTTGCAGGACCATATGTATGTCAGCTTGTTCGGTGGAATTCAGCATGCCGCTGCCAAGGCGCTTACTGGAGACCAGACAGCAGTGTCTCAACTGGTGCAAACCTATCAAAATAGAAGAGATCGATTTATTGATCGATTAAATGAAATCGGTTGGAAGGTAGAAAAGCCGAAAGGAACTTTCTTCGCCTGGCTGCCGGTGCCAGATGGCTTCACCTCTGAATCTTTTGCCGATTTATTACTGGAAAAAGCCCATGTGGCGGTGGCACCGGGTAACGGATTCGGGGAGAATGGCGCAGGCTATATACGTGTTGGCTTGTTGGACAAGGAAGAACGCTTGGAGGAAGCAGCAGATAGGATAGCGGCATTGGGGCTATTTGATAAGTAGGAGTGAAAAGGGCTGCCACCATAAGTATCTGGATTGATGACTTATGAGGGCAGCCTCTTAATTTTTTTATCATAATGGGGTCCCCGAACTGGTTGATGAAGCTGCTTGTGCTCTTCTACAATTAGTCAGCTGACCGCACAGCGGTTAGGGCCTGCTTCCATCACCTGCTGCTGCTGTGGTTCAGGCTGGACGAGACCTAAATTAGCTTGCCTGATTTCCTGATAGCTGTTTGGCTGTGGCGGCAGGTTTTCTGTAACCAATTCGATAAACCGTTCCTGCGGGGAAACATTCAGTCGCTGATTGTTTGTGTATAACGCTTGTAATGTACTCAGGACCTTGCCGTTATTTGTCAATTCCTCACTGCTGCTGAAATGAGTCGGCAGTACCACCAAGTCTTGAGAAAGAGAAGGGAAGCGATCATACAACGTGTTATGCAGATATTTCGCCCACTCGTCTGCTTTTCCTGCTAAATCCGGTCGACCGATCGATTGGACAAATAGCGTATCACCCGTCAGCAGATACTCCTCATCCACTAGGAAGCTTGTACTTCCCAATGTATGACCTGGGGAAGCTAAGATGGTAACAGCCTGCTGATTGTCTCCCAAAGCAATGGGCATGCCATCTTCGAGTGGAGTATAAGCAAACGAAGCCCCTTCATCATCTTCTGGCGGGAACCAATACATAGCCCCGGCAGCTTCCGCTAGATTCTTTCCTCCTGATAGATGATCTGCGTGAAGATGGGTGTCGGCTACATGCTTAATTGTCCACCCATGCTTGTCTGCAAAGGCTTGATAAACTTCCGTAAATCGGCTCGGATCAATTACCATGGCCTCATTATCGATGACTATCATATAAGACAGACAGCCTTTTCCCAGCCGGATGAATTGATAAATACTTCCTCCGCTTGCGAGAGTTCCTGCCTTTACCGGTTCCAAATGTTCTCCCCAGCCGGTTATGCCGCCGATCAAGTATGTAACGTTATGCATGCCTTCTCTTTTCAGAAGACCTGTGGCTGTCTGGGCGGATATGCCTCTGTAGCAAACGATGTAGACTGGACGATCTTGGGGAAGCTGCTGCTTGGTTTCAGCTGGAGCTGTCTTTATTTCTGCCAGCGGTATGTTGATGCTTTCTACGTTCCTGCCTTCAATTTTCCAATCTTGGTAATCTTCCCGCCTGCGGATATCCAAAATAAAAATATCCTCGTGATGTAACACACGATTGGCAAGCTCTTTTACAGTCAATGGATCCATATTCCGATCTCCTCCTCCTTTTTTCAACCAGTATAACAAACTGTGATTCCAGTTGATAATATATATGCAAGTACCCCCGATTGGTTGTAAAGAAACGAAAAAAAGCCATACAGTCTCAGATTATATGGGATGGCTGCTCTCGAGATTCAATAATAAGGCACAGCCCGAAGCTAGCTGAAAAAAGGTGACAGAGTGCTCTCAGCTTATCTGATGAACTCTAACCAACTATCACGGAAAAATGCCCATAGGATTTTTGGTGGAACCAGACTTCTATCAGCGAAGGAAATACACGTAGACTCCCGCGGGAGGAAAGGCCTAGGGGAGACCCCGGAGAGCGTTAGCTCGAGGAGGCTCACCAGCCGCCCGCGGAAAGCGTAGTGTATTTCCGTAGCGCAGGATGTAGAACCAATATAAGAAGTCTGGGGAAGTCTAAAATAAATTATCATAGCTGATAAAAATCTTTTGTGTTAGCAACTAGCTGATGGTAGACCGCTTCAACTGGAAGTCGCTTCAATTCAGCGATTTTGGCAACACTGGCGTGGATCATCTTCGGGTGCGTCATCAATCCATGGAACGGTCCTTCAAATGGCCAGGGCCCATCTGTTTCAACCATCAATGAAGTGAGGGGAATTTGCCGAATCAACCGCTGTATTTCCGATTCATACAAACAGTCTGGCGTAACGGAAAGCATATATCCGTTTCCGACTATACGTCGGACGGTGCTTTTGTCCCCTTTAAACCAGTGAAAATGAGCTTGGCGAATTGAATGCTTTTCCAATAGTTCACAGACAATTGGGGCATCTTCATATATAGCGTGTAAGACCACTGGTTTATTCCAGTTTCCTGCATGGATGATCATTGTTTCTAATAGTTGCTTATAGGGTTCGATGCTTATTGTCGGATCCTCTTTGCGCATGTAGTAAGGCAAGCCGACCTCCCCTACTGCTTTCATGTCAGTGTGATGCTGTTCCATAAAGCCTACCAATTCATATAGTTCTTCAGCTGTCGGAAGCTGCTGTTCGGGGTGGTACCCAAAAGCAGGTTGGATACGCTTATCGACTTTGGCAAGCTGCCATGTCTGTTTAGCCGAAGAAAGATGGTTTGATACTGCAACCAACCCCTCTATATGATACTCGTCCAGCTCCTGCAACAACTGTCGCTGTTGTGTATTTGTGTACATATCAAGGTGTATATGGGCATCGATCACTTGCTTCATGCCATCACTCGCAGTTCCTGGTAAATTGTTTTTTTCCACTCTAAGAAATCTTGGGATAAAACCATGGATTCCTTGCGCGGGCGGGGAAAAGGAATCGTGAAATCTGCCTTTACCCGGGCTGGACCACTGGATAAGACAATTACCCGGTCCGAAAGGAATAGTGCTTCTTCAATATTATGGGTGACAAACAGGATGGAGCGTCGGTGCTCCTCCCACATAGAAAGCAGCCATTGCTGCATGTCCAATCGGGTAAACTCATCCAATGCCGAAAAAGGTTCATCCAGACACATTAGCGGCTGAGGGCTCAACATGCTGCGTATAAAGGCAGCACGCTGCTTCATCCCGCCTGACAGGTAATCAGGATAAGCATCTTCGTATCCTGCCAGCCCAGCTTTTGCCATCATATTGATCGCTTCGCTCCGATTTTTCTCCCCTATGATTTCTACGCCGAGCATGATATTCTCCAAGACAGTGCGCCAGGGCAGCAAAGAAGGGGACTGCGGCATGTAACTGATTGCTCCTCTTTTTCCATTCACCCGCTTGCCATCCAAGTAAATGTCGCCGCTATCCGGTTCCAGCAATCCGCCAATCAAATGAAACAAAGTGCTTTTACCGCTTCCGGAAGGACCGACAATCGAGACAAATTCGGCATCAGAAACAGACAAGGAAACGTTCTCCAATACTTGTCTGCCACCGAATGATTTGGAAATATCGATAAGTGATAATTCAGCCATGCTGTTCAGCCCCTTTCTTTTTCCAGCGGATGACTCGTTTTTCTATGGTGATAATGACGACAAAAAAAAGAAGGCACAACACCATGATAAAAAAGATCGCGACAAAAACCCTATCGGTCCTGAACGATGAAGATGCTAAGGTCATGTACACTCCGATTCCTTGTTGTGCACCGAGCCACTCGGATATCACGGCTCCCATTACGCTGTAGGTAGCGGAAATCTTAAGGCCGGAAAACAACGATGGAAGGGCGGTAGGCCATTCCAGTTTCCAAAATATTTGCCGTTTGTCTGCCCCGGCCATTTTTAAGTAATGGAGCAGCTCCGGACTTGTTTGACGGAAACCATCCAATGTAGCAACGGCAATCGGAAAAAAGCAGACCAACGTAATGATGATCAGCTTGGGAAGAATGCCGAATCCGAACCAGATAACCAACAACGGGGCAAGGACGATGATTGGAATGTTTTGCGAGAGAATCATCAACGGATAAACAGTTTCTCTCAGTTTAGGAAGCAAATGCAGACAGACAGAAGCTGTAATCCCGATACTGGTACCAAGGAGAAATCCGATCAGGGTCAGCTTGATAGTCGAGAACAAATGCAGCTTGTAATCCCCCCATCCTGCGACTGCCTCCTGCCATATTTGTGACGGTGTCGGCAGCAGCCAGGAGGGTATTTCCGCAGCTCTGCCTGCTGTCTCCCAAATCACCAATAAAAGCAGGATGGCTATAACCGGGCGCCATCCTGTCTTTAATTGTTTCATTTACGGTATTTCTCCGTCAGTTTATCCATGGAAGCGCCGTCGGGCTGGTAAAGAATTTTTACTTGGGAAATGACATTAAGGCTCCCCAGCTCGATCATCCGTTTGTTCATTTTTTCGATAACAGCAAACAGCTCGGTTAAATCTCCCTCCATCGTCGTTTCCAGCGGGTTTACCTGATAACGTACCCCGGATTCCTCGATTACCGCGATTGCTTCATCTACATAAGGAATGACATCTTCGCCGTTTTTGGTTTTTGGGATAATTTGAATACTTACCAGTGAATCACTCATTGTTTTCTTCTCCTCCGTCCGGTAAAAATTTGTTGGTGAAAGCTTTTTCGGCTTCTAACTCATGATCGAGCAGGCCATTGTCATACATCCAGTCGGCATAGTTTTCCCAGACTTGCTGTTGTTGTTCGCCCCATCGGGGTGCATCATCCTGATATTTCGGAGACAACCATTGCTGACTCGCTTTAACCAGTTCGGCGTCCAAATCTGGAACCGCATCAATGAGAATGTCGGCGGCTTCATCTGGCTGATCCGCTGCAAACTGATAACCTTTGGAAACGGCAGCTACGAAGGCTTCGACGGTCTCTGGCTCATCGGCGATTTTCTGTTCACTTGTCGTGAGTACAGGTGTATAGTAGTCCAGTTTTTCGGAGTAGTCTGTCAGGTACTGCATATTCAACTCTTTCCCGCGAAGCTCTGCTTCAACGCCGGTCCAGCCGTAATAAATCCAGGCGAAGTCAATATCACGCTCGACTGCTGTAAAGAAGTCAGTATCTCCCATATTGACGATATCGACTTTTTCTACATCGGCATTTTCCTGCTTCATTAGGGAATCGATCACCGCTTTCTCCACGGGTGCACCCCAACCGCCATACGTTTTTCCTTCAAAATCTTTTGGCGAAGTGATTCCTTTTTCTTTTGGTGAAGCAAAACCGGAAGTATTATGCTGAATAATGGCAGCAATCGAAACAATCGGTATATCTTGTACACGGGCTTCCGTCAAGGCTTCCTGGGCGCCTATTCCAAAATCTGCTTTCCCAGATGCGACTAATTGATCTGCCCCTGCTTCTCCGGGCATCAGAATTTCCACATCGAGCCCTTCTTCCTTGAAATATCCCTTTTCCTGAGCAGCATATATGCCAGTGTGGTTTGTATTAGGCGTCCAATCCAGCACGAGGGACACTTTCTTTAATGCGTCCTTTTCTTGTGAACCGGAGTTCTCTTCGCTACTGCAGCCAGCTGCCAACAGCAGCAGGGCGGTAAGTAAAATTAGTAACTTTTTCATCCTATTTCCTCCTAGCGGTTAATGATGAAACACTTAGACGATGCAGGACTGAAATAGGGAACAGGAACCGTGTGAACTGCCACGAAAATTGCTTACGGTTCTGTTGAAGGTTAGCCATTGAAGGGCAATAAAAAAATGCACCATAGGCCATACCCAGGGTGCATATTATCGCATACTACCGTTCAAATATGTTCCCTACGCTGGTGTCAGCCAGATCAGGTTCCAAGGGTCAGTATCTTGACGGATACAATCTCAACCAGCAGCAACTGGTCCCCCTACATGAAAGTGATTCATTTAATTGTCTTGATTACACTATAACCTTGCCACAGCCTGCTGATTTTTTCAAGAGCTAGTTTTCCGTTTTATCCCGCTGCTTCGTTTTCTGGACTGCTTTACGTGCGATGAAAATCCCCAAAAATACCAGAACGCCCAGCAACAGCAGTATCGGCAGGTTACCAAATAGAAACACGATCAATCCTGAAAAGAAAGATAAGAGAAGATCGATACTTTTGACAAACTGTTCCTTTGTCTTTTGCCAGGTAGTGGATTCCCCACTGCTGCCGGAGATCCGCACATCATTCTCCTGAAGGTTAATATCAACAGTGGCCAAGTCCGTTTTATTTTCCAGATAGTTGATTCTTCCAGTGATCGTCTCAATCTCTTCTTGTACACCGGCTAAGTCTTCGGATATTTTCAGCAAATCTTCGGTTTTCTCTGCTTCCTCCATAAAAGCCATCAACCTTTTTTCGACAGCCTGCTTGGACTTGAGGCGGGATTGCAGGTCGACGTATTCTTCGGTGACATCCTGTCCGGAAACATTGTTTTCCAATACTTTGCTGCTGCCCTCTTTGACAAAATCGATGAACGGCTGGAATTGTTCTTGAGGAATCCTTGCGGTGATATGTCCCTCGGTACGGTCATCTTCAGGGTTTTGATAGGTACTCGATTCAACCACATAACCGCCGGCTTCTGTCACTTGTGATTGAATATTTTCCAAAGTCTGCTGGTAATCTTTTACTTCAATCCGCAAATTTGCGTGGTAAATCACTTTCCGGTTTGCTTGACTTGCTTTCTCGACTGCTTTTTCCTCTTCCTGTTGGGCTCCCTCTTCTCCGTTTTCCTCCGCCATCTTGTCGCTTAAAGCTGCATTGTCTTGACTGCTTTCTGTTTCAGCGCTGTCCATCTCCATGGGCATGTCGGCACTTTCCTTGGAGTCGTTGCTGCAAGCTGCCAAAAGCAGGAATAAACAGACTGAGAATAAATGGAAATACCGCTTTTTCATGTTTTGACCACCCTTTAGTTTTTTAGGTAGACGTCGGTAAGCCGTGAAAGTTACAACTAGCTTTCCTTTTTTGCATGGGTATGAATGAATATGTATAAATTCATGCATTTTTAGAGGAGGAGAACAAAGGAGAACCAGAAATCAATTGACGGCAGTGTTTTCGACCGGCGTGATGGAAAATGGGCGGTGGGCAAGAATCACAACTGTGTCCGCCCATCATAAATTACATTATAAATAGATGGCATGGAAAAATGTCACCGAAAAAAAGAGTGTATTATTAATAGATTTACAGGATAATTCACTTTTTCCTAAAAAAATGAGTTTTTATTGTTGAATTAATATACCTAATAGTGCATAATAATTCATACAAACTAAACATGATCAAACTATTAATAGATAACAAGCAGAAGGGGAGCGTTAATCAAATGAAAAAAGAAAAGATTGTTTTGGCATATTCAGGTGGTCTTGATACTTCTGTCGCCATCAAATGGCTTCAGGATAAATATAACTTCGATGTGATTGCAGTCGCTTTGGATGTTGGAGAAGGGAAGGACCTAGAGTTTGTTAAGAATAAAGCGCTCGATGTTGGAGCGATCAAATCATATGTGGTGGACGCGAAATCACTCTTTGCAGATGAATACGTACTTCCGGCCTTGCAAGCCAACCTATTGTATGAAAGCAAATACCCCTTGATTTCAGCGTTGTCCAGACCTTTGATCGCCAAAGTCCTTGTCGGGATTGCGGAAAAGGAAGGTGCTGTGGCTGTAGCCCATGGCTGTACGGGGAAGGGTAACGACCAAGTAAGATTCGATGTGGCATTTACCGCCTTGAACCCGGATTTGAAAATTGTAGCACCAGTACGTGAATGGGCGATGTCAAGGGATGAGGAAATTGCTTATGCTGAAGAAAATGGGATTCCTGTTCCGGTTGATATCGATAATCCGTACAGTGTTGACCAGAATTTATGGGGAAGAAGCAATGAATGCGGCATTTTGGAAGATCCTTGGGCGGAAGCACCTAAAGGCGCTTACGATTTAACAACAGACCCGGTCGATGCGCCCGACAAGCCTCAGGTCGTCCAAATCACCTTCGAGCAAGGAAAACCTGTATCACTTGATGGAGAAGCCATGGAGTTTTCTCAGCTCATCCTGAAATTGAATCAAATCGCCGGGAAGCATGGTGTCGGACGGATCGACCATGTGGAAAATCGTTTGGTCGGTATTAAATCACGCGAAATCTATGAGGCGCCGGCTGCTCTGACATTGATCTCGGCACACCAGGAATTGGAAGCATTGACCCTTCCTCGTGAAGTGGCTCAATTCAAGCCGACGGTGGAACAGAAGCTGGCACAAACCGTCTACGATGGTTTATGGTATTCTCCATTGACAAAAGCATTACAGGCGTTTATTGAACAAACGCAGACCCATGTGTCCGGAACGGTCAAGGTCAAGCTGTACAAAGGTCATGCACAAGTCATCGGCCGGGAATCGGCACAATCGCTTTATGATTTTGATTTGGCAACCTATAAACCAGAGGATTCTTTTGATCATGAAGCAGCTCTTGGCTTTATCAAGCTTTGGGGTCTTCCTACAAAGGTCCATGCCGCAGTCAATCAGACCAATGCTGTAACAGATGAGGCGATTGAAAATGTTGTCGTCGATGTAAAGGAAGCTGTTAAACAATGAAACTATGGGGCGGACGGTTCACCAAGCCGACAAATGAATTAGTCGATGAATATACAGCATCTATTCATTTTGATCAAAAACTGGCAGTCTACGATATACAAGGGAGCCTTGCCCATGTGGAAATGTTGAAGGTTTGCGGCATCGTATCGGAAGAAGATGCAGACGCCATTACAGCTGGCTTGAAAGCCGTAGGGGATAAAATAGCAGCGGGTGAGGCAGTCCTCAGTGAAGAAAACGAAGACATTCATATGAATATAGAGAAACTGTTGATCGAGGAGATAGGCTCTGTCGGTGGAAAACTTCATACCGGCCGGAGCCGGAATGACCAAGTCGCTTTGGATATGCGGTTGTATTTACGGGAAGCCGTGGTGACGATCAGCCAGTTACTGTTGGATCTGCAAAGGGCATTGCACAAACAGGCCGAGGGCCATTTGGAAACAGTGCTTCCCGGGTACACCCATTTGCAGCGTGCCCAACCTGTTTTGTTTGCCCACCATATGATGGCGTATGTATTTATGTTTCAACGGGACATCGAACGGCTATCTGACAGCTGGAAACGAGTTAATCAGTCGCCGCTTGGTGCAGGAGCGCTGGCTGGGACAACATTTCCGATCGACCGGCAATACGTAGCCGACAAACTGCGATTTGAAGGAATTTGCGAAAACAGCCTCGATGCGGTAAGTGACCGGGATTTTGTCGTCGAGTTTTTGGCCAATGCCTCCCTGGTATCCACGCATTTGTCCAGACTTTGTGAGGAGCTTGTCCAATGGTCTAGTGCTGAATTCAACTTTATCGAGCTGGATGATGCATTTTGTACAGGAAGCAGCATGATGCCGCAAAAGAAAAATCCGGATGTCGCGGAGCTTGTCCGGGGCAAAACGGGTCGAGTCTATGGACATTTGATGGGAATGCTGACGACTTTGAAAGGACTGCCGCTTGCTTATAACAAGGATATGCAGGAAGACAAAGAAGGAATGTTCGACACGGTGGAAACGTTAAAGGGGGCACTAGCGCTGTTCGCCCCAATGATCGAAACCATGGAAGTAAAGGCAGACAATATGTACCAGGCGGTTGCGAAGGATTACTCCAATGCGACGGACCTGGCGGATTATTTAGTGGGAAAAGGAATGGCCTTCCGGGAATCCCATGCTGTTGTCGGGCAGGCTGTTCTGTACGCTATTAATCAACAGAAATTTCTATTGGATTTGTCCTTGGAGGAATTCCAGCAGTTTTCTTCTTTGATTGAGGAAGATATCTATGAGGTGTTGACGCCAAAGGCAGTTGTGGACGCAAGGAATGTAGCTGGAGGTACTGCGCAAAACAGGGTGGAGGAACAGATTGCTTCTGCAAAACAACTTTTCCAATTGAGTTTGGAATGGATTGAGCAGCATAAACAGTTGATCAGCTACCAATAGCTTCTTTCAGAAAGGGTTGAGGTGACGGCTTGCTCCAGAGAAAATGAGAGCAGGCCGCATTTTCCATTTTAAATGTATAAATATTCTTATTTACGAATAAATATCAAAGAGCCGCGAGAGGAGTGGAACAATGATTGAAACACCAGGCTATCTTGTATTGAGCACTGGGGACGTGTTGGAAGGAAAATGGCTGGGAACAGAAATTGCCGTTGAAGGGGAATTAGTATTTAACACGGCAATGACGGGTTATCAGGAAGTGATGACAGACCCTTCCTATGCCGGACAGATTGTCACCATGACGTATCCGCTTATTGGCAACTATGGAGTGAATGAAATAGATCACGAAAGTATCAAACCGGCACTGGCAGGACTGATTATCTCTAGTGCCTGCCGTACACCTGAACATTATCAGGCAAAGTACACTGTAAAAGAAATGGTGGAGCAGTATAAGGTGCCGACTTTGTATGATATGGACACCAGGGCATTGACCAAGATTATCCGTGAACATGGGGAAGTATATGGAAAAATCACAACGCAACCGGAAGATCTGCCGGAAGATCGGAAAGTAGATCCGGAGATTGTCAAACAGGTTTCCGTTAACAATATGATCGAGATCTTGGCAAAACCAATGCCTGCTTTCTCCGGCCAGAAGACCAAACATATTGTCTTGTATGATTACGGTTATAAACACTCCATTACACATACCTTGACGGAGCTTGGCTGTAACGTGACAGTCGTGCCCTATGACACCGATCCGGCAGTACTGCACAACCTGAAGCCTGACGGAGTTGTGTTATCCAACGGACCTGGAAATCCGGAGGACTTGGCCGGATTAGGCAATAACATCAAACAAATCACTGAGACCTATCCAACCTTGGGCATTTGCTTAGGACACCAGCTGGTGGCTCTCGCATATGGAGGGAAGACAGAACGTCTGCCATATGGCCATCGGGGGAGCAATCACCCGGTGAAGGATTTGCTAACAGGGAAGGTATTCATCACTTCGCAAAATCACGGGTATGTAGTGGATGAAAACTCGATTTCCCTGACCGAGTGGGAAGTATCCCATATCAATGTCAATGATCGATCAGTTGAAGGATTGATTCATCGTCACAAGCCTGTCCTGACCGTCCAATTCCATCCGGAAGCACATCCAGGCCCGGTTGATACGTATTCGATTTTCCGAGAATATTTACAGATGATACCGAGCAAGGGAGAGAAGCAGCATGCCTAAGTTTTCACACATCCATAAAGTTTTGGTCATCGGTTCGGGTCCGATTGTCATCGGCCAGGCTGCAGAGTTTGATTATGCGGGTACACAAGCTTGCCTTGCATTAAAAGAGGAAGGAATCGAAGTGGTGCTAGTCAACAACAACCCTGCCACGATCATGACGGATCATAACATTGCAGATCAGGTATATTTAGAACCGCTGACTTGTGCTTCTTTGACGGCGATTATCGAAAAGGAAAGACCGGACGGTATTTTGCCGACACTGGGCGGACAGACAGGCTTGAATCTGGCAGTTGCTTTGTCCGAATCCGGTGCATTGGAAAAATACGGGGTCGAACTGTTGGGAACGCCGCTTGATACCATCCAAAAGGGAGAAGACCGAGAAATTTTCAAATCGATGATGACGGCTATCGGTGAACCTGTTCCCGAAAGCATCACCACCAGTTCGGTAGAAGAAGCTGTTCATTTCGCGAGTATAGCCGGTTACCCGATGATCATCCGGCCCGCCTATACGTTGGGAGGCGGAGGCGGAGGAATCGCCAACAATGAAGCAGAGCTTAAGGCAATCGTCCGTAATGGCCTGCATGCCAGTCCAATCGGCCAAGTCCAAGTCGACCAAAGTGTGAAAGGCTGGAAGGAAGTCGAGTATGAGGTGATGCGCGACGCTAATGATACATGCATTATTGTCTGCAATATGGAGAATATCGACCCAGTCGGTGTTCATACCGGCGACAGCATCGTTGTTGCACCTTCTCAAACGCTTAATGACCGGCAGTATCAGTTGCTTCGTTCCACTTCGTGCAAAGTAATCCGGGAATTAGGGGTCGTCGGGGGCTGCAACATCCAGTTTGCCCTCAATCCCGATAGTGACGAGTACGTCATCATCGAGGTGAATCCGCGAGTCAGCCGCTCCAGTGCCCTTGCATCAAAGGCAACTGGTTATCCGATTGCCCGCATTGCTGCCAAGCTGGCATTGGGCTATCAACTGGATGAAGTGATCAACCCGATCACCGGTCATACTTATGCAAGTTTTGAACCTGCAATCGACTATATTGCCGTTAAAATTCCACGCTGGCCGTTTGATAAGTTCACAGGTGCAGACCGGCTGCTTGGTACGCAGATGAAGGCAACAGGGGAAGTCATGGCACTTGCCCGCAATTTTCCAGCTGCCTTGAACAAGGCCGTCCGCTCGCTCGAAATCGGAACGGAGTACCTGAGCTGGCCGGCACATGCCGAACTGGATGACGCTGTAATCGAGCAAGCGCTTGTCCATGCGACAGATGAGCGGCTATTCATCATAGCAGAGGCTTTTCGCCGCGGATACTCTGTAGAAAAAATACATCAATTAACGGAAATCAATAAATACTTTTTAAGTGAAATGGCAGTGATGGTCGAGACGGAAACCGAGCTTCGCAGTAAAAGCTGGCAATCCCTTGATAAGCAGGAATTGAGCAGGCTTAAATATTATGGATATTCTGATCGGCTGTTGGCGGATATTTACCAGATCAGCCAGCAGGAGGTTCATCAACGTTGCAAAGAACTCGGGTTAACTCCGGCTTATAAAATGGTCGATACATGTGCCGCAGAATTTTCAGCAGAGACGCCTTACTTTTATAGCTCGTGGAAGGAAAGCGATGAAGTAGAACCAATCAAAGGCGATAAGAAAATTGTGGTACTTGGTTCTGGTCCGATCCGCATCGGGCAGGGAGTGGAATTTGATTATTGCTCGGTTCATGCCGCCATGTCGTTACAGGCACAGGACATAAAGGCAATCGTCATCAATAACAACCCGGAAACAGTTAGCACCGACTTTAATACAGCAGACCACCTTTATTTTGAACCATTGACAAAGGAAGATGTTCTGCATGTCCTGGAAAAAGAAGAGGCAGATGGAGTGCTCGTACAATTTGGCGGCCAAACTGCCGTGAACTTGGCAGATGGGCTAAGCAAAGCAGGCATGCCAGTTTGCGGCACCTCGCTGGCTGCAATTGAAGCCGTTGAAGATCGCGATCAATTTTACCGTTTATTAAAACGGCTGGCGATTCCGCATATTCCGGGTGAAACAGTGATGGATACGAAGGATGCAGAGGAAATAGCAGAACGAATCGGTTATCCGGTTTTGCTTCGTCCTTCTTATGTGATCGGTGGCCGCGGCATGGTCGTCATCCAGAACCATGAGCAGTTGATCAGCTACATGAACAGCTTGAAACAGGAAGCATCCGATTCGCGGATATTCCCGCTGTTGATCGACCGTTTCATCTCCGGTTATGAGGTGGAAGTGGATGCGGTATGTGACGGAGAAGACGTCCTGATTCCTGGGATTTTTGAACACATCGAAAAAGCCGGTGTCCATTCCGGGGACAGTACGGCCGTATTTCCGGCACCAGGCCTGACGGACCAACAGCGCAATACAATTGCGCAATACACAAAAAAGATTTCGACAGAACTGGATTTAAAGGGAATCATCAACATTCAATTTGTCATCAGCGAAGACAGACAGGACCTTTATGTACTGGAGGTTAATCCCCGGGCTTCCCGGACAGTACCGATTGCCAGCAAGGTTACCGGTGTCCCGCTTGTCGATTTGGCTACTCGGGTGCAAATGGGAGAATCCCTAGCAGAGACGGAATGGAATACCGGTCTTCATGAGCCCGTCGGCTACTATGCTGTAAAGGTTCCGGTTTTCTCGACCAACAAGCTGCCAGGCGTCGATCCGTTTCTCGGTCCGGAGATGAAGTCCACCGGGGAAGCGATAGGTTTGGGAATGACGGTGGAATCAGCAATGGCCAAGGCATTCGGATGGAAAGAAAACAACCTGCTGGAACTGGATGGCAATCAGCCAATATATTTGTCCTTTGGAAAGGATTTCGGCAAACTACCTGCAGAGTTAGTTGCCCTGCTGGAGAAACTGCCGGTGGAAATCTGGGCTGACCAAGCTACTGCTGATGCCCTTGAGAGCTGGGATATTGCTGTTAGTCAGGTTTTATCCCTTGCCGAGGCCGGACAGAGATGTCTGGACAATGCTTTTGCATTGGTAGGTGATCTACTGCATGGTTCTGGAACGGATGATCACATGCAACTTAGAGAAGATGCCTTAAAAACCGATACTTTATGCATTACTTCTGTGGAAACGTTGACGGCTTACTTGAAAGCCTCCACT
Organism: Sediminibacillus dalangtanensis; assembly: GCF_017792025.1. Taxonomy (NCBI): domain Bacteria; kingdom Bacillati; phylum Bacillota; class Bacilli; order Caryophanales; family Bacillaceae; genus Sediminibacillus; species Sediminibacillus dalangtanensis. The sequence goes on from NZ_CP046956.1 coordinate 222,464, forward strand.
CAAATAAAAGAACAACCCTATGCAATGAATCAATATTTGTTGATGAGCGAAGGGTTAAACAAAGCAAAGGAGCGTGTGTGAAGATGGGATTGACGAAAGAAGTCAGTATGGAGCAGCAACTGGCAGGAAAGGATTTTTTGACGCTTGCCGATCTCAGCAAACCGGAAATCGCCTATTTACTGGAACTGGCTGCTTATCTGAAAAAACAACGTCTGCGGGGAATAGTAGAGCAGCCTTTGCAGGGTAAAACCCTGGGAATGATTTTTGAAAAATCGTCGACCCGTACACGCGTTTCTTTTGAAGCTGGGATTTATCAATTGGGTGGCACAGGATTGTTTCTAAGTTCTGATGATATCCAAATTGGCAGAGGGGAACCAATTTCGGATACAGCCAAAGTGCTTTCCGGTTATTTGGACGGCATTATGATTCGGACTTTCTCCCAGCAAGTGGTAAAGGAGCTGGCTGAAAGTGCCACAATTCCAGTTATCAACGGTTTGACGGACAGTTATCATCCATGTCAGGTTCTCGCAGACCTGCAAACGATTGAAGAGGTAAAGGGCGGATTGTCCGGAGTCAAACTTGCTTATATCGGTGACGGCAATAACATGGCCCATTCCTTGATGCTTGGTGGGGCCATCATGGGTCTGGATGTTTGTATAGCTGCTCCTGGAGGATATCAACCCGAAAAAGCTATCACCCAGCAAGCCCAGTCGCTTGCGGCACTGAATGGAAGGAAAGTAGAGGTGACTACTGATGTTCACGCTGCTCTCGATCAAGCAGACGTCGTTTACACCGATGTATGGGCCAGTATGGGGCAGGAAAGCGAACAATCGGTGCGTGAGCAGGCATTTATCGGTTTTCAGGTGAACAAGAAGTTACTTGAACTGGCTCAACCGGATGCTGTTTTTATGCACTGCCTGCCCGCCCACCGTGGGGAAGAAGTAGCGGCAGACGTGATTGATGGGGAAAGTTCGGTCGTCTTCCAACAGGCAGAGAACAGACTCCATGCCCAGAAAGCTTTAATGACCGCCCTGATGGGATGAGGAACATGGAAACGTATTGGCACATCAGTCGTACCGATGTGGAGATGTGGAAGCATTCTCCCCGGAAATCGAGTGTTTTTCCGTAACGCAGGATTAGCACTTTATCTCATGTGCAGCTTCTATCAAGCATGCCGATTAATAAACAACAACATTTGAATAGAGCCAAAAAAGGGGTTGTCCAAAACCAATCGGACAACCCCTTTAACAATATCTATATGTTTTTGTTTAAGTTTAAGGTGCCTGCACTATAGTTTTGTTCCACTCGTTGATTGACTAAATACTCATCGAGGGCTTGCTGCAAGGTTCCTTTTATTTCCGCTTTGTTATCGAAAATCAGGTCCTGTGCCATCAAATTTCGAACCGTTTCCGGACGTAACCCTGTGATAACTGGGGTACAGCCCATCATGCCAATCCCGTCTAACAGTTTTAAAAAGTTTGTGGCGATATTGGACTCCATTTCCAAAATACCTGACAAATCCATAATCAAGGTGCGAATGCGCAGCCTGCCAATTTCCATTAACACCTTTTCCTCGATGGTGTTGACACGGGAAGCGTCAATTTCGCCAATCAAGGGGAGAATACACACATTTGGTGTAACAGGTATAATCGGGACGGAGAGATTTTCAACCATCTCCTGCTGTGCTTCGATCAATTCATCTTTATATTTGGAATAACTGATAAAAAATCCGTTAAGAAATTCGTCGATTAAAGCATTGATGTTGCTTTCCGTTTCGTAGAATCGCTCTCTGTCTACATCCATTCCGGACAGCAACTCATAGTCGTGTAAAGCAACCCATAAGGTTCTGCGGATCGCCTGTACCCACTCCAGTTTAAATGCAAGTGTCAGGGAATAATTGGCCCATGCAATTCCTTCTTTTCTTGCAAAAGCCACCACTTCATCTTTTTGACCGTCCACAACATAGAGGACAATCTTAAGCGCGTTCTCCAATAAATTGATATTGCCAATAACACGAATTTCTTCGATTTTATCCCGGACATTTACTGCTTCATTTAGTAATTTTTCTTCAAATGGCTGTTTGTTTTGGATGAGAAAATCCTTAACGCTCATCCCTTCTTCGTAATACCAATCCAAGATTCTTCACGTTCCTTTCCTTAAAATAGGAATTATAAGATAAACTGACTGTTTCTATTTCAAGCGTTGCTGCTTAACATTTTAATAGTGACACTATTATATCAAAATCCTTGTACGTTTAAAATTAATAGGGTGCCATCAAGGATGATTGGAAAAAATTGTTGTCAAACTCTAAGAATATGAGTATGATAAAAGTGAGTAATCACTCACAAGAGGAGGGCCTGATATGGAGATAGTGAAATTGCGGCATGTATCGCATTCATTCGATAGGCAGCAGGTTTTGCAGGATATTAACCTGTCAATCGGCTCGGGAGGAATATTTGGTTTGCTCGGTCCATCCGGGTCAGGAAAAACGACGCTTGTAAAAACGATCGTTGGCACGCTAACACCAACTGCAGGAGCAGTGGTTGTATTGGATACCAGGATGCCGTCACTGCAAACGATGGGATCCATTGGTTATATGGCACAGGCGGATGCCCTCTATCATGAGCTGACTGCAAAGGAAAACCTCGCTTTTTTTGCAGCCATTTACGGAGTGCAGAAAAAACAAGCGGCCGTACGTATCGACCAAGTGTTGGAGGATGTTGAATTGCAAGACAGCAAGCATAAAATCGTCCATGGTTTTTCTGGCGGTATGAAGCGGCGGTTATCATTAGCAGCTGCGTTGATTCATCAGCCGGAATTGTTAATTCTGGATGAACCGACGGTTGGGATCGATCCTTTATTGCGCAATAAAATTTGGGGCAGGTTTGCTGATTTGAAAAGACGGGGGACAACAATCATCGTAACCACCCATGTGATGGATGAAGCGGAACGATGTGACACGTTAGGGCTGTTAAGGGATGGGAATATCATTGCCCATGGTTCTCCTGATGCGTTAAAGCAGGAAACCGGTACGGATTCGATTGAGCAGGCATTTCTAATTTATGGGAGGGGAAAGGCATGAAAATAAAGGCGATTGTAGTTCGGATTCTGCGTCAATTTATTCACGATAAGCGGTCCCTTGCCTTGATGATTGTTGCCCCGTTATTGATTTTGACGTTGACCTGGCTGGTGTTGGACCAGGAGGCTTCTCAACCAAAGCTAGCAGTCGAGGGGGCTCCTGCTCCGCTTGAAGCAGCAGTGCAGGATAGCATGCTCGAAATCGTCGACGTGGAGGATCCCGGCCAGGCGCTTGCCGATTCGGAAATCGACGCCATCCTCGAAGCAGATGGACAACGTATCCATGTCACGGTGGACAATAGCGAACCTAATCAAAGCGAGGCTGTGAAAATGGGATTGCAGGAGGCATTGGCATCCCGGTCAGACAGGCAGGCTCCGGATATATCCATGGAATATTTATATGAAGAGAATGCAGAGACAACATTTGATTATACGGGGCCGGTTTTGATTGGGTTCTTTGCGTTTTTCTTCGTGTTTTTAGTAGGTGGTATTTCCTTTTTGCGGGAAAGGTCACAGGGCACGATGGAGCGGCTGTTCGCCATGCCGCTGAACGGTTGGGAAATCATTCTCGGTTATATCAGCGGTTTTGGGTTGTTCGCAGTGCTTCAGTCGTTTATCGTCGCGTTGTATGCTGTTTACGTTTTGGGAATTCCGCTTAACGGATCCTTATGGCTTGTCATTCTGGTTACCATGCTACTTTCATTGAGTGCACTCACACTCGGCATCCTGCTATCCTCTTTTGCCAGAAATGAATTTCAACTAATGCAGTTTATCCCAATCGTCATCGTTCCACAGGCGTTTTTTTCAGGGATGTTCAGTCTGGATAACGCTGCTGACTGGGTGGCGTATTTAGAATACGTTATGCCGATTTCCTATGGAGCTGATGCCCTCAAGGAAATCATGATTAAAGGGAACGGACTGGCGGAAATACAGGTCGATCTCTATGTTGTCCTTGGATTTTCTCTGTTATTTTATCTTTTGAATCTTGGTACACTTAAAGCATACCGAAAATAACGATAAGGTGAGGGTCAACATATGCAAGAGTCCTATTTAAGAGAATTATTGAAAGTGGATGAACAAGAGATAAGGTTAACCGAAAAGCAAGCAAACATACTTGCAGCTGCAATTGAAATATTTGCCGAGAAAGGGTATGCAGCAACAGCCACAAGCGAAATCGCAAAGCGTGCCGGGGTAGCGGAAGGGACCATTTTTCGCCATTACCCGGCAAAAAAGGATCTGTTATTGGCTATTGTGAAGCCAGGAGTGCTCAAGCTTGCTGTTCCTGTGTTTGCCAGCAATATGGTCGAAAATATTTTTAATCGGGAATTTCATGGTTTTGACGAGCTGTTAAGAATATTCATTTACAATCGGTTGGACTTTGCTAGACAGAATGTCGCGATTTTGCGGATAGTACTCCAGGAGTTTGCCTTTCACCCGGAAATCAAGATGATCATCGAGGAATCGTTCCTTGAACAGGTGTATCCGAGAATCAAGCAGACAGTTACGAGATTTCAGGAAGCGGGACTGCTTAAAGAAATGCCGATTAATACTATGGTCCGTTTTATAGTCTCCCCCATACTAGGATTCATCGTCACCCGTTTTCTTTTGAATCCTGATGCTGAGTGGGATGAGGCGCGGGAAGTGGAGCATCTCATTGATTTTATTTTGAAAGGCATTGAAGCATAACATAGAAAGAGCCTGGGTCAAAAGCATCGTGACCAAAATAAAAATCGAACGATTCCACAATTCGTTCGGTTTTTGTTTTGGTGTCCGTGCTTCTGTCCCGGCCTCTTTGCATTTTTAGGATGTTTGGCTGGTCGGCCAACGGGTAGGTGATAGGGGGATCGGATGAATAGGCACGAATTCTTCTGAGTAGACATAACCTTTTAATGAAACAGATAAAGATTGGGAAAATCGGAGTTGGCGCTGTTACGTCCACCTGTTATAATCAAGGTTATGGGAAAAGAGATTTCTGTGTCGCTTTTAACCATCAACGAAGAGGACAATCCAAAGGAATGATTTAATTTGATAAATATCGAACATGTTTATCAGGAAATATCACATATAACAGCTGAAGAAAATATTATGCTGGATGAGCTGCTGAAAAACCATACGTACACCCGTCTTGGCGGAAAGGCGGATATTCTTGTCACGCCGGAAACATTTTCTGAAGTTCAGGAGCTGGTGAAGCTTGCCAGGCGGGAAAACATCCCGTTCACGCTTCTTGGCAACGGCTCCAATATGATTGTGAAGGACGGTGGAATTCGCGGCATTGTCATGAGTCAAAAGCAATTTCAGGATATTCGGGTCGAGTCCGGTACGATATTTGCCCAAAGCGGTGCAGCTATTATCGATGTTTCACGCCGGGCATTAAAGGAGAGACTGACCGGCTTGGAATTTGCCTGCGGAATCCCAGGTACAGTGGGAGGCGCCCTGTTTATGAATGCAGGGGCTTACGGCGGGGAAATCAAAGATGTGTTAGAAGAGGCGGTGGTCGTCGATCGGGATGGGACACTATTGACCCTTCCTGCCAAAGACCTCGATCTGGAATACCGGACCAGCAATATCCCCGACAATGGATACATCGTTTTAGAAGCGAAATTTAAACTCCAGCCAGGAAAATATCAGAGCATCAAAGCAGTTATGGATGACCTGACGTATAAACGGGAGTCCAAGCAGCCTCTCGAATATCCATCATGCGGCAGTGTTTTTAAGCGCCCGCCGGGTTATTTTGCCGGCAAGTTGATCCAAGACAGCGAGTTACAGGGGAAAGGAATCGGGGGCGCTGAAGTCTCCACGAAGCATGCTGGTTTCATTGTCAACAAAAACAATGCGACAGCAACCGAATATATCTCTGTTATTGAGCTGGTACAAAAGACAGTCAAGGATAAGTTCGGTGTGTTCTTGGAAAGAGAAGTGAAAATCATCGGAGAAGATGCCGATGCGGAAACGGTTAAAGCAGTAAAGCAAAATTGAAAAAGTGACTGGGGCAATTTAGAGACCAAAGCAAAAACCGAACGATGATTCGAAATCCTAAAGATTCGAACCCGCTCGGTTTTCTTTCATATCAGTGGGCAAATCGAAGGTTTCTGCAGTCATCTCATCCGATTTTGGCAGCTGGCGAAGTCCGGAATGACAGAGCCAGACGATTGTCACAATCAGCAAGCCCACTCCGGCACAGCTGAAAATCAGGGAAGGGGAGAATGCAGAAGCAAGGTATCCGCCAGCCAGCGACCCAATCGGCATAGCTGAAGCACTCATACTGCGGGAAACGGTATTGACACGTCCTAATAAATGGAGCGGGACAACGGATTGCATTACGGCAGCAAACAAAACATTGGTCGCACCAACCGGTACCCAAGCCAACCCGAATAGTACCGCTCCCAAAAGGACAGGTGATAGAAATGTACTGGCGACCCAGCAACAAGACCCGAAAAAAAACGTCAGAATGGAAAGCTTCCCCACAGGAAACCGGCCGAAAAAAGTACTGGTCAATGCTCCAAGCAGGGAACCGGTAGACATAGCCGCCAAGTAAAAACCGTATATTTCCGCTCCCCCAAGCTCCGCCCCCAAACTGGGAAGGACGGCTAATCCCGCGCCTATTGCAAAGTTGCAGACGACCGATCCAATTAAAAAACTCGCCAGCAATGAACGGAAAACAAGTGAAAATCCCTGCTTCAATTCCGTCTTATAGTCCAGGAATGTCTGTTTTATTGATGCTTTTTCTTTCTTCTTTTCTTCGGCCCATGGAAGTTTACACATAGTGAACAAGAGAGCTGCCAAAGCAAATGTCATGGAATCTGCAAGATAGAGAGAGACAGCCCCTACGATAGCAACGAGGATTCCGGAAACGGCATTGAATAGCAAGTCAATCCCCTGATAGGCAAAAGCGAACAAGGAATTTCCCTTTACAAGCTGTTGTCTGGAAAGAATATGGACAAGCGCTTTTGTTTGGGAAGGATAGGCAAACTGTTCAATAAAAGCGACCAATGGCATGATGATCAGGATGAGATGAACGGTCAAAAAACCGAGCCAGTGAGCCATCGGAATGATTAAAATCAGGAGGCATTGCAGCAGCTGGGTAAACACAAGTACTTTTTTAATCGGCCATTTATCGACAAACGGTCCCGTGAAAAACTGTAACGCCGTCGGAAGTAACGTTAAAAATCCCGCCAAACCAGAGTAAAATGCACTGCCGCCTAAATCGTAAACAAGCCACATGGCAGCTACATAGTAAATGCTGTCCCCGATATTGGTGACAATTCTGCCAATAAACAACAATAGAAAGTTTCGATTGGTCCATAGTAAGTTCATTTTCCGCCTCCTAGTTTTAAAAAAATCACACGGTCAAAAAAAAATGACCGTCACCTTAAAAAAAGAACCTATTCGGATTCTTTTTTTGATTGATTTTTTATTTCTCGTTTTTGAAATAACGACTCGTCGATTTCAAATCCAAAGGCTGTAATGCTGTATAGCTTTTGGTCCGGATGGTTTTCCGTCTCGGCGCTTAGGGCCCTTAATTCATCTATTAGATCAAAAAACTTTTTGATCCATTGCTTGAAATCTTCCTCCGTTGCCGAGATTTCCCATGTCGAGCCAAGATGTGACCATTCCGCAGGTTGGGTTATAGCAGTCTCTTGCTTAAAGGCATTCTCTGGAGCGGTGATTACCCTCATTTTCGTCCTTTCCAGCATGCGGGTGTACATTTGCCGGATTGATTCACTTAATTCTTCTTTATACGGAAGCAGTTCTTCCGAAGGCGTAAACCCTCTTGCGGTGGATTGGTAAAATTTTTGAACGATTCCGTTTTTTTCTTCTGTTTTCACAATCTCGACTAGTCCATTTTTGGCTAACTCCTGCAGGTGATAATGAATCTTTGCCCTGGAGAGGTTGAATTGGGCGGCTAATTGCTGCCCGGTGTATGGCTGTTCCATCAGCCGCATCACTAGCTGACTCCGGAAAGGATCGCTCAAAGATTTTAACTGTTCATAAGTCTCTAACACCATTAATTGTTTCATCCCAAGTCACCCCTTTGTTAAAATTACACGGTAAAATTTATTTAACCGTATACTAACATGTTCATAGGTTACACACAAGGTAATTTGGAGAAATTTTCACAAGGCTAGTTAGATGCATTTTTCACAAAATAATGCTATGATGTCTTTAATTAAATACGAAATTCCTTTGGGGCAGGGTGTAAATCCCGACCGGCGGTGATGGACAAGTTCATGTCCTCAGTCCGTGACCCGTTTGCGTACGCAGCGGTGGATTTGGTGAAATTCCAAAGCCGACAGTTAAAGTCTGGATGGGAAAAGGAAGCGAAACAGCACAGTAGTGACGTTTTATTCAGGATACGGAAAAAGCCGCGGGCATAAGCATGCCTTCTGCATTCTTTGCCGTATTCCCGAAGAAGATCGTCCCTGCTTAACTTTACCGATTTTTAAAAGCCCCGGCATCTACCGGGGCTTTTTTACGTTCAAAATGAGAAATGGAAACTCTTTGCTCCAGGGAATGAGAGGATGAAGGATTTGGCATCAAAAGAAACCTATATGGATACAGCGTTGGCATTGGCAGAAGTGACCATTGGACAAACGAGTCCGAACCCTTCTGTCGGTGCGGTCGTCGTGAAAGACGGCAACGTGATCGGCATGGGCAGCCACTTGCAGGCAGGGAGTGCACATGCAGAAGTGCATGCGTTGAGACAAGCGGGAGAAGCGGCGGCAGATGCAGTGATGTATGTCACCTTGGAACCGTGCTCCCATCATGGCAAAACTCCGCCATGTGCCGATTTAATTGTGGAACATCAATTAGCGAAAGTCTACATTGCGTGTTTGGATCCCAATCCCGAAGTGGCGGGCCGTGGTGTGGAAAGGTTGCGTCAGGCAGGAATCGAGGTCGAAGTGGGCTTGAGACAGGAAAAGGCGGTGGAGCTCAATCGCCGGTTTTTTAAACAAATCAGAGAAAAGTCACCTTTCGTTACATTGAAAGCGGCCATGACTTTGGACGGCAAAACGGCAGCCAGTACTGGTGACAGCCGCTGGGTCACGTCGGCAGCGGCAAGAGAGGATGTTCATCGGCAGCGTGACCTTCATGACGCTGTTCTGGTCGGTATTGGAACAGTAATGGCAGATGACCCGCGCCTGACTGTCAGGCTTCCGGAAGGCGGCAAACAGCCGATCCGTATTGTGCTGGACAGCGATTTGCGCATTCCTGCTGGCAGCCACCTGCTGACTAGTCCCGAAGCGCCAACGTGGTTGATTTGTGGCTCCTCAGCCGACACGGAGCAATCCAAGCTGATAAAACCGCATGTGAAAGTATTCCAGCTCGGCACAAAGAAAGTAGAACTGGACTCCGTGTTGAAACTGCTGGGAGATGAGGGTGTTCAGTCTGTCTATGTAGAAGGCGGAAGTGCCGTTCATGGCTCTTTTATCGAAACAGGATTGTTTGATGAGTGTCATTGGTATATTGCTCCGCTCCTTCTTGGTGGCAGTGATGCCATTTCAGTGGTGGGTGGTGTCTCGCCGGAACGGATGGGACAAGCAAAACAGCTGGACATTAAATCGGTCGAAAAAATCGGCGGCGACCTCAAAGTCATTGCCATACCAAAAAAGGAGGCGGAGTGATTGTTTACTGGTATTGTCGAAGAAAAGGGAAAAGTAACATCCATTCATCGCAAGCAGGAGTCGTTGACGATGAACATAGCGGCTGAAACGGTGACAAGCGATGTGAGAATAGGCGACAGTATTTCGGTGAATGGTGTCTGTCTGACCGTCACGTCTTTTCAAGAGACTGACTTTACGGTGGACATCATTCCCGAAACATTCCGTACCTCCTCGCTGTCCGATGTCGCTCCTGGAACTTACGTTAATTTGGAACGGGCCATGCGTGCTCAGGATCGATTCGGGGGGCATTTTGTCTCCGGGCATGTAGACGCGGTAGGTATCATCACCCATAAATGGAAAGAAGCAAATGCAGTTTATATAACCATCGAAGTCTCCTCAGAGGGGATACCATATCTTTCGGAAAAGGGGTCAGTCGCAGTGGACGGCACTTCCTTGACCGTGTTTGCCGTCCATCCATCGGCTTTTACGATCTCGTTGATTCCCGAAACGCAGCGGGCAACCATTCTCGCTGAAAAGCAGACAGGAGAAACCGTCAACCTGGAATATGACGTGCTGGCAAAATACATCGATCGTCTCCTGGCGGCAAAATATCAATCTTCTGCAGAAGGAACGGCCGGGAAAGTAACCGCGGAAAAACTACAGCAATTTGGCTTTTTAGATTAGGAGGACTAGTTATGTTCCAAACGATAGACGAGGCATTACAAGACTTGCGGGCAGGAAAAATGGTCATTGTCGTTGACGATGAAAACCGGGAAAACGAAGGGGATTTGGTTATGCTTGCAGAGCATGCCACTCCTGAATCGATCAACTTCATGGCCAAGGAAGGCAGGGGGCTCATCTGTGCCCCGATGGACAAAGAGCTGGCCGATAAATTGCGTCTGCCGGCTATGGTGGAAGAAAACAGCGACACCTATGGAACGGCGTTTACCATCAGTATCGACCACGAGGAAACCGACACAGGAATCAGTGCTTACGACCGGGCACTGACCATCCAAAAATTGATTGAGGAGAAGACAGAAGCGGCTGCTTTTAAACGGCCGGGTCACGTGTTCCCGTTGGTCGCCAAACAGGCCGGTGTTCTCGAGCGTACGGGTCATACGGAGGCTGCAGTCGACCTGGCGAAACTTGCAGGTTCTAAGCCCGCAGGCGTGATCTGTGAAATCATGAACGGGGATGGCACCATGGCGAGGCTGCCGGAGTTGGAGAAAATGGCAGAACGGTTTGACTTATCGCTGATCACCATTCAAGACTTAGTTGCCTACCGTAAAGTGAATGATATCTTGATCAATAAAGAAATAACGATCAAGCTGCCGACAGCCTATGGGGAATTTAATCTCACTGCTTACACGGAAAAATTCACAGGCAAGGAGCACCTCGCCCTTTTCAAGGGTGAGATAAGTCCAGAGAAACCTGTCCTCGTGCGGATTCACTCAGAATGTTTGACGGGAGATGTTTTTGGTTCCCATCGCTGTGATTGCGGACCACAGCTCGAGCAGGCTCTGCAAGAGATCGAGGCAGCTGGAACTGGCGTGCTGATATACATGCGTCAGGAAGGTAGAGGAATTGGCTTGCTGAATAAACTGAAGGCTTACAAGCTGCAGGAGCAAGGTTTTGACACTGTCGAAGCAAACCACCAGCTGGGTTTTCCAGCAGACTTACGAGACTATGCAGTTAGTGCCCAAATGTTAAAGGACCTTGGCGTCCGGAAGCTGCAGCTATTGACCAATAACCCGCGGAAAATTTCCGGGTTGAGCGATTATGGGTTGGAAGTGACGGAAAGAAAAGCAATCCAAATACCGGCAAACAAAAACAATGAAAGATACTTGCAAACGAAAAAAGCAAAGCTTGACCATTTATTTGATTTTCCCAGCAGCAACTGATTTCAAGGAGGATAATAAAATGACAAATGTTTATGAAGGAAACCTGGTAGGTACAGATTTAAAGATCGGAATCGTGGTTGGAAGGTTCAATGAGTTCATCACCAACAAATTATTAAGCGGTGCCCAGGATGCATTGAGGAGACACGGAGTGTCGGAAGACGATGTATCGGTTGCCTGGGTTCCTGGCGCGTTCGAAATACCGTTGGTTACGAAAAAAATGGCTGCTTCCAAAAAGTATGATGCGGTGATTGCCCTAGGGACGGTTATCAGGGGATCGACTCCACATTTTGATTATGTAAGCAGTGAAGTTTCAAAAGGAGTAGCAAATGTTTCCATACAGGAGGATCTGCCGGTTATTTTTGGGGTGCTGACGACAGATACGATTGAACAAGCGATCGAAAGGGCCGGGACAAAAGCCGGCAACAAAGGAGCAGAAGCAGCTGTTTCAGCAATAGAAATGGCCAACTTGTTGAAAAACCTGGCTTGAAGCACTAAATGCAAAGAAAACCGGGCAGCCCTGCCTTGAGGGTTTTGCGGTTTTTTACTGCTCGATGGAAAATTTTTAGCAACGTTATTCTCTAGCACAAGGAAACGTAGTAATCAGATGGAATAATGCCGTATATTTTTCAATATCCCAAAGATGATTGTCTAGTGGTAAGATAACCATAGGAGGGATTCGGTGATTACGTATGAAATCTTTGAAAGTAATTTAGGCAATGTAAAGCCTATGGATGAACAGTTCATTTGCGATGAAATCGAAGAACTGATCGAGCGCTTTGCTTTGACCATCACCCAAAGAACCACCTTAAGTACAAAAAAAGGCTGTTACCATTGGCACGCAAAAAAAGAAAGACAAAAAGGGGTACTCGAGGTCACCTATTGGCCAAAACACGGAAGGCTTTGGCTGGAAATAGCGGATAACCGTAAGGCGGAATGGAATATCGAGCTAATTGCCGAGCTTGCCGATGAGCTCGCTGAAAGATACGGCGGCCAAGTAGGGTAGCAGTGTTTCAGCAAAAACGAAAAGTTTGACAACTGGAAGAAACCTAGATAAAATGGAAACTAGAAAAACTGAATAAGTTTCCATGATTTATTTTATTCATGGAGATAATCTAGAAGGGGTCATAGCGTGAAAGAAAGAATTATCAAGCAGGTTGTCGAGGAAATACAGCAAAGCGGGATGCGTTTCACGGTAGATGATATTACCAACCAACTAGGGATTAGTAAAAAAACGATTTATGAGCATTTTTCCTCGAAGGAAGAAATAATTGAAACCATCGTAGATAATATTTTAGAAGAGACAGATCAGAAGACGAATCAATTGATGGCTGATGATTCTATTTCATTCATCGACAAAATCAAGCAATTGATGCAAGTGCTGCCGGAATATCACCAAATCTATGATCGCCCGATACTGGATGAAATGAAACGGTATTATCCCGATCAATGGGTGAAGATGGAAGATGCACTGGAAGAAGACTGGGATGATTTGCAGAAATTGATCGAGCAGGGCATCGAAACGGGTGAAATTGTTTCCAACTACTCGATTCCTGTTATCATGAAGGTGCTGATCGAGGCAATCAATACGACGTTAGACCAGCACTTTTTCAATAAAAACAACATAACCGTAGCAGAAGCTTTGTCCCAAATTGTCGATATCCTGTTATATGGATTGGTACCAGAGAATAAAAGATAAGACGCTTTTATTCTTTGATTTTTGTATAAATAAACGATAAAAACGTTTATAGTTTATTGGTTTTTTAACCGGGAATCCGGGAAAGAAAATCAGAAAACGGAAGCAGGGAGGTATTCAAGATGGCATATTTACTATTGGCAGGAGCCATTATCAGTGAGATCGTCGGAAGCTCGATGTTGAAGATGTCTGCAGGGTTTACAAAGCTGATTCCGGGTGTAATGGCGATCATGAGTTATGGTGCATCCTTTTATTTTCTGGCATTGGCGTTGAAAGAACTGCCAATGGGGCTTACTTATGCTTTGTGGGCCGGCATCGGCACCGTGATGACCGTGATGATTGGCATTGTATTTTGGAAAGAGCAATTTTCTATTCAAACGCTGGTTGGAGTGACGGCTATTGTAATTGGTGTCGTGGTCCTGAATATGCCACAAGGGGCCTGACCTTTACCGCGTAGCCTGGACAACTTGACAAGGAGCCGGTTAATTCATATAGTATTTATACATTTGAATTTACGAAAAGCAATGACAAGGATTAGTACTGGAAGTAGCGGTGCCGCAGAGAGGAAATGGTTGGTGAGAATTTCCGTACAGCTATCCAGGAACCTGCCTTGGAGCTCAGTATCGATAAGATACAAGCGGAGACATCCGTTATCAAAGAAAGAGTGCACAGGTAACTGTGAACAAGGGTGGTACCACCAGACCTCGGTCCCTTTTTAGGGATCGGGGTTTTTTGTTTATCAACGTACTAACGGAAAATAGGAAAAGAAAAGGTGGTTGAAAATGGCCAAAAAGAACAAGCAATTTGTAGAAAAAGTCACCGCAATGGAAGACGATTTTGCCCAATGGTACACGGACGTCGTAAAGCAGGCTGACTTGGTCGATTACGGTCCTGTACGAGGATCGATGATCATCAGACCTGAAGGATACGCAATTTGGGAAAACATCCGGGACATTCTCGATGCAAAAATAAAAGAAACCGGGCATGAAAATATGTATTTTCCACTGTTCATCCCGGAAAGTATGCTGCAAAAAGAAAAAGACCATATCGAGGGATTTGCTCCGGAGGTTGCCTGGGTAACACACGGCGGTGATGAAGAGCTACAAGAGCGACTGGTTGTCCGTCCGACCTCCGAGGTGCTTTTTGCTGAGCATTATGCAAAAATCATTCACTCCTACCGCGATTTACCAAAGCTGTACAATCAATGGAGTAACGTTGTGCGCTGGGAAAAAACGACCAGGCCGTTTCTTCGCTCCCTTGAATTCCTGTGGCAGGAAGGACATACTTGTCATGCGTCTGAAGAAGATGCGGCGAAGGAAACACGGCAAATGCTCGATGTGTATGCGAGTGTTTTCGAGGATTACATGGCGATTCCTGTTCTAAAAGGAAAGAAAACAGAGAAAGAAAAGTTTGCTGGGGCAGCTTATACGTTGACGATTGAAAGCTTGATGCATGATGGGAAAGCACTGCAGGCGGGAACATCCCACCATTTGGGGACCGGTTTTGCAGAAGCGTTCGATATCCGCTTTACCGATGAAGCGGGTGAATTGCAGCCTGTTCATCAAACATCCTGGGGGTTCACGACTAGATCGATCGGAGCCATGATCATGGTTCACGGGGATAACCGCGGCCTGGTAGTCCCGCCGAAAATCGCCGCTAAGCAAGTGATGATTGTACCAGTCGCCCAACATAAAGAAGGGGTGCTCGACAAGGCGTATCAGTTGAAAGAACAGCTTGGCAACATCGCCCGGGTCGACATCGATGCCAGTGATAAGATGCCTGGTTGGAAATTCAATGAGTATGAGATGAAAGGTGTTCCGATCCGGTTGGAAATCGGACCGAAGGATATCGAAAAAGGGCAAGCTGTATTGGTCCGCAGAGATACCGGTGAGAAATTGTTTACACCGATCGGTGAACTGGAAAAGGCCATCCCGGAATTGTTGGAGGATATCCAGCGGAACTTGTTTGAAAAGGCCAAGAAGCATCGCGAAGAGAAAACCAGTGTTGCGACAAACATGGAGGAGTTCAAACAGAATTTGGAGCAAAATCCCGGGTTTATTAAAGCAATGTGGTGCGGAGATCAGCAATGCGAGGATCAAATAAAAGATGAAACCACCGCAACTTCCCGCTGTATCCCGTTTGAACAGGAAAAAGTCGCGGACACCTGTGTCTGCTGCCAAAAACCAGCAAAAGAGCTGGTCTACTGGGCTAAAGCATATTAATAAAAAAGCGGAGGATACCCGAAAATCACGGTACGGAGGCAAAGGAAGTCTCCGCTAGTTGCTGGGGTCTATGGCTAATCAAAAAAAGCATAAAAGGAAGACGCAGAAACAGGTTTGTCCTCCTGCCCCTGAAGGGAACAGTAAAGAAACACTTCATAGTGGAGGGTGGTAGCATGGACAAGTCGGAACGTGAGAGGGGCAGCATGCTCCCGGACCAAAAGGATGAAATCAAGTTCAAGGAGTCCAAAGAAAAACAGGATAAACGTGATACGTTTGCTGAACCGCAGGAGGATTTCCCGATTGATCAGGTAGAAAAAGATGAAAAAGCGGACAGAAAGAAAACGACTTCTTATAAAGATATCGAAACCGATAAAGAAAAGGAAAAAGATCAATAACTTAAGGCTGCGGCTTCTCCCTTCGGGGGGAGGCCGCAGCCTTTTAGGAAGAAAGAAGCTGTTGGATGTCCGTTTCTATACTCTCTGGTTTGGTCGACGGGGCGTATCGTTTAACGACATGTCCGTCCTTATCGACTAAAAACTTAGTGAAGTTCCACTTGATTTGTCCGGAAAGGATGCCAGGAGCTTGCTTACTTAAATAAGCAAAAAGTGGATGGGCGTTTTTTCCTTTGACGTCGATTTTGCTGAACAATGGAAAGGTTACCCCATAATTTACTTCGCAGAAGGTTTGGATTGTTTCCTCTGAACCTGGCTCCTGATTCATAAACTGATTGCTGGGAAAGCCCAGCACGACTAAACCATCATCCTGGAATTTATCATACAACTGTTGCAAGCCTTGATACTGAGGTGTAAATCCACATTTGCTGGCCGTATTGACGATCAACATCGCCTTTCCTTTATACTTTTGAAGCGGTAATTCTTCGCCTGAAATCGAAGTGGCAGAAAAATCGTATATGTTCATGCAAAACGCCTCCTTTATTGAAGGATAGCATAATCGAGTAACAGATCTGATAAAGGATGCTCAAATCTCTATAGAATCCAGCTTTTTGGCACCTTATGCAGGGTATAGCTCTCGGATTTCCCGTTTCTCTGCAAATGCTGCGGGGTGGTTTTTTGCTCGACCAACTCTTTATCGAAAGGCTTATTCCATAAAAATAGCGATTACACTTAGGCCGCAGAGGAAATAAAACTCGCTTTCCGCGGACGAACGCCCAAGCCTCCTCGCAAAGCCCGCTGTGGGGTCTCGATCGCCCGTATTTCCGCAGGAGTCTCGCTTATTTCCTCTGCTACGCTTTTTCGCTCTAAAGAGCCAACCGCTTGCTACCATAAAAGTCTATCACTAATCCCCGATAATTCGGTGACAAAATGGGGTTGTACTCTATCCCGATCTTTTACCGTAGTTTTAAGCAATTATCTAAATCAAGGCAGGGGCATCACCACATACAGTATGTAACAAGAATTCCCCCTTAAAAAAAGACGACCAGTACGGCCGTCTTTCACATGTGGTGTTCCTCTTTAGATAACGCTTGATTAGCACTTTGAAAGGAAACCAGACTTATTGATGGGCTACTCCATCTTCACGTTCGATTCTTTCCAGTCTTGCTTGGATTTCTTCCTCAGATAAATTGTGCTCTTCCACATACATGTTGCGTGGTGATACACGGCATTCATGCGTACATCCGCGCATGTACTTATGCTCATTCTCTTCTGAGCAAAGGAATTGGCGGTTACATTCAGGGTTTGCACAGTTTACATAGCGTTCACAAGGCTTCCCATCAAAGAAGTCTTTTCCTACTACTACATGTTCTTTACGGTTGACCGGTACGGAAATCCGTTCATCAAACACGTAAAGCTGTCCGTCCCACAGCTCGCCTTGTACTTCCGGATCTTTTCCATAGCTAACGATTCCGCCATGTAATTGGCCGACATCTTCAAATCCTTCCTTTACCAGCCATCCAGAAAATTTCTCGCAGCGGATACCGCCGGTACAGTAGGTAAGGACTTTTTTGCCTTCTAATTTGTCTTTATTTTCTTTCACCCATTCAGGTAATTCCCGGAATGTTTCAATATCAGGACGGATGGCACCGCGGAAGTGGCCAAGGTCATACTCATAATCATTCCGTGCATCTAAAACAACCGTATTTTCATCCCGCATGGCTTCATAAAATTCTTGGGGACTTAAATATTGGCCGGTTGTTTCATTCGGGTCAACGTCATCCTCGAGACGGAGTGTAACAAGCTCGGGACGCTGACGTACATGCATTTTTTTGAACGCATGGCCGTCAGATTCATCTACTTTGAAGACCATTTCGGCAAAACGAGGATCAGCGTGCATGTCGTCCATATATTTATTGGTTTGTTCCACTGTTCCAGAGACCGTGCCGTTGATACCTTCTTCGGCAACCAGAATGCGACCTTTCAAGCCGAGTTCTTTACAATACTTGAGATGCTCGGCTGCATAGGTCTCCGGATCATCGATTGGAACATAGTTATAATACAATAATACTTGATACTTTTCTTGGTTTTCCATTTTATTACCACCTATCAATTCATATTTGCAAGATATAAATGTAGGGTGGGATCTATTATAACATTGTCTCTTGCAAGCATATATTTTAACAGAGGTTTAAGAGAAAAATCAACTTGTATTTAAAGGTAATCATAGCTATCACCTGGTTTAGGTGAAGGGAAAAGTGGAAATGAAAATAAAGAAAAGAAAGTGGGAGTTGAATATTTCGTTCCCATTTCTTTCACAATAAAGAGATGTAAGGGAATAGCTTTAATCCGTTACCCGCATTTTTTGTAAGAAGGAGGTTTTTTCATGACAGGGAAAGTCAAATGGTTTAATGCCGATAAAGGGTTTGGGTTCATTGAAAGAGAAGATGGCGACGATGTATTCGTACACTTCTCGGCTATCCAGACTGAAGGTTTTAAAACGCTTGATGAAGGCCAGGAAGTCGAATTCGACATTGTCGAAGGCGATCGCGGTCCGCAGGCGTCCAATGTTCAACCTTTATAATCTGCTATTACAAAAAAGCGCATCTGTTGATGCGCTTTTTTTGACAGATAAGAAAGTATAAATTTCAGAGATGTCTAGCTCCAGCGCTTACCCCCTCGAGGGCAAAAGGCCGCCACTTCGAGGCTTTGCTTAAGCTTGTCAGAGGCCCAAACAATGTGGGTCATGCAGGCGTTGCCACAGGACGTGGCGGCTTTAGCCTATACTCCTTTTGTCCTGGGCGGAAAAACGATAAAATAGTAATTGACTACATTTGATTAGTAAGCTTTACTGTTAAAACACGGAGGAGGAAAGCAAAGTGGATGACAAAACGTTTGACTGGCATCAAGAGGCAGGGAAGCAGTGGGATGAAAGGGCATCATTTTGGAATCAAAACAGCAAAAGTATGTGGGATACCGGCAGCAGAAAAGAGATTATCCCGTTTCTGAATCACTATTTGCATCCAGGTGCTACCGTGTTGGACGTTGGCTGCGGAGATGGTTATGGTTCTTATAAGCTGAGCCAGGCAGGCTATAAAGTGACAGGTATGGACCTTTCAGAAGAAATGATCGAGAAGGCAAAGCGCTTGGCCGGAGAATTCATCACTTTCCGAAGGGAAGATATCATTCATCTCTCGTTTGCGGACGAAAGTTTTGATGCCATCATGGGAATCAACGTTTTGGAATGGACAGAGCATCCACTGAAGGCCCTAAAGGAGTTGGACCGGGTTTTGAAGCCGGAAGGAAGCGTGTGTATCGGCCTATTGGGACCGACAGCAGGGCCGCGGAACAACAGTTTTCCAAGGCTATACGGTGAAAAGGTGATCTGTAACACGATGATGCCTTGGGAGTTAAAAAGGCTGGTTGAAGAGGAGATCGGCTGGGAGACGATCGGTGGAAAAGCTGTCTCCAAAAAGGATGTAACGGAAAAAGAGATGGCTGCTTTACCGGAAGAATTGCAACAGGCAGTGAGCTTTATGTGGCTGTTTTTGTTTCAAAAAGAGTGAGGTGACGGATATGGATAAAAAAGAGATGGAAGAAAAAATTATCGAACAGTATCGCCAGGACGAAAACATGATGATTCTTGTTTTTGCCCAATGGTGTGTCAATAACGGCCTCAAGCCGGAAGAGCTCTATCATGAAGCTTATCCAGAGCAGGGGAGCAATAAAGAGCTGGAAAAAACACTGGAATTGACCGTGCCGAAGGAGGAGTCGGAACCTATTCCGGATACCACCGTATTGAATGTATTGCAGTTATACGGAAATGATGACCTGGCTTTCATCGTGAACAGGGAAATCGAAAAGCGTAAGAAGCAGGAGAACGATTAAAAGAGGCCCGGACAAAAGCATGGCCACAAAAGCAAAAACCGAGCGAATGCTAAATGCCAATCAAATTCGTTCGGTTTTCATTTTGGTCACGATGCTTTTGTCCCAGGCTCTTTTTCATTAACCTCTGAACAATTTGATCAACGCATGTGTTCCGTGATCTTCGCCTCCAGACTCAGCCAACCTTTGATACAGCGACAGGGACAGCTCCAATCCTGGGGTGAGAAGCTCCATTTCCTTTGCAGATTCCAAGGCAATCTTCATATCTTTAATAAAGTGTTTGACATAAAATCCCGGATCGTAATCACCGGCAATCATCCTGGGAGCAAGGTTGCTTAACGACCAGCTTCCTGCAGCCCCGGTAGAGATGCTGCTTAATACTCGTTCTGGATCCAGGCCAGCCTTCTCTGCATAGGTGATCGCTTCACAAACCCCGATCATATTGGAAGCAATGGTGATTTGGTTGCTCATTTTTGTGTGCTGGCCTGATCCGGCTGGACCCTGATGGACAACATTGCTGCCAAGTACGTCGAAAATCGGCTTTAGCTCCTGATAAGCAGCTTCAGACCCGCCGGCCATGATGGCGAGTGTTCCGTTTTTTGCCCCGACGTCCCCACCCGAAACTGGTGCATCGACAGATTCGATTTCTTTTTTCGCCGCTTCTTTATAAATTCTTTCAGCAAGCTTGGGCTTGGAAGTGGTCATATCGATGACGAAGCTGCCGGCCTTGGCGTGAGCCAGGATACCGCTGTCACCGAAGTATACTTCTTCTACATCAGAGGGGTAACCGACGATAGTAATAATCACATCTGATTCTGCTGCAAGATCAGCTGCGCTTTCCTTCCAGACAGCTCCAGCTTCCAAGAGTTCCTCTGCTTTTGTTTTGGTTCGCGTATATACATTCAAAGGGAATCCGGCTTCCATCAGGTTGGCAGCCATACTTTTTCCCATCACACCTGTACCGATAAAGCCAATGACTGTATCTTTTGCTAAGGCCATCATTCATCCTTCCTTTCTGTCTCTTTATGTCTAAACTTAGTTCGATAAAAAAACGAAAAATCCTTTCTATAAAATCACGATACTTCGACAAAAAATTTTTTAATCCGGCATTTTCCGCGTAACGCCAGGGTTTACTCCTAGTGAAAGAACAATCAGGGAATTATTTGGATTGCAACAAAAAAATGATTGTGATAAAGTCATAATTAACACAATATATTGTTTAGTTATTGAAAGTGAATACTATATGTTGATTCCGTGCAAGAATAGGTGACAGCATTGTCTTAAAAGGGAATCCGGTGAAAAACCGGAACTGTCCCCGCAACTGTAAGTGTGGACGAACGAGAAGTTCCACTAAACCGCTTTGCTTTACGGCGCCGGTTTGGGAAGGTCTCTAGTAGGCAGAAGCACGAGTCAGGAGACCTGCCTTTTCTTGTAGCGTTTCATTTCTTCGGGGACTGGGGAGTGAAAACGATAGGGGAAAAGTGGCTGTTTTTGCCATGTTTACTGTCTGTCGTTTTCAATCCGTCCATGTCTCATGGGCGGATTTTTTATATGCATAAAAGTGCCTTTACCGGAAGAAAGAGATACATAACCTCATTAGAAAATCTCAACATGATAGTACCTTAACACTTATAAGGTGACTGGGCTCTGCCCTTCAACCTGTGTTCACTTGGACAAAAGGAGGAGTAAATAATGATCGAAACAGAAGTTAAACGAAGTGATTGGAAGAGAGAAATACCGAAGATTCTGACCGGTCGTTTTCCGGATTTGGATATTCAAGCATTAGTTGAACACGGTGACAAAGTATTGGAGCAAAAACCATGGCTCCCCGATGATGAATGGATCCACCAGTTGATTTTGGAGGCGCTGGCCAACCTGGACGAAAATGCACCGGATTGGACCTATGCAGCAGCAGCTTTATACTTACAGCAGCTGTATCAGGAAGCAGCCGAGAACAGGGGATACGATCCAGGCAGGAAATACGGTCCGTTTGGGCAAGTCATCCGTCATCTGACGGACATCGGCATCTATGACCGCTTCTTACTTGATACTTATAGTGAACAGGAAATACAGGAACTGGAACAGGCGATCGATCCAGACAAAGACAACATGTTCACATACATCGGTCTCCGGACATTGGCAGACCGTTATATTGCCAAGGATTACCAAGGCAAGGTTTATGAGCTGCCACAGGAACGATTCATGATCATTTGTATGACGTTGATGAAAAATGAGCCTGCAGAAAAACGGATAGAGTTGATTAAAGAAGCATATTGGGCATTGAGTAACCTGTACATGACGGTGGCTACACCGACGCTTTCCAACGCAGGAAAAAGCTATGG
The DNA here is from genome assembly GCF_017792025.1 of Sediminibacillus dalangtanensis. Taxonomy (NCBI): domain Bacteria; kingdom Bacillati; phylum Bacillota; class Bacilli; order Caryophanales; family Bacillaceae; genus Sediminibacillus; species Sediminibacillus dalangtanensis. The sequence continues at coordinate 244,579 of NZ_CP046956.1, forward strand.
TCAGTTATCCAGCTGCTTTATCGATACAGTAGACGACAGTCTGCAGGGGATTTTCGACAGTAATACCGATATCGCCAACCTGTCTAAGAACGGCGGCGGAATCGGCGTTTATTTGGGAAAAATCCGCAGCCGCGGCAGTGCGATTAAAGGGTTCAGTGGAGCATCATCCGGTGTTTTGCCATGGATGAAACAGTTGAACAACACAGCGGTCAGTGTCGATCAGCTTGGCCAGCGCAAAGGAGCAATCTGTGTCTATCTGGATATTTGGCATAAAGATATATCTTCTTTTCTGGATGCGAAACTGAACAATGGGGATGAGCGGCTTCGGACACACGATTTGTTCACAGGAGTATGTCTTCCGGATCTTTTCATGGAGCAGGTAGAAGCTAGAGAGAACTGGTACTTGTTCGATCCTCATGAGGTCCGGACAGTAATGGGGTATTCGCTTGAAGATTATTTTGACGAGTCAAAGGGCGATGGAAGCTTCCGGGAAAAATATTGGGAATGTGTTCAACACCCAGATCTTAGTAAACAAGAAATCCCTGCAATTGACCTGATGAAACGGATTCTGAAAAGCCAGCTCGAAACCGGTGGTCCTTTCATGTTTTATCGGGATGAAGTGAATCGGCATAATCCGAACAGCCATCTCGGCATGATTTATTCGAGCAATCTTTGCACGGAAATCACGCAAAACCAAAGCCCGACTGTAGTAGAAGAACAGCAGACCGTCGACGGGAAAATAGTCGTGAATAAGCAACCTGGTGACTTTGTTGTCTGCAACTTGTCCTCCATCCATTTGGGCAGGGCAGTGACAGAAGGCGTTCTGGAACGATTGGTTCCTATCCAGGTGAGGATGCTCGATAACGTAATCGATTTGAACACGATTCCGGTATTACAAGCACAGCTCACCAATCAAAAATACCGGGCAGTCGGTCTTGGTACGTTTGGATGGCACCATCTTCTGGCGTTGAAAGGAATCCGTTGGGAAAGCGAGGAAGCAGTAGCCTATGCGGACAAGCTGTACGAAAAAATCGCTTTTCTGACAATCCGGTCCAGCATGGAACTGGCTAAAGAGAAAGGTGCTTGTGCCGCATTTGAAGGTTCAGACTGGCAAACAGGCAAATACTTTGAAAAGAAGGGCTATACAACTGAAACAGATTCAGACTATGCTTGGTCCGATTTGCAGGAACAGGTGCAGGAATTCGGAATCCGGAACAGCTATTTAATGGCAGTTGCGCCGAATTCCTCGACATCTTTGATCGCGGGGAGCACCGCCAGTATTGATCCGATTTTCCAAAAGTTTTATGCCGAGGAGAAAAAGGATTACAAAATTCCTGTGACCGCTCCGGATTTGAACGCGGATACCACCTGGTATTATAAATCGGCTTATTTTATCGATCAGCACTGGAGTATCAAACAGAACGCAGCCAGACAGAAGCATATCGACCAAAGTGTATCCTTCAACATCTACGTACCTAACACCATCCAGGCCAAAGAATTGCTGAGCCTTCACCTGGATGCTTGGGAATCAGGGCTTAAAACTACCTATTATTTACGGTCGACCTCATCCGAACTGATCGACTGTGAATCATGTTCCAGCTAAGGAGAGGAGACTAACGATGGTTGTATCATTGAATAAACGGAATATCATGGACAAGACGGCACCGAACAATTCTACAAGTATTATCAACGGAAAAAGCTCTAATATACTCAATTGGGATGATGTCCGCTTCGCCTGGGCATATCCCAAATATAAAAAAATGCTTTCGAACTTTTGGACGCCTTTTGAAATCAACATGTCGCAGGATATGCGGCAGTTTCCAGGGTTATCTGACGATGAAAGGGACGCCTTTTTGAAAATCATCGGGTTACTGGCTTTGCTCGATAGCATCCAAACGGATTACGCCGGGAAGGTTGCTGATTATTTAACGGATTCGAGTCTGAATGCGCTCATGATCATTCTCGCCCAGCAGGAAGTCATTCATAACCACTCTTATTCCTATGTCTTATCCAGTCTTGTATCCAAGCAAGAGCAGGATGAAGTCTTCGAATTTTGGCGGACGGAACCCATTTTGGAAAAGCGTAACGATTTCATCACAGACGGTTATCGAGCATTTGCAGAAGAACCGACGGTAGATAACTTGTTGAAATCCGTTGTTTTCGATGTAATTCTGGAGGGACTATTCTTTTATTCAGGGTTCGCCTTTTTCTATCATTTGGCAAGGAATCAAAAGATGGTCGCCACCTCTACGATGATTAATTATATCAACCGTGATGAACAGCTGCATGTCGATTTGTTTGTACGAATATTCAAAGAAGTGTTAACGGAGCATCCGGAATATCATACAAAAGAACTGGAAACCTTTGTACAAGATACCTTTAAGCAAGCGGTGCACCTGGAGACAGAATGGGCTCGCCACATAATCGGCAACAAAATCGATGGTATTCTGTTGCAGGACGTGGAGGATTATATTAAATTTTATGCCAATACACGTTGTAAACAACTTGGCTACGAAAAACCGTATCCGGAAATCACCAAAAATCCGCTGCGCTGGATTAAAGCATACGAAGAAGTGGATTTGGGCAAGTCCGATTTCTTTGAACAGAAGTCCCGACAGTACACCAAAGTAAATTACACCGATAATGGTTTTGACGATTTGTAATAGGACGGGAAATCCCTGCTGATCATCAGTGAGGGATTTTTTTTTTCCCGATCCCGCGCTTTACAAATTTGTCTGCATTGGGGAAAGTAATAACTGTGCACATATACTTTGCTATCTTGCAACAGGCTAAACAAGGAGGATTTTGATGGACTGGATTCGCAAGTCATTTGGTGAGTTGGATACAAAAGAACTATATACCATCATTCAAACAAGAATCGATGTTTTTGTCGTTGAACAGCAATGTCCGTATCGTGAGCTCGATGGACATGACTATCGTGCTATTCATTTATTCTGCAAGGATGGAGAAAAGATTGTAGCATACGCACGCTTGCTTCCGAAAGGAACAGTATATGAACAAGCGTCCATCGGAAGGGTGCTGGTACATAAGCAATACCGCGGACAAGGCTTTGCCAGAGAGCTCTTACAAAAAGCAATTTCCCATATAACCGAACAGTGGCAGGAAACAATGATAAAAATCCAGGGTCAGGAATACCTGCGGAACTTTTACGCCTCCTTTGGCTTCCAAGAGATATCCGATGTCTATCTTGACGACGATATCCCTCATGTCGACATGTTGCTCACTACTTTTCCAAAGGAACTTGATAGCCCGATGGGTGACAGTCCCCGGTGAATTTCCAAAATCTTAACTGGTTGGCGGATTGTTTTCGGATATACTAAGAATGTTCTGCATGATCTTTCACAGCAGGAGGCGATAATGTGCTAACGCAACAACAGCTGCAAAAGTGTGAAAAGATGTTAACAGAACGCAAGCGTCACCTGGCCGACCATCTTGAGGACCATTATGGAACGCAGTATGAATTGATCAAGGAATCAATGGGAGAGTTATCGAATTATGATAACCATCCCGGCGACCATGGATCAGAGCTTTTTGAACGGGAAAAGGATATAGCCTTGAATGATCATGCAGAACAGGAAATGAAAGATATCAACCATGCCTTGACCGCGATACAAAATGGGCAGTATGGTGTATGTGAAGTGTGCGGCAAAGACATTCCGTTTGAACGGCTGGAAGCGATGCCGACCACCACAAGGTGTCTGAAACATGCCGAAGACGACATTTCCAACGACCGGCCGGCAGAAGAAGATGTCTTCCATCCGAGTGTCAACGAAATGGAGACAGAAGTGGAGGAAGAAGAATCCACCATTTTTGATGCGGAGGATTCCTGGCAGCGCGTTGCAAAATATGGTTCATCCGAAAGTCCGTCCGACTTTTATGACACGGAAAAGGATTATGAGGATATGTTTTTCAATTCCGATGAATTAGTAAGTGGAACGGAAGAAATCGAAAACTTTTTGACAGCCGATATCGATGGGAAATTCAGCGGTGTAAACCCCGCACACGAAAAATACGAAGACTACCTTGACGAAAACGAAGTAAACTCCATCCTTTATGATTAGAAGAAAAATCAGGCTGGATTAACCACTATGCAAGCCTTCTTTTATCTTACGCAAGCAAAGAAGGCACTTAGTTGCTGGTGTCGAAGCCGGACAAAGAAGAGGTTGGGCAAAAGCATCGTGGCTAAAACAAAAACCGAACGATGATTCGAAATGGGTAAACATTCGAACTCGTTCGGTTTTTGCAAGTGGAATTAGGTTATATCCTAACTTAACATATCCTTATTTTTTCCGTGGAATGAGAAAAGCGTTGTCTGCTTTTTGAAAGCCTGCTTTCGGATAGTATCCCATTGCTGAAGGCGCGGAAAGGAGAATCAAAGCTGTTTCTTCACCGATTTCCTTTTGAACGCGGGAAATCAACTGACTTCCAATGCCTTGATGCTGGTACTGTTTGTCGACTGCCAAATCCGACAAGTAACAGCAATAGCAATAGTCAGTCAATGCTCTGGCTATGCCAATCAGCTTACCGTTATCTCGTGCTGTAACCAGTAAATCTGCTTGTTCAATCATTTTTTCCATCCGGGCCAGATCTTCATAAGGCCGCTTTATGCCGGATGAGGCAAACACGTCTGCCAGTTCCTCGCGCAAAATCTTCTCATGGATAGCATAGTGAACTGTCATAAAAATCCTCCCTGTTTTATAATGCTTTTCAGGTTAACTGCTTTGAGAGCCGAATCATATCCCTGCAGATAATCCCGTTTTCTTCAATCTTTTCATCATAATGGTTCGTAAAAAAGTCTTTGATAATCGATTGCATGTGAAAACCACACTTTTGATAGAGAGCAAGCTGCCCGATGCTTGAATTACCTGTGCCGACCTCAATAAGTTCGAACCCCAGGCTTTTGGCTTCGGCAATGGCGTGCTCGATCAGTTTACGACCGATCCCCTCGTTTTGGCGATCGGGATGGACAGCGATATTGGCAATTTCTGCTTTGGTTGAGGATTTTTTAATTAATACATAGACACCGACCAGGCTGCCCCTCTCATTGGCCCCGTAACAGTGTCCGTCAACCAGGTATTTCTCCACCATCTGTCTATTGGGATCTGCCAGTAACAATAAATCCATGGGAGCATTTTTCCTGTCCGTGATTTGTTTTATTTCCATTGTCTTTCCCCCTCTGTTTTTCATTATGGATGATTTTATAGAGTCCTGTATATCTATCTCTGTTAACGCCCAATGGCGTTCTTTTTAGCAGGGGTAAACAAGGCGCCCCGCGTTTTTTCATTGTATCAAATTATCCGTGTTTGATGCCGAGGAGCGCAGGGAAATTTAATAAGAGGATTTGGTTGCGGAGGGATGTTACCATGAGCACTTTGTTTTTATTGTTGCTGTTTATTCTCAGTCTGGTTTACCTGGCCGTCAAACATAGAAAAACGATTCGTCGTTTACACCCGCTTGTGACCGGGGGAATTGCTATCTTGTTTGTGATGGCAGCCGCCGTTGCATTCGTTTGTTTTTACTATGGCGGCCAGTGGCTGGCGGGAAATGTTGATAATATTTTTGCGCTGGTGATTTTGCAGTTTGTCCTGTTGTTTGTACTCATTGGTTTGTGTCTGGGCATCTTAACGATAATTCTTGATCGAATGGAAAATCTGGAAAATAGTAAGCGGCATCTGCGATAGAAGCAGGTGCCGCTTTGTCATAGTAAGAGGAGGATCATTATTAATTGCCAGTCTGCATTTTTTGCAGACTGGACTATCTATATAAAACCCCAGCGTTCGGGGGAGTTGTCCGCCGGGGTTTGTTTGCTGCTTGCTACTTAGCTTGTTTGCTCGTCCTGTTCACTCAGGGTCAGCGAGGTGTTCTGCTTTTTACCATCGCGGTAATAGGTGACTTCCACTTGGTCGCCGACCTCGGTTTCATCATAAAGGTATTTTTTTAAATCAAGCATCGACCCGATCGTTTGATCATTGATTTGAGTGATGACATCATACTTCTTCAATCCTGCTTGTTCTGCCGGAGAGCCGGTTTGTACCTGGGCAACAACGATTCCTTCTTCTACATCTTCAGACAGCTGCAGTGTTTCCTGTTTATGTCGCTCTGGAACAGTTGCCAGGTCCATGGCACTTATCCCGACAAACGGACGGGTGACGGAACCTTCTGTTTCAAGCTTTTCGATAATTGGTTTTGCTGTATCGATTGGAATGGCAAACCCGATTCCTTCTACAGCACTCTCGGCAATTTTCATCGAGTTGATGCCGATCAACTCACCATTTCCGTCGACCAATGCACCGCCGCTGTTACCCGGATTTATCGCAGCATCGGTTTGGATGACTTCTGTGGTCCAATCTGCTACCCCATCTTGATTAGAGTCTATTTCAACCGAACGTTCCAGTCCGCTGATGATTCCTTTAGTGACCGATCCAGCAAATTCCATGCCAAGCGGGTTCCCGATGGCAATTGCTGTTTCACCGACATTCAAGTCATTGGAAGAACCTAGTGTAGCGACAGTATCGACATTGCTGCCGTCAATCTCCAACACGGCCAGATCGCTCAATTCATCAGCGCCGAGAATTTTGGCGCTGACCGTCGTACCATCTTGTAAATAAACTTCTACTTCGCTAGCGCCATCTATGACGTGATTGTTCGTAACGACATAGGCTTTGCCGTTTTCTTTTTTATAGACGACACCGGATCCTGTTCCGGCTTCTTGCGTATCATCTGGTTGCTCCCAGAAATTCGCTGTTGTTTTCTGTAGGTTGGATACGCCGACAACAGCTGAAGCAGATTTTTCAAGTGCGCTTTCTACTTCCGGGTCGTCCGACGTGTTTGCCGTCAGGGTGATGTTATCACTGTCGGCGGATTCTGATCCTGTTTGCGTGTCCGCGCTTTGCGATTCAGAATTCAGGGATTGTAATGGTAGAATATTTGTATAGATTAATAACAGACCAATGATGGCGACAATCAATCCACCAGTGATGCCGCTGATAAAGTAACCTTTTTTACTTGAACTGGAACCGCTGTCCGGTTTTTTTGGTTGCGAAGCCGGCGGTGTGTTTGCATCTTGTTCATTTTCGATATATACCTGCTTTTCACTTTCCGGGCCGTGTTCGTGATCATGCTCGTGTTGATGTTCATTTTCGTGCATGTAAACTCACACCTTTCTTTGTGCTATTTATTAGGGAAATATGTTTGCTCTCGCGTCTACATTTCTTATTGTAAACAGCGGGTTCGGCAGTCCTTTGGTAAAATTGTGTAAAAAGTGTGGAATTCTTAAAAGGGAATCGATAATCGGTGGATATATGCGACAATATAACGAGTAGGGAGGCATTTGGATGAAACACAGCATTGTTGTAGTGGAGGATGACGTGAACATTCGTAATATCGTTTCGGCTTATCTTAAAAAAGATGGATACCAGGTTACGGTAGTGGAAAGCGGAGAGGATGCGTTGACGATATGGAAAAACGATCCGCCTGATATGTGGATTCTCGATATTATGCTGCCGGGGATAGATGGCTATGAATTATGCAAAACCATCCGGCAAGAGAGCGAAGTCCCGATCATCATTATTTCGGCGAAGGATGAAGAACTGGATAAAATCCTCGGGTTGGAATTGGGCGGGGATGACTACTTAACCAAGCCATTCAGTCCAAGGGAGATGGTGGCCCGGGTCAAGCGGTTATTTAAACGTGTGGACAGAACCCGTCCGGAAAAAAAGGATGATATGAAGAAGCTTCAAGCAGGCAGCCTCGTACTTTATCCAGATGAAAGGCTGGTCTTGTGGGAAGGGGAGGAAGTGGAAATTACCGCTAAAGAGTTTGAGATTCTGAACATTTTTATCACCAACCAAAACCGTGCCTTTTCAAGGGAAGAATTGCTTACCAAGGTATGGGGCGAAGATTACTTCGGCAGTGATCGTGCCGTTGATGACTTGATCAAGCGGCTGCGTAAAAAGATAGACGGACTTCCGGTTGAGACGGTGTGGGGCTATGGATACCGTCTGAAAATAGAAAAAGAGGAATCAAAATGAAGCTTCAATCCCAACTTAACATTGCCTTCACCACTTTACTGGTAGTCATCATGTCTGTTGCCGCGTTCACCATTTATTCTTTGATTCTGAATTTGCTGATTCACAACGAACAGACCCAACTGGAGAAAAACGGCAGGATTATCACTGGTATGATCAATGAATCTCCCAGCCTCAATATGCAGCAGTTATCTGGATTATTGGAGGATTTGAAGCTGCAGGGGATCTTTTATTACCGTAGCGGAGGCTCGGAAGACACGATTATTACCAACCTGCCCCGTGATGTTGCAGAAAATTGGGTGAATAACTACGATTTATCGCAAAACGAACAGCCGTTATGGAAAGCGGGGAATGAGCGTTATGTGGTGTCCAGAATGAGTTTTTCGCCACGTTTTCCTGCCTGGGAATTGATTCTGGTGACGCCGCTCAATGATTTACAGGCAGTCCAGCGGAACTTTATCGGTATCTTGCTTATCGTATTTGTTGTAGGAATTCTTGTGGCAGTATTATTGAGTTATTACATGACCAACCGTTTGGTGACACCATTGACAAGATTGAAGGAACAGGTCAAAAAAATCGAAAAACGGCAATTCAACGAAATTCAATCGGTAAATGCCAGTGGCGAAATCAAAGAGGTGGAAGAAAGTGTCATGGAAATGGCCCAGGAATTGGAACGTTATATTCAGTCGCAACGCCAATTTTTTCAAAATGCCAGCCACGAACTGAAGACTCCGTTGATGACCATCCAGGGTTATGCTGAGGGGATTAGAGACGGGGTATTTGAAAGAGAGGAATCCGAGCGTGGATTCGAGGTGATGGTGGCTGAAATCGGCAGGTTGAAAAAAATCATCAACGAAATGATTTTACTGGCAAAACTGGATAGTGAAGAAAACATTTATCGGGAAGAAAACATAAAAGCAGCTGATTTAATCAAACTAACGATGGAGAGGGCGCTGCCACTAGCCAATGAAAGGAACGTAAAACTGGACACATCAGGTATCGATGATGCAACCCTGACAGCCGATAAAGAAAAGCTGTTGCAGGCGATGATGAATATTGTGGCCAACGCCATCCGGCACGCTAATTCTGTGGTAACAGTCAGCGTCGAGAAAGTCGATGGTGTGATCATCAGAGTAGCGGATGATGGAGCAGGCGTACCGCCAGACTTAATGCCACATCTCTTCCACCGATTTGTCAAAGGGGAAGGTGGCGAAACAGGTCTGGGCTTGGCGATTTCCCGGGCGATCATTGAACGATCAGGCGGACGGATAACCGTTGGCAGCTCTGAGAGCGGCGGTGCCTTATTTTCCATCCATTTATAAGAAAGAACGTGAAAATACTTTTAGATGTTTCGCTGAAAGGGAATAGTATACCATCTTCTTTATATTTGTGTTACAATAGATTGGTTGTAGTCGGAATGTAGAATTCGATACAAAAGAGGAGAGTATATTCATTATGCAATTAAGAGAAGATCTTCGCAATATTGCAATCATTGCCCACGTTGACCATGGGAAAACAACGTTAGTGGACCAGCTGTTGAAGTATTCTGGAACCTTTCGTGAGAATGAACAGGTCGATGAACGTGCGATGGATTCAAACGATTTGGAAAAAGAACGCGGAATAACAATTTTAGCGAAAAACACGGCTATTAATTATAAAGACACTCGTATTAATATTCTGGACACACCAGGACACGCCGACTTCGGCGGAGAAGTAGAACGGATCATGAAAATGGTTGACGGTGTTTTGCTTGTGGTCGATGCTTACGAAGGCTGTATGCCGCAAACCCGTTTTGTCTTGAAAAAAGCGCTGGAGCAAAAACTTACTCCAGTTGTTGTCCTAAACAAAATCGACCGGCCGAATGCCCGCCCGGCAGAAGTCATCGATGAAGTACTTGATTTGTTCATCGAACTTGGTGCCGATGACGACCAGTTGGAGTTCCCGGTGGTATATGCTTCTGCGCTGAATGGTACTTCCGGCAATGAACCGGAAGAACAGGAAGAAACAATGGAACCGGTTTTCTCTACCATTATGGATCATATTCCGGCGCCAATTGATAATTCGGATGAAGGATTGCAATTTCAGGTTACCTTGCTGGATTATAATGATTATTTAGGAAGAATCGGCGTTGGCCGGATTTTCCGTGGATCGATCAAGGTTGGGCAGCAGGTGGCACTGATGAAAAAAGACGGTTCTGTCAAGTCTTTCCGCGTGTCCAAACTGTTCGGTTTTATTGGTCTGAAACGGATTGAAATCGAAGAAGCGAGAGCGGGAGACATCATTGCTTTGGCAGGAATGGAAGACATCAACGTCGGCGAGACGGTCTGCCCGCAGGATCAGCAGGAAGCCTTGCCGATTCCGAGAATTGACGAACCAACCTTGCAAATGACATTTGTGATTAACAACAGTCCTTTTGCCGGCAAGGAAGGAAAGTATATTACGTCCAGAAGAATTGAAGAACGCTTACTGACCCAGTTGGAAACAGACGTCAGCTTGCGTGTAGAACAAACGGAATCGCCGGATGCCTGGACTGTATCAGGACGCGGTGAATTACACTTGTCGATTCTTATTGAGAACATGCGACGTGAAGGGTATGAACTACAACTTTCGAAACCGCAGGTCATCATCCGGGAAATTGACGGTGTGCAGTGTGAACCGGTTGAGCGTGTTCAAGTAGACGTGCCGGAAGAACACCAAGGCGCTGTCATGGAATCGCTCGGTTCCCGCAAAGGGGAAATGATTGACATGGCCAATCACGGAAACGGACAAGTCCGTATGGAATTTAAGGTTCCTTCCCGCGGTTTGATCGGTTATGCAACCGAGTTTATGACACAAACAAGAGGGTACGGAATCATTAACCATACGTTCGATTCTTATGAACCTCTCTTGCCAGGACCAGTAGGCGGAAGGCGCCAGGGCGTTCTTGTGGCGCTGGAAAATGGCAAAGCCTCCACGTATGGCATCATGGGTCTGGAAGATCGCGGTACGATTTTCGTCGAACCAGGAACAGATGTATATGCAGGAATGATCGTCGGGGAGCACAACCGTGACAACGACCTGACAGTTAATATAACGAAAGAAAAACATTTGACTAACGTCCGTTCTGCAACGAAAGATCAAACGGCAACCATCCGTAAAACGCGGACGTTGACCCTTGAGGAAGCAATCGAGTATTTGGACGATGATGAATATTGTGAAGTAACACCGGAGTCCATCCGCCTTCGCAAAAAGATACTCAACAAAAATGAACGGGAAAAAGCAGCTAAAAAGAAAAAAACGGTATAATTGAAATTCGATTAACAGCGGCTGAGGCCGCTGTTTTTTTATTAAAAAATCCAGATTGTGCATCATCCCATACTTTAAGCCAATCCCTCTTGTGACAAAGACACGCACATTTGGTTTGCCCCAGCGCTTAAGCTGGTTGCTGCATTATTTTTTTACGAAAGGGTTATCGGTAAGGATAGTCGAAACAGAAGGTAATGAAGGAATAATGGAGGGAAAATATGAAGAAAACGGCTTTGACAGGACATTATTCCTGCTAATTGCTTCAGGATGTTCTGATTCCACCAAGCCAGAAGGTAACCAATTGGATGACAATCAACCGGAAGGCCCGTTATCCGGTAAACATGAGGTCGACACAATCGCCTCCGAACTGGAAGAGCCATGGGAAATAGTAAGATGGGAAAACACCCTTTATATAAGTGAGCGGACGGGTACTATTGTGAAAATTTCTTTAGATGATAGGGATTTAGCAAGAAAACCGGTCCAATTGGATGAAACGTTGGCAGAGGTGTCAGAAGCCGGATTGCTCGGATTCGCGTTCCCGGATTCATTTTCAGAGGATAAGGAAGCGTTCGTTTACTATTCTTATTCCAAAGGTCAAAATGTCTACCAGCGGGTAGCCAGAGTGGAAGAAAAAGCGGACAGGTGGAAGGAAACCGGGGTCCTGCTCGATAACATCCCCGGGGGACAGGTACATCACGGAGGAAGGATAGAAATTGGACCTGATGATAAATTGTATGTGACCATAGGGGATGCTACGAAACAAAGTGCCGCTCAGGACCTGGGCAGCTTATCGGGAAGCATTTTGCGGATTAACCAGGATGGCAGCATTCCAAAAGACAACCCAGATCCACAGTCGCCCATCTATAGCTGGGGCCACCGCAATCCTCAAGGTTTGGCATGGGATGATCAGGGTAATTTATATGCAACGGAACATGGTGACCAGGCCCACGATGAAATTAATTTAATCAAACCGGGCAACAATTATGGATGGCCGCAAATAGAAGGTGACCGGAAACAGCAGGAAATGGAAAGACCGCTGGTTCACTCCGGGGAAAAAACATGGGCTCCATCCGGAATGGATTACAAAGATGGAGTTTTTTTGTTTGCCAGTTTGCGGGGCGAGGCACTTCGCAGGTTTGACCCGGAATCAAACAGGCAGGAAGTGGTCGTCGAAGGATATGGCCGCATCCGGGACGTACTAGCAACCAACGATGGTGTGTACTTTATCACCAATAATACCGATGGACGTGGAACGCCAGTGAAGCAGGATGATCGGCTGCTGTTTATGGCTGATGATTGACCAAAAAAGCTTAACAAAGAAGAAAGGGAAGGCATATATGTTGAGGTTTGTACGCAGGTTGAAGTTTCTGGTTAACTTTAGAAAGTCATTGCCTTTTTTAAAGGATTTTTTCTTATCGAAACAAGTAAGTTTGGCAACCAAAGCAATATCGATTGTGCTTATTATCGGTTATATTTTGTTTCCGTTCGATATCATCCCCGACTTTCTTCTTGTTTTCGGGATATTCGACGATGTAGCGGTTGCAGGTTTTATTCTCCAGAAACTGGTAAAGATGGCCCCGGAAACGTTGAAAGAAAAACACGGCCTTTACAAAGCATAAAGAAAAAAATCCTGCCTGCCGGCAGGATTTTTTTCTCGCTGTATAGGAAATTATAAAATTTATGATTAAGAGTCTTAGTTGATAGGTCTAATAGTTGATGAAAAATAAAAACCGAAATGGATTGACACTTTAGATAGAGAGTCATACACTGATGAAGGGATAGTTTTTCCTTAGGTAAACAAAAATGCGCAAGTCAAAAACGCATGTTGGTTTGGAATAGATGTGTAAAAGGAGATGTCTCTGTGGCGGAATGGTTTTCTGAGTTGAGTCCAGTGTTACAAGCATTAGTCATTACGATATTTACCTGGGCCAGTACGGCTTTAGGTGCTTCGTTTGTGTTTTTTACCAAGAAGGCGAATCAAAAGCTGTTTGACAGTATGCTCGCTTTTGCGGGCGGTGTCATGATTGCAGCCAGTTTTTGGTCACTGTTGGCCCCGGCTATTTCAATGGCAGAAGAGCAGGGATTTCCCCCGGTGATTCCGGCGGTGACCGGTTTTTTACTTGGCGGATTATTTCTGATGCTCGTAGATCGCGTGATGCCGCTTATCGACGAACGTTTATATTTCAAGGATATTAAAGATAAAAAGGCAAAGCGGCGAACCGCAATGCTGGTCTTCTCCATTACATTGCACAATATCCCGGAAGGCTTGGCAATCGGGGTGGCATTCGGTGCCTTGTCGTCAGAATTCACCACCGCGTCCTTATCGGGGGCGATTGCGTTGGCGATAGGAATTGGAATTCAAAATATCCCGGAAGGTACGGCCGTTTCCCTGCCGCTTCGAAGAGATGGGATGTCGAAATGGAAAAGTTTTTACTACGGACAATTTTCCGGAATGGTGGAACCGATGGCGGCTGTTGTAGGCGCATTGGCTGTCGTGATTATTCAGCCGCTTTTGCCTTATGCGTTAAGCTTTGCCGCTGGAGCGATGATCTTTGTAGTCGCAAAAGAGGTCATACCTGGATCACAGGAAAAAGGGCATGTCCAGCTGGCTACGATGAGTTTGATGGTCGGTTTTGCCGTTATGATGATATTAGACGTAGCACTAGGATAATTAGAAAAGCGGAAGTGGCTGTTTAAAGGAGTACAGGCTAAATGCGGCTACCCCTGCATGATCCACATCGTGTGGGCATCGTGTGGGCCTCCGACAAGCTTAAGCTAAGGCTAGAAGTGGCGTTGTTTGCCACAAAGAGGACGGGCTTAAGACCTAGAGGTGTAGGCGCTGTAGCTGGACAACAGCACCACAAGAACTTCTATTTTCTGATATGTGAAAAAAAGGAGACGAACCTGGCCACACAGGTCCGTCTCCTTTTTCGCATGTACTCCTATTTTGCAGTTATTTATACCTCGCGACGCATTGCTTTTAATACATCAATTTGGGTTGCACGTTTTGCTGGACGTAAACCGGATAAAACCGTGACCAACAAGCAGATGCTTGCAGCAATTAGGACAAGCGACCATGGAATCATGGAAAAGCGCAGTTCGGGTGGCAGTTCCTCCTTGGAGATACTTTCGAGAATCAAAGGAAGCGCAAAGTTCACAGCCATACTAACGATATAGGCGACAGCTGTACCGATAATAGCTCCGGCCAATCCGATCATACCGCTTTCCAATATAAATATCCGTTTAATCGTTTTCGGTTTGGCCCCGATCGCTTTCATGATTCCGATGTCGGGTGCCCGTTCGGTTACAGCCATGGTCATCGTGTTGTAGATGCCGATGGATGCAATCAACACAGCGATCGTACCGACGATGATGAGTCCTGTTTTGATGATGGTAAATATCATGTTGATTTGCTCGATTTCGCTAACCACGGAATAGGAAGCATAGTTCTTGTTTTCCAATTCATCGGAAATGGCTTGTACCACTTCCATATTTTCAGCATAAATGGTCACCTGATCATAGAAATCTTCTTGTTGCTGACCGGTAGATAAATCTTCTTGACCAGGTGTGGTAACCATTCCCCGATCCGTCCCGGTAAATTGTTCTACTTCTTTTAGTACCGATTCAGATATATATACACTCTGATCCTGAAACCATTCTCTGGTAGGGGCTTCGGTAATCCCTGTAACCGTTAAAGGAATCGTATGGGATTTTTCCTCATTGTCTTCAATTTGAATCACTTTCATCTCGATTTCTTTACCAATCAGGTCCCCATCGTACTGGTATTCTTCTTTGATCTCACCTTGCTCATTAGTAAGCTCTTCGTCACTTACTGTGTTTTTCTTGAGATTGGAGACGAAATCATAGCCGATAACAATTTCGTTGTCTTTTTCAGGAAGCCTGCCTTCTGACAATTCGAGGCCGGCCTCCAATTCAGATGGAAAGTCGGTTGTCATTGCCTCCGTCTGAATTTGATAGTCATCAATCGAGAAAACGGGTGACTGTTGGAGTCTTTTATTTCTTGTTACTGCCTTGACACCGCTGATCGATTCAAAATAATCAATATCCCCATCCGTCAACGATTGATAAGATCCATCAACTTCCTTACCGTGTACCTGAATTTCTGTCACAGCTCGATCTTGCATAGTATTTTGTATCAAGGAATCATGAAGGCCGAAGCCCACAGAGGCCAGCACGATCAGAAAAGCACATCCGATAGCCGTGGCCAGCATTGTCATGAATACCCGGACTTTGTTTTTCCCCATATTTTGTCTGACAAATTGGAACTGATCCTTAAATTTCATGGGTAACGCCTCCTTCCACCAATGCCCCGTCGGCAATTTCGATTGTTCGATTACCGATCCGGGCAACTTGCTCATCATGGGTGATAATCAGAAAGGTGATGCCCATCTCTTCGTTTAGCTGTTGAATTAGTTCCAACAGATTCTCTTCTGTTTCGCTGTCGAGGCTTCCGGTTGGTTCATCGGCCAATATGAGCGGCGGATTCAACACAAGTGCCCTGGCGATACTCACTCGCTGCTGCTGTCCTCCGGATAGTTCGCTGGGGTAATGTTCACCGTGGTTTTCCAATCCTACTTTGCGCAATGTATCTTCGACGATTTTTTTTCGGTTTTCTAGTGCCATGCCACCCAGGATCAACGGTAGCTCTACGTTTTGATAAGCCGTCATACTCGGAATCAGTTGAAAGTTTTGGAAGATGAATCCAACGTGCTGTAAACGGAAAGCGGCAAAATCAGTCTCATTCAAATTGGTTACTTTGGTGCCGTCAATCCAAATTTCTCCATGGACGGGGCGGATGAAGCCGCTGATTAAATGAAGCAGTGTTGACTTGCCAGAGCCGCTCCTTCCTTTGATGGCTACGATTTCTTTTTCCTTTACCTGAAAGGAAATATCCTGTAATACGGAAAGGGTTGTTTTATTCCCTTTTTTGCCAAGTTCGAAGTGATGATATAAGTTTTTTACGGTTATCACGTTTTTCCCCCCTGAATTCTGTTCACTATGTAGACGGCTAGAACAAAGAAAGGACTACAAAGAATTAAGAAAAAAGTCGGGTTTTTTTATTACCAGGGAACATATGTTCGTTTTTGTGTTATACTAGGCGATAGGATAGGCTGTTCTCGGAGGGTGGGTCGGCTAGCTCCCATAGCAGGGAAGATTGGGGGTGATGCCAGTGGAAACGTTTGAGGTGTTCATGGTTATGTTTTCGTTTGGAACTTTTCTCATTGCGTTGTTCACATTGGTGATTAAATTGACCAATAAAAAATAGACCTCCCTGCCGGTAAAAAGGGAGAGGTCTATTCGCCAGGCCGATCCCCTGAAGGAACGGCTATCCAGGGCCGCAGTTGCAGCTGCGGCCAATTTCATGCATGTTATCTCTTATTATGATACCACATTTTGTTTTCCTTTTGATAAAAAAAACAAGAAAAATGGTCAAAAACATTTCCCATTTTTCGTGGCGATGTTTACACTCTTCCGGAAATCCAGTGGTTTAATGCACAAAAAGGGCTGTCCAAGAATGCCACATGCGACTTTCGGGACAGCCCCTATACAAAACGAATGGATTATTTCAACAAGTCAGGATTTTCACTTTTTGCTTCTTTTACTCTTTCCCGTCGATAGCCACCGGCTATGTCAGCCTGCTTGAATTCTTTTGCATATCGCACTTCCTGTGCATCCGACAACTGTACCCCTTCTCCTTTAATAGGCTGATACTGCGTTTTTTTCGCCATTTTGTTTCATCCTTTCATTGGATTTGGGATTTCCGTATACCTGTACCCTGGATGCTTGGGAGGTAAAACCTAAAAGAAAAAAACTTGCATAATTTGATCGTTTCTCTATAATGGAGATAACATTTAGATTGTCGATCAGGAAGAGAGTACTCCTTTGAAAGCCTTAGCGAATTGGGGATGGTGGAAGCCCAATGGCGGAAAAAGCGGGGAACCGGACTTTCTGGACAGCGGTTTTGAACGGACAGTAGGGACCGCCGGTTAGTGACCGATATCTCATCAAAGCAGGTTCAATTTGAACAATTAGGGTGGCACCGCGGGAACAGACTCTCGTCTCTTTTTTACAGGAGACGGGAGTTTTTAATTTTAGGATAAGAAAGTATAAATTTCAGAGATGTCCAGCGCCTACCCCCTCGAGGTCTTAAGCAAATCCTCTGTGTGGCAAAAGGCCACCACTTCGAGGCTTTGCTTAAGCTTGTCGGAGGCTCAAATGATGTGGGTCATGCAGGCGTTGTCACAGGACGTGGCGGCTTTACCTGTGCTCCTTTAAACAGGCGCTTGCCTTTTGTCCTAGCGGAGAGTGTATTTAGGAAAGGAGTAAACAAATGAAGATAAAGGAACAATTTGCTGGGGATTTGGAAAAACAATTCGGGGAATACCTTGACCGGAACAGCATCTTTCATCTGATTGAAGTACCGAAACAACCAGAGCATGGTGATTTGGCGTTCCCTTGTTATACACTGGCTGGAAAGATGCACAGAAATCCGGCATTGATTGCCCAAAAAGCAGCAAATGAGTTAGAAAACAACGACTATGAAAGAGTAGAAGCTGTAGGGGCCTATTTGAATGTATTTCTTAATAAGCAACAGACAGCCAATGACATTTTGAAAAAGATCATCCAAGAGAAGCAAAACTATGGAAACAGCCAGGGTGGTCTGGGAGAGGTTGTTGCCATTGATATGTCGTCACCCAATATCGCCAAACCATTTTCCCTTGGTCATCTGCGCTCTACTGTCATCGGCCATTCGTTGGCCCTGATAGCGGAAAAATGCGGGTACAAGACAGTGCGAATCAATCATCTGGGGGATTGGGGAACACAGTTTGGCAAATTGATTGCTGCCTACAAAAAATGGGGCAGTGAAGAAAAGGTGAAGCAAAACACGATAAAAGAGCTGCTAGCCCTTTATATCCGTTTTCATGAAGAAGTAGAACATTCTCCTGAACTAGAGGAAGAGGGGCGCTTTTGGTTTAAACAACTGGAAGAAGGGGATGCGGATGCGTTAGCGTTATGGAAATGGTTCCGTGCAGCATCCTTGCAGGAATTTGATGAAATTTATAAGCTGCTCGGTGTTTCGTTTGACTCGACCAACGGGGAAGCCTTTTTCAATGACAAAATGCAGCGTATTGTCGATATATTGACAGAGAAGGAGCTGCTGACCGAATCAGAAGGAGCGATGGTGGTGGATTTAAGTGAAGACAACCTGCCTCCATGCCTCATTAAAAAGTCTGATGGAGCAACGCTTTATGCCACAAGGGATTTGGCAGCTGCCGTTTATCGCAAGGAAACCTATCAATTTGCCAAGTCTATCTATGTGGTCGGCAACGAGCAAAATTTACATTTTCAGCAACTCAAAGCTGTTTTGCGTAAAATGGATTATTCCTGGTGGGAGGATATCCGGCATGTTTCTTTTGGAATGATCCTGAAAGAAGGGAAAAAGATGTCGACACGAAAAGGGAAAGTTGTCCTTTTAGAAGATATCTTACAGGAAGCGATTGAGTTGGCAAAAACCAATATAGAGGAAAAAAACCCCGGGCTTGCTGATAAGCAATCGGTTGCTGAGACTGTCGGAGTCGGAGCGGTTATTTTTCATGATCTAAAGAACCACCGTCATAATGACATCGACTTCTCTTTGGAGGATATGCTTCGAGTGGAAGGAGAAACAGGCCCTTATGTACAGTACACATTTGCGAGAGCTTGCTCTCTATTGCGTAAAGGAGGGTATCAACCGGCTGCGGAAGAGCTGATCGGGTGTGACCAGGAAGCATGGCCAGTCGTGAAACGATTGGACGCTTTTCCGACGGTGATCCACCGGGCGGCAGAACTGGATGATTCATCCGAAATAGCAAAATACGTCGTCGACCTTGCCCAGGCTTTCAACAAATATTACGCTGGTACGCGGATCCTGGAGGAAGGGAAATGGAAAGGGCAACGTTTAGCGCTTACTTTTGCGGTGTCCGTTGTCTTAAAAGAAGGCTTGCGTTTGCTCGGTATCCACGCCCCCGAAGAAATGTAGGCAGAGGAATGGCTGTCCTGTTGAATGACGGACAGCCATTGCTGTTTCTCTGTTAACCTTTTGTCCATAATGCCAACAGCGGCCCGTCTTCTGCAAACACTGGATCCAGGTCCGGGACAGGAACTTCTGCGATATTTTCGAGTGCTTGCTCCCTTTCCTCTGGTTTGCCGGTCAGTAAATCATGCGTAGCCCCATCAGGGTATGCGCCTACCACACTGAAATCGGAACTTGCTTCGACTTTTTTGTGGCCGACACCTGCAGGGATCACGACTACATCGCCGGCTGCAACAGGGATTTCCCTCCCCTGTTCACCGCCAAACGCAATCAGCGCCTTGCCGCTGATAATGCCGAGTACTTCGTGGGTATTGCTGTGGAAGTGATGGTAATCGAACACTCCGCCAGTCCAGCTGTTAAGCCAATTGTTCCCGTTAAAGATCATTTCACAATCGACTACCCGGTCCAATAACACTTCCGGATACACCACTAACGGAAGGGTGGAGTTGTTCGGGATCTTTCCGTCATCCGAAAACAAAAAAGTGGAAATCCTATCTCTAGTCATCGTATCACTCCTTCAGCAAACTTGTTCCACTATCGGTGTAAAGCCAAACCAGTTGGAAGACTGTTTGCAGGAGAAAGAGGGTTCACAACGGTAATTTCATGATCAATGGGGATCTTTTAGTCTCGGCGAGGTCGGATCACAGTCGGGAGGGGCCGACTGGGTGGATTCTGCCAGTTTCATCAAGTAGTAGCATTCTTCCCGGTACATATGATCGGCCATTAAACCGGAGAATGTGCCGAGCACCGTTTCCGATAACTCCATTTCTTCCAGTTCATGCAAAAACGTCTTGAACAGGTTGATCTCGATTTGTACGTCGCTGTTAAATCGATTTAAGGCAGGGAATGACTCCAGGTTAGTCCGGAGATAGCCAGTAAGCTCGACGGCTTTTATATAGAACTGGTCGAAATGCTTGCTGAAGTCTTTGCTTTTTTTCTTGAGCCGCTTTTCTACTCCATCAAGCTCGTCGTTAATGGCGCCGGCATGGCCGGATGCATCCAGAAGCCAGATTAAATGATGATGCAATTCATGGAAGATCGGTGGTGATTCCCCTTGTTTTAAATAACGGATGACGAGCTGGTATTCTTCCAACTCGTTGACCATATGATTGATAAACGTAGGAGTCAAATGGATACCGATTTTTCCGGTTAAATGACGTTCAATGATTGACAGCTTGAAACCCTTCATCTCATCCACGGCGGACTCTGCCTGTTTGGTAAAGGCAATCACATTTGAATGAGTAATCGTTTCCGTTTCTTCTAGCAGCGTGTCAAATCGGTTGACGAAACGTTTGGCCAACTCGACATCCTTTCTCTCCGATGGGTACAGGGAATCACGGATAAAGCGTGCGTGATCTCCCAAAACCTGTAGCCAGAACCGATGTTCAAACATGGCACTTTCAATAAAATCGCCCATAACACTCATCCCCCTATAAAGAAGTATCAATTAAGTTTATTTACACGACAGGAGGATTATCACTGTTTTTCCAAGCAAGGAAATCGAGGGACAGTCCCCCATCGAAGTAACACTGCGTCGCGCTAAATCGGTGGGGGACTGTCCCTCGATATACTATCGCAATTGATGGTTCAGGATGGTGAAATGGTCCAGGATTTGTTTTTCTTCTGGATGCAAAAGTTTATTGGCGTTTTTACGTCTTTTTTTCGATGTCTCGGATTCCAGCATGTGCAGGCTGATAAGCTTAGCTGTGGAGTGAACAAAATCATGAGAATAATCCAGGCTTTTCAATAGTTGAATGGCCAGATAGGCGCTGACGTTTTCGTGCCCGTCAAAGTGGGCGTATTTCCGTTTCACTCCCTTGAAATGGAGGAACGATTTGCAGATCCCTTTACCAAGGTCATGCAACATACTAAGCCAGAGCAATTTTTCCTTGGCCGGGCTGTGATAATGATGTAACACTTCTTGATGGAGGTAGTAACTATGCCTGCTTACCGATAAATGATGCAGTCTGGAATCGTGAGGGAGCTCGTAAATTTCCGGAAATCCGGGAAAGTGATTTAGCACCCGGAAAAAATCCTGATAGGAAACAGCTTCACCCATGATACGCTTGACGTCTTGTTTATGGACACAATCAAGCGATAAATCGGGAGTATAGTACGCCACCCGGTAGAATCCTTCTTCGGAAAAAGGCAACTCGAATTGTTTATACATCCGGTTCAATACCTGTTCATCCACCTTGCGTCCCCGCTGCTGGTTTCTAAGCAGACAAGTATGATAAGGAGTGCAAAGGACATGGGCGACCACCGGGAAGCCGCGCACGTCGTTACGGGTGAAATGGATCCGTTTCCTTCTGGATAGATTGGTGGCATCGAAAACGACATCGCTGCCATCTGCCAGATGGTTGCGGATCATCCTTCGAATGGCATCAAAAATCCTGCTGTTGTCTCCCTGGATACCGGCATTTCCGTACCACTGTTTTCGTATATCATCACTCGATATGTAAACCGCTTGATTTGATACGGCCAGTTTTTTTGCAAAAAAACTTTTGCCGCTGCCGGGAATGCCTGCCATCAAATGAACGGTCGGCATTGCAAATCCACCTCCCATCTTTTTTCTGTTTCCCGCGAATGAATCTTTCTATTCCCGTGGCCTGAATGATAAGTATTACCCGGTGGGCAGGGGGAGAAAACCATATAAATGTGGACACATTTTTGGTATGATATTTTCTGTAACAAGTCGTTAATTAAAGGAGACCATAAACGTATGGAATGGAAAAATATTTATCGAGGTTTGCTGATGGGGGCCAGTGATGTGGTTCCGGGCGTAAGCGGCGGAACGATAGCAGTAATACTGGGAATATATGATCGGCTGATCGCTTCGGTGAACGGTTTCTTCAGCAAGGAATGGAAACGGCATCTCGGCTTCCTGGTCCCTCTGGGAATTGGGATCGTCGGAGCAGTCTTTGCTCTGGCTAACCTGATTGAATGGCTGTTCGAGCATTATCCGGGCCCGACACAGTTTTTCTTTCTCGGGCTAATTATCGGTGTCCTGCCTTTCCTGTTTCATAAAGCGGAAGCGAAGAAAACTTTTAAGGTGAAGCATGTCATCCTGTTGTTGCTGGGTGCCATTCTGGTAGCGTCAATTGCCTTTTTCCCGGCCGAAGAACCGGATCAAATAGCCAATCTTGACTTCGGTACATACGTGTACTTGTTTTTTGCCGGTTTTATTGCAAGCAGTGCAATGATCCTGCCTGGTATCAGCGGGTCTTTGATTTTGCTGATAATCGGAGCCTATACGACCATCACCTCTGCTATTTCCAATTTTAAGCTGGACATTATTTTTGTGGTAGGTGCCGGAATCCTTATCGGAATCGTCGTAATGAGTAAAATCATTCATTACTTTATGGCGAGGTATCCATCAGCTACCTATGCACTGGTGATCGGGCTTGTCATCGGTTCTGTGGCGGTGGTTTTTCCCGGATGGCCGCAGGAGATGCCCATGGTGATCGTCAGTATCGTCACTTTTGCGGCCGGTCTGGCTGCAGCGGTATTGCTTGGCAGGGTTGAATACGAGTAGGCGGGCATTTTCACTCGATGAATGATTTCTATCAAGCGTAAAACTTGAATATCAGCGGTACCGGTGGTAGTTTTATTGCAAAGAAAGGGGTGTAGAACAATGGAAGAAATCAAAACGCACGAGCAGTTCCAGGAAGTAATCAATTCTGCGGATCCTGTCATCATTAAATTTTATGCAGATTGGTGCCCGGACTGCAAACGGATGGATATGTTTATTGGCGATATTCTTGATGAGTATAATCAATATAAATGGTATCAAGTCAATAGTGATGAAGTGAAGGGATTGGCGGAAGAGCATGAGGTAATGGGAATACCAAGCCTGTTGATCTTTCAGAATGGGGAAAAGCTTGCCCATCAACACAGCGCTTATACGAAAACACCTGAAGAAGTACAGGAGTTTCTCGGTCAGCAACTGGGTTAATCCAGGCAGAAACCTTACCGTCAAACGGTAGGGTTTTTTTTAAGTATAGGAAATTATAAATTTAACTGACTGTGGATAATTATTGGCTGCAATAGCCACGTCCAGCTCCAGCGCCTACCCCCTCGAGGTCTTAAGCCCACCCTCTGTGTGGCAAAAAGCGCCACACCGAGGCTGTTCTTAAGCTTGTCGGGGGTGAGCAAGGCGCTTGCGCTTTTGTTCCTTTATAGGAAATGATAAATTTAACCGTCTGTGGATCATTATTGGCTGAAACAGCCACGTCCAGCTCCAGCGCCTACCGCCTCGTGGTCTTAAGCCCGCCCTCTGTGTGGCAAAAAGCGCCACGCCGAGGCTTTCTTAGCTTGTCGGAGGCCCACACGATGCGGGTCATGCAGGCGTTGCCACAGGACGTGACGGCTCTAGCCTGTACTCCTTTAAACAGGCGCACTTTTGTCCCAGACACCAGGAGGGAAATGAATGATCAGAAAAGCGGAAATGAAGGATTTAAACCGGATTATGGAAATCGTCAACGCTTCCGTTGAGGTGATGAATAGACAGGGAAATTATCAATGGGACCACACCTACCCTTTACCAAGTCATTATCAGGGTGACATCGAGGCTGGCGATTTGTATGTGGTCGAACAGGATGGACAAGTTATCGGGACGGCTTGCCTCAGTGAAAAGGAACATGACGAGTACCCAACCATCAACTGGCGAAGCCCAGCAAAGGCGATCACCGTGAAACGGGTGGCAGTCGATCCAAAGAGTCGCGGTTTGGGGATAGCCACTAGCCTATACCAGCATGCCGAGAAGGTCGCGGCAAAAAGGGGCCTGAATTACATAAAGACCGACACGTTTTCTAAAAACGCTTCCGCCCGGCATCTGTTCGAAGCAAATGGATATCACTATCTACAGGAGAAGTATGTAGAAGAAAAAAACGATTCCCTACGTTATTATGATAAAATGCTGTAAAAAAAGCGGGAAGTGGAACTCATCCGATCCAGAAGGAGAGTCCATTTCCCGTTGCCAATTCCAGTCTGGCGTTAGCCAGTTCCCATGGGCCGACATCCGTTTCATCCAAATGATAAATCCCTTCCATCTTCTTCTGAGCCTGCTGCACGTCCTTGACACCCAGTCGGACCGTGTGGATGGAAACAGGATTGACGGTATTCACATCTGGAGCTGTATTGCCTGTGCCGCTCCATTCAATCAAAAATGGCAGCTTAAGCCCCGCTTCTCCTACTGGAAACAGCATCCGCCATTCCAATTTCGTACCGTCCTTCCTGATTCTGCTGCCTGGATACGGGCCTGTGAAAGGGATGGATTGCCGACGAAAATGTTCGATAAAGGAATCCATGTTTTCTGTTCGCAAGGCAAACTGCATTGCGTTACCTGCAGATGGGGCGGTTAAATGGTCAAGCAAATCATGAATCAACGGATTTTCTGCAACCCTGGCTTTGTTGTAATCGTAGGGGGAAAGCCATTCGACATAGCATGCATTTTTCAGGTAGCCGAGATAGTTATAGGTTCCCCATTGCTCATGCGTCCCTCCCTGCACGGCGATCAGCGAAGATTCTCCGCTTTGTTGTTTTGCATTGGCGCAACCAACAATAAGATGGTCTAATGCAAGCATATCTCCGATTACCTCCTGTTCTCCATTTAGCGTGAAACAATTCCTGTCAAAAAAGATACCGGCTTGAATGTGCCTTCGTTTCTATGGAAAATTTGCCGCCAAGGAACGAGATTTTCTTTAATAGGTGTTACAAATTGTGTTCCGGCCTGTTGGTATCCTTTTTCGCTATCCACGATCCATTCTCCTGTCGAAGCCCCAGAGGCTATGCCCTGGTAAACATCCATGTTGAGACCAAGTTCAATCGGACGCAACTCCAATCTTCCGTTCTCGTTCAACACCCAAAGGGAAGGAATTAACTTGTCCTTTGCCAGCTGACGGGTGAACACAGCAGCCGAATCGAGTTCTTGTTCGGTTATAATTTCCAAATCTGCATGGTAGCCCGCTAACAGGGTTTCTTCCGGTTCGGCAACGGTATCTTCTTCTTCAGTTGTTTGTCCGTTTGTTTCACCCGTTAGCTCTTCTGTTATGCCACCCTCATTGTTTTGGTCGGGTTCTTCGTTAAACTCTATTTCAAAATGGTAGTCGCTTTGCTTTTTTTCATTATCTTGCTCGGGAACGTCAGCCAAGGACTGGATGGTTCCATTTAACTGGATAGCGGCATCCGGAATCGAAATCCTTACTTCCATTCCTTGTTCGATCATTTTTCGCTTCCCTTCCGGCAGTGTCCCCTCAATTATCAACTCTTCACTCGAAACGACAGTCAGTGGATTTGCCAAGGACTGATTTAATTCCGTCACAATTCCGGCCACAGGACTCTCGATCGTTACCGTGTCCCCTCCGGCGGCCAGTTCTGCTAGCTGTGATTGAGCGTTGTTCAACGCCGCTTGTTTTTCTGCCAGCTCGATTTGCTTTTCTGCTATGTATTGTTCTTTTAGATACTTGGCTTCCTCTGCAGAAGAGGAGTCAGATTCTATGTCTGTCTCCGTTTCTGCTGCTGAATCCGTATTGCTGGTGGTGTCCGGTCCAAACGGTGCAAGCGAACTCGGTAAAGAGGACGGCATGGTTTCTGATTCAGAAAATTGATAGGCATTGATTTGTGCAATCGCATTTTCGATTGCAGCGATTTCCTCTTCAAGTTGTTCCGTTTGCTGCTGTAATTGTGCTTCTGTTTCTTGGTAGTCGCTTACCTGATACTCGAATAATCCGTCTCCCGTTTGTACATGTTCCCCTTTTTCGACGAGAAATTGGAGGAATCGTCCTTGGTCATCATCGAAGTAAACCGGGGTATCTTCTGCAGGTGTCAGAATCCCTTCTGTAGAGGAAGTATGATACAAATCATGCGTGAAAACCTGCGTCCACTGTTTCACATAGGATTTTTTGTCAACTGTCTGATCGGCGTCGAAAATGACTAGTAAGATATTGATGCCGATAAACAAGAGGATTGCAGGAACCACGATTCTTTTTTTGGCTTTTTTCCTTAGCATGCTAGTTCCCCCTTTCCGTAATCAAATCGACCAAGTACATCCCATCCATGGAGAATATCGCCGTACAAATCCAATATGCCAAATGAAGCAGCAGTACACCTGTCCACACCCAGCGTAGTCGGACAGAACCAAGACTGGCTATGCATCGGACTTGAAAAAAGATAATCCATAGCTGGAAAAGGGACGCAGCACCGAAAAAATAGATGAAAAATGGAGCATCGGTTATGTAAGAAGCGAGAATTCCGAACGAAAGCGGTGATACCTGCCATTCTAATCCAGTGTAAACAAATAATGGAATCCAAATCACTCTTTCGAAAAGCATAGCAAGCAAAACGACCAGTTGGACAATCAGCAGTTTGCTGTAACTGATTTGATATGCTGCATGAAAAATCAGCGATGGGATGAACAAAATAAAGAGAGCGAACAACAACCCGTACAGCAGACGACCAGCGAAGAACCAAACTTTTTCCAGTTCGTATTCTGTTGGCGGACTGGTCAGTGCCTGGGAAGACAATGGTTCAGATCCGATTCCCAGCCATGCGCTCCATCCGAAAATGACGATAGACAAACCGGTCAACAGGAAAATCAATTTTATCACGTTGGTTATTTTTTCTGCCTCTCTTATGCGAAAGAGATGGTCCTCGGTATGGAAAAGCAGCCTGATCAAATTGCTACGATAAATCATGAAGTCATCCCCTATTTCTCTATTGTTTCGACTATTATTCTTTTATTTTATCTTACCTTTCCAAAAAATTCTAACAGAATCATAAAATACGTCGAAAGTCCTGATAAACAGTCGTTGGTCGCATATAGTTGTTTTGAATCATGCATAATAAGGAATCTATTACTATAAAAAGGGCGGTTGTTGAAGAACTCCGCTAATATGACGTTTTACATCAACTGTATGGTTTAAAAAGCAACAATCAATCTGAAAATGTGTTTTTAAGGGTTTATCTAGTCGATAACAATGAACTGCTCGTGGTTAGAGCAAAGGAAAGAAAGCGAGTGTCAGACGTGAACCAATATGAATCAGGGTTATTTTTATACAATGGAAATAAAAAAGAAGAAGCCGGACAGAATCTGCAGCAGGTGCTGCCGGTTCTGGCAAAAGCAATCAGCAGATTGCATGTCATGCAAACGACAAGCTTGGAAGAGCTTCATGAAACGTGTAAAGAGTATGCACCTGCAGTAGATGTCATGATTATTTTAGGAGGCGACGGGACGATCCATGAATGCATCAATGCCATAGCCGGTTTGAAAAAGCGGCCTGCAGTAGCCATTTTACCTAGCGGTACGTGCAATGATTTCAGCAGAATGCTCGGGATGCCACAAAACATGCGGCAAGCTGCAGAAGCAATTGCGAATGGGCAAACCAGAGCTGTCGATATCGGGCAATCCGATTCCCGCTATTTTCTCAATTTTTGGGGGATAGGACTTGTCACTGAAACCTCGATTAACATTGACAAGGAACAAAAACGTCGTTTAGGCGTATTGAGTTATTTTTTAAGCACATTGCGGACCATTAATCAGGCAGAGCCTTTTGGTTATCGGATCAAGGCGGATGGAGAGGAGATAAAAGGGGAGGCGGTATTGATTGTCATTTTAAATGGGAAGTATATCGGAACACAGGAAATTCCAGTGTCAGCCATCACCCCCCACGACGGTATGCTTGATATTCTCATTGTCAAAAATTCGAGTCTTGCCATGTTCCGGGAGCTGATGATGATGAACCAGGAGGATGTGAATACAGAGACGTTGACAGAGCTTTCCCATCTGCAAGTAAGTCAGGCGGAAATTGAAGTAAAGGGACAGGAAGAACGACAAATCGATATGGACGGGGAAATCGTCGACACCGTCCCCGCATCTATCCGGGTTTTGCCCAAACATGTGAAGATGATAGTTAATGAATAACGGATTATGTTTAACATCCTCCTTTATGAGAAATAGAACATTAGAATATACATTGAAGGAGGATACATCATGAGGAAAAAAATATTAATAGTTGCAGTATTGGGCATGCTTGTCCTCTTGCTTGCGGCTTGCGGAAGCAGCAGTGATGATGAGTCAGGCGAAACAAAACAGGAAAGCGATGAAAATACAACAGAAGAAACGACAACAGGTGATGGAGGAATGGCGGAAGAAGGCTCCTCCGATAATACACTTAACATATCTGCAACAAACTTTAAGTTCGACCAAGAAGAATACACGGTACAAAGTGGTGAAGAAGTAACCATCAACCTGACCAGCGAGGAAGGGAACCACGGACTGGCTATCGATGAATTTGATGTAAATATTGAAGGGGATGGAACAGCCACCTTTACTCCGGAAGAACCAGGAGAGTATGAGATTTATTGCAGTGTCCCATGTGGTGAAGGACATTCCGATATGAAATCTACCTTAGTGGTTCAATAATAGATTGAAAGAAAAGTGGCTGGGATAAAAGCATCTTGGCCAAAGCAAAAACCGTACGATGATTCGAATTTTAAAGCATTCGAACTCGTACGGTTTTTTTTTCGTTCTATCAGCATTTTAAGATTTGATGTAATGCTGATAGTTCCAGCAACTACCCCTTCGAGGCAGTAAACCGTCCTTTGTGTGGTAGAACCTCCTTTTCTGCGAAGAAATCAGAAAGATAAAAGAACGGGAATCCCATCCTTTTTCATATTGTGGTAGTATAAACATGAAATGGAAGGAAAAAGGGAGAACGTGATCAAACCCTTGGAAAGAGGCAGGAGAAGAAGAAAACGGGATGGAAAACAAGATATGGGAGGGCGGTACCTATGACGAAAAAGTTAGCAAAGTCTGCGAATGATAAAGCGATTTATGGTGTATGCGGAGGAATAGCGGAATTCTTTGGCATCTCCTCTTTCATTGTCAGGCTCCTTTTTTTCCTCACCGCTTCCACGTCGGTCTAGATTTATCTGTTGCTGGTTTGGTCATTAAGAGAGAAGCCGCTTTAAAATAACCTGGTTAGAGGGAGGATGAAAGAAATGGGGGCATATGGAAAACTTGATGAAGGGAATGGAAGATACAGCTGACGTTTGAGCGTCGTTTCCCATACAACCAGAAAACGTATTCAATGCCGTGACAAATCCTGCTAATTTCGTTCAATGGTACCCTTATAAAGAAAAATTCAATTGAGTTGACTTTGGTAAGGCTGATGGACGGATAAGCCTATGCTTCTCCACCCATTTCAACCTTTTATCAGTCCTTGCAACTCCGGCTCTGGGAAGTCAGGCTGCTTTTTTACAGACGGCAATCCCCAGTGGATAGTCCTTCGTCTCTTGAGCTGGTACGATCAGCACACCCTTTTGATAAAAAAAGGTAGTTTCCCGATACTGGCTGAACAATGCCTGAAATTCCTCCGGCTTCAGCTGGTGAACGTGAAAGGGAGATCCGCATGGTACACCGCGGCCTTTGCCGAAGGGGGTGGAAACTAGTAGCGTGCCGCCCGGCTTCAGTAATTGAAAGTAGTTGTTCAACAGCTTTTCTTCTTCTGCAATGTGTTCCAATGTTTCGAAGCTGACAATCGTATCAAAATGGCCGAGTTTATCTACAAGCGTTTCATCTGTAGCATCCGCCTTTTGAAAAGAAGACTTCGGGTGATAGTAAGCGCCTCTGGCATATTCGATAATGTCCTGATCGATATCGATTCCGACCACTTCTTCAATTTGATTTTTCTTTTCTTTGGCAATCATATGGGTGCCATATCCGGCTCCGCAGGAAAGATCCAGCACTCTTCCGCTTATATAAGGCAGAGCAAATTGATACCTTGCAATATGCTCCAACAACAGTTTGTTTGTAGGCTTCATATACTCTGGAATTACCCGTTCTCCTGTGTCTAAGACCAATGTGTCCACCGCTTTCTTTTCGTTCTTCTTTTATTATGACATAAATGGAAGGCCTTGTTTAATACGGAGGACTAAGTTGACATGAAAATCGAGCTTCTACTATACTATTTTTAATTTGAGTTAAAAGGATGAGCGGAATGGATGTTAATCAATCATATGCAGAAAAAAAGCAAGATCCGTCTTTAAAACTATTCGTTGTACTCTCGAAAGCATACCGTTCCATTGCCGACCAGGTCGAGGTCGATATCAGAAAAAAAGGACTGAATCCGACGGAGTTTGGTGTGTTGGAACTTCTCTATCATCAGGGGGACCATACCCTTCAAAAAATTGGAGATAAAATTCTGTTAGCCAGCGGCAGCATTACGTATGTTGTCGACAAACTGGAAAAGAAGGGCTACCTGGAAAGGAAACCATCCATCGAAGATCGGCGGATAACGTATGCTTCCATCACGGACACCGGGAGGGACCTTTTGCACCATATCTTCCCTGATCATTGGGCGCAAATTGAAAAGATAACCGGTGGTTTGTCCCAGCAGGAAAAGCAGCAAGCCATCGAGCTGTTGAAAAAATTAGGGCTGTATGCAGAACAATTAAAGCTGGATAAGAGTTAGAAAATTTAGTACAATAGAAATAGCAAGGAAAATTTGCCGGAAAAGGAGGGAAAAAGATGCCATACACAGAAACGCACGCGTCCTACAAAAGCAACCTGTATATGTACCGTGCGATTATTCATGATTTAGCTGCTAACGGGATACGTATGTCCTTTTTTAGCAACTGAATAATGAATCTGTGTAGGATCTTACACCCAACTAAACAAGCTTGCCACAGCGAGATCCACACATTACGTGTGGATTTTTTTATCCTGAAAATAGAAGTTCAGCAGAGGGATTTACGCCCTCCTGCAAGCAGGATAAGGGAAACAGGGGCTTTGCTATTTGTCTCAAGATCCGCCGGTTTCGTAATACTCTTAATCATCGGCGGTATCTTTTGACGAGAGCATACCTCTCAGGGCAGTTACCATGGAGACTGTTTTCGAAGAGAAGCGGAGCAGGAATATGGAATTTGTCCGGAACGTATTGGCCGGGGGTGAAAGACACCCCCGGCCTTTTTTATGACCACTTCATAAAGGAGCATGAATATGTTAGTCACATTAAAGGATATAAAGAAAATAATCGGAGGCAGTATCCTCTTTGAAAAACTAAACGTGGAAATAAAGGCTGGAGAAAAAATAGGATTGGTGGGGAGAAACGGTTCTGGTAAAACAACGATATTCAAACTGATTGTCAAACAAGAATTATTTGACAAAGGAGACTTGTTCATTAAAAAGGGAACAAAAATTGGCTATCTTAGACAAGTACCGCAGTATTTTTCTGGTACTGTGAAGAGCTTTCTCTTGTCTGGGCTGGAAGAACTTCTTGCATTCAAGCAAAAGATGAAAGAACTAGAAACAAAAATGCAGGAAGAGGGGAATCTCGAAACGATATTGCAGGAGTACGGGAAAGCCCAGGAAGCATTTACCGCAGCCGGCGGTTATGAGATGGATGCCCAACTGGATAAGATAGCCAACGGTTTAGGTATTGACCACTTGATTCACCTGTCCTTCTCCTCGCTGAGTGGCGGAGAAAAAACAAAAGCAGGATTGGCGAGACTGTTGTTGCAGAACCCTGATTTACTTTTGCTGGATGAACCAACCAATCATTTGGATTTGACTGCAATCGAGTGGCTGGAGCAGTACATTGCCAACTATCAGGGAGCAGTATGTGTGGTTTCGCACGATCGGAATTTTTTAGATCATAGTATAGAAAAAATCATCGATCTGGAAAATGGAGAAGCCAGTTATTACAAAGGGAATTATTCGCATTTTGTCCGACAAAAGGAGGCGAAACTGCTTAGTGAGTTTGCCGCCTTCCAGGAACAACAGCGAAAAATCAAAAAAATGAAGGAAACAATTAAACGCCTGAAACAGTGGGCCAATCAGGCAAATCCGCCAAATGAAGGATTGCATAAACGGGCAAGGAACATGGAAAGAGCCTTGGAGCGAATGGAAAAAATCGAACGGCCCGAAATCGACCCGGATAAAATGAAATTGACGTTGCAAGCTGACCATCGCTCCGGAAAAGACGTCATTAAAGCGGAAGCGATATCCAAACAGTTTGCTGGGAGAGCTATTTTGAAGGAACTGGATTTGCATTTACGGTACCAGGATCGCTTGGCAATCGTCGGCGACAATGGAAGCGGTAAGTCTACTTTGATGAAAATTCTTCTGGGGGAGCTGACTCCTGACAGAGGCAGGGTCGCAGCCGGAACACAGCTGGAAATCGGCTATCTTTCCCAACAGCCAATCGAAGAAGAAGAGGAGGAAAAACGCTTGATTGACAGGTTCCGGGAAGAAGTTTCGGTCTCCGAGGGCCAGGCCCGCGGCTTGCTAGCCAACTTCATGTTCTATGGGTTTTCTGTCTTCAAGAAGTTGGGACAGCTGAGCGGAGGAGAAAGAATGCGGTTGAAACTCGCTATTTTTATGCACAGAGGAGTCAATGTCTTATTTTTAGATGAACCAACCAATCATTTGGATATGGAATCGCAGGAAGTACTGGAGGAAGCCCTGGCTAAATTCAAGGGGACAGTGCTTTGTATATCGCACGACCGCTATTTTTTGAATACGTGTTTCCCGGAAACGGCCTATTTAGTTGATGGCAAACTGGAACGGATGCCGGGGACTTATCAAGAGACGAACCATAGATGGAAGCACTGGAAAGAGTCGACAGCCAAGAAGGAAACTACACCAAATAATCAAAATCCGCCGATCAACAGGGACCCGGTTGATTATGAAGGGGCGATTTTGGAGTTGGAGGAACAGCTTGCGTCACTAACCCAACGTAAGGAGCTATCGAATGGTCAAATAAAAAAGGAAAGACAACAGATCGAAGAAAAAATAGAAGCCTGCTATGCAGCATGGTTGGAATAAATGCTGTTTTTTATGGTGAACGGGCATGGTGTTCTTAGCTATATGATGTTTGACTGCTTTTTTCCATGGGAAGATATTGGCAGCATTCATTGACGTAGTTGTAGCGGGATGAATGGAATCGTTAGGCGAACCTGTAGAGAACTGTAGAAAATTATCGTCTTTTAGCATGATGAGTGGTTGATGCCGAAATGGTGCATGGCCTTGTCATCGATTCGTAATATTTGTCACGAAAATTAAATATTTAGGTTTTGACACAGTAACGGCGGGTATATGGGTATAGATAAGTTTTAGTAGGTAACGGTAAATAGGCCAAGTGACTAGAAAAAATAGCCCAGGAGGTACATCTATGACAGAGCAGAATGTCGTCGTTTATGTCAGTGACAATTGTTCACAATGCCACGAACTGACAGCACAGCTTGACCGCTGGGGAATCGAATATACAGAGAAAAACATTTCCAGGCACAAAGCTTATACTCAGGAGATGCAGAGTCATAATATTTATGGAACACCAGCCGTTTTTATAAATGACTACAAAATTTTAGGATTTCAGAAGCAAAGACTACGGAATGCTTTGATGGTGAAAGGCGGCCGCAGTGTAATGCAAGAAAAACAGCCCTTTGTTAAAAAACAGTAGGAACGAGATGTTCCTGCTGTTTTTTGTGCGGCTTTACTCCGGGATGGAATGGGGTGAACGGATCTTAATGAAGGGTTCGCTCTTTGCTTAACCTTTTTCATGATAGACGCATAGGGTATTGTAAAAGGCAAGAAGGGGTGTTCATATGAATCAGTGGAGAGCGCCATATTCAGACTATGGTTACCAGCCATATGAAAGCTATCAGCTGCCTGGACTACCGAACCAGCTGCATCCGTTTATGACTCCAAACCAAAATGCCGGGATTCCACCAGCTGGTCCGCCTTACAATCAATTTATGAAACCACCACATCCTTCTCCTTGGCCCCAGCAAAATCCTTCTGCATCCGGATCGGGAGGGCCGTTCGGCCAAGCACCTGGAGGAGGGTTCATTCATTATTTCCAAGACAAAAACGGTCAGATGGACATCGACAAAATGCTGAATACGGTTGGACAGATGGCAACTACTTTTCAGCAGGTTGCACCGCTGTTTAAAGGTTTCGGCTCTTTTATAAAAGGAATAAAGTGAAGACCCTTTGCCATCGTTCCGGCAAGGGGTCTTTATCCTGAATGCAAAAAGGAGTTGTTCGAAGGGGGAAAGACAGCAATAAAAGATAAGTGCAGCTGCAGTTCACTTTTGGCTTCATCGGGTTTCCTTTTTGGATTAGCAGGCAGGAAGAGGGGTATAAATAAATAGTCCCTAGTGTAATGTTTTGATTTATAGGGGGCAGTTCGCATAAAATTGATATAGCAAAGGAGATGCAACATGATCGGCTGTTTATGTATTCACGGATATACGGGCGGTCCTTATGAAGTAGAGCCATTGGCAGAGCGGTTAAAAGAAAATACCGACTGGCAGGTGGTAGTGCCCTGTCTCCCCGGCCATGGAAGTACGCTGGCATTGAAAGGTGTTCCTTTCGAGCAATGGGTATCAGCTGCAGAGGAAGAAATGAAAAAGTTAGTCAGGAAATGTGACAGTGTCTATGTCATTGGCTTTTCAATGGGCGGGATGATTGCAAGTTACTTGGCAGCCAAATACCAAGCAACCAAACTGGCATTGCTGTCACCAGCAGGAAAATACTTAAATTTTAAACAAATGGGCATTGAAATGGCCCGCTTTATGGTAAAAGGGGTCAAGGGACAGCTCAAGCAGGATCCGCTTTACAGCAACTATAAAGAGAAATTCGGGTCCGTACCCTTCACTTCCATGCTGGAATTTCAAAAATGCGTCCGATTCACACGTCCGTATCTCCGGAAGATCGAATGCCCGGTGCTGATTGCCCAAGGCCGTCAGGACAGCATGGTTCCATATAAAACTGTACTTTACCTGGACAAAGAGATAGCAGCGGAAACCGAACTCATCTTGTATGATCAATCGAAACATCATATATGTCTGGGAGAGGAAAAAGAAGAATTGATCCAGAATGTTTATTCATTTTTAACTAGCAAAAAAGGGGTTTTCGATAAAGGTGAAGTCATTATCCAATAATCAAGTTTTGGTTCATCCACCCTTCTTTTATGGGTGGATCATTGTGTTTATCGCCGGGTTAAGTGTGTTTTTTTCCGGACCCGGCCAAACGTATTCCATTTCGATTTTCATTGATTACTATATTGCAGATTTTGATTATTCACGTTCTTATGTATCGGGAATTTACTCGACCGCCACATTGGCTGCCGGGTTTTCTCTGTTCTTGGTCGGGAGACTGGTCGACCGTTTCGGGCAGCGGGTAATGATGGCAATAGTGGCCATCATGCTGGCAATTGCCTGTTTTTGGAACGCTCTTTTGACAGGGGCGGTTATGATGTTTCTCGGTATTTTCATGCTTCGTTTATTTGGACAAGGTTCGATGACTCTCCTCCCCAATACCCTGGTTCCGCAGTGGTTCCGGGCGAAAAGGGGAAGGGCACTGAGCCTGATGACCATCGGTGGTTTCGCAGGTCCTGCTTTGTTTCCACCAATCAATACCTGGTTGGTCGACGAGGTTGGCTGGAGGTGGACATGGACGTTTTGGGGTATCATGCTGCTTATTGTTTTTGTCCCCTTAGCAATCTTTTTCGTGCGAAACCAGCCGAAGGACATTGGAGAAAAGCCAGATGGAGAGTTAAAACAAGGAACTGCACAAAACAGTTGGAGCCTGAAAGATGCTGCCAGGACGAAGTTGTTCTGGGTTATCCTTGCAGCCCTTTCTCTGATTGTGAGTATCTGGATAGGTATCAGCTATGGTTGGCAGACCGCATTGATTTTTTGGAGTGTGCTCCTAATCGTAGCCGGTCCTTCTGCCTATTTGTTTAAACGATTTTGAGCCAAACAGAAATCTAACGGAAAACAACCGATTAATCCGAATGTCGATGAAAATGAGGTCAGCTGGACACTGAAAGAAGCGATGAGGACCCGGGCTTTCTGGTTTATTCTATTTGCTGTCAGTGTGCCCGCATTGGTCAATACTGGTATAACCTTTCATATTGTTTCCATTGCGGACGAAAGGGTTGTCGGCGGAAACAGCAGCCCTTGTGTTATCGTTGATGGCGATATTCGGCTTTCCGGTCAGCTTTGTCGTCGGTTACCTGGTCGATCGGATTTCCGTCCACTATATCTTGGCGATCACGTTTCTTGGCCACATTATATCGCTGGTTGTATTGTTGTTTACTGATTCAGCCGCCATGGCGATAGCTTTTGGGGTGATATGGGGAGTGGTCAACGGGTTTGAACGAATCACCCTCAACATCGTCTGGCCAAATTACTTCGGCCGTGAACATCTTGGCAGCATAAAAGGACTGGCCCAAACATGCATGGTTATTTCATCTGCCTTCGGGCCGCTGCCGTTTGGCTTGTTTTATGACTTGTTTGGCGGTTATCAAGAAATCCTGCTGGTCATGCTGCTGCTTCCGATAACTGCAGGAACATTGAGTTTGTTTGCTCCTCGGCCGACTTATCAAAAAAATTAACAAACGGTTAGGATTTTAGGTTCTCCGGCAAATGTAGTGGTGTGATTTTTCGCTCCGCTCTCTCTTTATCGAAAGGCTCATTCTATAATAAGTAGCGATTTTACTAAGGCCGCAGAGGAAATAAACTCGCTTTCTGCCGACGAACCCGAGCCTCCTCGCAAAGCTCGCTGTGGGGTCTCGTATGCCCGTTTTTCCGCAGGAGTCTTGCTTATTTCCTCTGCTACGCTATTCCTCTATAGAGTCTTTTTAACCGCTCGTTTCCTTAAAAAGCAAAAAATGCCTGGAGCATAATCTGTTCCAGGCATCTTTCTAATTATGCGGGATGTCAGGGGAGAGAACAATTGGTTGATCAAACGTTTGATCAATTCATCAATCTTTGAAAAAGGCAATAACCAGGCCGCCTTCTCCGGCATAAGTCGAGATGAGCGGTCCCATTTCCGTTAAAATGGTATCTTTGAATGGATACTTTTTTTTCACATCTTCCAATACTTTCTTGGCTCGCTCTTCCGCATTGCAATGGGTCATGGCTATAAGCTTGTCTTCGAAGTTGCGGGTATACTCCCCGATTTGTTCGATAAACCTGCGGATCGATTTTTTATCACCGCGCACTTTTTCACTGACTTCGATGACTCCCTCTTCCTCACTTGCCTTCATCAGCAATTTAATGTTAAGTGTTTTGGCGATCGTTCCTTTCATACGGTCCAATCTTCCCCCTTTAATGAGGTTATCGATTGTTTTCAGAACGAACAGGGTAGTGGTCTGCTCCACTTTGATATGCAAGTGTTGAACAAGCTGTTCATAGGAAAAACCTTCATCCATCTTTTTAGCAGCTTCATGCAGCAACAAGATAAGGCCGGACGATGCTGTTTTTGTATTGATTACTTCAATTTTTCGCTCAGGCTCTTCCTGGAGAAGCATTTCTTTCCCGGCTTCAGCATTCTCGTACGTACTGCTTACGCCTTTGGTCAGGGAAAGCATAATAATCGGTGTTTCCGGATCGACTTCTTTGTATGCATTGTAAAAATCATTTGGGTTCGGTGCAGCAGAACGGGGAAGCTCCTCTGCTGCTCGCATCATTTGATTGAAGGCAGGTATGTCTAGGTCTATCCCGGTCCGATATTGCTTTTCGCCAAAGTTCAGGTAAAGCGGAACCACCTTCACTTGCAATTCCTCTTCCATTTGCTTAGATAGGTCTGCACTTCCGTCTGTCATTAATTGAATTCTCATGGCATCTCCTTTAAATACGTTAGTCAAAATTAGTTGTTTTCATTATAGCACGGGAAACGGGCGGTATAATACCTATTACGATAGCCACATTTCGCCATACTTTTTGGCATTATTATCGCGGTTGACAAATACAGCC
This sequence comes from Sediminibacillus dalangtanensis, assembly GCF_017792025.1. NCBI lineage: Bacteria > Bacillati > Bacillota > Bacilli > Caryophanales > Bacillaceae > Sediminibacillus > Sediminibacillus dalangtanensis. The sequence goes on from NZ_CP046956.1 coordinate 282,772, forward strand.
GGCACTACATCAGGTGATTTAATAAAATTTAAATCGAATCATTGCTAGTACTGCGTTACGAAAATACAATGCGCATTCCGTGGTTGGCTGCTAAGCCCTTTGAGTGGAATATCACCATGGCCATCTCTCCCGCTGCACAAGTATTTCGGTGGGACGGTTAACCGCAGTCCCAAGGATGCTTTCGGCAGCACCCTCGTACGGGAAATCAGCACGTATTTTTGAAGCTTCTTCGTGTATTTCCCGCGCTGAAGGTGTGCGTCGTGTTTTAATCAACCCTAAGATTTGCCTATTGTTATTGTGGGACGATGTTTATGATCGGTGTTTACTACCGTTTGCTTGTTCGGGACAATGTAAGCCTGGATTTTCTCCCAGAGGTACTGACGATAAACAGAAACAAACCGAAGAGGATAATCGTTCCTCCCAGCCACTGTGACCAGGTAATTTGCTCGTCGAGAATAAGGTAGGCTAACACCGAAGCGCCGATGGGTTCGAAAATAATGCTCATTGAAATTACAGCTGTACTTACCCATTTGATCGCCCAATTAAACAGGGTATGGCCAAAAAAAGTTGGGATGATGGCTAAGGCAATAAAGACAAGCCAATCGTTGGCGGGATATCCGGTAAATGGTTGCCGCAAAATCAGATTATAGATGATCAAGGTGACGGCGCTTATTCCATACACGACAAAGGTGTAAGGCATCAAGGCAAGCCTTTTGCGGGTATTCTGTCCCAACAGTAAGTATCCAGTCACCATGATAGCGCCAAACAGAGCGAGAAAGTCGCCGAACAAAGCCATCCCGCTTACTTGAAAATCACCCCAACTGATGATGACGCTGCCTGTCACGGCGATGGCCATACTAAGCAGTGCTCCTGGCGAAAACCTTTCCTGAAAAAACAGGAAAGTACCGAGAAATGCAAAAATCGGCTGTAACGTGACCAGAACGACAGAGCTGGCGACAGATGTATAATTTAACGACTCAAACCAAAAAATAAAGTGGAAGGCGAGAAATATCCCTGCGAGTGCTGCCAGCAGCCAATCTTTTCTGGAAATGGCCGTCAAGTCCCTGCGATGCTTGAGAAGTACATAAGGAGACATGATGAAGACAGCCAGCAACAGCCGATAGTTTGCAATGATGGAGGCGGGAGCTGTTTCGGCCAGCTTAACTAGCACGGCTGCGGTCGATACAGCAATCACCCCGATACTGATAGCGATCGATGGATGTACCGATGGTTTGTTCATGGCGTTTCTCCTTATTCTCAATGTTTTTTTACATTCTAACACTCATTTATTTGAAAATCATTTTTAATACAGGTAGAATTAGGACATAGAGTGTGATAAGATTTATTAATCCATTGAATGCTTGCCATAAAAGCCTCTTTCGGGAAGGTGAAGGAAGGCTTTTTCATTTGCAGCAGAGCGTATTTTCAAGAAAGAACGAAAACTGGACGCAACAAGGATTGTATCGCCTGGTTTTTTCATCACACGGCAGGACTGTGGAACTTGAAGACAGAAGTCGATTCGACACAAATGAATTGTTTAAATAGATGTATTTGTTTCTAAGAGCGGTTTAGAAGCCAAGAGGATCGGCTTGAAGGACAAGTTCTCAAATCGTGCTGAATACGTGCATATGAGAATTTTGTTAAAAGGAGTAGAAAAAAATAGTGACAACTTTTAAATCATTAGACATATCCAACCCAATTATGAAGGCTTTGGAAAAGATGGGGTTTGAAGAGGCGACCCCGATTCAGGCAGAAACCATTCCACTGGCCAAGCAAGGAAATGACGTTATTGGGCAGGCTCAGACAGGTACTGGGAAAACAGCTGCTTTCGGAATACCGATGATCGAGAAAATCGACCAGGATCTGAAGCGAATCCAGGGATTAGTCGTAGCACCGACAAGGGAACTTGCTATCCAAGTCGGGGAAGAAATCAACAGACTCGGACGTTTTAAAGGAGTAAGAACGTTGCCAGTCTACGGTGGACAGCATATGGAACGTCAAATCAGAGCATTAAAGGATGGTCCGCATATTGTGGTTGCCACACCAGGACGATTGCTGGACCATATCCGCAGAAAGACCATCAATATCAGCAATGTCCATACGGCTGTGCTGGACGAAGCAGACGAAATGCTTAACATGGGCTTTATTGATGATATTCGTGATATTTTGAAGGCTATTCCGGAACAGCGTCAAACGTTGTTGTTCTCGGCTACAATGCCAAAAGAAATCCGGGATATCGCCACCACTTTGATGAAGAAACCGGAAGAAGTCCGCGTAAAAGCCAAAGAGATGACGGTCGAAAATATCGATCAGTTTTTCGTGGAAGTCCATGAAAAACAGAAGTTTGATACATTGACCAATCTGTTGGATGTACATGTGCCGGATCTGGCTATCATCTTCGGAAGGACGAAAAAACGAGTAGATGAAGTAACAGAAGGTCTGCAAGCACGTGGGTTCCGCGCGGAAGGCATTCATGGGGACCTGACACAAGGCAAGCGGATGTCCGTTCTCAACAAATTTAAAAACGGACGCATCGAGATTCTTGTGGCCACCGATGTGGCGGCAAGAGGATTGGATATTTCCGGCGTTACCCACGTATATAACTTTGATGTACCACAGGATCCGGAAAGCTATGTGCACCGAATCGGACGTACCGGAAGAGCTGGCAAAGGCGGTGAAGCCGTTTCTTTCATCACACCGAGAGAAATACCGCATTTGCACTTGATTGAAAAAGTCACCAAAGGCAAAATCAAACGGCTACAGGCTCCGTCCATGGACGAAGCGCTACGCGGCCAACAGCAAATCACGGTCGAAAAAATGCAGTCTACGATTGAAAAACAGGATTTGCAGTCTTATCGGGAAACAGCCAATGAATTGTTAAATCAGTATGATTCGGTCACAATCGTTTCGGCTGCCTTGAAACTGTTGACTAAGGAACGACGCAATGCACCGGTCAAACTGACTTCGATTGCGCCTGTCAGTGTAAAACAGGCACACAAAGATAAAAACAAGAAAAAGTATCGCGGTAACGATAAACGGAACTATTCCCGTAAAGGCAAGCCATCCGGCAAACCTTCCCGAAACCGTAAGTTCCAGAATAAGCGTAATTCAAACAATAATCGCGGCCAAAACTATTAATAAAATGGAGATGGCTGGGAAAAAAGCAAAGTGACGAAAGCAAAAAACCGAACGACGATTCGAAACCGTAAGTATTCGAATCCGTTCGGTTTTTCTTTTTTGCTTTATAGGAAATGATAAATTTAATTGACTGTGGATCATTATTGGCTGAAACAGCCACGTCCAGCTCCAGCGCCTACCCCCCTCGAGGTCTTAAGCCCACCCTCTGTGTGGCAAAAAGCGCCACGCCGAGGCTGTTCTTAAGCTTGTCAGGGGCCCACACGATGTGGGTCATGCAGGCGTTGCCACAGGACGTGGCGGCTCTAGCCTGTACTCCTTTAAAAAGGCGCTTGCGCTTTTGTCCCTTTAACTTACAAAGGAATTTGGCAACGAATAAACCCTTCTAAAATACAACTCCGGTAAGGTACTTCGCTTTCCGCGGGCACGGCTTCAGCTAACTTGGTAAAGTAAAGCGCTTTACCAAGTGGATCTTCAGCCCGCGCTCTTCCCGCTCGAAGCACCTTGCCTCCGTTTGGTTGGAACATAGTGATTATTGTGGAGTCCCGACTTTCAAAATGTTTTGCTTAATGACATCTAAAGAAAACCAAAAAAATCAATCGATTTCTTTTAATGCAATAATCAATCCGCGAACATAGCTTTGTGAAAGTACATCCAACACACTAAAATCAGAACACTGTAACATAGCGAAGGCAAGATACGGAGACTCCTACGGGAACAGCACGAGCTGAAAATCCCGCAAGAAAGCGTCTTGTGCTTTCTGAGGAAGTTGAAGCCGTGCCCGTGGAAAGCGTAGTATCTTGCTTTAGCGGGTAGAAACACTTTTTAAACAACAGAATGAAAGGAAGTCTCTATTGAAGGAGTTTGCTTACACTCGCTGTTTTTTATTTCGAAATCACCTGCATGGATAAAGAAGTTCTTTTCGCTAAAAAACAGTTGTGTTGAATACTTTCTCTGTGCACAAGGATAACTGTGAAAATGAAACCCAAACTCTCTCTGTTCCGTATTTACTAGAAGGCATTGTGTGGTACGATGCTAATAGAAAGTAAATACGGTTTCCCGGAGAGTTGGGGACGAGAAGGCTGGTGAAAAATAGTGCGGCAACCACCTGAGAATTATATTGCAAAAGAAGCGGTGAAGGTTTGGAGAATCACGGCACTTATCCCTACGGTCATTTTATGGATCGTTTTAATCGTGCTTACTTTTCTGGCGGGGAAGTTTTCGATTCCGGTCTGGGTTGTTCTGGTGGCTTGGGCAGTAATGGCTGTGGATACATATGTTACAGGCTTCCTGATTCCTGCCATAAAATGGCGCAGATGGAGGTATCAAGTATTTGAGCAGGAAATTGATATCCAACATGGTATTTTGATCATAAAACGGACACTTGTGCCGATGATCCGGGTACAACATGTCGATACCAAGCAGGGTCCGCTGCTGAAGCGGTTCAAATTGGCGACGGTGACCATATCGACCGCAGCCACTACGCACGAAATACCCGCGCTGCTCGAAGAAGAAGCCTCTGCTTTAAGGGACAAAATCTCCCAGCTGGCTAGGGTGGATGAAGATGATGTCTGAAGCGAAACGGATGCACCCTGCTGCCACGATATTTAACTTTATTGCCATGATCAAGGATGTTCTTATCCCGGCCGTGATTGGTTCGTTTGCTTTGATCCGCAATATTGATGCCCCCTCCTGGGTTTGGGCGCTGGTCATCCTTGGGTTGCTGCTCGCGATAATTGGATTCAGTTTCTTATCCTGGTACCGATTCACCTATCGAATCGAAGGAGAAGAGCTGCGGATTGAATCCGGTATTTTTATCCGGAAAAAGCGGTACATCTCCAAAAATCGGATTCAATCGATCGATCTCACCGCTGGTGTTATCCACCGGATATTCAGACTCGTAAAAGTGGAAGTACAGACGGCGGGAAGCGATAATGCAGCGGAAGCGGGTTTGAAGGCAGTGTCCCGGAAAGAGGGAGAACTGCTGAGAGAAGCGTTGAAAAGAGCCAAAGCAGAGGCAACTGCTGAAACGGAGGAATCATCAGGGGTTGAGGAACCAAAAATGGTTGCACAACGGACAATCGGAGTGAAACGTTTGCTGCTTGCAGCCACGACATCCGGAGGAATAGGTGTTTTCTTATCCTTGTTTGCTGTAGTCGGATCCCAAATCAATCAAATCATCCCTGATGGATTTTTTACCAATGTTTATAATTGGGCTATTCACTTAAGCATTGTGCTCCTGCTCGTTTTCATTTTGCTTGTTTGTGTGGTTGTATGGCTGATGGCGGTAGCAGGAACACTGCTTCGTTATAGCTTCTTCTCTATCCGCAAGTATGAAAAAGAATTGTTCATTACGCGCGGTTTATTGGAGAAAAAACAGGTGACCGTACCACTGAACCGAATTCAGGGAATTCGCATCCAGGAAAACATTTTCCGGCAGCCGCTTGGCTATGCGGCCGTTTATGTAGAGGTTGCTGGAGGTGCACTGGACAAAAATGATGATTTTTCGATTGCGCTGTTCCCGTTGTTAAAAAGAACAGAAATACAATCATTTGTACAGGAGTATTTACCTGGCATCCAGATTGAGGATAGGTGGGGACTCCTTCCGACACGTTCAGCCCGCCGGTTTGTTCTGCGCAGTACAATCCCGGTTGTCGTGATTGCTGCACCATTACTGTACTTTTTCCCGTCTTACAGCTGGATGGCTCTGATCGTAATAGCTGCGGCAGCCGTTTTAGGCTACTTGCGTTTCAGGGATGCCGGTTTTATCCTCACCGAAAAACAGCTGTCATTCCGTTCCAGGATGTTGAGCAGAGAAACAATTGTGGTAGATAGGAAACGGATACAGTCTTTGTCAACATCCAATCATTGGTTTCAGCGGAGAAAATCATTACAGACAGTGTATTTTTCAATTGCCTCACACAGTGGTGTCGGGAAGAGCTTCCTTGTAAAAGATATGGAGAATAAGGATGCAGAAGCTATACGGGACTGGTATTCCTTTCATTCCCAGTAGCTATCGTGAAAAAAGGCTTGCATAAAGAGGCCGGGAAAAGCATGGCCACTAAACAAAAACCGAACGAATTCAAATGCTTATTGAATTCGCTCGGTTTTTTTGTGGAGTTAGACTTCCTTTTATCCTGCTGTTGGATGAGTGCTTCGAGTCGCTACGGCAAGACACTACGCGTTCCCGCGGAAAGCGAAGTACCTTGCCGGAGTGGAGAGTCACACTTTTCATAAGAGAAGGATAGAACCGTTTACTTTTTTCTAATCAAAAAAACCGAACAAATCGTTGGTTTTTATTTTTGTCACGATGCTTTTGTCCCAGTCTGTTTTTTTGCTCTCCGGGACAAGAAGTTCGATGCAGTGAGGGTGGGTATCGAAGAAACGAACCAGCGAAAGAAGAACGGAATAACCGATCCCTCTCTCTACTGTTTGAACTTCTGCTAAAGAAACCTTCCCAACACACCCAAAACAACCAACAAGCCGATAAAAACCCACAAAGCAGGAACAAGATACTTTTTCCATGGAATCCTTTTTTTGTTCCAGCGGTTTGGGTCGAAGTGTACATTGCCATCCTGGCTGCGGCCGCGATTATTCCGCCACATGGCGAACGGCTTGACATTGTTCAAGAAAATCGGTGCAAGCGCCAGTCCCCCGATGAAACCAAATAGATGACCGAGAATATTGATTCCCGGACGCAGGAATGTCATAATCAGCCCGATAACCAAAATGGTTGTGACAATTTGGGCATTGGCCCGGTCGATTAAATGCTTACGGAAAAATACCATATACATATACATTCCGAACAATCCATAGATTGCTCCCGAAGCCCCAACGTGAACGTAGTAGGCCGAAGGGTCAACGATAAAGGTAAATAAATTGCCGGCAAACCCGGTCAATAGATAAATCAATAAAAATCGCAGTTTTCCGGTCATCTGCTCAAGAGCGGGACCGAAAAGCACTAGCGAAAAGGAATTGAATAGTACGTGCATGACCCCGTTTGGATCATGAAGGAATATTGGCGTGATCAACCGCCAGTATTCGCCGTTTTCGATAAACAAGTTGACTCCGGCACCCATTTGGAACAAAGGTCTTCCCGGCCCCAAGATAATTAGAAGCCAGACGACAAGCTGTATGGCAACGAGTGCTGTGACCACCGGATAGAAACGGATAAAGTCTCGAAAGCTTTCATTTCTGATGAACATTTGTCTGCCCCTTTGATTGGTTAATGATTCTACATATGTATAATACTTTATTATTATAGTTATTCACAAACATCACGGATTTCTCCTGCCTGTCCGACTTGAATTTTTTCTGTGACCTTTTACATTTACACTTTTTTATGCAGTCTGCTTGTTAGCAATGTTCTTTGCAAAGACGGGTAAACTCAGGCAAATGACAGTAGCAGTAAATCCATATGTACTGCTCGTTAAGAAAAGGAGCTTAGTGTATTTCCTTAGTGTAGGTTTCGAACTCGCCCCCTGGTTAAGGATAAAAGTTAGTGTAGTTAATATATTTTGTACGAAAGTATTAATCTTCTAGCAAATGCTTATTCAGCCAAGCCGAAAGAGGCTGGGACAGGCTTACTTCTAGAGAAACGAACGAGCAGAAGTTATACTGATGGTAGATGAATGAAAAGGTTGGGGTTGGATGATTGTCGGGATTGGAATCGATATAATCGAGTTGAATAGAATCCAGGACAGCTTTTTAAGAAATCCGCGATTAGCAGAGCGGGTGTTAACAGACAATGAACTTGCTGTTCTGCAGAAACTGGAAGCTCCGGGCAGGCAGATTGAGTATTTAGCAGGAAGATTCGCTGCAAAAGAAGCTTACGCCAAGGCGCTCGGAACCGGCCTCGGAAAATTAAGCTTTCAGGCAATCGAGGTCATGCCTGATGAACAAGGTGCACCGCAGCTGAAAGTCAAAAGTGACCATAACCGAAAGCTATTCTTGTCGATTTCCCATAGCCGAGAGTATGCGGTGGCGCAAGTGATCATCGAAGCATAGGCATTTTTAAAATGTTCCTTGGCTTGGAAACTGGAACGATAAGGAGAAAAGCAACAGCGAATAGGGACTTTTTCTAGAGGTTGTCAGGCTAGTCTGCATATTCCGATAGGTTGTCTCATACTATTTTAGTGCGGGTAGGAGGGAACATTGTGCATATTGTCACCGCAAAAGAAATGTACGAAGCTGATCGTTATGCAATGGAAACGATAGGAATCGAAGGGAAACTGCTGATGGAGAATGCCGGCAGGGCGATAGCTGATAAAGCGGCAGAACGGATGTCCAAAACCATGCGTATACTGGTGATGTGCGGAAGTGGCAGCAACGGCGGAGATGGCTTTGTAATTGCCAGGACGCTATTGAACTGGGGATATACTGTTCGAGTATTCCAGCTTGCCCCTGACGGGAAAATCACCGGCGATGCTGCTTATCATAAGCAGCTTTATCAAAACATCGACGGAAAAATCGAACGGTGGGAAAGTGCCGCCAATCTGGTTGTTGCCTTGCAGGAAAGCGATGTGGTCATCGATGCAATGCTTGGAATCGGCGTAACAGGTAAGCTTCGGCCGCCGTATGATCAGGCGGTAGAGACGGTCAATGAAGCTGGCTTGCCGGTCATATCCGTGGATATTCCAAGCGGTGTACCTGCAGATGAGGGGCACGATGGATTTGACGGTATAACAGCAGATCACACAGTGATTGTGGCTGAGCCCAAACAAAGCTTATTCGCCCAGCAGACCGCTTCTTACTATGGCAGCTGGGAGGTAGTGGATATCGGTTTGCCATCCCGGGCATGTGCTGATTCCGGCAGGTACGTGTGGGGCATGGAAGAAACGCGGGCCCATCTGGGGGAACGAGGCCGTTTCTCGCATAAAGGCAGCCATGGCAAAGCGTTGTTGATCGGCGGTTCCCAGGAAATGCCCGGGTCGATAACGCTGACAACAAAGGCAGCATTACGAGGCGGGTCCGGTCTTGTAACAACGGGGACTGTCCCTCAAGTTATTCCGTCTATCGCTGCCCACTGTGCAGAAGCAACCTATCTTTCTTTAAACGCAGATGGTCGAGGGCGAATTGTCCTTCAGGATGTCGATGTTTCCGGTTATGATGCATTGGCGGTCGGAATGGGGATGGGCAGGGAACAAGCAACCGCAGATTTTACTAGAAAATTAGTTTCCGAGGCGAAAATTCCGGTGCTGGTAGATGCTGATGGGCTGCATCACTTGAAACAGGATATGCGCATTCTGACACAGCGTCGTCATCCTTCGATTCTTACACCGCATCCTGGTGAGATGGCAATGCTGACGGGGTTCGGGGTGAAGGACATCATCCAGCGGCCGTTTGCGACTTCCCGGCAATTTGCCATTGAGTACGGTGTTTATCTAGTCCTGAAGGGTTCATTTACCATTGTTACTGATCCGGAGGGGAATCAATGGGTCAATACCTCAGGTAATGCCGGACTCGCCAAGGGAGGGAGCGGTGACGCTTTATCTGGTATATTGCTGGCTCAAGTCATGCAGCAGCAAAACATCCAGCAGGCATTGTCCACTGGATGTTATATCCATGGTATGTCCGCGGACCAGCAAGTCACCGGCAACCATTCCATGCATGATTTAACAGCCAGTGATGTCATCGATGGACTCGCCTCTGTGTTTCGTACACTTTCTTGACTCGGACACTTATGCGTTCCCTTTGTCCTTTGAAATGAGACAAAGGAGTTGTGACCATGAGAAAAAAACTCGGATTAGGGGTCATGCTGTTATTATTGATCCTGGTCTTGGCTGCCTGTGGGGAAAAGTCGAAAGAAGACGTTGCGGATAAGTTGTCGGGGAATTTAGAGAAAATGAATGGCTACAAGGCGGAAGCAACCATGAGCCTGCAGACAGGCGAAGAGAGCCAGGCATTCGACATTGAAATTTCCCACAAAAAGAAAGATTTCTACCGGGTGCTGTTGAAAAACGAGAAAGATGAAAAGGGCAGCCAAATCATTCTGAAGAATGAAGATGGAGTGTTTGTCCTGACCCCCGCTCTGAATAAAAGCTTCAAGTTCAAGAGTGAATGGCCGAACAACAGCAGCCAGCCTTATTTATATCAGTCGTTGGTGAAAGACGTTTTAGAGGATTCAGAGGCTTCTTTCAAAACAACCGAGAACTATTATGTGTTTGAAACAAAAACGAATTATCAAAATAACAACAACCTTCCTTATCAAGAAATCTATTTTGACAAAAAGGCCTATACACCGGTAATGGTGAAAGTGTTGGATAAGGATAAAAACCCGGTAGTGGAAGTTCAGTTCTCATCCTTCGAACTTGATCCGGAATTTGCCGGAGATGCTTTTGAAATCGAGAAAAATATGACCAGCGGAACATTGGGTATTCCAGTATCTGCTGAAGAAAATGACAACGGCGAACTGGAAGTCTTTTATCCATTAGAACGTGCCGGCGCCGAATTGGTGGAAAAGAAAGAGGTAGAAACGGAGAACGGTGAGCGGGTGATCCTATCCTTTGCCGGAGAGAAAAATTTTACACTCGTTCAGGAAAGAGCGGATGCTTATCCAGCCAGCGCGATGGTTCCGGAGCAGGTCAACGGAGAAATCGTCAACTTAGGTTTCACGATGGGAGCTTTGAGCGAGGCGTCCTTGCAATGGCAGGCCAATGGCAATACGTATTATTTAGCCAGTGAAGATCTCACCAAACAGGAAATGATTGAAGTAGCAAGCTCTGTTACAGGGCAGGAAATAAAATAAAATTCGCTAGCAGGCTCCATTACCAGGGTCTGCTTTATTTTTTTGTGGATGGGTTTCTATACGAATGGACGATGGAGACCCCAATTATTGACACTGTTCAGTGTGATTATCATCCACGGGGTGAGTGCCATTCAGGTGCTGCGGGAAAGCGAGTGCTTCTTCGAGAGCGGCGGATCAGCATTTGTCTTAAAAGGATAGTAGGAATTCTTGGTAGCCATATTGCCTTTTGTTTTCACTCAGAGAGCAATAATTATGGCAAAAGAGATTTTCGGTAAAGTATATCATCGGCATCTCCCGCTGTTTTCGCTATGCGTGTCCGAACTATTTCTGATACGATAGAAGAAAAATGATAGGAGAGGTCACCTTGCAAAACTTTTACCGGGACTCCTGGGTGGAAGTCGATTTAGACAACATCGCATTCAACATTCAGCAAATACGCCGACACCTCTCGTCAAAAACAAAAATTTTCGCTGTGGTTAAAGCGAATGCCTACGGTCATGGCGATGTAGAAGTCGCTGAAAGAGCCTTAAGGTCTGGTGCAGACAGATTAGCTGTATCATTACTGGATGAAGCGGTTAAGCTTAGAAGTAATGGAATAACTGCTCCAATCCTGGTAATGAGCAGGATCCGGCCGGAAGATGTTCCGGTGGCAATCAAGCATGACATCGCCGTTACGTTTTATCAAGAGGAATGGATAAAGCAGGTCAAGCAGTTGAGTCTGTCCGGCACACTCAAGCTGCATTTGAAATGGGATACGGGAATGGGGCGAATCGGCATCAGGCGCGTGGAAGAGCTGGATGCCATTTTGGAAGAGTTGACGGACCACAGGCTGGAACTGGAAGGGATTTTCACTCATTTTGCTACGGCCGATGAAGCTGACACCGATTATTTTGAACGTCAGCAGACTCGTTTTGATGAATTGCTTGATGCCTTCGAAACCAGATGGCACAAGCCTGTGCTTCTGCACACCGGCAATAGTGCCGCAAGTATGAGGTTTCCGGAACGAATGGCTCACTTTGTCAGATATGGAATCAGCATGTATGGATTGTATCCATCTTCCCAAGTGAAACAGGAAAAGCCTGTCGAACTAAAACCCGCCTTCTCCCTTCATAGCCGATTGACACAGGTGAAAAAATTGCCAGCAGGAGAATCGATCAGCTATGGAGCCACCTATACAACCGAGAAGGAAGAGTGGATCGGCACAGTTCCGCTCGGTTATGCAGACGGAATCCTCCGCAAACTGCAGGGCAAGGAAGTACTTGTTGATGGAAAAAGGTTTCCGATTGTCGGGCGCATCTGCATGGACCAGTTCATGATTCGCCTGGATGGACCATATCAAGTGGGGACAAAAGTGACCGTGATCGGCCGCCAGGGAGAAGAAGAGGTGACCATGGACGAGGTAGCTGATTATTTGGAAACGATCAATTATGAAATTCCGTGTACGATCAGTCCCAGGGTGCCGCGCGTCTATCTGGAACAGGGGAAAGTAACGAAAATCAGCAACCCGCTGCTGACTTGACCAAGCTTTAAGCATGTTCGTTTTTAGAAGTCCGGGAATTTGGCTTTTCCTGCTTCATCCAGCAATTGGCAGAGGAAATTTATTTTTTAATGAAAAGTTCCAGAATGCCTTTGCAATGCAGTTTATACAATGATATGATTAGGTTGGATTAAAAAAGACTGGGCTTGTAGATATGGTGGAGGTGTATGGTTGTGTCAGAGAGCTTACAAGAGATAATTGTGAGACTGCCAAAAAACCTGCTTAGCGAGGTGGATGGGTTAATGGAAACCGAGAACAGTGATCTGAGCGACTTTATTTGTCAGGCAACAAAATCGTATTTGCGTGAAAAGAAAAAACGTCATATTCGTGAATCTATGCAAAGAGGCTATATGGAAATGGCCAAAATCAATCTCAACATTGCTTCAGAGGCTTTTCAAGCTGAAGAGGAGGCCGAAAACACCCTAGAACGTTTAGTGAGTGGGGTGTAAGGGGTTGATTGTAAAAAGAGGCGAAGTTTATTTCGCCGATCTTTCCCCTGTAGTGGGTTCCGAGCAGGGGGGCGTTCGTCCAGTATTGGTTTTGCAAAACGATATCGGCAACCGTTTTAGCCCTACGGTTATCGTTGCAGCCATTACCGCGCAGATACAAAAGGCAAAACTGCCGACGCATGTTGAAATCGATGCGAAGAAGTATGGATTTGAGCGCGACTCTGTCATTTTGCTCGAGCAAATTCGAACAATAGACAAACAGCGTCTAACTGATAAAATCACCCATTTAGACAAACACATGATGGAAAACATTAATAAAGCCTTGGAAATAAGCCTGGGTTTAACCGACTTTTAGAAGTTATTAACGTATAAACTGAACACCCAAACATCCATGTCCCGGGAGGCCGGCGCATGGATGTTTTTTCATGTCTTATCCAATATGGGAGAGTACGCTTCAGTATGTCGGGGAAGCAGACACTTGCGCTATTCTTACAGAACCTCCGACGGAAAGGTAAATAATGGTTAGAGGAGTAGAATGAATCGCTGTATTACCGTGGCTGGCCAAGGAGGAATGAACTCCTATCGCATCAAAAAATTTGCGCGTCAGCCATAAACATGTGACAATAAGTATATCTATTTTAGGGAGATTTGGCAGGGGGTAGTGGAATGGATAGAAAGCTGAAAGATCTTGTAATAGAAAATAGTGATACAATCGTGAAAATGTGGCTGGAGGAGATATCGAAAAGCAGACAAAACGATTATACATCGACGATATCCGAAGAATTGTTTGAAAGTACTAATCGGGAATTTGTCAATGTCATTTTTGCAAGTGTGGAAAAGCAGGGTATCACCACGGCATTAGAGGACTTTTCGGAAAGGCTTGTCAACCTGGGATGGCCGCTCAGTTATTTGACCGACGGGTTGCAATCATTCCGCAGGGTGACAATTAATTATATCTTAAGCGAACAAAATCAGGTAGGGACAGATTACTTTTCTGAAGTTCTGCAGGCGGTGGATAATTGGGTCGATCCGATTATCAATAAATTGGTCAATGAGTACTCTGGCAGCTGGGAACACATAGTATCTCTGCAACGGGTAGCCTTGCAGGAGTTGTCGGCACCACTGATTCCGGTGATGGAAAATATTACCGTCATGCCGCTGATTGGCACGATTGATACCGAAAGAGCAAAGCTGATTATGGAGAATCTGCTTGACGGTGTCATCAAACACAATGCAGAAGTCGTGCTGATTGATATCACTGGTGTCCCGGTTGTAGATACCATGGTAGCTCATCATATCATTCAGGCGGCTGAGGCGGTACGCTTGATTGGTTCGACTTGTATTCTGGTGGGGATCCGGCCGGAAATTGCACAAACGATTGTCAACTTAGGAATCGATTTAAGTAAGTTCCCGACGAAGAGTTCGTTGAGAAAAGGATTCCAGTCGGCACTGGAATTGACCAATAGAAAAATCGTGAATACGGCAGACAGTCATGAAAATGATATAGAACGATTAGTAGATTCTCTGGATGGGGAGTGAACGGGGTCATGAGAATACCGATTTTAAAGCTTCATAATTATTTATTGATTTCTATCCAAATTGACCTGGATGACCAGAGCGCCATTCAGTTTCAAGAAGATCTTTTGAGTAAAATTCACCAAAGCGGAGCTACCGGCGTAGTAATCGATTTAACGTCTGTCGATATTATTGACTCCTTTATTGCTAAGGTGCTTGGAGACGTAGTAACAATGTCGGATTTAATGGGGGCAAAAGTCGTGTTGACTGGCATTCAGCCAGCGGTAGCTATGACGCTGATTGACTTGGGCATCCATCTGCAAGATGTTCCAACAGCCTTAGACTTAGAGCAAGGCTTGATAAAATTGCGTCAGGAATTGGAGGAGTGAACATGGATTTCCAATCCTGCGTTAATATCAATAAAGAGTGGGATATAGTTGGCGCCCGCCAAATCGGACGGGACTTCGCCAGAAAAATCGGGTTTGGAACAGTGGATCAGGCACGTATTGCCACTGCTATATCTGAGCTCGCCAGAAATATCTATTTATACGCTGGAACAGGAAAAATCTGCTTTGAAACCATTGAAGAAATTGACCGTAAAGGATTAGTCATTTTAGCAATGGATGATGGCCCCGGAATAGCAGAAATCAGCAAAGTGATGGAAGACGGCTATTCTACTTCGGGAGGCCTTGGCGCGGGATTGCCGGGTGTGAAAAGACTGATGGATGAATTTGATATTATTTCCGAGCAAGAAAAGGGGACAAAGATAAAAGCAGTAAAATGGGTTCGTTGAGGGGGGGTAAGCGATGAATACGTTGAACTTGGATTTAAGCAATTATCGTGACTTACTAAAACAGTATATTCGAACACAAGACGAGACTGCCCTGTACCAGGCTGAACAATTCAGTAAGCTGTCGATGCAACAAAACATTTCCCCAGAAGAAATAATCAATGTCCATATCCAGGCATTGCAGGATTTGTATCCTGAACTGCCTGAAGGGATCGAATCCTCGATGAATTTCCTGCTGGAGGCAATGATTTCCTACGGACTAGCCTACCAGGAATTCCAATCCCTGCGGGAACAGCAGCTGGCACTAAAATCGGAAATTTCCGTCGCAGCCAGTATGCAGCAAACACTTCTCACAACGGTAAAGCCGGAGGTGGAGGGGTTGGAAATCGGAGCGATCAGTATCCCTGCCAACCAAATGAACGGAGATTATCATCATTTCGTGCAAAACGATGATAACAAATTAGGAATTGCGATTGCAGATGTTATCGGAAAAGGGATCCCTGCTGCACTAGCCATGTCGATGATCAAGTACTCCATGGATAGTATTCCGGAGAATCGGATGGATCCCAGCAACATACTGGAAAGCTTGAACAGGGTGGTTGAGCGAAACGTAGATCCGAGCATGTTCATCACCATGTTTTACGGCCTGTACGACCCTGGCGATGCAAAGTTTTACTATTCTTCGGCAGGGCACGAACCCGGCTTTTATTATAATGCGGCAGAAGATAAATTCGAGGAAATAGAAGCAAGGGGAGTCGTACTTGGCGTGACCCGGGATACGAAGTATCGTCAATATGAACGGAAGGTAAGCGCGGGGGACATGATTATTATGTTAACTGACGGGGTGACGGAGTGCCGGCAGGGAGACCGCTTTATCGAACCGGAGGAAGTGCTTGATGTAATCAAGGCCAATATGCACCTGCCTGCCCAGAAGTTGGTTGAGCAAGTGTATAAGCACTTCGAACGCCTCCAGGATTTTCATTTGCGGGATGATTTTACTTTGATTATTTTACGTAAGGAAGTTTGATGGGGATCTGGTCGGGGTAATATCCAATATTGAGTGAATATTACGGAAGTAGGAGGATAACCATGAACTTAGATATTAATGTCTCAGATAATGACTCAACGGCAGTTGTGACACTTGCTGGAGAGATTGATGCTTATACTGCTCCTCAATTGAAGGAACAGCTGCTGCCCTTGACGAAAGTGTCGGGCAAAGTAGTAGAAGTGAATTTGGAAAATGTCAATTACATGGATAGCACAGGACTCGGTGTTTTTGTCAGCGCATTAAAATCGACAAAAGAAAACAACAGCGAATTGAAACTTGTTCAGCTGCAGAACCGAGTAATGCGATTATTTGAAATAACAGGCTTAACCGATATTATAAATATTGATTCTACAGTACGGGGTGGATCTTAATATGGAACCTTTTGACTTCATTGAAATTAAAGTTCCGGCTAAATCAGAATATGTAGGGGTCTTAAGATTAAGCACATCTGGTGTCGCAAATCGAATGGGGTTCAATTATGAGGATATTGAGGACCTGAAAGTGGCGATATCGGAAGCGATGACCAATGCGGTCACACACGCATACCGGGAGGCAGAAGAAGGAGAGGTCACGGTTGGTTTCGGAGTTTATGATGATCGATTGGAGGTAATGGTAGCAGATCATGGCGGCAGCTTCGACCTGGGTAAAGTAAAAGCCGAAATCGGCCCTTATGAACAATCGGAGCCGATTGAGAACCTGCGTGAAGGCGGATTCGGCCTATTCTTGATCGATGCTTTGATGGATAAGGTAGAGATAACCAGCGACCATGGGGTTATCGTATTGATGACGAAATATATCCAGGAAAATAAGGTGGGATTAGATGACGACCAAATCTCAACCACACAATAGACGTGAGGATGAGGTTTACCAATGGATAAAGCATCTGCAGGAAAATCCCACAGACGAAACGGTTCAAGAAAAAATTGTATTGGCTTATCAGGATCTTGTGGAGTCAATAGCCCGCAAGTATTCCAAAAACAGTTCGATACATGAGGATTTAGTGCAAGTTGGGATGCTGGGGTTACTGGCGGCGATTCGCAGGTATGACCCTGAATTTGGTAAATCCTTTGAATCATTTGCAATACCGACCATCATCGGTGAAATCAAACGATTCATCCGGGATAAAACATGGAGCGTTCATGTCCCGCGTCGAATCAAGGAATTAGGTCCGAAAATCAAGAAAGCAATCGAAGAATTAACGTCGGATAATCAGCAATCTCCTTCTGTAACCGAAATAGCTGCTTACTTGGAAGTAAGCGAAGAAGATGTCCTGGAAACGATGGAAATGGGCAAAAGTTACAAAGCTCTATCCGTCGACCGGAAAATCGAGGCAGATTCCGATGGCAGCACGGTTTCCATATTAGACTTGATCGGGAACCAGGATACAGGTTATGAGAATGTGGATCAGCGTATGCTGCTTGAAAAAATTCTGCCGATTTTAACAGAAAGAGAACAGGAGATTCTGAAGTATACCTACTTTGAAAACATGAGCCAAAAAGATACCGGCGAGATGCTTGGCATTTCGCAGATGCATGTATCCCGCTTACAAAGGCGCGCATTAAGAAAACTTAGAGAAGCATTGCAGTCAGAAAGCTCGGAGGTTTTCTAGTGAGTGAATTAGACAAGCAGCGAATGCAGGTTTCCGTCTATCAGACAGCGAAAAAAGGCAACTATTATTGTGGTGACAGCTATTACTATAAAGAAACAGAAGACGAGTTTATCTGTGCTTTAGCTGATGGTTT
The DNA here is from genome assembly GCF_017792025.1 of Sediminibacillus dalangtanensis. Taxonomy (NCBI): domain Bacteria; kingdom Bacillati; phylum Bacillota; class Bacilli; order Caryophanales; family Bacillaceae; genus Sediminibacillus; species Sediminibacillus dalangtanensis. The sequence continues at coordinate 300,735 of NZ_CP046956.1, forward strand.
GGGCAGCGGGGAATACGCTAAAGAGTCTTCACAGGCTGTTATGGACGTTATTGAGGAAAATATTTTCGCGAGCGTCGATGAAATAATAAAAGTTTGCAATGAAAGACTGGTTGGAAAACGCGGCGTCGTGTTAGGTGTATTGAAAGTCAACTTCATTTCGAATGCTTATTCGTTTAGTTCCATTGGAAATATCGGTATTATGACGATAACAGACAAGCAAGAGAAAAAACGCAGCATTCCTAATGCCGGTTACTTGGGCGGCTACAAACGCCCTTTTAAAGTATTTGACGGGACAATGATACCAGGTATGATTTTTATTATGTTTTCAGATGGGGTCAACTCCATGGATTTATCTTCCAAATATTTTTTAGGCAAAGATGTCGAAAGAATTACCGAAACATATGCTACCATGGTTGGGCAGAACAAAGATGATGACACCACTTTGATTGCCATGAAGTTTGCCAAAAATGAATAGTTTGTCGAAAGCATACTCTTATCTTGGCTGATGGGAGTATTCGTTTTTTAGACAGCCCTTGACCGGTCCGCTCTAAGTGAGAAGTGGGCTGGTCTTTTTTAGATGGTCATGAGTTGGCACGGAAAGATAATTATTTAGAGGAGTTAGTCGACGTGGTTAATTTGCAGAAGCGACGGATTGCGCAATGACGCCTCTCTTATCGTCTGCAGGCTCGTCGATCGGCAAGTTTTCTTCAGCGGAGAAGCAAGGTATCTCATCTTACGTTTATTCTCTCTGTGTAACAGGGAGACTGATTTGGTACAATGGAGACAAGAAGTGTAAGGAGGAAATTGATATTGAATGAAGCAAACGAACGTAACCAGTTAATAAAATGGGTGGCAGGAGAAACAAAGGTTTCAGCTGCACCTATCAAGCAAGTGATTTCCTTATTGGAAGAAGGGAATACGGTTCCGTTTATCGCCAGGTACCGCAAAGAGCAAACGGGCGGATTGGATGAAGTACAAATCAAAGCGATTGAAGATAAATGGACGTATGCGCAAAACCTGGCAGAACGTAAGCAGGAAGTCATTCGCTTAATCGATGAACAGGGCAAATTGACTCCCGAGCTGGAAACGAGTATACGGAATGCAGCGCAACTGCAGCGGGTGGAAGACCTTTACCGTCCTTATAAACAAAAAAGAAGAACGAAGGCAACCATTGCCAAAGAAAAAGGATTGGAACCATTGGCGGAAAAAGTGTGGAGTCATCAGGTGGAGGATATAGATAAAGCAGCATCAGCTTATTTGTCGGACGAGCATGAATTGAACTCTACGGAAGAAGTAATAGGTGGAGTCAACGATATAATCGCTGAGTGGATTGCTGATGATCCCCAATACAGGGAATACATAAGGGATAAAACGTTCAAGGCCGGAACGATTCGTGGGGATGCCAAGGACCAAGCGAAGGACGAAAAAAGCGTTTTTGAAATGTACTATGATTACGAGGAGCCGATCAGATCGATTGTCGCCCATCGTGTACTCGCTCTTAACCGTGGGGAGAAGGAAGAGGTCATCAAAGTATCTGTGCATCCCCCGGTAGAACAAATAACTGAATACCTGAATAAAAGGCTTGTAAAACGAAACGATACAGCTGTCATAAAGCAATTCTGGAAAGCGGTTATCGAAGATAGTTACAAGCGCTTGATCCAGCCGTCGATTGAACGGGAAATCCGGAACGGCCTATCGGAAAAAGCAGAGCAACAAGCGATCGATATCTTTTCGACTAATTTAAAAAACCTTCTGCTACAGCCACCGCTTAAAGGGAGAGTAGTGTTAGGGGTCGATCCGGCATTCCGTACAGGCTGTAAGCTGGCGGTTATCGATGAGACAGGCAAGGTTCATGCGATTCAGGTAATCTATCCAACTGCCCCTAAGAACGATAAAAAGGGGGCGGAAAAGGCACTGTTGTCGTTGTTAAAGGAGTACCCTATCGAGCTTATCGCAATCGGCAATGGTACTGCTTCGCGAGAGACCGAGCAATTTATTGCAGACTTCATCAGTGACCATCAGTTAGATATCGCCTATATCATCGTAAATGAAGCCGGGGCTAGTGTTTACTCTGCTTCAAAACTGGCCCGCGAAGAATTTCCGGATCTGCAGGTGGAAGAACGAAGCGCTGTTTCGATTGCAAGAAGGGTACAGGATCCGCTGGCGGAGCTGGTGAAAATTGATCCGAAATCCATAGGGGTCGGACAATACCAGCATGATGTCAGCCAAAAAAGCTTGAACGGGTCCTTGACCTTTGTGGTGGAAACCGCCGTCAACCAGGTCGGGGTTAATGTCAACACTGCGTCAGCTTCCCTGCTACAGTATGTATCAGGATTAAGCAAAACAGTTGCGGGAAATGTGATCAAGCAACGAAACGAAAACGGCAAATTCACCAGTAGAAGCCAGCTGAAAAAAATCCCGCGTTTAGGCAATAAAACGTACGAACAGTGCATTGGCTTTCTCCGGGTACCCGACGGTGATGAACCACTGGACCGGACGGCGATCCACCCGGAAAGTTATTCCGCGGCCAACCAGTTGTTGAACATGCTTGGCTTTTCCACGGATGATTTGGGTTCAGAAGCATTGAAACAAGCGCTATCCGAAGTTGCACTAGGGGAAACTGCTGAAAAACTCGGTATTGGGGTACCGACTTTGGAGGACATCATGAAAGCATTGGCGAGCCCTGAGCGTGATCCACGGGACGACTTTCCGCAACCGCTTTTGAAAAAGAACGTGTTGGCCATGGAAGATCTACAGCCTGGAATGGAACTTCAGGGAACGGTAAGAAACGTCGTCGACTTCGGAGTGTTCGTGGATATCGGTGTTAAACAGGATGGTTTGGTTCATATTTCAAAAATGTCCAAGCAATTTGTGAAACATCCGACAGATGTTGCGGCCGTCGGAGATGTAGTCACCGTTTGGATAGACAGTGTCGACGTAGACAAACAGCGAATTGCTTTGACAATGGTACAGGAGTAATAAAAACAAAAGGGCTGTTCCTGCAGCCCTTTTGTTTATGGTTAAGTAGAAGCATTTCCCGACTGTTGGTTTATTTAATGGGAGTTTGTATCCCGGTAAAAAAACCAACATTGATTCAATACTTTGATTTGGTATAAATCTTTGGAAAGGAAGGCTTTTGTCATTTGCTTTTTAAACCAATTGGGCATCTGAACCATCCTCCTGGACAAATAGTGGTGGAAATCAGGCAGAAATCAAGTTATTGTAGGGTATGCAAATCAAGTAAAAGGTGTGACAATAATGGAGGAAACAATCAGTCAGGAAAAATTAGAGGAATTGGTAGACGAACTGTCGAAAAAGTACTTTGATAAGCCTTTTATCGACGAAGTAACTTTCAACAACCGTTTGCGTACAACCGGAGGAAGGTACATTCCTTCCAGAAGAACAATTGAACTGAACCCGAAGTTTCTGACAGAACTGGGAGAAGAGGAATTTCTCGGCATCATCAAACATGAGCTTTGTCATTATCATTTGCATATTGAAGGAAAAGGATATAAGCATCGCGATCCTGACTTTAGAGAGTTGCTGCGTAAGACTGGATCCCCTCGTTTTTGTCAGGCTCTTCCTTCTGCTAGAAAGCAAACCAGACATCGGTATCAATGCAAGGATTGCGGGCATGTATATGAAAGGGCGAGGAGAGTGGACACCAAAAAGTATCGATGCGGGAGATGCAGGGGAAAGCTTGTCAAAGTATCGTGTTGAGGGTGTCAAATAAAATGGCATTTGAAAAAACGTAAGAAACCATTGACGAATCATGTCTTCCGTGTTAAATTAAATAAGCCCTTGAAAAAACAAAGCTTTTTACCGTTTTTTCTTTTTTATTTTGTCGATTACTTTCTCGAAGAAAGTTTTAAAAAGCATTTGACAAACCGGGCAAAATAATGTATTATACTTAACGTCGCTGTTATTCAAGGCGATATAAATACTTTTTATTCCACCGTAGCTCAGTGGTAGAGCAATCGGCTGTTAACCGATCGGTCGTAGGTTCGAATCCTACCGGTGGAGCCAGTGGAGAAGTACTCAAGTGGCTGAAGAGGCGCCCCTGCTAAGGGTGTAGGTCGCGTAAGCGGCGCGAGGGTTCAAATCCCTCCTTCTCCGCCATTGTTATGTTGGCCCGTTGGTCAAGTGGTTAAGACACCGCCCTTTCACGGCGGTAACACGGGTTCGAATCCCGTACGGGTCACTTTCATTTTCGCTATATAGTAATCGGTAAGGTCCGGTAGTTCAGTTGGTTAGAATGCCTGCCTGTCACGCAGGAGGTCGCGGGTTCGAGTCCCGTCCGGACCGCCACTTTGTTGGGCTATAGCCAAGCGGTAAGGCATCGGGTTTTGATCCCGTGATTCGCTGGTTCGAATCCAGCTAGCCCAGCCATTTTCTTTTATAAGGAACATAAACATGAGCCATTAGCTCAGTTGGTAGAGAAACCGTAAGCCTCATTGAAAATTATCAATGAAAGGTTTTGCGAGGAGCGTGTGCTTCGCCGGGTTCCCTTTCAACGTGACGAGCACAAAAGAGTATGCTTCACTCCTGTAAAGGGGTAAGCACACAACATGGTTAGGTAGTATGACAATAATTAATCATGAGCCATTAGCTCAGTTGGTAGAGCATCTGACTTTTAATCAGAGGGTCGGAGGTTCGAATCCTCCATGGCTCATCAAAGAAGTTGTGGTTCGGATTCTCATCTACGGTTCCCCTTGCTTCCATTCACAAAAAGGGATGCAAGGACTAGCCTGCGGCGTCGGAATCCTCCATGGCTCATCAAAACAAAGGAAGTTCTTAACTGGATTCTTCTATAAGTTGAATCCAGCTCATTCCTTTTAGTCATTATATTACGCGGGTGTGGCGGAATTGGCAGACGCGCTAGATTTAGGATCTAGTGTCTTCGACGTGGGGGTTCAAGTCCCTCCACCCGCATTGTGTTTTGTCTACTGCTGTGGGATCTGCACGGCATTTTATTTTTGCTTGAGCGGTCGTGGCGGAATGGCAGACGCGCTAGGTTGAGGGCCTAGTGGGGGCGACCCCGTGGAGGTTCAAGTCCTCTCGACCGCACCAAAAAAACTATTGACACCGATTGATCGATATGGTATATTAAAAGATGTCGCTTCAACGAGCGCCCGTAGCTCAATTGGATAGAGCGTTTGACTACGGATCAAGAGGTTAGGGGTTCGACTCCTCTCGGGCGCGCCATTATCGGGAAGTAGCTCAGCTTGGTAGAGCACTTGGTTTGGGACCAAGGGGTCGCAGGTTCAAATCCTGTCTTCCCGACCATGCTTCACCATTTCATATATTTACTCACCATGCGGGTGTAGTTTAGTGGTAAAACCTCAGCCTTCCAAGCTGATGATGAGGGTTCGATTCCCTTCACCCGCTCCATTAAGGGGCCTGTAGCTCAGTTGGTTAGAGCGCACGCCTGATAAGCGTGAGGTCGGTGGTTCAAGTCCACTCAGGCCCACCATTTTGATCTTTGAAAACTGAACAAAACAACCAGTATGTCAAGCAAGATATACAAGCTAGTTTTTGAACGAGCAAGCAAGCTCGCTTTTTATGGAGAGTTTGATCTTGGCTCAGGACGAACGCTGGCGGCGTGCCTAATACATGCAAGTCGAGCGCGGGAAGCAGGCAGATCCCTTCGGGGTGAAGCCTGTGGAACGAGCGGCGGACGGGTGAGTAACACGTGGGCAACCTGCCTGTAAGATCGGGATAACTCCGGGAAACCGGGGCTAATACCGGGTAATCCCTTCCTCCGCATGGAGGAAGGTTGAAAGGCGGCCTTTTGGCTGTCACTTACAGATGGGCCCGCGGCGCATTAGCTAGTTGGTAGGGTAATGGCCTACCAAGGCAACGATGCGTAGCCGACCTGAGAGGGTGATCGGCCACACTGGGACTGAGACACGGCCCAGACTCCTACGGGAGGCAGCAGTAGGGAATCTTCCGCAATGGACGAAAGTCTGACGGAGCAACGCCGCGTGAACGATGAAGGTCTTCGGATCGTAAAGTTCTGTTGTCAGGGAAGAACAAGTACCGTTTGAACAAGGCGGTACCTTGACGGTACCTGACGAGGAAGCCCCGGCTAACTACGTGCCAGCAGCCGCGGTAATACGTAGGGGGCAAGCGTTGTCCGGAATTATTGGGCGTAAAGCGCGCGCAGGCGGTTCCTTAAGTCTGATGTGAAAGCCCACGGCTTAACCGTGGAGGGTCATTGGAAACTGGGGAACTTGAGTACAGAAGAGGAGAGCGGAATTCCACGTGTAGCGGTGAAATGCGTAGATATGTGGAGGAACACCAGTGGCGAAGGCGGCTCTCTGGTCTGTAACTGACGCTGAGGCGCGAAAGCGTGGGGAGCGAACAGGATTAGATACCCTGGTAGTCCACGCCGTAAACGATGAGTGCTAGGTGTTAGGGGGTTTCCGCCCCTTAGTGCTGAAGTTAACGCATTAAGCACTCCGCCTGGGGAGTACGGCCGCAAGGCTGAAACTCAAAAGAATTGACGGGGGCCCGCACAAGCGGTGGAGCATGTGGTTTAATTCGAAGCAACGCGAAGAACCTTACCAGGTCTTGACATCCTCTGATCCCTCTAGAGATAGAGGTTTCCCTTCGGGGACAGAGTGACAGGTGGTGCATGGTTGTCGTCAGCTCGTGTCGTGAGATGTTGGGTTAAGTCCCGCAACGAGCGCAACCCTTGACCTTAGTTGCCAGCATTCAGTTGGGCACTCTAGGGTGACTGCCGGTGACAAACCGGAGGAAGGTGGGGATGACGTCAAATCATCATGCCCCTTATGACCTGGGCTACACACGTGCTACAATGGATGGTACAAAGGGAAGCGAAACCGCGAGGTGAAGCAAATCCCATAAAACCATTCTCAGTTCGGATTGCAGGCTGCAACTCGCCTGCATGAAGCCGGAATCGCTAGTAATCGCGGATCAGCATGCCGCGGTGAATACGTTCCCGGGCCTTGTACACACCGCCCGTCACACCACGAGAGTTGGCAACACCCGAAGTCGGTGAGGTAACCTTTTTGGAGCCAGCCGCCGAAGGTGGGGCCAATGATTGGGGTGAAGTCGTAACAAGGTAGCCGTATCGGAAGGTGCGGCTGGATCACCTCCTTTCTAAGGATAAATTAGCTCTTACGAGCTAAACACAGGACATACTTGGTTGTTTGGTTCAGTTTTGAGGGATCAATTCCCTTAATTACTTGTACCTTGAAAACTAGATAAGATAAATAGGAAGTGAAGGCGACTGCTCAGCAGGAGCTGGAACTAGACTATGCAAGACATTCAACGACATTGAAGTAACACGTCATTCACGAACGATAAGTTAAGTGAAGAAGGGCGCACGGTGGATGCCTTGGCACTAGGAGCCGAAGAAGGACGGGACAAACACCGATATGTCTCGGGGAGCCGTACGTAGGCATTGATCCGGGAATTTCCGAATGGGGGAACCCCCTGCCCGTAATGGGGCAGGACGCTTATCTGAATTCATAGGATATGCGAGGCAGACCCGGGGAACTGAAACATCTCAGTACCCGGAGGAAGAGAAAGCAAATGCGATTTCCCAAGTAGCGGCGAGCGAAACGGAAACAGCCCAAACCAGAGAGCTTGCTCTCTGGGGTTGTAGGACACTCCATCGGAGTTAACAAGAAACAGTTTAAGCGAATCGATCTGGAACGATCAGCCAAAGAAGGTAAGAGCCCTGTAGTTGAAAGATTGTTTCCTCCGGAGTGGATCCTGAGTACGGCGGAACACGAGGAATTCCGTCGGAATCCGGGAGGACCATCTCCCAAGGCTAAATACTCCCTAGTGACCGATAGTGAACCAGTACCGTGAGGGAAAGGTGAAAAGCACCCCGGAAGGGGAGTGAAAGAGAACCTGAAACCGTGTGCCTACAAGTAGTCGAAGCCCGTTAATGGGTGACGGCGTGCCTTTTGTAGAATGAACCGGCGAGTTACGATCTCCTGCAAGGTTAAGTCGGATAGACGGAGCCGCAGCGAAAGCGAGTCTGAACAGGGCGAATAGAGTAGGGGGTCGTAGACCCGAAACCGTGTGATCTACCCATGTCCAGGGTGAAGGTCAGGTAACACTGACTGGAGGCCCGAACCCACGCGTGTTGAAAAACGCGGGGATGAGGTGTGGGTAGGGGTGAAATGCCAATCGAACACGGAGATAGCTGGTTCTCTCCGAAATAGCTTTAGGGCTAGCCTCAAGAGTTGAGTACTGGAGGTAGAGCACTGATTGGACTAGGGGCCCTCATCGGGTTACCGAATTCAGTCAAACTCCGAATGCCAGCCACTCGATCTTGGGAGTCAGACTATGGGTGATAAGGTTCATAGTCGAAAGGGAAACAGCCCAGACCGCCAGCTAAGGTCCCAAAGTATACGTTAAGTGGAAAAGGATGTGGAGTTGCTTAGACAACCAGGATGTTGGCTTAGAAGCAGCCATCATTTAAAGAGTGCGTAATAGCTCACTGGTCGAGTGACTCTGCGCCGAAAATATACCGGGGCTAAACGTATCACCGAAGCTGCGGATTGTTCTTGCGAACAATGGTAGGAGAGCGTTCTAAGTGCAGCGAAGTCAGACCGTGAGGACTGGTGGAGCGCTTAGAAGTGAGAATGCCGGTATGAGTAGCGAAAAAAGAGTGAGAATCTCTTTCACCGAAAGCCTAAGGTTTCCTGAGGAAGGCTCGTCCGCTCAGGGTTAGTCGGGACCTAAGCCGAGGCCGAAAGGCGTAGGCGATGGACAACAGGTGGATATTCCTGTACCACCTCCTTTCCGTTTGAACGACGGGGGGACGCAGAAGGATAAGGAAAGCGCACTGCTGGTCATGTGCGCCCAAGCAGTAAGAGAGTCGGATAGGCAAATCCGTCCGGCAATCTCAAGCTGTGATGGGGAGGGAAATAAAGTACCGAAGTTCCTGATTTCACACTGCCAAGAAAAGCCTCTAGTGAGGAAAGAGGTGCCCGTACCGCAAACCGACACAGGTAGGCGAGGAGAGAATCCTAAGGTGATCGGGAGAACTCTCGTTAAGGAACTCGGCAAAATGACCCCGTAACTTCGGGAGAAGGGGTGCTTCTTTTGCGAGAAGCCGCAGTGAATAGGCCCAAGCGACTGTTTAGCAAAAACACAGGTCTCTGCGAAGCCGTAAGGCGAAGTATAGGGGCTGACACCTGCCCGGTGCTGGAAGGTTAAGGGGACGCGTTAGCCGCAAGGCGAAGCGTTGAACCGAAGCCCCAGTAAACGGCGGCCGTAACTATAACGGTCCTAAGGTAGCGAAATTCCTTGTCGGGTAAGTTCCGACCCGCACGAAAGGTGCAACGACTTGGGCACTGTCTCAACGAGAGACCCGGTGAAATTATACTATGCGTGAAGATGCGCATTACCCGCGACAGGACGGAAAGACCCCGTGGAGCTTTACTGTAGCCTGATATTGAATGTTGGTACAGCTTGTACAGGATAGGTGGGAGCCTTAGAAACCGGAGCGCTAGCTTCGGTGGAGGCGCCGGTGGGATACCACCCTGGCTGTACGGACCTTCTAACCCAGGACCGTGATCCGGTCCGGAGACAGTGTCAGGTGGGCAGTTTGACTGGGGCGGTCGCCTCCCAAAGAGTAACGGAGGCGCCCAAAGGTTCCCTCAGAATGGTTGGAAATCATTCGCAGAGTGTAAAGGCAGAAGGGAGCTTGACTGCGAGACCTACAAGTCGAGCAGGGACGAAAGTCGGGCTTAGTGATCCGGCGGTGCCGTATGGAAGGGCCGTCGCTCAACGGATAAAAGCTACCCCGGGGATAACAGGCTTATCTCCCCCAAGAGTCCACATCGACGGGGAGGTTTGGCACCTCGATGTCGGCTCATCGCATCCTGGGGCTGTAGTCGGTCCCAAGGGTTGGGCTGTTCGCCCATTAAAGCGGTACGCGAGCTGGGTTCAGAACGTCGTGAGACAGTTCGGTCCCTATCCGTCGTGGGCGTTGGAAGTTTGAGAGGAGCTGTCCTTAGTACGAGAGGACCGGGATGGACACACCGCTGGTGTACCAGTTGTTCCGCCAGGAGCATAGCTGGGTAGCTACGTGTGGAAGGGATAAGTGCTGAAAGCATCTAAGCATGAAGCCCACCTCTAGATGAGACTTCCCATCATTTTAAATGAGTAAGATCCCTCAGAGACGATGAGGTTGATAGGTTCGAGGTGGAAGCGTGGTGACACGTGCAGCTGACGGATACTAATCGATCGAGGACTTAACTTAAAACAAAAAGTGAAGGCGACTGGTCAACAGCGTATGGATAGATCAGTCAGATTGTAGTACGCCGCTTTGAGCGTACGAAAAGCTGGATGAACTATACACTAGCTGTTAGGAGCCGTAACTGGATTAAAACAAAAAGCGTCGCGGGCTTCGGCCCGCAGAGCTGGATTAAAACGTGTGAAGTTCGTTGATGTCTTCCTTCTTATCTAGTTTTGAAGGTACACTTTTCTTAAAAGCATACCGATGTCTGGTGGCAATAGCGGAGAGGCCACACCTGTTCCCATGCCGAACACAGCAGTTAAGCTCTCCAGCGCCCATGGTAGTTGGGGCTTTGCCCCTGCGAGAGTAGGACGCCGCCAGGCATAAATATCTTTTCTTATAAGTAACATATAAATGTTATTTACACTGTCGCGGGGTGGAGCAGTCTGGTAGCTCGTCGGGCTCATAACCCGAAGGTCGCAGGTTCAAATCCTGCCCCCGCAACCAATTAATTTTCTTACAACGTTGAATTTACTTCTTCGCAAGAAAATGATAGTAGTACTTGAAAGAGTGCAACCAAAATATTTCACTTACTACGTCGAGTTACTCCTTGGCAAGTGAAAATCCAGGTACTTGTAAGAGTGCAACCAATTAATTTTCTTACAACGTTGAATTTACTTCTTCGCAAGAAAATGATAGTAGTACTTAAAAGAGTGCAACCAAAATATTTCACTTACTACGTCGAGTTCTTGCAACGTTGATTATACATAGTGGTCCGGTAGTTCAGTTGGTTAGAATGCCTGCCTGTCACGCAGGAGGTCGCGGGTTCGAGTCCCGTCCGGACCGCCACTTACATATCAAACAATAATGACAAGCCTTAGGAATACTTCCTAGGGCTTTATTTATGTCTGTTTAACAGATAATCCTAAACAATTAAAGTTAAATAAAGGAAAAAAGCTATGGGATGCGAAAAGAGCCTTTCATTTGTAAAACTTTTTCCTCTTATCATACCTCTCAACGTGACGCCTCCTTTTCTTTTTCTTACCTGTTTTGCTATGATGGAAATAACATTATAAACTGAGTGAGGAAATTGCGAATGGATGAGTTTTCTTTTATTCGATCCATTGCCCCGAAAGTGCATCGTCAATCCGGACTAATCAAAGGGATCGGCGATGATACGGCAGTGTTTCGACAACCGTATCAGGATATTGTTACAGCTGTGGATACTTTCGTAGAGGGTGTTCATTTCACCAGCGAAACGATGGATCCATATCATGTTGGCTATAGAGTATTAGCGGCAAATATAAGCGATATTGCCGCAATGGGAGGTACGCCTGCCTTTTATATGATAGCAATCGTTATCCCGGAAGGATGGACAGAAGAAGGCTTGGCATCCATCTATAAAGGGATGGATGATCTCGCTTCCTTGTATCATATCGATTTGATTGGCGGGGATACTGTCTCAGGAAATGAATTATCCATTTCTGTCACCATCATCGGGTATGTAGAACAGAATAAAGTACGGTACAGAAGCCATGCCAGAGAGAAGGACATCGTTTTTGCCACCGGTACTTTGGGAGATTCCTCGGCTGGGTTGTATTTGCTGACCAATGAGGATAGTCGTCTGTCGGAAGAGGCAAGAAATTACTTGATTAACAGACACCGGATGCCGTCTCCGAGGGTTGCGTTTGCCAAAGCGCTGCATGCCGCCGAAAGAGTCGCTTTGAATGATATCAGTGACGGGATAGCCAATGAAGCTGCAGAAATTGCAGAAGCATCAAATATTTCCATTCATTTATACGACGAGCAGATTCCTGTTCATCAGAGCCTTAAAAGGTTCAACAGGGAACAGCAGCGGAAGTGGAAGCTTTTTGGCGGAGAGGATTTTGAGTTGATCGGAACGGTGCCTGAGCAAGATTGGCCTATCGTTGCAGCGGCATCAGGTAAGGCGAAGATTCCTGTCACAAAAATAGGCTTTGTAACCAATCCGGCTTCTGAGGCAGGAAGCGTTGTATTGCATGAAGGAAACCGCCAGACAATCCTGGACAAAGCAGGCTATACACATTTGAAATAGGTGAGAATAGAGATGGAAGAGTTAACGATAACGACACAGACAGAGGCAGAAACAAGAAAAATAGGAGAGAAGCTTGCATTATTACTGAAGCCCAATGATGTATTGACACTTGAAGGGGACCTGGGAGCCGGAAAAACAACCTTTACTAAAGGGCTGGGTGCGGGTCTTGGAGTACGTAGAACGATTAACAGTCCTACTTTCACCATCGTAAAAGAATACACTGGTGAACTCCCGTTGTTCCATATGGACGTGTACCGTTTGGAAGACAGCGATGAAGACATCGGTTTTGATGAATATTTTCACGGTGGAGGGATCACGGTGGTCGAATGGGCTCATTTTATCGCTGATTTTTTGCCGGTCCACCGCCTGGATATTGACATACGATTGAATGAACAACAGGAACGGGAGATTACATTCTACCCGAGAGGACATCATTTTGAATCCATTTGTAAGGAGCTAGCTCGATGAATATACTTGCGATAGATACCTCCAACCAAGTAATGGGGATTGCCATTCTTAAGGATGGTTTGCTGGCCGGAGAGTATACAACCAATGCCAAGAAAAATCATTCCGTTCGCCTGATGCCGGCGATCGACCAACTGATGAAGGAAACAGAGATGACACCGGAGCAGCTCGACCGGATAGTGGTGGCTAAAGGACCCGGATCTTATACCGGTGTAAGGATTGGTTTGACCACTGCAAAAACAATGGGATGGGCACTGGATATTCCCGTGACGGGTATGTCGAGTTTAAAGGCACTCGCATTGCAAGCACAGCTGACGGACGCGGCGATCTGTCCGTTTTTCGATGCCCGCAGAGGGCTCGTTTATACCGGTCTTTATAAAAACAAGAACGGCGCCCTTTCGTTAGAAGAAAATGAAGTGAACATCCTGTTTACCGAGTGGTTGGAAAAATTGGCGGACCGTGGTGAACCGGTCGTGTTTCTAAGTCCCGATATCGAATTGCATCGTCCGGTTATCACTGATTGTATGAAGGATTTGGCCATCATTCCGGAGCTCGTCAGCCATTATCCGCGGGCTGGATATCTTGCCGAAGCCGGAGCAGTTGAAGATTCGGAGCCGGTCCATGCTTTGACACCAGAATATTTACGGCTAGTCGAAGCAGAGGCCAAATGGCTGGAACAACAGGGGAAGAACTAATATGTCAGATACAATCATCAGGCAAATGAGGGTAGAGGATATCGATCAAGTCATGCAAGTGGAAGCAGTCAGCTTCGGAACACCCTGGACGAAGGACATTTTCGTAAATGAATTGAAGGAAAACCCGTATGCCGTTTATTTCGTCATTGAAAAAAGCGGTACGGTCATCGGCTATTGCGGATTATGGGTGATTATCGATGAAGCACAAATCACCAATATCGCGATTCTCCCGGAGCACAGAGGAAAAAAGTACGGCCAGGCATTATTCCACTTTGTGATCAATCAGGCAGTAGCCTTAGGGGCAAAGCAGCTTTCTCTGGAAGTGAGAGTATCCAATCTGCCTGCTCAGAACATGTACAAAAAATTCGGGCTCGTTCCGGGCGGCATCAGGAAAAACTATTACACAGACAATTATGAAGATGCATTAGTAATGTGGGTGAAACTATGACAAATAACGATGTATATATACTAGGAATAGAAACGAGCTGTGATGAGACAGCAGCGGCCATCGTCAAAAATGGAACGGAAATTGTCTCGAATGTGGTTGCTTCTCAGATCGAGAGCCATAAACGGTTCGGCGGAGTGGTGCCGGAGGTGGCGTCCAGGCACCATGTAGAGCAAATCACCATGGTATTGGAGGAAACATTCCAACAGGCCGATATGACTGCTGAAGAAATGGATGCCATCACTGTGACAGAAGGACCTGGATTAGTCGGCGCTCTGCTTGTAGGTGTCAATACCGCCAAGGCGCTTGCTTTCGCCAAACATAAACCATTAATCGGCGTCCATCACATCGCTGGGCATATTTATGCCAATCGTCTGGTTAAGGAGTTCCATTTTCCGCTATTGGCGCTCGTTGTTTCCGGCGGTCACACAGAATTGATCGTCATGCATGAGCATGGCTCTTTTGAAGTAATCGGTGAGACGCGCGATGATGCAGCGGGTGAAGCTTATGACAAAGTTGCCAGGACATTGAAACTGCCTTACCCAGGTGGCCCGCAAATGGATCGCCTCGCTGCCGAAGGAGCAGCAAACATTGACTTTCCAAAGGCGTGGCTGGAAGAAGGCTCGTATGATTTCAGTTTCAGCGGGTTAAAATCTTCCGTCATCAACACCCTGCACAATGCAGTGCAACGCAAGGAGACGCTGAAGGATGCGGATGTAGCAGCCAGCTTCCAGGCGAGTGTTGTGGAGGTATTGTCGGAAAAAACGTATCGGGCGGCACAGCAGTACGATGTGAAGCAAGTCATTGTAGCAGGCGGAGTCGCTGCCAATAAAGGATTACGTACAGCCCTGAATAATAAGTTCGACGATGCCAAGCAGGAGTTGTTGATACCTCCTCTAGAGTTGTGTACAGATAATGCAGCGATGATCGCTGCTGCAGGCACAGTCGCTTACCAGCAAGGACATCGGGCGGGATGGGACTTAAATGCCAATCCATCGCTTGATTTGGAGCGGTATGGAAACAGAGGCTCAGCCCGGTAATATAGGTATAAGGAAAAGAAGCTGTTCCCTGCATTTTCTTAGGGGACAGCTTCTTTTCTGTTATGAGTAAAACACTTATCAACAGGATTACTATTGTTATGTGGAAAAAAACAAGTAATCCTTGGGAGAGTAAGCGTGGATATGTTGACAGCTTCTGTGGATAAACGGAGGTTTCTATGTGGATGATGGGGATAAAACGGTGGAAAACTTATTATATCGGTCTTGGTATGTGTGTAAGTCTGTGCATAAGTCACTCGTTTGAATGGATGTAACCTTTCGATTTGGTTATAGGCTAGATGAGCTAGGTTATCGATGCACAGCACCGGCAAAATTTCTCCATTAAAAAAGGATGGCACCTTTTACTGGTACCATCCTTTTTCAATCTTCATGAAGCTCTTCCCATTCTTCCATCAACTTTTCCAACTGTAAATCCTGATGTTCTTTTTCTTCCGTCAGTTCCAGCGCCTTTTCGTGATCCTGATAAACCTCGGGATCACAGAGCAATGCATCGATCTCTTCCACTTGTTTTTCTGTTGCTTCAATTTCCTGTTCAATTTCCTGAATCCGCCGTTCTTTTCTCCGCTTTTCTTTTTTCAATTCTTTTTCCTGTTCGAAAGTCGTCTTTGCAGCGGCTGCTGGCTGCTCAGGAGTGTTTTCCTGCTCGCTCAGCTGTTGCAATTCATATTCCTCTTGTTTTTTATCGAGGTAATAATCATAATCCCCTAAATAAATGGTGCTGTTAGCAGGCTGCATTTCGATAACCTGTGTTGCCAGTCTGTTAATAAAGTAACGATCGTGGGAAACGAACAGAATCGTGCCAGGGAAGTCGATCAATGCTGACTCCAGTACTTCTTTGCTGTCCAAATCAAGATGGTTAGTCGGTTCGTCGAGTATCAGCAGATTGGCTTTTTCCATCATCAGCTTGGCAAGAGCCAGTCTGGCTTTTTCGCCTCCGCTCAAGCTGGTTACATTTTTCAGCACATCGTCTCCGGAAAAAAGGAAGTTCCCCAGAACGGTACGGATGTCCTTTTCATTGGTCATCGGATACTCGTCCCAAAGCTCGTTTAAGACCGTTTTGTTGGAATGCAATCGGGTTTGTTCCTGGTCGTAGTAGCCGATTTGCACATTGGTTCCGAGCTGGATGTTCCCCTTGGCTTGTTTCAAGTCGCCGACAATCGTTTTCAGCAGTGTGGTTTTACCGACGCCATTCGGTCCGACCAGGGCGATACTATCTCCGCGAGAAACATCGAAGGTTAGATTGGAAAAGACAGGCTCGTCGCTATCCTCGTAACGAAACGCAAGGTCCTTCACTTTCAATACGTCATTCCCGCTGCGGCGGTTGATATCGAAGGCAAATTTTGCCGAGGACTCGTCTCCCTGCGGCTTATCGAGCCGTTCCATTTTTTCCAGCTGTTTCCGGCGGCTCTGTGCCCGCTTTGTTGTAGAAGCACGGACGATGTTTTTCTGTACAAACTCTTCCATCCTTTTAATCTCAGCCTGTTGTTTTTCAAATTGTTTTACATCCCGTTCGTAATTGGCTGCCTTCTGTTCCAAGTATTTGCTGTAATTCCCATGGTATTTCGTTGAATGATTCCGGGATATTTCGTAGACGGTCTCGACCGTTTTGTCCAGGAAATAGCGGTCGTGGGAAACAATCACGACAGCGCCACTGTAATTGTTCAAATACCCCTCCAGCCAGGAGAGGGTTTCGATATCGAGATGGTTGGTTGGCTCGTCCAAAATCAGGATGTCCGGCTTGGATAAGAGCAGTTTGCCCAGTGCCAGGCGGGTCTTCTGGCCACCGCTCAACTCTGCGATCGACGTGTCCCAGTCCTGTGCATAGAAATGAAGCCCGTTCAAGACGGACTTGATGTCGGCTTCATATTGATAGCCGCCCTCCATTTTGAAGGCCTGTTGTTTGGCGTCGTAAGCAGCCAGCAGTTTTTGATAGGCATCCTGATCTTCAAGCACATCCGGATCGCCCATTTTCAATTCCATTTCCCGAAGTTCTTTTTCCGTATCGACAAAGTGCTGAAATACGCCCAGCATTTCCCGCCAGATTGTCTGATCTGATTCAAGACCCGTATTTTGGGCGAGATAGCCAAGCGTGGTTTCTTTCGGTTTGTGGATTTCGCCCTCGTCATAGGGCAGGATTCCCGCGATTATTTTCAACAGCGTCGATTTACCGGCACCGTTGCGGCCGACGACCGCAATCCGGTCATTAGTCTGCACTTCTAATTTTATATTGGATAAGATAAGCTCAGCGCCATATCTTTTTGTGATGTCATTGACTTGCATTAAAATCATTTTGTTCACCTCAATGCTTTAAGTGTATCTTAATCCTCTTTACGGTGGCAAGCATCACAGCAATGCTCTCGGCGATTATTTGGTTTCATACATTCCGTCGATTTCGAGGCATGGAAAAGAATGTGAATAAAATCACGACTTATTGCTGAATTTTTGATAAACTAAAGAAGTTAAACAAAATAAGCAAAAGTACTTGTATAAAGGAAAGCTCTTTCCCAAACTTTGTAACATTGTAAATGATAAACAGCATCTATTTGATAGAGACTTTAATAACTTCTTTGATTTTCTAATAAGGTGTACTGCTAGAGCGAACTCCATATAACACTTCGCTTTTGATGAGCACGGTTGTACATGGTTTTGTTACTTGCGAGGAGTCGAAGCGATCCTTGTCTTCATAAGCTAAGTACTTCTTCTAGGGTAGCAGAATCATGTTATATCATTGGAGTCTGCACATTCAGAAGCCGCTGATAATACCGACTACAAAGGAAAAAGCTCGGTGAAAAACAATAACATACTTACGGCGGAGGAAATCCACGGAGACTCCTGCGGGAGGAAAGGCCTAGGGGAGACCCCACAGAGCGCAGCTCGAGGAGGCTCACCAGCCGCCCGCGGAAAGCGTAGTGGATTTCCGCAGCCACACCCATTTGTCCAGAGAACAAAGCAAAGTGTTTGTGGAAAACTGTCTAATCAAAAAAGATAACGGTTACGAAATGATAGGATGCACAGGAGCTTTATAGCTGGTCATCGATTATCCGAAAAAGGCATCGATAAACCTGAACCACCGCACGAATGAGCGGGAACAGGACAGAAGGGCAACTGTAAGGAGGATATGTATGAATAACGAGCAAAATAAAATACCACAAGCAACGGCAAAGCGCCTGCCACTATATTACCGATTTATCAATAACCTGCACCATCAAGGGAAACTGCGCGTTTCTTCCAAGGAGCTGAGCGACGCGGTCAAAGTAGATTCCGCAACCATCCGCCGGGACTTTTCTTATTTCGGTGCATTGGGAAAAAAGGGATACGGCTACAATGTCGAATACCTGCTCAGTTTTTTCCGGAAAACCCTTGATCAGGATGAAGTGACCAAGGTCGCACTTATCGGTGTCGGGAACCTTGGAACGGCTTTTCTCCATTATAATTTCATGAAAAACAACAATACGAAAATTGAAATGGCCTTCGACGCCGATCCCAATAAAGTCGGTTCAGAAATCGGCGGGGTACCGGTTTACCATGTAGATGATTTGGAAGATCATTTGCAAAACACGGCTGTCGCCATACTGACGGTTCCTTCCACAGAAGCCCAGGGAATTACCGAACGATTGGTCGAAGCAGGTGTCTCCGGCATCCTTAACTTCACACCCGCACGGATTACCGTTCCCGATCATATACGGGTGCATCACATCGATTTATCCGTCGAGCTACAGTCGCTGGTATACTTCCTCAAGCATTATCCGCTGGAAGAAGAAGAGGGAGAGTAACCCTGCATACCCTCTCGCGGAAAAGGGTATAGGTTTACGATTTACCGTAGACTTATGGGGGGTGGACGTATCAAGAAAATAGACGCCAAATGGCTGGTTGTCGTTTCTGTTTTATTTGGCACTTTCACCGTGATTTTAAACAACAGCATGCTGAATCCGACCTTGCCGCACTTCATTGAGTTGTTCGACTCCAACGCTGTGTCGGTGGGCTGGATTTTGACGATTTTCATGGTATCGATGGGGATGACGATGCCGCTGACTGGATACCTGGGCGATCGTTTCGGCAAGAAAAAGATTTACTTGATTGGTTTATCGATTTTTTTGGTCGGCTCGTTGTCCGGTGCATTGTCGCATACCTTGGGGATGATGATCGCTTCACGGGCGGTGCAGGGCATGGCAGGCGGTCTGATGATGCCGATCGCTATGGCTTTGATCTTCCAAGCGTTTCCCCGGGAGGAACGCGGGCTCGCTGTCGGTATCTATGGAGTTGCCGCGATGGTTGCCCCGGCAATCGGACCTACCATCGGCGGCTTAATCATCGAATTATTGCCGTGGAATTTTCTGTTTTTATTCAATATTCCGTTTGGACTTATCGGATTGATTATCTCTAGTAAATATTTGATTCCGACCAATCCTGACCCGAATTTGAAATTTGACTTAGCCGGCTTTCTGCTGGTGACGGCTGGTGTCGGGGCGATTTTGTTTGCTCTCGGCAGGGGCTCGACATGGGAACTGTTGACACAGCCGTTCAGTCTGCTCCTGATCTCTGGAGGCGTGGCAGCCATTATCCTGTTCATTATCTATGAACAAAGGCAAAAGCAGCCGTTGCTGGAATTGAGTGTCTTCAAAGTCCCGACTTATGCTGTTTCCATCGTGGTGACGGCCACCGCATCGATCGGACTGTTTTCGGGTATTTTTTTATTGCCGCTGTTAATCCAGAATGTGTACGGGCTAAATGAAATCCAAACCGGACTGTTGTTTCTGCCAGCGGCTTTATGCAGCGGGCTCTTCATGACCCTTGGCGGGAAACTATTGGATAAAAAAGGACCGCGTTATGTGGTTCCACCAGGGTTGCTGCTGTTGGCGGCTACCACCTTTGCCCTGGGGAACCTGCAGCTGTCGACACCATTTTGGCTGATATTGTTGATCAACACGGTCCGTGGGGCAGGACTTGGCATGTCGAATATGCCGGCGACCACCGCCGGGATGAATGCCATTCCGGAAAAACTGGTTGCACAAGGGTCGGCAATGAACAATGTATTGCGGCAAATTTTTTCCGCCTTCGGTATTGTGTTTTTCTCGATTTACTATGAGGTAAGAAGAGCACAAATTTCCTCTGTCAGCGGTTTGGCCGGAGAAGAGGCGGCATTGCAGGCAATCAATGAAGCCTTTCTTTTTTCGTCGCTATTGATGCTGATTGTTGTCCCAATTTCTTTTATCCTGAAAGGGAAACCGAACGACGATACAAAAAACAGCTGACTCGATGTCAGCTGTTTTTTCATGGCCAAAGCTATTTGTTTTTTTTCGACTTGCGGATTTTAACATGCAGACCGATCAATCGGAACGAAACGACAAAATCGAGCGTGGCAAAAATGGCCAGCAGGATCGTAATGAAGTTCCAAATCGTGTCTTCAACTGATTGAGCTGCGATATAGGTGAATACAGCTCCCATTGCAAAATACAAGAAAGCCATAAACAACGGGGATGTTCTCATAAATTGATTAGCCTCCAATTAAAATCATTTGCATTTTTTCCCATTGTTCAAGCATTTGATCAAGTTCTTCCGGGTCTATACTGAACTGGGCGATAACCGTGATGGTGTTCATGGCCATATGGGTGATAATCGGAACGATGATCCGGTTGGTGTGTACATAAAGAAAGGCAAACACCAGTCCCATGCCCGTGTACGTAATGATGTGGGTGACATCCATATGGACAAGTCCGAAAATAATGGAAGATGCTAGCGCGGCGATGAAAAAGTTCATCCGCTTGTACAGACTGCCGAAAATAATCTTCCGGAAAATGATTTCTTCCAAAATCGGTGCAATGATAGTAGGAATGATAATGAAAATCGGAGCTGCTCTGGCGATTTCCATGATCTGCATGGTGTTCTCGGAACCTGGTTTGATACCAAGAACCATCGTTTCAATGATGACAGCTGCATATTGTGCCATGTAAGCCATCGCCACACCGAGTGCACTCCAGCCGATGATACCGCCTGCTCCGGATGCGTTGCGGTCACTGCCCTGCCGCATGTCCGGCCGTAATAACAGCAAGGTGATGACAAGGGCGGCAACAAAGCTGATAATGCTCCAGCTGACACTGAAGGTGAACCGATCTATGTTCAGCATATCGATGAACGGTACGAGAAAAGCTCCGGAAAGCTGCATGATTATATAGGTCATGATGACATACCAATATCGTTTAGGCACCTTTAACTACTCCTTCAAAAACAGATTTACTTTACTACATCATTGTACGTATTTTAACATACAATTAGAATAGTCATGTAGTAGAAGGACTGAAGAGCTCCTGCTGCAGCCTGTAGATGAAGGTTGGCGGGAGTACTTTTTTGCTGTCTGCAGGCCGTTCGTAATTTGTCGAAAAAATTTATGATTACATTGCTTGCAAAATGAAATTGAATTGATTATTATAATAACTGTGTTAGCACTCATCACTGACGAGTGCTAACAAACAAACCAATTAAATAACGGTTAGGGAGGGTTTCACACATGTTAAAGCCACTAGGTGATCGTGTCATTATTGAACTTGTCGAGCAAGAAGAAAAAACAGCAAGCGGTATCGTGCTGCCTGATTCTGCAAAGGAAAAACCGCAGGAAGGGAAAGTCGTTGCGGTAGGTTCTGGACGTGTCACAGAGCATGGAGAAAAAGTTGCTCCAGAGGTAGCTGAAGGAAACCTCATCATTTTCTCGAAGTTTGCTGGTACAGAAGTAAAATACGAAGGCAAAGAATACTTAATTCTTCGTGAGAGCGACATTTTAGCTGTAATCAGCTAAGGAAGCGAAGGACCATTTACAATAACATAATTTTTAAAAGTTCAAGGAGGGCATACAAATGGCTAAAGAAATCAAATTTAGTGAAGACGCTCGCCGTGCGATGCTACGCGGTGTAGATACATTGGCAAATGCGGTAAAAGTTACATTGGGACCAAAAGGCCGTAACGTGGTACTGGACAAAAAATTCGGCTCCCCATTAATCACGAACGATGGTGTCACCATTGCCAAAGAAATCGAATTGGAAGACCATTTCGAAAACATGGGTGCGCAATTGGTATCCGAAGTTGCTTCGAAAACAAACGATGTTGCCGGTGACGGTACGACCACCGCTACTGTGTTGGCTCAAGCAATGATCCGTGAAGGATTGAAAAACGTTGCTTCCGGCGCTAACCCTGTCGGTGTCCGCCGCGGTATCGAACAAGCGGTAGAAGTTGCAACAGAAGAACTTAGAAAGATCTCCAAGCCGATCGAAGGCAAAGATTCCATCGCGCAAGTAGCGGCTATTTCTTCTGGTGACGACGAAGTAGGTAAGCTGATTGCGGAAGCGATGGAGCGCGTTGGTAACGATGGCGTTATCACGATTGAAGAATCCAAAGGCTTCAACACCGAGCTTGAAGTAGTGGAAGGTATGCAGTTCGACCGCGGATATGCATCTCCTTACATGGTTACAGACCAGGATAAAATGGAAGCTGTCCTTGAAGATCCATACATCCTGATCACGGACAAGAAAATCTCCAACATCCAGGAAGTACTGCCTGTACTGGAGCAAGTCGTACAACAAGGCAAGCCGCTTCTAATGATTGCTGAGGATGTAGAAGGCGAAGCACTTGCTACATTGGTAGTAAACAAACTCCGCGGTACATTCAACGCTGTTGCCGTTAAAGCTCCTGGCTTCGGTGACCGTCGTAAAGCAATGCTTGAAGACATCGCTACCTTGACTGGTGCAGAAGTCGTAACAGAAGATCTTGGACTGGATCTGAAAAACACCAGCATCGAACAGCTGGGCCGCGCTTCTAAAGTTGTCGTAACCAAAGACAACACTACTGTTGTAGAAGGAAGCGGAGATCCAGAAAAAATCTCTGCTCGTGTAGCACAAATCCGTGCACAAGTAGAAGAATCTACTTCAGAATTCGATACAGAAAAACTGCAAGAGCGTCTTGCTAAACTTGCAGGTGGTGTTGCTGTCATCAAAGTCGGTGCAGCTACCGAAACAGAATTGAAAGAGCGTAAACTTCGCATCGAAGACGCCTTGAACTCTACTCGCGCTGCAGTAGAAGAAGGTATCGTTGCCGGTGGTGGTACAGCACTTGTCAACATCTACAATGCTGTCAAAGGATTGACGCTGACAGGCGACGAAGAAACGGGCTCCAACATCGTACTTCGTGCGCTTGAAGAGCCAGTTCGTCAAATCTCCCACAATGCCGGCCTGGAAGGTTCTATCATCGTAGAACGCTTGAAAGGCGAAAAAGTCGGCGTAGGCTACAACGCAGCAAGCGGCGAATGGGTAGACATGGTTGAGTCCGGTATCGTCGACCCAACAAAAGTTACCCGTTCTGCGCTTCAAAACGCAGCATCTGTTGCAGCTATGTTCCTGACAACCGAAGCAGTAGTAGCAGACCTGCCTGAAGAAGAAGGCGGAGCTGCAGGCGGCGGCATGCCAGACATGGGTGGCATGGGCGGAATGGGCGGCATGATGTAAGCTGTCCTCAAACCCTTTGCTACACAAGGATTTAAAGCACTATAATTAAATATTGACTGGATTTCTTTAAATTTGGTCATAAAAACATTAGGCCTTTCAAGAGTTCTCCTGAACTTTTGAAAGGCCTTTTAAATTAGGAAGCTCCCTATATGGTTAGTGAATATACAAATTAAGCGGTTTAGCCGGTTGGATAACCATATTTTTACTATCCACATCCGTAATACATGTTATTATTTAAGTAAGTAGAAATTTTGGTCTGCAAAGTATTAGAGAATTATTTATAAGTTCAATAATGAAAAAGGAGTTAAGGTATGGGGATAAAGTTAAAAGAATTGAGAATTAGGTACTTTAAATCATATAAAGAAGCCGATGTTGTTTTTTCTAATAATTCTGTTTTAATTGGTGCTAATAATGTAGGAAAAACATCGTTATTACAAGCTTTACAGTTTGCTTTCACACGTACAAAAAAAGTTAATATTGAGGATATATATATAGAACCAGATAAAAGTTTGCCTAAAAGTAGAGAAGCAATTATAGACGCTTTAATATTACCGGTAGATGAAGATGGAAATGAATTGGAAGAATTTGACGAAGTGTGGTTTGAGCATTTTGGAGAGCTTAGAAGTGAAAGTTCTGACACTCTAAATCAATTTGTAGGAATTAGAACGATATTAAAATACGATAAAGTTAAAGATGAGTACGTATCAGAAAAGAAAGGTTTAGTTGAATGGCCCGCAACTGAGGAAGTTTTGGAATATTCTAACTTCAAGAGGGCAACAATTACTGAAAAAATCTTACAATCTGTTCCTGTATTTTATATGGATGCGAGAAGAGATATTGTTTTAGAGATGAAAGATAAAACTTCCTTTTGGGGAAGAATGGTTAGAGATGTTGGGTTGGAAGAAGAAGAAATAGAAGAAATAGAAGAAACCCTTGATCAAGTGAACGATCGAATTATAGAACGGAGTACAGTTTTAAAACACTTATCTAAAAATCTTAGCAAAATTTCTAAAACCGTTAACTCTCCAGAAGAAAGTATTAAAATAGATCCTGTGTCCAGAAAAATAAGAGATCTAGATAGAGGTATTGACTTAACCTTTAAAGATAGAAATTCTGAAAGGTTTCCGATCTCTAATCATGGAATGGGAACTAGGAGTTGGATAACATTCCTAACCGTTGTAGCATATATTCAATGGAAAATAAAACAAATGAGGGATCAAGAAATTCCCTATCATCCATTAGTATTATTGGAAGAACCTGAAGCACATTTACATCCACAAGCGCAGAGGAAAATTTTTCATCAAATAAATGAACTTGCTGGCCAGAAAATTGTAAGCACTCACTCCCCGTTAATTGTAGGGCAAGTAGATATTGAAGATATAAGGCATATATCTAAAGTGAATAGTGGTACGAAAGTGAACTCGATCGATACATCTGAATTAGATGAACAAGAGATCAGAAAAATCCGACAAGAAATATTTAAAACAAGGGGGGATCTCTTGTTTGCTAATGCAATAATTTTGTGTGAGGGAGAAACTGAAGAACAAGTTATCCCACGGTTTTTTAGAGAGTACTTCGGTTGTGAATCCTTTGAAGTTGGCACAAATGTAATAAGTGTTGGTGGGAAAGGAAAATATAAACCGTTCTTAAGAATCGCATACGATTTCAATATTGATATTTATGTTTTAAGTGACGGTGAACAAGAAACAATAAAGAAGGTAAAGAAAGATTTAGAAAGAGTACATGGAGAAGAAGTCAACGTGGAAGAGATGGAGAACATTAAATTTCTTCCAAATGAGTTTGATTTTGAAGAATATCTCATAAGTAAAGGCTATGAAAGAGAGTTGCTTATGGCAATAGAAACCTTATTTGGAGAAGGCTATTTAGATAGTTACATACAGAAAAAAGATCAAAAGACAAAAGGAAGGAAACCCACCTCAGAAAAATGTGATATATGCCACCAAATTATTTATGAAGATAAGCTTCGAGATTATACAGGAATTGAAGGTAATAAAGAAGCGTTACTTGATTGTATTCATGAGAACAAAACTGGTTATTCATCTATAATAGCTGAGATTATAATTGAAAGTAGAACTGATGATAAAGTTCCTGAAATTATTAGAGATTTGTTTAAGGTAATGAATAGAAAGTTACAAATAATCGAAGATTAGGTGGTGAGATTAAAGTGGTATTTCCTTTGACGAATACACAAGATGAAATTGTTAAACACATCGATGGACCATTATTAGTAACAGCAGGTCCAGGGAGCGGGAAAACAAGAATACTAACTGAGAGAGTAATTAAATTAATAAACTCAGGAAAAAAAAGGGTGCTAGCCTTAACCTTTAGTAATAGAGCAGCTGAAGAGATTTCAAATCGAATTGAAGAGAGTATAGATGAAAGAAGTCAAGAGAATATCTTTGTAGGTACAATCCATAGCTTTTGTTTAGATGTAGTAATGAATCGTGGCCACTTGATAGGCTTGCCAAATGGAATGGTTATTTTAAACTCTGAGGAAGATAAGTTAGAAATTATAAAAAAGGTTACTTCAGAATTACCAGAATTCAATAATAACTCCCCGAAATATGAAGGGAAGATGGATCAACTCAAAAGTTACCTTAAATCAATAAGTAATTATAAAAAACAATTCATTACACCAGAAATATTACTTGACTCAAATGAAGATCAGGGGGAATTTGCTAGAATTTATGAAGCATATAATAATATGATGTTAGCTCAAAGAGCTTTGGATTTTGATGATATTTTATTTTATGCTTACAGAATATTTACAGAAAGACCTAAAATAGCGAGATCTTATACAAGATTATACAAATATATCTGTGTAGATGAAGCTCAAGATTTAAATGCAACTCAATACAAAGTGATAAGAGCTTTATGTGTAGATTTTAATAATATTATGATGGTTGGAGATCCTGCACAATCTATTTATGGTTTTATAGGCTCGAACAGTGATTATATGACAAAGCATTTTATTAAAGACTTTAACCCTAAGGAATATAAATTATCAGAAAATTTCCGTTCAGCAAAAAAGATTATTGAGGCTGCAAAAAATATTCGAATAGACGCCGGTAACAATGCAGTGTACCCTCTTGAAGGTGAACTAAAAGTTTGCGAGTTTAAGGAAGAGGAAGAGGAAGCTACATGGATAGCAAATAAAATAAGATGTTTAATAAAGAATGGAAGTCCACTTGTTGAAGAAGATTTAAGATATGAGGATATCGCAATAATCGGAAGAAATAGGTATGTTCTTACAAATATTTTTGAACAATTAGCGGAACTTGATATCCCTTTCAATCAGGGTTTTTCTTCAAGAAGAATAGAGAGTGAATCAATTCCTATTAAAATCTTTGAAGCTGGCTTGCAAATCATCATAAACCCTTATGATGAAGTTCACTTTAATCAAATTTTAAATCTGGCACAAATTCATCCGAACGATAATATTCAAACAGAAGGTAATTTTTTGGATTTGCTTCTTGAATTAAATGGAAGCCAGGTTAGTAATGAGAATATTACCCATTTTAATTCTATAAAAAAGGCTTGGTCAAAATTATTAGATAATGAAGAAAATTTTTCTAAAGCACTAGATATTCTTACAGATAATTTAATTACAACTGACCATAATAGCTTCGAAGATTTTGAAAATGAACAATATATGATTTTGAAAGATTTAGACATGTGGAGAGCACAATGGAAAAAATATTGTAGTCAGACTATTTCAGGTCAGAGGTCTTTATCTCATTTTAGAAATCAAGTTTCTCTTGGGAAAACACAAACGCACAATACAAGGGGAGTCTCAGTGTTAACAGTTCATATGTCAAAAGGATTAGAATATAACGTAGTTTTTTTAATAGGGATGAACGAAGGTACATTTCCTGATTATAGAGCTAAAAGTAATAATGCTCTAAATGAGGAATCCAATAACATGTTTGTGGCGTTAACCAGAGCAAAAAGAATTTGTTATTTAACTTATCCAAGGTACAAGTATATGCCATGGGGAGAAATGAAATTGCAGCGTCCTTCACGATTTATTAACTTAATTGACCAATAAGAAATATTTTATAAAGTAATTTAGCCCAGTATGTCATACATTTACCTACTGGGTTGAATTTATCCAATAATATCTTTAATCTAATACACTTTTCATAAGTTTACTAAACTTTTGTGATGCTTTTTCTTCCTTGTTTTTTTGTGATATGTGCATTGATATATCAGGGGAAGGCGACTATCTTGAAACTTTCCTACTTTCATATAACTAGCTTGAGTTGGTATAAAGTTGACAAAGGTTTGGTTCTCAAATCCAATGTTATGAACATTTAAATCAGTCGTGTTCCTAACAGAAGCTTTGGAAAAGTATTATGTCGATAAAAAGGTTGATCCATTTTGGAAACAAGGTATTGTAGAGATATTTGAAAAGAGAGTTTGAGTTTACTAAAAACGTTTTTGGGTCAGTTCAGCATACACGTGCTGGCTTTTTTATTATGCTCAATAGCTTGTGATCCAAGGTGTTGTTATGCATCCGGAATCTTATATGGTTCTACTTAAGAGAAGATGGTAAGATATCTCTGTGGTAATATATGTATAACGTAAATTTCATTTATCTTAATGAGGTGTTTAGTTTTGTGTGATGATAGTACATTGACAAGGGAACTTGTCTTAGGTAAATTATTCGATTCATTTAATTTTGGTAACTTAGGATTATTTATCGGAGCTGGTTTTTCAAAAGCGGTTGTTAATGATGATTTCAAGGAGGCGCTCTCTTGGGGACAATTAATTGAAAAAGCATGCGCGGAGCTAAATGTTGAAATGCCTGATGGTAGTAGCATGCAAGGAATGGCTTATCCTGAAGTTGCTTCGACCATTTGTGATTCTATTTCGAAAAATGAAGGTATAGGATACATTGAAGCAAAAGAAAAGCTAAAAAGAACTTTAGCAGATTTGACTAATTGGTTACCAGATGAAGAGAAAACCGATATCTTCAGCCCTTTAATTGAGAAAGTTAATCCTAATTGGGTGATTACAACAAACTACGATTTAGTAATTGAGAGGCTCTTAACCGGGAAGTCTGTTTCAATCAGCCCAAACAATTATCTGGCACACCCTAAGGGTGTTATACCGATTTATCATTTACATGGTCTTCGCACTGATCCGGATTCTATTATTATTACTCAGGAAGACTATGTGCAGTTATTTAGACCGAATGAATACCGGCAAATAAAACTAGCACTGACAATAAAAGAATCCACTACATTAATTTTAGGTTATGGGCTAGGGGATGTTAACGTCCTATCTGCGGTGGACTGGTCTAAAAATTTGTATGATAAGGCTACAAAAGAATACCCACATGAAATAATCCAAGCAATAAGGGTAGAGAATCCTTCAGCAACACCTTACAGAGATAAAAATGGTAATATTATTATAGAAGTTTCAGAATTAGAAGACTTCTTTAGCGAACTTGTAGAATATCTAGAGATACAAGACGAAGAATATAAGAAACGGTTAGCAGAAATAAGGAGCATTATAGGCGAATTAGAGGAAAATAAGGATGAAAAAGTAGAAAGCTTCATTAATAACAGAGATAGAAGATTGGAATTACTTCAACTGTTATCAGAGTTTGAACTGCATATGGTTTCTCCTTTTATTAACTTTATTTCAGTTTGTATAGGTAAAACGTGGGAGGAATCCTCTAAGTACGGAGCTTTCAATGCATATAAAAAAAATCTAAATATCTTACTAGATATAATTATCAACTACCCTTATGAAAGAATGCCACCTGCTTTATTTGATTTTGTTGCTTATTCCCTAAATCGCGTATTGAATTATGTAGGTGTAGACAATTCCAAGCGTATTGTAGGGAATAGTTTTGACGCTCAGGAGAGATGGCATAATGCTAAAAATGATATTCCTCATAAGATGGTCCAAGAGTTGTATAACTATTCTAGACAAAGTTACCTTGGGACTCTTGCAAGACATTTAAAGACGATGGTTTAGTTTTTATTCATATACATTCATGAAGTGTGGAAAAGTTAATAATAGCTGCATAGTGGCTAATGATTATTGCGTTAACGGGAGCAGGTGAGTTGAAGAAGGATATTAAAAAAATTAAAAAGCCTTGATTTTCAGAGGGATTTTTTAAAATTAGATTGAATATTTCTTATATAAAATTCTTTTGGAGCTGTGAGGGATTATGAATAAGAGCTCATCTATATTTGTATGATTCATTGCGATCAAAATTTAAGGAACCTTATAGATTGTATATTGAGACATATACAAAAAAATAGCCCCAGTATTTGATAACATTGAAGAAGAAGCAACCCAAATTGCTGATGAACATTACAGAGAAATAGGTACCTATTTCAATTCTGATCATCACGACGAAGGAGATTTCGCTGAAGCTGCTTTGGAAAAAGGATTAGAGCATTTCGAGGGATTATCCTTGATTCGATATAATACTAAATTAATGTGGATTTCTACAATCTATCAGTTTTAGGAGCAACAAGTAAGAAAGTTTTTATTTGAAGAAATTTCTCGTACTCATAAAATGTACGACAAAAAGAATAATGAAATCACTTTTAAAAATTTCTGTGCCAGAGGTATAAACGAAATAAAGGAAGCGTTTTTAGAATTCAATTACAATTTAGAGACCCTTACTATATGGTCTGATATTGATGAATTAAGATTGTTAGCAAATGTAATTAAACACGGAGATGGGCGATCAGCGTCACAATTGGAACAATTGAACCCAAGTTTTTTTAGAAGCCAAGTAAAATTTATTAGAGCTATATAAAAGCACATTAACAGAAATAGTCTTAAATCTTGATGACTTAGACTTAATAAGATATGGTGATTCTCTAATGAAATTTTGGGACGAACTTCCTGAAAGAATGAATTCAAAATAATAAATCCTGGTGACATACCTTAAACAAAAATGAACTTGTTGACTATCGGTCGCTAAAGTTATACTGAGACACCTTTTCATATTGTGCTAATGGAGCAGTTTAGTTGGATACTAGACAAAGAAACAGTAAGCGGTATCTTGAATTCGAGTCTTACATAAACGGGCAAAATTCTTTTATATCTAGTGACTATGGATGAATACGATTTCAGCTCGGTATGAAATTAGGGATTAGAGGATATTGAGATAATCAAACGAGCCGTATTAACTGGTGGCTCGTTGTAGCATTTAATTTTAACTCGGTAATACTAATTGTGTATTTTGAGTTACTAGTGATCTTAAAGATAACTATCCAATTTTATAAAGAAAGAAAACTCGATAAATACATTTATTGGTTAAATGAGTGTATTCTAAATATACTTGGGAATTTTAAATTACAGAATCATTTGATCTAGTATAAGTAGAAAATTCTTTAGTTGATGTAGAGGAGTTACTTGCAAGAAAGTTTTTCTTGGCTAACTAGTATCAAGGTCAATAGAATTATGACGTGGGATGCTTACAATATAAGGCTAGCAATCATTAACTAACCCTAAGGAGTGGTTTGCAAATGAAAGAGTATGGAGAGCCGTTGTTTACCCATGGAGACTTGAATGATCACTTAAGAAATTCTAAGAAAGAAATAAAAGATAAAATATACGCTAATGAAGAGAACTATATATTGAATGTTGGTGAATCACAGTTTATCGATTACATGGTAAGTCAATACGAGAAAGAACAGTTACAAGTTTATACAAATGATGGAGAAGTTGAAGAAAGAGAAGAAGTAGTACCAGCAGAATATTTTCAAAATCCAGCACTAATCGGTTTAAGAGGAGGTGGAGATGTAAGAGCTAGTGTTTATTACTATAGTATTCCTTATAGTGGCGATTCATATTTATTAAGAATGCGCCCATCAAAATTTTTATTGGTAACATTATATGCAAGAATAGGTAGCAATAAACTAACTACCAAATTAATTAGTTTTGATGGAAATATAGATAGTGTTAATAACGAGATAATGTCATTTAATCAGAGATTAGAAGAATATATACAGAATGTTAATAACGATCTAGCACCATACAATAATAGTTTAAGGAATTATATTGGACAAATCTTTCACCAAAGAAAACAAGAAATATTAGAAAAAAGAGATAAACAAGAAAAACTTATTGTTCCTATAAAAAGAAGTAGTGAAGATTCAGGTTCATATACAGCACCTACTCCAAATTTGAAAAAGAAAATAGAACCTAAACCAATAGTACCTTCAGACAAACAGTATGAAACTTACCCTACGTTAGCCAATGGGGATTATTTAGATATACTGAAAAATATTAATGGTACTGGCAAAGCCTTAGAAAGAAAGCCATCTGTTTACGCAGAAAAAGATGAAGAAACATTGAGAGACCACTTTCTTATGAATTTAGAACCGGTTTTTGAGGGAAGTGCAACAGGAGAAACATTTAACCAAAAAGGAAAAACTGACATTCTTTTAAGACATGATGGTAATAATATCTTCATAAGTGAATGTAAATTTTGGAAAGGTGAAAAATCTCTATTATTAACAATTGACCAATTACTTAGTTATTTGACGTGGAGAGATTCTAAAACTGCAATTATAATGTTTGTAAGAAATAATGATTTTAGCTCCATAGTCAATAAAGCTAAAGAAGCTATGAATAAACATTCCTGTTTTTTAAAAGAAGAAACGCAAAAAGATGAAACATGGTTTAACTACACATTCCATATGGAGGGGGATAAAAACAAAGAAATAAAAGTAGCTTTACTATTGTATCATATGAAGCCGAAATAAGTTGTAACCGTCAAGTTAAATTGAACATTTTTTACTCATTTATTTTGAGCAGTTTTGCTCCCGAAAATGGTAATTCGGTGTTTCAGACGATGGCTGTCGCCATTCAGATTGATCACCTCACAAATAATCGATTAAGGATGTTACTTGGATATCTTGATCAATTAAATGGTAAAGGGTGAAATACCTTTATCATGCAAAATTACTATAAGGCTTTTTACATGATGCCAAAAAAGAAGCTCTAGCCCAATAAGTTAAAGAGGACTAAAAGACAAAGCAAAGTCAATCAACAAAATTTTCAAAAAACACTTTGACATCACCTGTGTAAGCGGTTACTATAGTGGTAGTTCTTTAGATATTAGAAGAGAGTGATCGAACTTGCTTTTACAGGTTGACCGAAGAATTGGCAAGCAGGCGATGTTGTTGGTATTAAATGAACAATTTGAAAACGATCCTGATTTCAATAAGCAAATTGAGCGTCAAAAGTGGCAGTTTTGCACAGGGAAAGTAGGTTCGATGGATTCACACAAGGTCGTTGCAGCTATCGAAACAGCGGCGAAAAGAAACGGTATTATCAAGGCCGATCTTTACAGGGAATTGCACGCCTTGTACCACGCGACCATCGAAGCGCTTCACGGTGTGACCCGCGGGCAAGTCCAGTTGGGTACAATATTACGGACGGTCGGGTTAAGATTCGCGCTTGTGCGGGGAAATCCGTACGACAACGAAGAAGAAGGCGAATGGTTGGCCATTGCGCTTTATGGAACGATTGGTGCTCCTGTCAAGGGATTGGAGCACGAAACCATTGGATTGGGAATCAATCACATATAATGTAGCCCATAGATATTAGCGAATAGGGGGCTGTACCGAAGAAATCAAATTTTCTTTGGTACAGCCCCTTTTTATATCCACTTTATTACGGTAAAGGAAAGGAGCATACAATGATTACATTAGAAGGACATTCATTAACATTAGATGATGTCAAACACGTGTTGTATGATCAAGAAAAAGTGCAGGCTTCAAAGGAGAGCTGGGAATGTGTCAGCAAAAGCCGCCAGGCAGTAGAGAATGTAGTCAACGAAGGAAAAACCGTTTACGGAATCAACACCGGATTTGGAAAGATGAGTGACGTACTAATCGAAAAAGGAGATGTCGAAGAACTGCAATTGAACTTGATTCGCAGCCATGCTTGCGGCATCGGGGAACCGTTTCCCGAAATCGTCAGCCGTGCCATGGTGTTGCTTAGGGCGAATGCGCTTCTGAAGGGGTATTCGGGTGTAAGAAAACAACTGATAGAAAAATTGTTAGCTTTACTGAATGAGAATGTTCATCCCGTTGTTCCCCAACAAGGTTCACTTGGAGCCAGCGGTGACCTTGCTCCCCTTTCACACTTGGCATTGGTCTTAATCGGGGAAGGGGAAGTGTTTTATAAAGGTGAGAGAATGCCGACAATGAAAGCTTTTGGCACTGTCGGACTTACGCCGATTACATTAACCGCGAAAGAAGGCCTGGCTCTGATTAATGGTACGCAAGCCATGACAGCGGTGGGAGTTGTTTCTTATTTGGAAGCGGAAAAACTCGCACTGCAAACCGAAGCGACTGCTTCCATGACGATGGAAGGGTTACGCGGGATCATTGATGCGTTTGACGAAGATATCCATTTCGCAAGAGGGTACCCGGAACAAGTTGACGTGGCAAAACGGATGCGTCGATATCTTGATGGAAGCAATCTTATTACCAGGCAAGGGGAAATCCGGGTTCAGGATGCTTATTCACTACGCTGTATTCCTCAGGTACATGGCGCAACATGGCAAACTCTTAACTATGTAAAGGATAAGCTCGAAATCGAGATTAATGCAGCCACGGACAACCCACTCATTTTTGAAGGCGGCCAGAAAATTATCTCAGGCGGCAATTTTCACGGCCAGCCGATTGCATTGGCCATGGACTTTTTAGGTATTGCAGTTGCCGAACTTGCCAACATCTCGGAACGCCGTATTGAACGGCTAGTCAATCCTCAGTTAAATGATTTGCCGGCGTTTTTAAGTGCCAAGCCGGGGCTGGAATCTGGAGCAATGATCATGCAATACAGTGCGGCTTCCCTCGTGTCTGAAAACAAAATACTTGCACATCCAGCCAGCGTCGACTCGATTCCGTCATCAGCTAACCAGGAAGACCACGTCAGCATGGGAACGATCGCGGCCAGACACGCTATGCAAATCATTGCTAATACAAGAAGAGTTGTTGCAATCGAAATGATCTGTGCATTACAGGCTTCAGAGTTTTGTGGTGTCCAACACATGGCTCCACGAACACAGAGGATACACAGGAAAGGGCGTGAGGTTGTGCAATCCATAACAAAAGACCGTGCCTTTTCAAAAGATATTGAGTCTGTTGCACGATGGATGAAACAAGGAAATTGGGATTCAATTTTGCACCCAGTAAGTAAAGAAAAACAATTCATATAAAGGGAGAGAATGATCATGGCAGAGGTAAAAACAAACATTCGTGCACCAAGGGGAACCACATTAAATACGAAGGGGTGGATTCAGGAGGCCGCTTATCGAATGCTGATGAACAATCTTGATCCGGAAGTGGCTGAAAAGCCTGAAGAACTTGTGGTATATGGCGGAATCGGAAAAGCGGCCCGCAACTGGGAAAGCTATCATAAAATTGTCGAAACGTTAAGGACGCTTGAAAATGATGAAACGATGCTTGTCCAATCCGGAAAACCAGTTGCCGTATTCAAATCACATACCGATGCGCCGCGTGTACTGCTCGCCAATTCAAATATTGTTCCAGCGTGGGCAAACTGGGAAACGTTCCGGGACCTTGAAAAAAAAGGCTTAATGATGTACGGCCAAATGACAGCCGGAAGCTGGATTTATATCGGCTCACAAGGTATTTTACAAGGAACATATGAAACGTTTGCGGAAGCAGCACGCCAGCATTTTAACGGCTCACTTAAAGGGACGCTAACGGTTACTGCAGGTCTCGGTGGTATGGGTGGAGCTCAGCCTCTTTCTGTCACGATGAATGAAGGGGTGGTCATTGCCATTGAATGTGATAAAAAGCGGATTCAGCGCCGGATTGATACGAAATATTGTGACTTGATGGTAGAGTCTTTGAGTGAAGCGCTCACGATGGCGAAGGAAGCAATGAATGAAGGCAAACCCCTGTCGATCGGCCTTCTTGGCAATGCTGCTGAAATTTTGCCAGAACTCGTTCGTCGTGGTGAAGTTCCGGATCTTGTGACAGATCAAACCTCTGCACACGATCCATTAAACGGTTACTTGCCGACAGGGATGTCCCTTCATGAAGGCGAAGAGCTTCGAAAAACCAATCCTGACGAATACTTGAAACGAGCGAAATCAAGTATTAAAGACCACGTTCAGGCGATGCTTGAGTTGCAAAAGGCGGGTGCTGTTACGTTTGATTACGGGAACAACATTCGGCAAGAAGCTTATAACGAAGGTCTAAAAAGTGCGTTTGATTTTCCTGGTTTCGTCCCGGCATTTATTCGCCCGCAGTTTTGTGAAGGAAAAGGTCCGTTCCGCTGGGTTGCGCTTTCGGGTGATCCAGAAGATATTTATAAAACAGATGAAGTGATATTAAGAGAGTTTGCGGATAACGAACACCTATGCAAGTGGATCAAAATGGCAAGGGAGCAGGTATCTTTTCAGGGACTTCCTTCCAGAATCTGCTGGCTCGGTTATGGAGAAAGAGCAAAGTTTGGAAAAATCATTAATGAAATGGTCGCATCTGGTAAAATTTCAGCACCGATCGTCATAGGTCGCGATCACCTTGACTGTGGTTCGGTTGCATCACCGAATCGAGAGACAGAAGGGATGAAGGACGGCAGTGACGCAATTGCCGACTGGCCGATCTTAAATGCCATGATCAACAGTGTGAACGGGGCCAGCTGGGTGTCCGTCCACCACGGCGGCGGTGTCGGAATGGGGTATTCTATGCACGCGGGTATGGTTATAGTTGCCGATGGGACAGAAGAAGCGGCGAAACGTTTGGAACGAGTCCTCACCTCAGACCCGGGTATGGGTATTGCCCGCCATGTTGATGCCGGTTACGATCTTGCGATTCAAACCGCGAAAGAAAAAGGTGTTCATTTACCAATGATGGAATAGACATTACGGGAGTGCAGGCAGTCTAGAATACTGTCTGCTTCCCATTATCTTTTACAGGGAGTGGAGAAGAGTGACACAAGAAGCAGATATACTGTTATATCATATCGGACAATTGTTAACGATGGACGGCAGCGAGGGGCCGGTGAAAGGCCAAAATATGAGCAAACTCGATGTTTTGGAGGACGGCGCAGTTGCTATCAAAGACGGCAAGGTCATTGCTGTTGGAAAAACACATGACTTAAAACACATCGAGGCAAAAGAAAAAATTGACTGCCAAGGAAAATTAGTGACACCAGGACTTGTCGAGCCGCACACGCATCTCGTATTCGGCGGATCACGTGAGCACGAAATGGCGTTAAAACAACAAGGCGTGCCATACCTTGATATTTTAAAACAGGGCGGAGGTATTCTTTCAACCGTCCAATCCACCCGTGAAACGCCAGAGGAAGAGCTGCTCGAAAAAGCAAGATTTCAT
The DNA here is from genome assembly GCF_017792025.1 of Sediminibacillus dalangtanensis. Classification (NCBI taxonomy): domain Bacteria; kingdom Bacillati; phylum Bacillota; class Bacilli; order Caryophanales; family Bacillaceae; genus Sediminibacillus; species Sediminibacillus dalangtanensis. Next base: position 337,562 of record NZ_CP046956.1, read on the forward strand.
CTCAACCGGATGATGAGCTATGGAATTACAACCATGGAAGCGAAAAGCGGATACGGGCTTGACTACGAAACGGAAATGAAACAAATGCGGGTTGCGAAACAACTTCAGGAGGAGCACAAACTTGATGTGGTTTTGACCTTCCTGGGCGCCCATGCGATACCTGAAAATTATAAAGACGACCCTGATACGTTTTTAAATGAAATGATAGCAATGCTTCCTGATATCAAAGAAAAAAACCTTGCAGAATTTGTTGATATCTTCTGTGAAACGGGTGTTTTCAGTGTTGAGCAGTCCCGTGAGTATTTACAAAAAGCAAAAGAATCCGGGTTCGAGGTTAAAATTCATGCTGATGAAATTAATCCTCTCGGGGGAGCAGAAATGGCTGCGGAAGTCGGGGCGATTTCAGCTGATCACCTCGTCGGCACAAGCGATAAAGGCATCCAAATGCTTGCAGAAAACAACGTGATTGCTACATTGCTTCCCGGAACTTCGTTTTATCTTGGGAAAGAAAAGCACGCAAGAGCAAGAGACATGATAGAAGCAGGTGTGTCGGTTGCACTTTCGACCGATTTCAATCCGGGTAGTTCCGTAACCGAAAACTTGCAATTCATTATGAATCTGGCTGCCTTAAATCTGAAAATGACTCCGGAAGAAATTTGGCATGCGGTAACAGTGAATGCGGCTCATGCAATCGGCCGCGGGGATCAAGCAGGAATAATTGCTGTGGGCCGAGCTGCGGACATCGTCATCTGGGATGCGTCAAACTACTTATATATTCCATATCACTATGGAGTGAATCATGTTAACACTGTATTGAAAAACGGTGAAAAAGTGTTTGAAAGAGGTGGTTGGCATGGCTGACATCCCCCATTTATGCCCTGCGGGAAAAGCGACTTTCAAAGATAGTGAAGTGACAAAGGCGCACGAACTCATCGTGCCATGGAATGGGGAAAAAGTGAAAGGCTTTGGCGTTCTTGGTGCCCCGCTTTCCAAATCGTCTATCAGTCATTCTGGTGCGGCAAGTGCACCCGGGGCCATTCGATCTGCTTTTTCTTCCTATACCACCTATGCGATTGAGGACAATGTTGATCTGAAGTGTATCCAGTTACATGATTTTGGCGACGTGCACATGCACGTGACGGACCTGATTAAATCCCAGCAACGCATTGAAGATACATTTTATGAAGTATTCCAATCACAGACAGAAATGACTCCGATCATTTTCGGAGGTGACCATTCGATAAGCTCCCCGAGTATCAAAGCTTTTTCCAAAGCAAGGGGAACAGTCGGCGTTATTCAATTCGACGCCCATCATGATTTGCGGAATTTAACAGATGGGGGGCCTTCCAACGGTACGCCTTTCCGAAATCTAATAGAGTCCGGTACGTTAAAAGGAGAAAATCTCATCCAAATCGGCATCCGCAATTTTTCAAATAGCCGCGAATACCATGATTACGGGAAGGACCACGGTGTATCAATTTATACGATGAGGGATGTGCGGCGGCGCAGCATCACTGATATTTTGCGAGAAAGCGTAAATCGTTTGAAAGAAAAAGTCGATGTAATCTATGTTTCCGTTGATATGGATGTATTGGATCAAGCGTTTGCTCCCGGGTGCCCCGCAATCGGCCCAGGAGGCATGGACAGCGAAACACTTCTGGAGGCGGTTCATTATCTTGGAGGCGAAAAATCTGTACGTGCCATCGATATTGTTGAGATTGATCCGACGATTGACTTTCGTAACATGACAAGCCGGATTGCAGCGCATGTGGTATTACAATTTCTGAATAGAAGTCATAAGGGGGAAGGTTAATGGAATGGGTTGTTATTATTTCAGTTCTTGTTCTCATCGCATTAAGTTTAATGCGGGTGAATGTCATATTTGCCATTATTGTGGCTGCTGAGGCAGCAGGACTGCTGACCGGTCTCTCCTTAACAGAGACAACGAATCTCATGATTTCCGGCATGGGCGGGTTGGCCGATACCGCATTAAGCTATGTTTTGTTGGGGATATTCGCTGTAATGATCGGTTTTTCAGGAATCGTAGGTTTTTTGGTGAAAAGACTTGTAAAACTAATAAGCGGGAAGCGTTCGATTCTTTTACTAGTGATTGCCGGAGCAGCATGTTTATCTCAGAATGTCGTACCAGTTCATATTGCGTTTATTCCAATACTTATTCCACCGTTGTTGCACCTGTTTGACAAGATGAAGGTGGACCGACGCGGTGTAGCAGCGGCGTTGACTTTTGGTCTGAAAGCACCTTATTTGACGATACCAGCTGGTTTTGGGTTGATTTTTCAGGGAATCATCGTAAGTGAAATGTCTGCTAACGGCATGGACGTAGCACTTTCAACTGTTACAAAAGCGATGATCTTTCCGGGTGTTGGTATGGTTGTCGGTTTACTATTTGCCATATTTATTACCTACAGAAAAGACAGGGAACTTAGTGCAATAAGTGATTCCCCGTTAGCAGAAGGGGAGATTGCTGCGTCGGCGGAACACGAACAACTCGTATTTTCAAAACATCATTTCCTTACATTAATAGCCATTGCCGCCGCCCTCGTTGTTCAACTGATTACCGAGTCTCTAGTTTTGGGGGCGCTTACAGGAATTGTTTTCATGTTTGCACTCGTTGTCGTCCCGTTTAGAAACGGGGATCGTTTTGTGAACGAAGGTATTCATATGATGGGTATGATTGCATTTGTCATGCTAATTGCTTCAGGTTATGCAAAGGTCTTGACAGATACAGACGCAATCAAAGCACTTGTTACTTCAGCCTCCCAGTTTCTGGGCACCAGTCATCTTGTTATTGCGGTGGTGATGTTGCTTGTTGGGCTATTGGTAACGATAGGGATCGGCTCTTCTTTCGGCACCATTCCGATTATTGCCGCCCTGTTCGTGCCGATTTGTTTGGAAGTCGGTTTTTCACCGATGGCTACTGCGGCTTTGATTGGAACGGCTGCAGGATTAGGGGATGCAGGCTCGCCGGCTTCCGATAGTACGTTAGGTCCCACCTCTGGGTTGAATGCGGATGGAAACCACCACCATATATGGGATACATGTGTACCGACATTCATGCATTACAACATACCTCTGTTTATTTTTGGTGTGCTGGCTGCTGTGGTGCTATAACGGAATCGCACTGGATGAAGTCCTTAAATTGGGGATTTTAACGGAGGCTTCTCCTACGTTCACTGAACTTTTGATAAAGTTATCCACGACTATCGAATTCTTAGATTCCTAGCAAGAAGTACAAAGCCTCGGTTCCTCCTAATGGCGGAACCGAGGGCTAAAGAGTATAACAGAAAGATATGAGTTTTGTCGATGTAATTTAGAACCGCTCTACAGTGGTGTGGAGACTAGTGACTGTTCCTTTCCCAATTTTTCATTTCTGATTGTCAGGCGTAAGAATGAAGTCCTGCAATGACAAGGTTGACAAATATAAGATTAAACATAATGATCGCAAAACCGATCACTGCTAGCCAAGCTGATTTTTCACCTGCCCAACCTTTAGAAAGTCTGAGATGCAAATAGGCGGCATAAAAAAGCCAAGTGACTAAAGCCCATACTTCTTTTGGGTCCCATCCCCAAAAACGATCCCACGCAATTTGAGCCCATATCATAGCGAAAATCAATCCCCCAAGTGTGAAGACCGGAAAACCTATTGTGATAGAACGGTAACCAATTTCATCAACAAGGGTAAAATTGACATGTTTTGTGAGTGGTTGGAGAGCTGCCCCGATTCGTTTTCGGAAGATAAGCCGGAATAAACCATATAGAATAATTCCAGCGATTAAAGACCAGATAACCGTGTTGAATTTCTTTGCATTGATCACTGCAGGTGTTGTCATAATCGGATCCAGTCTGTTTTCCGTTTGTACCTTTCCATTTGGCGGACCGAATAACGGGGGTATCGAGTAATCAAGCACTGTTTCTTCTCCATTCTTGTCTGTCCATTCTATACTATTATGGTAGTTAGTGGCAGAAAAAGAAGTGGATACAAGGATAAATCCAAACGTACAAACAAGACAAAACAACACGAACTCAAGCCAGAACGTCTCCTTCGATTGCTTTGATTGATTGACTGATTTCACAAGATAAATCAAACCAGCAGCAAAACTAACGGCGAGAATAGCTTGCCCGATTGATACAGTAGTAACGTGGATGTAAAGCCAATGACTTTTAAGAGAAGGAATTAATGGTGAGATTTCATTTGGAAACATGCTGGCGTATGCAATGATTAATAAAGCAATAGGAAGTGTGAAAAGCCCTAAGAGCGGTATTTTAAATATGAAATATAGAACCAAAAATGCACCAACTAAGGCAAGGCCGAAAAAAGTTGTGAATTCAAACAAATTGCTGACTGGAGCATGATGAGAAGCTATCCATCTGGTTATAAAGTATCCAAGATGAGTTATAAAGCCTCCTATAGTAATCAAAATGGCAATCGTTTCCCAAATGTTCTTCTTACTAGAATGACTTTTGATTAATTTTCCGACTCTAGGTTGATTTTCAATATATTGGGGAGCACAAACTACTAACAGCTCGACTGGACGCTGATATCCTATGATTAACAATCTAGCATAACCTGCTCTTTCTATTGATTGATCTCCCTCTCTTTCTGTCATCGAAAAGCCCTCCCTATATAAAAACCAAACAAAAACTTTACTTGACATCTTGCTGACACTTTTCTGCTTTAACATAACAAATGTACCAGGAAGGAGGAAGGCAAGATGTCATTGGGAAGACAGGAATTAAAACACGCCATCTCGCTTGCGGAATATCAAGTGTTGAGAAAAAAACTCGCTCATTTTATGACGATTGATCCGCATGCAGCGTCAGATGGAAAATATATGATTCGCTCTACTTACTTTGATAATTTTGACAACAAAGTGCTGCAGGAGAAAAAGGAAGGTTATTTAAACCGCGATAAGTATCGGGTGAGGATATATGGAAAGTGTGATCATGTCATTAATTTAGAAAGAAAAAGCAAGCGGAATAATCTTACCTTTAAATCAAAATGCCAGATCACAAGGCGTGAATTCGAGAAGGTCAGAAAATCAGAGATTGCCTGGATGGAAGAGGATGACCGTCCTTTAGTAAGAGACTTGTTTTTTGAAATGTATCATTATCAGTTAAGGCCAAGGACGGTCGTTGATTATATCCGGGAACCTTATGTCTATCCGTTCGGGAATGTACGAATCACGTTCGATTTGAAAGTACAGACAAGCATGCACAATACGAACATGTTTGCCCGGGATTTGCCGATGGTGGACGTATTAGAGCCGGATGTCGTGATTCTGGAAGTGAAGTATGATGAATATTTGCCAGATGTGATTAAGCATTTGCTTCAGCTGTCAGATACGAGGCAGGAAGCATATTCCAAATACCAATTAAGCAGAATGTATGGATAAAGAAGAGGAGAGAAAAAAGTGCTATATACAACAACAACCACAACTACAACCAATTTTTCAGATATATTTAAATCCAGTTTTATGGAGAATACTGCGTCATTTTCGATTATTGATTCCTTGCTAGGACTGGGTGTTGCGTTCTTGATCGGTTTGTTTATTTACGGAGTCTACAAGAAAACTTTTAAAGGGGTGATCTATTCCCATTCCTTCAATATATCGCTCGTGATTATGACGATGGCAACCTCGCTTGTGATTATGGGAATAAGCCAGAACGTCCTCTTGTCACTTGGAATGGTCGGTGCTCTGTCAATCGTTCGTTTCCGTACTCCGATAAAAGATCCGATGGATTTGGTGTTCTTGTTCTGGTCGGTGATTGCAGGAATTCTGAGTGGAGCAGGTTTCGTTTTATTAGCCGCGGTAGGCTCGTTTTTGATCGGCGTAGTGATTGCCTTATTCTCGAACAAAATCAAAGTCGAAAATCCTTATTTGTTAGTGGTGAAATTTGATAAGGATGCAGTTGGAGAGAAAGTGGAGCAAGTTATCGGTAACAAGGTGAAGAAATATGTACTGAAATCAAAATCAATGATGCAAGGCGATGAAGTGGAAGTAACGTATGAAGTCCGCGTGAAAGAAAACGATGCGCAAGTAACATCGACCGTTTCCCAAATCGATGGTGTCCGTTCAGCTGTGATGCTGAGCTATGATGGGAATTTCACTGCGTAATCCAGGAGGGAATAACATGAAAAAAACAAACAAGGGAAGGTTCCTCCTTCCTTTTTTTATAGGAACGGCGATCATGATTGCTGGCTGTAGTAAAACAAATGATAATGGAACATTAACCGAGTCGGCAAAATCAGCAGTCAGCTATGATGCTGAGGATACGTACAGCGAATGGGAAGAGCAAGATGCTACGAACATCACTTTTGATGATCAGTCAATTGACGTAGAAGATGATAATAACGGTGTCATAGTCAATGAGAATACAGTAGAAATCCATACCTCTGGCACCTATGTTTTAGAAGGAAGCGCAACAGACAGTCAGGTACTTGTGGATGCAGAGGATGAAGGAACCGTTCGACTGATACTGAACGGACTGTCATTAGAGTCAACATCAACCGCTCCTATTTTTGTCAAACAGGCGGATAAAACCGTTATTTCAGTAGAAGAAGGGACAAGCAATACCCTCACGGATCCTTCGGAATATGTATATGAAGAGGATACCGATGAACCGAAAGCGGCCATCTACAGCAAGGATGATCTGACGATAAACGGAACAGGCAATCTAAATGTAAACAGCAATTATAATGATGGAATCACAGGCAATGATGACTTGAAAATCATTGGAACAACGATAGACATTACAGCAGAAGACGATGGCATCGTGGGACGTGATTTGTTTGCAATGAATGAAGCGCTGATTACGATCGATGCAGGCGGAGACGGGGTGAAATCCTCCAATGATACGGATGAAGATAAAGCAAACGTCGTATTGGAAAGCGGCTCCTTAATCATAAATGCTGGCGGTGACGGTGTACAGTCAGAAAACACGGTAACCATATTGGACGGAGAATATGAGATTACGGCCGGAGGAGGCAGTCCGGAAACAATCGAGGCTACAACCGAATTTGGAGGTGGCTTCGGCGGTCAGAGACAGGGCGCAATGCCTGGTGGACAGGACTTCTCCGAAGATAACATGCCGGCGGAACGGCCGGACGGTGCAGAGGGAATGGAGCCACCGACAGAAGGTGATGGCGGTGAATTTGAAGACAGACAGCCTCCTGAACAGATGGAGGAAGAACAAGCACAAACTAATGCAGAAACAGAAGAAGACGATACACCAAGTACCAAAGGAATCAAAGCAGAAAACAGTCTGGAAATCGCAGGTGGCACCATTGCGATCGATGCGAATGATGATGCCTTGCACAGCAATAAAGAATTGACCGTTGCAGCTGGGGAAATGACGTTGGCCACCGGAGATGATGCGGTTCACGCAGATGAGGAAATCATCATCACGAATGGTTCCATCCAAGTCGACAAAAGTTATGAAGGAATCGAAGCGGAATCAATAACGGTGTCAGATGGAACGATCCATCTTGCTGCAGAAGACGATGGTTTTAACGTGAATGGCGGGACAGATCAGATGGGGATGCAAGGATTTTGGGAAAACCAAACGGAGAATGAAGAGGAAAGCACGGAAGAAGAAGCAGATCAAGGAAAATTGTTGATTGAAGGTGGGTACATTTATGTCGATGCAAATGGCGATGGCCTTGACTCCAATACTTCCGCCGAAATGACAGGCGGCACGGTACTCGTGTACGGTCCAACGAACAATGGCAACGGAGCCTTGGATTACGACCAATCCTTTGAAATCAAGGGTGGAACTTTGATTGCTGCTGGGAGCAGCGGGATGGCTCAAGGCGTTTCCGACAGCTCGGAACAAGCTTCGTTTATGATGACTTTTCCTGAAATGCTCGAAGCCGGTACTACGGTTTCCGTACAGGATGGCAATGGAGACATAGTTGTTGCGGTTGCACCCGAAAAGGATTTTCAATCGGTTGTCATCAGTTCACCAGATTTAAAACAGGACCAATCCTATACGCTTTACACAGATAATGGGCTGTCCGGCGATGAAACAGATGGATTCTTTGAAGATGCCACAATGGAAGGCGGCACAAAAGTGCTGGAGTTTTCGTTAACAAGTACGATGACGTATTTGGATGAATCAGGCGAAACCGAACAACCGAGCGGCATGTTTGGCGGCGGACGCGGACAAGGCCGACAAGGGCAGGATGACAATGAAATGCCCCAGCCACCATCCCAGTAAATAGCAAGCATGGTCAAAAATAAGAGGTCCAAAGAAAAATCGAACGATTCGACCCTTAAATAGTCGAACTCGTTCGATTCTTCTTTTCTGAATTTTATTAATTCGAATTAATATGGAAAATGATAAAGCAGCACTTTAATATGAATGGTAGCAAACACTCCGGCAAGGTACTTCGCTTTCCGCGGGCACGGCTTCAGCTAACTTGGTAAAGAAAGTCGCTTTACCAAGTGGATCTTCAGCTCGCGCTGTTCCCGCTGGAGTCTACGTATCTTGCCTCCGTTAGTTGAAGCGCTTCAACTTTAGTGAGAGATTCCTTGTTGAAGATAACCGTCACTTTCGGGAAATTAAGCCAACATTGAATCAATGTAAATCTCTCTATGCTAGTAATTGTGGTCTTCAGAACACTTTGTTGGCGGAAGTGAAATAGAAACTCCTCTGCTGATTTAGCCATAGAGAGTCTATTAATTGCTTTTTAATGCTGTTCAAACTTATCTGATCAACGTAAAGTAGTGAATGCTGGTTTGTTAAAATTACATCCACCATTCTATAAGCAGAACACTGTTAAATAGCGAAGGCAAGATGCGGAGACTCCTACGGGAGCAGCACGAGCTGAAAATCCCGCAAGAAAGCGATTTATGCTTTCTGAGGAAGTTGAAGCCGTGCCCGTGGAAAGCGTAGTGTCTTGCCGCAGCGATTAGAAGCACTCATCAAACAGCAGAACTTAAAGGAAGTTTATATTGGTAGAATCATTGTTGGTAATCGCCTGGATAATATCAGGAAAGAAAGGCTAACTTTCTATGATAAAATAACCTTGGGAGTTGAAAAGAATGAGCAGAGTGTTGATCATAGAAGATGAAGTCGCCATTAGCAAAGTACTGAATGTTTATTTACAAAAAGCCGATTTTGAAACAAAAGTAGTAATGGAAGGCAACCAGGCTATCCCGGCTTTTCAAGAATGGAGTCCGGATTTAGTATTATTAGACATTATGCTCCCGGGAATAGACGGCTGGCAAATACTAAAAGAAATAAGAGAAATAAGCACATGCCCTGTTATCATGTTGACTGCTCTAGGCGACGTCAATTACCGGCTGGACGGTCTGAATGGCGGGGCAGACGATTATATTACAAAACCGTTTATCGGGGATGAAGTAATCGCAAGAGTGAATGCCGTGTTACGCAGATTCCGCACCGATGATAACCAATTGAAAAAGTTCGGAGCCCTGCATATTGATCACGAGGCACACCGGGTCCTCCTCCATCAAAAAGAAATCGAATTAACACCACGTGATTTAGCATTGCTGTTATTTTTATCCGAGCATCCGAACAAAACGTTTACGAGAGATCAACTGATCGAGCAAGTATGGGGCTGGGATTATGAAGGCAGCGACCGGGCTGTCGACTTATCAATCAAACGGTTAAGAAAATCATTGAAAGATTGGTCCGGTGAAGAAGGAGAAATAAAAACGCTCAGAGGGGTGGGGTATCAGTTCCGTGTTCAAGAAAAATAAAAAAGTATCATTACAGCGATATTGGACAACCCGATACCTGATTACACTTGTGGTTGGACTTGCGGTTATCACGGTTCTTTCAGCGATGTGGATTCGCCATACCACCTTGGAAAATCGACTGAATATGATGGAATTCATGGCAGAAGAAACAACCAACCGAATTGAAAATATGACGGATGAAACGCTGCCTCCTGAATTTGAGATACATCGCCTTTTGACAGATAGAGGCAGATTTATGAATGGAGAAAGCAATCCCATCATTTATGTAACCGACCTAGAGGGGACGATTATTAGTAGTAATTTGCCCCCACAATCCAATGGCCAGGAAATCCATTCCTCTATTTTGGAAAAAGAAGATACCATTCAAACCATCACTTCCGAAAACGAAGAACAAGCCGAACTTTATGTCGTGAAAAAGCCGATTGAAACGGAAGATGCGACACTTGGCTGGGTGCTCTATGTGGAATCTAAAGCGGAACTGACAAAAGTTCGCCAGGAATATGGACAATTAATGATCGTAATAGGCAGTCTGCTTATATTGGGCTGGATTGCCATTTATTTTATAACGGGCCGATTATCCAAACCGATTAAAGAAGTTGCAGCAGCTGCCAAACAAATAGAGGAGGGGAATTACGATGTGCGTTTTTCCACAGATGCGAAAGAGGAAGAGGTTCATGAGTTAATCACTTCCTTCCAGCAAATGTCGCAAAAGTTAGAGCATCTGGAAGCCCTCCGGACGGAGCTGTTGGCAGGGGTTTCCCATGAATTAAAAACACCTGTCACCTCGATAAGCGGACTGTTGCAAGCGATCGATGAAGGTGTCGTCGACAAAGAAGAAGCAAAAGAGTTTTTGCAGCTTTCCATCAGAGAATCCGAAAAAATGAAAAAAATGGTGGAAGACCTGCTGGCTTTTAATAAATTTGCAGCAAACGCAGTACCGGTTTCAATGGATACCTATTTGATCAATGAATTGATGATGGATACCCTGGACGTTTGGAAAAAAACCAACATGCAAGAAGGCGTACAAATGGATGTTTCGTTGTTGAAAGATGATCGGACGGTTGAAGTGGATCCTTTGCGCATCCAGCAAATTATGACCAACCTCTTGAACAATGCTTCTCAGGCAATAGGGGACAAAGGAAGGATCACGGTAAAACTCCATACTACCCAGGATAAGGTAATGATCGATGTAAACGATACTGGCGAGGGAATTCCGGAGCAGGAACAATCGTATATATTCGAGCGGTTTTACCGGGGAGAGAACAAAAAGTACAAAGTTGGCGGTTTAGGACTGGGACTGCCTTTCAGCAAAATGATTGCGAACGTGTTAGACGGTGAGCTCATGCTTGTTGAAAGCAGCCATTCCGGTACCACTTTCCGCGTTGAATTACCGCTTTCCGAACAAGCCCCTGCTGAGGAATAGTTGTGGGGCTTTACACAATAGGAGGAGTTATGCGGCGGAAGCTTTACAGGTTAAGAGTGGGAGAATGGGAGGGCAATGGGATGCTTTGTCGAACTGGAAAGTTGGTGAACAGGAAAAGAGTATGAATACACAGTTGAAAGAAACGCATACGAAAAAAATTTTAACGGAAGCAAAAGGATACTTGAATGTTGGATTTACGCATTCCTTGAATCCATACAGCGGATGTGGATTCTCTTGTTTATACTGTTACGTTAGAGAAATGCCTATCCAAACGTTCAGAGATAGTACATGGGGAGAATGGGTCGATATTAAAGTAAATGCAGTCGAGAAATACCGCCATGAGATAAAAAAACTTCGCAAGAAACATTCCACGGTGAATCTCTTCATGTCTTCTGCCACAGACCCATATCAGCCGATAGAACGCAAGGCAGGGATAACAAGGGGCCTGCTAGAGGAAATGGTTGAAAATCCCCCTGATTTTTTGCAGATCCAAACTCGCGGCCCTCTTATCACGCGAGATATCGATTTGCTAGTTCAGCTACAAGAGAAATGTAAAGTGCTTGTATCCATGACAATTGAAACGGACAGAGAAGATATAAAGAAGCTATTCGCCCCTTATGCTCCGGGGATCCAATTGCGATTAAAGACGTTGAAAGAAGTCCACGAAGCTGGTATCTTCACCCAGGCTGCAATCTCACCGGTTTTGCCATTTACTCCTGACTTTCCAAAGGCACTGGAAAACATCGTAGACAGCATTTGGGTTGATACATTGAATATCGGTGATGGAATGTTTGGAAAGCGTTCCGCTAGGTTAGGCATGCCCAGGTTATTTAAGGAAAATGGACTGGAAAAATGGTATCAAAAAGATATCCACGTAAGAGTGGAAAAGTATTTTAAAAAATACTTCCCCGATCATATGGTAAGAGTTTCAAGAGAAGAAGCATTTCCGGAATTATGGAATAAGTAGTTCAAAAATTAAGTTGGGAATTCATATAAGAAAAGCGTAAGCGCCTTGGTCACCCCCGACAAGCTTAAGCCCAGCCTCGAAGTGGCGGTCTTTTGCCACCCAGAGGCTAGGCTTAAGACCTCGAGGGGGTAGGCGCTGCAGCTAGACAAGAAAAGCGCAAGCGCCTTGATCACCCCCGACAAGCTTAAGCCCAGCCTCGAAGTGGCATCTTTTGCCACCCAGAGGCTAGGCTTAAGACCTCGAGGGGGTAGGCGCTGCAGCTAGACATCTCTGAGATTTATACTTGCTTATCTTTTAAAAAAGAAGTCGGCCACTCCAAAAGGAAGAGACCGACTTCTTTAATTCTATTAATTTATTTTACCCATTTATCAATCAGATCTTGATTCTCTTCGACCCACTTTTTCGCCCCGTCAAGCGGTTCTTCGGCATTTTCTGTGTAATCGATCAGCTCGCCGATTTGCTTATCATTCATCTTCCAATTTTTAAACCATTCGCTCACTTCCGGGTAATCTTCCGCAAATCCTTGTCTGGTGGCATGGTGAATCTTTTCCACACCGCCGAATGTTTCTTGCGGGTCCTCGAGGAATTTCAGATCATATTTAGAAAATATCCAATGCGGGCTCCAAAGCGGTGCCACGATTGGTTCCTCAGCTTTTACTGCTTCTCCAATTTCAGCCAACATCGCAGGTTCAGAGCTAGGCAGCAGCTCATAATCGAGATCATAGTCTTTAATTAATTGTTCGGTTACTTCCATCGTACCTGCGCCAGGATCAAAACCGACAATTTCACCATCGAACAGCTCTTTGTGGTCGTTTAAGTCCTCTACACTGTTTACTTCTTCCAAATAACTTGGCACGACAAGTCCTACTTTTGCGTTATCGAACCACGTTGCATCGGAGAAATTGACCGTATCTTGGTATTTCTCCAGGTAATTGGCATCCTGAACAGGCAGCCATATTTCCAGGCTGGCGTCCAACTCGCCGTCTTCCAAAGCCTTCATTGTTGTACCCATATCCAGTACATTTAACTTCACGTCATAGCCTTTCTCTTCTAGGATGGCTTTCCACATATTTGTAACAGCAATATTTTCAGCCCAGTTAATTTGGCCGATCGTTATTGCTTCTTCGCCTTCTTCTGTTCCAGCTTCGCTGTTAGATTCTCCGCTTGTGTTTCCACATGCTGTCAATACTGCGAGCATGAGAATCGCTAAAATAAGACTAAGCTCTTTTTTCCAAGTATTCATGTTGAAAAAAACTCCCCTTTGTTCTTGTATATTTATTTAAATACATTTCAAATATTAAATGTATTTAGAAACAATTTAACGAAAAGATCAAAAGAATTCATCTCTTCTTTACAAAGAGACGATAACATTCCTATAGCCAGGTAGTCTATAGCCATCTTTCTATAGACTACCTGATAACAACCTGTCCACTTAATCGTGCTGGTCTTTCGGTAAAAACTCAAATATCTTGCCGCTTCTTATACTTGCAACTAAGTCATCCAACCAGCGATAGTAGGTTTTGGATCCCTCTAGTTGATCATAGTACTTTTTTGCATCGGCAACGATTTCCGGTGTGCTGGTGGTCTCTTTTATGACATCTATTAAATCTTCTTGTGCTTCCTCGATTGCTTCCATATTCATTTTTACTTCTCGTTCCCACATCTGACAATAAAACACCATGAAGGAACGAAAGAAATTTTTCTCCGCAGCATAGGTATGCTTCCGGGAGCCACGTGTAAATGTCTTTTTCACCATGGCTATTTCCTGGAGCTTACGTACACTGGTACTCATACTCGGTTTACTCATGTCCAGCTCCGTACGCATTTCATCCAGGGTCATCTGATCTTTAAAATACATGGTCGCATATAAGTTTGCGGCCGATGGGGTTACCCCATATAAATCCATTGTCTCTGCAATGGCGCCAATCACTTTGTCCTTTGCTTCTTCTATTTTCATTCTTGATCTTTCTGTCGATTCACTCATAAAGTCGCTCCTTCGCGATAAAGTAAAGCGCGTTAAATAACATTTAAATTTTCTTCACAAAACTTATGTTATCGCGTTCAGATGAAATGTCAAATGGAAAATCGCAATCCGTGCCGGATGCAATTGCCTGCTACCTGCATAACGACAACTATTACCGGGTATTTTGATTCTTCTTAAACTTACACGTTTTATTCTACTTTGACAGTCAAAAAAAGAAATGATATGATTTTTAAATGTTAAATATATTTTTAATAAACTTAATCTAATTTGAAAATTGGAGTTGATAGTTGTGAATCTAAAACAACAACAATACATTAATGGCAATTGGGTGGATGCGAACGCAGGGAATACGCGGGATATTATTAATCCATTTAACCAGGAAGTGATTGCTACCGTTCCAGAGGGGGATGAATCCGATACAAAGGCAGCAATCGCTGCAGCAAGAGTAGCATTTGATCATGGTGAATGGCCTACAACCCCGGCAACGGAACGGGGGGCGGTTGTAAGGAAAATTGCTGAATTAATAGAAAGAGATAAAGAAGAACTTGCTCATCTGGAATCATTGGATACAGGTAAAACAGTAGAAGAAAGCCGCGGAGACATGGAGGATATCGCTGGTGTTTTCCGTTATTTTGCCGAGCTTGCCGATAAAGATGGCGGGGAGTTGATCGATTCTCCTATTCCTAACTCTATCAGCAAAGTAGTGCGCGAACCAGTTGGTGTGTGCGGCCAGATTACCCCTTGGAATTATCCATTGCTTCAAGCGTCCTGGAAACTGGCTCCAGCGCTTGCGACTGGAAACACATTAATCATGAAGCCAAGTGAAATCACACCACTAACGACCATAAAAGTATTCGAACTAATCGAAGAGGCGGGAGTGCCTGCTGGTGTTGCCAACCTGGTTCTTGGTGCTGGCAGTACCGTGGGTGCCGAGCTGTCTGATAATACGGATGTAGACCTTATTTCCTTTACAGGTGGAATTGTTACTGGGAAGAAAATCATGCAAGCGGCAAGCGTGAATGTGAAAAAGCTGGCCCTTGAACTTGGTGGGAAAAACCCGAATGTCGTTTTTGCTGATGCTGATTTCGATGTAGCAGTCGACCAGGCGTTAAACGGGGTTTTTTTCCACGCAGGACAAATCTGTTCCGCTGGCACAAGACTGATTGTCGAAGAAAGTATTCACGACGAGTTCGTAAACGCACTTGTTGAGCGAGTGAAAAAGTTCAAGCTTGGCAACGGATTTGAGGAGGATACGCAAATGGGTCCGCTTATTTCAGCGGAACATCTTGCCAAAGTAGAAAAATATGTAGAAACAGGTATCCAAGAAGGCGCTACAGTAGCAGTTGGCGGCAGCCGTCCGGCTGATCCAGAACTGCAAAATGGATTTTTCTATCTGCCTACCATTTTCACAGACTGCACGACAGACATGCACATTGTTCAAGACGAAGCGTTTGGTCCAATTATTACGGTCGAGAAGTTCCGGACAGAAGAGGAAGCAATAAAGCTTGCGAACGATTCGATCTACGGGCTTGCCGGCGGCGTTTGGACCAACGATATTGCAAAAGCGGAGCGCTGTGTAGCGAAGATGCGCATGGGAACGGTTTGGATCAATGACTTCAACCTTTACTTCCCGCATGCCCCATGGGGTGGATTCAAGCAGTCTGGAATTGGACGCGAACTAGGAAAACTGGGGATGGAAGAATATACCGAAACAAAGCATATATTCCAAAATCTGAAACCTGAATCGATTAACTGGTTCTAAGCTATCAATCTATTATGATTTCCAGGATTGGGAGGGATACTTTTCATCCCTCTCAACTTAAAGCCCGGAACTTACAGTAAATGATAGATAAAAACAATAAATTTCATAAAGGAAGAAAGACTTTTTCTTACTTCTTTCTTCCATTTTCAACACCAAGGAGGAACAGAAGATGAGTGAAACATACGATATTGTGATTGTTGGCGGGGGGAGTGCGGGTTCCGTGCTCGGCGACCGCCTGAGTGAAGATGGAAAAAAAAGTGTCCTTGTTTTGGAGGCAGGACGCAGTGATTATCCATGGGATCTATTGATTCAAATGCCGGCAGCTTTGCCATTTCCAGCAGGTAAAAGCCTTTACGACTGGAAATACGAATCGGACCCTGAACCGCATATGAATGGGCGACGTATAAAGCATGCCCGTGGTAAGGTGCTCGGAGGCTCGAGTTCGATCAACGGGATGATCTATCAACGTGGAAATCCAATGGACTATGAACGCTGGGGAGCAGACGAAGGGATGGAATCGTGGGATTTTGCGCATTGTCTTCCGTATTTCAAACGCTTGGAAAATGCTTTAGGGTCGCCGGATGATGATCTTCGCGGCCACGACGGCCCGATTAAATTGGAACGCGGGCCAGCCAAAAATCCTTTATTCCAAGCCTTCTTCAATGCAGGGGTAGAAGCCGGTTATTCCCGCACCCCTGATGTGAACGGTTTTCGCCAGGAAGGATTCGGTCCGTTTGATAAGCATGTTTACAAAGGCCAGCGATTGTCAGCTTCACGCGCTTATTTGCGTCCGGCGATGAAGCGTGAGAATCTGACGGTCAAGACTCGCGCTTTTGTAACGAGTATCGACTTCGATGGTACGCGGGCTAAAGGATTGACCTATCGACGCAACGGGAAGACGCACCAAGTGAACACAGGGGAAGTCATTCTTGCAGGCGGTGCCATCAACACGCCGCAGTTGCTTCAACTGTCCGGTGTGGGCGACGCCGAGCACCTTCGCTCTTTAGGCATTAAACCGGTAGTTGACCTTCCAGGTGTAGGAGAAAACCTCCAGGATCACCTTGAAGTCTATGTCCAACACGCTTGTTCAGCTCCTGTTTCCGAACAGCCGAACTTGAATAAATTGCGGATGCCTTGGATCGGTTTGCAATGGATGCTCGGACGTACGGGAGCGGCAGCGACCAATCATTTCGAAGGCGGAGGTTTCGTCCGTTCAAACGAGGACGTCGATTACCCGAACTTAATGTTCCACTTCCTGCCGGTAGCTGTGCGGTACGATGGACAAAAAGCGGACACCGCTCACGGATTCCAAGTACACATCGGACCGATGTACTCTGATGCCCGTGGATCATTAAAGATTCGTTCGAAAGATCCGAAAGAGCATCCGAGCATGGTCTACAACTATCTATCTACGGAACAGGACAAACGCGAGTGGGTGGAAGCAATCAGAATCACCCGTGAAATTATGTCTCAACCTGCTATGAAGCCTTACAACGCAGGGGAAATCTCACCGGGCCCTTCCGTTCGTACAGACGAAGAGATATTGGAATGGGTAAGGAATGATGCTGAGACAGCCCTTCACCCGTCTTGTACGGCAAAGATGGGGCCCGCTTCTGATCCTATGGCTGTTGTAGATCCAAAAACCATGAAGGTCCACGGGCTTGATAATGTACGAGTGGCAGATGCTTCGGCGATGCCTTACGTCACAAACGGCAATATCCATGCGCCGGTCTTGATGCTGGCGGAAAAGGCAGCGGACTTAATCCAGGGGCGTAAACCGCTCGAACCTATTCATGCGGATTACTATCGTCATGGAGTACATCCAGCCGATTCAGGCACCGTAACTGCTAAATAATATGTTTTATGAGAAGGCCTCTTTTATGATGTGTTTGCTCGAAAAGCATCCATCCTTGTGAAAGAGTACCTTCTTTTTTTATGGGAAAGAGTACAAGGAATTATGGGAAAGAGTACAAGGAATCCCCACATGTATACTGTGGCTCGGTAAACATTCTGTAAAAAACCTGGAAAGCAAATTAAGGCTTTCCAGGTTTTGTTTTTTTGCCTTCTTTATTTTGTCTCCAGCTGGTTTTCAGCTAGTTTTGCCAGGTCCTGGGCGTTTGTGCTGATTTCTTGGACTGTGGCAGAAATGTCTGTGATTGCAGTTGCCTGTGTATCCGTCATTTGATGGATTCCGGAAAATGCATCATCCAGTTTGGCAATCAGGTTTTGGATATTCTTGGTGGCATCATTGATTTTTTTGACATTATCTTTTGAGTTGTTGGCAAGTTTCCGAATCTCCTCCGCCACAACACCGAATCCTTTACCCGCTTCACCCGCACGTGCGGCTTCAATCGATGCATTCAGACCCAGCAGGTTGCTTTGTTCAGAAATGCCCTTGACCACCGTTGATATTTCGCCGATTTCTTCGGTACTTTCACTTACTTTTTTCACTTGTGAAGAAACATCCGTTACATGCTCGGCCAAATCGTTTATGGAGCCTGTGATTTCCTGAACAGAAGCCGCAGACTGTTCTACAATTGCTAACAAACTTTCGGCCACTTCGTGAAGTTTATTCGCTTTTTCCAGACTGGTTCCGATCCCAACGCCTCCAATAACGGTACCATTCTCGTCACGCAGTGGGATGGCGCGGGCGATTAGTGGGAAGCCGAATAATTCTTTCGGAACTATTTCCGATTTCGGAGAGTTTTCCCTAATGGCATTGGTGATGATGTCTCCCTCTGTAAGCGGATCGCCGGGGCTGACATTAAGGGAGAATGTTTCCCCTGGAATATTGATGATCAGTTTTTCCGTATCATAGATGCCGACCGTGATGTCATCGTTTATTAATTGATTTAAGACGGGTGCCACCTTGAGAAAAGAATTTAACAGCTCTGAATCGGTCCCTGTTTGAGTTTTAACTTCGGTCATTTTATTCCTCCTCGTTTCGTTTAGTATGGAAACTGGCGCTGTCCATAGTTGATCGAAATCCATTTCAACGTCGTGAATTCCTCAAGACTCCATTCCCCGTTTAGCCGACCTAGACCAGATTGTTTTTCACCGCCGAATGCGACAATTGGTTCGTCATTAATCGTGATGTCGTTCACGTGAATCATGCCGGTATGTACCTGCTTTGCTAACTGGACACCGCGTTCTCCATCCCTTGTGTGCACAGCACCACTTAGACCAAAGTTGGTATCATTCGCAATCCGGATTGCTTCTTCATCCGTACTAAATGTCATAACACTTACTACTGGGCCAAACATCTCCTCACGAGCAATGTCCATATCCGGAGTCACACCTGTCAATATGGTTGGTTCCACCATATTACCTGAAATATTGCCTTGTAGCAGTGGTTCAGCCCCTTGTTCTATGCCTTTCTCGATGAGTGCTTTTAAGGTCTGGGCCGCTCTTTCGTTTACGACAGGGCCAATAACGGTATCAGGGTCTCGTGGATCGCCGGTTTTAAGGGAAGCAATTTTATCTCTATATTTGCTGATAAACTCGTCATAAACAGATTGGTGGACAATGATACGGTTTGCGGACATACAGATTTGGCCCTGATGGGTAAACCGGCTGAATGCCGCTGCGTTCACCGCATAGTCGATATCCGCATCGTCCAAAATGATAAATGCGCTATTCCCGCCTAATTCGAGCAGTGGTTTTTTAAAATGCTTCGCTGCCAGTTGTGCGATATGTCTACCCACGCCAGTGGAGCCTGTAAAGGAGATAATCCTTGGGATAGGGTGCTCTACAAATGAATCGCCAATTTCGCTAATGTCCGTAACCACTACATTGAATAGACCTTTGGGAATGCCAGCTTCTTCAAAAATCTTTGCAATCAATGTACCTCCGACGATAGGTGTTTCTTCGTGCGCTTTTAGAACAACACCATTACCAGCGCCGATTGCCGGGGCAATCGATTTAATGGACAAGAAAAAAGGAAAGTTGAATGGGCTGATAACTCCTACTACACCAGCAGGCATGCGATATAGGCGGTTCTCCTTCCCGTTTTCAACGGATGGTAGAATTTTGCCTTCTTTTTTAAGTGGAAAAGTTGCTGCTTCCTTGATCATATTTTTGACAAGGCCTATTTCGAACGCTGCTTTTAATCGTGTGCCACCAAGTTCATCGATAATGAGGTTCGTGATCTCCTCTTCATGGGCATCAATATATGTTACAGCATTCTCAAGGAGGTCTCGTTGTTGATAAGGATTAATTTGATTCCATTCATCCATAGCTGCTTGTGCTGCTAAATAGGCAGCATCTACATCTTCTGTCGAAGCCATTTTGAACTCTGTTATTACTTCACCGTTGTATGGATTTATATCTTTCAATGTGCGGCTGCTTTTTCCATCAATCCATGAGCCGGCAATGTATTGTTTGTTGAGCGAGTGGATGTCTAACATAATATTCCCCCTGGTATGTAAAATGTAATACCTTTTTAATATCGGCATAAATAGTCCATAAGTGAAGGTTTGTTTGTGAGGTAGCTTCAAGCCTTTCACGGCAAATGTGAAACGAATCGTTAAACTAATGAAGGAATAGAGGCACAAACTCTTGAAATTAGACGAAAAGCGGTCTGTATGGATACTAAATTCCACACAGACCGCTATTTTTAAAATTCTATTTCTCATAGTACTTCAGTTTTTCAGTGGGCGGCCTCCCATTTTGTGTGGAGGGGTTCCCTACCAGCCATATACACTTTCACACGTATTAGCCTGTGGTTCATAATAACAATGCTGTTTATATTGCCCTGTAAACGGCTGTCCGTACCACTCTGGTGGACACTCGCCATAAGGATTGAAGTACCAGAGGGAAAACTTGGAGGGATGTTCTCTCCAATAGTCCAACACTTGCCTGGCTAACCTTTTTTCTGCGCTTCTCGCTCTGTTATAAAAAACGTTCCCCTTTTGCACGGCTTCAAACGAGTAATTTCCTCCCTGTACTTGGAAGATGACATCCCGAATGGAACGTAAACCTTCAAAGTCAGAGCAATTGGCTTTCAGCCGATTTACAATGACATTTCCGACCATCAGCATCCCTTGCTTTCCTTCCCCTTCAGCTTCTGCCCTTATCATCCTTGCTACTAAGTCAACATCCTTGTCTGTATATTTTACTCTTGCCATTTTTGTATCACCTCTAAGAGCATTCTATGTAAAATGCCCATAAAGTTGCTTTTTTACATGAACAATATAGTGAAAGAAGATGAGTATGGCTGAGTGGGCTGCTTATATACAAACACTCGATGGTCGGATAATCGTTTGGGAATCTCTGGTCTTAGAGACCCTTTCCCTCGATTACTTATTTTCCTTCCCAATCTCCGGAAGTACGGTCTTTGCCACTTTTTCATCCAACGCTTCATAATCATAATACTTGATGGTTTCATATAGCTCTTGGCGTGATTGCATGTCTTCGAGCTTTTCTTTTTGCGTGTCGTGTTCCATGATTTCCGTAAAAACCCGCTCGTAAGCTTTGGCAGCCACGCGCAGGGATGTAACGGGATAAATGACCATGCTCATTCCGAATGAGAGGAAATCCTCTCCTGTAAAATAAGGGGTTTTTCCGAATTCGGTCATGTTGGCGAGGAGCGGTGCGTTGATAGCTGACGATGCCTGCCGGAAGTCTTCTTCACTTGTCAATGCTTCAGGAAAGATGGCATCGGCTCCAGCTTCGACGTACATATTGGCTCGCTCCATGGCTTTTTCCATTCCTTCCACTGATTTTGCATCTGTCCGGGCTACAATGACAAGTGTGGGAGCGACTTCTCTGATGGTCCTGATTTTTTGCATCATTTCTTCTGGTTCAATCAGTTTCTTTCCATTCAAATGCCCGCATTTTTTTGGCAGCAGCTGGTCCTCTATTTGCACGGCGGCAACTCCGGCTTCGACCATTTCTCTTGCCGCCCGGGCTACGTTGATGACGCCTCCGTAGCCTGTATCGATGTCGACGAGTAGAGGGAGATCGGAAGCCCGGATAAGTTCTTGGGCTTTTTCGGCCATTTCATTTGAATAAATGAGGCCAAGGTCAGGAAGCGCCCGACTTGCCGTATAGGCAGCGCCGGACAGATAAATGGCCTGGAAGCCGACATCCCGGGCGATTTTGGCGGATATCCCGTCGTGAGTGCCAGGGATTTTTAGCAATTCCGGTTGGTTGATCAATCTTTTAAACGTTTCTGCTCTTTCTGGCTGCGTTGATTTTGGTTCGACGATCCAAGACATCTATGATTCCTCCTTCATTATATGCGGAATAGCTCCATGAACTGATTGACAGGTGTATCTGTCAGTTCATTATAGTTCTCGCACAATTCAAGAATTTGGTTGGCCTGGCGAAGTGGAAACCGTGTCTTTATATTGTGCTGGAATTTATCCAAAAGCAGCGGTATGCCTTCCTCACGGCGGCGTCTGTGTCCTATCGGGTATTCTACTGCTATTTGGTCGGTGTGTGTGCCATCAATGAAGAACACTTGGACAGCATTGGCGATGGAGCGCTTATCCGGATCGAGATAGTCTTTGCTGTATTGTTCATTTTCGGTTATCACCATTTTGTTTCTCAAGCGGTCGATTTCCGGGTTGGCGGCTACCTCGTCTTCATAGTGGTCCGCATTCAATGATCCATATAGAAGGCCGATGGCTGTAATGTATTGGATACAATGATCTCGGTCTGCCGGATTGTAAAGCGGTCCCTTTTTATCGATAATACGGATGGCTGATTCATGTGTCGTAATGGTTATTCGCTCGATGTCTTCGATTCTTCCGTTGATCTGTTCATGAAGTTTGATTGCTGCTTCCGCTGCAGTTTGAGCATGAAATTCAGCAGGGAACGATATCTTAAACAAAATGTTTTCTATCACATAGGAGCCAAAAGGACGTGCCAGGGTCAATTCTTTTCCGCCGAAGAGGACATCCTGGAATCCCCAACCCGGCGCCGAGAGGGCAGTCTTATAGCCCATTTCTCCGTTCATTGTCATTAAGGCCAGTCTCACTCCCCGGCTTGTTGCATCTCCGGCTGCCCATGATTTTCGAGATCCAGTGTTTGGTGCGTGACGATAGGTGCGAAGGCTGGAATTATCGACCCATGCTTGTGAAACCGCATTGATGACATCTTCTTTGCTGCCTCCAAGCATAGCGGTCACTACGGCTGTCGTGGCCACCTTGACGTAAAGCACATGGTCAAGGCCCTCGCGGTTGAGGCTGTTTTCCAGTGCCAGTATCCCTTGAATTTCGTGAGCTTTTACGATATTTTCCAGCACTGTGCTCATCTGAAGTGGCCTTTTTCCTTCCGAACATCTTTTACGGCTGATATAATCGGAAATTGCCAGGATTCCTCCTAAGTTGTCGGAAGGATGTCCCCATTCTGCAGCAAGCCAAGTGTCATTGTAATCGAGCCAGCGAATCATGCATCCGATATTGAAGGCCGCATGGACAGGGTCCAGTTCATAAGGTGTACCTGGAACACGGGAGCCATTCGGGACGACGGTGCCAGGTACGATAGGGCCTAAATGCTTGGTGCACTCTGGATAGCGTAAGGCTAAGAATCCACAGCCAAGCGTATCCACCAATACATATTGTGCTGTTTTCAACGCTTCTTCGCTAGTGATCTTGCCATATACGGCGTAATCGGCAATACGTTCTAATACTTGGTCGGCAGTTTGTGCCGTTTTCACGTTCATTTCTGTCATTGTCAACGCCACCTTTTCATTATGTAGTAATCTTAAAAAAGCCAGCCGGGATATCCCGGCAGATTGTTATTTAAGGGTGAAGTCCACGCGGACCAGTATAGAGAACTCTTGGTCTGAACAACTTATTGTTGGCATATTGCTCAGATACATGGGCGCACAATCCCAGCGTCCTGGCCGCAAAGAAAATAGGGGTATACAAGTCGATCGGGATACCCAATAAGTAATAAACAGGCGCTGCATAGTAGTCCAGATTCGGATAAAGCCCTTTTTCTTCTTTCATCAATTGTTCCCCAGCTTCGCACATTTCCATGAGCTCCTCCTGTTTTTTCTCCGCTGCGAGCTCCCTCAATGCTTCTTTCATCAGCGTGGCTCTTGGGTCCATTTTTTTCATATAAACACGGTGTCCGAAGCCCATCACTTTTTCTTTCTTTTTAAGTTTTTCATAGAGGAGATGGCGGAATCCATCGGTTGTTTTGCCGTTTAGCAACATATACATAACTGCTTCGTTCGCTCCTCCGTGCAGGTTTCCTTTCAACGAAGCGACTGCTCCGGTCAGCGCCCCGTAGATATCTGAGTTCGTCGAAGCAATGACGCGTGCAGTAAAAGTTGAATTCGGCATTTCGTGTTCACTGTAAACCATCAAAGACTGGTCAAAATAGGAGGCTTCTGTTTCTGTAGGTTCTTTACCTGTAATCATATGCAAAAAATTTGCACTGTAAGACAGTTCCTGTCGCGGAGCGACCACGGACTCGTTGTGAAGGATGTGATAGCTGTTCGCCACGATATTGGGAATCTTCGCCAACAGACTGACAGCAATCTGCCTGATTTGTTCTTCGCCCCGTTCGTCTAGATGCTGTTCGTATCCTGCGAGTATGGAAATCCCTGTCCGCAACGCATCCATTGGGTGTGTATGTTTAGGCAGTTTGTGGAAAAGGGAGAAGAAATCATCTGGGAGCTCATACTCTTCTTTTAATTCTTGTTCAAGAGTGGAGCGTTCTTGTTGCTTAGGCAGTTCTCCCTGAAGTAACAGCTGAACGAGATCTAAATATTCCCTGTTTTGGGCGAGCTCGATTAAATCATATCCTCGAAGGACAATTTCTTCCGCTTCCACATCCAAGTAAGAAAGCTTCGTTTCGGATGCAATCACCCCGTCCAAACCGGGTTTATAACTCGTTTTTTCTTGCATAAGACCCCTCCTAGTCGTATTTAAGCAAGCGCTTTCAAAAAAGTGGTTAAACATTAAAATCCGCATGGCTGCCGACAGTCTTCGTAGATCGATATTCCATTCAATATGCAGTTTTACTTTTTAAATATAACAAATAGTTGGAAAGTAAACAATTTTTCTTTGAAAATGGGAGAGACAGGTTTTTTTCCATAATGAACGAATTTCCCATAGCTTGTTTGCTCGGAAGCGAGGAAAACGTAAATTCTGCTCAGTTCAACAGGTTGGCCTGCGCACTGCAATGGCGTTTCGACATTTCTTTTCCAAAGGTCGGGATGTTTTCCTGTGGCTTGCCGCCGGAAATTTGCTGTGTAGCATCTTTGAATAATTAATTGTATTTTGAAACCTATCTTCTCAAAAGTCGTAGAAGATATTGGAATAAATAGAAAATTCTTAATATAGTGAAAGGGTGAAAGAATGGCAGTAAATATGGAATCAGCAGTAGATTTTAAAAAGTTAATGGCTACAGAACTACAAATTAATCTTTAGTGAGTTAAGTAGTGAATCAAGATTTACATTTGTAACAGAATCGGCCCTTATAGAAGGGAAAATGCATTTACAAGAATCAGATTTTAATGAAAAGTCAGCACCGCTGGGTCACTCTTTAGTCACAACAGAAAGAGCACCAAAAATTGATATTAAAGGGAAAAACATAATTAACATCAAATCCTGTTTTTACCTGAAAGATGTTAAACTGATTCCTATTACAGACCAAAGTAATCATTTTTATCTAAATGAATTTATTCTATTTTCCGACCACATCTTAGGGGTAACTTTAATTGAAGAAGAATAACGGAGCAGTGTTGTTAAAGTAAAAGGGTGCTTTAGTTGAAGAGGAAAAACGTATAAGTGTCTAATAAAAAAGTAATGCAAAAAATTGAGATGAAGCACATTAAGTATTATTACAAGACATAAATAAAATTATGGAGGTATAGTTATGTGGTTAATATTAGGGGCGATTGCCATAGTAGCAACTTTTATAAATTTGTATATGTATAAAGCAGGAAAGGATTATAAGCTTGCTATGGCGATGGGATTATCATTTACAGCATTAACACTCTGTGCAGAGTACAGTCTTGTATCTCGGTGGGTAAAAGTGGAAGATTGGGCAGCCTTATTGGATGTAGTACCTGGTATGGAAAGGGCGCTATGGGTTTTGACAATTGTTTCTATCTTACTAAATATAGCACCTATACTTTTAGAACGAAAAGGCAAGAAGTAATTACTTAATTTTCATTTATATATTATGCAATTATTGTGTAGGTCTTTATGTATAACCAAGGGGTGCTTTAGTTGAAGAGGAAAAATTAAATATCACATAAAAACGCTCAGAAAACCTTCTGAGCGTTTTAGTTTGCTATTACTGTTAAATTGGGTTTGGAATGTATGCGAATTATTGTGTTTTTTCTAAAGTTATCAGCATTTTTTCCTCCCCAAATTAAACCTGTTAATTATAGGAGTGCTTTCTAATGAAAGTTTTAACTACCTAGTTTGCATTCAGTCCTCCGGTTGCACTATATACATGGCCTGTTACATAGCTTGCTTGCTCGGAAGCGAGGAAAACGTAAATACCGCTCAGCTCAACAGGCTGGCCAGCGCGCTGCAAAGGCGTTTCCGGTGTTTCTTTTCCGAAGGTCGGAATGTTTTCCTGTGGCTGGCCGCCGGATATTTGCAGGGCAGACCAGAACGGTCCGGGTGCTACGGAATTCACGCGTATCCCCCTGGAGGATAATTGTTTTGACATGGATTTTGTGAATCCTACAATGGCGCTTTTCGTTGCTGCATAATCCGGTAATAGTGGAGATGGATTATAAGCCTCTACCGAAGAGGTGGTGATGATTGAACTTCCTTCAGGCATATGAGGCAACGCTTCTTGTACCATCCAGTACATGGAAAACACATTGATCTCGAATGTAGAAACGAGTTGCTCGGTGGTAAGATCGGCGATATCTTTCACTGCCTGTTGCTTCCCAGCTACAAGTACAAGGGTATCCAAACCACCTAGCGCCTTAACTGCATCTTGTACGAGCCTGCGGCTAAATTCCTCTTCACGCAAGTCTCCGGGCAGCAAGATAGCTTTTCGTCCTTCTTGCTCGATTAATTCTTTTACCTCTTGGGCGTCGGGTTCTTCAACGGGAAGATAGTTGATTGCTACGTCCGCACCTTCTCGTGCATAAGCAATTGCGGCAGCACGGCCGATGCCGGAGTCGCCACCTGTAATCAATGCTTTTCTCCCTTTTAGTTGGCCGGAACCTTCATAGCTGTTTTCTCCACAGTCTGGAACAGGCTCCATTTCTTTTTGGATACCTGGCGGGTTTTGATATTGTTTTGGGAAATCTTTATGATAATACTTTTCTATTGGGTTCTTAGGCATAAATAAAACCAACCTTTCTGAAATCTTGTAAGGACATGTAGGTTTCCTACCTCGTTCGCAGCAAGGATAAACATTGCCGGGACGAGCAAAGGGAAAATACCGCAACAATCAAGAGGAAACGGTCGGATGTTAAAAATAAGTTGAAAGCGCATTCATTTTCTGGTACTGTAGAATTGTCGAAACGTTTCAATGATTTAAAAGAAAAGAACGGGAAGTTTTGGAATGGAAGGGGGAAGGGTGTACTTTCTTCAACTCAGAGCATGCAAAAGTGGTAAGCCAGCATAAGCGGAGCGAAGATAATTAGGAAAAATGGCAACGATAGTGCGTAACAGAAGTCCGAATTTCTCATGGCCTTTTACCCGATCTACAAGAAATGCAGCAGGCGACAATCCGGATAAAGGTATGTTATTGGAAAACGGTACAACGAAAAGAAGTGCGTTCAAAGCTATTATATGGATGGTTTCATGACGGCATTGATTGAAACGTTTCAATCAGCGTTGAAGGGTTTTATAACATATCAAAGGAGTGTGGAGATGTTGAAGAAGGGAAGCAAAGTCTTTCTGTTTGCAATAATCCTGATTGGTACTGCTTTTGTTTTGGGGGCCTGTTCCAATGCTTCCTCTGGTTCTGACGATACGCTTCAAGTATGGACGATGTCTGATGAATTGGAAGGGTTTGTGGAGGATTATGAAGCAGAACATGATATCGAGATAGAAGTACAAACAATTCCTTGGGAAAATGCACATGACAAATTATTGACAGCAGTCGCCTCCGGGAAGGGCCCCGATGTGTTGCAAATCGGCACCACGTGGGTCGCGGAATTTGCGGAAGCCGGAGCTTTTTATGATATGTCGGATGATATTGGCGACTATGAAAATTTAGAATTGGGTAATTTTTTTGAAGGGGCTAGAGGGACAGCGGAATATGAGGATCAAGTGATCGGGATTCCATGGTATGTGGATACGCGGGCCCTTTTTTATCGAACAGATATTTTAGAAGAGGTCGGCTATCCTGATGGACCGCAAACGTGGGAGGAGATGATCGATGCATCTGAAAAACTTGCGGACAGAGGGGACGGTCAATATGCAATCGATTTACCCCGAACAGACCCGCAGTTCCCGTTTATGTTAGGTTGGCAGCAAGGTTGGACGTATGAAGTAGGCGAAGGATCAGCAAACTTCGATGATCCTGCTTTTAAAGATGCAGTTGATATTTATACCAAATTCTATGAAGAAGGATATTCCCAACTGGAAGAGGGCAAAGAGATTGTCCAGGCATTCAGCGATGGGTCTAAACCGATGTTCTTCAGCGGCCCGTGGGATATCAAGACAATAAAGGATAACGGCGAAGATATTGAAGGAAAATGGGATGTCGCGCAAATGCCAGAAGGTGAAACAAATAAATCGATGATGGGTGGAGCGCATTTGTCGATATTCCATAATTCGGAGAAGGTGGACGAAGCGCTTGATTTCATTAATTGGATGGCTGATACCGATACACAATTGGCCTGGTATGAAACAATGAGCGAGTTGCCGGCTAATCAAGCGGCATGGGAAGATTCGATTTTAGCTGATGACCCGATGGTGAGTACCTTTGGAGAACAACTGAAGTCAACGGAACCACTGCCGCTGATTCCAGAATATGAAAGAATGGGAAATGAACTGTTAGACACACTGGAACAGATTTACCGAGGCGGTGCAGATACAGAGGAAGCACTAGAAAACTATCGGAAAGAAGTAGACGATATTTTGTCCGAATAGGCTTCTTACTAGAGAGGGGGGCGATTATACCTCTCTCCTTTTCTTATTGTATAGGAAATTATAAATTTAACTGTCTGTGGATAATTATTGGCTGAACCAGCCATGTCCGGCTCCAGCGCCTACCCCCTCGAGGTCTTAAGCCCACCCTCTGTGTGGCAAAAAGCGCCACGTCGAGGCTGTTCTTAAGCTTGTCGGGGGCTCACACGATGTGGGTCATGCAGGCGTTGCCACAGGATGTGGCGGCTCTAGCCTGTACTCCTTTAAACAGGCGCTTGCGCTTTTGTCCTATGTTTAACACGATAACCGAATAAGAGGAGAATGGAAATGATGGAAGTAAAAGATGAAAAAATGATCCTGAATGGAGAAGAGGTTATCCTTTTCGGAGGGGAGCTGCATTATTTTCGTGTGCCGAAGCCGGAATGGAGAAACCGCATCAGGCAAGCAAAGGAAGCAGGGCTGAACATGATCAGCACTTATATTCCCTGGGGAATTCATGAATATGAAGAAGGTAAAATCGACTTATCGGGTACTTCGAGAGAGGAACTTGATCTTATTTCCTTTTTAGAGATCGTCAAGGAAGAAGAGATGTACTGTTTGGTCCGTCCGGGTCCGTATGTGATGGCCGAGGTGATCGATCACGGAATTCCGACCTGGTTTATTGAGCATTATCCGAATGCCATGGCAAAAACGGAGGAAGGCAAAGTCCATCCGACCAGAGTGGTCAGCTACATGCATCCGACTTATTTAGAGAAAGTGGAAAATTGGTACAAGTATGTTTGTCCAATCATCGAAAGATTTCAGTGGCATCATGGCGGACCGATTATCATGTTTCAATTAGACAATGAAGTCGGGATGTTTCATTGGGTCACAAACCAGGGAGATTTTAGCTCTGTAACGCTGGACCTCTTCACGAACTATTTAGAAAACAAGTATTCCTTAAGCGAGTTTAAGGAAACATTTCATGTCGAGGATAACAGTATTGCCGATTTTGTGGAAACGAAGATACGGCAGCCGCAAGCGCTATATAGCATGACATTGAAAAACGAGTTCAGTTTATTTATGCGGGTACATTACCGGCAATATATCGAACGTTTGAAACAGCTTGCAGATAGCGAGGGCATCCAGGTGCCTTATGTGATAAACATTCATGGGTTTGATACCGTGGACCACTTGAAACGGGGGACAAAATATCCGATCGGATTATCGCAATTAGTAGAGGTTGCCAAAATAGATGGGGTAATGGCGGCAGGTGATTATTATATAGGAAACATTGAGTATGATAA
Source organism: Sediminibacillus dalangtanensis (assembly GCF_017792025.1). NCBI lineage: Bacteria > Bacillati > Bacillota > Bacilli > Caryophanales > Bacillaceae > Sediminibacillus > Sediminibacillus dalangtanensis. Next base: position 367,761 of record NZ_CP046956.1, read on the forward strand.
CTTTGTTGACATTGTCCTAGCGAATGCGTTTACCAAATCCATTCAATGGAAAGAGCAGCCTCTGTTTTCCGCTGAATTCCAAGGAGGCAGCATTCCCGACCGGCCGAGACTGCAGCCAAGTACATTCGACTTAACGACCCGCCTTTGCATTGCCAACGGGATGAATGCGGCAAACTATTATATGTTTGTCGGCGGCGAGAACTTTGGCGGAATCGGTATATTGGGCAGGCGTCATGAATGGCAGGCCCCTTTAACGATGATGGGTGAAAAACGGGCACACTTTCAGGTGATCCAGCATCTGGGGCATATGCTGCGGGTTTATCAGCAGCCATTAGCACGGTCAAAGCCGGAGATCCATACCCATCTTGCCTTCTATCCAGACTACTTCATGACCGAATTCAGCAATCAATTCACGGCTGAATGGGATAAATCGCTACAACAGGAAAGAGAAACCAATCTCTTTAATGGGCTGGCGAAAGGTCTGCGCGTGAACAACATTGTCTATGATGGCTTCAACTTATTAAAGGACGGCAATATAAATGTAGCAGAAATTCCGTCCCTGTGGGTGTTTGCCCATGAGCGGATGGACGGAAAAGTCCAGAGAAAGCTGATGGATTATATCGAAACGGGCGGCGAACTCGTCTTGTTTCCGGTCATCCCGACTAAAGATATGAACGGGGAGCCATGCACCGTGTTGAAAGATTACATGGATGTGGATGTAAAAGGGACCGAAGCTGGCGGGTTTGTTCAGGTAGACGATGTCGACAATGTGAAAATCGACCGCATGGAAACGTATGACATCCAGGAAGGCGCCTTCGGATGGGCTGAAAACGAGGAAAAATCTGTGGTCGCTTTCGAGAAGCGCTTAGGAAAAGGCAAATTAGTGATGTTCGGTGTCAGCATGGAATTTGACTATCAATATAAAAAAGAAATATACAGAAATCTAGCGGCAAAAATCGGCGTGAAAAGTAGTATCCGTGTCGAGGCGGAAGTGGATGTTTCGGTGAGAGCCGAGGGCCGGGATGGAATGTTTGTTTTCCTGAACAACTTTGACGAATACGAAAAGGAAACAACGGTCGGTTATCGAAACAACCAGTTGTTCGATGGAAAAGCAATAACCGTTCCTGGCAAAGGTGGCCTCCTGTTACCGATAAATGTGCAGCTGCGCGTTGATTTATCGATTCTGTATGCCACAGCGGAAATCGTCGAGCTGACGGAGGCGGACCGGAAATTAGCGATGATGATCAGAAGAAAACAAGGCCAGGAAGAAATCGTGCTTCAGTCAGAAAACTGGCGTCCCGAACAGAATGGAAATATTCAGATCGTGGATACAGGTGCGGGAGAATACCGTGTTCTTATTGATTCGCCGGAAGAATATGAAACGATAGAACTTTTACCAGTGTAAGAGACTTTGTGTGTTGGTTCAGGCTATCTTTCTTGGTTTTCTGGTAAGTATGTGGGCTTGAGCAAGTTTCGGCACAATTTTTCGTTCTTTGGGGGTAGGGCTTCAGCAGGGAGGCTGACCAGCCACCCGCGGAAAGCGTAGTGGTAGCGAGAAATCGTCTTCATGCCGTATATAGTAGTTGTTTACCACCTGATAATTGTTGAAAGGGAGGACAAGTCTATGAAAATACTCTATATCGATATCGATGCCTTGCGTCCTGATCACTTAGGGTGCTATGGCTATCATCGTAATACCTCGCCAAACATCGACCGTATCGCAGAACAAGGCGTCCGTTTTACCAATCATTATGCCTCCGATGTACCGTGCGCCCCGTCACGCTCTGCTTTGTTCAGTTCGCAGTTCGGAATCCATAACGGGGTCGTCAACCACGGTGGATTACAAGCGGATATGCGCCCGATCGGAAAAGACAGACCATTCAACTTTCATGACTCACAGTACCAGACATGGGTGGACACGCTGCGAAGCAAAAACATGCATACGGCGATTATCAGTCCATTTCCCGGCCGCCACGAAGCCTGGCACATTTTACGCGGATTCCTGGAAACATATGATACGGGAAAACATGCGGGAGAAACAGCGGATGATGTGACAAAAGAGGCACTGGATTGGTTGGAATCCCGCGGAAGGGATAAGGAGGATTGGTTCTTATACCTTAACGTGTGGGACCCGCATACGCCTTATCGAACACCTGCCTCGTATGGGAATCCGTTTGAAAAGGAGCCGGCACCTGAATGGCTTACCGAAGAAAGGATTGCCGAGCACCGTGCCAGTTTTGGCCCCTATAGCGCACGGGATCTACCTCCAGTAAGACAATGGCCGGGGATTCCGGAAGAAATCCACGACCGGAATGATTTCAAGGCATGGGTAGATGGGTATGATACCGCCATCCGTTACGTAGATGAACACATAGGGAAAATCATCGATCAGTTGGAAATACAAGAAATCCTGGAAGAAACAATCATCATCATTTCTGCTGATCACGGGGAAAACCAGGGAGAGTTGAATGTCTATGGAGACCACCAGTTAGCCGACCATGTCACTTGCCGTATCCCTTTTATCATCTCCGGACCAGGTATTATCCAAGGTCATGTGGATGAGGACTTGCATTATCAAATCGATGTCGGGCCGACGCTGGCAGAACTTGCTGACGGGAAGCAGCGTGAAAAGTGGGACGGGCGAAGTTTTTTGCCTGCCATTATCGATGGAAAATCGTCGGGGAGGCCTCATTTGGTTGTCAGTCAGTGTGCCTGGAGTTGTCAGCGAGGCGTGCGTTTTGATAATTGGATGCTTATCCGTACATATCATGACGGATTAAAGGAACTTCCCGATTTCATGTTGTTTGATATTGAAAACGATCCGCATGAAACCAATAACTTGATTGATGAACACCCTGAAGTGCTGGCGAAAGGTCTGCGCATCCTGGATGAATGGGTGACAGAACAGATGAAGACCTCTGATTCACCCGTCGATCCGATGTGGAGCGTGATTCATGAAGGTGGTCCTTTTCATACAAGAGATGACCTGGATTTAGATCGGTATTTGGAAAAACTACACAAAGAAGGCAGGAATGAGGCAGCGGCTAGATTAGAACAGCGATATCGATAAGAAAAGCCATCATCCAAATCGTAGGTTGGAAGAGCGCTGCCCCTCAAAGAGTATAAAAAAATCGAGCTTGCATGTTCAAGCTCGATTTTTCCTTTACTCAGAAAACTTTTTAAATGCCAGCACGGCATTATGCCCGCCGAAACCAAAACCATTGGAAATGGCATGGTTTATCTCTGTTTTGACGGCTTGATTTGGTACGTAATCCAAATCGCATTCCTCATCCGGTGTTTCATAATTAATGGTCGGCGGAGCGGTGTCTTCCAGGATGCTTTTCAGCGTGACGACTGCTTCGAGCCCGCCTGCCGCACCGAACAGATGTCCGGTCATCGATTTTGTCGAACTCACCTTCAGGTCGTAAGCGTGCGAACCAAATACACGTTTAATCGCATTTGTTTCCGATTTGTCTCCGTCCGGTGTGCTTGTTCCGTGGGCATTGATGTAATCAACAGCCGTCGGTTCGATATTTGCCATATTCAAAGCAAGCTTCATGGCGTTGGCAGCACCCTCAAAGTCAGGAGCGGTGATATGATGGGCATCCGTTGTCGACCCATAGCCGACGACTTCCCCTAAAATGGAAGCCCCTCTTGCTTTGGCATGCTCATATTCCTCCAGGAATAAAATGCCTGATCCTTCTGACATGACAAACCCATCCCGTCCGCTGTCAAAAGGGCGGCTGGCTTGTTCTGGAGAATCGTTGAAGGTGGACATGGCCCTCATTTTTGAAAATCCAGCAAAAGCTACCGGAGTGATAGAGGCTTCTGCCCCGCCGGCAAGAATGCCATCTGAGTAGCCGTGTTTGATATTCAGATATGCTTCCCCGATGGCCTGATTCCCTGTGGCACAAGCCGAGACAGGGGAGAAGCTTGGACCTTTGAAACCATTTTTGATAGAAAGGATGCCTGAAGCCATATTGCTGATCATCATCGGCACCATAAACGGCGAAACTCGCTTCGGCCCTTTGTCGAGAAACGCTTTGTGCTGTTCCAGCGTCGTATGGATCCCACCGATGCCGGATCCGACATAAACGCCGAGTCTTTCCTTGTTTGCTTTTTCCAAATCCAAGCCGGACTGAGCCAAAGCTTGCTGAGCTGCGGCAACGGCATACTGAATGAATAAGTCATACTTACTTATTTCTTTTTTCTCGAGATATTGCGCGGCATCGAAATCGGTAATATAACCGGCGATTTGCGTATTTATGTTTTCATAGCCATCTGCTTGGATTCTTTTAATGCCTGATTTCCCTTGTTTCACATTGTCCCAGAGAGCCTCGACAGTGTTTCCGAGTGGCGAGACAACTCCGTATCCTGTTACTACTACTCTTCTTGTCATATCCATGTATCTCCTTGATCACATTTTATTAGTCTATTGAACGCGGTCCATACCTTTGAAAAAAAGGCATCTCCCAGGACACGCTGATATTGCAGGCCACCCTTCGCACTAGTGATGAGGAGGGCTGCCAATCCTTCCAAGTCATCGATTGCTTTCAGGCCGCCATCCTGTTTTGCATCTTCAAGCAGCTCTGTCAATATCCTGATTTCCCTTTGGCTGATCTGTCGGACTTTTTCCTGCATGGGTCCGGGCAAGTCATTATAGTCTACCTGTAATGCGGAAATCGGACAAACCGCATGCCGATCAACTTGAGCCGCTCTTTTGGAGAGGAAGACCAATGGTTTGTCGGTGGTTTTTATCGTTTCCTCTTTGATGGTGGCATATGTTTGTTCAAGTGTTTCTTCCAGATACGTACAAACGGCGATGCCCAAATCTCCTTTCTTTTCAAAATGATAATGAATGCCAGCCTTTGTGATACCGAGCTCTTTCGCCAAGTCATCATAGCTGAAAGCCAGAAAGCCTTTTTCTTTTATAAACTTCATCGTTAATAAAACGATTTGGGTTTTTTTCTTTGTCATGGCCATACACTAACTTACTAATAGGTAAGTCGTCAACTGAACGGGTTCCTTCAAAATGAAAGCAATGGTATCTATATCACCTCATTTACAGGACATGGGTAGTCTTGATAATCAAAAGGTTATAATAGAGAATGGATAGATAACAGAAATATTGAAAATGCCCGCGTTATCACGGAAAGTGTTTTTGGTGAAATTGAAGAGGAAGGGCATTACTCGATCGTTTTGGGGAGTGAAATAAATGCAGGATATTTCTATTTTAATAGCGGACGATGAAAAGGAGATTGCCGATTTGATTTCCATTCATCTTGAAAAAGAAGGATATCGCGTCTTCGTGGCGGCGGATGGCAAGGAGGCATTGGACATAGTCCAGCGTCAATCCATTGATCTGCTTGTTTTGGATATCATGATGCCGAAGATAGATGGATATGAAGTGACCCGCCAGATCCGGGAGCGTTACAATATGCCGATTATTTTTTTGAGTGCGAAGACTTCGGATTTTGACAAGGTGCAAGGGTTGGTGATCGGTGCGGATGATTATATGACAAAACCCTTCAACCCGATTGAGTTGATTGCCCGGGTTAATGCAAAGCTGCGCCGGTTCAAGAAATGGAATCACAAGCAGACAACACAGACGTACGACCTGGAGTTCGGCGGATTGCATATTTCTCCTGACCAGCGTCGTGTATTGCTTTATGGAGAAACGGTTGAATTGACGCCGAAGGAATTTGATATTTTATATTTACTGGCCAGTCATCCGAAGAAGGTTTTCAGTGTAGAAAATATCTTTCAGCGAGTCTGGGATGAAGCGTATTATGAAGGGGCCAATACCGTGATGGTTCATATCCGCACCCTCCGGAAAAAGCTGAAGGAAGACAAGCGGAAAATTAAATTCATCAAAACAGTTTGGGGCGTTGGATATGCATTCAATGGGTAACCTATTACACAGTTTTCGAGCGAGGATGGTGATGTTATTCGGTTTGAGTATGCTGCTTTCCGGGCTGGTCACGTATCTGATCTATAAAGCTTTGCAATATTATTACCATACCATGGTTGATTACCAGGATCCGCTCACACGCTTGCGTGCCTTTATTCTCCAGGTGGGAGATATTAATTTCTTTTTAATCATTTTTATACCGGTTGCGATATTGTTTTTCTTCGTACTTACGAAGCCTTATTTAACGTACTTTGATGAAATATCGAAGGGAATACACTACCTTGCCCGAGGAGATTTTCAACACACGATTGCCATCCAGACAAAGGATGAATTCGGAGATATAGCAAAAGACATCAACCTGGCAGGAGAGAAACTGAAAGAGGCGATTGAGAGAGGTGATTTTTCAGAGAGCAGTAAAGACCAGCTGGTGGTGAATCTTGCACACGATTTGCGGACACCGCTTACCTCTGTTTTGGGATACTTGGATCTGATATTGAAGGACGATAGCTTGACGGAGGAGCAAAAAAAGCATTATATTACTATCTCTTATACGAAATCCCAGCGCCTGGAGAGGCTGATTGATGAATTGTTTGAGCTGACAAGAATGAATTATGGCATGATGACCGTTGAAAAAACCCTGATAAACCTAAGTAATTTACTGAATCAGTTAACAGAAGAACTATATCCGGTTTTCGAACAAAATCAATTGGCTGCCAGGTTGGATATTGTTCCGGATTTGCCCGTTTCGGGAGACGGCGAGCTGTTGGCACGGGTATTTGAAAACCTTCTGGCCAATGCGATCCGCTATGGACAGGATGGTCAATTCGTAGATGTAAAAGGATTTAAAGACAAAGATGACGCAGTAGTACAAGTTATCAACTATGGAGATAGTATTTCAAAAGATGAATTGCCCTACCTTTTCGATATGTTTTATAAGGGGGATAAAGCCCGGGTGCATCAGGAAAACAGTACTGGTCTCGGCTTGTTCATCGCTAAGAACATCATGGAGCAGCACGGCGGTACGATTACTGCGGACAGCAATTTAATCCGTACGGTATTTGAAGTCCGAATGCCGCTGAATGGAGAAGAAATGGACCAGACTTAGAGGTCGTTCGCATTACTTTAAGAAATATTTAAACTTTACCCCACTTCTTTTTTAAACAGTTTTTCCTATTCTATAACCAATTCGAAATAGGAGGAAACAGAAATGAAGAAGTGGGTTTTATTATTGTTGTTATTATTAATCGGTTTTGGTTATTTTTACGGAGATAAGACTAGTCCTTTCTTGCAAGATAAGGTGAAAATAGAAGAAAAGGTAAAGGAAGGTTTCCAGAATACCGAGAAAATAGAGGTAGGAAAAGAGCAAATTTATGAGGGCGAGTTGTTGCTGGTAAATGAGCAGTATGCAGTACATGAAGAAAGTGTTAGACAAGATATTGTAGAATTGTTTAACCATCCGGAATTGACGAAGAACTACGGACTGCTAAACAATGACATAAAGCTATCGGCGACTTTGGCCGAGGATTTTTCTTCGATGGTACAAGCTGCTGAACAAGATGGAGTGCAAAATTTTTTAATCAGCAGTGGCTATCGCGGTTTTGAAGAACAAAATCGATTGTATCAAGACATGGGTGCAGATTACGCATTGCCGGCAGGAAAAAGTGAGCATAATCTCGGACTGTCACTTGATGTGGGATCGACAGAGGCTGAAATGAGGGTAGCGGAGGAAGGGAGATGGATAGAAGAAAATGCATGGAAGCATGGTTTTATCCTGCGTTATCCGAAGAATAAAACGGCGATCACCGGCATTTCCTATGAGCCTTGGCATATTCGTTATGTTGGCTTGCCGCATAGTGTAGTTATGCAAGATAAAAACCTGGCGTTGGAAGAATACCTCGAATATTTGAAACAACAAGAAGAAATAACCGTCGAAGTGGATGGAAAAGAATATGTCGTTTGTTACTATCCGATATCGGAGACCGGGACCATCGAGGTGCCGGCGAATGGCGATTATACTATATCCGGCGACAACATCGGCGGCGTCATCGTGACATCGGAGAAATAGCAGAAGGGAAGCCGGCGGATAAACAGGAATGGTTAAATTAATGGAAGCGATCAAGAAAGTGTAACTTTTCCCTTGATCAATCAGTTAATCGAAATGATTTTTCTCTTTGTACTGCAAATTCTTTTTCATATCCTGATGTAACGCTATTAAATATTCCTGATTATCCTTCAAGTCTTTCAACTGCTTCAAAATAAAGATCAAACAGATAAGTGTAACGAGTATAAATAAAATTACTCCCAAGTCTATAAAAAAACTCATTTTGCTCCCTCCAAGTGTATGTCTAAGTATACCAGGAAGCTTTTGCGCAAGCATCCATCTTTTAAAAAGGCTCTTTTCGTAAAGATTGTTGCTTTTGAATTGGACAGGGTTTAATTTACTTTTTATGGTATTATATAAACAAGAATTTGTTCAGCTAACTGACAAAATACGGAAAGAGTAGTAAAGAAAGGGGGAATTAAAATGAACAATATTGAATCAGTAGTCGATTTTAAAAAGTTAATGGCCATTGAATTACAAATCAATCTTGCGGAATTAAAGAATGATTCAAGATTTACATTTGTAACAGAATCGGCTTTTATCGAAGGTGTAATGAACTTACAAGAGTCCGATTTCAATGGAAAGTCAGCACCGTTAGGGCATTCTCTTATAACGACAGAAAGAGAATCCAAAATCGATGTTAAAGGAAAAAATATCATGAACATCAAAGCGTGTTTTTACCTAAAGGATGTTAAACTGACTCCTTTCTCAGACAAAAATAATCCTATTTACCTGAACGAATTCATTTTATTTTCCGATCATATCTTAGGGGTAACGTTAAATGATAAATAATTCTACAGTATGATAAGAATCACTGCGAACCCGTCCCAGTTGAATTTCCTGTCCAACCCTCTATATAATGAAAAACATTGCAGCAAAGAATAGGGGGAGAAAAATTGGGATACATAAGAAAAATTTTGCCAATGGTGATATTGGTGCTATTGTTGGCAGCCTGCAGTAATAATGAAACCAGTGAAACAAACGATGGAGATGAAGGTGGAGAGGAAGAGAAAGTGCTCCAGCTAAGCGCCCCGGGGGAAATCCCTGGTCTCGATCCGACGATGGCAGATAACGATTTCAGCTTTGACATGATCAACCAGGTATTTGAAGGATTATACCGTCTTGATAAGGAAGGGAAGCCCGAGCTTGCCCTTGCAGCAGAAGAGCCGGAAGTAAGCGAGGATGGAAAAGTTTATACTTTTACCATTCGAGAGGATGCGAAATGGTCGGATGGCTCGCCTGTTACGGCCGGTGATTTTGAATATGCTTGGAAAAAAGCGGTCAATCCGGATACAGCAGCGGCTTACGGACCGCAGTTTGAGGAGATTGTCGCCAACGCTTCCGAGATTCTTGTCGGCGACAAGCCGGTCGACGATCTCGGAGTCGAAGCACTTGATGAACATACGTTGAAAGTGACCTTGGAAAACCCTGTGCCATTTTTCAAGGAACTGTTGACAACGGCGATTTTCTTCCCGCAGCCGGAAGACTTTGTCGAAGAGCAGGGAGAAGCATACGCGAGAGACTCGGAACATATTCTGTTCAATGGACCATTTGTCATCGAAGACTGGGCGGGCACCGACACATCATGGACCTTCCAGAAAAACGATCAATATTGGGACAAACAAGCAGTGAATGTCGATAAAATCCAAATGAATGTTGTCAAAGATACGTCGACCGCTGTGAACCTTTATAAAAAGGATCAGCTGGATCGTATTGAATTGACCGGCGAATATGTGGATGAATATAAAGATAGTGAAGAATACCATACCTTTTTGACTGGTGCTACTTCTTACTTGAAAATGAATCAGGGTAAGGATGGTGAAACCACTGATCTAGCCAATTTGCATATCCGTAAAGCAATCAACATGGCATTGGATAAACAGGAAATGGTCGATACCATTCTTAATAATGGTTCCATCGTGGTCAATGGCAACGTGCCAAAGGGACTGGCTGAAAATCCGGAAACCGGAGAAGATTTCCGTGCCGAAAATGGGGATTTGGTTGAATACGATGTCGAGCAGGCGAAGGACGAATGGCAGCAAGGACTGGACGAGCTTGGCAAAGAGGAACTGGAGTTCACGCTGACCACTTCTGATTCTGGAACGTCCAAACAATTTGCTGAAAACCTCAAGTATCAGCTAGAGTCGAACCTTTCCGGTATGACGCTGAATGTCAAAAGCGTCCCGCCTAAGGCCAGCATTTCAGCAAATGTGAACCAGGAATACGAACTGATTTTGACGGGATGGAACGGTGACTATCAAGATCCGTTGACCTACTTGAACCTGTTCATTACAGACAGCCCGGGAAATCACACTGGCTATTCAAACGATGAATATGACCGACTTGTCCTTGGAGCCAAATCTGATTTGGCCAACAAGCCGCAGGAACGGTGGGACGCCTTGCTGAAGGCGGAAAGAATGCTGATTGAAGACAGCGCCGTGCTCGTTCCGTTGTATCAGAAAGGCAGTGCTTATTTGCAGCAGGATTATGTGAAGGACCTGATCACCTACCAGGTGAGTGCCGATAATTATAAATGGGTCGACCTGGAAAAATAAGAATAAAAAAGTTGAAAAGGCCATTCTGTCGAGGGGGAGAAAACCACGACGGAATGGTCTTTTTTGTAAGGAGCTTTACGGACCTTATGAAATACGAAATTGGGGCGAAAAAATCAATTATCGTGCCCGGATAATGGAGGCACGGCCCTACAGGGACTGTAGCAAGGGATTATTTGAATGAGTAAATCACAATACTGCACATTGATTGTTCATTAATCTAAACTGAAAGCGTATACAAAGGCGTTTTTTTCCGTGCTACAATGAAACCAACAAGAGGGGGTGATGCAGTTTGGACGATCGCAGTGATCGAATCTTAAAAGAGATACTGAATTATCCTGGCACAACCAGCAAGCAGCTGGAAAAGAAGTATAATCTGTCGCGTCGTCAGCTTGGCTACAGTCTCGGCAAAATTAACAGCAGACTGAAAAAGAACAAATTGCCCGTCATTGAAAGGACCCGGCAAGGCCAGTTTTTAATCGGTCAGGAAGTATATTCTTATTTCAACCGGGATTCCGAAACCATCGACGAGGCGGCAGCACCCGTATTATCGGAAAAACAGCGTGTATATTTAATAGCGTTGATGCTGATCAGCAGGGAAGATCTATCCCTCTATCATTTCACGCATGAATTTTATGTCAGCAAAAACACCATATTGCAAGATTTGAAACTGGTGGAGGAGCTTGTCGGGAAATTTGACCTTTCCGTCCGGTATTCCCGGAAACAGGGCTATATTCTGGAAGGAAATGAGTTTCAAGTCCGGCGTCTGTTGACATATATCACGAACAAGACGCTGGAAATGATCAATGGCAAAACACACTTTCAAAACATTACCGGCATTGGAGAAAAAGACATCCAGGCACTGGCAGAAAGAGTCGGTGGAGTGGAAAAAGAGCTCGGCTTGAAATTCACCGATGAGAAACTTACCACGATGCCGTACATTCTTTCACTGGTCATCAAAAGAATCGACAAAGGATACTTGATCAACTCTTTTTACATCAAATATGAAGAACTGTCAGATACCAAGCAATATCAGGCGACGGAAAAAATATTATCCGATATTGGGCAAATCCCGATGGAAGAGCGACTGTTTATCACGCTGTTTCTCCTGTCTACCAATGTTTACTGGTCGGGTTTTTTGACAGAAGAAACGATTCCCAATCTAATCAGTGCGCTCAGGCAAATGCTGCGGATATTTGAAAAACGGGCATGCATTACCTTGCAGGATAAGGACCAGCTGCTCAACAAACTCCTTTTGCATGTCAAACCGGCTTATTATCGGATTAAATACCAGCTGACGGAAATGACGGAACATCCGTATGAACAGAACAAGCAGCTGCAAGAATTGCATCATTTGGTAAGACAATCTACCGGACCGCTGGAGGAGCTGATCGGATTACCGATACCGGAAAGCGAAACAAGTTATTTAACGCTGCTGATCGGCGGATGGATGACCAGGCAGGGGGATGATATCCGCAAGAAGTGGAAAGCAATCGTTGTTTGTCCGAAAGGTGTATCAGTGTCCAGGATGATGTACAGCGAGCTTCGTCATTTGTTTCCGGACTTTATTTTTCTCGATACCTTGTCGATGAGGGAGTTTCAGGAGTATCAATTGGATTACGATATTGTCTTTTCCTCTGTTCCGATAAACACGAAAAGGAAACTGTTCATTGCCAATCCGATTATGGAGCAGGAAGAAAAGGAAAGGCTCAAAAAACAAGTGATGCTCGAGCTTAGCGGAGTTTTCCCCTCTGACATTGATATAGATGATTTGCTCGAGGTCATTTCTGACCATGCCGACATTCGAAATGAAAAGCAGTTGGCCACGGCTCTTTACCAATATATCCACCGGGATCCTAATGCTGCGATAAAACGCAGCAGCTCCGAGCAAGATGGCCTGACTCTGGCCGATTTGTTGAGACCGGAACTGATTACACTCAAGCAAACAACCGGCTCGTGGGAAGAAGCGGTCCGGATTGCGAGCGGTCCTTTGCTGGAAAGCGGGGCAGTCACAGAGGGGTATGTCGAGGCGATGCTGGGTCATGAAAAAGATCCATATATTGTGCTTGCGCCAAATATGGCGATTCCCCATGCTGCACCTGATCAGGGGGTACGGAAAGTGGGGATGAGCATGCTCCGTTTGGAAGAGGGAGTGCCCTTCACAGAGGATTACTCGATTCAAATCATTGTAGTTATCGCAGCTGTTGATAAAAAGAAACATTTGAAAGCCTTAATCCAGCTGATGGAGCTGGCAAGATCAGAAGAAGCACGAAGCCAGGTGATGAACGCAGATACTTGCGCAGCCGTTCATGCTGTGATTCAGCAATATTCCGACACGTATTATTTCCAACAAGGTAGCGAGGTGGAGACATGAATGATTTCTATTTTGAAGAAGCCAACATACTTTTAAATCTGGAAGCAGAAAACGACAAAGACGTACTAGTTCAGATGGGGAGAAACTTGCAGGAGCTTGGTTTAGTTCGGGAGAGCTTTATCGATGCGATTGTCGCCAGGGAAGAAGAATTTTCAACCGGACTTCCTACCAGCACCATTTCCGTGGCGATTCCCCATACCGATATCGAACATGTGAAGCAGAAGTCGATCGGTATCGGGGTCTTAAAGAATGAAGTGGCGTTCGGCGTGATGGGCGATCCCGAGGAAACGACGCCAGTCAAGGTGGTGTTCATGCTGGCGATGGATGAAACGCATTCCCAGCTTTATCTATTGCAGCGGTTGATGAGTATTTTTCAGCATAACACCATGTTGACCACAATCGCCCAGGAGCAGGACAAAGCAAAGATTGTCAGGCTTGTGAAATCAGAATTGGACGTAATCAATGAAGGAGGAGAAGTGACATGGCAAAAAAACAAGTATTAGTGGCCTGTGGTGCAGGAATCGCGACGTCAACCATCGTAAACAATGCAATCGAGGAAATGGCTAAAGAACATCAGCTGGATTTGGATATCAAACAAATCAAAATAGCAGAGGTGAACAGCTATGCGGAAACAGCTGATCTTTTGGTAACAACAGCGACCATTCAAAAAGACTACGACTTTCCGGTTATCACGGCACGTTCCTTTTTGACCGGTATCGGAGTAGAAGATACCAAAAAACAAATACTCGATGCATTGCTGAGGTAAAGTAAAATAACGGAAGGAGCAACAGTCTGAGTATGGGTGAAACACTATTTGTGAAATATTTCACAAATAGTGGCGTTTGTGGATGCCGATAAAAATCTGGGGGGATGAAAGTGCAGGGATTTGTTGATTTTATACAAGGTTTTCTCGATTTAGGAGCGACGGTCATTTTACCAGTAGCGATTTTTATATTGGGTTTGGTTTTTGGTCAAAAGCCGGGAAAAGCGTTCCGCTCCGGCTTGACCATCGGGGTAGCGTTTGTTGGTATTTTCCTGGTTGTCGATCTGCTCGTCAACAACTTAGGACCGGCTGCCCAGGGAATGGTGGAAAGGCTTGGAGTAGAGTTGAATGTCATTGATGTCGGGTGGCCGGCAACGTCATCGATTGCCTGGGCCTCTGTGGTTGCAGCCTTTATCATTCCGGTGGGCTTGGTTGTCAATGTCGTCATGCTATTGACGAAAACCACCAAAATCATGAACGTGGACATTTGGAACTTCTGGCATTATACCTTCATGGGAGCAGTCGTATATGCCATTTCCGACAGTATTGTCCAAGGGCTTATCGCAGCGGTCATTTTTCAAATTATCACCCTTAAAATTGCCGATTGGACAGCGCCGATGGTCAGGGACTTTTACGATTTGCCCGGAGTGGCCATTGCAACAGGAAGTACGGTTTCCTATGCGCCGGGAATCTGGCTGGTAAAATTACTGCAAAAAATACCAGTCATCAAAGACTTGAATGCCGATCCGGATACCATTCAAAAACGATTCGGGATTTTTGGAGAGTCGATTTTCATTGGGTTGGCTTTAGGAGCGATCATCGGGGCTTTGGCAGGCTATGGGGTCGGTGACATCATTGATATCGGCATGGCAATGGCAGCTGTCATGGTATTAATGCCTAGGATGGTCAAAATTTTAATGGAAGGCCTGATGCCAGTATCGGAATCGGCACGCGAATGGCTCAACAAACATTTCGGCAACCGCGAAATCAATATCGGACTCGATGCGGCCGTATTGCTTGGTCATCCTTCGGTCATTGCTACTGCTTTAATCCTGGTTCCGATAACGGTCGTTCTCGCAGTCATTTTGCCGGGAAACGCCTTGCTGCCTTTCGGCGACTTGGCTACCATTCCGTTCGTTGTGGCTTTTATCGTAGGGGCTGCACGGGGTAATATAATCCACTCCGTAATCGTAGGGACAGTGATGATCGCATTGTCGCTGTATATGGCGACAGATATTGCACCAGTTTTCACGGAGATGGGGGCAAACGCTGATTTAGAAATGGACATTGCTGAAAAGTCGACACGAATATCCAGTATCGACCAAGGCGGAAATTTAATCAACTGGCTCATCTGGAGAGCTTTCGAATTATTCAACTAATGAAGTGGAGGAGCGATGTTTAGATGAAATCATTAGTCAAAACAGCGCCCGGATTCGGTCATCTGGAGATCCAGGAACGTCCGGAGCCGTCGCCTGGAAAGAACCAAGTGAAGATTCAGGTCAAATGTGCCGGTATCTGCGGCTCTGACATTCACACGTATGAAGGCAACTATCGCGTCGCAGTGCCTGTGACATTGGGGCATGAATTTGCAGGTGTGGTCGTGGAAGTTGGGGAAAATGTCTCGGAATTTAAGGTCGGTGATCGTGTCACTTCTGAAACGACTTACCAGATTTGCGGCGAGTGTGCATACTGTCAGTCCGGAGATTATAACCTCTGCAGCAATCGTAAGGGGCTCGGTTCCCAACAGGATGGCGGTTTTGCCGAATATCTGATTGCCCGGAAAGAAAGTGTCCATCATGTACCGGAGAACGTCGATTTTCACGCTGCCGCCATGACAGAGCCTTTAGCCTGTACGTACCATGCCGTAGAAAAAGCCGTTATCCATCCAGGTGACCTTCTTATCGTTCTCGGTCCTGGGCCGATTGGTCTTTTGACTGCCCAGGTTGCTAAAAGCCGCGGTGCCGTTGTCATTATTACTGGGCTGGATCATGATCAGGTTCGTCTGGATAAAGCGGAAGAGATCGGGATCGATCATGTGGTCAATATTCAGCACGAGGATTTGAAACAATTGGTGGACCGCTTAACGGATGGCTATGGAGCCGATATCGTGATGGAATGCTCAGGAGCTATTCCTGCAGCAAAACAGGGATTGGATTTGCTGCGGAAGAAGGGGCAATATGTCCAGGTCGGTTTGTTTCCGAAGGCGGAGGTTGCCTTCGATCTGGAGAAAATCATTCAAAAAGAAATCCGGGTAATGGGCACGAGAAGTCAAAAGCATGCGGACTGGGAACCTAGTCTGTCATTGATGAATGAAGGAAAGGTGGATGCTGCCACATTGGTCACCCATGAATTGTCGATTACCGAATGGGAGAAAGCTTATGAGGTGATAAAAAGCGGGGAAGCAATTAAAGTGTTGCTCAAACCAGTTGGCTGAACCATGCCATTGCTGTACCGGAAATACTGAAAAGGAGTGGGAAAATGGTTGATAGTTTTTTGGATTTGATGCTTGGCAATTTCCGTCTAATCAGTTCCTTTTATTTTCAGCACCAAAGCCTATTTAATGCGATCATAGTCGGAGGAACGGTATATCAGCTGTTTTTCCGCAAAAGCAACCCTACTCGCAGACAAACGCGCAGCGAAGGATAGAAAGGATGGGGAGGATGAAAGCACTCAACCTATACGGGGTGAAGGATCTCCGCTGTGAGCAAACTCCGGAGCCT
The DNA here is from genome assembly GCF_017792025.1 of Sediminibacillus dalangtanensis. Classification (NCBI taxonomy): domain Bacteria; kingdom Bacillati; phylum Bacillota; class Bacilli; order Caryophanales; family Bacillaceae; genus Sediminibacillus; species Sediminibacillus dalangtanensis. The sequence continues at coordinate 384,182 of NZ_CP046956.1, forward strand.
GTCGTAGAGCACGAGAATGAGGTAATCATAAAGGTAAAAGCGGCGGGGATTTGCGGCTCTGATATTTCCCGCTATCAAAAGCTCGGTCCCTATGTTACAGGAATGACATTTGGTCATGAGTTTTCGGGAGAGGTTGTGGAAACTGGAAAAGCCGTCACCGGAATAAAAACAGGCGACAGAGTAGCTGCCTGTCCGGCGTATGCTTGTGGGAAATGTGAAAACTGTCGAAGCGGTGAACCGGCCCGCTGTGCCGAATTGACTGTCATCGGGGCCCGGTATCCAGGAGCCTATGCGGAATATGTGAAGCTTCCTGCCGGGCATGTCATGCGGCTGCCTGACAATGTCGACTATGACACAGCGGCTCTCGTTGAGCCTGCATCCGTTGTTGCCCACGGGTTTTACCGCACGAGCGTCCGGCCTGGGGCGGAAGTAGCGGTCATGGGAGCCGGCAATATCGGTCTGTTGGCGATTCAGTGGGCGAGAATATTCGGTGCCGAAAAAGTATATGCTATCGATGTCGACGATCAAAAGCTGGAAATAGCCAAGCAGCTGGGGGCTGATGTGACGGTCAATCCATTGGAACAGCCGGCTGACGAACAAATCATGGAACAAACTGGCGGGCATGGTGTCGATCTGGCGGTAGAGTCTGCCGGATCCCCTGTCACCTCTTCGCAAGTGTTGGCATTACCGCGAAAAGGCGGCGAAGTGGTGTTTTTAGGGATTCCTTATGCCGACGTTACGATGGAGCGGAATTATTTTGAAAAAATCGTTCGCAATGAATTGAGGGTGCTCGGTTCCTGGAATGCCGTGTCTGCCCCTTTTCCAGGTAAAGAATGGACAGCGACGATTGACTATATGAGCAGCGGTGCAATCCAGGCCGAGCCGATGATTTCGCATCGTCTTCCACTTGAAGAAGGGCCATCTATGTTCCAAAAGCTCGTCAACCGTGAAGAGAAAGCCGCCAAGGTGCTGTTCTATCCGGAAAAGGAGTAAGCGCTGCTAGAGGAAAAGTAATGTTAAAGCTAGTGTCTCCAAACAAAACCGGACTTATCCGATCCACACGCTCCAGAATATGGAGGGATTGGCTTGATACTTCCTCGTATCAAAAAGGATAGGAAGAGGAAAAGTAACAAGGAACGACCATCTAGGGGGTGAACAGCTCATGGACAAGCAAAGAGGTATGTGGATTCCGCTGATTGCTTCAGTAGGAATCGGTGCCGCAGCTTATTACAGCATGACGAAAGGACAGGGGCTGGGTAAAACAATCCAACAGTCGATGCCGATGATGTCCGGCATCACCGGCCAGGGCGGAAACGCTCATTCACCGCAAGCCCAGAACCTTTTCTAATAACCCTATAGATTTAAAAAGCACCCTTTGAACAGCACTCCAGTACGGAGCCGCCTCTCAGGGTGCTTTTTTTGTTTTTTTTGGGGACTGACCCCTACCGTGTTAGCATGCTGCAGTGTAGAGTGGCAGGGGTCAGTCCCCATGATTATCTTCTGTTATTCTCCCCTTGTTTTAGTCGAATTCGTCGTAATCGTAGTGGAAGGGTTGTTGGCCGTAAGGGTTAAAGCCTTGGCCTGGGAATCCTCCTCCATATCCCGGGTAACCGCCTTGACCAGGAAAACCATATCCAGGAAAGCCGTGTCCAGGATATCCATGCCCGTGTCCAGGGTAGTTCCAATTAGGACTGCCGTGATGGGGTCCGTGGTGTTGTTGCCAAGGCTGGCCGCCGTAATGTGGCTGGTACCCAGGCCCACCATAGCCGCCTCCGAAACCTGGATAGGAATACCCTTGATTGTAGCCGGGATAATTGCCACCACCTGTATAGCCGAATGGAGAAAATTGTCTCATATCTTCTTTAGGGAACAAAATCAATCACCTTCTTTTCTGGATTCACCATTATCTTATTGTGCCAATACCCAGAGTGAGCTTATCCCGATAGAAATTAGGCTGCTATCCTGATGTGAGCTAAAATTTTTAACAATGTCGGATGTTTTTTCTGAAAAATCCGGTTATTTCCTCGTTTTCCTGCTGTTGCAGCTTGGACGGCTCTAGTCCGAATGTAGTATAGTTATAGTAGGGAATTATGTGTACAACTTACACATAAAAAATTTGGAAGGAGTATGTATCTATATGACCCAGCACGCTTTTTTGTACAACTCCAAGATTAGTAAGGTCCTTAGAAATATCAACCAAGTAATCGTAGGAAAAGATGAACCCGCAACGTTAAGCCTTGTTGCTTTACTGGCCGAAGGACATGTCCTCCTCGAGGATGTTCCGGGAGTGGGAAAAACCATGTTAGTCCGGACTTTGGCCAAATCACTAGATTGTGATTTTAAAAGAATACAGTTTACTCCGGATTTGCTTCCATCTGATGTAACCGGAGTTTCGATATACAACCCGAAGGAATTGGAATTTGAATTTCGAGGAGGGCCGATTCTCGGCAACATCGTCCTGGCTGATGAAATCAACCGGACCTCCCCGAAAACACAATCTGCTCTATTGGAAGGCATGGAAGAAAACAGCGTCACGGTCGATGGCAACACAATCCAGCTGAAACATCCCTTTTTTGTCATGGCTACCCAGAATCCGATTGAGTATGAGGGGACATATCCACTGCCGGAAGCCCAGCTTGACCGGTTCTTGCTCAAACTGAAAATGGGTTATCCGACTGCTCAAGAAGAACTGCAAATGCTGGAAAAAACATCGAAAAACCATCCCATCAACGATATTGAAGCAGTGATTGACAAAGAAGAATTGATCACGATTCAAAAGGAAGTCAAGGATGTATATATGGACCAGAACGTCCAGCGCTATATCATCGATATCGTGACCGGGACAAGGGAACACCGGGGAGCCTATTTAGGGGTCAGTCCCCGCGGGTCGATTGCCCTGATGAAAGCGGCCAAAGCGTATGCCTATATTCATGACCGCGATTATGTGCTGCCGGATGATGTGAAATATTTGGCGCCGTTCGTGTTGGCCCACCGGATTATTTTGACTTCGGAGGCAAAGTTTGAAGGCATAACGGCAGAATCGATTATAGAGGAGCTGCTCGGTAATGCCTCGATCCCTGTACGAAAGGAATATAGTTGATGAAACGCTCGTTTTCCATGGGCTTTAAGTTTTTTTTCGTCTTACTGTTATTTGGCATCTTTTTTGCCTACGCTATGTTCCAGGGAGGCTTCGTCAGCTGGTTTTTGTTTTACAGTTTTCTGCCAATCATTGTCTACATGTTTTTATTGCTCATCTATCCAATTTCCAATTGGACGGTTAAGCGCCGCTTGTCCAGACATATTGTCCAGGCTTCCGATCATCTTTCAGTCGAAGTGGAGCTAAGCCGGCGCTTCGCTTTTCCACTTTACTATTGCATTGTCGAAGAGTACTTTCCCGCAAGTCTGCAAAAAGAAGATACCAGTCGTTCGAAATTTCAGCGTATGAACGAGCTAGATGCGCTGGCGAAACGGAGAGTCGTGAAACGTGTCTCCTTTCCATGGTTCAAGCGGAAATGGACATACCGTTATACCTTGGACAACGTGCCGCGCGGGGAGCATCACCTTGGTGCCTTCCGCGTCAAAACCGGTGACTTTTTCGGCTTTATCAAAAAAGAATACGTATACCCGACCGCCAGTTATCTGCTCGTATTTCCATCGCAACGCGACATTGTCTTTCGCGAAAAAGTGAACAGTTTCGAGGAAGGAGCGTCTGCTTCTTACAATGTGAATGCCAAGAATACCAACGTCGTCACGGGTGTTAGGGAGTATATGCCGGGTGACCGTTTTTCCTGGATCGATTGGAAAACGACTGCCAGAAAAAACACCGTTATGACGAAGGAATTCGAGCAGGAAAAGAGCTCGAACATGGTGCTGATCCTTGACGCCGTTGCCTTTCCCGGCCAGGACCAGATCGCCTTCGAAGGAAGTGTCGAAGTGACTGCTTCTCTGTTGGAAGCCTTAAAACGGAAAGCTTCGCAAATTACCTTCATTGGGGTGGGAGAGGAGCGCGTGTTTTTCCCTTTTCAAGAGGATCCGGCAAAAAATTTATTGAACCAGAACTATCTGGCCCGGATTCAGCCTGGCGGCAATGTACCGTTTTCCAGGATGCTCGACCAGGAGACACGCAATATTCCGCAAGGGCTGGTCGCCATGGTTGTCACCAATCAACTTGATCAAGCCACCATCAAAGCATTGGAGCGACTAAAGCGGAAAAGTAAAAAAATGATTGTCTTTTTGATTAAACCATCTGCAAAAATAACGGGGGAAGATAGTAGAATGATTCACCAATTATCCGTTGGTGGTGTGTCGGTGAATGTACTGACGGAGGAGCAGCTGGTGCAGCAGAAGTTGGAGGTGAGCAGCTGATGGCTTTGTTTTCGAGCAGTAAACGCCAGCTTGTTTTCCGTATGATCATCTATCTGTGTGGTTTCTTACTGCTTTGGGAATGGCTGCGTCCCTTGGAAACGCTGACGGACACCGGCAGCCTCTCAGCTTTCGTGATTTACACCGGATTTTGTTTTACCATATCGGTTCTGAATATGAAATGGTGGCTGTCGATACCCCTGAAATTGGGCGGTTTACTGTTTGTACTCGATGGCTTGTTTATTTCCGAGCCCATGTTCTCAAAAGGCTGGTTTTATTTATTATACTTGCACGTGCAATATAATGTAGAAATGATTTCCAGCCAGAACTGGACGGAAATCACACCGTTGTTCCGCAGCTTACTGTTTTTGATTTTGTTGTGGCTGATGAGTTATTTAATGTATTACTGGTTTGTCATCTCAAAAAGGATATTCCTGTTTGTACTGCTTACCTTTATCTACTTGACGGTGCTCGATACGTTTACTGCCTATGAGGCAAACACAGCCATAGTCCGTGCTTTTATCGTGTCATTGATTGCGCTTGGCGTCTCAAATTTTTATAAAGAGTTGGGCAGGGAGGCAATGACCTTTACCGGGTTAAAACGGGTTTCCGCCTGGGTGCTGCCACTGGCTGCGGTGATTGTTTTTTCCAGCCTCGTCGGCTTTGCTGCACCTAAACTGGACCCGCAGTGGCCTGATCCAGTTCCGTATTTGACCAGTACATCACCGGATGCCGGTTTTGGAGAAGATGGCACAGGCGGGGTGCAAAAAGTCGGTTATGGCGAGGATGATTCCCGTCTCGGCGGTTCCTTTGTCCAGGACGACTCCCTTGTCTTTCAGGCCCAGGTTGAAGAAAAGCACTATTGGCGGATTGAAACGAAGGATATTTACACGGGAAAGGGATGGGAACGTTCCACAGAACCAGAATATAACCTGACCAGCGATGGATCGGTAGATTTCGATACATTTGAAAACTCTGTAGAAACGGAGTCGCTTCAAGGGATCGTCACCTTTCAATCCAATGCCTTTTTCTCTAAACTTGTCTATCCATATGGGATCAAGCAGGTGGATGGGGAGGAAGATGTCAACTATCTGGTCGACAGTGAGTTCGGTTCGATTGCCGTGGAAGCCCCTGAGCAGCAGGGAATTGTCGACCAATACCAGGTTTCCTACGAAAACCCTTCCTATTCAATCGATCTCCTGTCGGAAGCCAGCGGGGAAGATCCGCAAGCAATCAAGGAAAACTACCTTCAGCTTCCGGATGACCTGCCGAACAGGGTCGGAAATCTTGCCAGCCAAATCGTATCCGAGGAAGAGACGAGGTATGATCAGGTGAAAGCGGTCGAGCAGTATTTCAACCGCAACGGCTTTGTCTACCAGACAGAAGATGTGGCGGTTCCAGGCCGTAATCAAGACTATGTCGACCAGTTTTTATTTGAAACAAAGGCCGGTTATTGTGATAACTATTCGACGTCAATGACGGTGATGCTCCGAACACTCGGCATTCCGGCGCGCTGGGTGAAAGGTTTTACAGGTGGAGATCTGGCGCCGGCTTCGGAGGACAGCATCGAAGGCCTGAATACCTACAAAGTAACCAACTCCAACGCGCATTCCTGGGTTGAAGTGTACTTTCCGGAAGTAGGATGGGTTCCATTTGAACCGACACAGGGCTTCAGCAATCCGGTTGATTTTTACCAGGATGTCAATCAGCAGCAGGACAGCTCTGACACCGATGAGGCTGCTGAACAGGAAGAACAGGAACGTCCTGGCAACCAGCAGGAAGTAGGGGCGGAAGAGGATGAAGCAGCTTCAGAAGGCAATGCCAATGTCCAGCTTACAGGTGGCTGGAATTGGACAGTCGCCGCTTTGGCAGTGGTGCTGATTGCAGCGGTCGTGATCCTCTTTCTCACCCGGTACCGTTGGATGTCGGCCTGGATGCGCAGGAAGTTTCATCACCAGCAAAATCCGCAAATGTACCAGGAAGCCTATCTATTCTTGTTAAAGCTGCTGAACCATAAAGGGATGGGTCGTCAGGATGGCCAGACTTTAAGAGAATATGCCATCCAGGTCGACAAGCGCTTCGAATCACAGGATATGGTTCGGCTTACGCATCAGTATGAACGGATGCTGTATCGGAATGAAACAGATTCGGCGCAATGGGGAAATATTACTGAATTGTGGGAAAACTTAATTAAACGGGCATTGTCTTGACCAGCTGTTTGCAGCGCTGATAGAATGGTAACAATTCAAGCGGGCCTGACTAGTCAGAGCCGGAATACAAAGGAATAAACACTTCATATATCCTCGATAATAAGGTTCGAGAGTCTCTACCGGGGCACCGTAAACGCTCTGACTATGAAGGTGGAAATCACCAGCTGTTCCAGGCTGTGCGGTATAGATTTCTGCCTTCCTCGAGACGGGAAGGCGGAAATCTATTTTTTTGCATTTTATATGGAGGGATTGCCGGTTCCTATAATAAAATCCGGCAGCTACTACAAGAAATGACAGCAATCAATTTGCGGAGCTAAGGAGATGGATGGGTTGGAAAACAATGAAATGATATTGGTTCTTGATTTTGGCAGTCAGTACAATCAGTTGATCACCAGAAGAATAAGAGAATTCGGCGTATATAGTGAATTGCATTCCCATCGCTTGACGGCTGAAACGATCAAACGGATGAATCCGAAGGGGATCATCCTCTCAGGTGGACCGCACAGTGTCTACGATGAGAACAGCTTTCGCTGTGATAAAGAAATTTTTGAACTGGGAATTCCGATTTTGGGAATCTGCTATGGCATGCAGCTGATGACGCTGCACTATGGCGGGCATGTTGAAAGAGCGAAAGAAAGAGAGTACGGCAAGGCGGACATCGACTTGACCGGCAGCCCGATTTTGTTCAACGGCACTCCGGCCAAGCAAACGGTATGGATGAGTCACGGCGATAAAGTAATCGAGCCTGCCGAAGGTTTCACAATCGATGCCACCAGTCATTCGACTCCGGTTGCAGCCATCAGCAACACGGACAAGCAGCTGTACGGCGTTCAATTCCATCCGGAAGTAAGAAATACAGAGTATGGCAATCATTTATTAAAACAGTTTGTTTTCGATGTATGTCAGGCCAGCGGCGATTGGACGATGGAAAACTTCGTCGATCAGGAAGTGGAAAAAATCCGCGCCAAGGTCGGAGACAAGAAGGTGCTCTGTGCGCTTAGCGGTGGCGTGGATTCGTCGGTAGTAGCGGCATTGATCCATAAAGCGATCGGGGACCAGCTCACCTGTATTTTTGTCGACCATGGACTGCTTCGTAAAAATGAAGGCGACATAGTCATGGAAACATTCCGTGACGGATTCCATATGAACATCATCCGCGTCGACGCACAGGACAGGTTTTTAAGCAAACTGCGCGGAGTGGCAGACCCGGAACAAAAACGGAAAATCATCGGCAACGAATTTATTTACGTCTTCGATGATGAAGCGGATAAATTGAAAGATATTGATTACCTGGCGCAAGGTACGTTGTACACCGACATTGTAGAGAGCGGAACGGAAACCGCCCAAACGATCAAATCCCACCACAATGTAGGGGGACTTCCGGAAAACATGCAGTTTGAGCTGCTCGAACCGCTGAACACGCTGTTCAAAGACGAAGTGAGAGAATTGGGCATCGAGCTCGGTGTACCGGAAGAAATCGTTTGGCGTCAGCCTTTCCCGGGACCGGGACTTGGCATTCGGGTACTTGGAGAGGTAACGGAAGAGAAAGTGGAAATCGTCCGGAAATCGGATGCGATTTTACGAGAAGAAATAAAGCTGGCCGGACTGGAGAGAGATATCTGGCAGTACTTTACTGTGCTTCCGGACATCCGGAGCGTGGGGGTCATGGGCGACACCAGAACCTATGACTATACGATCGGCATTCGTGCGGTTACCTCGATCGACGGCATGACTTCGGACTGGGCGAGGATCCCATGGGATGTTCTCGAAAAGATTTCCACCCGGATCGTCAATGAAGTCGACCATATCAATCGGGTTGTTTATGACGTGACCAGCAAGCCGCCGGCAACGATTGAGTGGGAATAGAAGAACAAAACACGAACATTGCTATCATTTAACAATAAAACATTCGTGAAACCCCTTGACGAAAATGTAGGACGTTAGTATGATAGTGAAGTAATTTTAAATAAATATTGATTGAAACAACCGTCGTATAATTTTGGGGATATGGCCCATGAGTTTCTACCGGACTACCGTAAATGGTCTGACTACGCTGGTGATTGACAGAGGATTTTTTGTCGATTCCCATACGTGTGTCCGGTAGCGCTCTTGGTTTAAACCAGGAGCGCTTTTTTCGTTGTATAGGAAATGATAAATTTAACTGTCTATGGATAATTATTGGATGAACCAGCCACGTCCAGCTCCAGCGCCTACCCCCTCGAGGTCTTAAGCCCACCCTCTGTGTGGCAAAAAGCGCCACGCCGAGGCTGTTCTTAAGCTTGTCGGGGGTGAGCAAGGCGCTTGCGCTTTTGTCCTTGGAACAGCAATTATTAGTTTTTGTATATGTTGAAAAAATTACTGCGACGGAATGGGGAGGAATAGAGAATGAAAAAATATTTTCGGTTTGAGGAACTTGGCACTAACTATCGGACAGAATTCATCGCCGGGCTGACCACTTTCTTGGCGATGGCTTATATTTTGTTTGTCAACCCGGCAACGTTAGCGCTAGTGGGCGTTGAGGAACTGCCGGAAGGCGTGACGCGAATCGACCAGGGAGCCGTATTTACCGCCACCGCGCTGGCAGCAGCTGTGGGAACCTTGGTCATGGGATTGTTTGCCAAGTATCCGATTGCGCTCGCCCCGGGGATGGGCTTAAATGCCTTCTTTGCATACACGGTCATCCTTGGGTATGGAATTCCGTGGGAAACAGCTTTAGCAGGCGTGCTTGCTTCCGGGCTGATTTTTATCGTTTTGACATTGACGGGACTGCGGGAAAGAATCATCAATGCTATTCCTGGCAATCTTAAAATGGCGGTTGGAGCTGGTATTGGCTTGTTCATCGCTTTTATCGGCTTTCAAAATTCAGGAATCGTCATCGGTGACCCGGACACGATGGTGGCCCTTGGGGATTTGACGGATCCGAACACGTTGTTGGCGGTTTTCGGAGTTGTCGTAACGGTCATCCTGCTCGCTTCCAACGTGAAAGGCGGCGTATTTTACGGAATGATCATCACCGCAATTGCTGGTATGATTGTCGGATTGATTGATCCGCCATCAAGCGCAGGCGACATCGTCGGACCGGCTCCAAGCCTTGCGCCGACCTTTGGACAGGCTTTCGCCCATTTTGGGGATATCTTTACGATCCAGATGCTTGTCGTCATCCTGACGTTTTTGTTCGTAGACTTTTTTGATACGGCTGGAACACTGGTGGCTGTTGCGACCAAAGCAGGTCTTATGAAGGACAACAAATTGCCGCGTGCAGGAAAAGCATTGTTCTCGGACTCCGCCGCAACCGTTGTCGGAGCCACGCTTGGCACATCGACGACGACTTCTTATGTCGAGTCGACAACCGGCGTAAGTGCAGGAGGAAAAACAGGTTTCACGTCCGTGGTTACGGCTGCCTTCTTTTTGCTTGCACTTTTCTTTTCACCACTTTTGAGTATCGTGACTTCTGCGGTGACCGCACCCGCTTTAATTATCGTTGGTGTCCTGATGTGCTCCACATTGAGGGACATCGAATGGGGCAGCTTTGAAATTGCCGTGCCGGCGTTTCTTACGATCATCATGATGCCGCTGACTTACAGCATCGCTACCGGAATTGCCATCGGTTTTGTCTTTTACCCAATCACGATGCTCGTAAAAGGGAAAGCAAAAGAAATCAATCCGGTTATGTATCTATTGTTTGTGATATTCATCTTGTATTTTATTTTCTTAAGCTGATGAAAAATGGATGGAAGATAATATAAATCACTAAACAGCAACAAAATCTCAACAATTGATTGATTACGCAATGGATAGAAACTGCGCAGTAATTGTAATAGGAAGTGCTATGCCTATTCAATAAGAGTTTTAACCAACGCTTCGGTAGCATACTACGCTTTCCGCGGGCACGGCTTCAGCTAACTTGGTAAAGAAAAGCCCTTTACCAAGTGGATCTTCAGCTCGCGCTTTTCCCGCTGGAGTCTGCGTATGCTACCTGCGCTAAGAAGTATGCTGATTATCGTAAGCGTAGAAACCTTTTCCCTTGAGACCCAAAAAGACATCTTAAAAACGCTTGTCAGGAAGCATGTACTTCTCTTCATAAAAAAACAGTTGAGGGTTCCGTCTTTTCTCGGTTCTCTTGGACTTTCTGCTTGTTTTCCTAGCTATGTCTTTTGATAAGACGTTTCTTGTAGTACCAAGTGAATCAAGGAAAAAATGTCTAGTACACTCGTTTATAAACAGGATGCTGTTCTAGCGGAGGAAATACCCGGAGACTCCAGCGGGAGAAAAGGCATCGGTGAGATCCCGGAGAGCGTTAGCTCGAGGAAGCTCACCAGCCGCCCGCGGAAAGCGCAGGGTAATTCCGCAGCGTCTGACTACACATTTTCTAATCAAGGACGGAAAGGAACCATTTAGTTCGCAGTTTATATGAAATCGGCAATGAAAGACCGAGCGAATTCGAATATGTAAAATTCGAATTATCGTTCGGTTTTTGCTTTGGCCGCTGTGACTTTTGCCCAAGTGCTAATCTTCATATTTTCCTAGGGTTGCATTAGCACTCATGCCAAACAAGGAAGGGGAATGATGGAAACAACACAAAGGTATTGCTTTACTCGAAAACACTCCTTTCTTGCATCCATCCTACTAATCCTCCATGTCGACAATCTCTAAACGAGTTTTCTTGTCGTCGTTTTTCATCAAACGATGCAGCCGGATCACCAGCAAGCCGCGTTGATAGGAAGCGTCCACTTTTTCCCGGCGTACAGGAAAGGGTAAGTCGATTTTTCGTTCAAAATTGCCGTGCAGGATCTCTTCACGGACGACCTGCCCTTCCGCTTCCTTCATGTCGATGCTGCCCCGGATTTCCAAGGTGGCATGATGAACAAAAATATCGATGTTTTTCAAATTGCTGACTCCCGGAAGGTTTACGATACAGACAATTTCTTTTTCCTTCTGATACAAATTCACCTGTGGCAGGGGCGGTTTCAATACACCTTCAAACTCGTTCCAAAAGCTATCGCCGAAAAAGTTATCCATATTCCGCTTCCAATCCCCCATGTTTTTGAATGGATCCACAGCGTTTCCCCCTTTTTTAGTTGTTTTAGCCAATTAAAATGCGATATATTGTATGCATGAAACAAAGATGGGTGAATGTCCCGTGCTTTCGGAGTAATGTTTAGGAGGAATTAAATGCTCGATAATGCGATCATCATGGTATCCATCATTTTGATTATCAATATTGTTTACGTTTCTTTTTCCACCATCCGCATGATTCTGACCCTGAAGGGCAGAAGATATATCGCAGCCATCGTCAGCATGTTTGAAATCACCATTTACGTATTAGGGCTCGGTCTGGTACTCGACAACCTGGATCAAATCGAAAATATCATCGCCTATGCACTTGGTTTTGGCATCGGTGTTGTCGTCGGTTCGATGATCGAAGAGAAACTCGCATTAGGCTATATAACTGTCAACGTCATCTCATCCGATCCGGAAATCGAATTTACGAAGCAGCTGCGCGACAAAGGGTACGGTGTCACCAGCTGGTATGCTTACGGCATGGACGGCGACCGGCTCGCCATGCAAATTTTGACCCCGCGCAAGTACGAACTCCAGCTTTACGAAACGATTCGTTTGATCGATTCCAAAGCTTTTATCATCGCATACGAACCGAAGCAGATCTATGGCGGATTCTGGGTGAAACAAGTTAGGAGGGGACGGATCAAAAGTGGCAAAAAAGAAGAGCAAGAGCAGCAGGAAGCCATCCGGCAAAACGAACAGTAAACGAAAGTTTGAAATATTGGAGGGCGAGACCATCGATCAGTGCCTGGATCGGATTGCAAAAGAAGGGTACACCCCAATCAGGAGGACAGAGGAACCCATTTTCGAAGAGGTCAATGAGAAAGGAGAAACCAGCTATCAGCCGGTAGATCGAACGATTATATTTGAAGCTGTCCCTGTCAAACACGAACGATAAATTTAATTGAAGAAGGATTGTTCGATTTTTGTTGACCATTTTTGTAAAGCTTGTTATCATAGAAATGCATTCGCAAACAAGGGCGGACTTTCGTGCCGCGTAAAGCATAATCAGCTGAATTTACCATACCTCATATAATTTTGGGAATAGGGCCCAATAGTCTCTACCCGTCACCGTAAATGACGGACTATGAGGGAGGATGTAACCCCGCATACGCAGTATGGCGGTGGTTCTATGGATGCATATATACGGTAGACGTGTGCCCATTCATCTTCTCTCATGAAAACGAGGAGGAGATGAATGGGCATTTTCATTTTTACATTCGCTAAGGAGCCGGCGATACATAATAAAGAAGAAATGGGGAGAGTCTGCTATGGCACTAGTTGGGGTTATCATGGGAAGTATTTCGGACTGGGAGACGATGGAGCATACCTGCAGCATGCTGGAAGAACTGGAAATCAGCTATGAGAAACAGGTTATCTCGGCCCATCGGACGCCGGATGACATGTTCGCCTACGCCGAATCGGCGAAGGAAAAAGGCTTGAAAGTCATCATTGCCGGTGCCGGCGGTGCCGCTCATCTGCCTGGCATGGTAGCCGCAAAAACCACCCTGCCAGTCATTGGCGTTCCAGTACAATCGAAATCGTTAGACGGCATGGACTCCCTGTTGTCTATCGTGCAAATGCCTGGCGGTGTGCCAGTCGCCACCGTGGCAATCGGCAAGGCAGGCGCTAAAAATGCCGGACTGCTTGCCGCGCAAATGATCGGGGCTTTTGATGACCAGACAGCCAGCAGACTGGAGGCTTATCAAGCAGCACAACGAAAAAAAGTTGCAGAAATGAGGGATCAGCTTGCAGACAAGTAGCGTTTTACCTGGCAGCACGATCGGAATTTTGGGGGGCGGCCAGCTGGGAAGAATGATGGCAACAACAGCCAAACACATGGGATACCGGATCGCCGTACTGGATCCTACGCCTGATTGTCCTGCCGCTCAGGTGAGCGATCGTCATATCGTCGCAGCATATGACGATATGGAAGCCATCAAGCAATTGGCAGAAGTCAGTGACGTGGTGACATACGAATTTGAAAATGTAGATTTAGATGCTGCGCGCTACCTGGAAAAGGAAGAGGTGCTTCCCCAGGGGGCGGAGCTGCTGCAAGTAACACAGGATCGTGAAACGGAAAAACGCCGTCTGGTGGAAAGCGGCCTGTCGGTGCCTGCTTTTGCGATAATCGAAGAGGAGCAGCAGTTGAAGGAAGCCGTGGCAAAAGTCGGTTTGCCTTTCGTACTGAAAACCTGCCGCGGCGGTTATGACGGCAAAGGCCAGATGATCGCCAAGTCGGAAGAGGATCTGGCAGAGGCCGGGCAGTTCATCTTGGATAGCGGCCGTTGCATCTTGGAAGAATGGATTCCTTTCGAGAAAGAAATCTCGGTCGTTTTCACTCGTTCGGCGGCTGGGGATATTACCTTTTTTCCTGTAGCGGAAAACGAGCATAAAAACCATATTCTCCATAAAACAATCGCCCCGGCGGCTGTTTCAGAGTCTGTACGGGATAAGGCGCTGGCTGCTGCAAAAACCGTAGCTGAAAGTCTTGCCGTTGTCGGCACCTTTGCAATCGAAATGTTCGTTGCCGGTGAGCGGGTGCTGATTAATGAAATGGCCCCGAGACCGCATAACTCGGGTCACTATACCATCGAAGCATGCAACGTGTCACAGTTTGAACAGCATGTCCGTGCAGTTTGCGGTTTGCCACTCGTGCCAGTGTGTTTTCACGGAGCAGCGGTCATGATGAACTTGCTTGGCGATGAAATGACAGCCTGTCTCGACAATATTGACTCCTTTGCTGAGGGGCATTTGCATATTTACGGTAAAAAAGGTGTCAAGCCGAACCGGAAAATGGGTCACATCACGTTTGTCGGCCCGCATCTGGCAGACATAGTAAACAAATTAGAGGAAGAAACGGTGATCCATCAGTAGTTTTCAGGATTTGATGAATACTAAACATAATAGCCGATCACTGGTTCGTGAATATTCAGGAGGTAACGTATGATTAATCGATATACAAGAGAAGAAATGGGAGCAATTTGGACCGATGAAAATAAATACAAGGCATGGCTGGAAGTGGAGGTTCTCGCCTGTGAAGCTTGGAGTGAACTTGGTGTCATTCCGAAACAGGATGTGGAAAAGTTAAGGGCGAAAGCTTCCTTTGATGTCGACAGGATTTTGGAAATCGAACAGGAAACACGCCATGACGTGGTTGCCTTTACAAGAGCGGTATCCGAATCGCTGGGGGAAGAACGGAAGTGGGTCCATTACGGTCTGACATCAACCGACGTTGTCGATACGGCATTATCTTATTTGCTGAAACAGGCCAATGACATTTTGCGCAGTGATATTCAAAGGTTTATCGATATTCTGGCAGTCAAAGCCCAGGAACATAAACATACAGTCATGATGGGACGGACACATGGCGTCCATGCTGAACCGACAACATTCGGTTTAAAAATGGCACTTTGGCATGAAGAGATGAAACGGAATTTGGAACGATTTGATGCTGCGGCGAAAACGATCGAGACTGGAAAGCTTTCCGGTGCAGTCGGTACTTATGCCAATATCGATCCGTTTGTGGAAAAATACGTTTGTGAAAAACTGGGACTTACACCGGCACCTGTATCAACGCAGACCTTGCAGCGCGACCGGCATGCGCATTATGTATCAACGCTATCGTTGGTAGCCACGTCGATTGAGAAGTTCGCAGTAGAAATCCGCAATCTGCAAAAAACCGAAACGCGCGAGGTCGAGGAATTTTTCGCAAAGGGGCAAAAGGGTTCCTCGGCTATGCCGCATAAGCGTAATCCGATCGGTTCGGAAAACATGACTGGCATGGCCCGTGTGCTGCGCGGGCATATGGTGACAGCATACGAGAACGTTGCCCTTTGGCATGAACGGGATATTTCGCATTCATCAGCAGAACGGATCATCCTTCCCGATGCCACAATTGCTTTGAATTATATGCTGAACCGTTTCGCGAACATAGTTAAAAACCTGACAGTATTCCCGGAAAACATGAAAGCCAACATCGATAAAACCTATGGCGTGATTTTTTCTCAAAGGGTGCTGCTTGCATTGATCGACAAAGGTATGAGCCGTGAGGAAGCGTATGATCTGGTCCAGCCCAATGCGATGAAGGCATGGGAAGAAGGCATTCCATTCCGCAGCCTGGTGGAACAGGAATCGAAAATCACCAGCTTGTTGAATGAAGGGGAAATCGCCGATTGTTTCGATTACACGTATCATTTGAAAAATGTGGACGGCATTTTTGAACGTATCGGACTTTAAAGCTGTGCAGGCGCTGAAAGCTGTAATCCAGACAACCAAAAAGGAATGGATGGGGTGAAGCAATTGAAGGGCGAGCTATTGTATGAAGGCAAAGCAAAGCAAGTATTTCAAGCAGAGGACAAACTCGATCAATTGGTACTATCGTATAAAAATGATGCGACCGCCTTTAACGGCGAGAAAAAGGCGGTTTTTTCAGGAAAAGGCAAGTACAACAATTTGATATCGGCAAAGGTTTTTGCATATTTGCGTGACAAAGGTGTGGCAAGCCATTTTGTACGGAGCCTGAACGATACAGAACAGCTCGTGGTAAAGACAGACATCATTCCGGTCGAAGTTGTCGTACGGAACCTTGCAGCCGGCAGCATCACCCGCCGGCTCGGCATTGAAGAAAAGACGGTGTTTACACCTCCGTTGGTAGAGTTGTTTTATAAAAAGGATGAACTAGGGGATCCGCTGATCAATGACGAGCACGCTTTGCTTCTTGCGGATGTACAACCAGAAGAACTGGAATCGATCAAAGTAATGGCATTGGAAGTGAATCAGCATCTGCAGACATTCTTTGAATCTATTAATCTGACACTGGCGGATTTCAAGCTGGAGTTTGGCAGAAATACCGACGGCGACATCATTTTATCTGACGAGGTCTCACCGGATACATGCCGGCTTTGGGATAAAGACAGCGGCGCTAAGATGGATAAGGATGTATTCCGGGAAGATTTGGGCGACCTTTTGCAAGTATATGATGCGATTCTTCAACGACTGGAGGCGGTAGTATGAATACAGTGAAAATCTTTATTACTTTGAAGCATGGTGTTTTGGATCCACAAGGAAAAGCAGTTCAGGAATCGTTGAACAAGTTGGGTTTCCCGGAGGTAAAGGGTGCAAGGGTTGGAAAATACATGGAACTGCAACTCGATTCCCAGGAGGATATCGATCGGCAAATCGAGGAAATGTGTGCCAAATTGCTTGCCAATCCAGTTATTGAAGATTATCAGTACACGATCGAGGAGGGAACTGTCCAGTGAAATTTGCGGTGATTGTTTTCCCAGGCTCGAACTGTGACAGAGACATGTATCATGCGGTGCAGGACTCACTCGGCGAAGAAGCGGAACTCGTTTGGTACGAGGATGCCGATTTGTCCGGATTTGATGCCATCTTACTGCCCGGGGGATTCTCTTATGGAGATTACTTACGGTCCGGTGCGATTGCGGCGATGTCCAATATCGTCAGTCAAATCAAACAAAAGGCTTCCGAGGGGATGCCGATTTTAGGGGTTTGCAACGGATTTCAAGTGCTGCTGGAATCCGGGCTTTTACCCGGTGCCATGCTGCGGAACAAAAAGCTGAAATTCATGTGCCACCAGGAAGAGTTGGTGGTGGAAAACAATCAAACCCAGTTCACATCTTCCTATGAGGAAAAGGAGACGATATCCCTTCCGATTGCCCACGGGGAAGGCAATTATTTCTGTGACAAGGAAGTACTCGCCGACTTGGAGGCGAACCGGCAAATCGTTTTCCGCTATGGTGACAATCCGAATGGTTCTGTCGGGGACATAGCCGGAATCATCAACAAACAAGGAAATGTGCTCGGTATGATGCCCCACCCCGAACGTGCAACAGAAGCGGTGCTGGGAAGTGCTGATGGCCTGAAGCTATTTAAATCGGTCGTAAACCATTGGAGGGAAGCATATGTTGCAGGCGTCTGAGATAAGCCCGGAAGTGGTTGAAAAGGATTTGCTCTATAGAGAGATGGGACTCACCGATGCGGAATACCAGCACATCAAAAAGGTGTTGAAACGACGGCCTAATTTCACCGAGACAGGCATATTTTCGGTCATGTGGTCGGAACACTGCAGCTACAAAACCTCGAAGCCGCTGCTGAAAAAATTCCCGACGAAGGCTCCTCATGTATTGCAGGGACCAGGGGAAGGAGCAGGAATCGTCGATATCGGCGATGGTCAGGCGGCTGTGTTCAAAATCGAGAGTCACAATCACCCATCAGCTGTCGAGCCTTACCAGGGAGCAGCCACCGGTGTCGGCGGCATCATCCGCGATGTTTTTTCCATGGGAGCACGGCCAGTCGCCTTGCTCAACTCGCTCCGTTTCGGCAGCCTTGCTTCTGAACGTGTCAAGTATTTGTTTGAAGAGGTTGTCAACGGAATAGCTGGATATGGCAACTGTGTCGGCGTGCCGACAGTTGGTGGAGAAGTACAGTTTGACAATTGTTATGAAGGAAATCCGCTCGTCAATGCGATGTGTGTCGGATTAATCGACCAGAAGGATATTCAAAAAGGAATTGCGGCCGGAAGCGGCAATACCGTCCTGTATGCAGGTGCGCCAACAGGACGGGACGGCATACATGGCGCCACTTTTGCATCGGAAGATTTGTCGGAAGAATCCGAAAGTAAGCGTCCTTCAGTTCAGGTCGGTGATCCATTCATGGAAAAACTGCTGATCGAAGCCTGTCTGGAAGCGATCCATTGTGAATCATTGGTCGGCATGCAGGATATGGGAGCAGCCGGATTGACTTCATCCGCCAGTGAAATGGCCAGCAAAGCAGGGATGGGGATGGAAATGAACCTTGATTTGGTACCCCAGCGGGAATTGGAGATGACCCCATATGAACTGATGCTGTCTGAATCGCAGGAACGGATGCTGATGGTAGTAAAGAAAGGCGAAGAACAGGAAATCATCGATATTTTTCAAAAGTATGGGCTTGAAGCCGTTGCAGTCGGACAGGTGACGGACGATAAACAATTCCGCTTGCTGCACAAAGGCGAGGTGGTTACCGATATCCCGGTCGACTCCCTTGCGGAGGATGCGCCAGTTTATCATAAACCTTCCAGAGTACCTGCTTACTTTAAAGCGTATCAACAAGTCGATTATTACCCTGAAGGTATCCAGAACTATACCGAAACGCTCAAGGCGCTGTTGCAGCAGCCGACCATCGCTAGTAAGGAATGGGTGTATGATCAGTACGATTCAATGGTGCAGACAAATACCGTCGTGACACCAGGCTCCGATGCAGCGGTGATCAGAGTGAAAGGGACGGACAAGGCGCTCGCCATTACCACAGATTGCAATTCCCGCTACATCTATTTGGATCCGGAAACCGGCGGGAAAATCGCAGTGGCAGAAGCAGCGCGAAATATCGTCTGCTCAGGTGGAAAACCGCTCGCCTTGACCGACGGGCTCAACTTCGGAAATCCGGACAAACCGGAGAACTTCTGGCAGATGGAAAAGAGTGTCGATGGCATGAGTGCAGCCAGTCTTGTTTTGAACACTCCGGTTATTAGCGGCAATGTATCCCTGTATAATGAGACGAATGGCCAGGCAATTTTTCCGACCCCTGTTGTCGGAATGGTCGGCTTATTGGACTCACTGAATCATGTGACGCCATCTTTCTTCCAGAAAGCGGGAGACGCGATTTACGTAATCGGTGAAGCGAAAGCGGAGTTTGGCGGAAGCGAACTGCAAAATGTCCTGGAAAATACTTACTTCGGCAAAGCCCCTGCAATTGATTTGGAGTTGGAAACGAAACGGCAAAATCAATTATTGGAGGCGATTCAGGCTGGCACCGTCGTTTCTGCCCATGACCTGGCGGAAGGAGGTCTTGCAGTGGCGTTGGCGGAGAGTTGTTTCGCCGGTCGGATCGGTCTGGATGTACAGTTGGAAGGAGACGCTGTAACCGAATTGTTCAGCGAAACCCAGTCCCGTTTCCTCGTATCTGTTAGTCCGAACAATCAACAGGTGTTTGAACAGACGGTGGAAGATGCCATTCAAATCGGTGCTGTCACAGACGATGGGCAGTTTCGTATCCGGATTAATGGCGAAACAAGAATCGATCAGGCGGCAGAAGACCTGAAAGCACTTTGGAAAGGGGCCATACCATGCTTGCTGAAATCAAAGGCTTAAATGAAGAGTGCGGCGTATTTGGCATTTGGGGGCACGAAAAGGCGGCAGAGGTTGCCTACTACGGACTGCACGCATTGCAGCACAGAGGCCAGGAAGGAGCGGGGATTGTAACCAGTGATGGGGAATCCCTGCATCTTCATAAAGGAAACGGTTTGATCAATGACGTGTTCCAACAAGACGAGTTTTCCCGGCTGAGAGGGAACGCGGCTCTGGGCCATGTCCGCTATGCGACGCAGGGGGGTGGCGGTTACGAAAACGTTCAGCCGCTCGTTTTCCGGTCGCAAAAGGAAAGCATGGCACTTGCCCACAATGGCAATCTGGTCAACGCGTATGCCTTGAAGCATCAGCTCGAAGCACAAGGAAGCATTCTGCAAACGACTTCTGATACCGAAGTGCTGGCTCATTTAATCAAGCGGAGCGGGCATCTGCAGATGGAGGAAGCGATTATTCAGGCGCTCAGTATGATCAAGGGAGCCTATGCCTTTTCCATCCTGACCGAGAACAAGCTGTACGTAGCTTTGGATCCGCGCGGCTTACGCCCGTTGTCATTAGGCATGCTTGGAGGTGCTTATGTCGTTTCATCCGAAACCTGCGCCTTTGATGTGATCGGTGCTTCTTACTTACGGGAGGTAAAGCCGGGAGAATTGTTGATTATTGACGAACATGGAGTGAGCTCCCGCACATTCGCTTCCCCGCTAAACCGGACGCTTTGTTCGATGGAATATGTTTACTTTTCCCGTCCGGACAGTGATTTGAACGGAAAAAACGTCCATGCTTCACGGAAAACGATGGGCAAAGAGCTGGCCAAGGAAGCGCCGGTCGAGGCTGACGTTGTGACCGGTGTTCCTGATTCCAGCATTTCAGCCGCAATCGGTTATTCGGAAGCATCCGGCATTCCGTATGAACTCGGACTGATCAAAAACCGCTATGTCGGCAGGACGTTCATCCAGCCCTCACAAGAGCTGCGGGAGCAGGGTGTCAAAATGAAACTTTCCGCGGTAAGGGGAATCGTAGACGGCAAACGGGTAGTCATGGTCGATGACTCGATTGTTCGCGGCACGACGAGCAAACGGATTGTCCGAATGCTGAAGGAAGCCGGCGCAACAGAGGTCCATGTCCGGATTGCTTCCCCTCCGATCGAGAATCCTTGCTACTACGGCATTGACACCTCGACAAAGGGCGAATTAATTGCCTCCAACCATAGCGTTGAAGAAATCAGAGACCTGATCGGTGCCGACAGTCTCTCCTATCTAACGACAGAAGGATTGGAAAATGCGATAGTAGCTGGTGATGATTCAGCAGAACACGGTATCTGCAACGCCTGTTTCACCGGGAACTATCCTACTGAAATATATCCTGAAACAGCACTTCCGGCCACAAAGGCGTAGCAGCCAGGCCTGGTTACAGAAAAGGAGCGTTCATATGAGTGAAGCTTATAAGCAAGCAGGCGTGGATGTAGAAGCTGGTTACCGCGCGGTAGAGTTAATGAAAAAACATATTGCCAAAACCGACCGAAAAGAAGTGATCGGCGGTGTCGGCGCCTTTGCCGGATTGTTCGAACTCGGTTCATTTTCTTACCAGGAGCCTGTCCTTGTTTCAGGGACGGATGGAGTCGGGACCAAACTGAAGCTGGCTTTTGAAATGAATAAGCACGACAGCGTAGGGATCGATCTTGTAGCCATGTGTGTCAACGACATTGTCGCGCAAGGTGCAGATCCGTTGTTTTTCCTGGATTATATCGCATGCAGCAAAAATGAACCGGAAAAAATCGAGCAAATTGTAAAAGGGATCTCGGAAGGCTGTGTGGAAGGCGGCTGTGCGTTGATAGGCGGAGAAACAGCGGAGATGCCGGGGATGTATCAACACGGTGAGTACGATTTAGGCGGATTTGTCGTGGGCATCGCTGAAAAAAGCAAAATCATCACCGGCAGCGAAATCGAGCCAGGGGATGCGGTTATCGGGATTGCATCGAGCGGCGTCCATTCCAATGGCTTTTCTCTCGTACGAAAAATCATCGAGGAGTATCAACTCGACTTGAACAAAGTCTACGAACCGTTGCATCAAACCTTGGGTGAAACTTTACTGGCGCCGACGAAGATTTATGCGAAGGCTGTCCAGTCCCTTCGCGGTCAGTTCACGGTAAAAGGGATTTCTCATATAACCGGCGGCGGTTTTTATGAAAATCTTCCGCGCGCGTACCCGGAACATCTAGGTGTGACCATTGATACCGGATCGTGGGAGGTTCCGCCGGTATATGAGGTACTGCAAAAACATAGCGGTCTTGCGTTTCAAGACATGCTCGGCGTATTCAACATGGGAATCGGAATGGCAGTAATCGTTCCGGAAAAAGAAGCTGCAGCTGCCATCTCCCTGCTGGAACAACAAGGAGAAACGGCTTTTCATATCGGGAAAGTGACCACTGAGCAGGGAGTGAACCTTCGTCATGCATGAGAAACAGCGGCTGGCTGTATTTGCTTCCGGAACCGGCAGCAACTTTGTGGCAATAGCAGATGCAATCGACCAGGGGAGATTGGATGCGGAAATCGTTTTGTTGGTTTGTGATAATTCTGAGGCTAAGGTTATCGGAAAAGCCAGGGACCGTCAAATTCCCGTATTTGTTTTTCAAGCTAAAAACTATCCATCAAAAGTGGATTATGAACGGGATATATTGCAAGAACTGAATCATTGCCAGGCGGAATGGTTGATTTTGGCCGGTTATATGCGGCTGGTCGGCGATACGCTGCTCGACCCTTTCGAAGGGCGTATCGTCAACATTCATCCCTCTTTGCTACCTGCCTTTCCTGGTAAGGATGCAATCGGACAGGCGCTTTCCGCAGGGGTCAAGGTGACCGGGGTAACGGTCCATTTTGTCGACGAAGGGATGGACACAGGGACAATCATCGATCAGGAAGTTATCAGGATCCAGCCCGAGGATGATCAGGACACCTTGCAGGCAAACATCCAGGAAATCGAACACCGGCTTTTTCCCAAGACGATTCAAGCACTCATTCAGACGGAAAAGAGAGAGGAGATTAAATCATGAAGAAGCGCGCATTATTAAGTGTGTCAGATAAAAGCAATGTAGTTGATTTTGCGAAAGGGCTGGACCGGCTGGGCTATGAGCTGGTATCTACGGGAGGAACCTTGAGGACCCTGCAGGAAGCTGGACTTTCGGCTGTTCCGGTTTCAGATGTAACCAAATTCGATGAAATTCTGGACGGCCGGGTCAAAACGCTGCACCCGAATATTCACGGCGGGTTGCTGGCAAAACGCGATGAAGACGGACATCTGAAGCAGCTGGAGGAGCGGGGAATCGATCCAATCGATATCGTAGTGGTCAATCTTTATCCATTTAAACAAACGATTGATCAACCCGAGGTCACCGAAGCGACTGCAATTGAAAACATCGATATCGGCGGTCCGACCATGCTTCGGGCAGCGGCGAAAAATTTCCGGGATGTCACAGTGGTAGTCGACCCTGATGATTATCAGCAGGTGTTGGAAAAGCTGGAACATGGCGGACTGCAAGTGGATGACCGTAAACAGTTAGCGGCCAAGGTCTTCCGTCATACTGCCAATTATGATGCCATGATTGCCGGGTATTTTTCCGAAATTACAGAGGAGACCGCTCCGGAAACTTACACCGTTACATATGAAAAAGTACAATCGTTGCGCTATGGGGAGAACCCTCACCAAAGTGCAGCTTTTTATAAACAGCCGAATGGAAAGAGCGCCTCGATTGCCAACGCAGAACAGCTGCATGGCAAGGAGCTTTCCTACAATAACATTCAGGACGCCAATGCAGCATTGGAGATGGTCCTGGAATACGAAGGACCGACAGCAGTCGCGGTCAAGCATATGAACCCGTGTGGGATCGGGGTTGGAAAAACAATTGGAGGAGCTTTCCACAAGGCCTACCAGGCAGATCCCGTTTCGATTTTTGGCGGTATTGTCGCTTTAAACCGTGAAGTGGATAGAGCGACTGCAGAACAATTGAAGGAGATTTTTTTGGAAATTGTCATAGCCCCTTCCTTCTCAGACGAGGCAATGGAATTGTTGACGGAGAAGAAAAATATCCGTCTATTGAAAATACCGATGGAGACTGCCGGCAATAACGGGCAAAAAGTCGTCAGTGTCACCGGCGGTCTGCTGGTGCAGGACGTCGATAGCGGCCAAGTGACCGAACAGGATTTGACCGTGGCGACAAGCAGAAAGCCAAATGAGCAAGAAATGAAAGACCTGCTGTTTGCCTGGAAAGCAGTCAAACATGTGAAGTCCAATGCCATCGTGGTTGCCAATCAAGACCAGACATTGGGGGTTGGCGCCGGGCAAATGAATCGCGTAGGCGCGGCGAAAATCGCACTTGAACAAGCTGGGGAACAGGCTAAAGGAGCTGTCATGGCTTCGGATGCCTTTTTCCCGATGCCTGATACGGTAGAGATCGCTGCGAGGGCTGGAATTACTGCGATTATCCAGCCAGGAGGTTCAAAGCGGGACGAAGATTCCATCAAAGCCTGCGACGAACATGGAATCGCCATGGTCTTCACTGGCATGAGGCATTTCAAGCATTAACAGGACGGAGAAAGCGGGACCTGAAAAATGAGGTTCCGCTGCTTTTGATTCAGAGCAGTACAGAGGAGGGATTTGATGAACGTATTAGTAATCGGCAGTGGCGGACGGGAACATAGCATGGTAAAAAAGCTCAAGGAAAGCAAGCATGTCGATAAGTTGTATGCCGCACCGGGAAACGGCGGGATCTGCCAGGATGCACAGTGTGTACCGATAAAGGATGACCAAATCGAAGAACTTGCTGCGTTTGCGAAAGAGACGGACATCGACTGGACCATCGTCGGTCCGGAAAACCCGCTGGCCGCAGGCATTGTCAACGCGTTTGAAAAAGAACAGCTGCAAATTTTCGGACCTGCGCAGGAAGCGGCCATCATTGAAGGCAGCAAGGATTTTGCCAAAGGATTCATGGATAAGTATGGTATTCCGACTGCTGCTTATCAAACCTTTACCGACGCTGACCAAGCCAAGTCTTATATTCGTGATCAAGGAGCCCCGATTGTTATCAAAGCAGACGGACTTGCAGCCGGCAAAGGAGTAGTAGTGGCCGAGACGCTGGAACAGGCTCTGGTTGCTGTTGACGATATGCTGATGGAAAACGAATTTGGAAATGCGGGAAGCAGAATTGTCGTTGAAGAATTTTTAGAAGGAAAAGAATTTTCCCTGATGGCATTTGTAAACGGCAGCCAGGTCTATCCGATGATACCTGCCCGTGACCATAAACGGGCCCATGAAGGGGATAGAGGACCGAATACCGGCGGGATGGGCGCCTATGCTCCAATCCCGGAATTGGACGCTGCGGTTGTCGAATCAGCCATCTCTGATATTTTAAAGCCTGCTGCTGCCGGAATGGCCGCAGAAAACCGGTCGTTTTCCGGTGTGCTTTATGCTGGCTTGATTGAAACCCCCGAAGGTCCCAAAGTAATCGAATTCAATGCCCGGATGGGCGATCCGGAAACCCAGGTCGTGCTCCCGTTGCTGGAAAATGACTTGCTGCAAGTCATCATCGATGTGAAGGCAGGAAAAGATCCTCATTTGACATGGAAGGAAGCAGCATGTATCGGAACAGTCGTTGCTTCTGCCGGCTATCCTGGCGCATACGAAAAATCCAAACCGCTGCCTGCTCTGAATGGTGCGGAAGAAGAAGGCTGTTTTGTGATTCATGCCGGCACAAAGCAGGAGGGCGATCAATTTGTATCTGCAGGCGGCCGCGTCCTGCTGGCTGGCTCGTTACAAAAAGATCAGCAGGCTGCACAGGAGGCAGTTTATTCCTTCCTGAAAAGGTTTGATGGCAATGAGGACTTTTTTTATCGTCGTGACATCGGTTTTGCCGACAAAACAGAAAAAGCATAAAAGGGCAGCCACCAGCTGCCCTTTTTCCATGCCTAAACAAGCTTGATGATTTTTCCGATAATAAGATAAGATGTTTCTATGTGTTACCTTTGCGGAAAACCTATAAACTACGACATGGTTTGGATGCGTCTTCCTGACTTCTTACTTTTGTTGACTTGGAATTCGACGCTGTGAAAATACCCTGCGCTTTCCGCGGGCGGCTGGTGAGCTTCCTCGAGCTGACGCTCTGCGGGATCTCACCGAGGCCTTTCCTCCCGCGGGAGTCTCCGGGTATTTTCTTCGCTAGGAACAGCTTCCTGTTTATAACCCCGTGTACTAGATATTTTTTATTCATGGTACTCCATGTACCGTTTTATCAAAAGACATAGCTAGGAAAACAAGTAGAAAGTCCAAGTACAGGAGAAAAGACGGAACTCCAACTGTTTTTTATTAAAAGACGTACATATTTCCTGACAACCGTTTTTAAGATGGCTTGTTGGGTCTCAAAGAAAAGTTCTCTACGCTTGCGATAATCAGCATGCTTTTTAGCGCAGGTAGCATACGCAGACTCCTGCGGGAACAGCACGAGCTGAAGATCCACTTGGTAAAGCGGTTTTCTTTACCAAGTTAGCTGAAGCCGTGCCCGCGGAAAGCGAAGTATGCTACCGAAGCGGTGGTTAGCACGCTTTTTGAATAGGCAATGACACTTCCCATTACAGTTAATGCGCAGTTTCTATCAACTGTGAATAGCTAGGCTTCAGGCTTCGACTAAGGATTAAAAGGCTCCCCCTCTTATAGGAATAAAGCCCGGTTTCGTAAAGGACCAGTTATCATCATAATTAATCGACGTTTTCGTGAATAGAATAATAGTAAAAATATGAAGATTTTGTTATATTATCTTCCAAATGCTTATCTTTGATTTCTACCTTGTGTTACGATAGAAAAAACAATCAGAGAATAGGAGAATTTGCCATGAATGAGCACCGCTATCGCTGGAGAAACAAACAACTGCGCGAACATGTTTCCGTAATCGACGGTCTGCTTGCACCGACATTGCTTTTGAAAAATGTCGTTTACTTAAATGTATTCTTAAAAAAATGGATCAAAGCAAATATTTGGGTATATCAAGACCGTATCGTTTATGTCGGAGACCGCCTGCCAAAAAACACAAATGGCACAGAAGTAACCGACTGCGAAGGAAAGTATGCTGTACCTGGGTACATAGAGCCGCATGCACACCCGTTCCAATTATATAATCCGCATCAGCTGAGTGAATATGTTGCCCAAACTGGTACGACAACATTGATGAACGACAACCTGATTTGGCTATATTTATTAGAAATAAAGAAAGCGTTTACACTTTTGGATCATTTTATGGATCTGCCCGTGTCGATGTACTGGTGGGCAAGATTCGATCCCCAATCTTCTTTGCAGGATGAGCTGGGTGTGTTCAGTAATTCCCAAGTCATTTCCTGGCTCGAGCACGAAGCCGTTGTTCAGGGAGGGGAACTGACTTCCTGGCCGCAGGTGCTGGAAGACGATGACCGGATTTTATACTGGATGCAGGAATCGAAACGACTGGGAAAACCAATCGAAGGCCACTTCCCGGGCGCTTCGGAACACACATTGATTAAAATGAAACTGCTCGGCGCTAGTGCCGATCATGAAGCCATGACCGGCCAGGATGTAGTGGAACGCCTGCAATCCGGTTATCAGGCAGGGTTGCGGTATTCCTCGATTCGACCGGATTTACCGAAGATTCTGGAAGAAATCCAACAGCTGGGCGTGGATCAGTTTGACCAGCTTACGATGACCACGGATGGATCAACCCCTTCATTTTATGAAAAAGGCATGATGAACCAGTGTATCCGCATAGCATTGGAACAAGGGGTCCCTGTCGAAGATGCCTATATGATGGCCAGTTACAATGCCGCCAAGCACTTCAATATGCGAGACAGACTGGGGAGCATCGCACCGGGGCAGGTAGCACATATCAATCTGCTCGAAGCGAAGGACAATCCAGACCCTGTCTCGGTGATTGCAAAAGGCCAGTGGATGAAACGGAATGGCAGTCAGGTATCACTTGAGCGTTCCATTGATTGGAAGGAGTATGGAATCGGACCGCTGGAGCTGGACTGGGACTTGGAAGATGGCGATTTGCAATTTTCCATTCCTATCGGCTTGGAGATGGTCAATGATGTCATCATCAAACCGGTTGCCCTGACACTGGATGTCACCGTGGACGAAATCGAGGAAAAATATGATGAAGCATTTCTAATGCTGGCAAGCCGCGAAGGGAAATGGCGAGTCAATACGGTGATCAAAGGGTTTACCAACAAGCTTGGGGGTATGGTCAGCTCTTATTCCAACACAGGGGATATCGTATTGATCGGAAAGAACAAACAGGATTTGATGCTGGCATTCCGGCATATGAAAGAAATCGGCGGCGGAATCGTCATGGCTCACCAAGGCGAAATCATTTACGAGATGCCGCTGCCTTTGGCGGGTATGATGTTTTCCGGGAAAATGGAAGAACTGATTGAGAAAGAAAGAGAGCTGAAATCAATCCTGAAAGCATTTGGCTATCGGTACAATGATCCGGTATATAATCTGCTGTTTTTATCATCGACCCATTTGCCGTTTATCCGGATAACCCCGAAAGGAATCATCGATGTGAAAAAGAAGGAGGTTCTTTTTCCGGCAATCATGCGGTAAAATAGAGGTTAAAACAAAATAGAGAGAGAAAACAGACAAAGGTGTGTGGGGAAATGCGAAATAAATGGGTGAAACTGGCTCTCGGTTTGCTGCTGATTTTCGTGCTGGCAGCGGCCTGCTCGAAGGACGAGCAGGCACAGGAGCCTGAATCGGAACCAGATGATCAGGAACAGGAGGAACCGGTTGGCGAGCCGGAAGAACCCGAAGAACCAGCGTATGAAAATGTCTATCCGTTAACCGGAATTGGCACAAACGATCCAGTCGATAACCGGATTGTTGCTGTTATGGTCAACAACCACCAGAAGGCAAGGCCGCAGTCCGGCTTGACGAAAGCGGATATTGTTTTTGAGATTTTGGCTGAAGGAAGAATTACGAGATTCATGGCATTATTCCACAGTGAACAGCCGGAAGTAGTCGGGCCGGTGAGAAGTGCCCGGCCGTATTATTTCAATCTGGCGGATGACTATGACGCTCTTTATGTGTATCACGGGGCTGCCAACTTTATCGAAGACATGCTGAAAAACGGAGCCGCCGATCACTTGAACGGGGCGTACTATGATAATGACGGTCATTTGTTCAAGCGGTCACAGGACCGGGTGGCACCCCATAATTCCTATTTGCAGTTTGACGCCGTGAAAGAGGTCGCCGAGGAAAAAGGCTATGAGATGCAGGCAGAATATGAGCCGTTACCGTTTTTGAACGAGGAGGAAACAGCCGCTATTTCCGGGGATAGTGCCTCCGAAGTTTCGTTTTCTTACAATGATACCCCAGTACGTTATGTCTATGATGAGAAACTGGAAAAATATTTGCGGTATAATGGAGATAGCCAGACAGTTGAACTGGACTCCGATGAAGCGGTACAATTAGATAACGTCTTGATCATGGCGACTCATCATGAAGTCATCGACGATGCCGGCAGGCGTGAAGTGGACATGGAGTCCGGAGGCAAGGCGTACTTGCTTCAAAAAGGTATAGTACAGGAAGTCCAATGGGCAAACATCGATGGGGAAATCCTTCCGGTGAAAGACGGAGAACCAGTAAGACTGGTTCCGGGCATAACCTGGGTCAATGTAGTGCCGGACAGACAAAGCCTGGAAGAGACTGTCACCATCAACTAGGAAACGTATTGGACAACCTCTTACAAGGAGTGTAGGAAAATGCAAATAGATAAACTACGGGGCGAGCAGCTCGATCGATTGTTCGATGCCATTCTCAGCCTGGAGGATCGGGAAGAATGCTATCGTTTTTTCGACGATATCGCTACAATCAGTGAGATTCAGGCACTGGCACAAAGATTGTTGGTAGCAAAAATGCTCCGTGAAGGGGACACGTACGGGGTGATTGTCGAAGAATCGAATGCTTCGACGACAACCATTTCCCGTGTAAAGCGCTGCCTAAATTACGGGAACGACGCTTATTCGATGGTCCTCGATCGGCTGGAGCAAAACGATAAGGATGAAGAGGAAAGGTAATAAGGCGCCGGGTCTGCGATAACGTGGACCGGCGTTTGTTTTGAAGAATAAGAAGTCTTGGGGGTCATAACATGGTCAAATTCGGGATAATCGGTACTAATTGGATCACGGAAAAATTCCTTGATGGCGCTGCACAAGTGGAAGATTTCCAATTGACAGCAGTTTATTCAAGGACAGAGGAAAAAGCACGTACATTCGCGCTAAAGCACAAAGCCGAACATACCTACACAGATTTACAAGCGTTCGCGTCCAGCGATACTTTCGATGCTGTCTATATTGCCAGTCCCAATTCGCTGCACGCTGAACAGGCGATAGCGTGTATGGAACATGGGAAGCACGTGATGGTGGAAAAGTCGATTGCTTCTAACAGTCGTGAGGTAGAACGGATGATCGAAACGGCAAAACGGAACGGCGTTTTATTGATGGAAGCGTTGAAGACTGTTTTCCTCCCTAATTTTCAAACAGTGCAGGATAATCTGGAGAAAATCGGACCAGTCCGCCGTTACTTTGCCAGCTACTGCCAATACTCTTCGCGTTATGATGCCTATAAGGAAGGGACCGTGCTCAATGCATTCAACCCGGCTTTTTCCAACGGCTCGTTAATGGATATCGGCGTGTATTGCATCTATCCGATGGTTACGCTGTTTGGTGGTCCGGAACGTGTAACGGCTAGCAGTCTGATGTTGGAGTCCGGCGTTGATGGGCAAGGCAGCGCCATTTTTGACTACCCGGAATTCAATGGAGCGGTGATGTACTCCAAAATAGCTGATTCCTATCTCCCTTCTGAAATCCAGGGAGAGAAAGGTAGTATACTGGTGGATAATATCAACACACCTACGCGTGTGGAAATCAAGTATAAAGACGGCACGAACGAGGACGTCAGCAGACCGCAAGTGGAAAATGGAATGTTTTATGAAGCAGAAGCTTTTGTTGAGCTGATAAAGCAAGGGAAAACCGAATCGGATATCTGTACGCTCGAGCGATCGTTGGAAACATCCAGGGTGCTGGAAGAAATTCGAAAACAGTCGGGTGTCCATTTTCCGGCAGATGAGCGATAGATACAAATGGTAAAACAAAAGACAAGGAAAAGCCTAAATCACACGGGGATTTAGGCTTTTTTGTATGGAGCGACGCTGGGATGGTAGTTATCCTACTCCTTGTTTTTTCAGATTTTTCTAATAAACAATGGAAATGAATGTTAAAATGAAGGTAAGTAAGAGGCTAAATACGTCTGTTTACAAAGCAAGATTCGTAAATCTGTTGTTAAGGAAAGGGGAAAGACGATGGAGTTTACTGATTTTTCCGCATCCCAAATTAGAATCGCGAGACCTACTGATAAGTTTGAGGAGATAATTCGTTTTTATGAAAAGGGGCTGGGGCTTAAGATACTTACAACCTTCTCCGGTCACCGCGGGTATGAAGGTGTTATTTTTGGACTGCCTGATCTTCCTTACCATTTAGAATTCACCCGTCATGCAGACGGAAGTCCTTGTCCTGCTCCCACAAAAGACAACCTGTTGGTTTTTTATATTCCTGATAAGGATGATCAGGAGAAGGTAGCAGAGAGGTTGAGCGATATGGGATATGGAGAAGTGGAACCGGAAAATCATTATTGGAAAGAAAAAGGAAAAACAATCGAGGATCCCGACGGTTGGAGAGTCGTCCTAATGAACACGGACGGTATTTAAAGCAGAAAACGATGCAAATAAAGCAAAACCAGCGAGGTAGAGAAGATGAAAGATTTTTATACAAAAGTTATTGAGTTGCCACTAACAGATGAAGATCATGATAGCTTTCAATTCGTCCTCAATCATGCCGATTGATCGGAAGAAACGAAATGGTGGCCTTTATACAGCAACTAAACACGTTCGAAAGGCGGAGGGGGAGTTAGATGGATTTATTGCGGTTGGCAACGGACCTTTCTGAAATATACATGCAAAACGATAAGGTTGAAGGGGTCTTGCTGGGGGGTTCGGTAGCGCGTAATTGGCAGGATGATTACTCAGACATCGAATTATTTGTGTTTTGGAAAGAAAGTCCAAATGATGAGGATAGAAAAAGTCCTATTAAAGATGTTAATGGAAGGATTATTGTTTATTACCCTTATGAAGAAGAAGAGTGGTCGGAAACCTACATAACGCAAGGAATCAAGTTAGAGATAAGTAACTTTTTGACTAATACCATCCACAGGATTCTCGATGAGGTAATCTTATATTATGATACAGACTTAGATAAACAATGCTTGGCAGCTACTGTTTATGACGGGGTTTCACTTGCCGGTGAGGACATCATTGATCAACTAAAGAAAAAAGCGGAAGTATATCCTGAAGAACTGGGTGAGGCCATGATTAGAGAGAATCTTGATTTAGGAAGCAGATGGAGTAATCGAGAAGCATTGCTAGCCAGAGAAGATTGGTTGATGCTTTATAAGGTGATCACTTCTGTCCAGTCTAACATCATGGGAATGCTTTTTGGCTTAAATCGGTTATATGTTCATCATCCTGCTTTTAAATGGCAAAAGCGTACACTGGAAAGGATGAAAATAGCACCAAAAAATATATCGAGAATCCTTCCGTCTGTCTTCATTGCCCCTCCTGAGGAAAGCATTCGGGAGCTTGAAGGAGTTCTGCAAGAAATTTACGGATTGATTCAGAGGACACATCCGGAAATCGACTTGACGAGTGTTATGGAAAGAATCCGATTCTTGAGACCGCAAAGGCAGGGCGATTAACCGTGATTGGCTATATTTTTCAACAGGAGGAGACAGAACATGTACAAACATATCATATGGGATTTCGATGGGACACTGTTTGATACTTACCCGGTGATGGCAAAAATTTTTCAAGAATTGCTTCAAGAGAGAGGAAGGGAAGAGCCAGTAGAAAATATAGTGAAACAATTGAAAGTCTCGATGTCAGCTGCTCTGAATTATTATGAAAAGAAATACCAAATAGACGAGGAATTCAAGGCAAGCTATCAAGCACGCCGAAGAGAAGTGGAAGCTGATTCCTCCAAACCATTTGCAGGAATTACAGAGGTTTGTAAATACATCCATTCAACCGACCGGAAAAATTATTTGTACACCCATAGAGGAGAGTCTTCCATCAGATTACTAGAGAAGTTCGGGTTGGATGGTTATTTTTCAGATTTCATCACCTCGCAAAATGGATTTGAACGAAAACCGAGTCCCGCTGCCATTCGGCATCTAATAAAGAAACATGGCATCGTACCCACTGAGGCAATCATGATAGGCGATAGGGATTTGGATTTAATAGCGGCAAAAAACGCTGGCATAAGTGCTTGTTACTATACAGAGCTGGAAGATACAAACCCTCATGCTGAGTACATTATTAAAGATTTTCAGCAGTTGTACACCATAGTTTGAATGGACTTATAGGTTATACGGGCAGCCATATCGCGTTTTTTTATGGGGGAATTTATGTGACAAATATAACAAAAAGAATCATCGCCGGTGCGGTTGGTTTCATTATACTTTTTATCCTGACAATGACCTGGTTGTATCCTTATTCCATTTTCAGTCTCCATAAATCGTATGCGTACACACCAGACCCGGTTATGGTGGATGGATATCTCGAAGATGTAGAAGAGTTCAACGATATTTTTGAAAAAGACTTGGAAAAACTGGAGTCAGAAACACCGCTCGACATGACGGTGGAGAGAGCGCAGTATATACTTCCTTTATTCGAACAAGAATGGCTGGTTAGCAAGAACACGCACAAGATGAAGGAAGAAGATTTAGAAACGATGCTGTTTGAAGTGAGAAACACGAGGGAGACTTTGCTTAGCCTGGTTGAGCAAGGCGATTATTCAAAAGAACAAAGGGGATATTTAGTTCTCAGCATAGAAAGCTTGCTTTCATTAGAGGAATCGATTGTAGATTTCCAAAATAGCAGCTTCAGCTCCAGAAAAACGTTGAAAATTCAATTCCATAATCTTCACGTCGGTTTCATGAACAATTTTATGATGTTTAGTACCTTTTATGAAAGGAGCACAGAAATTTAATGAAAAAATGGATTGGTTCTGCAGGCATTTGTGTGAATCACCTTGGCGAATTGCTTATGGTTTTACAAGGAAAACCGGAAGAGGTTAAAAAATGGACAGTCCCGTCTGGAGGAGTAGAACAAAACGAAACCTTCGAAACATGCTGCATGAGGGAGATGGAGGAAGAGACTGGTAATCGGGTGGGGATAGGGGAGGAAATAAAGCTGAAAAGCTATAGGGATAAAACACTCGATATAGTTGTTGAAGTGCATTACTTTTTAGCTGATATTGTCGGCGGTGAGCGAAATATTCAAGATCCTGACCATTTGATTTATGATATTGCTTGGAAAAGTATCGATGAGTTAAAGGATTTAGAGCTATGCTTTCCGGAAGATCGAGACTTTTTGATAGATTGGGTGATGAGGTGCCAGAGAAAACATACGTCTCAATAAATAAGGGGGCTTACGAAAATGGAACGGGATACGGCCGGATTTGGTATCCGATTGCTTGCAAGGTTATTGGATGCTCTTATTCTTATCTTCTTTAGCGGCTTTTTATTGTATGTTTTAAAAGGAGGTTTTTCGATTGGCTCTATGAGCGGGGTAACCTGGCAACTAGTGTATACTTTTTATTTCACCGTTACACCGGTAGTATGGAGCGGTTATGTTATAGGCAAGCGTATTTGTAAAATCAAAGTGAAAAGGGTGGATGGGAAAAGGGTAACGGTATCCAATATGATATTGAGAGAAGTAGTCGGTTATTTTCTGCTGGGAATAATAACATTTGGCATCTCTACCCTTATCACTGCCGTGATGGTGCTTGTACTGAAAAACAACCGGGGGATTCACGATTTTGTCGGAGGCACCTATGTGACATATGCTTAACAGAAGAACATGTCCTCTGATAATCCGGAATGGTTCCATCCTGCGGAAATCTATTTGCTTTTTTATTCTATAAGGTTTAAACTAATTAAAGACATTAAGGGTCTTTAATATATGAAAGGAGGAGCGTACATGAAATATTCGAGAGCGACCAATTATGCCTTACACACAATGGTATATTTGATGTCGGCGCCGAGAGGGAAAACGGTTGGCGTAGATCAGTTGGCGAAGGCACAAGATTTGTCTCCGACATACTTGTCCAAAATCTTGACCAAACTGGTAAAAGCGGGATTGATTGAGTCGACTCCGGGTGTAAAAGGCGGCTACAGTATCGCAAGGAATTCCAGCGACATTTCTTTTTTGGATGTGATACAGGCAATTGAAGGGATGACAACGCTGTTCAGTTGTTCCATGGAACATCAAGAATCCCGTAATGGCGAATGTATGATTGAAAATGTGATGATCGATGCGGAAGAAAAATTGAGAGAAGAATTAGACAAAAAATATATAAGTGAAATCGCCAAACAAATGGAAGCCAAAAGAGAAGAGAAAAACAGGGTAAACCATTCCCATTAATTTTTTGTTTTAATTATAGATATTAAGAGTCTCTAATGTACTCGATTGAAGGAGGAAACAGATATGTTGTTAGATTGTGTAATTGTCGGAGGGGGACCGGCGGGTTTAAATGCATCGCTTGTCCTTGCC
This sequence comes from Sediminibacillus dalangtanensis, assembly GCF_017792025.1. NCBI lineage: Bacteria > Bacillati > Bacillota > Bacilli > Caryophanales > Bacillaceae > Sediminibacillus > Sediminibacillus dalangtanensis. The sequence continues at coordinate 419,641 of NZ_CP046956.1, forward strand.
AGGGCAAAAAAGAATATTGTGCTGTTCGATGAAGACAAACCAAGAAATGCAGTCACGTATGAATCCCATGGTTTTATTACCAGAGACCGGATTAAACCATCGGAATTCAAACGCCTTGCCAGGGAAGATTTGAAGGAATACCCGAATCTTGAAATCCAGAATCAACGTGTGACCGATATTCAAAAAGTAGATGGAGCCTTCTTGGTCCATACAGGTGATGGCAATTGTTATCGATCCAGAAAGGTTATTCTGGCCACAGGGCTTACTGAAGTCTTGCCTGATATCGAAGGAATTCATGAATTTTACGGGACTAGTTTGTTCAGTTGTCCGTTTTGTGATGGGTGGGAATTAAGAGACCGTCCACTAGTCGTCGTAGCAGAAGATGGGCGTGCCATGCATGGTGTGAAATTGATAGCTAACTGGAGTAAAGACCTGGTGGTTTGTACGAATGGAAAAACTCCTTTCACAGCAGAACAGAAAGAATTGTTATCGAAGAAAAATATCCGGGTCATCGACAAGGAAATAGAAAGTTTTCAAGGTGACAAGGGCCAGTTGGAAAAAATCAGATTCAAGGAAGGGGAGGAACTGGAAAGGGAAGGAGGCTTTGTTGCGAGCGAGCTCAAGCAGGCATCCTCATTAATAGAAAGCGTAGGGTGTTCGTTGAACACAATGGGCGGAATAGAAACAGATGATTTTGGCCATACGGAGGTCGAAGGGGTGTATGCATGTGGGGATAATGCCCTCGTCGCTCCTGCCCAATTGGTTATCGCCGCAAGCGAGGGGAGTAGAACAGCGATTGGAGTAGTAGCTGATTTAGTGAACGAAGACTTTTAAAAACACACCAAGGTATTTAGTAAAGAGGAGGAAAAAATAGATGGAAAAACAGAAGAATGGCAATGAGTCGAGAAAGAAGGAACGGTTGGCGAGAAAAATGGAATTCCTCGATAATCCAGACAAAAGAGGCGATATACCGCCAGAACAATTATTGAGCATGATTGCGGTTAAACAGGGAGACACTTTTTTGGACTTAGGTGCCGGGACTGGTTATTTGACGATTCCTGCTGCTAAGGCATCTGGAGGAATGGTTTATGCATTGGATGTAGACTCAGATATGCTGGAAGTCATTGAATCCAAGGCGAAAAAACACAATTTGATGAATGTCCGGACGTTAAAAGGAAATATTGATGATTTACCATTGCCTGGCGATTCGGTAGATATTGCAATTGCTTCGCTGGTTCTCCATGAAGTCGATTCATTATCCCATTCCTTACAGCAAATCAGGCAAGTAATAAAACCTGAAGGGTATTTTGTTTGTGTCGAATTGGAAAAGCAGGAGGAAGACGGCCATCATCCTCGAATTGCCCATGAAGATATGGAACAGGAAATGATAAAGGAAGGTTTCCGTGTCATCAAGAAGCTGAAACCGACCGATAAGGTGTACATTCTCCTTGCGCAAAAATAGTCCCCTGTACAGGGAGAGAAAAATTAGGGAAACCGCTTGGAAACGACCCAAGCGGTTTTTTCTATCCTCCTGCCGGGGACTGACCCCCAACATGCTGCATTGGTAGCGCGACCTAGTGTTACCATGTTAGGGGTCAGTCCCCTTCACCTAAAAACTTCACGCTTTTTTCACTCTTTTCATTGATTGTTTTTTGGTATAATGATTAGATGGATATATATTAGAACCTCTGTGCAATCAGGGGCTTACTTTAGCAGCCGGGCCGTGGCCGGCTCCGGATGGAGGTAGTTGTTGAATGTATGATATGAAGCAATGGGAGCATGTTTTCAAGCTGGATCCCGATAAGGATATATCGGATGAAGCATTGGAGCGGATATGCGAATCGGGCACGGACGCAGTGATCGTCGGCGGCACCGACAACGTTACCTTGGATAACGTCCTGAATCTGTTGGGAAGGATTCGCCGTTTTACGGTTCCTGTCGTTCTAGAGGTTTCCAACTTGGAGGCAATCACCCCGGGCTTTGATTTTTACTATATACCAATGGTGCTCAACAGCCGTGACAAGAAATGGATGCTTGATCTGCAGCATCAGGCTGTAAAAGAATACGGTGAGGTCATCGACTGGAATGAAATGTTTGTCGAAGGATATTGTATTTTAAATGAGAAAGCCAAGGCTTTTCAGGTAACCGACAGCTTTATTCCGTCCGATGAAGATGTTGTTGCGTACGCGCAAATGGCAGAGAACATGTTCCGTTTGCCGATTTTTTATCTGGAGTACAGCGGTACGTATGGAGATCCCCAGCTGGTCGAAAAAGTTAGCAGGGAGCTTGATGAAACATTGCTATTTTACGGCGGAGGCGTGTCAGCGCCTGGACAAGCAGAGGAAATGAAACAATATGCAGACGTAGTCGTCGTCGGAAACAGTGTGTACGATGATCTGAAAAATGCATTGAAAACCGTTAAAGCAGTCAAGGGAAATAAATAAAGGTGGTGTCACATGTGAGTCGAACGATGGATGACTTGCTGAAAGGATTGAACGAGGAACAACGGAGAGCAGTAACCCATACGGAAGGACCGCTTTTGATTATGGCCGGAGCCGGAAGTGGAAAAACCCGTGCGCTTACCCACCGGATTGCCTATTTACTTGGAGAAAAAGAAGTTTCCCCGCGAAGCATTTTGGCAATCACCTTCACCAACAAAGCAGCGAGGGAAATGAAAGATAGAGTTTATCAGCTTGTGGGTCCAGATGGGGCTAATATTTGGGTATCGACCTTCCACTCGATGTGTGTACGGATACTGCGCAGAGATATCGACCGGATCGGCATCAACAGTAACTTTTCGATTCTCGACAGCAGCGACCAGCTGTCTGTTATCAAGCAAATTTTGAAAGACTTGAATATCGATCCGAAAAAATTTGAGCCGCGGGCGATGCTGGGCGCCATCAGTTCGGCGAAAAACGAGCTGATCACCCCGGATGAATACAGCAAAACGGTCGGAAGCTTTTATGAAAAACAAATCGCCGAAGTCTACGAGCGTTATCAGAAGACATTGAGAAAGAACCAGTCGCTTGATTTTGATGATTTGATCATGCAGACGATCAACTTGTTCGACCGTGTCCCGGAAGTACTGGAGTACTACCAACGTCGTTTTCAATACATCCATGTCGATGAGTACCAGGATACCAACCATGCGCAATATTACCTGGTAAAACAACTGGCAGACCGCTATCAGAATCTCTGTGTCGTCGGGGACTCCGACCAGTCGATCTATCGCTGGCGCGGTGCGGATATTCAAAACATCCTGTCTTTTGAAAAAGATTACCCGAACGCGAGAACGGTTATGCTCGAACAAAATTACCGTTCCACCAAATCGATTCTCGATGCGGCCAATACGGTCATCAAAAACAACTCCGGAAGAAAACCGAAAAATCTGTGGACGGAAAACAACGAAGGAAGCAAAATCCGTTATTATCAGGCAGCTACCGAACAGGATGAAGGATTGTTCGTTGCCGATAAAGTGGAAGAATTTATTTCTTCCGGTGATTATACGTACAAAGATATCGCAATTCTGTACCGGACCAATGCCCAATCCCGTTCCATCGAGGAAACGTTTGTCAAAGCGAACATCCCTTATCAAATCGTCGGCGGAACCAAGTTCTATGACAGGAAAGAAATCAAAGACATGCTCGCTTATCTGCGGTTGATTGCCAATCCGGATGATGACTTAAGCTTTGCGCGCGTAGTCAATGAACCGAAACGTGGTGTGGGGAAAACCTCTCTGGAAAAGCTGCAGGCTTATGCGGCCGAGCATGGAATCTCGTTGTACACAGCGGTCCAGGAAGTTGATTTCACCGGCGTGAGCGCCAAGGCGGCTAAATCGCTTGCCGAATTCGGTGCATTGATCCGCAATTGGACGAAACAACAGGAATTCCTGTCCGCCACCGATATGGTTGAACAGGTATTGAAAGGGACAGGCTATGAAGAGATGCTTAAGAATGAACGCAGTATTGAAGCACAGAGCCGCCTGGAAAACCTGGAGGAATTCAAAACGGTAACCAAGCATTTTGAAGAAAACAGCGAAGACAAAACCTTGATTGCCTTTCTGACAGATTTGGCATTGATCGCTGATATCGACAAGGTCGACGACGACCCGATGGGTGACAATAAAATCGTCCTTATGACACTGCATGCGGCAAAAGGACTTGAATTCCCAGTCGTATTCCTAATCGGCATGGAGGAAAACGTCTTTCCGCACAGCCGCTCGATCATGGATGACGAAGAGATGGAGGAAGAGCGCCGGCTTGCTTATGTAGGCATTACCCGGGCGGAAAAGCAGTTGTTCCTTACCCATGCAAAAATGCGGACACTATACGGCCGCACTAATATGAACCCAGTCAGTCGTTTCATCAATGAAATTCCGGAAGAGCTGATGGATGGCCTGGAAGAGGCCAAACAAGCACCGTTCGGCTTCGGGCCGACCCAATCGAAACCAGATCCGTTCGCGGCACCAAAACGGTCGGCGAAGAAAATCAATCGTCCGGCGACGACTGGCGGAGAAAGCATTGGCTGGCAGCCGGGCGATAAAGCCAATCACAAAAAATGGGGACAGGGAACGGTGGTCAAAGTCCATGGCGAGGGCGAAGCGATGGAACTGGATATCGCTTTTCCTGCACCGACAGGCATCAAGCGGCTTCTGGCAAAGTTCGCACCAATCACTAAAGAATAAATTGAGGTGTATGAAATGAATCTAGAACAAGCCAAAGCAAAAATCGAGGAACTACGAGACACACTAAACCAATACGGTTACGAATATTATGTGTTGGACAAACCGAGTGTGCCGGATGCCGAGTACGATAAACGGCTACACGAACTGCTTGAGCTGGAAGGCAAGTTTCCCGAATTGGTTACACCCGATTCGCCTTCCCAGCGTGTCGGTGGAGAACCGATTGATGAGTTCAAAAAAGTCCAGCACACTGTACCGATGCTCAGCCTGGCCAATGCCTTCAACGAAGAGGATCTCCGTGCCTTCGACCGCAGGGCTCGTGAAGGGGTAGGCGAAGCTGTCACCTACGTTTGTGAATTGAAAATCGACGGGCTGGCTGTATCGTTGAAATATGAAGATGGCAAGTTTGTTCAGGGGGCGACCCGTGGCAACGGAACCGTTGGAGAGGACATCACCACCAATCTTCGCACAATTGGCAGCATTCCGTTGAAAATAAGCCAGAAGGAACCAATCGAAGTCCGCGGAGAAGCATACATGCCACAAAAGTCTTTTCTCGCTTTAAATGAAGCGAAGGAACAGAATGGGGAAGAGCCGTTCGCCAACCCTCGCAATGCAGCAGCAGGCTCATTGAGACAGCTTGATCCGAGGATTGCAGCCAAACGTAATCTCAGTGTTTTTTTATACGGTGTCGGTCAGTGGGAAGCCGGTACATTGTCTTCCCATAGTGAACGACTAGAGTACATGCAGAAGCTCGGTTTGAAAACCAACCCTGAATGGCGCAAGTGTGAAAATATCGAGGAAGTAATCGAATTTGTCAACGAATGGGTCGAGAAGCGGGGCAGCCTTGACTATGATATTGACGGAATCGTGATCAAGGTGGACCGTCTGGATCATCAAGAGCAGCTCGGTTTCACTGCCAAAAGCCCACGTTGGGCGATCGCTTATAAGTTTCCTGCCGAGGAAGCGGTCACCAGGCTCTACGATATTGAACTAAGTGTCGGCCGAACCGGCGTAGTGACGCCGACCGCCCTTTTGGATCCTGTCAAGGTTGCCGGGACCACGGTTCAACGAGCTTCCTTGCACAATGAAGATTTGATCCGGGAAAAGGATATTCGAGTGGGCGACACCGTCGTGATAAAAAAAGCCGGTGACATCATCCCTGAGGTTGTCCGGGTAGTAGAAGAACAACGGACAGGCGAAGAAAAGGAATTCTATATGCCTGACCAATGTCCTGCCTGTGGAAGCGAGCTGGTCCGTCTTGAGGAAGAGGTAGCATTGCGCTGTATCAACCCTAACTGTCCCGCACAGTTGAAAGAAGGACTGATCCACTTCGTTTCCCGAAATGCCATGAATATTGACGGTTTGGGGGAAAAGGTGATCGAGCAGTTATTCGATGAAAACCTCGTGCACCATATTTCCGATATTTACAAGCTGGAACGCGATGAGCTGTTAAAGTTGGAGCGAATGGGCGAAAAATCCGTTGACAACTTGTTAAAGGCCATCGAAGTATCGAAGGAAAACTCTTTAGAACACCTTTTGTTCGGTCTCGGTATACGTTTTGTCGGAGCCAAGGCTGCAAGAACATTGGCAGAAGAATTTGAACAAATGGACAGACTGCAGGCCGCTGAGTATGAAGATTTGACTGCAGTTTATGAAATCGGCGATAAGATGGCTGATTCCGTTGTCCGTTATTTCCAAAAACCGCAAGTGAAGGAATTAATAGAAGAACTCAAGCAACTCGGATTGAACATGGAATATAAAGGCGTGAAAAAATCGGAGAAAACCGAGGATTCTATTTTTGCCGGCAAAACAATTGTATTGACCGGGAAGATGGAAACCTACTCCAGGCCGGAAGCAAAAGAAAAAATCGAGATGCTTGGTGGCAAGGTGACCGGAAGCGTCAGCAAGAAAACAGATCTACTGATTGCCGGAGAAGACGCGGGATCGAAGTATGATAAAGCAAAAGAGCTGGACATAGAAATATGGGACGAAGAACAATTGAAGAGAGCCTTGGAAGAGTAGGGGTGAGCAAAAAAATGAAAAGAAAAGCAGTCATTTGGTTATGTGTGCTCCTGGCGATGGCCGGGTGTGCACCTTCCTTTGACAACGATGAGGAAATCATCGAGGAAAACCAAGATGATACCAGCCAGGAAACGGCCATCATTCCCAGCTACAATGTGACCGAAGAAGAATACAAGGTGATTCTTCCCTACAAAGTCAGCAAAGCCCGCGGAGTGATCGTCGGTCAAATCGCCAACCGTCTCGATATCGGGGAATTGGAAGAAGGTTTGCGCAGGCATTCCAAACAATCCTTTGATCCGGATAAGTTTTATTTTCAAGAAGGGCAAAAAATCGATGAAGACACGGTCCTCACTTGGATCGATGAGTTGAATCCGGAAGACGAAGAAGATTGGGATGAAAAAGTGTACCGGAATAACCCAAGGTACTTATCCCACATTTTGGAACAGGACTACCTGCAAAAAACCGGAGAAAATACAGTCGAATTGGGCGGCATGTCAATCGGGATCGCCCTGAAATCGAACTACCGCTTCCAGACAGAACCCGGCGGCCCTTATTACTATGAGGACATCAGCGAAAAAGAGATGCTGCGTGAAGGGAAGAAAATAGCCCAGCAAATTCTGGAGCGTGTCAGAGGGATGGAGGATATGCCGGATGTTCCGATCATGATTGCACTGTATCGGGAAGAAGGGCGCAATGCTCTTGTTCCGGGTGAATTCGTAGCCAAGACATCCGTTTCTGCCAATTCCTCTTCCATTGGTGACTGGGAATCGATCGATGAAGAAAACGTGCTGTTTCCTTCCGACGATGCGAAAGAAAATTACTCCGAAGAAAGCGATCGGATGAAGACGTTTGAACAAGATGTAGCGGAATATTTCCCGAATTATACAGGGGTGATCGGTAAAGGTTTCTATATCGATGATGAATTGAAAAAACTGAGGATAGAAATTCCGATTGAATTCCAAGGAAAAGCGGAAGTGGTAGGTTTTACTCAATATGTCTATGGGTTGGCCATGGAAACCTTTGAAAATTATTATGACCTGGAAATTAATATCAAGTCCAACCAGCGGCAGGAAAGCCTGATCACAAGGGATGCGGGCGAGGATGAACCAGAAGTCCATATCTATCAGTAACCGTTACGAAAGCGTTTGAATTGCGCGACATTTTCGGTTAAAATGGGTAATGGTTGCGCCTGACAATCTAGTAAGCAAGTTCAGGCCAGAATGTTTGATAGAATAAGGAGGTCATGTTCATGGTAACACCTTACAAGCACGAACCTTTTACAGACTTTACGATTGAAGATAACCGTAAAGCGTTGGAAGCGGAACTAAAGAAAGCTGAAGAAAACTTTGGCAAAGAGTATCCGCTGATTATTGGTGGAGAGCGTATTACTACCGAGGAAAAAATCGTTTCTTACAATCCTGCGAATAAATCGGAAGTGATTGGGTATGTTTCAAAGGCCAATCAGGACCTTGCTGAAAAAGCAATGAAAGTAGCAGATGAAACGTTTGAATGGTGGAGGAAAACCAATCCGGAAATGCGTGCTGATATTTTGTTCCGCGCTGCAGCAATTGTGCGCAGACGCAAGCATGAATTTACTGCCCACCTCGTAAAAGAAGGCGGAAAACCATGGAAAGAAGCGGATGCCGACACGGCAGAAGCAATCGACTTCATGGAATATTACGGCCGTCAGATGCTTGATATGAAAAATGGCGTTGAAGTGAACAGCCGCGAAGTTGAGAACAACCGGCTGCACTATATCCCGCTCGGAGTGGGAATCACCATTTCTCCATGGAACTTCTTATTCGCGATCATGGCTGGAACAACTGTAGCCCCTATGGTAGCCGGCAACACTGTGTTGTTAAAGCCAGCAAGTACGACACCGATCATTGCATACAAGCTGATGGAAGTGCTGGAAGAAGCTGGTATACCTGCTGGTGTTGTAAACTTCGTTCCTGGAAGTGGTTCGGAAGTAGGAGACTATTTAGTCGACCATCCGCGTACTAGATTCATAAACTTCACTGGTTCACGTGAAGTCGGAACCCGGATTTATGAACGTGCAGCGGTTGTACAGCCGGGACAAAAATGGCTGAAACGCTCCATTATTGAAATGGGAGGAAAAGATACCATTATTGTCGACGACAATTCTGACCTTGAGCTTGCTGCCGATGCGATTACCTATTCCGCTTTCGGATTCTCAGGCCAAAAATGTTCGGCTTGTTCCCGTGTCGTAGCGCATGAGGAAATCTATGATGATCTTCTGGCGCGTGTAGTCGAGAAGACCAAGGAAGTGAATGTCCAGGACCCAACCCGTCACGATACGTACATGGGGCCAGTTATCGATGAGGCTGCATATAATAAGATTCTTGATTATATTGAAGTCGGCAAACAGGAAGGCAAGCTGATGGTCGGCGGAACAGGGGATAACTCCCAAGGGTGGTTCGTACACCCGACCGTGTTTGCTGATCTGGCACCTGATTCCAGGATTATGCAAGAAGAAATTTTCGGTCCGGTGGTCGGCTTTACAAAAGCAAAAGATTTTGACGAAGCAATCGAAATTGCCAACAATACCGAATATGGTTTGACCGGTGCAGTGATTACCAACAACCGGGAGCATATTGAGCAGGCTCGGGAAGATTTCCATGTTGGTAACCTGTATTTCAACCGAGGCTGTACTGCAGCAATCGTCGGTTATCATCCCTTCGGCGGCTTCAATATGTCGGGAACAGATTCAAAAGCCGGAGGACCAGACTATTTGTCCCATCTGATGCAGCCGAAAACAACTTCGGAAATGCTATAATATACCTTAGAAACCCATTCCTTTTACAATTAAAAGGAATGGGTTTCTTTATTTAGGAAAGTAGGAAAGTTTTTTACTGCTTAACCGCTACAAAAACCCCTCAACTTTCCCAATATGAATTTTTATGAAATGTGTTATGATGGAATTACAGGAAAAACCCATATTTATAGATTAGTCCAATAGGTCTAACGGTCATCTATAAACATAGGTTATTTACCCAAAAGGTACAAGGTGGTGGACAATCTATGGAAATTGGCCCTTTTATCAAACTGCATAGAATCAAACAAAACATGACACAGGAAGAGCTGGCAGAAGGAATTGTTTCCGAATCCTACTTATCCAAGATTGAAAATCGCCGAACAGAGCCAAGTGCAGATGTCATCAACATGCTGTGCACCAAGCTTGGAGTCGAAGTCAAAAGTGAAGAAGACACTTTGTTGAAAGAAAAGTGCCAGGAATGGTTTGATATGTTGTTCGAGGTCAACAGCAAGGAAGAAATCACTGAAAAGTATCAGGAATTACAGGAAACTATCGACAACAACTATTCCCACACTCAAGTTTTATTCGAAATCCATAAGATCCGTTACTACTTGATTATGGATGAAGTCAATTTAGCTTTGAAGCAGATTAACAACCTGAAAGAAGTTTCCAATACCTTTGATAACTACCAGCTGTATTTCTGGATGAAATTCAAGGGTAATTACAATTCCGTCATTGAAGAATTTGGTCAGGCGATCAGGCTATATAAAATGGCTGAAGAAAAGGCAAATCAAATTGACATTTCAGATGACGAAGCTGCTGATCTCAAGTACACCATGGCAGTCACATTTAGTAAATTGCGTAACACCTTAGAAGTGATTGATTATGCAAACAAAGCATTAGAAGCGTACAGTAAAAATTACAATTTCATTCGCTGTGCACAGTGTCATATTCTTCTAGGGATTTCTTATAGAAGGATTAGGATTTATGATAAAGCGATTAAAAATTATAATCTTGCCCAACATTTGGCTAAGTTAAATAAACATGACGAACTGATTCAACTTACCAATATTAATTTAGGACACTTATATGCAACTCGAGGGGAAACACAAAAATCCATAGCATGCTTCAAAGATGTATTAGAACAACAAGGTCATTTAAAAATGAAAGATAGACTGGTAGTCATTACCTCTTTGATGAGAGAATATTATCTTAGTCAAGAATATGAGAAATCTAGAGAAATGTTAAACCAAGGTTTAAAGTTGATGAAAGGTATAGATAAGGAGAGATTTAAGCTTTTTGATTATGAATTTGAAACATATACTCATGCTTTAAATAATGAAAATGAAAAATTCGAAAGAGTAGTCATTGATTCATTTATACCTTATTTGAAAAAACAAAAGGACTATGCATCTTTGATAATCTACACTAATATGGTTGGGAAGCATTTTGAAGACCAAAAAAAGTATAAGCTAGCAACAAAGTATTACAAGCTAGCCAATTATTCTTATGAACAATTAATAAAAATATAGGGAGGATGGAAAATTGAAAAAAAGTATCACTAAATTACTTTTAGCCATTCTATTTTTGAGTGGGGCTTATTTAATTGGAAATCAAGGCGAGTTCTTTTCTAAAGAAGCAGAGCCAAGTATTTTCTCTTATGAGTTATCTAAAGAAGCAGAACCAAGTATCTTCTCCTTTGAATTATCAAAAGAAGCGGAACCAAGTATCTTTTCTTTTGAGGTATCAAAAGAGGCCGAGCCGAGTATCTTCTCATTTGAATTATCGAAAGAAGCAGAACCAAGCATTTTTTCTCAAGACTTATTTTATTAATAAAGCAATTTTATATTGCTTTAATTATACTACTACCTACTAAACCTTACTTGCTCGGAATGGTGTCCAATAAACGCCGTTCCGGGTCTTTTTTTGTGTGAGTCATTTCTCAGGATAACACACAGGATGCAAATAACTTCTTTTTCAAATGATAAAACCAGAATAAACTGATAAATCGAAACGCTTTCAGTTAAAAATGTCCATTTAATTTTATTAATTTTAGTGAATAGATATTATCCTAACCACAAAATATAAACAAAAATCGGCAAAATGGTGCATAATCATTAATTGAAATGGAGTTTCGATAAATTTTATAATGTTCTGAAAACTAATGTATGATATAGTGAAGAAGTTGTGTCTGTATTTTCGCTTTTACCCTTCTCGCAATGATAAAAACGAAAATGCATACATAATGTATAAAGAAAAGGAGGAGAAAAAATGGAAGATTTTGCACTGACTGGTGCCACTTGGTTTTGGTTATTTGTACCTATGCCAATTTTGATCATCTTATCAATTATCACGTTATTCACGGAGAGGAGAGAATAAGAAAACATGGGAACAGCAACGTTAGTAACTTTTATTGTGTACCTGATCGGTATGCTGTTAATCGGAGTAATTTCATATCGTTTAACGAATGACTTATCAGATTACGTACTTGGGGGCAGAAGGCTCGGACCTGGAGTAGCCGCATTGAGTGCCGGTGCTTCGGATATGAGTAGTTGGCTGTTATTAGGCCTGCCGGGAGCTATTTATGCGACGGGACTGGCAGAAGGCTGGATGGCTGTTGGACTAGCAATCGGTGCCTATTTAAACTGGCAATTCGTTGCCAAGCGTTTACGGGTTTACACCGAAGTATCCAACAATTCCATCACGATTCCGGATTTCCTGGAAAACCGTTTCCGCGATTCATCCCACATATTGCGTGTGATTTCAGCAATTGTTATTTTAGTTTTCTTCACTTTTTACACATCATCCGGTATGGTAGGAGGCGCGAAGCTGTTTGAAGCATCGTTTGGACTATCCTACAGTCAAGCACTTTGGATCGGTGCAATTGTCATTGTGTCTTATACATTCCTTGGCGGATTCCTGGCAGTAAGCTGGACTGACTTTATCCAAGGGATTTTAATGTTCCTTGCACTGATAGTGGTACCGATTCGCGCCATCTTTGTAATCGGTGGCTGGGATGCTACCATTGACGCTGTCGGGCAAATCGAACCGAGCCATTTGAATATGGTAGCTGGTGTAGGAATCATCTCCATCCTTTCCTCATTTGCATGGGGGCTCGGTTACTTTGGCCAGCCACACATCATCACACGTTTTATGGCACTTCGTTCACCGAAGGACGTACCGATGGCTAAGTTTATTGGTACGACCTGGATGATTCTCGGTTTGTATGGAGCGGTGTTCACTGGTCTTGCTGGACTAGCGTTTATCAACACGCAGGATGTTGGCATGTTGTCGCAATTCGGTATTGAAGTGACCAGTGAAAATGGCGTGCAGATGCTGGCTGACTCGGAAAAAATATTCATTGCATTTTCGCAAATCTTGTTCGACCCGATTATCGCCGGTATCCTGTTGGCGGCAATTCTTTCTGCGATCATGAGTACAATCGACTCACAGCTGCTTGTTTCTTCTTCCGCAGTAGCAGAAGACTTTTACAAAGCGATCCTACGCAAGAATGCCAGCGAGCGTGAACTGGTATGGGTTGGCCGTGCAGCAGTTATTGCGATTGCCTTGATTGCAACATTTGTTGCTTCCAATCCGGATAGTTCTGTATTGGAACTGGTTAGTTATGCATGGGCAGGATTCGGTGCAGCGTTCGGTCCGATTATCTTACTTTCCTTGTTCTGGAAAGGAATCACCAGAAACGGTGCCCTTGCTGGTATTATCGTTGGTGCGGTTACCGTGGTTATCTGGGGAGACTTCTTAGAGGGCGGCATTTTCGATTTGTACGAAATTGTCCCTGGCTTCTTGCTTAACTTGATTGTCGCGGTTCTGGTTAGTATGACCGGTAGACCGCATCCAGAGGCAGAAGCAGAGTTCGATGAAGCGAAATCTCAATATTAATAAAGCACAGGAGTCCTTCCGATGGGAAGGGCTCTTTTTCTTACTGTATAGGAAATTATAAAATGCGCCACGCCAAGGCCGTTCTTAAGCTTGTTGGAGGCCCAACGATGTGGGTCATGCAGGCGTTGCCACAGGACGTGGTTTAGCCTGTACTCCTTTAAACAGGCGCTTGCGCTTTTGTCCTTGAAAGGGATTAGGACCATTCCGTTTCAGCATGCTGCCGAAACATGGTAAAATAGCAGGTGGTGGACTGTTGTACAAGTTGCCAATGGTCCGGTGTTTTTGCTATTATCATAAATATTGCTTCTATTCGTAACAGGTAGCTTATCAAACCGTGAAACAACGGAGAACCTTTTTTTATAAACGAATAAAACAAGCGGAGGTGACTGAGATGTCCAACATCTCGAAGGAACAAGTAAGACATGTGGCCCATCTGGCCCGGCTGGCAATAAGTGATGAAGAAGTCGAAAAAATGACGAAGCAATTGGATGATATTATTCATTACGCTGAAAGCCTCAATGAATTGAATACCGAAGATGTAGAACCGACTACACACGTACTGGACTTGAAAAATGTCATGCGCAAGGACGAGCCTAGAAAGTGGATCGAGAAAGAAGATGCATTGAAAAATGCACCGGACAAACAGGATGGGCAGTTCCGTGTCCCATCAATACTTGAATAGGGAGGCTTACAAAGCATGTCGCTTTTTGATTATACGTTAAAACAATTACAGGACAAGCTACATAATAAAGAAATCACCGTCAGCGATTTGGTTGCCGAATCATTCAACCGTATCAACGCTGTCGATGATCAAGTCAAAGCGTTTTTGACATTGGATGAAGAAAAGGCGAAAGCCAGGGCGGAAGAGCTCGATCAGCAGCAAGGAGACGCTCTCTCCTTATTATACGGCCTGCCGATCGGCATAAAAGACAACATTGTGACCAAAGGTCTGCGCACGACGTGTGCCAGTCAGTTCCTCGATAATTTTACCGATCCATTGTACGACGCTACAGTCGTCGAGAAACTCCAGAAAGAGAATACGGTTACCATTGGAAAATTGAATATGGACGAATTTGCCATGGGATCATCCAATGAAAATTCGAGCTACTTCACTACACGCAATCCTTGGAACACCGATTATGTACCAGGAGGCTCGAGCGGTGGTTCTGCAGCAGCGGTTGCCGCCAAAGAAGTATTTTTCTCCCTTGGTTCTGATACAGGCGGCTCGATTCGTCAGCCGGCTGCCTTTTGTGGTGTTGTCGGATCGAAACCGACTTATGGACTTGTATCCCGGTTTGGCTTAGTGGCATTTGCCTCTTCGCTGGATCAAATAGGCCCGATTACCCGCACGGTGGAAGACAATGCCCACCTATTGCAGGCAATAGTAGGACATGACCCGATGGATGCTACATCCGTTGATATCGACATTCCGAACTATGCTGAAACCCTTGATCAGGGAGTAAAAGGATTAAAAATAGCCGTGCCTTCTGAATATTTATCTGAAGGTGTCAATCCGGAAGTGAAGCAAGCAGTACTCGATGCTTTGAAAGTATATGAAGATTTAGGTGCTACATGGGAAGAAGTTTCCCTCCCGCATTCACGCTATGCAGTGGCCGCCTACTACTTGTTGTCATCTTCTGAAGCGTCCGCCAACCTGGCTCGCTTTGACGGTGTCCGCTACGGCGTCCGTTCCCAGCAGGCGGATAATATGATGGATATGTTCAAACGTTCCCGCAGCGAAGGCTTCGGAGATGAAGTGAAGCGCAGGATTATGCTTGGAACATTCGCATTGAGTTCCGGTTACTATGATGCTTATTATAAAAAGGCACAGAAAGTCCGGACGCTGATCAAAAATGATTTTGAAAAAGTTTTCGAGAATTACGATGTGATTGTTGGGCCGACGACGCCTACTCCTGCTTTTAAAGTCGGCGAAATTATCGATGATCCGCTAACCATGTACACAAATGATATTTTGACGATTCCAGTCAACCTTGCCGGGGTTCCGGGAATGTCCGTACCGTGTGGATTTTCCAGCGATGGGTTGCCGATCGGCTTGCAAATCATCGGCAAGCACTTTGATGAAGCGACCATGCTGCGGACCGCTTATGCATTCGAGCAGGCAACCGACCACCATAAAAAACAGCCTGAATTGGGAGGTGCCAACTAATGAATTTTGAAACGATTATCGGTTTGGAAGTCCACGTCGAGTTGAAAACCGATTCGAAAATATTCAGCCCAAGCTTCAATCACTTCGGTGCTGATCCGAACAGCAATGTCAATCCGATTGATTTAGGATATCCAGGGGTACTGCCGGTCCTTAACGAGGAGGCAGTGAACTTCGCGATGAAAGCGGCTATGGCACTGAATTGTGAAATTGCCACTGATACTAAATTCGACCGGAAAAACTATTTCTATCCGGATAATCCGAAAGCCTACCAAATCTCCCAGTTTGACCAGCCGATAGGCGAACATGGCTGGATCGAAATCGAGGTGGACGGTCAGAAGAAAAAAATCGGGATTACCCGTCTTCACCTGGAGGAAGATGCCGGCAAGTTGACGCATAGTGACGATGGTTATTCGCTTGTCGATTACAATCGTCAGGGTACTCCATTGATCGAAATCGTCTCGGAGCCGGACTTGCGTTCACCGGAAGAGGCATATGCTTACTTGGAAAAACTGAAAAACATCATTCAATATACCGGTGTTTCGGACTGTAAAATGGAAGAAGGCTCACTGCGCTGTGACGCCAACTTATCCATCCGTCCGATCGGACAGGAAGCGTTCGGGACGAAAACCGAATTGAAAAACCTGAACTCCTTCTCGTTTGTTCAAAAAGGGCTGGAATTTGAAGAAAAGCGCCAGCAGAAAGTGCTGCTTTCCGGTGGAGAAATTTTACAGGAAACAAGGCGCTATGATGAACAGACAAAAGAAACCATCTTAATGCGGGTAAAAGAAGGATCGGATGATTATCGTTACTTCCCTGAGCCTGATTTAGTACCTCTTTTTATCGACGAGGCTTGGAAGGAACGCGTCCGTTCGGAGATTCCCGAATTGCCGGATGCCCGCAAACAGCGTTATATCCATGAACTCGAGCTGCCTGCTTATGATGCCATGGTATTGACCAGTACCAAGGAGATGTCCGATTTCTTTGAAGAGACCATTCAACAGGGAGCGGATATCAAACAAGCTTCTAACTGGTTGATGGGAGAGGTGTCTGCCTACATGAACAAGCAGCAGGTTGAGCTGCATGATCTTGCTTTGACACCTGCAGGACTCGCGAAAATGATCAAGCTGATCGAAGATGGAACGATTTCTTCGAAAATTGCCAAGAAGGTCTTCGCCGAGCTGGTGGAAAAAGGCGGCGATCCAGAACAGATCGTCAAGGAAAAAGGACTCGTGCAAATTTCCGACGAAGGCCAGCTGAAAGAAATCGTGACTGGCATTCTTGATGAAAATGGGCAGTCGATCATCGATTATAAGAACGGTAAAGACCGCGCGCTCGGTTTCTTGGTCGGCCAGGTGATGAAAGCTACCAAAGGTCAGGCGAATCCGCCAATGGTCAACAAGATTCTGAAAGAAGAAATGGACAAGCGCTAATACTGCGAGATGGGGGATTGCTTCTAATGGGAAGCAATCCTCTTTTTTCCTGAAAAGTTGAAAGGCAGGCGTTCCTGGCATCCAGACAAGCTTGATTAATATTCCCGCTTTAAATCAGTGGAAAAAGCTTTTCAAACCGGCGGAAAAGGGCTATGATGGAAGATGGACTAGCAAACGGTGCTTGTCTTTGTTTTTTTTCAATAGGGCGGTCTGGCTTTAACAGATGCCTGCAATGATAGATGGAACAGGGGGAGACCTTATGAAAAGGGCCCGTATTATTTACAATCCAACATCTGGTCGAGAAGCCTTTAAAAAAGAACTTCCCGGCGTTTTACAATCGCTGGAACAAGCAGGGTACGAAGCATCGGCTCATGCCACTACGTGTGCGGGGGATGCCACCAAAGCAGCCCAGACAGCTGTGGATCGAAGATTCGACATCGTAATTGCAGCTGGGGGAGACGGGACAATCAACGAAGTAATCAACGGCATCGCCGGCAATGATTTTCGTCCGAAACTCGGTATTATTCCGGTCGGTACCACCAATGATTTAGCGCGTGCGTTGCACATTCCGCGTAATATTCATAAAGCAGTGGACGTTATCCTGGCAGATCGGGTGAAAGCACTCGATATTGGCCAGGTAAATGACCAGTACTTCATGAATATTGCCGGTGGCGGAAAACTGACAGAGCTCTCCTACGAAGTACCGAGCAAGCTTAAGACAGTGCTGGGTCAACTTGCTTATTACTTAAAAGGGATAGAAATGCTGCCGTCTTTGCGGCCGACTAAAGTAACCATCGAGTATGACGGAAAAATTTTCGAGGATGAAATCATGTTGTTTTTAGTGGCGAATACCAATTCGGTTGGCGGCTTTGAAAAACTGGCCCCTGGCGCAACGATGGATGATGGCATGTTCGATTTGCTGATACTGAAAAAAGCCAACATTGCCGAGTTTATCCGCATTGCCACGCTGGCACTGCGAGGCGCCCATTTGGAAGACGCGCTGCTTTTCCATGCCCGGGCCAACCGGATCAAGGTGCATACGGAAGAGAAGATGCAACTGAATGTCGACGGGGAATATGGAGGCAATTTGCCGGGAGAATTCGTCAACCTCTACCGTCATATTGAATATTTTGTCCCGGAAAGCTTCATTGAAAAAGAAGAGGCCAAGAAGGCGGCTAGACTGGAAAATTCTTAATAATGAGACGCACGGCATTCCCGCCTGTGCGTCTTTTGTTACCTTTCGGGCATTTGACTATTAGGAGAAATCGCCTTTATAAAAAATGCTTCACGGAAGATGTAAACAGATGGAAAAGGATATGTCGAAAAGGCAAATATTTCCCGGGAAATTACCGGAAATGTCAGTTTGTGAATAGATATTTCCTTTCCGTCCCTATATGTGGTAAACTTTTGTCAGCAATTGACAAGAAGGACGATGATAGTTATGGCTAAACAAAAGCCGCCTGTAAAAAAGAATCAGACGATCGAGCTTTCGTTCCAGGATCTGACCCATGAAGGGGCCGGTGTCGGAAAAGTGGAAGGTTACCCACTGTTTGTTCCGTATGCACTTCCCGGAGAAACGGCAAAAGTGAAAGTTGTCAAAGTGAATAAAAACTTCGGATTCGGTAAGTTGTTGGATATAAAAGAAGTTAGCCCAGAGCGAGTGGAGCCGCCTTGTGACGTGTATGTCCAGTGTGGTGGCTGTCAACTGCAGCATATGAGTTACTCGCTGCAACTGAAAATGAAACAAAATCAAGTGAAGAATGCCATGCGTAAAATCGCTCACCTGGAGGATGTACCGGTTCATCCGGTGCTGGGAATGGAAGATCCTTGGCGCTATCGGAATAAGGTGCAGATTCCTGTCGGAGAACGCGACGGAGAATTGATCACTGGCTTTTACCAAAAGCGCAGCCACAAAATCATTGAAGGCATGGACCGCTGCGTCATTCAGGACGAAGTCAATGACCGGATGGTGGAAGTCGTCCGTCGTATGGCCGACCGACTGGGAATCTCCGCATACGATGAGGAACACGATAAAGGAGTCCTTCGCCATATCATGGTACGGACTGGACAAGAAACCGGCGAGACGATGATCGTGTTGATCACCAGGACAGAAGAGCTCCCCCATCAGGAAGAGTTGGTCAAGGAGATTCATGAGACCTATCCGCACGTCAAATCCATTGTGCATAACGTCAACAAAAAGAAGACCAATGTCATCTTTGGAAAAGATACCAAGGTATTGTGGGGGAATGAGTACATTTATGATAATATCGGTGATATTAAATTCGCTATCTCCGCACGATCCTTTTATCAAGTGAACCCGCCGCAAACGAAACGGCTGTATGATACGGCCTTGGAATATGCGGCATTGACCGGAGGAGAGACTGTCGTTGACGCTTATTGTGGAATCGGCACAATTTCGCTGTTTTTAGCTCAGCAGGCGAAAAAGGTGTATGGGGTGGAAATCGTCCAGGAAGCCATCGCGGATGCTAAGAAAAACGCCAAACTGAACCATATCGAGAATACGGAGTTCTACGTCGGGGAAGCAGAAAAAGTCATGCCGTGGTGGACAGCGCAAGGGCTGCGCCCGGATGTCATCGTCGTCGATCCGCCGCGGAAAGGCTGTGACGAGGATTTGCTTGAAGCTATGATCACCATGAAACCGGAGCGGATCGTCTACGTATCCTGCAATCCATCCACCCTTGCAAGAGACCTGCGAATTTTGGAAGACGGCGGCTATGAAACCAAACAGGTTCAGCCAGTCGACATGTTCCCGCAAACAGGACATATTGAAGCAGTGGCGGAGATTCGCTTAAAAAAATAATTATGCAAATAGAACCTGATTTCGTTAAAATAATTCTTTTGCGAAATCAGGGGCGTTTTATTTCCAAGGAAAAACGTTATTTAGGTGAAATAAAAAGAAGACAGCCTTCTCCTAAAAAGGAAAAGGCTGTTTTGTAAATTATCCCTGGTATCAGGCTTTTTGGTCAAACTTATTGATTAGCGTATTATCTTCATCCACCAATCCTAAGGCGAACGCTTTTTCCATGATACCTTTTACTTCCTGCGTGCGTTTTGGATTATCTGTGTAATTCATTTGTGTTTCTAAAGCACTCCGGTGAAAATTGGACATTTCTCTCGCATTCTTTTGATTCACAACTTTTTCTTCGTCCAGAAGTTCCTGAAACTTAGAAAAAGAGAGATCTTCCTGTTGTTCCGTCATACTTGTACCATCCCTTAATTGGTTTCGCAAATGTGCAGAAACCGTAAGGCGGCTGTAAGCGGCGAATTGTGTATTATCGGGGGTGATTCTCATATCTTAAAAACTCCTATTCTACTTCAATATATAAGTTTTCATATAGTGTATTATTTGGTGGATAGTAGTTGTTCGCGGAAATGGTGAATCTTCCACTTGAAACTGCGGATAATGGAAAGCCGACATACTTGATCGTACCTATCACATTATTGCCGCTGTCGGTTACGTATTCATCATCTAAGGCTTTAAAGGTTTGGGAGGTGATATTATTTCCATTATTGTAAACCCGGAATGTACCTTGTTGAATCGTGCCTTCTACATAGACGGCCAGATATCCCGTTTCTCCCCCCATCGGATTCACAGCGCTTTGCTGGTTGAAGTTAACATCTTCCCATACATAATTGGCTGCGTCCGAAGTAACCCCGAATATTTGGACATTTGTCAATTCCGGCGCAGGTGCTGCAGATGCTTTATCAGCCGGTAATAATGGAATGGCCAAGAAAGCAATAAGAAGTACTCCTAACAACTTTTTCATTCTTCGTCCTCCTCTTTTTTGGTAATAAATCCCTACAACACCATCCTAAACCAATCTATCACAAAAAACAACAATCTTCTGAAAAATAGGAAGAGTGGTCTAACTATCTTATTGATTGGGAATTTTTAACTACTAAGCTTTTACTGTTTGATAAATAGTGCTTAAGCATGGTATAAGTGTAAAGGGAGCAAAGCCATTTTGCTTTTTTTATTTTGGGGATAAGGGTTTGTTACGTCCCATAATGAGAGGAATGGAGTTAAACATGACAGATAATTTTTGGCGCGATTTACCACGGCCATTTTTTGTACTGGCACCAATGGAAGATGTGACAGATGTTGTTTTTCGCCATGTGGTGAGTGAAGCAGCCAGACCTGATGTGTTCTTTACAGAGTTTACAAATACAGAAAGTTATTGTCACCCGGAGGGAAACCAGAGTGTGCGCGGGCGTTTGACTTTTACAGAAGATGAACAGCCAATGGTGGCACATATATGGGGGGACAAGCCCGAATTGTTTCGTGAAACGAGTATAGGGGTGGCGAAACAAGGTTTTAAGGGGATAGATATCAACATGGGCTGTCCGGTAGCGAATGTTGCACCCAAAGGGAAGGGGAGCGGCCTTATCCGCCGTCCCGACGTTGCTGCGGAGATCATACAAGCAGCAAAGGCAGGAGGATTGCCTGTAAGTGTGAAGACAAGGCTCGGTTACACAGAGGTGGACGAGTGGAAAGACTGGTTAGCGCATTTATTGAGACAAGACATTGTCAATCTTTCCATCCATCTGCGTACAAGAAAGGAAATGAGCAAAGTAGATGCCCATTGGGAGCTGATCCCAGAGATTAAGAAGCTTCGCGATGAAGTGGCACCAGATACACTGTTGACGATCAATGGAGATATTCCCGACCGTCAAACCGGATTGAGGCTCGCTCAAGAATATGATGTGGATGGAGTTATGATCGGCCGCGGCATTTTCAACAATCCATTTGCTTTTGAAAAGGAACCCCAAGATCATAGCAGTAAGGAATTGCTAGATCTGTTAAGGCTGCACCTTGATCTCCATGACAAATATTCAAAAGAATTCGAGCCACGTCCGTTCAAACCGCTTCTTCGCTTTTTCAAGATTTATGTCAAAGGATTCCGCGGGGCGAGTAGTTTAAGAAATCAATTAATGGGCACAAAGTCGACAGATGAAGTGCGAGCATTGCTTGATGACTTCGAAGGAAAGAATCCTGATGGGACGGTTGAAGAAAGCGAAGCGTGACGTGGGTTCACCTACATTAATTCGTTACTGATTCAGGATTATTTCTACCAGCTTTCACTCTATATGTACGTTATTCAATGCCTAATTAAAGAAAAGCAGACACGACCCTGATTTCGGTAGAAAGTTTTTCCCGAAATTCGGGGTCTTTTTATAGCTTGCACTTTCGGTTCTCATTGGTAACTTTTTAAGAAATGAATGTAGACTATGCCAGAAAGCTGAATATATAACCTCTTCTATACATACAAATCCTCGCTTATTCCTTTTTGCAACTAGCCCCTCGCTCTAACCAATTCAAGTTTTTTTAAAATGAATTACTTATAAAAAAAGGTATTAATACAACAATCGAGAATATATTTCATAAGTTTTCCATTGAAAATGTCTAGCGAAGGAGGAATTGTTATGAGCCAGGTCGTTTTAAATATCTCTATGTCACTCGATGGGTTTATAGCGGGAAGTAATGATTCTCAACAATCCCCATTAGGTGATGACGGTGACATCCTGCATGCCTGGATGTTTTCTGGAGATAAAACAAGCGAGGTTAATCCTTTTTTTAAGCTTTCCCAAATCGACCGAAACGTTTTCGACTTGGCAGCTAAAAAAACTGGTGCCATGATCGTTGGCAGACGTACTTATGACATCGTTAAGGGATGGGGTGGAAGTCATCCTTTAAAAAAGGTTCCTGTATTTGTGCTTACGAATAAAATCCCTAAGGAGTACCCTAAAGGCAGTACACCGTTTACTTTTATAACTGAAGGGATTGAACAGGCCGTAGAACAAGCAAAGCGATCAGCTGGTACAAAAGATGTAAGTATTGGTACCGCAAGTATTGCCCAACAATGCATACAAACCGGATTGTTAGAGGCAATGGATTTACACATCGCTCCTGTCCTGCTTGGCAAAGGCGTACGTTTATTTGATGAAATTGGGCAAGTAACAGTCCGATTAAAATCCACTCAAGTTCTTGAAGGAACAGGTGTTGTCCATGTTAAATACGACATTATGAAGTAATTTGATATAAGCATGATTTAAGTGTTGGACAGTGATTGCTGAAGAGTGGGAAGTCTGTATATTTTTATGTTACTCCGTTAGTCTTTTAATCATCAAATCTACTAAGAAGTAAAAACAAAGGAGGAGGACTTTGTTGGCGGTAATTAAATATTATGAAATACATGCATCTAACATTAATGAGGAATTAACGTGGAAGGGATAAAACGCTAGTTCTAATTAATAATCACAAACCTTTTCTTTGCATTCATCTTTTACTTTAGGAAAGCCTTCTTTTTCCCCAAGGCTATTCACCGTAAATTCTTGTGGATCAACACTTGCAGAGAAACCCGACTTTCCATTTACTGTGCCGCGAATCATCAATCCACCCATCGGATCGCTCATATCATTACTAAATTCCACCGTACGAATGTTTTCATAGTTATTATATAAATAACTTTCAACAGTTTCTTTAGCTTTATTTATAGTTTCCTCATCGAAGTTGTTTTTATTACTATTCACATTACAACCTGCTAGCATTATGAGTATGAACAAAATAATGAAAGTAATTTCACGCATAAGGAATACCAATCCTTTTTCAATTAATCACCACAAGTATTTTCTTTACATTCTTCTTTCCTTTCAGGAAACTCTTTACTTACTCCTATACTCTCTATAGTATAGTCACTTTCAACCCCTGCTGAAAAATCTGCCTCTCCATCGTTAACATTGCCATCAACGGTTAATCCACCCATCGGACTTTGATAAATATCAGTAACTTGCACAGTGGTTATTCCCACGAAATTATTTTGCAAATACTTCTCGACAGCCTCTCTAGCTTTTTCTTTTGTTTCATCATTATATAGTTGGTTGGTTGAATCAACATTGCAACCTGTAAGAATTATGGAAGTGATCAACAGTAAAGTAAATAGAAACTTCCACACTTTTAAAACCTACCTATTTTAATAATCACAAACTTTTTTTACGCACTTTTCTTTTTCAGCGGGGAAGCCTTCTTCTAAACTGATTCCGGCCACTGTAAAATCCTCGTTAAATGTTATAGAGAAACCACCTTTATTATTTACCTTACCATCAATTGTCAACGCTCCCATAGGGCTTTGTCTTTAAATGTAATTGATTCCACACCTTTATAGTTTGTTTTCAATATAGCTTTCAGCAGTTTTTTTAGCTTGAGAGATTGTGTTTTCGTCATACGGATTAGACGAATTACATCCAACACACATGATAGTGGTTAATACAAAAAGAAATTTCCACAAGGAGAATACCATCCTTAATTAATAATCACAGCCTTGTTCTTTGCATTCTTCCTTTATGTTAGGAAACCCTTCCCCTGCGCCAATACTTTCAATTTGAAGAGAATTATTCATGCTAATAGAAAACTCTGATTCTCCATTAACCGTTCCTCTTAGCATCACACCCATAGGGCTACTGTAATCCTCACTAAATTCTATTGTCTGGATACTTTCATAATTATTTCTTAAGAAACTCTCAGCTGTTTCTTTAGCTTGATTAATGGTTTCTTCATCGAAGTTATTTTGATCAATGTCGGCCATACATCCTACTAACGAAACGAATGGCAAAATAATAATGAATAGAAATTTTCCTAAACTTGGTAGCCATCCTTTTCCATTAATAATCACAACTTTTTTCTCTGCATTCATCTTTTCTATCGGGGAAGCCTTTTTTTTCGCCAACACTGTTAACAACAAAATTCTTCGGATCAACACTAACCGAGAAACCTGCTTCTCCATTAACAATGCCACGGATCATTATTCCCCCCATTGGGTTATTATGGTCATCATTAAATTCAATAGTTTGGATGTTTTCATAATTGTTTTTTAAATAACTCTCTGCGGTTTCCTTAGCTTGATTAATCGTTTCCTCATCGAAGTTGTTTTTATTACTATTCACATTACAACCTGCTAGCATTAAGAGTATGAACAAAATAATGAAAGTAATTTCACGCATAAGGAATACCAATCCTTTTTCAATTAATCACCACAACTATTTTATTTATATACTTCTTTCCTTTCGGGAAACTCTTTACTTACTCCTATACTCCCTATGGTATAGTCACTTTCAACCCCTGCTGAAAAATCTGCCTCTCCATCGTTAACATTGCCATCAACGGTTAATCCACCCATCGGACTTTGATAAATGTCAGTAACTTGCACAGAGGTGATTCCCACGAAATTATTTTGCAAATACTTCTCGACAACTTCTCTAGCTTTTTCTTTTGTTTCATCATTATATAGTTGGTTGGTTGAATCAACATTGCAACCTGTAAGAATTATGGAAGTGATCAACAGTACAGTAAATAGAAACTTCCACACAGCATTTACCATCCTTCATTAATAATCACATGTTTTTTCTTTACATTCTTCCTTTTCTTCCGGAAATCCTTCGTCTTTACCAATTCTAGATATCGTGAAATCCTTATTTAAACTAATCGAGAATCCAATTTCTCCATTTACCGTTCCATCTACTGTCATGCTTCCCATGGGTGCTTGGTATGGCTCTTCCAGTTCAATAGAATGAATTCCTTCGTAGTTATTTTCAATATAACTTTTAGCGGATTCTTTAGCTTTTGATATTGTTTCTTGATCGTAACTATTCTTGGTTTGGTTCACATTACAACCTCCTAATAGTATAATAGCTAATAAAGTAAATATTGGTAAATATTTTATTTTTTTCACAAAACCACCTCTTTAACAGGAGTATACAAGAGAAAGGAAAAATTATCTATGGGACAAGGTGTAACTGATTTTGAAGCAAGTGGTATCTCAGAGGAAACTTATAAGGACGGCAAAAAGGAAATTGAATTCTTAAACTTTAATGGTCAGAATATCGTTTGGAAAACCATCGAAACCATCACTGACAAAGACACCGGCCTTCACGGTTACGTCCTGCAGAATCCCGAGACAGAAGAAGTGGTAATCAGTTTCCGTGGTACAGAACTTCCGACCACTACCACTAAACAAGTCGAACAAAAATATGTTGCTTCCCCTTCACAGGATGCGAGGTTGGCAGGAGCTGGTGGAGGGGCGAAACTAAAAGATGGCAAACTGATTTATGAAACGAAAGACACGGACTTTTCTGAATTCGCAAAAGATGTGAAAGAAGATGTGGAAGGTATCGTCCTTGGTAATTCCAATTATAGCAAAAAGGAATATCGAAAAACACCTTATATAGCAAGCCCCTCACAAGATGCTGCGCTTCTTGCTGGTACAGCTAAGTTAAATCCCCATGATATAACCATCACATACACCAACAAAAACCAATTTACCGAAGCGGACACCATCGTTAATAAATATGTAAAGCAATTTGGTGCCAACAACATCACCTTTGTCGGCCACTCGTTAGGCGGCGGACTTGCTCAGTATTATGCGGTGAAGTATGATTCCAATGCCATTACTTTCGCTGCGGCAGATGTTTTTGATTTACTGTCCGATGAAAATCAAAAGCGAGCTCTAAATGGAGAATTTAAAGATAACATCATCTCTTACACTTACCCTGATGATTCTGTAGGAACCTATTATAAAAAATCCGTTGGTTCCGTTTATTATATGGGGGATCCTGCGCCCGGCGGCTGGGGATTATCGAGTCATGGCATCAAGAATTATATGGACAACAGCATGTATGATGAAAACGGCTATTTTCTGCCAAGTCTTTTATATGATGAAAAGATTCAAGACCAATTAACAATGTCACCTTTAGCTCTGAAAAATAGTGGCGTTTCGGACTTTCCTATCCGTATCCAGGCGAGTTTAATGGATAGTTATGTGACAGAGCTGAAGGACAGTGAGCACCAAATAGCAGTGACAAGAAAGGCTTTGATACATTTTCTCGATGACTACTTAGCAACGATGACGGAATTGAAGAGTAAGTACATAAATATGGTAGGTTATGGTGAATTTGATAAGTTGAACGCTTCTCATGTGGAAGAAGCCCTTCGTGATGTGACAGATATTGGACCAGAAGGAATCCCGATGTTACTTGATATCGATGAACTGGAAGACCTGTTGGCAAAACTTCAAAGGTCCCATTTGGACACAGGGGATATTGCTTATAACATGGAAAAAATGAGCAAGGATTTTACCCAGATGGATCAGCTGCTTGCCCAATGGTTAAAAATCCAATAATGCAATACAAGAAGAAAAGTGGTGGATTCAATGAAAGAAAAGAATATAGCGGACTGGTGGGAAAATTACTTAGAAACGGAGAGGCAAGAGTATGAGTTAAAGAAACGCATCAAAAGTGATTTGGAATCAAAAGTGGAGTTCTACAAGCAATACCTTGCCCGATGTTATAAGGTCCAGCCTCTTTCCGAAAAACACAGGGATATCATTGGTAAACTTGAACATAATTTTGACGGGAAAGCGAACCAAGCACTGATCCAGCGATTTGAGAAGAATCAATCCGATCTTGCGGAAATCAACAATCTTTACAAGGATATCTATGAAAATATAAAGCTGAAATCATGGTTTTGGTAAAAAGTTCCCGTTCGATATTCTGACTGATCAAGCGTAACTTTTTTAGATTCCATAAAGTTCTCTAACTTAAGCCTTCCAAGTAATAAGGAACACACAATTCTGATATAATGCGAAGAAGAAACAACCGGTATATAGTATATAAGACAAAAATGGTTGTGAGGGAGGCAGCATGTCAGCAAACAAACATATATCAAATCAGCAGCATGTTCCCAGAAATAAACTCGGGGAGATAGCTGAAAATAAATACTTTCAAGCAATTGTCATTGCGATCATTGTGTTAAATGGATTAGTCATCATTGCCGAAACCTATTTTGTGGGCAATCGAATGCTCCAAGTATTGGATCGGATCATTATTTGGATATTCGTGGTGGAAATGGTGATCAAATTGGCCGGACTCGGGGCTAAAAGGTACTTCTCGGATAATTGGAATGTCTTTGACTTTTTGATCGTGGCTGCAAGCTTGATTTTTTATACAGCCCCGTTTGTTACGGTTGTACGGCTGGTACGAGTCCTGCGTCTGTTAAGAATGATCCCTGCTGTTCCGGCATTACGAAAAATCGTCGACTCTTTAATGCGGTCGATTCCAGCTTTAACAGGAATACTGGGCTTGACGGTATTGATCTTTTCCATTTACGCGATTATCGGCACCACCTATTTCAGAGATGTCTTGCCGGCTGAATACTTTGGCAGCTTCCATGCTTCCCTGTTCACCTTGACGCAAGTGGTCACATTTGAATCGTGGGCCAGCCAGGTTGCAAGACCGGTAATCAACGAAATACCATGGGCCTGGATTTACTTTATCTCCTTCATCGTCATCGGCGCCTTGGTAATCCTCAACCTGGTAGTAGCGGTGATTGTAGACTTCCTCAGTCAGGAAGGCGAAGATCTACATCAGGATCAGTTGGAAAAGCTATCGAAAGATAACCAGGAACTAAAAGCGGAAATTCGGGAGATCAAGCAACTGCTTCTTGAGCGGAAGAACCCAGAGGTCGACAGTGAGGAAGAGCGGTAATAGGATTGGCATTCTCGTTGGAAACCACTAACTTCTTTGGCAAGTTAGTGGTTTTAATTTAAAACAGCATTGGTTTTAGAAATTATCGCCGATAATTGTAGTAGCTTTGGTAGTTTATCATTATATGGCTTTCATACTGAAATAGGAAAAACCAGCTACAGATATAGGGTTTTGCTGGATTGGTCCCAATCTTTGAGGTGTGATTGTTTACTTGGCATTTAGCATTGCTATCATAATGGAGTTTATAACAATAACCATGTCAATAGAATGGGAGGGAAAATAATGGAATTAGTATTTACCAGGCACGGACAAGGAGAACATACCTTGAATCCACCTGAAAGTTTACATATGACAGACCCCGGATTAACCGAAGCAGGAATCCTTCAGGCAAAATCACTTCGAAAGCAGTTCCCTTTATCAGAAACAGAACTAATTATCAGCAGTCCTCTAAGAAGAACGTTACAAACAACTCAAATATGGAGTGAGGGTACTGACTGTACGAAAATGGTGAGCCCGCTCGTCTCTCCAAGAATGTTTCCTCAAAATCCAGAGTGGGAGACCTTGCCTTGTGATACGCTCCTTCCAAGAGAAAAAGTAACAGAAGAATTCAATGATTTTTTCATAGAAGAACAATCTGGTGAGTGGTGGTCAAAAGGAATCAATAAGATTTCTGAACAAGCGTTTGCGCGTATTGCAAAAAAATTCCTGAATAGGTGTAAGCAAACAGGCAAAAAAAGAATTTATATCGTTTCGCATGATGGAACCATTACTTCTTATAGACAATACATCACGGGTGAAAAATTATCTCGTAGCGACTTTCCAAAAGAAACTGTCGACTTGAAAATAAGTTTTTAATTGAACTTGAGTGTGCCCCGATTCGCTTCTTCATCCATCCAACACTTCTTATACTTCTCGGAAAATTATTGCCAAAATTTGATTAATTTGCAATGATTATACTAGTGTATATTTAAAATAATTGAAATGCTAAATAAAATGGAAGAATAAATAAGAGAAGTATCCGAGCGTCTAAAGGGGGTTAATAAGTGAACGGAAATATTAATTATAAATTTTGGACCACCTGTATGATAAAAGATAAAAACAGAGTATTGCTGCTAAACAGGCAGCATGATGCGTTAAAAGGCTATATTCCTCCTGGTGGAAAAGTGGAGTTTCCGGAAAGTTTTGTAGATGGCGCAATTCGTGAAGTGAGGGAGGAGACTGGACTAGCGGTGAGAAATCTGGTCTACAAAGGTCTGTATGAATTTGTGAATGAAGAAAAAAGCGATCGTTATATCATTTTTAATTACATAACGGAAGACTTCAGCGGCGAACTGCTAGAAAATCCACCAGAGGGAGAACCGACTTGGATACAAATAGATAAGGCCATGCAACTTCCAATGCAGGTCGCAACGAAGTTGAGCTTTCCTTATCTGTTTGAAGAAGGTACTTTTGAAATGCAAATCTATTGGGATATTGAACAAAATCAAGAAGGAAAAGTGACTGTTAAACGGACTTGACGTTCATTTGAAAAATCCACGCAGTGAAGTAGTAGTTTCATTACTAGAGTTGTTGCTATACATAAAGAGCTTTCTTGTTAAAAGGATATCTAATCCAGACATGGAGGGATAAAATTTGAAAACGATAGGACTTATAGGTGGCATGAGCTGGGAATCTTCCGTAGAGTATTACCGAATTATCAATGAAGAAGTGAAAAACAAGTTAGGCGGTTTACATTCGGCTAAATGTCTGTTGTATAGTGTGGACTTTGAGGAGATTGAACGTTATCAAGCGGAAGGCGATTGGGAAAGTGCTGGAAAGCATTTAGGTGAAGTCGCATTTTCTCTTGAGAAAGCGGGCGCGGACTTTATCGTGATTTGCACCAACACGATGCACAAAGTGATTGATTACATAGAAGACAAAGTGGAAATACCTGTTTTGCATATCGCTGATGCCACGGCAACTCAAATTCGAACTGCCCGTATAAAAACAGTAGGATTGCTCGGAACAAAGTACACGATGGAACAAGATTTTTATAAGGCGCGATTGGAATCAAACGGAATCAACGTTGTAGTTCCGGACGAAGACGAACGGACTAAGGTGAACAGTATTATTTATGATGAATTATGTTTGGGTGAAATTGCCTCTTCCTCAAAGGATTATTACAAACAGGTTATTCGCCATTTAGTGAAAAATGGGGCAGAAGGGATCATTTTAGGATGCACGGAAATAGGCTTACTAGTTAAACCGGAAGACGCAGCAGTCCCTTTGTTTGATACGACAGTTATTCATGCAAGAGAAGCAGTAAAAAAGGCGTTAGACCTTACCAAACCCAAGCAGGATTAACGCTAATTTTGTTGAAGTACTAAAGAGACAGGAGTGTTTAGTGAGTAGTTCCGGTATTTAGGAGGGGATATCTTTATGAAAAAAACGGTGTTGTTTGTTCATAGTGCTGGTCCACAAGGTCAAGATCAGGGAAGCGGCAACTTGTCTTCCTATTTAAACAAGGAGCTTGGAGATAACTATAACGTTGTTTCTCCTGAAATGCCTGAACCAGAAAATCCAGTGTATGCATTTTGGAAGAATCAGCTCGAAAAAGAACTCCATAAACTTACTGGAGACGTGATTTTAATTGGTCATTCATTGGGTGGTTCTGTCTTGCTTAAATATTTAACGGAGCACTCGTGTCACCTCCATTTCTCCGGTTTGTTTATTATTGCCTCCCCATATTGGGGGCTGGAAGAAAATTGGAGGTCAAAAGAATTTACACTCCAGCCTAATTTCGAACAAAAGCTCCCTGCCATACCGAATTTGTTCCTTTATCATAGTGTGGATGAAGACATCGTTCCTTTTGCACACCATCTTGCATATGCTGAAAAGCTTCCACAAGCAACCACAAGGGAACTGGAAGGAAAACAGCATTTATTTCTTCACGGATTGCCTACACTGGTCCAAGATATAGAGGGCCTGGAAGCTGCTCGTTAAATGTTTTTCCGGTTGTCGACGGAAAGGTGAAATCAAGATTTCCAAGTGATGCGAAACGTTTATCGGCATAGCGAAAGTTCGCCTGAAAAAAAGGGAGCAAAGGAGAAAACGGATGAATAAAAACACAGCATTGATCATCATCGATGTACAAGAAGCTTTTGACGATGAAAAATGGGGAGTAAGAAACAACCTACAAGCGGAAGAAAACATTAGCAGAATCCTGACGCTATGGAGAGAAAACGGACGGAAGGTCTTCCATGTGCAACATATCTCAGGACAATCCCGACTCGCTATTTCATCCTGACAACAAAGGTTTCGCTATAAAAGAGTCGGTACAGCCAAAAAATGCGGAAGAGGTTATGACAAAGAAAGTAAATAGCGGCTTCATTGGCACGGATTTGGAAGAGAGGTTGAAGCATCATGGTATCTCAAGGGTGGTTATCACCGGTCTTACCACTCCGCATTGTGTCTCTACTACCACAAGAATGAGCGGTAATCTGGGTTTCGATACATACCTAGTTTCAGATGCAACGGCAGCCTTTGGATTAACGGATCAAAGCAATATCTATTATGATGCAGAGACCATCCACAATGTCTCTCTGGCCACCTTGCATCATGAATTTGCAACGGTTGTTTCCACAGAACACCTTCTGGATGAATGGGGATAGAAAAGCTGCTATGTTCAAGTGAAGGAAAAAACAGGAGGATTTTATATGAAAATCACACCAGAAAATACGCAATTTGCGGCGTACAGCCGCTTAACAGTCTCCGCCCATTTGCGCAATCAATTACAAAATGGAGCAAGTATGAGTCAGCAGCCGCAAGATATTTCGTTCTCTAAATTTCAGCAGCTGCTCGAACAGGAAAAAGTTGTAGACCAAAAAAATGTAAGGGAAATGTCTGCGTTTCACCGCGATGCATTGGAAGCTCAAATGCATTATACCAATCACTCAAAACGGACATTGGAAGTAAAGGAAATAATGGAGAAAGCTTTTACACTTGGGTTGGTGGATAAAGACAATACGTTGATAAATAAGGTGGATGAAAAAGTCTGATCAACCTGAATACTGAAGAACTTTAAGTGAAGCACCCATTTCGTTAGATGAGGTGGGTTTTTTTATGGAATAAAATCTTTCTTCGCTTTACTCAGGCTTTTTGATTTCTATCTTCATTTTTCCATCCCTAAATCGGGCATATGGATCCTCTTTTTCTCCTATCATTAACTTTCCTTCCCGCATGAAGACCGTTTCATGAAGCCTTTTCTTTGCTCCATTTATCTCTACTTGCAGCATGAGATGGTGCCAGAAAGTATGACCATCCGAATATTCTACGTCTGTAATGTTAAAGTCTTTGATGGCGTAATTTTGTTCTTTTAAAAATGCTATCTTTTCCATATAAAAATCTCTAGCCTGCGCTTTCGTCAACGTTGTTCCCATCGAAAAGTCTTCGTCCGCATCTTCTTCCTTATCTTGTAAAAATAAAACGTCGAATGCTTTTTCATAATCTTCCTGGATAAGTGATTGGTAGTATTGCTTTATCAGATGTTCCGCTTCTTTTTCGGGAAAGTAATTTTTTCTTATGTTTGGCCAGGAAAAAATTAATATAACTGTTACCGCAATAAAAATAAAAAGCGCTATTCCTTTTTTCATCGAAATCCCTCCTTTCCCGTCCCATTATTTTAACATATTTTGGTTATTATCTTCTATATCATTAGAAGCCTGCCTTCCTTCCGATAAGCTGATACCTAATAAGGAATGGTGTTAACGATATCTTGGTTACCCTCTATTTAAAAAATAGAATTTTAGAAATCTTTGGAAAATGATAAACTATTATAGATAAGGAAGAAAAGACTTTTGCTGAAAAAGGAGAATTTCTAGTGGAGATTATAGAACCAGCGGGATTAGATAATAGAATTGTCTCCAGAATAATAGATGCCATGATTATTTCCTTAGGGACTGTGCTCTTTTCCTATCTCTTGTACGGGGACTTTAATAATGGAAGTGAGTTTCGTCTTACTGATTT
Organism: Sediminibacillus dalangtanensis; assembly: GCF_017792025.1. Classification (NCBI taxonomy): domain Bacteria; kingdom Bacillati; phylum Bacillota; class Bacilli; order Caryophanales; family Bacillaceae; genus Sediminibacillus; species Sediminibacillus dalangtanensis. The sequence goes on from NZ_CP046956.1 coordinate 453,177, forward strand.
TTTCGGACTTCTTTATAGTTTGAGCTTACCTGTGCTCTGGTACGGCTATACACTGGGAAGAAGATTGGCAGGGAACCGTATTGTCAGAATCGATGGAAGAAAAGTCGGTATTGGCACCATGTTATTACGGGATTTCGTCGCGGGTATTTTCTATGTTCTGACCTTGGGAATTGGATTCGCAGTCAGTGCCTTTATGGTGGGGATTAGGGAAGACAGACGTGCTATACATGACTTTATAGCACGAACGTATGTGACAAAGTGTACACTGGAGAAAAACGAGGATGTTTCATAGCAAAAGGAATCTATTTGAAGAAAAAAGGAGTGGGATGCCATGACGGAGGATTTTCATTGTGAAGAAGTGTTAAGTGGAAAAACAGAAGTTAACAAGGTGCTGGAAACGGATAATGTGTTAGCTTACTATCATACCAAGCCATTTTGGCCAGTACACATTGTTGCCATACCGAAGAAACATATTTCCTCATTAATTACGTTGGAAGAAAAGGATAATGAATTATTGCTAGAACTGCTGGATGTTATCAAAAAGATGGCTGCTATGGTAACGGACCAACATGGAGCCTGTAGAGTAATCACCAATTTGGGGAATTATCAGGATTCCAAACACCTTCATTGGCATATCGTATCTGGAAAAGCGTTAAGGTGACTAATATCCTGCGTGGAAGAATAAGAGAGGGGGGAAAGAATGGCAGATGCAAAGTACCAGGAAGTATGGAATCTAGGTTCCTTGTTCCAGGGTGGGAGCAATTCCCGTCCATTTCAAGCACATTTGGGAAAGTTAAGAGCTAAGCTCGCGAAACTTGAACACGACTTGGGAAATTTCACTCCATCGCAAGCAAATGACACAAGTGGCTGGATTTTAGAGTTGTTGAATCAAATCGGGAAAGTTCGTGAATATTTATCACAAGCCAAATCCTTTATAACATGTATATTGGCACAGGATCCCAAAGACCAGAGCGCCGGTTCCCTTCAAGGTGATGTCGAATACATAAGCGCGCGTTTCGAGTCTGTCCTATTAAGGATGAAAAGTAGTCTGGCATCTATAGAGGAAAAATTCTGGCAGGAAATCCTCGATAAGGGAAGAGTCAGCAACTACGAATTTATTTTGAAGGAATGGCGGAGAAATGGTAAAACGCAGCTTTCTAAGAAGGAAGAGTCATTATTAACCAATCTGACGGCCGATGGGTATCATTCTTGGGGAGCGTTTTATAAGGCATTGATAAATGATCTAAGTATTCATGTTTCCATTGAGGGAGAACAGAACGAATTGTCAATCGGACAAGCGATAAACCTAAGATCCCATCCCGATGAAAAAGTGCGAAAAGATGCGCACGAGGCTTTAGAACAAACATGGACGGAAAAGGAGGACTTATTCGCCAGAATTCTTAACCATATAGCCGGATTCCGCCTGCAAGTTTATAGAAAAAGAGGAATCGAGGACGTTCTGGAAGAGCCTTTAAGAGATAATCGGATTAAACAAGAAACCCTCCAAACGATGTGGCATGCAGTTCATAAAAACAAACAACCTTTAATAGCTTATTTAAATGAAAAAGCCCGCATTCTTGGTAAAACAAAATTGGAAGCTTATCAATTCTGGGCTCCCTTAACCAAAAGCAAGAAGAGGGTCTCTTATCGGGAGGCTGTTGATTTTGTCCTGGAGCATTTAGGCCGATTCGGACCCGAACTAGAAAACTTCGTTCGTGGAGCCTTTGAACAAGGATGGGTGGAGGCAGAAGACCGTCCAAACAAGTCAGTTGTTGCTTTTTGTGCCGGCTTCCCGCTCACAGAAGAATCCAGGATATTCATGACTTATGGTGGAACCTTCAAGGATGTTTTGACGCTTACCCATGAGTTAGGGCATGCTTTTCATAATCACGCCATGAAGCAGGTCGATGGGATGAATAAGCAATATCCGATGAGTTTAGCTGAAACAGCTTCGACTTTTGCCGAGATGATTATTTTTGATGCGGCGATTAAAGCTGCAGATTCAAAAGAAGAGAAGCTTTTTTTGCTAGATGAAAAATTAAAACGGAGTGTCATGAACTTTATGAATATCCATTCCCGCTTTCTATTTGAGAAAAAATTCTATCAAGAGCGAAAAAAGGGAACTGTTCCAGTTGGCCGTCTAAACGAGCTGATGGAAGAAGCGATGAATAAAGGCTATCAGGGCTCTCTTGAAGGCGGATCTGTCCATTCATGGATTTGGACACCGCATTTTTATATTACGAATTCTCCATTTTATAATTTTCCTTATACATTCGGTTATTTGTTTTCCCTTGGCCTCTATGCCAAAGCAAAGGAAAGCGGGAAGGCATTTGAGCAGGCTTATCTAGCATTACTGCGTGATTCAGGCAGAATGTCTGCTGAACAATTAGCAGCGAAACATCTTGGAGAAGATATCACATCCGAGACTTTTTGGGAAAAAGGGCTGGAAATGTGCAGGAAAGACGTGGAGGAATACTTATGGTTGGCTCGTTCGATGTGAGGAGAGCCGAAGTATTATTTAATTCAAGGAGAATGCAATATGGAGATACGTGAAGACGATGTAACCGGTACACACATAACAGCGTTAATCCTGGATCACCTTCAAAATATGGCGATCCATTCCCCGCCCGAAAGCAGGCATGCGCTTAATTTGGATGGTTTAAGAAGCCCCGATATTACGTGTTGGAGCGCATGGGAGGACAACGAATTACTTGGCTGCGGAGCGCTAAAAGAACTTGATGATACTCATGGAGAGATAAAATCAATGAAAACGTCTTCCAATCACTTGAGGAAGGGCGTTTCAAAGAAAATCCTTCAGCACATCATAAAAGAAGCCCAGGCCCGTGGTTATAAAAAGTTGAACCTGGAAACAGGCTCGATGGCAGCTTTTCTTCCTGCGCGGAAATTATACGAGAGCTTTGGATTTCACTATTGTCCGCCGTTTGCTTCATACAAGGAAGATGAAAATAGCGTGTTTATGATGAAAGAGACTTAGATTTCCTTTATACAATTGGATGCCCCTTTTTCTTCGCCCTTTACAATTTCTTCATACTGGCGGTAAATGAAGGGGGCTTCCAGCTGGGAGGCATTATATTTGGGTCGTTTTCCCAGCGTAAACAAAAGCTTTGATGGTTCATGAATTATTGAAGAAGGATCTGAATCAGATGGATGTATTTAATATATATACGATATTCCTTTTTTCAACAAAAAACTAATAACAGGTGGAATGATAATGGAACATTGGTTTCCTAAAAAGTTTACTCATAAGGAAAGATTGCAAATTGCCAACAAAATACTTGAAGTTTTAAAAGATAGATATAAAAAATCATTAGTATCGGTTGCAATTGAAGGCTCAACAGCTAAAGGCTTGGACGCACCAGAATCAGATCTTGAGTTAAGGGTGCTGTTGGATTGTGACTTGGATTATCATAGGTGGTATGCATTCTTTTTTGAAGGGATGTTTGTGGGGATTAGTTATAACTCTTATTTTAGAACATTGGAGGAATCTAAAGAGATTGATTACGAATGGTCTATAAGTGGTGATAACTTAGATACTGCTATAGTAATCTTTGACCCAAGTAATGTTTATGATGTGCTAAATCAAAATAATGAATTCGCTGAGCAAAGAGCAGATTTTAAAAAGCTAATAACAGAGTCTGTAACGGATATGTACGAACATATATATAAGGTTTTTACCTTGTCGGATAATGATTACATAAGCTTAAACAAGGAAGTGACCAACATAGCGTACTGGGCAGCTTTAACCGTTGGTTTAGCAAATAGAGTTAAATATAAATCGAACAAGAGTATGGTGGAAGAGAGTTTCGCATTAAAAAATACGCCTAGTAATTATGAAAAAAATATAAGAAACTTATTTTTAAATGAAAACTTATTTGATATAAAAAATGCTGTCAGTGTTTTATGGCCATCATTTGTTAAGTGGGTTTCTAGTGAGTTTGAGATAGATTTAAGCGATGATAATTTGAGCTTTGTGTAAAGACGAAAGGAACAACTCCATTATATGGTCATATTAAGTGCTTTTTTAAACTTTTAGTTGTTCTATCTCTGATAAATCAATGAGGATAAACGGGGTCCCCGAACTACAATTGTTATTTGACCACTTTAGCAACAAAAACAGCCGATACTTTCATAGACGCCTGGGATTCAGCCAAGCAAAGCAAAACGAACATCCCAATCGGAATGTTCGTTTGATGGAAGACTGCTTATCTTTTGACCGCATGAACGTAATGCACCGTCTCAAATGCAGACAAATAGTCAGAACGGTTTAGGAAAAATCGCTCCTGGATTGCCTCTGGTGATAAATGTTCATAAATAAGTAATCCTGCATCCTCTAACATTTTCTCCAGTTGGTTAAAAGAGAAACTAGATTTCATTGGTTCCCCGCTTGCTGCTGCCATTTGCACAATATGTTGGACTCTGTTCGATATTCCTTTTTCCTCAAAAAGTGTATCGTCCGGGTAATCAAAAACGATCGAACTGCCCGAAGGCACTTTGGCAAACAGTTTTTTCAATAAATCGGCATTTTCTTCTTTCATCAGATAATAGGACACACCTAAAAGACTGAAGAATGTTTTTTTGCTGGGAGAAAAACCTGCTTCCACTAGCGGCTGCTCCGTAAATCCTCCGGTTAAATCCATGGGGATAAAAGAAAGGTTGGCCGGCACTTCATAGTCCGACTGTTTCATCCGTTCCCTTTTAAATGCTTGTGTTGCTGGGTGGTCCACTTCGAATATTTTTAACTGATCCCTTAATTCGGGATGGCGTAAACTAAAGGTATCCATGCCAGCGCCAAGAATGACATACTGCTTAACACCTAATCGGATTTCATGAAGCAATACACTTTCACAATAGGCTGCACGTGCGAGAGGAGTAGGAGAAAGTTGAACTTGCGTAATCCATTTTAATATTTCATCTGGTTGGTCCTGAAACTGTCGGGCTACTTTTTCATTGAAAAAAGGAACCCCGTTGATCATGTTTTCCCGGATGTCGGCGAATTCTTTTTGGGTAATCAGTTTTTTTGCAACAAAGTCATCAAATACCTTTGGCTGGTCGTATTCACTGTGATAAGCACGGGCGAAAGCAGAAACAAGAGAAGTTAAACTGGACTTTTCGTTGTTCATTTATTGACCCTCTCCCTTAAACAAAATAAGATTCCCCTGGCCAGGAGAATCTTATTATACCTATACAATCATTTAATGTAAATTATAGCATAAATGGATTTTTTTATCAATTTTTTTGCTTGGTGTTATTCCTCTCCCAATTTCTTTGCAAGCTCACGGATATCCTCTTCTTGCTCCCTGCTTTTTTTGTAAATGAAATATACATTTTGAGCAGGGATCGTTTTTTGTGTTTCCATGGAAATGGGAATAAAACCTGTTGTGGAACGTTCGACCATTTCATCCGGCAAAAAACCCACACCCTCCAGCTCCTCGATCAGTTTCATTTCCAGCTCACTATGTCCGACTTCTATTAATGGTTTGAAAAAGTCACTTCCTAACTCAGCTTTCAACCAGTTTTCAAAATGATAACCCCAGTTCATATAAATCCACGGCAAACGGGTGAGTTCTTTTAGATTTTTTAGACTTGTACCAGCGAAGCACTTGTGGCCATACAAGCTATACGTGTCTTTCAATACGTGGATGGAAGCAATGTTCGGACTTAGCGGCTTACTATAGACGAATCCGGCATCAACCGTCCCATCGAGAACTTTTTCGACGATGACTGGAGAGTGATCGGTTTCCAATTTTAAGGAAAAGGCTCCATAGCGAGTAGGTAGCTGCGATAGTGATAGTGCGAAGGGCGGTATCATGTTCAGAAACCATCCGCTTGGACTTATCCCATAACTCCATTTGTCTTTGTAAATATGGCACTAGTTCAGCCCCGATTGGAGCCAGTTTTATCCCTCTCTTGCTTCTCACGATCAATTGTTTGCCGTAAAAGTTTTCTATCGCTTGGATTCTGGAAGTCACGGTGGACTGTGTGATATGTAATAACTCTGCTGCTTTGGTAAAACTTTTCACATCGGCCACGGTCAAAAAGGTTTTCAATTGTTCGTAATCCATTCTGCAAGTCGCTCCTCTGTTATTGGAAAATCCGATATTGATCATCGGAAAATTCATTTTGTCTATTATAGCACGTTGGATTAAAATGAGTGTCAGGATGATCAGGGAGGCGAGAACGATGGAAAATCTTCATGTGTTTATCGAAGAATTTGCTTATGCATGGATGGAGGCAAGAAGAAAACCGGGCACGCATCTGGAAAGAAAACCCCTCTTTATAAAAGTGGATTTCGGGGAGGAAGTGGCAGGGCGAAGAGCAGAGTTTTTGGTTGTACGGGATTCTGTCGATAAGAGAGATTTTTTAGCGGATGAAGGAGACCATTGGTTAAACGTGGTCGGTGACAATGATCCAGGAGAACTTGAGCATTATGAATGGGTCGCAAAAGAATACCTGATGTATCATCCTGATATTCCCCAACAATTTATCGGGAGGCAAAGCATTCATGATCACCACTCTGTAAAGCGTATTGATACGGGATCAATGGCTGCCAAGGTCAATGCTTTTTTTGACAAAGACTTTGCCGATCGGGAGCGGTTAAATGAATCTTCTGTTGAGTATTATGTCATTTATGATAACGGCGAATTGGCGGGACACGGGAGAGTTTCTTTCCTGAAGGAAAGGGATATTTGCTGCCTGGATAATATTTACATTGATTCCAAGTATCGCAGAAAAGGGTTGGCAAAAAAACTTTGTTCGCATTTGCTTGCCCAGGCTAAGGAAAATTCCTGCAGTCGTTGTATTCTGGGATCTTCTCAACAAGGCATGCGTTTGTATGAAAAGCTGGGATTCGACATCGTTTCTAATATGTATGTCTATCAATACAAAGCGGGGGAGGGAAAATAGATATGGATCGTAAGTTAGCGGAACATGTGAAAACAGATCGCTTACTGCTCCGAAAGCCAAGGGTGGAAGATGCCGGGGATGTTTTTGCGATAGAAAGTGATCCGGAAACCAATCGTTTTAGACCAGCCGGCCCGATGAAGTCGATGGAAGAAGCCATTGAAACGATAAAAGAATGGAGAGACAACTGGTCTGCAGACGGATGCGGGTATTGGCTCGTTGTTTTGCCGGAAACAGATGAAGTAATCGGCATCACCGGCATCAGAAGGATTTACTGGAGGAAAAGGGATGTGTTGAATCTATACTATCGCTTTTCACCCAAAGCATGGGGAAAGGGCTATGCGGCAGAAGCGGCCGCTTTTTCAGTTAAAGTGGCTCGAAAAAACCTCCCAGGCTTTCCTGTGCTGGCAAGAATCCGCCCGATTAATACACCCTCGCAAAAAGTTGCAGAAAAAAGTGGATTAAAGCGACGGCCAGACTTGGATACAGCCGGCCATAAGGTTTTTGCTTTGGGGTGGGAGATTGATATGGTAAACGGATAGAAGATAATAGGATATTGTGAAATGTCATTTTGCACAATTCCAGTTTATGTTAACATTGGTTAAAAATAAACTGGATGTTGGGGGCTATGTTTAAGTCAGATTTTGTAAACTATACAATTCGGATTATCCTCATGTGGGTGACCTACACAATAGTTATCTTCAGCCAGGAGGACTTCAGGAATAACGCCGTGCTATTAGCCATTGTCACCATTTTGTATCTGTTGTTTTCCTATATTTATGTGAGAAAAGCGGTAAAAGCGAGCAAAAAAGAAAGGGAATCCTGTTAATTCCAGTAAGAAGAATTTGTTGACAATACAAAGCACTTCAAAATAGAAAATAGTGAGGCAATTACATGCAAAACATATTCATACTAGCGTTAGTCTCGTGTACTATCCTGATTTGCGGATGCGAATCAAATGAGGTGATGGATTATTACGAGGAAACAAAAAGCACCGATCTATCAGAGATAGCCATCAATACACTGACTTTGAATGATACGGATACGCAGGTGAAAGAGGTATTGGGGGAGCCTGATTTTACAGAAACAGTGGAGCAGCCTCCATCCACTTATTACCTATATGGCGATGATGAACAAGTTTATGATTTGGATGTCAGGTTGGTCGATGGGAAAGTAAAGCGGTTTTTCCTTTCGAAAAATAACTTTTCTTCAGGAATAGGGGACCTGATTGGAAAACCTGAACAAGCTGTTTATAAGTTATTCGGGGATGATTATTATGAACGGACGGATACAGGGACGGATGTGATTGGCTACTTTGACAAGCCGAATAAAATAAATATGGAATTCACGGTCGATGAAACGGTCACAGGCATCATCGTATCGGAAATAGAATGAAAGAGATGAAGCCCCGGAATCCAACAGTTTTTCCGGGGCTTATTTTACGTAAGAAAGTTCTCCTTACTGCTTCAAAGGTTCCTGTCTCATACTCAAGCTAAATCCGACATAGGCCAGCAATGCCAGCAAAATCGATGTGACGACTGCATGCATTCCGAATGGCTCGGGATAAAAAGACTGGAATACTATATAAGAGATGATGCCGACCAGCATCGAAGCAATTGCTCCGTATTTATTGCCTTTATCCCAATACAAGCCCATCACAATTGGCCAGATGAACGCCGCTTCCAATCCGCCGATGGCAAACAGGTTCAGCCAGATGATTAAGTCTGGCGGATTTACCGCCATTAGGAAGACCAGGATGCCAAGCAATGCGGTGATCCCCATGCTCATTCCTTGTACTTTTTTTCTGGATGCTTCCGGTTTTATATAGTTGATATAGACGTCCTTGACGATTGTAGAACTGACAATCAACAAGAGCGAGTCGACCGTCGACATAATAGCCGCCAACGGTGCGGCCAAGACAACACCTGCCAGCCATGAAGGCAGTACTTCCAGAGCAATCAGCGGCATGACTCTGTCACCAATTTCAATGCCAGGCAAAATAGGCCGGGCAAATACACCAATCAAGTGCATATTCAGCATGATGACCCCGACGACGATGGTGCCGATCATCAATGCCAGATGGAACGACCTTGTATTTTTGTAGGACATGGCCCGGACGGCGATCTGCGGCAGGGCTACCACCCCGACTCCTACCAGTATCCAGTAAGACGAAACGTAAGGAGCAGTTAGCGTCCCATCAGAGCCGAACGGGGTAACCAGGTTGGGGTTTTCCGCCTGCAGGTCTGCCATGATCTCCGAAATACCGCCTCCTGCGATGATGACAGCTATAAGCAGCACCAGCGTTCCGATAAACATGATGCTTCCTTGGATGGCATCGGTCAACGTGACGGCACGGAAACCGCCGAATGTCACATAAATCAACACTGTCACGACAAAAATGAATAAAGCTGATGTATAAGACAAGCCGGTCAAGGATTCAATCAGTCTACCCCCGCCTATCCATTGCGCCGCCATCGCCGAGAATAAAAAGACGACGATACTGACGGCCGATAGGAGAACGACAAGCTTGGATTGATAGCGTTCCTTCAAAAAATCAATCAACGTGGTTGCTTTGTATTTTCTGGTGACAATCGCAAACTTTTTTCCAAGGATCATTAAGGTAAAGTATCCGGTTGCCACCTGTGTGACGGATAATAATACCCAGCCTAATCCTTCATTGTAAGCCACACCCGGGCCGCCGATGAAGCTGCTTGCACTTCCGTAGGTTGCCGTCATGGTCATGGCAAGAACAAAACCGCCTAAACTCCGGCTGCCCAAGTAATAATCCTGGACAAATGATTTACCGACTGTTTCTTTTCGGCTAGCCGTCAGCCCGATAAAAAAGATCAGGGCAACGGAACCAAATAACGTAATTGCTGCTTCCCAATTCATTGGTCCTCATACACCTCATCATCAAAGGATACATCCGTGAAAAAACGCTTCACGACAAAAAATACGAGTATCGCCATTACGACGACTCCGGCCACACAGCTGTAGAAAAACCATGCTGGCAAGCCAAAAACATATGTATATTCTGAGGGGTCTTTTCCGCCTAATCCATAGGCGAAGGCAAACCACCAGATAAAATTGAATAATACTAAACCAATCCCGATAAGTGCTTCCTTGTTGGCGATTTTAAAGCGTGGATCTTTTTCTGCCGAAGTTTTTTCGTTCAAGGTTCATCCCTCCCCGGTTTGAATTCTTAACTTTCTTCTATTCCTCTATTTTAAAGGTTTTGCACCCTGAAAAGCGAGAAACTTGTTGGCGATTGCTTTTACCATTATAGACCTTAGCGCGAATTTCTGCGTTATTCAACTCTGGAAGCTTCCGTTAGAGGAATCCTGCTTTTTCTTGTTGAATAGGAAAGTAAGAAGGAAAAGTTACATATATTCACGGATAAGATAGTTCATTTTATGTTTATGAGAGGAAATCGAAGTGACGCAAGAAGTTTTTCCTAGAAAGACAAATAGCTGTAAGAAGGGTTTGAGCAGAATGTCTCTACGTAATGTTGTATATTTTGAGTATGTTATCGGTTTTATTATCTGTCTGTTTATCTATATAACATTGGATTATTCCATTCTACTATTTTTTCTCCTGTTATTAGTACCGGATGTAACCATGATCGGTTACTTATTCAACCCTAAAACTGGTTCGCTTGTTTATAATATCGGGCATAGTTTGATGTTGCCGTACATTCTCCTTTTCATAGCTTATCTAGGTGAATTTTCACTCCTGCTGATGGTCGCTTTGATATGGATTGCGCATATTTATTTAGACCGTTCCCTTGGCTTTGGATTAAAGTATTCGAAAGGTTTTAAGGTAACACACTTACAAAAGATTGACTGATAGTATTCTAAACCGTCAAGAATGAGGAAATACAGGAAAGGTGATTTGGTTGCTGAAAAGAAAAACGTATGCTGGAATTCTGACTATTTTGATGACGGCCTTATACTTTGGGTTTCAAATGCCGGTTTTTGAAGAAGAAGGACCATTACAAAATAGTATTGTATTTATCCCTTACATTACCGCGGGAGTATTGTACGGCGGGTTTATTTCCATATGGATTGAGAGGATTACTGGTGAATTCGGAGAAGCCCGGATATATTATGCTTTTATTTTTCACTTGGGAGCTGCAATCCCCTGTGTTTTCTATCCTTTCCTCCTCCTGTATGCTGTCCCGGTTGCAGCGGTGTTCTTTGTATGTGATGAGTTCTTTCGTTTTCGTATGAACACCTCATAGTAGGAAAACCGCTACTAGAGTTCTGGCTGAAAATTTATCTGGCATCTTGCAGGAAAACATGTTAAAAAAGGATAGGAATCAACTTAAACGTGTAATGCCATTTATGGATGCGATAGAATAATAGATTCCGTATGGAGGGAGGAATAAGGATGCTGAATTTAAAAGCGGAAATCATGGAGACGAAAATCAACCATTTAGATAAAAAAGGTTCTGGCCGTGCAGTTGTCTGGCGGGACACTGGGCAGGAGAACCCTCGGAAGTTAAAGTTGATGATACCCAAGACGCTTCCGGGCGAAAAGGTGCGGGTGTCAGTAGAGAACCCGGAAGCGAAGCGGACCAAAGGAGCCCTGGAAGAATTGGTAGAGGTCCATCCGGAAAGAACGGCTGCGCCATGTCCGCATTTTGACAAGTGCGGAGGCTGTGCTTGGCAGCATTGGCAATATGAAGGGCAGCTGAAGCAAAAGACTGCTCACGTGAAAGATGCCTTGATATCCCAAGGATTTAATCCGGAAGTGGTCCGAGAAACCATTGGGATGGACGAGCCTTGGCATTACCGCAACAAAATGGAGTTCACGTTTGCCCCGGACGGCTCGATGGGCTTGCATGAACAAGGAAACTTCCGCAACATCATTCCGCTTGAAACATGCCTGATTGCGGGTGTAGAAATGACAGCAGCTGTCATGGAAGTAGCCGATTGGGCGAAAGAACATGCATTGAGCGGTTACGTAAAGGATGCCCACGAGGGGCTGCTTCGCCATTTGATGGTAAGACAGTCTTTTGTGACGGGAGAAATCATGCTGGGATTGTTTGCGACGGAAGGTCCTGACGGTAGACTGGCAGCCGCTGCCGATCAGCTGAAGAAAAGAATGGAAGAAAAATATCCGCAGGTGAAAAGCTTGTTATGGCTTGTGAATACCGATTGGGCGGACCGTATCCAGGCGGAGGAAATACACCTGCTGTCCGGCCGGGACTTCATCTATGATGAAATTGGAGGCTATCGCTACCGTCTTTGGTTCGATACTTTTTTCCAGACCAACCCGATCCAGGCACAGAAGCTGATCGACCTTGCTTTGGAAATGGGTCAGCCCAAGGAAACAGAAAAAATGCTGGAGCTTTTCTGTGGGGTCGGAACTTTTTCCCTCCCTTTCGCAAGCAAAGTTGAAAAACTTGCTGGCATAGAAATCGTTGAAAGTTCAATCGAATCGGCAAAACGAAATGCGGCAGATAACGGCATCTCCAACACGGACTTCTTGGCTGAGAATGCCAGAATGGGAATCGACCAGGTGCTTGAGAGACTAGGCACGCCGGATATCCTGCTGCTGGATCCTCCCCGTGCTGGCGCAGGCGGAAAAGTGATGCGCAAAATCGGCCGGGCGCAACCGCAGCGGATCATATATGTATCCTGCAACCCCGAGTCTTTTGCAGTGGATGTGAAGGAACTGGAGCAGTTCGGTTACACGCTGAAGGAAGTGCAGCCGGTCGATTTGTTTCCGCATACGGTGCACGTTGAGTGCGTATCGCAGATAGTTTTAAAAGAAGCAGCAGAACCCTCAAAATAGGGGGTTCCTGCTTCTTTTTTTTTGAAACAGAAAAGCGATAGTGAATAATAGGAGTTCCATCAGCATTAACTTCAATCCTATTGATTAACCGATGTAAGTTTGCTGGTGTAACTTCATTGAAGTTAAGGAATTCTAGTAGCTCTCAAACAGGGACTACTGGAAAGAGAAAAAATCTTCAAAAGATGATTGAAGAGGCTCAAGCAAAGAAGTTGTAACTGCTAAACTAAACTTAACAGTTTCTGCTTGATAGAATTGAACACTTTTTCGCCTATTACTTCCTTCCATCAGGTAAGATTAACAAGGATGTTAATGAATGATGGAGGGGGATTTAAGGAGTGGGAAGGTTGGAGAAAATTGTGTTGGTTCATCAATTAAAAAGAGAAGGATTTAAGATTTCTGCAATAGCCAGAAAATGCAATATATCAAGAAATACAGTTTATAGCTACTTAGAACAAGACTTTGAGGAAGCATTGGAGTGGGTGGAGAAATTAAAAACACGAAAGAAGAAGCTTGATCCCTATCAGTTAAATATATTGGATTAGCTCCATGAACACCCAGACCTTTCGGCCTCTCAGATTTCTGACTGGCTGGAGGAGCGCTGCTCCTTCAGCCATGTAGGAGCGAGTACAGTTCGTGCTTATGTAAAAGAGCTGCGGGAAACGTACCATATTCCGAAAGTGTTACTCCCCCGTACTTTTGAGGCACTTCCAGAGCTGCCAAAAGGAAAACAAATACAAGTTGACTTTGGAGAACTGAAAGTGAAAAATTCCGAAGGAAAAACAGTAAAGCTTTATGTCATCGTATTTGTGCTTTCTCACTCCCGTTATAAATATACAGAATGGCAGGAGCACCCTTTCACAACAAGGGATGTACTAAGGTGTCATGAAAATGCAATGGAGTATTATGGAGGGATGACAGAAGAATACGTCTATGATCAGGATAAGTTAATGACCGTCAGCGAAAATGGAGGAGATATTATTTTCACTGATGAATTCCAAGCCTACAAACAGGATCGAGGTTTCCGAGTTTATCTATGTAGAAAAGCAGATCCTGAATCAAAAGGGAAAGTAGAAAACGCAGTGAAGTTTGTGAAATACAATTTTGGGAAAAATCGCGTGTTTCACAACATTGAATCATGGAATGAGCAATGCCTCGCATGGCTAAAACGAAAAGGAAACTATCAAGTGCACAATACAATAAAAAAGAGACCTATCGAAGTGTTCGCCCTGGAAAAGCCACACTTGCGAGAAGTCTCTGCACCACTCTCTTTCGAGAGTAACCTTGGCTCTAGTATAACAAGGATTTATTGTAATTGAGGATCGAGAAGAAAAATGTTAAACAAAGGGTTGATCGGGTGACTTCCTCGATTTATGTTTCATAGGAAGCCCAGTATGAAGCATTATAGTAATATTTGAAACGATAAAAAGTAGGATATCTCACTTCTCATTCTTTAGCCATGGAACTAGAAAGTAAGTCAGGAAAGTATTTTCCGGCAAAACGCAAAAATTTTGAAGCACCCGGAACTACTCGGGTCTTGTTCTTCTCCATGCCGTTGATTCCATGTTTAACGAGTATCTAAACTCAAATTTGGAATGCTGCTCCTGCCCTTCATGCTCGGTTCAAGATTTGTTTCTGCAACGAGCGGCGGGACGAGCTCCATGATGTGAATATTCCTCTGCCTGCTAATTATCCAGAATACCTATGATTGGCTCGGGGAATACTGTAATAATTATACAAAGCATGAAACATAACCCTTTAGATTTATCGTATCTGAGCCTTGTCTTTCCGTCTTTAAATTATATGCACGTCTAGATGAAGTTTCATATTTTCTCACGATAGTCACTTTTTTATTCTATATTTACACCAGTGAATCACGAAAATCTTCACCTCATCTTTACACCATTATGATACGCTACCTTTAACTCTAACCTTTTCGGCATTGCGAGGGAGAAAAATGCAAAAAAACATATTAATTGTAGAAGATGAAGACATTTTACGGGAAATCGTGAAAGATTACTTAATGGATGAAGGATATAACGTATTAGAAGCGGTAGATGGAAAAGGAGCTTTAGCGATATTTGAAGAACAGGAAATACATTTAATTATTTTAGATATTATGCTTCCAGAGTTGGATGGATGGTCTGTATGCAAACGAGTTCGCAAAACATCTAATGTGCCTATTATTATATTGACAGCTCGTTCGGAAGAAGACGATACGCTACTTGGATTTGAATTGGGAGCAGATGACTATGTGACAAAACCCTACAGCCCACCCATTTTATTAGCAAGAGTAAAGCGATTAATCAATAGTCGATATTGTCAGGATGGTAAGTTAACAAATGAAGACAGCTTAATTATTAGTGGTATCCATGTTCATTTTCCTACACGTATCGTGACAGTAGACGGGGAACAAATAAGTTTGACATATACAGAGTTTGAAATATTAGCCTATTTAATGCAAAACCAAGGAATTATTATAACTAGAGAGCAATTAATCATGAAGATATGGGGATACGAATTTGCGGGGGATGATCGCACCATCAACAGCCATATTCGTAACCTACGTCATAAATTAGGTCATAAAGCAACTAGTATAGTAACGGTTATTCGGGCTGGTTACAAATTCGAGGTCAAAGCATGAGAATAGGAATTGTATTAAAACTATTTATGCTGACAACACTGTTATGTATGCTGGTTTTGGTCATTATGTACATCGGACAAACTATATTCTTTAAGGAATACTATGCTAATCAAAAGATAAAGGAAATAAATACGAGTATTCAATCTTTTGAGAAAGAATACTTAAAGGCTGAAGGAGACGTCCAAGCAATCAAAAAATTGGAACATGATTTCCAACAAGAGAATACGACATGGATTACCACGTTAGATAGTGTAGGAAATATTAAATACGCCAACGACTTCTCTGTGGAAATAGATATAGAATCCTCCAAATATAAGAATTTCTCTAATCGTATCATCAACATTCCATTGTATAGCTTCATTGATTTAGAAGAGCTAGATAGGCTAAGGTTTAATTTGGAACAAGTAAATGATATTTTTATTGATGGGATAATTAAAGATAATACCGTTGTCCCTGCTATTTTAACAGGAGAAAACAGTAATTTTTCATTGGAGAATAGGCTTTTATCCGAAGAGTTATATGGAAAAAGAACGGAAACAGAGCCTTCTCCAGAAGAGAGTTCAAAAAGAAACACCAAATATTCACAATTACCAGCAGAGGAGTTATATAGCCAAAAAACGGTTTCAGAATCTTCTCTATTAGAAAGCTCAAAGATATTTTTAAAAGGACGGATTACGAATTTACAATTACCAGTTGGTTTAACTATTTATAACAATCGTCTGTTTATAGAAAAAATAAAACAATTTCAAGTAAAATTACTATTAGATAAAATCAACCATAGCCATGCGCAAACAATGGATGAAGAGGAAAATAATATTCAGTACAAGCTCTTTATCAGACCTATCACCGATACGACTGGCGAAACCACTTATATTTTTGCGATGACGTCATTACAGCCAGTGGATGAAGCTGTTCAAATGCTGGAGGATTATTATCTATACCTTATTCTATTTGTACTACTTCTCATTGTCCTAGCATCCCTTTATTATTCCAAAAAAATAGCTAAACCATTGTTACAAATAAATGATACGACAAACAAGATAGCACATTTAGATTTTTCTGAGAACATCCCTGTTAAATCAAAAGATGAAATTGGTGCATTATCACAAAATATTAACACCCTTTCTACTACCTTACATTCGTATATTAATCAGTTGAGACAAGATATAGAGAAAGAAAAGCAACTGGAAACTACACGTAAAGAATTTATTTCCGGAGTTTCTCATGAATTAAAGACTCCTTTAAGTATTATGAAGAGCTGTATCTCCATTATCGAAGACGGTGTCGCTGCGGATAAGAAAGATTACTATTTTAATGCATTGAGAAAAGAAGTAGATAAAATGAATTTGCTCATTGTGGATATGCTCGAATTAGCAAAATTCGAGTCTGGTACGTATAAAATGGAAATGGACGTCTTCCCTATTGACGAGAGCATTGAATATATTTGTGAGCAATTGGCTTTAGAAATAGCAGACAAACAATTACATGTCCATCAACACCTTTCCAATAATAAGGTATTAGCAAATCAAAATCGAATAGAGCAAGTTTTAACGAACTTTATTACCAATGCAATTCGTTACACCCCAGAAAATCAACATATTTTTATTTCGACGATCGAAGACAATGGGCGCGTAAAAGTATGTGTAGAAAATAACGGGGATCCTATTGCACAGGAACATTTAGATAAAATCTGGGATCGTTTTTATCGAGGAGATACGTCCCGCAATCGTTCAGAGGGCGGAACAGGATTAGGGCTTGCTATTTCAAAGAATATTTTAGAGCTACATGGTGCGGAGTACGGTGTATTGAATACAGAAGATGGAGTGATGTTTTTCTTCTATTTAGATAGAAAAGAATGAAAAAAGCTTGTCCATTCATTTTTAAAAATGAACGGACAAGCTTTTTTGTTATGTCAAGCCCATATAGTCACGGAAATCCTGCATATTCCTAAATTTTTATTTGATATTGTTATGATCTGCACCTAATCTTTACCTCTCTTTATTAATTTGTAAATAGTTCAAAAAAGAGAGGAAAGATGAACGATGTTATTACAACGAAATCATAAAAGAAATCATTGGGTAAATAAGTTAAAGGTTAAAGGGATCTATACGAAACCAAATAGATGGTTACTCCTATTACTCCTATTTCCACTGCTAATACTATCAGCCTGTACGAGTGGTCCTGAAAACAGTAAAAAGGATGACGCTACTCCTAACAAAGAAAACACGAAAAGCAGTGGTACTGCTTTTAAGGTTGTCATTGATCCTGGACATGGTGGTAAAGATAACGGGGCAACAGGTGCCAGTGGCCGATATGAGAAAAATTTCACTTTAAGCTTGTCCAAAAAGGTGCAAAAGCTGTTGGAGGACGAGCCAGAAATAGAAGTTTTGATGACAAGAACAGACGATAGTTTTCTTTCCCAAGAAAGTCGATACAGACCGAAATATGCCAACAAGCAAAATGCGGATGTATTTATATCTATTCATGGGAACATTTTTTCCGATCCCGATGTCTCGGGCACAGAAACGTTTTATTATCATAAACATTCCCGCCAATTGGCCCAGACCATACAGAAGCATGTGGTAGAAGCCACTGAATTTAGAGATAGAGGAATCAAGAAGGAAGAACTGTTTGTTGTAAAAGATACGGAAATGCCGGCTTCTTTAATAGAAGTAGGCTATATGACGAATCCTCAAGAAGAGTCCAAAATGTGGACTGACGAATTTCAATCACGTGTTGCCACTTCCATAGTTGAAGGAATTAAGGAATATAGAGAACAATCAGAGGGACAAGGTAATTTGGAATGGATTTCTTAGCAATATCAAAAGTTTTCGGATGGCCATCCCAATTAAAAGAATGGCTTTTACTTTTTCGTTTTTATCTTAATTCCATTTCATTTCTATCTCTTCTTTACTCTATTGTATTAATCTTTCAACAAGCATAAAAGCAATATAGAATTGAGGTCTTGACATGAAAAAGCTTATACTATTAATTTCCCTTTCCTGTCTGGTTATTCTTTATGCCTTTCCAAGTGAAATAGATCGTAACCAAATGGAATCAAGGATAAATAATCTTGCTATTACAGCTCTTAACACAGAGTCGGAACCCGATAATCAAACATCCGAAAAATTGAACCACTCACAAGAAAAGGCTGAAAAGACTGTCTACTTAACCTTTGATGACGGCCCTACTTCCGCAACCTCGGAAATTTTAGATATATTACATCAATTTAATGCTACAGCGACCTTTTTCATGCTGGAACCTGCTATGAAGGAATCACCAGAAGTTGTAAAACAGATCGTAGAGAAAGGGCATGCTGTCGGGTTACATGGCGTGACCCATGAAGTCAACCATTTTTATAAATCGGAACAAGCTGCCTTGGAAGAAATGACTGCCTCCCAGAAGACACTCCAAGAGATAACAGGTATTCAATCCAATTTGATTCGGACACCTTATGGCAGTGTTCCGTATTTAACTGAATCATTTCGAGAGGTTTTAGACAATAATGGATTTAAAGTGTGGGATTGGAATGTGGACAGCAGTGATTGGTCTTTATCCGATGAAGAATATGTAGATAGGGTGATTGGACAAATAGAAAAGCTAGATAATGAAGAAGTGACGCCTATCATTCTGATGCATGATAAACAAAATACAGCAGACCATTTGTCTATTCTATTAACCTATTTATCAGAACATAGATTTCAAACAAGGAAAATCGAAGAAGATACAAAATCATATAACTTTAATTGTTACCAACGTTGTTACCGACTATCTACACAGAAGTAGGATCTTTATATCAATGTTGGGAACTTTTGCTGAATATGAAAGAACCTTAATAATAGAAAGAGTAGAAGGTGGCATGGAAAAACGAGCGAAATCAGGTAGGTGGAACGGTGGAGTTATATTAGGGTATGATACAGTTGATAAAAAATTAGTTATTAATGATGATGAAAGCAAGGTTGTAAATGAAATTTTTGAATTAAGAACAACTAGGCTTGGGTATAAGGCAATAGCAAACTCTTTAAATAGACAAGAAAAAAAGACTAAAAAAAATAATGACTTTAGCATAAATGCCGTTAAAACAATTTTAGAAAATAGAACTTACATAGGTCAATTAAATTGGGGTTCTTATAGGAAATGGGAAGAGAAAAGAAGGAGTGGAAAGACTGACCCTATTAGTTCAGAGGGTAAACACGATCCAATCATTGATGTTGAACTTAGGGAAAGAGTCCAAGAAGTTAGTCGTCGCAATAGGGAATCTTCAAACAACATTAAAAACATAAAAAGTGATTTTCTATTGTCAGGCATCCTAAAATGTCCTGTCTGTGGGGCAGGTACTGTAATGAGTAAATCTCAAAAAAGAGATAAGACTGGTTATCGTTTATACTACATGTGTCAAAATTACCATACTAAAGGAAGAGAAGTTTGTAGTTCAAACTTAATAAATAAAGAAATGATTGAAGAAAAGGTATTAAAGACTATAAATGGTCTAGTTTCAAATAATGATATTGTTAATGAAATCTTAGATAAAATAAGTAACGACAAAAATACAGATACATTAGAATTACAAAAGCAAATATGGGCTATTAAAAAGGAACTTATTGCAAAACAGAAGGAACAATCTAAAATTGATGCCGATTATTTTAGTAATGATATCACCGCTAAATCATATGGAAGGTTATCTGAAAAAATTGAAGAGGAAGTTGAAAGGTTACAAGAGGTTAATAATAATTTAGAGGATAAGTATGAGAAAATATTGTTAACCTATTCTATCGACGAAAAGATTGTAAAATAGGCTTTATCAAACTTTAACGAATTATTTGTTAATGCAAGTAATGAAGATAAAAAAGCCATAATCAGATCACTTATCAAGCGAATTGAAATGGAAGCTAATAGAAAGGATGTAAAACGTATCGTCTTCTGGTTTTTAGAAGACGATGCGTTATCTTACAAAGATGCTTTACCAAAAAATGAAATGCGGAGAACCGTATCGGTTTGTAATATAAGGTAAACACCACTACATCTTTATTGTCTGCGACTACTATTCAACACATGTGGAGTGTGTGGCGCAACTCATTTTAAAAGAAGGCAACTAACCCTTAGGGTGTTGCCTTCTTTTAAATGAGTTGCAAGGGGAATTAACCTGCTATCCTAGTTAAGGTTACTTTTTCTCAACAAGCGAGTGGAGAATTAGAAAGACGTCTATCACTTTCACAACTTTCGGCATTTACACATTGACAAGCCTGTTATTTTTATTCGGTTGAAGTTCATTTATTCTTTTTATGATAAAGAGCAACAAAAACCAACGAAGCAAATTCTATAAACCAAATAATCCATAAAATGAATTGAACTTGCCCAATAGGAGTACCACTTACTCCGCCGTTTGCAAATTTATATAACCACACAAATTCCCCCCACATAATGATGGCAATTAGTTGGGTAGATAACGTTAAAATGAGCAAAATAAGTAATCTTGTCATATAAAAACCTCCTTTATATATTTCATTAGTGTAGAAGATTTTCTATCAAAATTTCGATATCCCTTCAATTAATAGTGCTATCGTTACTTCCCCAAATCGCTCCGTATCTTGAACCTACTGTTCACCGGACTGAACTTCAACATTTCCAATAACTGATCGGCCATATAAGCCGGCGACAGCTTAAAACCGCCTTCCACCCATTCTATGATCATACCGAAAATCGCATAGGCCTGATAGCTTGCGTGAAGTTCCGGATCAATGTCCGGCCTTGGTTCTATATCAGTTAAATCATGCAGCGGCAGTTTTTTCAATTCATTAGTGATTCGTTTATGAAATCCAGGCAGAGCATTGGACTGGATAATCAATTGATAAAAGTTTGCATGGGCGTAAACATGCTCGAAAATTTTCACGGCAGAAGAAGATAGGCTGTTAAATGTGAAGGAATCTGTGTCCTGATAGGGTTGGCGGTAGGAGTCGACAAGGTCCGAGATGACTTCCTCGATGATTTCTTCCAGCAATTCTTCTTTATATTTATAGTGTTTATAGAACGTTCCCCGGTTATAATCAGCAAGCTCCACGATATCCGTGATAGTGATGGCTTTGAAATCGTGATTTTGCATCAAGGTAATCAGTGCGTTTTGCAGCGCTTTTTTCGTTCGTTTGATTCGTTTGTCAATCTTTTGGTTAGGTGACAATGTGATTCTCCTTTGTGCATTATCTGCAGTTTATTCAACAAAAGGGCTGAATTTGTTACTAAGTGTACATTTGCAGGATGCATTGGTCATTGTGCTTCTTGCTTCCTTCTCATTATACTATAGTTAGGTGTTCGTTAATGAACATCTGTTGAATAAATTTCGTTGTAAGCAATGAAAGGATGGGATAAAGCATGAAACTGAAAGATAAAGTTGCAATCGTAACAGGAGCAGCGTCAGGGATGGGAAAAGCAATTGCCCAGTTGTATGCTGCGGAAGGTGCGAAAGTGGTGGTCGCTGACATCAACCTGGATGGAGCAGAAGCTGTAGTGGAGGAAATCATCCGCAATGGCGGAAATGCCAAAGCTGTTTCCGTGAACGTGGTAAAACAGGAAGACGTAGACAATATGATTGATACCGCGGCGACGGAATTCGGCACCTTGGATATCCTGGTGAACAACGCTGGTATCATGGACGGATTTCAGCCTGTCGGGGAGATTGAAGATGATCAATGGGATTTCATTTTCGATGTTAATACAAAAGGTGTCATGAGAGCGATGCGCAAAGCGATTCCAATTTTCCTGGAAAAACAAGCGGGCGTCATCATCAATACTGCTTCTACCGGAGGGCTTAATGGTGCTCACGCCGGGGCTACTTACGGTGCATCGAAGCATGCGGTGATCGGGCTGACGAAGAACACAGGCTTCATGTATGCCGATGAAGGTATCCGTTGTAATACCATTGCTCCTGGTGGAGTAGAAACAAATATCGGTTCCTCCATGAAAAATATCAATCAATTTGGCTTTGAGCGTACCAAATCTGTCCGTGATGTCATGCCTCGGACCGGCAAGCCGGAAGAAATCGCGAAGGTTGCCCTATTCCTGGCATCGGATGAAGCAAGCTTTGTCAATGGAACAGTTGTTACAGCTGATGGCGGATGGACAGCGGCATTTTAATAAATTCAGACACCCGGAATTGAGGATGAAAGTTCTCGAGTTCCGGTTTTTTCATGCATCCCTTTGATTTACGCTGAAACTTTAAAGAGCTTTAACCGTAAACACTAGTAATACCAAGGCATGGTGGGTTTTCTATGTGGACTTTATTTCTAGTGCTCATCTGTATTCTGGTTGTCGCAACGGTGGTCATGGTGCCCTTGCAAGTCCGCTACTTAAAGGCTATGAAAGAAGAAATGGAACGAAAAAGACTATCCCAGCAGGAGTATTTCGATAAAATACCGGTCCAGGAAGAAATGCTGCATGCAACAGCTCGAGGAATTCCTTTTATCATTCCGGCCAATTTTATTGCCTGGTTGTGGTTGAAGTAGGAAAAGGAATTATAAACTTGTTAAAAAAATTTTATTTTAATCATGACAAACGTACAAACAAGCCCCTACCTTAGAAGCGTATTTCTCCGTTAACAGTTGATGATGCATCAACATATCGTTATATGCTTTATCCAGCTTTTCTATATGGTACACTTCTCCAGGTGCATCCTTATATGCTGGAACGCGCGCCGAATCCACTTGTTCAAACCCCGCTGAAGCAAGGAAGTTTTTCCATTCCTTTTCCTCTAGCAGTTCAGAAAATCCATAGAACGCTTTAAATTCTGCTTGTTCATCGGGATCTAAGTGACCAATTTTCGTCATTTCGTTCATCACTAAAGTGCCATTAGGCTTCAGTACTCGCCTGTATTCCTTTAAAGCCTTTCGTACCTGGGTGAAAGCTGTCACGGACTCGGACAAGACCAAATCGAAGCTATTCTCTTCGAATGGAAGTTCTTCTATATTTCCTTTGAAGACCCTTACAGGCGATGGAATTTCGGCGGCACGCCTTCTGGCTTTTTGGATCATTTCTTCATGTTGATCAATGCCGTAAACGGTACATGCGTACTTTTGGGCAATGTAAGCGATGGTTTGCCCGGTACCACAGCCTGCATCCAGCACGTTCGATTGCTTGTTTAGTTCCAGCGTATTTAACATCCGTTTCGTTTGTTTGAAGCTTCCGGGATGGGCCCCGTTAATATGGAGTGCTGCCAGCAAATCAGCATAGTTTTTCGTCACTTTTCTGCACCTCCAAGCTTTTTAATATCATTAAGTTATGTTATGCATGCTCGGTAGGTTTGGGAGTGGGGCTTCCCTCACTTTACTTTTGTGAAAGAAAGCCGAACTTGTGTGCTTTCTTTTCCTGCTTTGAAGGTGGTATAATCTTTTAGGCTATTTATTCATACATCAAAGGAGAGAACACAGATTGAAAAAGTTATTGCTGAGCATTCTAATGATTTCATTGGCTGTACTGTTCGCTGCCTGTTCAGATAGCGACGCGGATAAGGCAGACCAAGACACATCAAAAGCAGACGAAGAAACTGCTGACAAAAAAGAAACAGATTCGACTGATGTTAAACCAGGCGATATCGAAATAACGGATGAAATAAAAGACATGACCTATTCCACGATGGAAGGGTATGAAGGAGTCAAAGACGCTTATATCGAAGTTGACGGCGACCAAATCACCATGACCTTGCAGGTGGACGCCAGTTTAAACGAGGACAAGCGCAAAGAACTGGGAGATAACTTCGTGCGAAATCTTTCTTCCAATGCTTCGTTCTATTACGATGAACTGGAGGGACCAGAGAAAGACAGTTATGGTACCCTGTTTGAAGTATTTGATCTGCAAATCGGAGTGGGGCCTGGGTCTGAAGATATTCTTCAGGGGGCAAAGGTGACTTCTGGAAAAAGTATTATGTGGTGATTGTTACAAGAAGAGACCAAATCGTAAAAGGTTTTGGTCTCTTTTTATATCTCCTTTTCGTGAAGCGTTCAGTGCTTATCTATCCATCTGACGAAGGGAAATGAATATCCTGTGTTGAATGTATAACTTATACCGGCGTATTATCTAACAAAAAATACAAAATCAATAATCGGAGGAATTTTTTGGGCAAACACAGAGAAACACCAGAAGACAGAGGAGCACGACATCGGTAGGAAGAAATGAAAAACAATGCAACGGGCAATTTGCATGATGCTTATCATCGCTCGCAAAGTGGAAGTCTTGTGGACTTGGTAGAGGGATTGGGATGGAAAGGAACAGGAATCCTCATTGTTGTCTTCATCTTGGGATTTCTTCTCTATGCCGTCTGGTTTCATTAACCAAAAAATCCCCTCGGCAAAATTAAGTTACAGGGATAAACGGAGGAGGGTACGATGATTTATCGAAGAAAAACCTATCACATTGACCCAATTATCAAAGAAGAATTTAACGAGCATTTCAACAAGACACTTTTGCCTACCCAGCTCAAATATGGTGCTAGACTAGTCGGCAGATGGATGACCAAAGCAAACAATGTGACCATCGAGATTTTTGCTATGTGGGAATATCAAAGTTATGAGGAATACGAAAAAATTGAAAGCAAGATTAGGGCTGATAAAGGACGCGTAAACCGGGTAGAGGGTTGGTTTGAAAAAATGGGAGGTCGAGAAAAGCTTAAAGCGGTATTTTTCAAAATCGACCAGGACTTTTTGGAATCGACTGTACCACGAGATAAAACAATCATGGCAAAAAAACCTTAAGCAACAGTTCGCTTCTAGTTAATACTATAGGAGTTTTGGAGAGGATTCTTTTCACGAAAGAATGCTCTTTCTTTATGTCTGTGAAATGTAAATAAAGATAAAAACATGGCTCAAATCATTAATTATTTATTGTAAATCGATAAATAACATGATACTATTCAGATGAATACTAATCAGGTGAGGTGCTCTTTATGAAACGTGGAACAACACTCTTTTTGCGTATCGCTGTAATCCTTATCGGCATTCCGATATTGGCACTATGCATTTTTGTCGTCCCGGAAATAGGGAATTTCACAGCGGAATTATATCCGGAGATGTCTTATCTAAAATATCTTGTCTGGATCGATTTATATGCAACAGCAATTCCTTTTTACTTTGCGCTATATCAAGCATTTAAGCTCTTAAGCTATATCGACAAGAACAAAGCCTTCTCGGAACTGTCCGTGAAAGCATTAAAAAAGATAATGTATAGTGCTCTCACAATCAGTGCTTTTTACGTAGTGGGCATGCCCCTCTTCTATCTTATGGCGGAGGCAGATGATGCCCCTGGAATCATTCTCATTGGAATGCTCGTTATTTTTGCTGCACTTGTTATTGCAGTGTTTGCTGCTGTTCTGCAGAGGCTTTTACAGGAAGCGATTCATATAAAATCGGAAAACGATTTAACGGTCTGAGGTGAATAGAATGGCAATTATAATCAATGTGGATGTCATGCTGGCGAAAAGGAAAATGAGCGTTACCGAACTTTCGGAGAGAGTCGGGATTACGATGGCGAACCTTTCGATATTGAAGAATGGAAAGGCGAAGGCGATCCGGTTATCGACTTTGGATGCCATTTGTAAGGCTTTGGATTGTCAACCTGGAGATATATTGGAATACCGGGTCGATGAAGACACCGAGGAATAGGAGGAGGGAGGAATTGGGATGAATCAAATGGGGAAAAGTGGTGTTGTGCAAGAAAGGCACCACTTAAAAATAGAGGACATGAGACCGGTTAAGCAACTAATTCGGTTTGGATGGGAGCAGGCGTTGTCCTGTTTGTTTCCAGTCGTTATTTTTACGTCTCTGGCCCTTACAAAAATCACGCCGGTTCCCTTGCTGCCAAGGTATGACTGGCTGCTTATTATCTGTCTTTTGATGCAAGTATTGATGGTGTATGCTGGACTTGAAACGAAGGATGAACTAAAAGTGATCACATTGTTTCACGTTATCGGTCTTGCTCTCGAACTGTTCAAGGTACACATGGGTTCCTGGTCTTATCCGGAAGAAGGATATTCCAAAATTTTTGGAGTTCCTTTGTACAGCGGGTTTATGTATGCAAGTGTCGCGAGCTATCTTTGCCAGGCTTGGAGAAGGCTGGATGTGGAACTGATTAAATGGCCCCCGTTTGTGATCGTTGTCCCTCTTGCAGCGGCGATATACCTAAACTTTTTCACCCACCATTATTGGATGGACGTTCGTTGGATTTTGTCAGGTCTTGTGGTAATTGTCTTTTGGAAGTCCTGGGTCAGCTACGAGGTTAATGGTACGCGTTACCGTATGCCGCTGGCACTATCATTCGTGCTAATTGGCTTTTTTATTTGGATAGCAGAAAATATCGCAACATTCTTTAGTGCATGGGAATATCCGAACCAAGCCGATGCATGGAGTCTCGTTCATCTGGGCAAGGTGAGCTCCTGGCTTTTACTGGTGATTGTCAGCTTTCTCATCGTAGCGACGTTAAAACAGGTGAAGGAGAACGTTTCCTCGGATTCAACTACAAGAGAATTTCCATCTGAAGTTGATTCCTACAAATTAAACAGCGATCATCCAAGCCGATGATCGCTGTTTAATTTGCTTATATTTCTTTTTCAATTAATTCCTCGAAGGATTCAAGGTTTTCTTCAAATACGGGCACGGATTTTTCTTCCTCTGCTTTTCGGACCAAATGGACCAGCAGATCATTAAATGGTGTAGGAGTTCCGGTTTCTTTTCCTTTTGCAACTACTTCCCCATTAATATAGTCAATTTCTGACTTGCGATGCTTTTCCAAGTCCTGCAGCATACTTGCCCGCAACAGGGCTTGGGGCTCGAAAACTTTTCTTGCCATGCTGATTACCTCTGATAGGTTGCTCTTGTCCTTGTTTATTTTAAATGTCTTGGCAACATCGATGCCGGCAATAGAGGTGAATTCTACACCGGATGCTTGTCCGGCTTCCAGGGTTTCATCCGCAAGCATGACCGCACTGGTTACAGCCGTGTCATTCGCCAGTACATCTCCATAAGTACAGCCGAACACGGTAGAAGTACCGCTCATTGCAACGTTGACCAACAGCTTGGACCATTTCGTGCCGATCAGGTTTGTGGAAATTTCTGTTCCGCCTACAAGCTCCAGGACGTCCTTCAGTTTTTCCGTCCGTTCTGTGATACTGCCGTCCAGCTCACCGATTTGAAAAGCATTGGCTTTGAAGGATTCCGATGCGGTAGTCAACTCCGAGACGCCAGGTTTGATCCAGGTAGCGCCGAATTCCACTGAACCTCCAATCACACGTTTTTCGCCTAGTTCATCTGCAAGCCCTTCTTCCGGCACGCCGTTCTGCAAAGAAAGAACGATGCTTTCTTCGTTTATGTACTGCTTAAGGTTTTTCAACACTTGCACGTTATAGACCTGCTTTGTCAGCAGTAACACCAAATCATACACACCGTTCATCTCAGCGGGGGTAATGGCTGTTACGGGAATGGTTTCTTCCACTGTACCAACTATCGTTGCCCCCGACTTATTCAACGCATCCACGTGCTCCTGGTTTACATCGATTAAATCCACTGTTTGCTTTCCTTTTGATAAATAAGCTCCAATTATTGTTCCTAAAGACCCGGCACCCATAACTGCGATCCTCATTGAAAAACCTCCCATGATGTATGAATAATTAGGTTAATATACCTAAAAAAATACTGTTAAAAACATTAAAATTATAACAAAACGGGAATATTTTATCAAACGGTATTCCTTTTATGGGTAAAATGTATTACGATGGAAACCACGGAAAAATATTCTTTAATTTCAGATTGATAGGGGAAAGGGAGATAGTATGGAACAGCATGATAGCTATAATACGCAGCGAGTACATAAGGTCAACTTGGTGTTGCTGTTAATCGTCGTTTTTCTGTTAGTCATTCCGATTGTCATCGAGCGGGGGCTTGGTGATAGCATGGGCATTATTATTGCAGGGTCACTTGTTATATTACTATCAGTGGGTAACTACTTTTTGCCGATTCGTACATATTGGAAAGGATTTGCCTTCGCATTACTGCCTTATTTGGTCGTCATCGCACTTTTCTTTACAGATGGTTATGCGTTGAACAAGCATTATTTACTATTATTATCAATTGCCATGATCGCACTTTATTTTAAGAAAGAATTGATCCTTTTATTCGGTATCGTAGTGGACATCGGACTAGTGGTGACGTATTTGTTCAACTCTGCTGAGTTGTTGAATGTCGATGATAATTTCAAAGGATTTATCACTGTTTTTATTCTGGTCAACGGAGTATTGGCGGCTCTTTATTTATTGACCAATTGGGGGCGTGAGCTGATCAATGCTTCCTATGAAAAGGAAGAGGAAGCAAAGCAGTTGATAGGGAAACTGGAAGAAACATTCCGTTCGATCGAGGAGGGAACCGCTACACTGGAGAGCAATATCAGTCATTTTAACACCAATATTTCTACTATTTATGATTCCAGTCATAATATTTTGGATTCGGTCCAGCAAATGGCTGCCGGTATCCAGGAAGAAGCGAACAGTGTTACGATGGTTAGTGAATCGATGGGAAGTTCACTGCAAAAAACCAATCAGACGATCGCGATTTCCCAACAGATAGCCGACCAGTCGGGTGTCATGAATAACAAAGTGCAAGATGGCTGGGATAAAATCAATCAGGTCACAGAACACTTTACTACAGTGAATACAGCGATTGGGACAACAACTGTAACGGTTTCGGATCTGCAGTCGAGCTTGGAAACTGTCAACTCCTTGTTAGAAGGCATTAAACAAATTGCCGACCAAACGAATCTGCTGGCATTGAACGCTGCAATTGAGTCCGCACGGGCCGGTGAGCAGGGGAAAGGCTTTGCTGTCGTAGCAGATGAAGTGCGTAAGCTGGCGGAGCAAAGCGCAAGCATCACGGTGGATATTACCGAAGTAACCAATACGCTTTTCCTTAAATCGCAGGAGGCGCAGGAAAAATCGAGCCAGGGTGAGGTTGCCGTAGCAGAAGGGCAAAAGCTGTTAACCGAAGTCTCGACGTTTTTTGAGGAAATGAAGGATTCATTCCAGGGGACGAACGAACAGCTTTCGTTAGGAATGGATGAAATCAAGTCGGCTACGGACAATTTCGCACAGATTCAGACCCAAATCGAAAATGTAGCAAATATATCGGAAGAAAATGCGGCATCCACGCAGGAGATTGTTTCGACACTGGAAAACGAGCATCAATTGATCGCTGCGATTAACGACGCTGTGGCAGAGATTAATAAGCTAAGTGGTGAGTTGAAAGAAATGGTCAACAACAAGTAAGAAGATTGGTTGATTCGGTAATGGAGATTGCCGGGATGAGTGGGATGAGCCAGATAGGATGGAATGAAGAAGGAACAGTCGGCGGTAGAACCGTCCCTGTTCCTTTTTTGATGGGCGTTTAGTTTTGTGCTTCGCGAAATGCTTCCTCTGTTCCGACAAAACCAATCATCGTGGAAAGCTCCGTGCCATCCTCAGCGGTACAAGAACTCAGATAGACAATAGGTCCCCGCTGGGATATGTAGGAGCATTCGTATGTACCGACCGGGGATTGTTCATAGTTGCCATAATTATTTTCGAATGTGATGGTTTCCCCATCATAGGAAATCTTATTTTCGCTATGGCTCCCGTCGAGATCAAACACCGAAATCGTTACTTCGTCTTCTTTGTTTTCTTCCACATTGTTCATGAGTTGAACGAGCTTGTCGGCATTTTCAACTTCTACTGCACCTTGGGCGATTTCTTGAAAGCTGTTGGCTTGATGCTGGGCGATTACGTGATCGTTTTCCCGGGCGTCTTCAACGGAGTAGCTTTCTTCTGAATCTGCACTCGAGCAGGCAGCAAGCGGTGTGATTGATAGCAGTAAGAATACCAGTATTTTTTTCATAATACCTCCTGAGCGTTTTTTGGATGGCAGTGATCTGTTTTTTATGTATTGGAATGCTTAAAATTGCTTGAATGATGACGAACGAAGCAATGGACTGTGATGTTTTATGTAACAGCGAGAGGTAGGAGTCAGTTTGTTGTAGATAAGCATATCCCCTAGGAAGTTGCACATCCTTTTGTTAAAATCCTTATTCTTTATATATAGTATATTTTTAAAATGCTGCTAATACAATGTTTATTTCATTATTTTACCATTTATGCTCTTGCTTGTTGCTAATCTGGGTTGCTTCTTCACAGAAAAAACTAAGGCAGTAAGCCTTAGTGAATTGTTTCGAATCACTTGAAAGGAAGCACATTATGCCGCTCGATCACGATCGTCATCCGCAGGAACAACCGTGTCAGGGATGGTTTCTCTCTGAACATCCCAAAAATAAACCCGTGGCAGCCCAAAACACAGCCAATACTCCTGCACCAAAGAAGTACCCACAAACAAAACCAACTGCCAATCCATCCCTCTCACTAACCAACCTCCTTTCTTCGGAAATTAAGGGGTCAGTCCCTGATTCGATGTGAGCGATTCGATCGGCCCTGAATGGGGACTGACCCTCGAAATTGCAAAACCGCTCAGTGGCCGGGTTTCCGGAGTACTCCCCATCCTAAAGTGGTGAAAAACGCCTATTTGGGGTCAGTCCCCACGGGTCCGTGTTGGGGGTGACTCCGTCTGAATGGGGACTGATCCCTGTTCGTTTCCGGTCGTTTCTCTGGTCGGTTCTGCCCGGTATTTACAGTATATCGTTGGTTGGGCTTGTTTAAGAACTGGGGGTGGGTCAGTATAACAATATAGTTTCCGGCGTCTACCTGCTGGTAATCTGTGCTGGTTTTTGCAACAATAGAAGGGAGGATGCAGTTACTAGAAAATGAGAATGAATCCAGCCGGAGGGAGCAAAACTTCCGATGAAAAGAGGGTGATGCTATGTATTTAACGGTGAAAGAAACGGCTGAATATTTATCCATGAAAGAGTCGGTGATTGAAACGCTGATTTTGCATAACCGTATCCGGGCCATCCATGATGGCGAGCAGTACCTGGTCAACAAGGAACAGTTTGTTTCCCATCTGGAAGAAGTGGAAAAGTACAAGCAGATAATTCAGGAATACCTTGCTGAACCTCTGCCGGAAGATATTGATGTGAAAGACGAAGATTAAGAACAAAAGCGCAAGCGCCTGTTTAAAGAAGTACAGGCTAAAGCCGCCACGTCCTGTGGCAACGCCTGCATGACCCACATCGTTTGGGCCTCCGACAAGCTTAAGAACAGCCTCGGCGTGGCGCTTTTTGCCACACTGAGGTGGGCTTAAGACCTCGAGGGGGTAGGCGCTGGAGCTGGACGTGGCTGTTTCAGCCAATAATTATCCACAGGCAATTAAATTTATAATTAACAAAAAAGGCGGGACACCTTGGTTGGCGTCCCGCTTTTTCGCATTATTCGTCGTGTAAAAAGTCTTGCATCAAGGCCGCATTGTGTTCCACATCAATCGATAATGCCAAGCCAACACCTTCATATCTAACATCTTCATAGGAGCCGTCCTCTGGAATTCTCAATGTTTCAAATTCCTTCGTATTCCCCAGCACCACATCTTTTGCCATACTGGTAATCAAACCAGTACGGACATTGGTGTCTACATATCCTTGTGCAAAGCCGACCAATTCTGGAAGCTTGGTGACCGTCGAGACGCTTTTAACCTTATCGGTAAGCTTCTTGATGACTTCCTGCTGGCGCTGCACCCGGCCGAAATCACTCTTGTCATCGTGACGGAAACGGGCGTACGCGAGTAACTCTTTCCCGTTCAATTTCTGCGTCCCTTCTTCCAGTTGAATCCCGAGCGCTTTTTCGTCCTGGACCATTTCCGGCGTTACCGTTGCTTCGATGCCGTCTGGTGCTATTGTATTGACCACATCGACAAATCCTTCAAAGCCGACAATTGCATAGTAATGCAGATCTACTCCGAAGTTATGGCTAATCGTTTCGCGCAGTAAATCAGGACCACCAATCGCATAAGCCGCATTGATTTTGTTATAGCCGTGACCGGGTATTTCAACATAAGTGTCCCGCATAATCGAGACGATTTTCGGACGCTTCGAACTGGAATCATAATGAGCGATCATAATCGTATCCGTACGCGCAGGCTCATCTCCGCGGGAATCGTCACCCAACATCAGCACATTGAAATTGTCGGCTGTTTCTTCTGCTCCATGAAATTCGTACTCTTCCTTTGGCTGCTTTTCTTCAGCGGTCGACTTGGCTTGATACCATTGATAGACGGAATATCCACCGATCGCGATTATAAGCAACAGAAAGATGACAAGAAAACGTCTTCTTTTTTTTCGTTTACGCCTTTTTCTTCTATATTCCAACCTTTTATCATTCGTCTCTGTCATGATAAACTCTCCTAGTTTACTAAATAGTGGTCCACTCTCCGGACAGCTTTCAACATTATTCTACCATATTGTAGTTGAAGATAACTACAGTATCCTGGTTGTTTTCCTATGGTGAATCATTGCCGGAAATCTGACAGGAAGAAATGGTTGTTTGCAGAAACTATTGTCAGGTTACCTTCCAAAACTGTAACAATTTTTTAACAATTCATCTATAATGTGACTTAATACAGACATTTCAGCCTTCAAGTTCTTCTTTTTATATGCCTTTAGACCAGTAACAAGCTCCGCATTCTATCTTCCCTCTCGGACTTTCGCCTCAATTTTCTCCTATAAAGAAGATCTTGCCAGTCCAGCCAAAATAAAACTTGTTTTACCCAGAAAAAGAAGGGGTATCTATTGGTTACCAGTTATTTTTCTGACAATATTATCAAGGAGGATGGGGAAATGAAACCAGTGAAAAATGTAGAGAAAGGATCGCCAGAGAATTCATCTGCGGTTACTGAACAGGAAATACAAACAGAAAAGACAACATATGATAATAAATCGATAAAAGTTAATAGAGGTACCAGAACATTTCAGGAAAATAACGCGGAAACAGATCAAAATAAACAACAACGAAAAAAGGATAAAAAAGAGCAAAAAGGTTCGACATTTCTTGTACTGGCGAACCGGCTCCCGGTAGATAGTTATACAGATGAAAATGGAAATATACAATGGAAAAGGTCGCCAGGCGGACTCGTTACAGCATTGGAACCAATGCTGAAGAAGAGAGAAGGTGCCTGGATTGGCTGGGCGGGCGGCACCAGTGAACCGCCAGCACCATTCAGAGAAGATGGCATGAAAATAGTGCCGATCGAACTGACGCAAGAGGATGTGGAAGAGTACTACGAAGGTTTTTCCAATGCCACGCTTTGGCCGCTTTACCATGATGCCATGGTAACGCCGAAATTTGATCGAAGCTGGTGGGGTAAATACGTAGAAGTGAACCAGCGTTTTGCCGATGCTGCGGCCAAAGAAGCAGCAGAAGGTGGAACTGTGTTCATTCAGGATTACCAGTTGCAGCTTGTCCCACAAATGCTAAGGGAATTAAGGCCAGATGTCCGGATTGGATTCTTCCTGCATATACCTTTTCCGCCCAAAGAGTTGTTCTCCCAACTCCCTTGGCGACGCAGAGTGATGGAGGGGCTGCTCGGAGCAGACCTTATTGGCTTCCAAGTACATGGAGCTGCTCGTAACTTCCTGGATTTGACGCGTGACTTCCTCGGACTATCCCCGACGGAAAATACGGTTGTCGCCAAAGACGGCCGTCAAGTAAAAGTCGACGACTATCCTATCTCTATCAGCAGTAAGGAGTATGACACCCTGGCGCGAAGTGCTGAGGTGGAAAAATTAATTCATCAGTACCTTAGTGAACTTGGAAACCGGCGCATCATCCTTGGTGTCGATCGCTTGGACTATACCAAAGGCATTGACCGACGCTTGAAAGCTTACCGTGAAATGCTTGCTGATGGCATGCTGGATCCCGAGGAAGTAGTCCTCGTCCAAGTGGCACCGCCGTCCCGTGAACGGGTGGAGAGCTATGCAAAACTCCGCGAAGAAGTGGAAAGGGAAGTCGGCGGCATCAACGGGGAATTTGGCCGGTTTGGACTTCCGGCTGTCGATTATATCCCGCGTTCCTTAAACCGTACAGAACTTGCCGCGTTGTTCCGCATCGCTGATTTGATGATGGTAACACCGATCCGCGACGGAATGAATCTCGTATGCAAGGAATATGTCGCTTCCCGCATTTTTGGAAATGGGAACCTGATTTTGAGTGAGTTTGCCGGCGCTGCCCAAGAACTGAAAGAAGCATGGTTATGCAATCCGCATGATATCGATGGCATGAAGGAAGTAGTCAAAGCGGCTTGGGATGCATCGGAAGAGGAGCAAAAACGCCGGATGAGCACCATGCGCGATCATGTATTTGAATACGATGTCGACCGCTGGGCGAGCGACATTCTGCATGATTTGGGAATTGATTAAAGAAAATTTATGAAAAAATTTACATTCTGTTATAATAGAAGTTGATAAGATGAACAAGAAAGGAGCTTTCCCAGGCAAAATGCCGGGAAGGGCTTTTTCCTTTCTGAATCATGGAACGGACAATACACACAAAATCAGCAAAAGGGTGAGAGTAAATGACCAAAATCAAAAAAGCAATCATTCCAGCAGCAGGATTAGGAACACGGTTTTTGCCGGCAACAAAGGCGATGCCGAAGGAAATGCTTCCGATTGTGGACAAACCGACGATTCAATACATCGTGGAAGAAGCAGTGGAAGCCGGCATCGAGGACATTATCATTGTGACCGGTAAAGGCAAACGTGCCATTGAGGACCATTTTGATTATTCTTTTGAGCTGGAAGAAAATTTAAGAAGAAAAGAAAAATATGACTTACTGGAAAAAATCAAACAGCCTGCAAAAGTGGACATTCATTACATCCGCCAGAAAGAACCTCAAGGCCTAGGACACGCAGTGTGGAGCGCGCGGAAGTTTATCGGGAATGAACCGTTTGCTGTCCTGTTGGGGGATGACATTGTACAATCCGACGTCCCTTGTTTGAAGCAGTTGATGAATATTTATGATGAAACCTTATCGTCTGTCATCGGCGTACAATCTGTTCCAGAGGACGAGACACAACGCTATGGTATCATCGATCCTTCCAGTGAGAACGGCCGCCTGTACGAAGTTTCCGACTTTGTGGAAAAGCCGCCTCAAGGATCTGCGCCATCCAACCTGGCTATTATGGGACGCTACATCCTGACACCGGAAATTTTCATGTATCTTGATAAGCAGGAAAAAGGTGCAGGTGGTGAAATCCAGCTTACGGATGCGATTCAACATCTGAATACCATTCAGCGCGTGTTTGCCTATAACTTTGAAGGGAAACGATATGACGTAGGGGAAAAATTCGGTTTCATCAAAAGTACCATCGAAATGGCGCTTCAGGATGAAGAAATGAGCGAACAGCTTACCGAATTTCTTCGCAAAGCACTAAAAGAGAAGGATGTAGAAAACAGCATCAATTAATACTCAAGCAGAAGACTGTCGTGAATAAGGCACGCAGTCATCTGCTTTTTTTGTTGTAGGAAAATTAAAAAATTAACTGTCTGTGGCTCATTATTGGCTGAAACAGCCACGTCCAGCTCCAGCGCCTACCCCCTCGAGGTCTTAAGCCCGCCCTCTGTGTGGCAAAAAGCGCCACGCCGAGGCTGTTCTTAGGTTTGTCGAAGGCCCAAACGATGTGGGTCATGCAGACGTGGCCACAGGACGTGGCGGCTCTAGCCTGTAATCCTTTAAACAGGCGCTTGCGCTTTTGTCCCTGTCTGAAGGAGAAAGGCTCCAGCATCCCAAATCGAGTCTCAAGTGAAATGGAGATGAATGGGGCAAAAAGACGCTCATTCAATCTATGAAGAACAAAGACAAAACATATTGACTAAAGCAAAAACCAAAAGATGATTGGAAATCCTGCGCATATCAACTCCATCGGTTTTTCTTTTTTAGATTTTTCCTATTACACTACTATGATGTCTTATTCCCAGTCATTTTCTCGATTTCAGCAGCTTGGCTGCGCGCATGACAACTTCCTCAAAAGCTGGGGCATGCCCATCTCCGGGTTGATACCATTTTCTGATTCGATCGATCAACCAGATAGGAACCGGTTTTCCATCAATTAGGTGGTAATACAAGTCATAGCCCTTTTTTAAATGATCCCAACGACAGTCGCTGCCAGTTTTGATATATTCGGAAACATCCAGCAATTTTGCCCGGCCGTTCTGCATCAGGATGTTTTTAAGATGGATATCTCTTGGATTGAGGCCTGAAGATCGTACATACTGACGGGCAGCTTCAACGTCCGCTATCAATTGGCGAGGAATCGAAATACCCCGGATCAGGCAATCGTATAACGTGATGCCAGGTTCATAACTTAATACAAGATAACGGTCCCCGGCACCGTAACAGACAGGAAAATGCCGGTTTTGCCCAAGTTGTTGATAAACTTGATATTCAATCGCTTTTTTAGCAACTTTTTCACTCGCAAAAAGTTTAAAGGCATAACCGGGCAGCGGATCAAAAAGGAAAACTGCCGCATCCGTTCCAACTCCGGCAATCGTCAATCCTTTCATGCTGCCAGTAACAGTTACCAGCTTATTGTCCGCCGTAGAATGAACTTCCATTTGCGATAAAGCTTGTTCGGCTAGCTTCCATTCTGTCATTTTGGTCCCGTCCTTTACCCGGCTGTAATTATGTCATTCATGTTCTTCCTAACATTATACGATAAGAAGGTGGTTACTCGTTAGTTTTTTCTATCACTAGATAGAAAAAATTGGTTTCTATTCACCAGAAAAAAGCAGAAGGTGACAGGAATAAAGCGGGATATTGTCGAATGTAAAGAAGGATGGGAATCGAGAGGGAAAAGTAGGTGGAAAATATCGACTGTGAACAATCGAGACGGGTAGTCAAAAAGTATAAACAAGGTAAACTTTCAAATAGGAAAAAAGAAAAATTAGAAGGGCATGTCAGCCAATGCCCTGATTGTCGCCAGTATTTTCAGGAATATCAGGTGAAGAGCGGAAAAGGGATAAAGGAATGGCTTGCAAAAACAACTCCGAGGTTTTGGGGGATAGTGCTAATCGGATTTTTGTTTCTGGCAGGAGCAGCTTATGCTTTCGGTGGAGTGAACAAAGCTACTGATTGGTGGAAGAGCATGCGGATGCCTACAGAAGACAGTTTGGCGGAGGTTGAACAATATGGTATTGGAAATGAAGTGCATGTCAGTCAGCAGGATAAGGGAGTTGAAGTAACCATCACCCACGTGATTGCCGATGATTTTCAAACCTTTGTTTATTATGAAGTGGAGGATCATGTAGAAGGTAGATTGCTCCGTCTGGATTATTCTCAACCTCCAAGAATTAACAGTGAAAAAGGCGTTTTTGATATGGGGCGTTCTTATGGACAGCTTGTCAATGGTTTGAACGATGCCGAACAGCAGCAGGAGGGCAAGTATCGTGGGCGTATTGCCTTGGCGCCGATCAAGGAAGACACCGCTGCTTTTGATTTGGAAATCAGCATGCTGATGGAGGTTTCCGTGGAAGACTTAGCCGATTCGAATGATCCATACCAGTACGGTGGTTCCCATTCAACGGGTACTGCTCTAAATGGCGAGTGGAAGTTTACCATTGAAGCGGACAAAGAGGACATAATCGAGAAGCCTGTGAACGTAGAGGCGGAAATTGAAGGAAACCGCATTGTCATCGATCAGGTCAGGATTGCGCCGACCGGGACGATGATCGATTACAAATATGAGCTTGGCCCGGACGGTAACGACAAGTTCTTTTATTTCGACCGGTTAATTGGTGAAAAGCAAACTTACCAGCGGGAAGACCTGGGCATGGTCTATGCGGAGGAACAGCAACTGGACAACCAGTGGGTGCATGAACATGCGATGTTCAAATCAATGTATCGTTCCCCGGAAGACTCACTAGAGCTTGGTGTTGGCAGGATAGAAGAATATGTCATGACGGAAAAATCCTTCCCGATCGATCCGGATAAAGATGAACCCCAAACCTTCACTTTTAAAGGGACGGACATTTCGGTAACCGATATAAACATCGATGGAAAAACCAGTGTAACCATCAAAGAGGATTGGGATGAGGAAAGGGAGTTTGAACGGGTTCAGTATGATATTCGTACTGATCCGCCAAGCATGTCGGTATCTCAGGAGGAAAAAGACGGAATCCTTGTTGATGAAGATGGAAAAAAATATGATCCGAATCAAGTACAAACGTGGGACGAAATGCAGAAACTCCGTTATTTTCCGCTGGAAAATACGTACACCCTGGAGGCTAATGGAGCGGAAGAAGTGAAGCCGATAGAAGTGAGGATAAGCAGTTATCAGAAAACGTACTTTTCGACAGAAACCATTTCTTTTGACTTATAAGTGGAGGATAAAACAACGTGTTACACTCTTGATCTAACTAACAGATTAATAATCTTTTAATCTATATCGATTTTAGATTAATCGGTGGTTTTTTCGTGATACTTTCGCCGATTCATTATAGAATAGAGATAAGACAACGTTTTCGAAACTCAGAAGATTTAGGGGAAGGTGACACTTTGCAAACTTTAGAAAAGGAAAGGGACAGTAGTATGTCATTAAGGCGAGACGTGAAAGCATTGGGTAATATTCTTGGAGAGGTATTGTTGCATCATGGCGGACCTGAACTTTTGGAAAAAGTGGAAAAGATACGGGTCACCACAAAAAAGCTTCGTAATGAATATGATGAAGGAACATATAAAGCGTTGAAACAGGAAATCGCAAACCTGAAAGCGCCTATGCGGCAACAGGTGATTCGGGCATTTTCGGTATATTTTCATTTGATCAATGCCGCCGAGCAAAACCATCGCATTCGCAGGCGTAGGGAATATCAGCTTCAAGAAGGAGAGATGGCGCAGCCCGGTTCGATTGAAAGCGCTGTGGTTTCATTGAAAAACAAACAAGTGGATGAAGAAACGATTCAACAGGTGCTTGATGAGTTATCCCTGGAGTTAATCATTACTGCCCATCCGACGGAAGCAACAAAGCATTCTGTACTGGAAATTCAAAAACAGATTGCGAGTATACTGCAAAAGCTTGATCAGCCCCAGCTTACCAGTAAAGAACGGAAAGAGCTGGAAGATGGCCTGGTGAACGAAGTGACTATTCTCTGGCAGACAGATGAACTGCGTCACAGGAAACCAACAGTGATGGATGAAGTGCGCAACGGGTTATATTATTTCGATCAAACATTTTTTGATGTTCTGCCTGAAATCCATCAGGAGCTGGAAGAACAGTTGAAGGAGAACTTCGACAGCAGCTCTTGGAAAGTGCCGAACTTTCTGCACTTTGGTTCCTGGATTGGCGGTGACAGGGACGGCAACCCGAATGTTACGCCGGAAGTAACCTGGGAAACTTTGCACAAACAACGCAATTTGGCGTTGAAAAAGTACAAAGAAAACATTGTACAGCTGATGAAGCGTTTCAGCCATTCGACCGAGCGGGTGGACATCAGTAAAGAACTGATTGATTCCGTCAAGAAAGACGAAGCCAAGTATATGGATAATGGCCAGGCTTGGGCGGTCGAGGCAGAAATATACCGCCGTAAATTTGCGGTAATGCTGAAGCGGCTTGAAGAGACAGGGGAATCGGCTATCGGCTATCAGGATGCAGCCGAGCTCCTCGACGATCTGCAATTGATTGAGACCAGTGTCAAGTCGCACCAGCCGGTCGACCGGGAGTGGAAGGCACTTGGCAAATTAATCAGACAAGTACAGTTATTCGGCTTCCATCTGGCTTCGCTGGATGTACGTAACCATAGTGGAGAACATGAAGCGGCGATAACGGAAATCCTGAAGAAAGTTCATCTTGCTGATGATTATGCATCACTTTCAGAAACGGAAAAGCAGAAAGTGCTTGAAGACGTTCTGAATGATCCCCGGCCATTGTTGCTATTGAATGAAGATTATTCTGAAGAAACCCAGCAAATGCTCAAGGTCTTCCAAATGATTAAAAATGCCCACGATGAATTCGGACGGAATGCCATCACGGTCTATTTGGTCAGTATGACTGAATCGGCCAGCGACCTGTTGGAAGTTCTTGTACTGGCAAAAGAGGCTGGTATTTATCGTGTGCATGCCGATGGCTCAGTGGAAACACACTTGAATGTCGCACCATTGCTGGAAACGGTAGACGATTTGATTGCTGGTCCGGAAATCATGGAAACGTTGTTCCGGATGGAATGCTATAGTAGCCATTTAAAAAAGCACGGCAATCAGCAGGAAATCATGCTGGGCTATTCCGACGGCAGTAAAGACGGCGGTACGCTTACTGCAAACTGGAGATTGTACAGGGCTCAGCAAGAGATTCACGATGTAGCCAAAAAGTTCGGCCTCGGTTTGAAGTTTTTCCACGGACGAGGCGGTTCGCTGGGTAGGGGCGGCGGTCCATTGAACCGCAGTATCTTGTCCCAGCCGCCAGAAACATTGGGTGACGGGGTCAAAATTACTGAGCAGGGAGAAGTGCTCTCCTCTCGCTATTTATTGGAAGATATCGCCTACCGTAGCTTGGAGCAGGCCACTTCCACCCTTTTGGAATCAACAGTCGACAATACGATCGGGTTTGTGGCCGGCAATGAACTTGAGGAAAAGGAATGGCGGAGCATTATGGAGGATATTTCCAATGTTTCCCTGAAAAAATACCAGTCATTGGTGTTCGGTGATCCAGACTTCCTGACTTACTTTCAGCAGGCAACTCCGCTGAATGAATTAGGTGCTCTGAATATTGGATCACGTCCAATGAGCCGGAAAAACCGGAATCGGTTTGAAGATTTACGTGCGATTCCGTGGGTTTTCGCTTGGACCCAAAGCAGGCAATTGTTACCGGCATGGTATGCCGCCGGAACCGGATTGAACAGCTATGCATCAAAAAGCGCCGGGCATTTGCATCAGTTACAGGAAATGTATGAAAAGTGGCCTTTTTTCCGTTCGACTATCGATAATCTACAGATGGCCTTATTGAAAGCAGATATTACGACAGCCAAGGAATATGCAGCCTTGGTGGAGGATAAGGAAATTGCCGATCGTATCTTCGGCGACATCGTGGAAGAGTATAATAGAACCAAAGAAGTGTTGCTGGAAATCACCGGAAACCAGGAACTGCTGGACAATACGGTGAATATCCAAGAATCGGTTCATCGCCGGAATCCATACGTCGATCCACTGAACTTGCTGCAAGTCAACTTGATCAAGGAATTGCGAGACCAAGAGGATCCGGATGATGACCTGCTTGTGGAAGCGTTGCTGACCATCAGCGGTATTGCCGCCGGCTTGCGCAACACCGGTTGATATCAAGACAGCCCCGGGTAATAGGGTATCTATTGCCCGGGATTTTTATTTGATTAGATAAAATATAAGTTGTGGCGTGCCCTTGACCAACTACAGCAATTTATCGAGGTATGCCAAGCTTTCATGTAGCAAGGAGGAGGTAACAAATATGACAACAGTACAAGCTAAGTTACTATTGGACGCCAAAGCAGAGTTGGCGGAGAGTCCCTATTGGGATGCCGAGCGGCAGCGATTGTATTGGGTCGATATCAATAACCATCAGCTGCATGTTTTTTCGCCTAGTGATGGAAAGGATGAAACGATTCAATTTGATCAGTTTGTGAGCGCTGTAACGATGACCGCTTCCGGGAATCTGCTTTTGGCAATGCATCATGGAATACATCAATGGAACCCAGACAACGAAGAATTAACCTTGATCGCCAACCCGGAGGAAAACAAGCCGGAGAACCGCTTTAATGAAGGGAAATGCGACCCGGAAGGAAGGTTTTGGGCCGGAACGATGGCATTGAACGCCGAGCCGGGCGCAGCTTCCTTATACAGGATGGATACAGATCACGCAGTAACCAAGATGCTATCAGACGTAACGATTTCTAACGGATTAGCCTGGTCTACAGAGAAAAATACGATGTATTACGCAGATACGCCTACCCAAAAGGTTGAAGCATTTGATTATGAACCGACAACCGGAGCCATTTCCTATAGAAGAACGGTCATTCATATTCCGGAAGAGCAGGGAGCACCAGATGGAATGACCATCGACGAGGAAGGGATGCTTTGGATTGCGCAATGGGGCGGCGCCAGAGTTGGCAGGTGGAATCCGGAAACTGGAAATTGCCTCCAGACAATTGAACTGCCGGCAGCGCATGTCTCGTCTTGTGTGTTCGGGGGCGCTAACCATGATGAATTGTATATCACCACCGCGCGTGAGCACTTAACAGCAGAGCAACTGAAACAGCAGCCCCATGCCGGAGGTTTGTTTTGGATCAAGCTTAATGTAAAAGGAGCGGCCAGTAATAAGTTTGCTGATCAATCATAGTGGCAATGCTTGCATTCTAGTAAGGAAAAGGTCATTCCTAAAAAGAAGAAAGTCTGTGAGGAATTTTCATTTCTCACAGACTTTTAACATTAACCCGTTTGGTAAAAGGGAGCTTAGATTGCCTCTTCCCCTGTTGAAATGACCGATTCTTGTTCTGGTATTTGCTTCTTTTTGTTGCGGGTGAACAGTCGGTAGACCGCTGGAATCAGGAACAACGTGATAAAGGTTGCAAACAGCAGGCCGGAAATGATTACCGTCGCCATTGGCGCCTGGTAGTTTCCGGATGTACCGGAGGCAAACGCTAATGGAAGCATTCCGCCGGCAGTCGTCAGCGTAGTCAGGAAAATCGGGCGAATCCGGTTTTTTCCCGCTTCCACTAAAGCCGCATCAACGTTAGCACCATTCTTGCGCAACTGGTTGGTGCGATCGATCAGCAAAATCGCATTGTTAAGCACGATGCCAATCAACATGACAATACCCATACCTGACATGATACTTAGCTCGCGCTGTGTAAGAAATAAACCAACAATAACACCTACCACCGTCATCGGAATAATCGACATGACAATAAGCGGATGGGCGAGATGATTGAATTGAACAGCCATCACCAGGTAGACAAGGAAAATAGCCAGAAGGAAAATTACTGCCATATCCATCATTAGTTCCTGCTGTTGTTCCAGGTCTCCTGCAGTCGATATCGAATAGCCGCCAGGTAATTCATAGTCATCAATTAGCTTTTGTACCTCCCGGTTTATCGTGCCCAAGTCTTTCCCCTCAATATCGGCAGATACAGAGACATATCGTTCTCCGTTTGTATGGGAAATCTCATTCGGTGTTTCAACCGTTCTCAACGCCACAAATGAAGATAATTCCTGTTCCCCTTGCGTCGTAGGGATTTTCTTTTCCAGTAGTTGTTTTTGACTGAGTGTTTCATCACTCCAGGCAGCTGAAAGCGGTATGGTTTCATCTTCGGTGACCATTTCACCTACCGGTATGTCCCAAAAAGCTTGCTCGATATACTGCTTGATTTGTCCTTGTGACAAACCGGCATCCTCAATCTTTTCTTTATTCAGCTCCACAACTTGTTCAGGAGAAGCGTTTTCCATGGAATGGGTGACTCCTACGATTCCCTCTATTTTTTTTAAGTCGGTGATAAACTGCTCGGTTAACCCATTCAGTTCAGAGAAATCCTCGCCGGCAATATGGACTTGGACCGGATAACCACCGCCGCCCGTCATGGCGTTTTGGACACTGGTTAACGGTGTCTTGTCTTCCAGACTGCGCAGCGATGCCATGATATCCTCGTTGATATCCTTTTGCTCACGGGTAATGTCTTCTCCTTTGGTCATGTTGATAATAGCATAAAGCATATCGCCATTATCCATGACATAGTTGGTTTCTACATCATCGATTTCCTGCAATTTGTTATCTATTTGCTGAACTAGCGTTTCTTTTTCTTCTGGTGAAATCCCGGTTTCTGTCTCCACCATCAATTCGGAATATCGGTTGAAAACGTCGGGCATGATAGTCATTGGCAGTTTGGTGACCAGGAACAGGGATGCGGCGAACAAGACGAAGAACAGACCGATTACCGACAAGCTATAACGTTTTTTGCGAACCGTCCAAGCAAGTATGCGCTGGTATAGCTGCAACATTTTCCCATCCTTTTGCGTGGCTTGCTTTTTCCCGAACTTCAAAAATCTTTCGGAAAGAGCGGGAATCAACGTAAAGGAAACAAGGACCGAACTGGTTAAGGTGAAAACGACCACCAAGGACAACATAATCATGAATTGTGCAATTTCTCCTCCTAGCAATCCGATAGGAAGAAACACGACAATGGTGGTAAGCATCGAAGCGAAAACGGCAGTAGCTACTTCTTTTGTCCCTTGTAACACCGACTGTCGATTTGATAGTCCGGCTTCTTTTTTTCGATAAATGGATTCGAGAATAACAATGGATGAATCAACCATCATCCCTATTCCTAATCCGAGTCCGATCAGGGTCAACATGTTGAAACTGTAATCAAACAGCCACATGGCCGTGAAAGTTAGCAGGATGGATGTCGGTATCGAC
Source organism: Sediminibacillus dalangtanensis (assembly GCF_017792025.1). Taxonomy (NCBI): domain Bacteria; kingdom Bacillati; phylum Bacillota; class Bacilli; order Caryophanales; family Bacillaceae; genus Sediminibacillus; species Sediminibacillus dalangtanensis. The sequence continues at coordinate 497,896 of NZ_CP046956.1, forward strand.
AGGGCGATGATTGCGGTTGCCCGGATATTTCGCAGGAATAATAGCAAAACAGCAATTGCGATGATCCCGCCGATTAAAATGTTGTTACTGACACCATCTATGGATTCCTGGACATAGTCAGCCTGGGCTACCATCTCATGAAGTTCGAAACCATTGACTAGACCTGCGTCTTCGATTTCTTTTATTTCAGCTCGTACTGCATCAGCCATTTCAATTTGACTGACACTATCAGTACGGCCCACTTGAACGAAAATAAAGTCTTTGCTGCCATTTTTCCAGACGAACGCGCCATCTTGGACAGGCTTTAGTGATACCTCGGCAACATCCTTTAAATGGATAACTCCGTCTGCTGTTGCGATTTCGGTGTTCTCAATATCCTGTATATCCGTGTAAGTGGTATCCCATCGAAGGGAAGGAGAGTCTTCATCATTGCTGAAGCGGCCCAATGTCGCTTCACTGTTGGCGGTCTGTACGGCCTGAACCGCTTGCTGGGCATCCAGTGCATGACTTATTAGCTTTTGTTCATCGAAAGCAATCACCGCTTTATGTTCTTCAATCCCGGATAGCGATACATCACGCACCTCAGCTAAATCCTCCAGCCGGGGCTCCAGAACATCTTTGGCGAAAGCTGTCATCTCTTCCATCGACCCGCCGGAAACATCCATGTAGAACTCGTAGCTTTGGTTGGAACCGTAACGACCGGTTTCGATATGTTCAACTGCAGGCATGTCTGCTGCAGCAGCATTAACCGACGATTCTACTTTTGGATAAAGTGCATCGCCTTTTCCTCTATCAAAGGTTACCTGCAAGGAGCTTCTCCCGATGCCTGTTGTTGATTCTACGTCTGTTACACCGTCCATAGCCAGTAACTGTTTTTCGATTGGATCGGTAATCGAACGTTCAACATCAGCAGACGCCATTTCTCCTGCTAGCATCTCTACGTAGGCTCCGTCCATGTCGATTGCAGGCATCAGTTCTTTGTCTAGTTTAACGGCAGCATAGCTGCCGATCATCAGAATAAGTACTACCAACAGCCCGATTAAAATCTTTCGTTTTAAAAAAAATTCCAACAGCTTCATTTACATCCTCCTTGATTGGTTTGTGGAACCCGCACATTGACAACGAACATCTATTTCTGCGTTTGTGTTCAGCAGAGGTAGTTAAGTCTTATGTTAAACCCAGGATGTTAACTTCTTGGGGAGAAATAGTAAAAAGTTCATGAATTCTTAAGGGGAACAAATGTTGACTCGTTTATCACATGCTTTTTCATCCTATGTATATCTTATCGTTGCCTTATTTGTTGCATAATGATCTCTGGATGTATCTCGACTAGGCCTTTAGACTGATGAGGAATTACTAGAAAAATGTAGTCTCCTGAGTTGGCGTTGTGCTTTCTAATGGTCAACCATTCTTTTATATATGATTTTCCATATGTTGAATAGTTGTGTTGAGAACCTTTAGAAATTTTACTTCTCTTTGCGAGAAGTTACGATCTCTCTCTAACATATGTCCACTTAGTATTAGGTATAGTACTTTTGTGCCAAAGAAAAAAACCATCAACGTATCGAAGACGCTGATGGTTTTATTTTGCGTTAAGGAGGTAAAACGGTTTTTATAAATCAACCCAGTACCGGGAGTTTTTTTCTAGCTGCGATAAATTCAGGCCTAGGCGCTGCGCCGGAGAATGGTTCGACCAGCCGGTTTTCTACGCTGTTATACACCATAAACAAGTTATTACGGCCATACGGCGTGATATTGCTGTTGCTGCCGTGCATCGTATTGCACTCGAACAGCAGTACGCTTCCTGCTGGTCCGGTCGGAACGGAAATACCATATTCTTCGGCAAGCCAACGCATGCTGTCATGGTCCGGTACGCCGAATTCCTGCATTTTTAATGATTTCTTATAATGGTCTTCAGGTGCTTCTCCGATGCAGGAAATAAAATGCTCGTGAGAACCAGGAATCAACATCAGCGGTCCGTTAAAGGAATAGTTGTCAGACAATGCAATGGATACACTGACCGCACGCATCCGCGGCATTCCGTCTTCGACATGCCAAGTCTCGAAATCGGAATGCCAATAAAATTCTTTTCCGGTAAACCCTGGCTTATAGTTGATTCGTGACTGATTGACGTAGACATCGCCTCCGAGCAGGTAATTGACGATGTCCAAAAGTCGCTGGTCTGCAGAAACCTTATCAAAATAGTCACTGTTCTGGTGTACGGCAAAAATGGAACGAATTTCCTCACTTGTCGGTTCGCGGACGACCTCCGGCTTGTCCGATTGTTTGTATTCATCAGCCAGGCCGTAGATTTCTTTGCTCATCTCTTTTACTTCATTTTCGGAAAAGAAACTCTCCAACATCAAAAAGCCATTTTTTTCGTACGAGTCTATCTGTTGTTGCGAAAGTGGAGAATGATTTTCTTGTCCTTCTCCTGCATGAATGACCGGGTCCTTTCTCGGAATAATGCTGACTTCCTGACTTTTTCTGGACGGATATAGATCTTGCATTAATCGCCACTCCCTTTTTGATTTTTTGTTTTGGATGATCCATTTTGCTTTTCTGCTAAGTAAGAAAACAAGCCTTTAAGTCTGTCCAAACAAATCCGGACTCCTGCGAATTGATTCACCTATGTTTTGGTGTCCGGTAGTCCAAGCGGGGAATGCCACCTCCTTTTTAATGAACATTCAGAAAACTTTTTCACCTCCAACCCTAATAGACAAAAGCTTTATTGGCAAAGCCGCTGAGGGCGACTCTCGGTTAATACAGCCCTCTCTAAGACGGTTGGGAAGAAATATATAGCGCTTGAGTTGTTTATCTCAAGCTTGTGTAGGCAAGATAGTTGATTTGGGGCTAGTCCTTTTTAAAGAAACATAGGTGGTTTGGTATGTGAGAGGAGTTGGGTATAAAACTTAGGAACCCAATATGGATCACCAAGGAGGAGCAAAATGGCTAGCAATAAACTTGCTTTACATGAAACGCTAGAAGTGCATGAGATTCTTACCTTAAAACAGTCGGCGATTCTCAAGGCGTACGCGATGAAAACATTAGTGGAAGACGACACCTTGAAGCAAATGTTGGACAATGAAGTGAATCGTTCGGAAAAAGCTATTAAAGAACTAGAGGAAGTATTAGGTCAATAAACAAAAGAGAGGATGACATACATGGAGCTATTGGATAAATTAAAGACAGCCGGAAAGATGCGAGATGAAGTAATTGCGACAGATTTTCTTGTAACTGCCAAAGCTGCAGTCAGAACATATGCTGTTGCTATCACGGAAACTGCTTCTCCAGAAGTCAGGGATGTGTTGAAAAAACAATTGAATGAGGCGATTGATACACATGCTAAAATTGCTTCTTACATGATCAAAAATGAAATGTATCATGCTTATGATATAAATGAACAGCTATCACACGACAAGGAAAAAGTAAAGAAAGCCTTGGAAATGGTCAATGGATAAAATAAAGAAAAGCGCAAGCGCCTTGATAAGGAACAGGCTAAAGCCGCCACGTTCTGTGGCAACGCCTGCATGACCCACATCGTTTGGGCCTCCGACAAGCTTAAGCAAAGCCTCGAAGTGGCGGCCTTTTGCCACACAGAGGATTTGCTTAAGACCTCGAGGGGGTAGGCGCTGGAGCTAGACATCTCTGAAATTTATACTTTCTTATCTTTGAATAAGGGCCCTGCATCCGATCAGTTGATCGTTCAGGGTCTTTTTTATTACTTATTTTGTTTTTTCCATTCCAACATAACATTGATAATTTTAATAAGTGCTTGGCGATCTTCTTCGCCTAATTGGTTTAAATGTAAGAGGATATTCATCTGCTCATCTTTAACATTCTCAGCGAGACGGAAGAGTTCGGAAATGGGAATCCCCAACGAAAGGGTGACTTTATGAATGGTATTGATGGTAGGGTTTTTTTCACCTCTTTCAAGCTGGCCGATATAGGTGGGATGTAATCCGGACAAATGAGCCAGTTCCTCCTGACTAAGTACTTGCTGTTTCCTAATTGCTCTGAGCCGTTCACCTACTACTTTTGAAATTGGCTTCTGGTGCATGCTATCACCTCTATACTAGAAATATACATGGTATTTGTGAACAACCGAAGATACTATAAATAGTGTTTTGTAAGCGTTGAAATACTAAAAGTATTTTAGTAAGATGTTTATAGGCAATTATCCCTATTGGTAAGGAACCGTATGGATAAGTAGAGAAGGTAATGGTTATAGAAAAAGGAAAGGTATTGCTGCTGTTTCAACTAGACGCAACTTTAAACTGGATGACATAACTATTGGGTTAAAGGTGATGTAAAAATGTTTGATAACTTGTCAGATGATATTTTGATGGACGCTTATTTGAAGGCGCTTGAACTGGATTTAGAAAAGGATTTTATTTCCCTGCTGGAAAAGGCCTTAGTGTACCGTGGCCTGTATGTACCAAAGTAAAGAACCTTACTTGATGCTGATTGTAGGGGACGACAGGTTGATCAAACAAGTTGACGTCACGGAGATATAATTCACTAAACGATCAGGAAGGACCTACAGGCTTTTATGCACAAGGGTACTAGGACATGCAAATCAGATAATGAGCGTGAATTAGAAAGGCGCCCCCAATTAAATTGGGAGCGCCTAATTTTATGAACACTATAAGCAACTTGTCTTCTTCTAACAAGTATCAAACCAAATGAATGTTGCCGCGGTCTAAGTTCCACCTGGATGTTTTTAAAACTTAAACGACGTAAGCCCTACCTCTCTTACATCCTCACGGCTCCGAAGCCGATCCAGTGTGAATAAGTGTTGCTAAAAACTAAGCAGAATGCCAGTTTAATGAGACTTGTCATTCTTAATAAGTTACTTCTTTGGCGAAGTCCATTTTTAAATATAACATTCTGCCGGTGGAATGTCAATACTCTATATATGTTCACTTCCATTGTGTGCACATATAAAATATACCCTTCCTTGCTTCACCTTAACCCTACAGAAAATAAAATGATAAAAATTACCCAGAAAAAGATAAGTAAAGAAAGTAACAGGGAAAACTAACGGGGTCAGGCCCCAAAACAGGAATAACTGCCAGAAAACCGGGTAAAAGAAAAGGCGGAGGGTCAGTCCCCGAGAACCCTATAATCTGATGGAATGGTGCTTCTGGGGACAGACCTTAAATCAGGACAAATCGTACCATAGCGACAATCTTGCTTTATTTGAAGGTGGATTTCGGTGGAATGGGGACTGACCCCACCCTCCTGACCCCACCCTCTCCTGCTGCCTCCTCTCCAGTCACCAGTTGGCTGGACTGGCAGTTTTGGTGTTTTGTATTATAATAGGGAGGGTTGAGGATTTAATACAGATGATTTCATACTAAAGGAGTTGTTTTGGTGGTAAGTAAACTTGACATAAAATTAATTGCATTAGACATGGACGGGACGTTGCTGAATTCGAACGAGGAAGTTTCGGAAGCGAATCGCAAGGCGATTACTGCAGCCCGCAATAATGGGGTGGAGGTTGTACTTTCCACCGGACGCCATCGGTCATCCTGCGAAGCACATGCAGTTTCTTTGAACCTTTCTTCTTATTTGATCACCGTAAATGGGAGTGAGATTTGGACTTCAGAAGGCGAACTGGTATCCCGCCAGTCTTTGGATATCGAAACCATAAAAAAATTGGTCGATCTTAATGAACGATATGGCACACGCGCATGGATGGCTTCCACAGAAAAAGTCTTCCGTGGAGAGTTCCCTGCTGATTTGGAAGGATACGAATGGCTCAAAGTCGGAATCGATATCGACAGCGAAGAGGTCAAAAATCGAATCCTTGAAGAATTGGAAGGTAATGATTTGCTCGAGCTAAGTAATTCTCATCCGATGAATATTGAAATCAATGCGGTCGGCATCAACAAAGCGAGAGCTCTTGAAAAAATTTGCGGGTTGATGGGCATTACGCTGGATCAGGTAATGACTGTAGGCGACAGTCTTAATGACATCAAAATGATTCAGGAAGCAGGACTTGGAGTAGCGATGGGCAATGCCCAGGAAGAAGTAAAACAGACTGCCGATTGGGTTACAACTGATAATAACCATGACGGAGTTGCCAAAGCAATCGAACATTGGATTCTGTAAATTCCGCAAGTCAACAAACGCCTGGTTTAGCATCCAGGCGTTTGTTGTTTCAAGACACGAATGAGTGCTGTCCGGGCCAGCGCCTACTCCCCTCGAGGTCTTAAGCAATTTCTCTATGAGACAAAAACGTCCCTCCAAGGCCTTGCTTAAGCTTGTCGGGGGTGAGCAAGGCGCTCTGCTTTTATTAAATACCATTACGATTGTCGTTCAACGTATCTACTAGTTTCATTGCATAATCAGCGGCTTCTTCAGGATAGGCAATATCGAATTGTCTGCATACGTCAGTGGAAATCGTGCGAAAAAAATCCATGGTGTTTTTTAATGCTTCCCACATTTCCTCCTGCTCATAGTGTGCGTACAGCTTTTTGAACTCCTCACTGACTGCTGGCTCCGTCCATTTTTCAAAAAAACGATATCCATGCCAGATTTGGATGTCGGCACCTTTTCGTGCTTTCACTTGCTTCTTCAACATTAAAATAAGGCAGTCTTTCATATAGCCATCACAAATGGACTTTCCGTCCAACAGTTCCCCACGTCGAAACTTTTTCGCTGCCAGGTATGCATGATACCAAAAATCATGGATAAGGTTTTCAATATCCATAGTCGCCATCCCTTGGTTATTGGAGAGCGGCGCTTTCGCTTTTTGGATGATCGACCGGGTGATGTCATCTTTATCGATCACTACTTTTACCCCTTTGGCGAGAACATGGAGTACTTCCGTGTTTTTTTCCATCCCGGATAAGGATGCTACCGGAAACAAGGCAAAATCGACATCCAGTCCACCCTCAAACAGGACTCTTCGTTCCGTGCTATCTCCTACAGCAGTCCTTTCCAGAAAGGTAATAACAGGTCTCCCCATGTGTGACAACCATTCCGTATCTTTTAAAAAGGGTGCCGTATCTTTAGAGAAAATGACTAAATCGAGATCGGCCCATTCATCTGCCGGCATTTCTGTTCTTGCTCTGGAGCCGACAATGAAGGCGGCCCGGATGTTTTCGCTTTCTTCTGCATAAAGAACAAAACGTTTTATCAGATCATCAAAGGTTACTCGAGACATCACACAGTACCCCTCCTTTACTACTCGCCAATTCGTTCATCAACCAAAGCTCCTTGTTTCACATAACGAATGATTTTAGCAGCCTCGGCAAAGGCGCGTTTTCTTCCGTGTTCGGTTTGAAACCAATTGTTTTTACCGGTGAGTAAATCATCTGCAGGACATAAAGAAAAGGCTATCCAATCCGGCATATAGGTCTTCATTGTTAAATAAAGTCGTTTCATATGATAGGAAGCAGTTACGATTAGAAGTCTTTCAATATTATACAGATGGAAAGCACGATCCAGCACGAGCAGGGAGGCGAGTACGTTCTCCAGCGTATGCCGGGATAGGTCTTCGGTTAGAATGTTTTCTTCCGGGATGCCCAGTGTCACTGCTTCGTTTTTCAATTCGATTGCTTCAGGAACGGTTTTTTCTCCCCATTTCACACCACCAGAGAACAGGATCTTCCCGGCGCGCCCTTGTTTGTAAAGCTCGATAGCCTTGGGGAGCCGGTACCGGACAGCCATACTGCTGCCGGCCACTACGATACAATCACCGTTTTGGTTGTCATCCTCCACACCGGAAAACAATAACGTTTCCAGCTGGGCATCGGTAAGCTTGTTTTCGTTCAGTTCCGAAATGTACATTTGTCACCTCACCTCCATTTGATTGGTTGTCTTTCTTTAGAATATGTAGCTTCCATTTAAATGTATCATAACCCAGTAGGAATCAGCGCCTGTTCTTAAAAAAATAATGAAAAAGCCATGTTGTATGAAAAAAGCCTAAATCTCAAGAAGATTTAGGCTTAGTGCTTTCACTTTTTTGTGGTTCTCTCTTTTATCCTGCTGTTGGTATGGAGAAAGCTGCGAACTTCCTCTGGGGTCATTCCAAGTCCTTTGGCGTTGATGATCAGTTGCATCCATTCCTGGTCCAGAACATCTTGTTCATTCTTTTTTCTCATTGTTTTCCCCCGTTATGGATATTTTCTTTTCCATCCAGCCAGTTCTTGAATTTTACATATTCCATGAGGTCACGAAAGTCATCTTTGCTCATGCCTTCCTCGATTGCTTTTTTAAAAAGTCCCTCCCATTCTTTATCCAGTTTGGGTGTTTCCGTATTCTTGTTATCCTCTGGCTGCTGGCCCAGCAGGTAATCAATACTCGTATCAAGCGCTGTAGCAATCTTGGATAGTATTTGCAGGGACGGATTTTGTTGTATGTCACGCTCAATATAGCTTAAATAAGACTTTGACACACGTGCCGCCCTGGCAAGCTCTGTAATCGAGTACCCTTTCTTCTTCCTTTGGTTTCTAACCCGGTTACCAATCATGGCTTTCTTCCCATCTTTGGTTGTAATAAAGAACAGAGCACATGCATACGATGTTGTTTTGTTCATTATATAAAACAATACGTTCTATAAAAAATACAAAATAGTAAGAAAATGAGCGTATTTTCTTGAAAACGAACGATATTCGTTCTTAATTAAGAAAAAACGGACAATTTTGCGGTTTTTCAATCTTGCGATAATGACATATACTCCAATTGTTGGTTCTTTAAAAAGAACAACGCAGAATGAATAACGAACAGATGCAGTCCTTGTTTGTAACTCCTTCAGTAGGTAGGAGTTCAAAAATATAAAAAAGGAAAGAAAGAGGAGGAGAAAGAATGAGCGTTAAAAAGAAATTAGGTATGGGAGTTATGTCGGCAGCGCTTGGGTTATCTTTGATCGGAGGAGGTACATATGCGTATTTCAATGATACTGCTGAATCAAACAACACTTTCGCTGCAGGTACACTAGACCTTTCGGTAGATCCTGTGGAAATTTTTTCTGTAGATAATCTGAAGCCGGGAGATTATATGCTTCGATCTTTTGAATTACAAAATGGGGGAACCTTGGATATTGCCAGAGTTCTAATGGACACTTCCTATACGGTAAACGATGCTGATGGCGATAATGCTGGAGAGGATTTCGGGGAGCATTTGGTAGTTAAGTTCATCAAGAATGAAGGCCATCCAGAACATATCTTTGATGATGACGAGTACACAGTAGTCTATCAAAAAACGTTAGCAGAACTTGCGGATATGACTCCAGACGATTTGGCTGTAGAGCTGGAGGACTTCTTGATATGGGATTATGAACAGGATGGAATTCCTGCAGGTGGAACAGACTACTTATCTGTGAAAATCGAATTCAACGATAATGGAGAAGATCAAAATAAATTCCAAGGCGATTCTCTTGATCTGACTTGGACCTTCACTGGCGAACAAGAAGCTGGCGAAAGAAGATAAGCTGATTTTCTGGAAAGGTGAGGATCCCTCACCTTTCCATCCTTATTCTTTCTCATCAATAGGCAACCAGCTTTGTATATTGATAAGAAAGAATAAATATTAGGGAGGCCCTCACATGCGAAGCACGCGTTTAGCAAAATATAAAAGAAAATACAAAAAAGCTGTGATAGCTTTGCAAATCCTGGCAATCTGGTATGCCGCCGTGTTCAGTGCTGCGTTGCTGACATCTCCGACTGGAGCGTACTTTAACGACTCTGCCGAAGCAATGACGAAAATTCCGGTTGGCGAGTGGGAGACGGATGAGTGGGATAAGAGTTCACTAGTTTTCCTTGGTGAAAAAGAACAAAAGGTGGAAGCGTGTGAACCGGAAAAAATCAAGGTCAAGCTTAAAAACGGCGGAGAAGACATGAAGGTCACTTCTAGCTATGAAGTGTATTATGCAGCCGATGGAAATCCGAAAAAAGGAAAAAAACTGGAGCTGGAAACGGATGAAGGTACGATAAAGAAATTGAAAAGCGGTGAAGAAGTTGAGTTGACATTCTTGGCTGGGGAACCAGGAAATTATAAATTCAAAGCTTATCAGGTTGAAGGACACCCGGGCAAAGGAGAACTTTGGAGCGAAACGATTACGATAGAATGCAAGAAATCGAATAAGACAAAAGCCGGTGAGAAAGAAAAGGTAGAGGAACAGCCTGCTGAAGAAGCTGAGGAAAAGGCAGAAGCAGAAGACAAGGCAACCGAAGAAAAAGACAGCAAACAGACCGAGGAAACCGAAAAAGAGGAACAAAAAGCTGAAGATAAAAAGCAGGAGTCTGACAAAGCAATCGATGAGAAACAGGAAGAATCGAAAGATAACCAGGAAGAATCGGAACAAAAGCAACAAGATCAGCAAAAACAGTCTGAGGAAAAGCAGGTAAAAGCTGCGGACACCAAATCAGAATCTTCCGAAGGTCAGCAGGAGAAAGCGAAGGAACAGGAAAAATCGCTATCCAAAGAAAAGAGCGAGGGTGACAAGGAATGAAGAAAGGAATGAAATTAATTATGAGGTGGCTCAGCCGCCTCGTAACATTTACATTATTTGCGACACTCCTGTTTATGGTTTTTGTGGTCATTTCCTCGAAAGCATCCGGCGGCGAGCCGCAAGTGATGGGTTATCAGTTGAAAACAGTCCTATCAGGTTCGATGGAGCCAGGAATCAAAACCGGTTCCATCATTGCGGTAAAACCAGGCGGCGATATGACACGTTTTGAAAAAGGCGATATCATTACCTTTCAGACAGAAGAAGAGCTGCTGATCACCCATAGAATCGTCGATGTAACGACTAGCGGTGACAATGTTCTTTATGAAACAAAAGGAGATAATAACGACGCTGCGGACAGAGAACCCGTTTTATCGCAAAACGTCATCGGTGAGTACACCGGATTCACGGTTCCTTATATCGGCTATTTTATAAGTTTTGCCCAGTCTAAAGAGGGAAGTGCATTGCTTTTGATCCTGCCGGGAGTTCTCCTGCTCGGCTACGCTGGGTTCACTATTTGGCAGACGATTTCCCAGCTTGATGCCAAAAGCAAAAAAGCAGCTGCGGCAAGTCAGGAAGAAACAACGGAGTCATAATTGATGAAGATAGAGGGTGAGAAGGATGAAAATTAAAGCCCGGCTTCTTTTTACGACGGCATGCGGTCTAGCAGTTTTTATCATGTTTTTTTCCACAGTCGGTTACCACAAATCGTTCGCCAGTAGTAACGAAATAGATATTGAAACCTTGCCAACAGACATCTTATTCGATGTGGACAATATGAAACCTGGTGACTGGGCGACGAGGACCTACACCATCCAAAACAAGGGTTCCCAGGATATGGACTACTACCTTTCAGCCCAGTTTAAATCAGGATCAGAAAAACTGTATAAGGCCTTGAAGCTTCAGGTGAAAAATGGTGAAGAGTCTTTATACAGTGGAAGCCTTGCCGGTTTTACGGATTTGGAGAAAAGACTACTGGCTGTGAATGATCAGGAAGAATTGACATTCACCGTTGATTTTCCAGAAGAGCTTGGCAACGAATTTCAGGGACTAATCAGTGATTTTGCTATCATAGTTAGTGCGGAAGGATACCCGCCAGCTGGTGTTTCACCAGATACTGGATCAGACTCCAGCTCAGGTGAACCGGACGGTGCTACTCCAAGTGAGGGTAAAAGCCTGCCTGACACCGCAACGAATTTATTCAATCTATTGATTGCTGGTACAGCTTTATTCCTTACCGGAGCAGCCATTTATCTGTACAGCAGACGCAGCAGGAAAGACATAAAAATAAGTTAGCTGAAAAAGGTCTTGCATTACCCCCAATAATCAGGACCTTTTTCTATACAAGAGACGTTCTTCAAAAAGAACGTCTCTTTTAAAAGGTGAAAATATAAAAGATCTAGGTCTAGCGTGATGCTGTCTAAGGTAAAAATCGCGGGGCGGGACGCTTGCGCTTTTTTAACAGAAATGGGGAGTTGGATGAAAACGTGTTTCCTGTACTTGGCATTGCTTAATTTGTTGGATGGCGTGATTACCTTCCTGGGAATCAAGTATGAATATATATCGGAAGCAAATCCGTTAATGAACAGTCTCTACCAGAGTGGCCCATTTCTTTTCTTGCTTATAAAACTACTGTTGTCCGCGATGCTTATCGGTTTTTGCGTGATCCATAAGCTTCCGAGATCACTAGTAGCAAGGCTGCTGGCATGTACTGCGGCCTTTCTGTACTCGGTTATCTGCCTGATGCATGGTTTCTGGTTATGGCAGCTTACCTGATGTCATATTCATAGACACAGAAGGAGGTTCTTTTCATGTATCGAAAGACGTGTGATCGTTGTTCACAGCCTTCGTACAGCAGTACCAAAATTGGCGGCTGGTTATGTCCGGTCTGTAACCAGGATTTATCCCAGCTGAAAGCGCGGGATCCGAATGATCCGCGGGATATGCCGCGGAACGATTATCAGACAAATAAGCTAAAAGTGCGCTATCAACAACAACCGGATCATCCACCAGCTTTTTCGGCTTATATTTAATTTCCTGAAGAATAGACTGCTCGTACCGACAAACTGTGACAAATGTATTATACTTATTGTATAGGAAGTTGGATGGACAACAGGGAAAGGAGCGCTGAAGATGTCTTTGCATCTGTTAATCAATGGGATTCCCTTACAGGCGTATAAATGGGAAGAAGAGCAGTCGGACCAGTATATATTAACGATAAATGTTAAATTGACCAGGGAAGAATATCGAAAACTCGATAAAATCAGAGAATATTCGGCCAAGAACGGAGAGGGTTTCCATGTGATGATTGCCGATTACGTAAGACCGATGCGTTTTGGGAAAATCATTTATTCCGATCACGGAGATTTTGTTAAATGGAGAGCCACACTGGTTGAAAAAGACAGAACCAAAGAGCTGCAAAAGTTTTATGGGAAGCAGGAGAAAGAGGACTTGGCCGATACGGTCATCAAGCTGAAACGAGCCAACGATAAACTGCTTGCCTTGTTGCAGGATAAAGGCATTTTGACAAGTGATGAGGCAAAGCAGGCGGGTCTGGAGGACGAGACAGGCTTGGTTGCGGATGAAGTCGACCTTTTTCAAGTGGAGGATATTGACTTCTATTTGGATGGAACGGATAACAAGCAATCCGGTGTTCATTGAATAGTAGGTCTGGAAGCACTTCTTTTTGAGCGTTAAAAGAGGGGTGCTTTTTGTATGGGTGCATGTTTGATAGTTATTGTGTATTCTGGAAGGGAAAGGATGAAAGCGGAAGAATGATGGGAGACTAGGGGGAATATCGAATGGCAGTAGTAACGGAAACCGGGCGGTTGCGGTTGCGTTTGATGAAATGGGACGATCACGCTGACATCATGAAAATTTTTTCTGATCCAGTTGCGATGCGTTATTACCCGAGTATGAAGAACGACGAAGAAGGCAACTTCTGGATCAATTGGACGCTCGATAATTACCGGAAATTCGGCGTCGGGCTGTGGGTCGTCGAGGATTTGGCCACAGGGGAATTTTTAGGAATGTGCGGATTGGTTCCACAAAAGGTCGACGGAACGGTACAGATGGAAATCGGTTATTTATTCGTGAGAAAGCATTGGGGGAAGGGTTATGCGACAGAAGCGGCCCTGGCCTGTAAAGATTATGGGTTTGATCATTTGAAATGTGACGAATTGATCTCTTTGATTGATCCTGACAACCAGCCATCAATCAAGGTTGCCAGGAGAATCGGCATGGAATTCATAAAAAACATCACCAAGTGGAATAAGACCATAGCGATTTACCATGTGGAAAATCGTTGATAGGCTCCGTTGTAGACGGAGGCGGGTCATTTTTGTATCTCGAAGATATCCTCCAGTTTTGCAGATAGGAAAGCGTGGGAATCCTCTACACCGATATTGTAAAACTTCGGTGCAAGCTCTTCCGTAAAGAAATCCAGGATGAGCGATGCTGCAAGATCCCCTAAATCTTCATTCCTTTCTTTGGAAAAATAGGATTTGATTGCAGCAGTCATATCCTCTTTCTGTTGAGGTGTGAGTTCAAAGCTTTGTTTCATCGTGAAACCCTCCAGGGAATGGATATTGTAGTTAGTTTGAGTATAGCAGAGTCATTGCATAGAAGATAGAAGAAAAAGGAGGTGCCCCAATGGCAGCATTAGACTATGAAATTATCGAAACAATCGGAGTGATTTCCGAATCACCGAAAGGCTGGAAAAAGGAATTGAACTTGGTCAGTTGGAATGGCAGGGATCCGAAATATGACATTCGGGACTGGGCCCCGGATCATGAAAAAATGGGGAAGGGTATCACCTTGAACAAAGAAGAAGCAGAAAACCTGAAAAAAGCACTCGAAAACCTCGATTAAAAATCGCGCGGGGTCAGTCCCCCACCCTGGCAGCATTGCGTCTCGGTAGAGTGGTGGGGGACTGACCCTGCAGTTAGGAGGGGAGCTGATGCTTTCGGAGGATTTAATTGAGTTGGCGAAGGAGCGGATGCGTCCATATGCTTGTGAAGGATTTGTGCAGGGGCGCGGGCCTAAAGGGGCCGATTTGATGTTTGTCGGGGAAGCGCCGGGGAAAACGGAACTGGAGATCGGCAGGCCGTTCACCGGACAGGCCGGGAAGATTTTTTCCGGATATTTGGACAGGCTGGGAGTGACCAGAGAAGAAGTATTCATTACAAGTGCTGTACGGAGCAGGCCTTATAAGATTGTTGAAAAAATAGTGAAAGGCAAGCCTGTCACGAAAAATTACAATCGCACACCGAATAAAAAAGAAATTCTCGCCCATGCGCCGATTCTGGACGAGGAAATCCGACAGGTGAAACCGAAGCTATTGATCCCAATGGGTAAGACTGCCGTATGGAGGTTGACCGGCCGGGATGTAAGCATGCAGGAAGTTACCGGCCGTTTGTTTGAAATCCCAATTATGCAGCTGGCAAGTCTCGATCAAACAGATTACCGGCTGACTGAAGAAACCTATCTTGTTTTTCCCATTTACCACCCGGCAGCGATTTTATATGCACGTCGCTTGGAAACAAAAGCTTATCAAGATATCGATCGCTTAAAACAGCTAAAGGACAGCCTCTGATTAAATTTCTTGATCAGATAGGCTGTCCTTTTATGCATGATAAATGAATGATAGCTGTTCATACGCGCTATTCCAAGCTGCCATATTTAAGCAGGGATTGTTCCTCTACGATTTCCCGGTCGCTGTGCGGATGCTTGGTGTCTTCGATAATCTGATAGTCCTCTTGTCCTTTGCCGGCAAAAATAAGGATATCTCCTGGTTCGCTTTGTTCGATTGCATGGCTGATCGCTTCCTTCCGATCGGCGATCAACGCGTAATTAGCGTGTTTCATCCCTTTTTCCATGTCACGTAAAATCGTCTCTTCATCTTCGAACCGAGGATCATTGATCGTCAGAATCACATAATCTGCCCGGGATGCTTTTTCAGCCATGGCTGGTCGCTTATATTCATCCCGGTCACCGCCCGTGCCGACCATGAAAATCAACCGATTCTCTTTGAAAGGTTCTACGGAATCAATTGCTTTTTCAATTGCATCTGGTGTATGGGCATAGTCGATATACATGGAAATCGGAGCATCGATATCAACCTTATCCATCCGCCCGTCAACCGGCGACAGTTCCCGGATGAATTGGACGAGATGTTCCACCGACACACCGTGCGCGTACAAAGCGGCCATTGCTGCGAGAACATTGTAGACATTGAACTCACCAAGCAGGTTCATTGATACCGTATAAGATCCTTCAGGGGATTGTAAGGTGAAGACCGTTTTATCCGGATAATAGCGGATATTCTCTGCCTGAAAATCAGCAGGTGATCGCAGGCTGTAGGAAATAATTTCCGCGGCAGTGGCTGCCCTGTACGTATCGAACCATGCATCGTCTTGATTAAGCACTGCATATTTGGTTTTGGTCATATCTTGCCCCAATTGGGAAAATAAAAGTCCCTTGGCATAGCCATACTGTTCCATCGTATCATGATAATCCAAATGATCGTGGGTTAAATTGGTGAATACGACGATGTCGAAATCAACGCCCCAAAGTCTGCCCTGGCTTAAACCATGGGAGGAGACTTCCATCGCCATATGATCAATACCCTGATCCAGCGCATGCTGGAGGATCTTTTGGTTGGTCAGCGCATCGCAGGTAGTGTTGGTACTTGTGATTTTCTCGTCGGATAATTCCACGCCGATTGTTCCGGAAACAGCCGACTTTCTCCCATCCTTTTGTAAAAGGGAGTGAATCAAGTTCGTTACTGTCGTTTTACCGTTCGTTCCAGTCACGCCGAATAGCTTCATTTTTGTAGAAGGAAAATCATAGTAATGATTGGCAAGGATAGCAGTGGCTTTATAAGTATCATTAACAATGACAAGTGCCGCCTTGTCCAAGTCGACATCCAGTCTTTTTTCGGCGATGATAACCGAAGCGCCGTTATCGATTGCTTGTTGGAAAAAATCATGACTGTCGACGGTGAATCCGCGAGTACAGATGAAAATGCTGTCAGGGGCTGTCCGCCTGGAATCGTTATGGATCGCAGTTACTTCTTCAGGCAGTGTTCCGTATATTTGTTTGATTTTAAGTGATGAAAGTAGTTCTGCTGTTTTCATATCGCAACCTCTCAATCCAAAATGTCTATTTGGCTTGTCCATTATATGTAGTTGTTTTTTCGGATAATTGTCAGAAGACTCTTTCCGATAGTACCCCTATACCCAAGATTACAAGCAACTAATCTTATGATGTGTTTATTGGATGGGATATGTGCGATTTTATCTCTCAGATGAAAAAGACGCTGTTACGATGTGCGACGTATCGATTAGCTTAGCTAGTTCACGGGTAAGCAGTTGGATTTGTCCATCTTCTTTTAATTTCCCGGAAACCTCTTCATAGTGAGACTGATTGCGAAAAGTAATTTGTCCGAATAAAAAGTCTTCATCTTCTGCCTTTTGAAAGTAGGTGGATAAGCCTGCTGCCGCATCGGAACTGGAAGGAAGATAAATCTCATGTTCAATAGCGCCGTGAGACATATTGATCAAACCGACTTGTTGATTAAGGGCGATAAATTGGTTTGTATGATGCTTCTTTACCCGGTAAAAAGAGACAACAGTGAACAAAGCAATCCACTCCTTTTCCTTCACTATATGAATAGGCAGAGTAAAGTGTGAAAAAGAAGCAGATCGCATGTATTCACAGTAAAAAGTTATGCAGGCAGCGTTATTTCGCTGCTTTTTGCAATTTGTTGATCATTTTCAGCGCCCGACCCGTTCCAATTGCCACCGATTCAAGCGGATTCGGGGCGATATGGACAGGTACCGAGATTTCATCAGCCAGCCATTTTTGCATACCCTTCAGCAGTGCGCCGCCGCCTGTCAAGGTGACACCATGGTCGACGATGTCTCCACTCAACTCAGGAGGGCAGTTTTCCAGTGTTGTCCGGATGGTTTCCAGAATCGCCTCCAGCGATTCTCTAATGGCGTCTTGTACTTCCGTGGAAGTGATCGTAATTGTACGCGGCAGACCGGTAACCATGTCGCGGCCGCGGATATCCATGGACAACTCGTCATGGTCGATCAAGGCATAACCGATTTCCATTTTGACGTTTTCAGCTGTTCTTTCTCCAATCAAGATATTGTAGTGCTTGCGGATATACTGAATGATTTCATCGTCCATTTTGTCTCCTCCAGTGCGGACAGAACGGCATGATACCACGCCGCCGAAGGAAATGATGCCGACCTCACTAGTACCTCCGCCGATATCAACGATAACGTTGGCCACAGGCTCGTCCACCGGCAGGTCAGAGCCGATGGCAGCAGCAACCGGTTCCTCGATAAGATGTACTTCCTTGGCGCCATAACTTTTTACGGCGTTATGGATCGCCCGTCTTTCCACAGAAGTGCTTCCTGACGGTGTACAAACGACTACCGTCGGCTTACGCATCGATAAGCCGGCGACTTTGCTAACTTTTTTCAATATTTCCTTAAGCATTTGGGCTGTGACATCATAGTCCGCGATGACGCCGTCTTTTAACGGTCGGATTGGTACAATGTTTTGTGGTGTCTTCCCGACCATTTCTTTCGCTTCGCTGCCTACAGCTACAACATTTTTTGATTCCATATCAATAGCGACCACAGAGGGTTCGTTTAAAACAATTCCTTTGGATTTCGTGTACACTAATATATTTGCAGTTCCTAAATCGATTCCAATCTCAGCGTTAGAAAACATATATCATTTCCTCCATTGATGACAATTTTCAATTATAGCTTTTCTCCCCCGTGTTTTTATTTATGGGGGTGAAAAGCGTGGGATTTATTGGTTTTTCCATAATTTCTTTTCAGGCCATTCCAATTTAGAGTGTTGATTTTTGATTAAAATCAATGATAATAAGGTTTCAAAGGATGCTTTTTAGCAAAACGGGTATTTTATAAAAAAAGGCAGGAAGTTCATTCCCGCCTTTTGCGCTTTTTCGTAAAAGCCTACTGTTGCTTTTCTGCTAATAGGTTTGCAAGTACTGGCTTTTTATAACGCTCGAGTTTGCGTCCTTCCAAGCGACGGACACCCAAATTCTTTAATTCGTATACGTACCAACCTTTGCTTCCTACGTGCATCCCTATCATCCTTTCCCGTTTTTTCAATGTGCGAAACGTCTAAAACATGTTTTTGACGTTTCCTTTAAGCTGGGTAAGCACCAACTTAATTTTTTTCACGGGACATTGTAACATCTACAAAAACAACGAAAAAGTGAAAAGGCTAATTCAATGTTCATCTAGGTGCTATTATATAAGATATAGAACGGGTTTGTTACTTGTAAATTTTGCTACATGCCCGGATGCGGGGCCACTGTTATAATTGGTATATAGTGGAACGGAAAAAAGAGAGGAGGAACGGCGATGGATTTTGCGAGTCGTATGGCAGAGGAAAAAATCCAACAAGCAATCCGGGATGGAGAATTTGATAACCTGCCCGGGAAGGGGAAAAAGCAGGAATTGGAAGATTTGTCCGCAGTCCCGGAAGATATGCGAACGAGCTATCTTATGATGAAAAATTCCGGTTACCTTCCGGAAGAAATCCGCCTGCAGAAAGAATTGGTTTCTCTGCAGGAAATGTTGGATCTAGCCAAGAATCCAGAGCAAAAAGAAGGCTACCGCAAACGACTTTCCGAAAAAGAAATCCAGCTGCGTATGCTGGTCGAGAAGAAAAACTTGAACAAAAACAGCGGATTCCGGAAATACTCCGGAAAAATCACCAAACGCTTCGGAATATAACTAACAGCAGCTGGCGTGGTCAGCACTAGCGGGGGCACTAGCGGGGTCAGTCCCCCGAGGTGACTTATCATGTGCAAAATGCTGTTATGCCAGGGTATAGCTCCTGGCAAATTAACGTTCTTTACGGGATTTCAGGCACATTGGGGTCAGTCCCTCCTAAGGGCTATAAAGTAGCCTGAGGCCAGAGTGGGGACTGTCCCCAAATTAGTCACAAACAGAAAGGAGGATTGGGATGTGTGGTCGTTTTACATTACAGGCTGGCGAACTGGAAATCTTAAAGGAATATGACTTGGATCAGCGGCTGGAAGGCTATCAAAGTCGATTTAACATTGCTCCGGGTCAACGAATTTTGTCGATCATCCATAATGGGGAAGAACGCAGGGCCGGGTTTTTGCGTTGGGGTTTGGTCCCGTCGTGGGCCAAAGATCCGAAAATTGGTTATAAAATGATCAATGCACGGAGCGAGTCTGCACATACGAAACCAAGTTTTAAAAATTTATTGGCGCGCAGACGCTGTTTAATTGTTGCAGATAGCTTTTATGAATGGAAACAAACAGACGGACAAAAGCAGCCGAAACGTATTTCATCCTCCCGGCGTTCTTTATTTGCTTTTGCCGGTCTGTGGGATAAATGGGAACGAGAAGATGAAGAACCGTTATTCACGTGTACAATCTTAACAAGAAAGGCAGACCGTTTTATGGAGGACATCCATGACCGTATGCCAGTCATCCTTCCTAAAGAAGCGGAAGAAGACTGGATAGCCCCGGTAAAGCGGACTCCAGAAGAAGTGACCAGTTCCATCGAGGAACTGCCCTCAGAACCATTGCAGGCATATGATGTGAGTACATTCGTGAACTCACCAAAAAACGAAGGGGAGACCTGCATTAAGCCATTGGCCTAGGAGCTGATGGCTTTTTTTGAAAAGACAGGGAGAAGTGATTGGGTTCTGCTTCTAAAAAAGCATATAAAACACATCCACTCCCTTTATTCCTTTATCATGATAGCGCGCTACCATATTGGGGGTCAGTCCCCTGCCCTCCCAGTGCTCTGGTATCTGGGCTTTCCTGCGGACCCT
The DNA here is from genome assembly GCF_017792025.1 of Sediminibacillus dalangtanensis. Classification (NCBI taxonomy): domain Bacteria; kingdom Bacillati; phylum Bacillota; class Bacilli; order Caryophanales; family Bacillaceae; genus Sediminibacillus; species Sediminibacillus dalangtanensis. Next base: position 518,219 of record NZ_CP046956.1, read on the forward strand.
TCTGTAACAAGTTTTCGACTTTTTTCTTTTGGTTTCGGTGTTGTTCGCGTTTTCTCTGTATTCGTGATATACAATCGCTTTCTTTTCCTTTATACTTAAGGGGTAATATGCCATACATTTACATTAAAACTAAAGGTGACTAAAATGACGCTACTAAACTTAGATCCCAGCTTTGCTGAGCAGGAACTCGAGGATTTATTCAATCGATTGAGTGCTGCGGAAGACCGGGATGAATCTATGCGGTTGATGGTCGAATTAAAAAACTTTGCCCGGAATCATTTCGAAAGACTTCATCAATTCACACATGCGTTGGAGCAGTCGGATACAACGATTACCATCACGGACAACGGGGGAAGAATTACATATGTCGATGACAACTTTTGCGAAATGACCGGATTCACTGCCGACGAGATACTCGGCAAAACGCACCGGCTCATAAATTCTGGATATCACCCTGATTCTTTTTTCCGTGAGTTATGGCTGACAATCCTGGAAGGAAAGGTATGGCGTGGTGAGGTGAAAAACCGCCACAAAAACGGTAGTATTATTTGGATGCAGACGACCATCATCCCTCTATTGGATCAGGAAGGGATTCCTTGTTCGTTCATCGCCTTCCGCAAAGACATATCAAGAGAAAAAGAGATGGAGCAGCAGTTGATCAAAACGATGGAGGATGAGTTTGAACGAACGTTCGATGCGTTGATCAATATGATTTACAAAGTACAGAAAAGAGAAGAAGACGGCAGGTTCTTTCATACGATGATCAAGGGCAGGCTTGCCAAAACACTCGGTTTACCAACGGAATTGGGTGAAGGCATCTATTTGGAAGACTTTCTCCAGTTAGAGCAGGCAGAACGATTCAAGGAGAAATATCAGGCCGCCTTTCTTGGCGAGGAAGTCAATTTTAAAATGGAGTTCAACTCTTTGTATTTGTACTTCACACTGGCACCCATTCGGGAAAATGGGGAGGTGGTCGAAGTGGTCGGATCCGCCGTCGACATTACCTCCCTCGAGGAAGCAGAGCAGCAAGTGCGCCATTTAGCCTATCACGACCAGCTGACAGGACTGCCGAATCGCAGCAAGTTAGCGGAGGATTTAGATGTGTGGATTGCCCAGGACAACGGACCATTTGTTGTGTTTTACTGTGACCTGGACAGGCTCAAATACATAAACGATGCGATGGGGCAGTTTGCCGGAGACCAGGTGATTTCCACGATTGCTAAAAGGATCGAGGATGTAACCTGGGGCCAAGGAAACCTGTATCGCTATGGCGGGGACGAGTTTATTTTTGTTCTGCAGGATGAATGTACCGATGAAGTGATGGAGCAAATAGGCAATCTCATCCTAAAACAGATCAACAAGCCGCTGATCATCGCCGGCAAGGAATTTTTCATTACCTGTTCCATCGGTATCAGCAGGTTCGGCAGCCATGGAAAAACCTCCGAACAGCTGATTAATCATGCGGGTATCGCCATGCACTACTGCAAGGTGAATGGCCGCAATGGCAAGTTGGTTTACTCGAAAGAAATGAATCAAACATACAATGATCTTATCCTACTGGAAGGCGAGCTACGACGCGCTTTGACGAAAGAGGAATTGACGCTGTATTATCAACCGAAAATCGACGTAAATAGCGGCGAAATTATCGGTATGGAGGCGTTGACGAGGTGGTTCCATCCTGAACGCGGCTTTATTTCTCCACAGCGGTTCATCACCCTTGCTGAAGAAACAGGGTTGATCATCCAACTGGGGGAATGGGTCATCAAAGAAGCCTGTCGTCAGCAAAAGCAATGGAAGGAAGCTGGTTTTAAGATGCAGCGGGTGGCCATCAATGTGTCGGCACTCGAAATCCAGCGTAAGGATTTCACGGCAAAAGTCCGCAACATTCTTAAAGAAACCGGCGTACCACCCCAGTGTCTTGAACTGGAAATAACGGAAAACAGTGTCATGCAAAATACCGAAGAATGTATAGAAACCATGAATGAATTACGGGAGATGGGAATTACGCTGTCCATCGATGATTTTGGAACCGGCTATTCATCTTTTGGTTACTTGCGGAAATTCCCGATCAATCATTTGAAAATCGACCAATCGTTTATTCGGGATGCATTCCATGAACCGAGCAACGCGGAAATCGTCAAAGCCATGATTCAGCTTGCCCATACGTTCGGAGTCAAAGTAGTCGCTGAAGGAGTGGAGGAACGTGCTGCCCTCGACTTTCTTAAACATCAGAACTGTGATTACTATCAGGGTTATTATTTTAGCAGGCCGGTTCCGGCTGAAGAGTTCGAAAACATGCTGATACCTGAAGAGGTGTGACCTCGGGTTTATTCCTCCATTTACATAAAAACTCCCGCCAAAAGGCGGGAGTTTTCTTATGCTCCATAAGTATTTTGCTGATCCGGCTGATTTTTTTCTTCCTTAGCGACCTTAAGAAAACGCTTGGTTTCGGCTGCCACTACGCCGGAAAGTCCGAGCAGTCCGATCAGGTTCGGAAATGCCATAAGACCGTTCATGATATCGGCAATTCCCCATACCACATCAAGGGCAGCGACAGAACCGACGAATACAGCAAGAACAAATATGATCCGGTAAACAGGAATCGCTTTGTCGTTGATTAAGTAACCAATGCATTTTTCCCCATAATAAGACCAGCCGACAAGCGTTGAAAACGCGAAAAAGATAATGCCGATTGCCACAATATAAGTACCTGTATTGCCAAGAAATACGCCAAATGATTCAGAGGTTAAATCCGCTCCGTCCAATCCGCCTGTATATTGTCCGGCCATGACAATCGTTAATCCGGTGATGGAACAGACGAGGATGGTATCGATGAATACTTGGGTCATGGATACGAGTGCCTGTCTGCCCGGATAGTCGGTCCTCGCTGCCGCAGCAGCTATTGGTGCTGAACCAAGACCGGCTTCATTGGAAAATACGCCGCGAGCCACCCCGTAGCGAATTACGGTACCGAGAATACCGCCGCCAAGAGCGCTGCCCGTAAAGGCATCTGAAAAAATGGTTCCCAGAGCTGAAGGGACGAGGTCGATGTTCAGGATAAGAATGATCAATCCGCCAAGGACATAAAAAGCAGCCATGATCGGTACAAAGAAGGAGGTGACTTTTCCGATGCTCTTAATCCCGCCAATGATCACAAGGAAGACGAGTACCGTTAAAATTACTCCGGTGATCCAGGTCGGGATACTGAACGAGGTTTCCAGGACATCGGCTACCGAGTTTGCCTGCACCATGTTGCCGATCCCGAATGCCGCTATCGCACCGAACAATGCGAATAAAACTCCGAGCCATTTCGCCTTCAGTCCCTTTTCCAAATAGTACATAGGACCGCCGGACATTTCACCATTACTGTTGGTGACACGGTACTTCACGGCCAAAATTGCTTCTGCATACTTCGTGGCCATTCCGAAAATTGCCGTAATCCACATCCAGAACACGGCACCTGGACCACCCAATACCACAGCAGTAGCGACACCGGCGATGTTACCGGTACCGATGGTAGCGGCCATTGCTGTTGTCAGTGCCTGATAGTGACTGATATCCCCTTTTGACTTTTTGTCCTGTTTGGCAGGACTGAATGCCAGTTTCAGCGCATAGGGCAGAGACCGTATTTGCAAAAAGCCTAGCCGCAGCGTTAGATAAATCCCTGTACCGACCAATAAAATCAGCAGTGGCGGTCCCCAGACATAACCGCTGACCGTATTGATCATGTCCAATAATTTACTTTCTTCTCCCATATTTTTCCCCCTTAAAGTATGTACTATTAAAATTTTCCGAAAATTTAGGTAAAATGTCAAGGATAAAAATTACCAGCATGCTGAATGGATGGTGTTGGTCATAATAAAACCTCCAGTAGAAGGAAAACTAAGCAGAAAAGTAGAAGAAGTAACGCATCGGTGTTAACGCTGAAGTAAAAATAAATCGCTTTCGGGGTGTTTTCCGTGAAAATCGGAAACAGAAACGTTACATTTATAATAGTACAACGAGACTTTTGGAAAGCGGGTGAGAACAACTAGTGATTAACGTTTTATTTGTATGCCTGGGTAATATTTGCCGGTCCCCTATGGCCGAAGCGATTTTTCGTGATTTGGTGCAGAAGGAAGGACTGGAGAATGAAATTACCGCAGATTCAGCAGGAATTGGCGACTGGCACACCGGAAAGCTTCCGCACGAAGGGACCAGGGCAATTCTGGACGAGCGTGCCATTTCCTATCAGGGCATCACTGCCAGGCAGGTACGCCCTGCAGATTGGAACGACTATCAGTATATTGTTGCGATGGATGAAAACAACGTCAACGACCTCGGCCTGATCAGAGAGAAAACAGAGGGAACCAAGGTGGCCAGGCTGATGGATTATGTCGAGGATGCGGAAGAAGTCAATATACCAGATCCCTACTTTACGGGGAATTTCGATTATGTTTATGAATTGATTTATCAGGGCTGTAACCAGCTTCTGGATCAAATGAAACTGGACCATCATTTAAAGACAAGGAGTGGATTGGATGAGTGATTCAAAGTTAGTTAAAGGGATGATTATCGGAGCAGCAGTTGGAGGGTTGATTTCGTTGTGTGACCGTTCGACAAGAACGCAATTTGTCGGGAATCTGAAAAAGACAGGCAACAGCGCGGGCTATTTTTTGCGGAACCCATCTGTGGCCGTACACAATGTCCGTGAATGCTATGAAAATGTAGCGGGCACTTTAGCTAGTGGAGCAGAAAGCGCATTGGAGATCATGAACCAAGTGCAAAGTACATTGGAAAATGTCAGCCAGCTTGATGACGATGATAAGTACAAATAATCGGTTTGGCAAAGGAGAATAAAGGTAGTGGGCGAGTTGATCCAGTTTGTCATTCGGCTTATCAAACGGATATTGGACGATGATGTGGGTGGCATGGCAGCACAGCTTGCCTTCTTTTTTCTATTGTCCCTGTTTCCGTTTTTGCTGTTTTTGATTACGTTGATCGGCTATCTTCCATTGACGCAGCTTGATATCATGCGGTTTGTTTCCCTGTATGCCCCGGAAGAAACGTTCAACTTGATCAATGAGAACCTTAGCGGTATTGCAGAGAGCCGTAATGGTCGTTTGCTGTCAGTGACGATCCTGGCCACATTGTGGACGGCGTCTAATGGTATCAATGCAATCATCCGTTCTTTAAACGCCGCTTATAATGTGGAAGAGAATCGCTCGTTTATCGTTTCCCGGTTAATTGCAGTGGTGCTGACAGTGGCGATGGTATCGGTGATTGCAGTGGCGTTCCTGCTGCCGATTTTCGGGAAGACGATTGGTATTTATTTATTCTCTTTCTTCGGCCTGTCGTCGGACTTTTTGCAGCTGTGGAATGCCTTACGCTGGTTGATTTCTTTTGTCGTGTTTTTTATTGTGCTGCTTGCCCTTTACAAAATGGCGCCAAACAGGAAGGTGTTCTTCAAGGATGCGGCAGTCGGTGCGGCATTTGCCACACTCGGCTGGCAGCTGGTTTCTCTTGCCTTTTCCTATTACGTGGACAACATGGGCAGTTATTCTGCTGTTTATGGAAGTCTGGGAACCGTCATCGTCTTGATGATATGGTTTTACCTTTCCGGTATGGTTATTATTGCCGGTGGGGAAATAAATGCGTTATATGAAAAGTTCCGTTTGAAAAAATATCATCAATGACAACGAAAATGGCTATCCTTTAAAAGGGTAGCTTTTTTGTGTTTTTGTTTTTCCAAAAATGGAGGAGCTTAAAATATAACAGTGATTATATTAAAGAGATACAGTTTACAAAAATATTGATTTAAAAGGAATATGCTGTTATCTTTTTATGTGTAGTTATATATAACAAAATAGTAGAGGCGGGATGAAATGAAGAAAGTTTTATTATGGTTTGCCGTAGCCACCATGACGGTGTTATTGGCAGCCTGTGGAGACGAAGCAGAGAATTCGCAAAATTCAGGGGAAGACTCAGGCTCGAGTAAATGGGAGGAAATCCAGGAAGCAGGGGAAATCGTCGCAGGTACTTCCGGTACCCTTGTGGCCGCTTCTTATTACGAAGGGGAGGAAGAAAACACCGATCAGCTTACTGGTTATGACGTGGAAGTGATGCGGGAGGTTGCCGATCGACTTGGTCTTGATGTTTCCTTTGAAATCATGGGAATCGACAGTATGCTGCCGGCAGTCAACAGCGGTCGTATAGATGTGGCTGTCAACGATATCGAAGCGACAGATAACCGTAAAGAGAAATTCAATTTCAGCGAGCCTTACAAATACTCTTATTCGACGATGGTCGTTCGCAAAGAGGATAACTCAGGAATTGAATCGCTGGAAGATCTTAAGGGGAAAGAAGCTGGTGGAGGAGCTACAACCATCTATAGTCAAATTGCCGAGCATTACGGCGCAGAGGTGGTACCTTACGGAAATGCTCCCAATGAAGCTTATTTACGCGATGTAGATAATGGGCGAACCGATGTGATCGTAAATGACTACTTTCTGTCCAAGTTCGGAGTAGCCGCTTTTCCTGAATTTGATATCCACTTGCATCCTGATTTAAAGTTCCATCCGACTGAACAGGCTGTCGTTATGCCGAAGGATGCGGATGTACTGACCGAGAAAATCAACGGGGCACTTGCTGAAATGCGCGAGGATGGTACATTGACCGAGCTGGCCGAGAAATTTTATAAAGAAGATGCTTCACAGAAACCGGAAGGAGAAATCCAGGAAATCGAAGGGCTGGACCTGTAACCGATTATGATCAATGTGAACGGTTTTTCCTTTGGCGGTTTGTTTGATGTCGAATTAGCGTTAGAGAATCTGCCATTCGTTTTGGGCGGCGTGCCGATGACAATCGCTGTATCGTTTGCCGGAATGGCACTCGGGCTCATCTTAGGAATGTTCCTTGCCTTGGCCCGCGGCTCGGAAAAGAAGCTGTTGCGCTGGCCGGCGAGGGTATATATCTCGTTTATGAGAGGGACGCCGATTTTAGTGTTTTTATTTATTTTGTACTTTGGCTTACCGGTAGCAGGGATTGAACTTACCGCATACGTTGCCGCTGTGCTTGGATTTGGACTGAACAGCGCTGCCTATATTGCAGAAGTGAACCGGTCAGCGTTGAATAGTGTGCCGAGAGGTCAATGGGAATCGGCTCATGCCCTGGGATTCAGCTACTGGCAGACGCTTCGGCGGATTATACTTCCGCAGGCATTCCGAATTGCAATCCCGCCGCTGACAAATATTTTTCTCGACCTTGTCAAAGCAACCTCGCTCGCCGCGGTGATTACCGTTCCTGAATTGTTTCAGAAGGCGCAAATCGCCGGCGGCAGGACTTTCGACACGATGACCATGTACGTACTGGCTGCGTTTATTTACTGGCCTTTATGTTCTGTCATCTCTTTTCTGCAGGAAAAATTGGAAAAACGGTACAGCCGTTTTGTAAAATAAAAAGAGATGCAGAGAAGGGAGACAGTTCATATGGGAAAAATAGCCGTGATCGGTAGTCTTAACATGGATATTATCGTATCCGTGGAAAGGATGCCGCAAAAAGGAGAAACAATCCACGGAAATACGGTGCAATACTTACCTGGCGGTAAGGGTGCCAACCAGGCAGTGGCTGTCCATAAATTGGGCGCAGACGTCCAGCTATTCGGAAAGGTCGGGAAGGATTCGTTCGGGGACGAGATTCGCGATAGTATCTCCCGGCAAGGGCTGTCTACAGACACTATTTTCCCGGTGGAAACAGCGACTGGCATTGCCAATATCACGCACTTACCTGATGATAACAGTATTGTAGTGATTCCTGGTGCCAATCAGAAGTGGAACGCGGAAACCATCAGGGGCTTTTCAGAGGAAATCGGCTCTGCCGACGTATTAGTGATGCAGCTGGAGATTCCAGTCGATGCTGTCCATCAAGCCTTAAAACTGGCAAAACAGCATCGGGTGCCGACCATCTTGAATCCTGCTCCGGCTAAACAGCTGCCGGAGGAAATGCTGCGGTTAGCGGATTATATCACTCCTAATCAGACAGAACTGGAGACATTGACAGGCAGGCGAATTACCACGGATGAGGAACTGGGCAGAACGATACAAAAGTGGGAAACAGATTTCGGCGGGCGGTTGATCGTCACCCTGGGAAACAAGGGAGCGGCTTACGCCGAAAGTGGAGAATTAAAAATCGTCCCCGCACCAGAAATCGACCGCGTCCGGGATACAACGGGAGCAGGGGACTGTTTCAACGGAGCACTTGCCTATGGAGTAGCAGAAGGCTGGGAGCTTTCCAGCTCAATTGCTTTCGCGGTGACAGCCGCTTCATTGTCGGTCACGAAATTTGGAGCACAGGCAGGTATGCCGTCTTTGGAGGAAGTATTGAAATGGATGGGTTAGTTAAATGCCAGCTTGGCAGCATTGGGGTTTCTGAGGTGCTGATGGACTTTGTGCTTATGAATCTACCGAGTAAGGTTTAGAGATATTCTTGTCTCTAAGCCTTATTTTTAATTGATACCCTAACACTAAAGTTAGGAAAAATCACTGAATGACAATGCTCCCTACATTACTAGACTCGTCGTTTATTAAAAGAATTTATCTTAAAAAACGTTATTTCCAAAAGGAAATAACGTGTGTGAATCGGTATATCTTTTAGCCACTGAAGTTGTGGGGGATTTTTATTCAGCTGCACGAATTGGCTGCTTCGACTGTTGCAGGAGCAATGCTCCTAGGATGACGATCAGCATCGCAACGATGACATAGAAAAAGGAAACGGCAGGAAACAAATCGATAAACACACCGCCAAGATAAGGGCCGGAAATGCTGCCTATGCTGAAGGCGATTCCGCACATGATATTGCCTGCAGGAAGCAGGGCTTTCGGCAGGATATCGGTCATGTAGGATACACCTAAAGAAAAGATGGACCCCAGGAACATGCCCGCCAATGCAAAGGTAATGAACAGCCAGGCTGCTGAACCTTCAAACAGAGCGGCCAGCAGAAACGAGGCACTGCCGAAGCAGAGAACGAGACTTAACAATTTTTTGCGTCCGATTTTGTCACTGAGAATTCCGAGTGGTATTTGCGTAATCAAGCTACTGGCAGCAAAACAGGGAATAATCAGCGACAGCACATCGACATCGTGGCCGATCCGCAAGCCGTAAACCGGAAAGATCCCGTTCAACGTAGCTTCCAAGAAGCCATATCCGAATGGCGGAAGCAATGCCACCCAGGCAAGTTTCCAGGTTTTGATGAACCTTCCCAGCGAAGAACGCGGTGCAGCATGGACACGGTCCTCCCCCTCTTGCTGTGGCCATTCATTGCGGATAAAAAACAACGATGTCCAAACCAAAAAACAAAGTACCGCGGAAATGATGAACGGCAAGTTTTCATTGACGGACAACAAACGCGTCATCGTCGGCCCGATGGAAAACCCGAGACTGAAAAACAGTCCGTAATAGGCGATATTTCTTCCCCTTTTTTCTGGTGCTGACGTATAGGTGATCCATGTTTGTGTTCCGAAATTGAGCATGTGGTCCCCAATCCCGACGGTAACCCGCAGGATGAACCAGAACCATAAGGCATGCCATATTGGGAAAAATGCCAAGGAAATAAAGACGAGCAGCCCGCCGATCAATATCATCGGTTTGAATCCCAATTTTTGCATTGGTTTCTCCATGAATGGGGAAGCTAACAGTACTCCTATGTATAATCCGGTCGCATGGAGTCCGTTCACTGAGGATGGCACTCCATCCTGTTCTAAAATGAGGGCGAGGAGCGGAAGCAGCATCCCCTGTGAAAATCCAGAAATCGTTACAAGACCGATCAATAGTTTAAATCGTGTCCGATCGGAAACCATCGCTCATTCCTCCCATCTGTTCTGGACCTATGAACCATGCCTGAAAACCTCGGGAACAAGATCCATCAGGTTGTTTTATGTAGAGAATAGCAATCCTTTCCAATCTAATATGTCCTGTTGAAAAGGTCAACTCTTTTATCTTGCTTATTTTGTATTAAAAAAGCGGTGTTCCGGGAACATCAATACTAAACGGATACAAGGGAGTGGTGAGATGGATTTTTATATGAAGGAACAAGGGGTACGAACCTCCTTCGATTATGGGCAATTAAATATATCCGGTAATGAAGATTATGGTTTCCGGCCGTACCAACTAATGGTTTCCTCGATTGCCGGTTGCAGCGCTTCTGTATTCAGAAAAATAGTCGAGAAGCAGCGAATGGAGTTGGAGGATTGGAAAATTACTGCTGACGTCGAGCGAAATCCCGAAGAGGCGAATCGGATAGAACGGATTCAGCTACATTATATTGTAAAAGGAAAAAACCTCAGCGAGGAGAAACTGAAAAAAAGTTTGGAGACGGCAAGAAAAAATTGTTCGATGATCCGCTCTGTCGAAGACAGTATTACAATTGAAGAAAGTCTTGAATACATCGAGCTGTCTGTATAAACTGAAAGGGTCTTATCTTTTTATAAGACCTTTTTTCTTTTACTCAAAGACAGGGCTCTCCGCATTAAGAGAGTGTTCTTAACGGAGAAGCGAGCAGAGGAGTCCTATATATGGGGAAACAATTAGTCGTACGGTGGATATTTTTCCTTGCCGGTTTGATCGTGCTGTCATTTGGAATCAGCTTGACTATTACGGCCGATTTGGGAGTCGGTGCCTGGGATGCGGTCAATGTCGGATTATCCGATGTAACGGATTTGACAGTCGGGAACTGGGTGATGATTATCGGAATTGTTTTGATAGGGGTGAATGCCTGGCTTACAAGGGAACGACCCGATTATTTTGCAATCGTTACCATCCTGGTGATTGGAATGATGATTGATTTTTGGCTGCTGATCGTCATGGAAGCCTGGCATCTAGACGGTTTAGCAATCCAGGCAGCAACGCTTGTTGGTGGTGTTCTGGTACTTGCTTTCGGAGTCTCTTTGTATTTACAACCCAAATTGTCATTGAATCCGGTCGATGGGTTAATGGTTGCCATACAAAAGCGTTGGAAACTTCCGCTTTTGGCGGCCAAAACCATTACGGAAGGATTGGCCCTCGTTGCTGCTTTGCTTATCGGCGGTCCAGTCGGTATCGGCACAATCGTGATCCTGTTGCTGATCGGACCGGCGATTCAATTTTTTGAACCGCAAGCTAAGAGGCTGCTGACAGCATTGATACATAACCAGGGATAAAATAGAGGAGAAGCCCGGCGTCCATGTGGAAAAACGGTCCAGCTGGTTTTTTCTCCTCTTTGTCCGGGTGCATAACAAGCCCTGTTAGTGAAATACTAGGGAAAAAACCGAAAGGATTGGGCACATGAATAAGCTAAAATGGATATTGACGATTGCCTTATGTCTCATGATCGCTTTTCCTTCACTGCTTCGGGCAGAAGAAAAGAAGCGGGAGGATGAGTCGAAAACGAATGAGATTCCCAGCCATGTGTTGAACGTTTCCAAGGAAAATACCTATCCTAATTCTGCGAAGGATGAAGCAGTTTTAGAACCGAGCAAGCTGGTAAAGGAGCTAATCGAAGCTTCCGATGTAAAAATAGAAAATCCGGAATTAATTAAATTGTTGAATGAAACATCGTTGAAGCCTTCTCCGTTGGCGATCGGTTACCGCGGAATGGTATATATGGGGCACTGGCCGCTGAATTATAAATCTGCTGAAACAACTCCCAACTGGGAATACCAAAAAATCAATACAAATCAGTTAAACAACATCGGCGGTGAGAATCAGAAAACAATGAGTTACAACCAGGAAGAGGAAAAACATATAAAAGGGGCATTGACGGCAAAAATCACCAACGCCGACCAGGTAAAACGGATGATGCTTCTTGACGCCAAAGCAAACACCGACCTGCCGTTGTCGTTTCATACCGTATTAGGCAAGGGAACGAAAACAAGCAATGCATACGGCGTGCCAAAGGAAAAAATAGGCTTTTTAACGGCATATGCGCCAGCTGTAAATGAAAAAGGGCAGGTAACCTTCGGGGAAGTATATTTGGAACTGAAGGGCTCCAAAAAACGCATCGTCGTGAAAAATGTCACCAAACAAGGAATCGGTGCCTGGATACCGGTGCAAGACCATGTTTCTTTTTCGTTTCAGCTGAAATAACCAACAAAAAAGCATTCGATTTTTACAATCGGATGCTTTTTTTGTCTAGGAAATTATAAATTTAACTGACTGTGGATCATTATTAGCAGAAACAGCCACATCCAGCTCCAGCGCCTACCCCCTCGAGGTCTTAAGCCTACCCTCGGTGTGGCAAAAAGCGCCACGCCGAGGCTATTCTTAAGCTTCTAGGAGGCCCAAACCATGTGGGTCATGCAGGCGTTGCCACAGGACGTGGCGGCTTTAGCCTGTACTCCTTTAAACAGGCGCTTGCGCTTTTGTTCTGGAGTGGAGCTTTGATGATAATCTAGAGAGACGATCGGAGCGGCTGTGAGATCAACTAGCCGGGAAAAGACGGGCAGTCTTGTGCGCAAGAAGATCCATTCCAATCCAGAGAGCGACTATCGACTATCCATATCAACTCGATCATGAAAAAAATTCAATGATGGGCTCTCCCCTTGTCGAAAAAAGAAAATCAAGAAGATCAACTGGAATGTTGATCTCCTGGACGGTTGCGGTAATTGATTTGCTGTTCGGCCATCATGATGCCGTGTTCGTACATCGTTTCTGCGAGGATGCGTCGCGTTTCTTTGGCGGCGGTAAAATAAAGCAGGTCATTGCACAAACCGGTGACCGTGTACTGATAGCCATGGAATTGGTCATTCAGCGACGACATGCCATACAGCTGAAAAGATTCAATCGGATTTCCGGTCAGATCTTTTTTTAAATAATCCCCCAGCTCGGAATTAAGCCGCTCGACCGTTTCTTCCAAGAGTGCAAATATCTTCTTCGGGTCTTCATAAAAACTGACGCTGACATTTTCGATTACCCGCATTTCTTCCATATTGTAATTTTCAATAGTATGGATTTGGCCATTGCCGATGGTGGTCAGCTTTCCGGACCACTGGCGCACCTTTAGAAAACGCAACCCGATTTCTTCGACCAACCCTTCGTAGGTATTATTGACCTTGACCCAGTCCCCTTTTTCAAGCTGTCTTTCATAAAGAAGGAACATCCCGGCCAACAGGTCTTTGACCAGGCTTTGGGCACCGAATCCGACGATAATCCCGAGGACACCGGCTCCGGCAAGGATATTGCCTGCATGGATACCGAATTGACCTAGCACATATACGATAAAGCCGAAGGTGGCGATATACTTGATCAACGAATTCAACATCGATTCAATCGTTTTTTCTTTTTTTTCTTCAATAAAATTGGTCCTTTTGAAAAAGGAATGAATAATCCTCCGTAAAATGACGACTAATAGGAACGTAAGGATGGCTCCGATGACAATATGCGTGATCGGATTTCCCCAAATTTTCTCCGTGTATCCCCAAATATCTTGAAATGACATAGCATATACCTCCACGATTTGCTTAAAGGGTATTATAGCATGTTCCCGGAAGTAGTTTAAGTCCAACTGATCTATCTAGGGGAGAAGTGGACATGCTGGCTGTTTTCCGTTAGGATAGGAAGGGCTTTTTAATGATAGGGTGTAAAAAAGACAGTGATCCGCTAGAAGGAGGAGCAGCTTAGATGGCAGACCAGGACAAAATCGAACAGCTGAAGGTTCACTTAGCAGGTTTTATGACTCGTCTGGAAAACATGGATCCGGAAGAAACGTCCATTGAAGACATTGATCAGTTGATCAGCATTTTGGACAGGATGGAGACAAGTTTGAAATGATTTTTGTCAAATGCCGGCAATTTTCGATTGTCGGTTGATTTTTTTTATCCAATCCTTTACTATGGTAAAGTGGTAGAGCGATAAAGAAACGTTTTGTTGAGAGGAGTATAGATTACGTATGTGGATTGTTCTTATTTCTGTATTAGTCATGACCGTGCTTAGTCTTTTGCGCGTGAATGTCATCATAGCGATTATCGCTGCGGCGCTCACTGCTGGATTGATGGCCGGATTATCACTGGCTGAAGCGGTCGAGATGCTGGTCAATGGAATGGGAGATCAGGCAAATACTGCGCTGAGCTATATTTTACTTGGAGCATTTGCAGTCGCTATCAGCTATACAGGCATCACCAGCCTGCTGGTGAATTATCTGATTAAAGCGTTGACGGGCAAAAAAACGATGATGCTGCTGGCGATTGCCGGGATTGCTTCGCTGTCGCAAAACTTGGTCCCTGTGCACATTGCCTTCATTCCTATTTTGATTCCGCCATTATTGAAATTATTCGATAAAATGAAAATGGATCGTCGTGGAGTGGCAACGGCACTGACGTTTGGTTTGAAGGCACCGTATATTATGATTCCTGCCGGTTTCGGTATCTTGTTCCATCGCACGATTGTCGATGGAATGGCCAGCAATGGCAGTGAATTGACGATGAATCAGGCAGCATTGGCCATGTTAATTCCAGGTTCCGGAATGATTGTCGGGCTGTTGATTGCTGTGTTCATCACGTATCGCAAGCCGAAAGAACCGATTGGAACCAGTGCGGAAACAGGGGCAGACGAAGAAATGGGTCAGGCGGTTGCCTTTAACAGGAAACATACTTTTACGATCATAGCAATTGTAGCAGCGTTAATCGTGCAGATTGTGACAGACAACCTGATTATCGGTGCACTGACAGGGCTTGTGCTTATGTTCGCCTTCCTTGTCGTTCCTTTTAAGCAGGGAGATGGTATTATCAGTGAAGGAGTTGCGATGATGGGTACCATTGCCTTCGTTATGCTCGTCGCTGCCGGTTATGGAAATATCTTAAAGGAAACAGATGCTGTCACAGGAATGGTGGAAGCTTCCTCCAGTGTGCTTGGGGATAATAAAGTGATCATCGCATTTGTCCTGTTGTTGGTCGGTTTGTTCGTCACCATGGGAATTGGTTCTTCCTTTGGCACCGTACCGATTTTAGCAGCCCTGTATGTACCGATTTGTCTGGCAGCAGGCTTTTCGCCAATGGCTACGGCGGCATTAATCGGAACGGCCGGAGCATTAGGTGATGCTGGTTCACCCGCTTCCGACAGTACGCTCGGACCGACGGCAGGCCTAAACGCGGACGGCAAGCATAATCATATTTGGGATACCTGTGTCCCAACCTTCATCCATTACAATATTCCATTATTTATCTTTGGCTGGATTGCAGCGGTTATCCTGTAAATTTTGCCTGAAAGCGGCTGTCTCTTCATTGAGGCAGCCGTTTTTTATCCTGGCGATGGAAATTTTTGCGCCAGTATTTCCTGCATAATCTTTCTGCCCAAAGAAAAAATAAGCGAAAAAGAATCTGGGTGAACCACATGTATAAATTTTATTGGGTTATGCTTGCACTACTGCTGTTTTGGGCGGTCGCTATGCCGACAGGTAACCAGGCTGAAGGGTACGGGTGGGGATACAAGAAAAACAGCAACCACCAGCCGCCGGAAGTAGGAAAATATGACACCATTCTAGAAGATAATGGCGGTTACTATCTCGATAAGTCTGGAGAAAAAGTCATTTACTTAACCTTTGATAACGGCTATGAGCAGGGGTATACGGACAAAATACTCGATGTTCTGAAGAAAAAGGATGTACCGGCAGCCTTTTTTGTAACGGGACACTATGTCGACAGCAGTCCGGAATTAGTGAAACGGATGGTGGATGAGGGTCATATTGTCGGCAATCACTCCTATCATCATCCGGATTTCACCAAGTTATCGAAGAAAAAAATGAAAGAAGAGCTGGACAAGCTCCAATCAGCTGTGGCGAAAATCAGTGACCAAAAAACGATGCAATATGTCCGGCCGCCAAAAGGAACTTTTACCGAACAGTCGATCAAATGGGCGAACGAACTCGGCTATATCCACATGTTCTGGTCATTGGCCTTTGTTGATTGGAACACGAATAGTCAGAAGGGCTGGCAATCTGCCTATCAACAGGTGATCGACCAAGTCCATCCTGGTGCGGTCATCCTGCTTCATACGGTTTCGGAGGATAATGCAGAAGCACTGGAGTACATGATCGATGATATGCGTAAGCAGGGTTACACCTTTAAAAGTTTGGATGACTTGGTCATGAAAGATTTACTGCCAAGACCGTTTTACCAGTTATAAAGCTGCAATCCGCCTTTCCTTTTGGAGGGGCGGATTTTTTTGGTATCAATAAGGGTGAGTGTATTGGTGATTCTGGTCCAGCTTCTTTATCGTGGTAATCGAGTCTCGAGCCCCTATAACTTATCTTATCAAAAGGAAAAACTGTCAGAGGTCAAGTTTTCTACTATAATAAAAGGAGACAGGAAAAGGTGGGAGGCGGAAAATGTGCTGCATCATGTGGAAATGAACGTGTCAGATATAGAAGCTAGCCGCAAGTTTTGGGGCTGGCTGTTGGAGGAATTGGGCTATAACCTTTATCAGGAGTGGGAAAATGGTTTCAGTTATAAGGAGAACACCACCTACTTGGTGTTTGTACAGGTACAGGAACGGTTTCAGGATGCGGGCTATCATCGAAGCAGGGTAGGGTTAAATCATCTTGCATTTCACGCTGAATCGAGGGAACATGTCGATAAGATGACGGAAAAGCTAACAAAGAGGCAGGTGCCGATTCTTTACCAGGACAGACATCCGTTTGCCGGCGGAGAGGACTATTATGCCGTGTTTTTCGAGGACCCGGACCGGATAAAGGTAGAGCTTGCAGCACCTGAATAAATCAATAAGGAGCATGTATATGTGGAAAGAGACCATTACACTGGATACAATGTATGACTTTGATTATTCATTACAACGGTTGCAAATGGATCCGTTGCTGTTTATTGATCGTAATGAGCGCAGCGTGGACATTCCCTTGAAAACGGAGGACGGCGAGAAGCACAAGGTAACGGTCAAAGCGAAGGGAAATACGCCACATCCGGTATTTGAAATATCGGGTGACCACGACAATTATAAGACGGAGTTATTAAAACAAACGTTTGATTTATTTCAGTGGGAGAAGGATTTGACCATAGTCAACGAGCATTTTATCGGCACAAATTTAGAACAGCTTTTCTATGCACATCCGGGGACACCGATTGTGCGGGACTTCGATTTGTATTTTTCTCTGATGAAAGGGATCATCCACCAACAATTGAATATGAAGTTCGCCTATACACTGAGCACGAGGTTTGTTGAAGCCTACGGCACTTTTCTGGATGGCGTCTGGTTTTATCCGGAACCGGAAGATATCGCCCGGCTTCATTATGAAGACCTACGGAGAATGCAGTTCAGCCAGCGGAAAGCGGAATATGTGATTGATACGTCGAAAAAAATTGCCGGAGGGGAAATCGATTTAGAGACACTTGCTGCCCAGTCAGATAAACACATCATCGACCAATTGGTGAAAATCAGAGGGATCGGTCCCTGGACTGCGGAAAATTGGTTATTGTTCGGCCTTGGACGTGATGACTTGCTGCCCAAGGCCGACATAGGGATTCAAAATGCGCTTAAGTTTTATTTTGAAATGGATAAGAAACCGACCATACCCGAAATCACCGAAATGAGCGCTGGATGGTCGCCTTATCAAAGCCATGCCTCTTTGACGCTTTGGCGCAGCATTGAAGGTTGAGTGAGATCAACGCTGCATTTGTAGATACAATTGCTGGTAGACGGCCGCTTCATCCTTATTGCCTAACGTCAAATATACTTTGGACAAAAGATGTACTGGTTTTGGATCCTCGGGTTTTAGTTCCATTTCCCATTTAAAGCAGTCGATTGATTTTTCCGGCTGATGGAAGTACAAATATAGTTCGCCAAGCGTTCCCTGCTGTTCAGGGTCTTCTTCCAACTGTTGCATTTTGTTCAGTTTTTGTTCAATTGGCAGATGAATCCCCTGTTGTTGAAAGGCTTCGAGCCATTGTTTGAGGGTATCCAAGTCATAGTCACGGAAAAAGGCTGATATGCATCGTATCACGATCGGTTCCAATAACTGTGGCTGATCGGAAAACAGATCGAGCAGACGGTGGTTCAGACGGCTGAAGAGGGGCGGAAATATCGATAAGTCAGCTTTGGCAAAACAGTCGGCGATGGCTTGTTTGTGCACGTCTGAAGGTTGGATGTCGTTCGCAGTCAAAAGCTGAACCACAGCGTCGGGCTGTTGGCTTTCGAGAAGTTTTTCAAGCAGTTGGGTGCCCAATGCTGCTGGTAATTCGGGGGAGTAAGCCAGCTGACGGTAAAACTGCAGCTGCTGCTCCTGGTCGAAGTGCTGTTCAATCAAGTCAAAAACGATAAGATCCTCTGCTATTGTCCGGTTTGTGAGCAGGTGCAGCCGGACGGCAATTTCGTCGATCAAACGGTTTTGTTTGTGCAGGCTGTCGAGCAGTAAACGGCTGGTTTCCGGATCAGTCAGGCGATCGAAGCTGACCCTCTCGAAATGCTGCGGGTCTGAAGAAGCAACCTTTTTCACATCCGCATACCGCTGTCGATAGCGCTGAAAGTCCAAGTGCCCTTGCATGTCACGGGCAAAAGCGTCTTCTGGTGCAAAGTCGGCAAAAATGTTCAGTGTCTTGTAAGCTAATAGCATTTGACCGTTCCGACGGTATTTGTAATAAGTATTTTTGAGCAATTTATGGATGGGTTCATTGGCAGCAAAGCTGTCGAATAAGGTGAGTATATAGGCGGTTTCCAAGGGAGAGTGGCTGGCGGCTATTTTTTTGTACAGTTGATTAAAGCTGATCGATCGGAATGAAGGATGGTCGGACAGCACCTGGAGTGTGAGCGGATGTGTTCCGGAAAAGCTGATTCCTCTGGCGAGTGCGCGGTGGAGAAAGGATCCAAGTTTTATGTGTTTGGCCCGGATGCCGTTGAGCGGCTTATTTTTGTACATATATAAGTAATAACAGGCGTCGTTCCGGTCAACCGCTTCGATAATCTTACACGAACGGTACACCACCATTTGCTGCGGTTTCAAGTCGATTGTCTTCTTATTAGCCATTAAGGTAACAGTTTCCCTATTCATGACAATCCCTCCTTCATATTTGTAACTAGCATATCACAAAAAACCAAGCATTTCCCCCCTCACAAATTAAGAAAACATAAATATTCAAGAACAGAAGAGATCCGGGGACAGTCCCCGCCCCGCGGTAGGGTCAGTCCCTAAAACCCAGTTTAGCCTCGACCGAATTGCCGAAAACCCCATTAAACCAGGATTTTACCCCCATCGGGGTCAGTCCCCAATACGGAGAAAGGACTGACACCACGCAGCAGGAGGGACTGACCCCCGACTCTGATCCTGTCCGGTTTGGCTGGTACTGGTCTCGAAATGTAAAAAGGGACAGTTCCGTTTGATAGCGGGGACTGTCCCTTGTATTATTAGTCTTCAATCATGGCGAGGTAGCGTTTGGTTTCTCCGTTGTGTTCGGCGATCAGTATGTTTTCTTTATCGGTAGCATAAATGGCGGTGCCGGCAGGGAGTTTGGTCGCCATGTTATCGGTGAATTCATCTCCCTCTGAATAAGTGGATTCAATGGTTCCGATTTGTTTCTCTTTGGTCACATCCATGGATTCGAGCGACTTCAAGTTGGTTTTATATATCCGTTTTTTCCATTGGAACACATCGGCATTCTCGTCTTTTTTCAGGATTTGTTCCACATCAGGGTATGCCTGATTGTGAATCCCTTCATTCCCTGATGATTTTTCTTCTGAATTTGTGGAAGCGCAGGCAGTTAAAACGACGGACAGCAACAGGAGAAGAAGCAGACGAAACCTCATGATCATCACGCACCAATCTTAATTTTTTTCCAATCAAGTTTAGCAGCCTGGCCGGTCCTGAAGGGGAATTCCGTCTTACTGAAAACTTGACTGACTTTGCTAAAGTATTCACCGATTTACTTTTGTTAAAACTTGCTAATCTACAAAAGTTTATTTTCTTACCAAAGACCTACAAAACGACCTACCCCCCACACTTTTTCCCGCATCATTCCCCCCTTGTAAAAGCTGGAACCAAATTTTATCATATTATTGATAGCGCTTCCATAAAGTTTTCATAAGTTTTCTTACTTTTCATAGACATTAGTAATTGATATAATGACTAGAAATTAATACCTGATACTAAAAAGAAATGAGGGATGAACGGATGGATAAAAAAGAGCTGATTGCTCCGGAAAATTACAACATTGCAATGGAAGTAGAGAAGTATGCCAGCGGTCCGGAACGGAAGGCGTTGATTTATGAAGATAATGAGGGAAACCAACAGGAAATCACCTATCAAGAGCTGCTGGTTAACGTTAACAAGATCGGAAATGTGTTTTTATCCAATGGTCTCAAAAAAGGGGACAAGGTATTAGTCATGATGCCCCGGTTGATCGAGTCGTACCAAATTTACATGGCTGCTCTTAAAACCGGTGTTATTATCATTCCTAGTTCAGAGATGCTGCGCACGAAGGACTTACAGTACCGGGTCACACATGGAGAAGTTGCTGGTATCATCAGCTATCATCCATTTGTTGAACAATTCACAGGAATTAAAGAATATGATGAATTAATCAAGTTTTCGGTCGGCGGTGAAGTGGAAGGATGGCATCACCTTGACCAACTGAAAGAAAAGGCGTCAGATCAACTGGAAATGGCTTCGACGACCAGGGACGATATCGCCTTTCTTCCATACACGTCTGGAACGACCGGCAATCCAAAGGGGGTTGTCCATACACATGGCTGGGGTTTTGCCCATCTGAAAACGGCAGCGAATAACTGGCTGGCAATCGAAGACGGAGACGTAGTTTGGGCGACAGCTGCTCCAGGCTGGCAAAAATGGGTGTGGAGCCCACTTTTGTCTGTACTCGGTTCCGGTGCCACCGGACTGGTTTATAATGGAAAATTCGAGGCGAAGAAGTACTTGTCTCTATTAGAAAAGCATGAAGTAAATGTTCTTTGCTGTACTCCGACGGAATATCGGTTGATGGCCAAGCTGGATAATTTGGACAGTTACTCGTTAACCAAGCTGCACAGTGCCGTATCGGCAGGAGAGCCTTTGAACCGCGAAGTAATCGATACATTCCGGAAGTACTTCGATATCACGGTGCGTGATGGTTACGGGCAAACTGAAAACACCCTGCTGCTCGGATTCATGAAAGGTATGGAGGTAAAACCCGGATCAATGGGCAAGCCCACCCCAGGTAATGAAGTCGAATTGATCGACGAAGATGGAAACCCGGTGGCAGTTGGCAAGGTCGGGGATATTGCCATACCGCTTGATACGCCTGCCTTGTTCAAGGAATATTATAAAGATCCGGAACGTACCAAAAAATCGCTGCGAGGTAACTATTATGTCACCGGCGACCAGGCATCAAAGGATGAGGACGGCTATTACTGGTTCGAAGGGCGAAGTGATGACATCATCATTAGCTCTGGTTACACAATCGGGCCGTTCGAGGTGGAAGACGCTTTGGTCAAACATAAAGCGGTCAAGGAATGTGCCGTCGTAGCCAGTCCCGACCCGGACAGAGGTAATGTGGTCAAGGCATTTATTGTCCTTCAGCCGAATGTAGATAAAAATAAGGAAGGCCTTGTCAAGGAATTGCAGGACTTTGCCAAAAAGTGGACCGCTCCTTACAAGTATCCTAGAAAAATAGAGTTTATCGAGGAGCTGCCGAAAACCTCTTCAGGTAAAATAAGAAGAATCGAACTGCGCCAAAAAGAAAAAGCAACCACTAACTAATAGGCGGGGACAGTCCCTTGTTCTCAGAACCAGGGACTGTCCCCCAACGCTTTAGAGTGATAAAGGGGTATTTGCGAATCTAGTAGGATGTGTTATGCTTGGGATAAATGAAGAGCTATTCTAATAGGAGGAGAACAGATTGAAAATCTTACGCGAACTTGGATGGGTTGTACTGCTGGCTTCTATTTTGATTATGATTCCCTTCAAGGTGATCGGTCCGCTTCAGCAAGAATTGCCGAACACAGAAGCGGAAGAAAGCTCGTCCGTCAATGAATCGGTTCATGAATAGCTGTTCAGGTAACTACAATCCTGATTGCAAATGCGCATTTATATAAAGAAATATTTTTCTTACATTTACTAAGCCATTCCGGAAGCGGAATGGCTTTTCTTAATCGAAAGCTATGATAGACGATAATGTAGATTATTGGAGTTCCTCTTCCTCCTTTTAATTAATACTCCTATTTGTTTAATACGCATCATCTCTCTAAAGTTGTCAAAGATGAAGTGGTTAGTTCTTCGCTTTCTATAACGATTGCAGTTAAACCTGTACTTGTTTTCGTTTCGTGCCATTCATCTTTATCCCAAAATACCGCTTCGCCACAATGAATTTTGAAATACTCATCCGTTTCGCCTCTAACCCAACCTTCTCCGTTTACAATTAATAGTAGCTGAGGGACAACAGCTTGATGATAACCAATTATTCCATTACCATCTAAGTGCATACAAGCAATATGAGCTGCTTTCTTTGTCTGCGTAATTCGTGAAATCACAAAATCAGAGTCGAATTTTGTGATTTTCTTACCTGTCTCTTTTTTAAAGTGATATATTTCCATAATACCTCCGACATCTACTACTTTATTGCCCTCTCGGTTGTTTTCATTCATAGTTTATCACCTATTAATCATGCGGAAAATATTGATAGCCTTGTTATCATCCAGTTGTTCATCTACACAATGTTTAACAAAATCCTCTGCCTATTGGTAATTGAGAACAAACAATAAATTTGACCATTTTTGATTAAAGGAATAAAATAGCGGGTAATAGGATGAAAGCAAGGGTTTATCCTTCTCAACCTCAGACAGGCTAATACAGCCAATTCTAAATTTATTTATAAAAATTCTAATGTAGGGGTTGAAAGTCAAAGAAAGTCAAACTATAATAAAAGTAAGGTCAAAGATAGTCAAAGTCAAAGACCAAACTACTTACCTTATATATCTGAAGGAGGGAAAGCGAATATGCAATGCCAAAATTGCGGTGTTCGTGAAGCAACCATTAATGTAAACCTTCGTTTTAATAATCAAACACAACAATTGAACTTATGCGAAACGTGCTTTCAAGAAATAAAAAATAGTGCAAAAAATCCATCCGGCTTTTTCAACCAAGGCGGTATGGACTTCAACCAATTCTTTGGCGGGGGAGCTTCTCCGTTTGAAGGATTCCAGCAAGGAGGCGGTCAGGCGCAACAACAGCAAGCCAACGGCGGAAAAGGCGGCGGTTTGCTGGACGAGCTTGGCAGAAACCTCTCACATGCTGCGAAAGCAGGTTTGATTGATCCGGTTATCGGACGTCAAAATGAAGTGAAACGTGTGATTGAGACATTAAATAGAAGGAACAAAAACAATCCGGTTCTTATCGGGGAACCTGGTGTAGGGAAAACGGCGATTGCAGAAGGCCTTGCCTTGAAGATCGCTGAAGGCGACGTTCCTGCTAAACTGATGAACAAAGAAATTTATCTGCTGGACGTAGCCTCTCTGGTAGCCAACACAGGCATCAGAGGCCAGTTCGAAGAGCGTATGAAACAGCTTGTATCCGAACTGCAAAACAGAAAAAACGTCATCCTGTTTGTCGATGAAGTACATCAACTAGTCGGCGCAGGTACAGCTGAAAGCTCCCAAATGGATGCCGGCAACATCTTAAAGCCCGCTTTGGCTAGAGGGGAACTGCAATTAGTCGGTGCAACGACGTTGAAAGAGTACCGCAAAATTGAGAAGGACGCAGCGCTGGAACGCCGTTTCCAACCAATTATTGTGAAAGAGCCAAGCGTCGAAGAAGCAGTGCAAATCCTGCAAGGGCTGCAAGAGCGTTATGAAAACTACCATCAAGTAAGCTATACAGACGAAGCCATCCGCGGTGCGGTAACGTTGTCACAGCGTTACCTACAGGACAGATTCCTGCCGGATAAAGCGATCGACTTGATGGATGAGGCGGGAGCGCGTTTGAATCTTGCCAATTCCCAATCCGATAAGGATGCCATCCAAAAACGCCTGGATGAGCTTCATGAGGAAAAAATGCAAGCGGCAGAAAAAGAGGACTATGAACGTGCTGCCAACTTGAGACACCAGGAAATCAAGCTGGAAAAACAACTGGAAGAAGCAACAGAGGCACCTGCTGCCGAAGTGACAGTAGAAGATATTCAGTTGCTTGTAGAAGAAAAAACCGGTATTCCGGTTCGGAAAATCCAATCCGACGAGCAGCAAAAAATGAAGTATTTGGCAAAAAATCTTTCCGAAAAAGTAATTGGACAAGATGTTGCGGTGCAAAAAGTGGCCAAAGCTGTACGACGCAGCCGCGCCGGCTTGAAATCAAAACATCGTCCAATCGGTTCCTTCCTGTTTGTCGGCCCGACTGGTGTTGGTAAAACAGAATTGACCAAGGCGCTGGCAGAAGAGCTTTTCGGTACAAAAGAATCGTTGATCCGTCTTGATATGAGTGAGTACATGGAGAAACATTCTGTGTCTAAAATCATCGGTTCCCCTCCAGGTTATGTCGGCCATGAGGAAGCCGGACAACTGACAGAACGTGTGCGCCGCAATCCGTACAGCTTGATTTTGCTGGATGAGATTGAAAAAGCTCATCCGGACGTCCAAAACATGTTCCTGCAAATCATGGAAGATGGTCATCTAACCGACAGCCATGGCCGCAGGGTGAGCTTTAAAGAAACAGTCATCATTATGACAAGTAATGCGGGAACCGGCGACAAGCAAATTTCAGTTGGATTCACCAACACAACAAATGAAGCAGTTTCAACCCTGGAAAATCTCAGCGAATACTTCAAGCCAGAATTCTTGAACCGGTTCGACGCAATCATTCCATTCAATGAATTACAAGAATCCGACTTAATTCAGATTGTCGATTTGATGATTGCCGAATTGGAAGAAACGTTGAAAGAAGAAGGATTGACCATTACGATTTCCGACGATGCGAAAAGATACCTTGCTGACAAAGGATATGACCCTCGCTTCGGTGCAAGACCGCTCCGCCGTGTCATCCAAGAAAAAGTCGAGGATGGTATCACCGACCTCGTATTGGATGAAGAAGATATCAAGTCGATAAACGTCGAACTTGTGGAAAATGAAATCAATGTAGTAAACGCATAAGCAAGAAATGTGGCTGGTCCCTGATAGGGGCCGGCTTTTTTACATATTCAAAAAGCATTTGTTTTACAAAGACGGTTATTCCCTATGCTGAAACATTCAGGAAGCTTTCAAGCGAAATGAATACTGCTGCTGCAATCAAAGCGAATGTTTTCTTTTTGGTTTTTCCTGCTCCAGTCGGCTTCCCACCGCATAAAACCACGGGTTCTTTCTAATTATAAGGTTAACCATCACGTTGACGGAGGTTTTTTATGTGGCAAGGCTGATTGCTGCTTTTGTTATGGTATGTTTGATTGCGATAATCCTCCCTATTACTGCAGCCGGCCGCCATGCAGAAAACGAGCTGCAGGTGCATTTCATCGATGTCGGACAGGGCGACAGCATTCTGATAGAAGCACCGAACGGACGAAAAATGCTGGTGGATGGAGGACCGCCGTCTGCAGCGGAAAAAGTGACTGAATATCTTAAGGAAAGAGGAATCAACAAGCTGGACCTGGTTGTAGCGACTCACCCGGATATCGATCATATCGGCGGACTCGTCGAAGTTTTGGATGAATTTGACGTCAAGCATTTGATCGACAGCGGCAAGCTCTATACCACCTCTACCTATTTTCACTATTTACAGCAAATCAAAAAGAAAAAAATACCAGTGACGGTTGCAGTGGGGGAAGAGAATATTGTCATCGATCCGCAGCTCACAATCCGTGTTTTGAATACACAAAATGCCTTCAAAACAAATAATCAGTCGTCGATTGCTCTTTCTTTAAGGTACGGCCGTGTAGACTTTTTGCTGATGGCTGACGTGGAGACAATCCAGGAACAAAATATTCTGGACGTGAAACAGCTGCAAGCAGAAATATTGAAGGTGGCACATCATGGAAGTGGAACCAGTACCTCGTTTGATTTTATCCGGGAAGTACGGCCGGAAACCGCGATTTTGTCTTACAGTAAGAACAATGAATTCGGGCATCCTGTCGACAGGGTAGTTGATTACCTGCAGCTTGCCGGCGCCACCATTTACTCGACTGCCAAGGTCGGGGATATTGTGATCCGGACAGATGGGAACACCTATGACGTGGATGTTTCAGGTACAGATCGGGTTTTGAACTATTAAACGGTTTCCGATATAAAAAAGGCTGGCTCCTTTCGGAACCAACCTTAATCATTTCTGTTGCTGAAAATATTATTTGTTGTTATTATTGTTTCTAGAGCGACTATTACCGCCTTTTTGACCGATTTCTTCATAGAATTCACGGTCATATTTGTCGCTAGTAGTGTTACCGCCTTTTTGGCCAATTTCCTGGAAGTGATCTTTGTCATATTTATCGCTTACAGTGTTACCGCCTTTTTGGCCAATCTCTTGGAAATGGTCTTGACCATATTTATCGCTTACGGTCTTACCGCCTTTTTGACCGATTTCTTGAAAATGGTCTTGACCATATTTATCACTTACAGTGTTACCGCCTTTTTGTCCAATCTCCTGGAAGTGATCTTTGTCATATTTGTCGCTTACAGTGTTACCGCCTTTTTGTCCAATCTCCTGGAAGTGTTCTTTATCATATTTGTCGCTTACAGTGTTACCGCCTTTTTGGCCAATTTCCTGGAAGTGATCTTTGTCATATTTATCGCTTACAGTGTTACCGCCTTTTTGTCCGATTTCTTGGAAGTGGTCTTTGTCATATTTGTTGCTTACAGCGTTACCGCCTTTTTGACCTGCTTCTTCTACAGACATCTTATTGTTTCTGCGTTTATTATTGTTTGCCATCTTTATCTTTCCTCCTTTAAATTGTTTTCACTACTACGAATTCCACGTATGGACGCTTTTAAACTTTTCTTCTTCGAAGAGGCTACTTTCGATTCATGAATTTTACTTCAATTGGAAACTCTATCAGTCTCTTTATCTACTTAACTTTATTGGCAGCCGAAGGAAGGCTGGAATACTTGCCAAAGTTTTAACTATTGTTTTATACTTAAATGTTAGAAAATTCAATCAATAAAACAGGCTGCCGTGCGGTTTTTGATGATAAGGAAGAGGGAATATCTCCTTATAGAAGTTAGTATATTATTCCAAATGATAATGGAGGTAACCCGAATTGATGATAAAATCAGAAGAAAAGACCGTTGAGTGTACGACAGAATATCACAAGCTTGAAACGTTATTCATTTGCAGGCCGAAATATATGGAAATCACCGAAATTATTAACGAAACACAACGGTATTATATCAATGGTAATATCGACGTCGATTTGGCGATGGAACAACATGAGGATTTTGCCCGGGCACTGGAAAAACACGGAGCGGAAGTTATCCGGCTGGAACCAGAACATCAGCTCAATGAACAAGTTTTTACCCGGGACATCGGTTTTTGCATTGGCGAACGATTGTTTTTATCGGAAATGAAGACAAATATCCGTGGCGCCGAAGTAGATGTGTTAAAACAAAACCTACAGGAGAAAAACATCGCTTATCATCGCCCTTTTTTACAATCGATTGAAGGCGGAGACGTGATGGTCGATGGAGATAAAATCTGGGTCGGTATCAGCAAAAGGACCACGAAAGAAGCGGTGGAGACACTGCAGTCGCAGCTGGGGAACGATTACCAGGTGATCCCGCTCCCTATTGATAAAAGTATTCTTCATCTTGATTGCGCATTTAATGTACTTAGTCCCGACTGGGCGCTGGTGTATCCCGATGCATTTGCCCCGGAAGATTATCAGAAACTGAAAGAAAACTATCAACTGATTGAAGTTTCCGCTGCAGAGCAGTTTTCCATGGGAACCAACGTACTTTCCATTGGTGGTGGAAAAGTGATCAGCATGCCGCAAAACAAGGATGTTAATGAAAAAATGAGACAAACCGGTTTCCAAGTGATCGAAGTGGAGTTTTCCGAAATAATAAAATCGGGAGGATCTTTCCGTTGTTGCAGTCTCCCGGTTTACCGGTCCAATAGTTGATAAAAAAGAAGCCGCCGTGATTGGCAGCTTCTCTCTTATGATCGATTTGTTGTAATTGATCAACTTCGTCCGGTATTTCTTTCAGGTCGATTTGATCTGCTTTTCCTGGTATTGATCTTCTTTCAGGCAGAGTTGATCTACGTTTCCTGCCATTTGCTCATCATTCAGGCAGAGTTAATCCACTTCACCAGGTACTTGATTTACTTCCAGGTCGATCTATCAGCCTTTTCCTGGAAATACTCTTCTTTTCTCACTCAGATAAAACTGTAACCAACATAAGCACAAAAAAGAAAACGGAATTGAGGATTTCCAGGATGCCGATTTTTTTAATAGAAAGCGTTCTTCCCGGCAGCAGCCAGGCTCTTAACAAGCTTGGAAAGTAAGCGACCGCCAGCCATAATCCTACAATGAAAAAAAGACCAATCGTGAGTAAAAGATGATAACACCAGGAAAAGTACAGAAACTGCCGGTTTTTCTTTTGTCTGATCATCGTTTTTACGTAAAAAATACTGCCGAAAAAGAATAAAAAGTTATAGGCTGCCAATACAATTGCTGTTTGATCAATGGTTCCGGTGCCGAGAAAGTAGCTGGCCAGTCCGCCGATACAAAAGGTGACCACAGCAACCACATCATTGAGGAAAGCTCTTTCCTTTTTCTGTTTGGCAAAGTAAATATTGATCCAAAACAAGGGAAGCATAGAAATGCCGAAGAAAATCAAGCGCCACTCTGTCCAAAGTACTGGGAGCAGAAACAGCAGGGCGGCAAGACCGAATAGAATTGCTCCTTTTTTATAATGGGAGTTGTTCCGTTTCTTCTTGAACACCATGATAAACGGATAAGATGACAAATATAAACACAGCCACCCTAGAAACAAAGGAATATGCCAGAATGTAAAGCGGCCGGCAATGGATCCGAGGAAGAAAGGGATAATCAGCATTGCCCAGGCACCGTGCTGCTTCGGGAGTAGTTTTTTCATTAGAAAAACTCCTTTAAAGGAATTGGTTTCTTCCATTATACTGGTTGGGATAGAGAGGTACCGTGAGATTTATCACACGAATGAACTGGAATATGCCTGATCATTGTATTGGAAACACATTTTTTGCTCAACCTCTTGCAAAACAGCTCGGTAATGGTATATAATACTTCTTGTCTGAGTCAAACAGGAATAGTAATCGAATACGGGGCATTAGCTCAGCTGGGAGAGCGCTACACTGGCAGTGTAGAGGTCAGCGGTTCGAGCCCGCTATGCTCCATCACTCAACCCCTTGTCTATCAAGGGGTTTTGCTATGTGTGCGCTTTTAGTTAAGGATGTTTTTAATCCTTTTGGGGACGGATTGTTGACGTTTTTTTCTAAAGGTGCATATTGTTGAATCCTTTCTTCATAGATTCCACTTTAAGTCAGCATCCCAAATGGGGTGTTTTTTTATAGGCCGAATTCTTCCGTTACCCTTGTCGATTTTCGTCGAACAAAAGCTATAGGAAATTTTCGTCTAATGTCGAATTTATATGATGTAGGGAGTTGTACATCTTGGAGCGTTTGTACAAGATGTTAGAATGCTTACTTAGTGATTTAGGGATGTATTGGGAAAAGTGGTATTTAAATTTCTTTCCTGTAAAAACAATAGGTTTGGTTCTGTCCTAATCTAGAAATTGATCATTCAGATTACATAACAGATAAGGGACAACAAAAGTGGTATCGTATTCAGGCTGCAGTTACGAATTCAATAATAGTATTTATCACTGGTATCTGAAGCGGTGCTCTAAAAGGAAATAGGGTAGATTCGAATGGAGATTTACATTCTATTTACCAGCCACAATAAGGAGAGGATGAATAATGTCGGGATTAACCAATGTTTCTAACAGCCAACACATTAATCTCAATCACACTAATCGCAGTACACCACGACAAATATCGAATGGAGAGAGCCTCCATAATTATTCAAATATGAAGCTAGATAAGCTGTTTCTCTCTGATGTAGTGGGTGAAGC
Source organism: Sediminibacillus dalangtanensis (assembly GCF_017792025.1). Taxonomy (NCBI): domain Bacteria; kingdom Bacillati; phylum Bacillota; class Bacilli; order Caryophanales; family Bacillaceae; genus Sediminibacillus; species Sediminibacillus dalangtanensis. The sequence continues at coordinate 548,233 of NZ_CP046956.1, forward strand.
AATAAATCAGTCCTCAAAGCTGGAAGTGACCGAGATTAAAGATAAAACTTCAGTGAGGTCAGAATCAGATTATAATGACTATTTTTCTTCTTTTGTTGAAGAGTTAGAAGGGATTTCTGAAGAAGAAAAGAATCAGCTTTCGGAACTTATAAAGAAAGCGATAACCAGGAATGAAGATTTTTTCTCGAGTGGATGGACTAGTTCAAAAGAAAGCATATACCATCTTCAAACGAAAGAAAAGCTCCATTTAATAGCAGAAAAGGCATTACCCCCTTCTTTTGCAGGGGAGATGAAAAATGTATCGAATCAATTTATAGATGATCAGTTGGAGCAGACGGTTGACAAGTCATTACGAACTTACGAAATCATTTACAATCGAGATAAGTCAAAAGCAGGTCCATTAGGGGATATAGCAGACCGCTTACAAACTGCCGTCCAAAATATTCAAGAAGGAAACCATATCGTTCAAGTTGAGCAAAAACACTACAGTGAATTGTTTTCTGATTTAAAACTGTCTGATCAATTCCAACACGATTATGAAGAAGTGATGAAAGGTTACAAGGAGATTCAAAAAGAACAATTGGGTGGCACGTGGAACAATAAGTCTGAGACAAGTGTCAATCAAAGTATTCAGTTACTCAGGGAAGATTGGAACGAATTTATCAACCAGTTTGAAAAATTCAAGGCCTACCGTGTGTCATCCATTCACAACGCACGTGTAGATATCAAAATCTGAAATTTAGATGGGTAAATAAACCTCATATAAGAAGGCATCCATTTCGTCTTAGTGGGTGCCTTCTTATATGAAGTAGAAATAAGCGATAAGGGAAATTATACTATCTCTTTCCTATAGACATGAATGCCCTCCCGGTATATGGTGGTTGATGATAATCTTTCCTAAAGCAATAAGCTGTTGAGCTACTTCCTTACAATCTTCGCCAAAATCCTTATAATTAGGAATTATTCATCTATCTATGAGATAATTTATCGAATGAAGCTTTCAGGTAAAGGGGAAATTCGCTATGAAACGAAATGTGGTTGTCCGAAATAACGTTACGATAAAAGGTAAAGGGAGCCGGCCTATCCTGTTTGCGCCTGGATTTGGTTGTGATCAATCCGTATGGAGCAGGGTTTCTAAGTCTTTTGAACAAGACTATCGAGTCATTTTATTTGATTACGTTGGGATGGGGAAATCCGATATAAAGGCTTTTGACAATGATAAATACAGTACACTTGATGGCTATGCACAGGACGTACTGGATATTTGTGAGGTATTGGCGTTAAAGGATGCCATTTTCGTTGGACATTCGGTAGGAAGTATGATCGGTATGTTGGCTTCCTTGCGACAGCCTGATTACTTTTCTTCCCTGATGATGATTGGTCCGTCTCCTTGCTATCTCAACCATCCACCTGATTACTTTGGCGGATTTGAAAAAGAAGAGCTGTTTGGTTTAATGGACATGATGGACAAAAATTACATCGGATGGGCGAACACTTTTGCTTCTACTATTACAAATGACGCGGAGCACCCGGAAGTTGCTGAAGAGTTGGAAGACCGCTTTTGTTCGACAGATCCCGTCGTTGCACGCAAATTTGCAGAAACTTGTTTCTTTGCAGACAACCGGAAGGATTTGCCGCGAGTGACCCTGCCAACCCTGATTCTACAATGTGCTGAAGATGTAATAGCACCGACTGTAGTGGGGGATTACATGAATCAACGATTACCGGTAAGCACCATACGTTATATGAAAGCCAAAGGCCATTGTCCCCATATGAGTCATCCTGACGAGACGGTTGCATTAATACATGAATATTTAGAGAAGCTTGAATCAGAGAAAATAGGTGGTTTAACTTAATGGACGAACAGCTAAATCAGGCACCATGCGGTTTTCTTACCTTGTCAACTGAGGGTACAATTTTTTCGGTGAATGAGATGTTGCTGCGATTACTTGGGTATCAACGGGCCGAGTTGGATGGACAGCATATAAATGTCATCTTATCACCTTCGGCGCAGATGTTTTTTCAATTATATTTCATCCCTATGGTGACACATAAGGGGTTTGTCGAGGAGATGTACCTTTCATTGATGAATCACCAATCAGAAGAAATACCAATACTGCTAAATGCTTCCATGAAGAAAGACAGTCAGCCTTCACTTATCGATTGTGTTTTCCTTCCAATGCAGAGAAGGAACGATTATGAAGATCAACTGTTATTCGCCAACAAGGTTGCTAAAGATGCTCTAAATAAAAAACAAGAAGCCATGGAAGCACTGGAAGCGAAACAGGCCCAGTTAATTAAAATTAATAAGCAAAATCAAAATGAATTACAGCTGGCAAAAAAAATTCAAGAAACCTCGTTAACGGATGCTTTTGGCAATGCCAAGATTCAGATTGAATCTTATTATAAGGCATCAAAGGAATTATCAGGAGACATCTATGGTTTTTATCAGATCAATGACCACCAATATGGTGTGATTTTATTGGATGTAATGGGACATGGAATTTCTTCTGCTTTAGTAACCATGTCTCTACAATCCTTATACCAAAAAGTAATCCCAAAGGGAACGAGCCCAGCTTCTGTTATGAAAGAATTAGATAGCCATTTACATTACTTATTTCATCATGATGAGGAGGCTTGGCATTACTGTACTGCTATATACCTTCTTATTGATACCGAAAAGCAAACGATGGAATATATCAATTCTGGCCATCCCCCCGCGATTTATCAAAATAAACAAGGGAAACAGGAGACATTGGGTGCTACGAACCCTCCGCTAGGCACATTTGAGGGAACAACGTACCATTCCAAAACCATCAAATATGCTAAAGGATCCAGATTGTTATTATACACGGATGGCGTATCGGAACTTATCGGGTATGACTATATGGAGGAATTTTTGAGGTATGCGAAAACAAATTCGTTATGCCATATGAAGGAAGAATTAGTAAGGGAACTACAACAGAAACAACATAGTTACGACCAAAAAGATGATCAGTGCTTTATACTAGTCGACTTAAAATCATAGCAGTGAATAGGTGCGCGTCGGTGGCACACTCTATATAAAGAATAACGAGCAAAAAAAATAACAACCACTATTTCAAAAAAAATCAGCTAGCATTCTCAAGAATCCAAAACCGCTTTGCCATACAGACTTCTGCTATGCTATAATGTACCTACTACAGACGAAAGGAATGATGGGTGGACAATGAAGAACTAATCTTATTCTCAACTGTTTGAAATAGCATATTTCAAAACACACGAAATAGGATTAGTCTGCCCATTAATTTATATCATTCCATAGCTGTCGCAACATGCAGCTTATTTGATACGGCACCGGTACGGCTAATCCTTCCAACTCGCTTGGGAGGATTTTTTATTGGCTGCTTTTTATCGATAGACCCACCATGCCGGCCATTTGAAAGTCCTCCCTTTATAGAAAGGGATTGATGGAATGACCGAATTATTGAAGCTGAACAATCTTGGCTATGAGGTCATGAATGTAAAGTTGTTTGAAAAGGTGAATACTAGTGTACAGCAGGGAGAAGTCATCGGTATCATCGGCAAAAATGGTGCCGGGAAATCGACGCTGCTGAAATTGATTAATGGAGATATTGTGCCGACAAGCGGTCACATACAGTGGCTTCAGCAACCTATCACCATGGAAATGGTCGAGCAAGAAACAGAAATTCATAAGGTGGAAAACATGTCCGCAGACGAAGGAAAACTGAGAAAGGAGTGGCAGGTACCTGATCATGAGTACGATCAATATAGTGGCGGGGAAAAACTGAAAGCACGGCTTGCTGCCGGATTTTCAAAAAACGCGCAGCTGTTGTTGCTGGATGAACCGACCAACCATCTCGATCAGCAAAGTACGGATCTTTTACTACACCTCTTCAAAAGCTACCGGGGCACTATCCTTTTCGTATCGCACGATCGTTATTTTTTGGATAAGGCCGCCACGAAAGTGTGGTCATTGGAAGGCAATACGCTGATCGAGCATACAGGGAATTATTCCAGCTATATGAAGGTACGCAAGCAACGCAGGCTCACCCAGCAGCGCGAGTATGAAAAGCAACAAAAAATGGTGGAACGGATCGAGGGGCAGCTGAACGAACTCACCTCCTGGTCGAAGAAAGCGCATGCGGAATCGACGAAAAAAGAAGGATACAAGGAATATTACCGGTTGAAGGCGAAACGAATGGATACCCAGGTAAAGTCGAAGCAAAAGCGATTGGAAAAAGAACTGGAAAAAAACAAGGTGGACCCTGTTGAACCTGAATACACGGTTGATTTTTCGATGAAAGCCAATACCAAGGTCGGCAAGCGTTTCCTGGAAGTGAAGCATTTATCTAAATCCTTCGGTGGTAAAACGTTGTTTCAAAATGCCAGCTTTATCATCCAGCACGGGGAAAAACTGGCCATCACAGGCCCGAATGGCAGTGGGAAAACGACTTTGTTGAACATCATCATGGGCAAGGAACCGGCGGAAGGCGAGGTGTGGATCTCGCCTGCAGCGGATATTGGCTATTTAACCCAGGAAGTATTCGATTTGCCGCTTGATGAAACGCCGGAGCAATTGTTTTATCAAGATACGTTCGAAGGAAGAGGAAAGGTCCAGAATTTGATGAAGCACTTAGGATTCTCTGCTTCACAGTGGACAGAGCCTATTGCCGAGATGAGCATGGGTGAGCGGGTGAAGTGCAAGCTGATGGCTTACATTTTGGAGGAAAAGGATGTACTCCTGTTGGATGAGCCGACGAACCATTTGGATTTGCCTTCACGTGAGCAGCTGGAAGATACGTTAGCGCATTATAACGGAACGCTGGTTGTCGTATCACATGACCGTTACTTCCTGGAGAAGGCAACGGAAGACAAACTCGTCATAGATAATCATCAGATTCAAAAGCAGGGTAATACAGCCATATCCCAAGTGGATGAGCAGGAAGCATTACGGATGAAACTGGAAACAGAACGTCAAGAAATACTGGGAAAGCTTAGTTTTATGACGCCAGGTGACAAGAGTTATGCGAAGCTGGACGCAAAGTTCCTCGAGCTTACCCGACAGATTAAGCAGCTGCGTTAACGGATTATTTAGAACCGCTTCTCTTAGATGTAACGAAGAGAAGCGGTCTTTCTTTTTAAAGACCATGCCACAAAAGCAGAAAATGACTTGATAAAAAGCATTAGCTTTTACTTCGATTGCAATTTTCTTGTTCCTCTTTTTTAAACTTTCTTGAAATCTAGAATTAAGCTATAAAAAAAATTTACTAAACAAGAATTAAAGCGCAAAAAAAAGGAAGAGTTGTTCACCTTATTTCTAGTACACTATTGCTACAAAGGGGTGAGGTGATGAACAATAAATCTATTGGAGTATTTCAAGGAATTGCATTATACATTGCTGCTATTCTTGGTTCAGGCGTCCTATTTTTATCAGGGGTAACAGCCTCAATGGCGGGACCCGCATCTATTATATCCTGGCTTATTGTTATTATCATTAGCTTTCCGCTAGCTTATTCTTTTGCTTGTTTGGCAAGAAAATATCCTGATGCTGGGGGAGCAGCAACCTTTGTTAGAAATTCTTTCGGATATCATCTTGGCAATATCGTTGGGTGGTTTTACTTTGTAACAGCAGCAGTTGGTCAAACCATTGTGTCTTTAACCGGTGCTTATTATGTCAGTCAGGCATTTGGACTTTCAAGTGGAGAAGCAACAGTAATTGCAATCTCTATTTTGGGAATTGCAGGTGCTTCCAATTATTACGGCGTAAATGTTAGTGGGAAAGTTGCATTGATTTTAAGTTCTTTTTTATTAATACTTATAGTAGTGGCAATATTGGTGTCACTTCCAAGAATACAATGGGCGAATTTTACTCCTTTTGCCCCGAATGGGTGGTTTTCTGTCGGGAGCGCTATAACGGTTATCTTTTGGTCTTTTTTCGGTTGGGAGGCGATTTGTAATCTAGCCGAGCAATTTAAAAGACCGGAAAAGGATCTTGTCAAAGGAGCAGTTGTTAGTGCAATCGTTATTGGATTATTATTTTTAGCGTTGAGTGTTGTCACTATTGGAACAGCAACGTATGGCAGCCAAGAAAGCAATCTTTCTCCTATTGGGATCTTAATGGGAGCGACATTAGGCTTAGGTGCTAAAGTCTTCACTGCTATTTTAGCTTTAATTATTTGTACAGGCACATCAAATGCTTTTGTAGCTAGCCTGACGCAATTAGGTTATTCATTAAGCAGACATGGTGCTTTTCCCAATTTTTTTTCACGAAACCAAGTAACTACTCAAATCCCAAGACGAATGGTATTATTCGTTACCTTGTTTTCAATGGCAGGTGTGTTAGTTACAAAGTCTTTATCTTTGACATTTGATAACATTTTGTTTATACCGACCTCTCTTGGGATTCTAGTTTATGTTCTTTCAATGGCTGCGGGTGTTAAATTATTCAGGAAGAACACTTTAGCATGGTGGGCATCGTTAACCTCTTTCGTTTTATGTTTAGGAGTTCTTCCGTTTTTTCAATTGTATATATTTGTCCCGATGATTGTCGTGGTTTTATATACGATTTATATGATTTTTAGCAAGAAACTTTCTCTTATAAGGGAGGTTTAAAATTCAATGAAGAATCAAATTAACCATTCTAAGGAAATCATGTGGCAAGCGACTGTATCATGTGATTCATCATATGATGGGATATTTTTTTATGCGGTCAGGACAACAGGAATTTTCTGCCGTCCTTCTTGTAGGTCTAAGGTTCCGAATTGTGAAAATGTATCCTTTTTTCTAAATGGGAACGATGCCCAAAATGCAGGCTATCGACCATGTAAAAGATGCCGGCCAGATTTAAATATGAAAATATATGACCCCTTAGAAAGCCTTGTGAAAGATACTAAACAATTGATAAAAAATAAGTATGTTCAAAATCTCTCTTTACATGAGATAGCGTCAAGGGTTGGGGTTAGCCGTTTTCATTTAAATCGGATCTTCAAAGAAAGAACAGGATATACACCACGAGTATACTTAGAAAAGATAAGAGTGAATGAAGCGAAGGAACTTCTTTTAACGACCAATCTTAATAGTACGGAAGTTGGTTATCGAATAGGCTATCAAAGCGTTTCTAGCTTTTATAATGCATTTAAGCGAAATACAGGACTTTCACCGAGTCAATTCCGCGCTTACCGAAACTTAAATAACGTCAACCAAGAATTGGACTGAATTTACGTTCGTTAACAAAAGCTAGAACGAATTAACAGGAGTGCGTTGCGCTTCTGGTATTATTTTGATCGAGAAAACTGTTGTAGAGATAAACGTAAACCAAGAGAATAAAAGAGATAGCGTTTAAGCAAATTGATCTAAATATATTCCATAAAATAGAAAATTGTGAAAGGAACCAGCCCCTGTTTGTCGAATTGATAATATAATAAGGAGGGGGTCGGATGAAAGTAATTCTGAAGTTTTCGGATGGGAATGTCATAGAAGTACCAGATGCTTCTAAAACCCATGAATTTGTCGAACTAGTCGAAAGATCGAGAAGGGTCAACAAAGTATTGAATTTCGAGAACCCTTCCAGTGGCTTTCAATTAAAACGGAATGCCGGAGATATTGTTTCTGTCGAGGTCGAATTTTAGCAGTAAGAAAGTTCCACGAATAACAATGCAGCGAAAGACTGTATTGTTTCCTCCTGCAGAGGCCAACTCTTTTCGGGCGTACTGGTTAAGATGTTTCCTAGTAATTAACCGCCGTGCTTGTACATTTGACAGAATTTTTAGTTAAAATGAATAGGGGGCATATAACTAGATGGGGAGGAAGGATATGGGCCGAAAGCTGGAACCACCTCCGGTGATGTTGTACTTTCTCATTCTGGTGAAATCACAGAGGTGAATGTCGAAACAACCAGCGGCGATGTATCGGTCGAATATGGTTTACCTCAAGAGCGATTTGAAGTTGATTTTCAAAGCAGCTCGGGTGATGGGCGTGTTTCAATGGAAGAAGTTTTGTTTGAAGAAAAATCCGAGCACAATATCCATGGTTTCATCGGAGAGAATCCTATCCATGTACTGAAAGTCAGGACGAATTCAGGTGACTTTAGATTGAAAGGCAGGTAACTTCACAGGCTGTTACACGGCATTGCAACCAGGGCTTTTGGACAATGCGAGACAGAAAACAAGGTAGACGGGTATATTTATGGCAAAAGCGGTGAGCTTGTTTTTTTAGATGAAAAAGGGACTTTCCTGCATAAAGTCCCTCCCTAGCTCCTTCTCACTCATTTGTGGGAGTGTTCCGTCTTTTCTGTGCCTGCCAGGTCCTAATCATACTGGGAATGCCGGCCATCATACTAACCATCAGACTCCACATTACATACCGCCATTCCCCAGTGAAGATGGCTACCCCGATGAAAAACACGAGTTGGCCGACTAGCGCAAACCAAGAAGCAATCCAAGCAAATCGCAGGTTTTCTTTCATCTCATCCTCCTATCTTGAAATCAACTGCCTCCTTATGTAGACAATTGGTCCGATAGTTTATACCATATAGTTTAACATGAAAGCCTGTTAGAAAAGTGGGTTTATACAATATGTGTAATTAGGGGTGATAAGATGTATCGCAAAGTAATATATATCCTATTTATCCTATCTTTTATATTATTGGTAGGATATTTTGCGTTCATGTATTTTGTTCGCCATTTCCCCTTTAATGGCTGATTATTCCCCAATACTGAAACTCGCGGAAGGACTCCGGCGATTTCGCGTTGAAGGGCAGGTGACTCCGTCGGCATATTACCAGGAAACCTCTATAGGATCGAAGGTGATGCCTCGTGCTTCACCGCTTAAAGTATGAAGGACTGATTCAATAGTCAGTTCATACTTCCCACCTTCTTCCACGGTGAATGTTTGTTTGCCAGGAAAAGATTGATTGGGTTTGACAGTGGTTTGATAAGCAATATCCGGATAAACCATTTCATCGACAGCATCATCGCTTTTCAGGTTTATCATCCCGAATTGAATTATTGCCATTCCGTGGGTGAGTGTGACAGGCTTTTCCCCTGTATAGGTTAAAAGCCCTTCTACGGTCAGCGTATCGGGAGAATGGGAATAAATTTTGGCAAGAAGATGGAAGTTATCCCTTTCTTTTTCCAATGTCATCGGTTCTTGTCCTGTTGTAAAACTGTTTTGCTTTTCCTGTTTTTCGGCTGCCTGGTTTTCCGAATCTCCACAGGCAGCCAGTAAACAGATTGCCGCCAGTAGAACTGCAAATATTGTTTTATTCTTCATGTTATCCCCTCCTGCTTAAACAGTCGTCTCTCAGGGGGAGGGGTTTCTAAAGAAATTGTAAAGAAGAAAAGGAGTAGGACATAACATAACCCCACTCTGAAAACCGAACTGGGATAGGGAAGACAAAAAACCCAACGATAGCTAATGCTTAGCATTTTCGAATATCGTTAGGTTATCGCTTTTGTTACTATGCTTTTTTCCCAGCTGCTTTTTACCAGTCAAAGATATACTTTAACGTTAAGGTGATCGCCGTATGGCTTAGGGCTCCGATTAAAAAGGCCGGCAAATGAGCGTTTTCTTCGGAAGGTAGTTCTTTTTTTAACACATTCAAAATCATCGCTCCGGAAATAAATGCGTATACAAGCGCCAGTACAAACGGTGGGAATGGAACGGCAATTCCGGCTACCCAGCCGGTAAAAATACCGAATGCCAAAATGTAGCGACCGAATTTTTCATAGCGGAGGGCGTCTTCCCGCCATAAGTCATGTGAGACGGCCATATAGTGAAATCCTACTGCGACCCCATAAAAAGCTGCTTCCACCCCTTCGATATCCGTTCCAAATACAATAAAGGCGATCAGCATGTTATAGACACAGAAAAAAGCGATTTGAATCCAAAAGAAGCGGCCTTCGCCATTGGGGTGTTCCCTCTCCGCTTTATCCGCTGCTTTGTGGATGGCATAAAAGACTATTACGCCGATAAGTCCGATGAAGTACAGCTCCGTTTCCATTGTCAATCCACCGGCTTTGTCTCCGTAGTCCTCTTGTTGTTTATGCAGAGATGGCAGGACGTAGACAAATACGTAAGAAACGGCGATCCCGCCTGAAAATGAAAGCCATCGTTCAGGGCCAAGCCGGGATGAAGCGATGATTTTGTTGGAGAATAATTGGACAATCAAATAAACAATTCCAATAATGATACTGCCAGCAGACACTTGGTTTCCTCCATCCTGATGATTTTTCCGTCATTTCAGCGATTCCCTTGGGGCTTTTGCAATAAACCAATATAACAAGTGCCAATCTGTTCCCTTTGCAGAGTGGCAGTAGACGTTTTACAATAAGAGCAGTGTTTTGTTTTATGTAAAAAGACGGGACGCAGGAACGGAATCGTAGGTGAACAGCATGAAGGCATTTATCAAACAAACTGCATCGGAATTGTTTCCCGGTTGTTTTGCCATGGTAATGGCGACCGGAGCTTTATCGATTGCTGCAGAAGTACTTGGCATCGGGTGGATTGCCACCTCCTTATTGGTATTTAATATAGTCGTTTATCCACTGCTCTGGCTGCTGACGCTCATTCGGCTGATCGGATACTTTCCGCTCTTGGCTGCAGATTTTGCCAACCATGCGAAAGGGCCTGGTTTTTTTACGTTGATTGCTGGTACATGTATGCTGGGCAGTCAATGGATCATTGTAACGGGGAACGCCTATCTGGCTTTCTGGCTGTGGGTAGTCGGCCTCGTTTTATGGTTGGCCATCATGTATAGTTTTTTTACCATTGTCACGGTGCGAAAGGCGACGCCCACGCTGGAAATGGGAATAAATGGCGCCTGGCTTTTAGCTGTTGTGGCAGTCCAGTCCTTATCCATTTTAGGCAGTTTGTTAGCAGAAACATTGGAAACCGGGAAGCAGCTGATGTTGTTTCTGACTCTGAGCTTTCATTTGCTCGGATGCATGCTGTACATCATCCTGATTACGCTGATTTTTTACAGGTTCATTTTTCTGAGGATGGAGCATGCGGAACTTACCCCGCCTTATTGGATCAATATGGGGGCAGTGGCGATCAGTACGATGGCTGGTTGTACCCTGTTGCTACATGGCGCCAGTTGGCAGCTGATTGATACAATCCGGCCGTTTCTGACGGGATTCACCCTATTTTTCTGGGTATTCGGGACCTGGTGGACCCCGCTTTTGCTGATTTTGTTTATATGGCGGCACTTGTACCATCGTTACCCGCTAAGCTATGAACCGCAGCAGTGGGGGATGGTGTTTCCGCTTGCGATGTACACAATCAGCACATTTTATTTAGCTACGGTGCTTCATCTGGATTTTTTGTTCTTCATCCCGGAGGTGATGGTATATGTCGCCATGACAGCTTGGTTGACCGTAACCATGGGATTACTTCGACATGTAGTCAAAAAATATCGTACTTATGAGGCAGATGGAAAGCAAACACAGCTTTACAGATGAAGAGGAGGGCTAACGGTGCAGGTTAACAGAAAGCGGGTGTATGAGCAACCGGAAAACGAAGACGGTGTGCGCGTTTTGGTAGATCGGATTTGGCCTCGTGGTCTTACGAAGCAAAAAGCGGCAGTGGATCATTGGCTGAAAGAGCTTGCACCGTCAACCGAACTGCGGAAATGGTTCCAGCATGATCCGATAAAGTTTCCGGAATTCAAACATAAATATATCCAGGAATTGGAGTCAGACGAAACAAAGAGAGAGCAAATCGATAAATTGGTAGCGATCATCAAAGAAAATCAGTCTGTGACACTCGTATATGCGGCGAAAGATACAGCGCATAACCAAGCGGTTGTTCTTCAAGAGTGGCTAAGCAGCATGTGCTGAAAGGCCGTTGATTTGAGCATTGACGCTTTTGCTAGTAAAATAAAGGTGTAAAAACGATAGAGAGGATTGTTTTTATGTTCAACCTTTTTAAGAAGAAAAAGTGTGCAATGTGCGGCCAGAAAGCAGTAAGGCCGACTGAATATATAAATGATAACGGCGAAAAGGTTCTCGTTTGCTACAAGTGTGTCCCATATGCGGAGAGAAGGGCCTTCCGGAAAGCATAACGAGGGAAAAACAATGGCGTGCAAACCGATGTGGTTTGGCACGCCTTTTTTATATGGTTGGATTCTTCGATTTTTCCGGAGCGTTTACATAGGTTAGAATCAAAATATAAAACGGATATGCGAATAATCCAGACAAAATGATCACCCCGGATGCAGGGTTCGGTTGATCACCCGGGTTTGTGATAGGAAACAACCCGGCAAACCAGTAAGTAAAAATGAGAAAGAACGGAATCCACAATACTGCTGTCCAAAAACCGGCGTTTCGGCCTTTCAGCCATTTTTCACTTAATAGAAATATGCCAATCGTCCCCACAATGAACAGTGTCAGCGTGACGGCGAGAAGTGTTCCATTGACGACTGTCGGCTTCCACCCGGTTAACCGGTATATTCGATAAATGTTTGCAGTCAGTTGGATTGGAATCAGTGCCATTAATGCATAAAGAATACTGACCCCGTTTAACTTCAGAAAGTATGGCATCCTTCCTTCTCCGTCAATATCCTTTGTCATAGTCGACAAGGTTGATGGAAGGTGCTGCTCCTTTGAGATACTCTTTTAGATTGGGAATGAAAATGTCTTCGATTACGCGCTTGTCATAATGTTCGGTGGAACCGGCCGAGTGCGGCGTCAGGATGACATTTTCCAGCTCCCAGAGCGGACTATCTTCCGGCAGCGGTTCTTTTTCAAATACATCCAGCCCTGCGCCGGCGATTTTTTCCGTTTTCAAGGCTTCCATCAAGGCGGGCTCGTCGACGACTTCTCCGCGGCCGATATTAATGAAAAAGCTGGAGGGTTTCATGGAATGGAACTGCTCTTTTCCGAATAAATGACGTGTTTCGCTGGTGAGCGGCACCGTGACGATGACATAGTCGCACGATGGTAGAACATCGTTCAGCCGTTCCGTGGTGACCATCTCATCGACAAACTCCTCCGGTTTTTGCGAATGCCTTACGCCGATTACCTTCATGCCGAATGCTTTGGCAATTTTGGCTGTTTCTTTCCCAATCGCACCCATGCCGATAATGCCGGCTGTTTTCCGGTGTATTTCCAATTTCAACTGTTCATGGGCCCATGTTTTTGATTGCTGATTGCGGACATAGGCATGAATCTTTCTTGTCAGGCCGAGCATGAGCGCGAAAATCGTCTCGGAAATCGGATAAGCGTGCACGCCGTTTGCGCTCGTCAAAGCGACATTACGTTCTGCGAACCGGTCGAGAGGATGGCTGTCCACGCCGGCACTCCAGCTTTGCACCCAGCGAAGATTGGATTCGGCTTTCAGCGATTCGTTCATGTCTTTTTTCCAGCCGGCAATGATTTCTGCCGATTGGATGTGCCTCTGCCACGTTTCTTTCTCTTTTCCGACAATCACCTCCCAATCTGGTACAAGGTTTTCCACTTGGTCTTGGAGTTCTTTTTCAATGTTTTGTGCGATTATCAGTTTACGCTTGCTCATATTGTCACCGCTTTCTATTATTTAATGATCTTTCCTTTCCATCATTCTATCATGGCAGCGTAGTGAAAAGCGGATGATCCGCTTTTACGAAGGAGGAGGGGCTATCGTTTTGTATTGTTTTTCTTGAGCTGGTAGTAGTAGCCGGACAATGCGTAAATAAAGAGAGCGAGAAGAATAGCAATATCCATGTTATACAGGGAAAGGAGAGGATGCGGTGAGCGAAGAGAATCAAGAGCGCTGATGACCACCCCGACAGGAACAAAAAGGAGGAGCCAGGTGAAATATTTCTGCTTTTCTATTGTTTTTTTCATAGACTGCCTCCTAATGTACTGATTTTATTTCCTCTAAATATACATATAGCTGCTCTTCTGTTAGTTCACCCACGTGCCTGTTGACTATCTTTCCGTTCGCATCGATAAAGTAAGTGCTTGGAAGATAATTCACTTGATATTTATCCATTAATTTCTGTCCTTTATCTAGTAAGATAGGGAGCTGTAGATTGTTTTCTTCGGAAAAGCTTTCAACAATTTGTTTATTTTCACCTGCATTTACTGTTAAAAATACGATCTGGGAATCTCGGTATTGTCGGGAGGCTGCTTCCAAAACGGGCATCTCCCGCTGACAAGGCTCGCACCAACTTCCCCAGAAATTCACCATTAATGCTTTTCCTTGAAAGTCTTCCTTGTTGACAATATGCCCGGCAAGCGTGGGCAGCTGGAAAGAAGGTGCCTCTGGGCTGGGATTTTGTACCTCCTGGTGTGATTTTAAAACCTGAGAAAGAAAAAGTACGATTAACAATGTAACCAGCAAACTGCCAATAACGGTCAATAATTTACGGATAACTATCCCTCCATAAAATCCGATAATTGTATTTTATCATACCTGGAGTTTGTTGGTTCGCTTCAAAAAATACATTCTTCCAAAATATGCAGTCAAGGAGGAGCGGCTATGCTTAAAACAGGACCACAAACGAAAAAGAGAATCAATCTTCATATGTGAAACTAGGAGGAAAAAGAAAAGCTTGCAGAAAACAAAAAGTTTCCTTGCAAGCTGAGCGGATTCACCTGTTTTCTGTTTGGCTTTCGCGATCATCCTCCTGAGAGGAAGGGAGGGGGGGCTCCGGATTGTTGTCACTTACCAGCTCGTTGGCAGACTTTTTAAATTCTTTTAGCGTACTCCCCAAAGCTCTGCCGACTTCTGGCAGCTTTGATGGACCGAAAATGATCAACGCAAGAATGACCAGCAAAATCAAACCAGGAATACCGATGTTTTGCAGCATGTTTATCCTCCTGACTATAGTATAGGAACGCCGTGGCGCTCCAGGGCAGCCACTTCCAAGTCTGACATGCCCTGCTGTTCGGCAAAAGCTGTAAGCTCTCCGGAAACGGAAGGACCTAAGCCTGCCGGTGGTGCGGCGTGAGCCATCTGGCGTTGTCGGCCTGCATTTCTCCGGGCAAATGGCCCCCAAATTGCAAAGGTGATTCCGGGTGTTTGCATGTTGACGAAGAACGTGCGCCCGTCAGGTGAAAAAGTTGGACCGGCAAGTTCCGAATCATTTAACTTGTTTTCGGCAAATTGATAGACCTGTCCCTCCGGAGTGATTCCCATTACACGGTCATTTCCCGGACCATCCTCGACAAACCAGACATCTCCCCAGGGGGTGATGCAGAGATTGTCGGGCATCTCCATTTCATTGGCGCTAGCTGCTTCATAAAATAGCTCAAGCTGGTTGGTCGCAGGAATGTACCGGTAAATCCTGCCCTGCTCGCCTGTGCTGCTTCTTGCGGAAGTGTCGCTGAACCAGAAAACGCCGGCAGAAAATTGCGATCCCTCCAGCCTGCTGAATTGGATGCATCCCTTTGCTTCCGCATCATCGCTGGCTTTTTCCGGGTTAATGGTCTTCCAGATGACGTTATACTTTTTATGCGGATACAGTGACTCCGCATGACGGTTTGGCGTTTCTTCATATGCTGCTGCCTGCAGAGTTCCGCCTTTTTGCAGTGCGCCTGGCCGCGGACTTGGATCGACAGGAATAAAACGATAAAGAAAGCTTGGAGAGGAATCCTCTGTTAAATACACCATTCCGGTAGCGGGATCGACATCACATGCCTCATGGGAAAAGGCGCCCATTTCCCGAATAGGAGTACGTGACCGTTTGTTTTCCGGATCATTCGGATCCACTTCAAATACATAGCCATGTCCCCTTTCTAAGGTTTCCTCGCAGGTGAGCCATGTTCCCCATGGTGTCCCGCCCCCCGCGCAATTGCGGATCGTGCCGGATGAAGAAACATATTCATCGATCACTTTCCGGTTCGGCCCGACTACCAAAGCAGTAGTTCCTCCAGTATTGTCTTTGTCGTACGGATTTTTTCCGATAACCGGGTAGGAGGTATTTCCGGTCAATTCGTGGTTGCGGACAAGCACAGTAGAGTTATGCTTGCCGGGGAATGCTGCCATGCCGTCAAATGCAGAAGGGATCGGACGTCCATCTGATAACTGTCCCCCTTCTTCGGAAATAATCCGGTATTGGAATCCACTTGGCAAATCGAGAATGCCTCCGGGATCCTTCTGTAGTTTGCCATAGCCGTTAAAGATACTGTCCTGGTTTTTATTACTGGCGGCCATTAGCGATTGAGTACCAGGGAAAGAGAGAATCCCGGTTGTCCCCAACAATGCGATCGTACTTAATCCACCGACTTTTAAAAAATCTCTCCTATCCAAATTCGAAGGCTTCCTTTGCAAAACAATCATTCCTCCTTGGGTCCGTGTGCTGACAGGTCTTTGAAGAATCCTCTACTATCAAGCTAGCATCCTTCTTTTAAAACTAGATATAGTTGGTGTAAAGCCTTTGTGAACCAAGAAAAATGATGAAATGGTAATAGGTAAAGAGAAGGAGAAAAAGGAGAGATTGGGTCAGAAGACAACAAAAAGCAGGAATAAGGTATCAAGGTAAAATTGGAATGAACAATTTCCGTAATGGAACAACTATATTATAATATGGACAAGGGGGTTGAGGATATGGAAGACCAAACGGTATCGGAGAGCCGTTATATGATGGTGAAAATGAACAGCATGGAAACGGCGACAATCCGAAACATAGATCCTACTTTTTACGTCTATGATAAAAAAGGAGAGGAGACCATCTCTTTTTCCGTTTCCGAGATTGCTGATTTAGAAAATAAAGAACTGAAAGCTTATTTAAAAGAGTATTTTCAGCAACTGGCAGAAGAAGCCTCCAAATAGGAGGCTTCTTTTACTATTTACTGACGTTCTGTTCAGGCTCGGAGACTTGCTTAATCTGACTTAGCGTAGCGCCGTTACTTAAGTCTCCGTGTTATAGGAACCAAAGTACGTTTCCCCTTCTTCGATTAAATTCCATGTGTTCTCATTTTTGATTTTTATAGTAAACTCTTTCTCCTCTTTATCAAATGGATCTATAACTTCTATAGAATATGAATGGTGTGTGGAATCTTCATGTTTTTGTTTTACTTTTATGTAACTTGCAGTAATGTTTTGGCTGCAGCCAGATGTCACCATTTACAAAATAATGAAGGGTACTAATCTAGTCTTAAAAAACATACTTATCCTCCTAAATAATGTTGAAGGAATAATACGATGATAGTTATCTAGCCATTAGTTTAGCGGAAAACATAGAAAATACCAATTTTTATTATATACCTTGTAAAAAAAAATATTGTAGGCTCTTTTGTACACAGAACCTTTCGGGAAAAATCCTAAAAGTAACAAAAAGAGGCCTCCAAATAGGGGGGGGGCTTCTTTTTGTTATCACTTGCCCGTCATTAACTGCTGCTTGAGGCAGCCGCAGCTGAGGCTCCTGCAACAGCTGCAAGCATGGCTGCCTGTTGTGCCTGTATAACGGTTTCCATCGTGGTGTAAAGGCTTGTTTCCAGCAGGGATGAATCTGCGAGCTTTTC
Source organism: Sediminibacillus dalangtanensis (assembly GCF_017792025.1). Lineage (NCBI taxonomy): Bacteria > Bacillati > Bacillota > Bacilli > Caryophanales > Bacillaceae > Sediminibacillus > Sediminibacillus dalangtanensis. The sequence continues at coordinate 565,683 of NZ_CP046956.1, forward strand.
GCTCATGAACAAATTGATGGCTAGGATGGTCGTGATATCCTTTTGCCAACGGAATGACTTGTGTTTGTTTAACTCATCGATAATTTGACTGATGACATCCAACTCGACGAGATCCTCCGGCAGCAGTGCCAGCATGCCCATCTCCGGATAAAACTTGGTTTTCTGTTTAATTCCTGCCTGTCCAAAAGCCTGATAAATATGGGATGTACGCTCGACAAGCAAATCCACATCGACATGCTCATCCAATGTCAGGATATGACTGAGAAACTGTAAGTCATTCCCCTTGCGGAACCCCTGGTTGTTCAGCCGCTCGTAATACGCTTCTGTCCGGTCGGTCAATTCCGTTACAGTGCCATCGTTTTGAGCCAGCAGTGCTGCCAGTGGATAATCACTGCTGGAGGTAAGAAAACTGTGCTCGTCCTTCATCTTTTGGAACATCGCATCCGTCTTGAGAATGTCATCGCTGAAATCGCCGTTTTCCTTTGCATGGGAAAGCAGGACCATGGCGGAAATATAGGTGAAGATTCCGCGACGGAACCCTGTCTCTATCAGCCTTTTATATATCCTGCGCAATTCCTGGAATTTTTCCCGGGGATTCGCAAACCGGACATCGAGCATCGCGGCAATGGTGAATCTGGAATGAGATTTCAGCGAGGAAAACATCCCCACTTCCTGTTTTATATAGTCAGCTAGGCGGACAAATCTTCCGTAATCAAACGTTTTCCCGTTTACAACATACATGGAAGCGGCCATCATCAGTATCCGCTGGTCTGAAACTTTCCATTTCAACTTTGCTTTCAGTTCGTCAAAAATTTCTAAGTTCGCTGAGGCCTTCTGCTGTAGTTCTTGGGTATACATGTAAACACGTCCTTGTTAGTGCGGTTTACTAAGTATACGAAAGCTATCTGCTAAAAGTTTCATTCACACCGGTAAAATTACCTGGCGACTTCCTCAATAAGCAACTGATAGTTATCAGGCAGCGTATTTTCTCGTTTTGCTTTCTCAATAAAGGCAGCTGCCTCGTCGTATGTGTCGAATAGCAGCTCCTTATTATCTTGATAAAACTCTATTCGTATGCCGCCTTTTACTAACCCGGTTACTTTATACACGTTATCTACTCCCCCAGTTTAACATATGGAACCGTCGAATGGATTGTTTTGCTATACAGATTGGAAAAATTTACAAAATAAAAAGCCGAAAAGGAGTTCATTCCTTTCCGGCTTATGTCTGGCTTTCAGCATCCAGCTCATTTCCACCTGTTATTTTTCTGGTTTCATTATAATAATGATATAGCCTTTATCCAAGGAGAAGTCCCAATCGGCGAACACGTCCTCGATTTGGACTCCAAGCAACGATTCCAGCAAATCAGTATTCAGTAAACTTTTTTCCAGCCGGCGTTTGGACAGCTTCAACTGTTCCTCGAATCCGGCAGCTATCAGTTCCTTTTCAATCCGTACCAGGATTCCTTCCCGGACGATTACCAGTGTCCTCGGATTCAGCATCAGTGAATGCAAGCTGCGCGGAGCCTTTTGCGCCTTTTCACTGAAGCGGACAATTTCCTCATGCACCTGTTCCCGGCTTGGATAGCTTAAATAGTCATTATCGTTTTCCATTTCTCTTTCTGCCATCTCTGCAATAATGATGCCGGTCTTGTTTTCCAAAGACCAGTCGTAATAAATATTGCTGATTTCCACTTTTGCCGTTGTCCGGATGGTCGCCTTGATATCAGGAAGCAGTTCCTGCATCAACAAATCCCGTGTTTCTTGAACCTTTAAATTGTTGTTTTGTTTGACGAGCACTTTTTCCATTGGTGCCAGAAAATCACGAAGATGAATGGTGATAAATGGCCGGACAAACGAAACATAAATGGATGATGGGCCTTTGCCGAAATTTTCTCTGAATAGCTTTCCAGTATAGCTGGCAATTTCTGCTTCGATTGATTTCTTATCCATTGTTGTCATTCCTTTTAGCTAAGGACCGAACGTTATTTTCCAGTCCCGTACTCAATTATAACATTTCCCGATTTGAATGTAAGGCAAACGGCCTTTTCCTCGGACAATTGTATCTTTTGACGCAGAAAAGCACAATAGATTAGTCATATAGTAGGAGAAACAACTTACAGGTCATTCTCCATACCAATTATTCCCTATGTTTGGTAGCAATCCAGATGCTTATACATTTTTTGTCGTACTGCCCTTAACGTTTCGACCCGTTTTGATTGGGATATATAAAATAGAAAAAAGTTTATCGGGAAAGGCGTGAAGTAGATGACTGCAGAAGTGACCATCATGAACAAGCTGGGCATGTCGCTTGCTGCCGACAGTGCTGTGACGAGCGGCAGGGAAGGTGTGCAGAAGGTGTATAACTCTGCCAACAAGCTTTTTTCCCTATCCAGGCATCATTCCATCGGATTTATGGTATATGGTGCAGCTTCTTTTATGGAAGTTCCTTGGGAGGTCATCATCAAATCTTATCGAGCGGAACTAAAAGACCGTACTTTTGATGATGTCAGCGATTATTTTGCTGATTTTATTTCTTTTTTGAACCGGGATGACCGGTTTAAAGCAGAGGATATTGAAGAGATCATCATACATAGGACCTTTTCAGATCTCCTAAAACGAATAGTCCGCGATGTCGAAGAAGATGTCAACAGCCGAAAAAGCGAAGGGGAAGACGTCACCGACGAAAAAGTCACCGAGCTACTTATTATGGAAGTTGAAAAACAGACGACAACGTATGCGGAAATGGAGAAAGAATTTCTGGAGATCGAGTATGCCCCATTCAAGGAAAAGTTTCAACACGTCATATCGGAAATCAAACAAGAACTGATTGTTTACACGGTACCTGACTCGCTCGAAGAAAAGCTGACCAGACTAGCCTTCGAAGCGGTCAAAAAGGATTTCTTCAGCGTAGGCAGCACTGGTCTTGTCATTGCAGGATACGGTGATAAAGAGATTTTCCCCCATTTGCTCGAATATCGACTGGAAGGGTTTGTGTTCGGAAATTTGAAATACAAAAAGCTCCGGGAAAGGAAAATCACCTATACCAATGATAAACAGGCAGGTACAGCAAGCATCACGGCGTTTGCTCAAAGAGAAATGGTCGATTCCTTTATGGGCGGAATAGAACCGAACATGGAAGACGCAATGTTCGGCATCATCGACCGGGTGCTTGGAGATTATCATGAACATATTCAGAAGCAGTTGAATATCAAGTTTTCGACGGAACAGGTTAGAACCATGAAGAAAATGGGTAATGAACTATATGAGTCGATCAAAGATTCAGTGGAAGAATATCAGCAGGATCAATATGTTAGGCCGTTGCTCGGCATCGTCAGGTCGCTTCCGAAAGAAGAACTGGCGGAAATGGCAGAAGCTCTGGTCAATCTTACTTCCTTCAAGAAGAGGCTGACGAGAGCGACGGAATCCGTCGGACCGCCGATTGATGTTGCTGTGATCACCAAGGGAGACGGTTTCGTCTGGATCAAACGGAAAAATTATTATGATCCGGAAATTAACCAGCCGTTTTAACCACTGCAGCCGTTTTCCCGGATGGCAAATAAAAGGAGAGGGGCAGGAAGCAAATGGCTTTGAAGGATGAACAGTCCCGTAGAGAAGAGTATTTCAAACTGCCGGACAATGACCGGGTTCTATTTGAACAGGAAGAGGCAGAGAAGAAAGAAAAAGATAATGTTGTCAACAAGGTATTCGAAAAATTCGATAAAAAACAGGATAATCATAAATAATCCCGGGAAACCGGGCTTTTTTTATTTTAAAGCGGAGAAAGTGGATGGGAAAACCAGAAAAAGCTGTTCATGTGGATTATGAAGATGAAAAGAGAGCGAAGAGTGGAGGGAAAGCCGTTCATGCCTACATTGCAATCTAATCTGCTGTTGAGCTTCGGCGCCAATCCTTCGCCGTTTTACTCCACCCTCTGTGTAAAAAAAACGCCATAATGACGTTTTAGGGTGGATCATTGCAACCTTTAATTTTCAAGAACGAAGTATAAATGCGACATGCCTTCGTCATCGCCTACAGGTTCGCCAGGCGTCTGATTTTTTATCGGAACGGGCAGGCGGCCAGCTTTTCTTCCGATACCGTTATACCCGGCTGAATTCCTCGACCATACTGGCAATCATCCGGTGAATCGCCTTCTGTCTTTTAACGGGAAGGTCCTTCATCTGTTTCACCTGCTGCTTGAATTGCGGGTGTTTGATTATGTAGTCGAAAATTTCCAGGGTCTCCTCGTCAATGGCTTCGCCTGTAGAGTTATACAGTCGATTGAACTCCTTTAGTACGTCTTCACGTGGTGTATCGATGCCGACAATCAGATCGACGGATATATCAAAAATTCTGCTAAGTTTAATGATGGATTTGAGATCGGGGAGGACGGTGCCATTTTCCCATTTGGTTACGACAGAGCGGGAAACATTCATTTTTTCAGACAGCTGCTTCTGTGTCCAGCCCGATTGTTCGCGGTAATATTTCAAATTGTATGCTAGTTGTTCATAGTTCATCCGGCAATCACTCGCAACTCGTATTTGTTAATCGTTATCGTAACATTATTAGTAGAAAAAGTGCGGAAACCGTTGTTCTATTAGTGAACATGTAGTAAAATGTTACCAAATAGAACAAAAGGAGGAAGTAAAGGATGATTGGCTGTCTTGCTTTATACCCAGAAGAAGGTAAGAATATGGCGGAATGGCTGGTGAATGGATTGAGAATGGACAGCGCAGAGGTGTCGGTGAAACAGGAGCTGGAAGGGACGCTCACCGTCATGCTTCCAGGTACGACAAAGACAGCGGTTTGGCAGGCAGCATTGGAATTGGAATGTGCCGGTATTGCAGCGGGTTACGGTTTTGGTGAAACAGCTGCTGAAGCATTGCGAAGTGCGCGTGAGCTGCTGGGCAGGCGAATAGACGGAGATTTATCCTTTACATAAAAAAACTGGTATAGCTGAGATGCCGACCCACCCACTTGGTTCTCCTTAAAAAAAGAAGGCTTTCGCCAATTTACTGGCGAAAGCCTTCTTTTTTCAGATTGTCGAACTCTTAACCGAAAAGGGGAGGAATCGGGAAAACGTTTGGAGTAGGACAATCTCTTATTAACAAGCTTATCCACAAATCAAACCGGTTATACACACGGTTTGTGGATATTTTCCACATTATCCACAATAATTGGTAAAAAGTTAATAAGATTTTCATCAACAATCAAAGTTTAATTACTTCAACTATTTCAGACACTTATCAACACTGTGCACAACCATGTGGATAACCTTTGCCCACAATTTACTGGGCTACAGTGAAGGTTTTCCCTGCCTGGACAAACTTAAACCCGCTTTTTTGTTTCAGCATACATTCGATCTGCTGTCTTGAATTCTTTTTGATATAGCACTTGCTGGGTTTTAGATAACGTGTTCTTTGGATCGTTGACGCCTCGCTTATTGCTCATCGAATCCCTCGCTTTCGAATCGCCCGCCGTCCAAAGGGAAGATACAGGCTTTTCCTCTAGCGTTTCCCAAAACGCTTCCTTTATACGACGGCTTCCCCTTCGCTTACTTCGACCGGCTGATGATGGAGGAAATAGCTTGTCGGAGTGATGACAAACAAATCGTACACGGGAACATCATAGTGCGCATTAATGGCTTGATAAACATCCGGGTAGGCGGATTGTCCAGAGAGAAGGTATGGCAGCTTCAGGGCAGCCCGCATCGAACGTTCGTTAGTCTGGCGGATTTTGATAAACACCGCTTCCATCCCGTGCAAGGTGAATACTTCTTCCAAAAATTGCTCTTTGGCAATCCGGTTGTAGCCCTTGCCAAAAAAGGGCTGGCCGATCCATGTTGCCAGAAAGCCTTTGTTATCGCTCATATCAAATAAATTGATGGTGCCGATCGGCTGCTGGTACTCATCCAGAATCGTGCGCGACAACAGCATGCCGGCTTCTTCCTGTTCGATTGTCTGTTTAGTCAAAAAGTAAAATTCATCCATCGAAAATGCTTTGTGGCGGACGTATGGAAACACCTTCGGATGGCTCATCAGTTCGAATAATTGGGGCACCTCGTGTAAGTCTCGTTTTTTCAGCATAAAAAAAATCCCTCCTATTAGTGGAGAGGATGAAAGTAACACTAGGAATCGCTAGTGGTCCGCCTCACCCTCGAATTTTTATCAACTACCAACAAAAATTCGGGGTGGGAATCGAACCCACTAGAACCAGTCAAACTGGTGGCGCACCATTTGCCTTCCCATTTTCTATTTTTATTCCCTTTGTACAGATGGGAAAATACAGCCGCTTTTTACAAGAATATAGTACACAAAAATTTGCAAAAAGGGAACAAAAATCTTCAGGCAATATCCGACAACTTTTTCGCACTCGGAGCGTGCTGCATGCAGGTGGGCGGTTTATGCAGAAAATATATCGCGTAATGCCGGTTCCAGATACGGATATTGAAAGGCATACCCATGGGCTTGAGCTGCTGCAGGGAGTACAGTCTGACCTTTTAGTACCAGCTCGCTCATATCTCCCAGTGCTGTCTTCATCAGTTTTTCGGGTACAGGCAGCCAGCAAGGCCTGTTGAGCACCTTTGCCAAGGTTTCGCTGAAATCTTTATTGCGCTGCGGCTTTGGAGCGGTGACGTTCAGGGGGCCGCTTATTTCGTCGGTGTCGAGGGCGAACAGGATCAATTCGATTACATCATCGATATGAATCCAGGAAACCCACTGCTCGCCGCTTCCGACCTTGCCACCTGCCATTAGTTTGAAAGGCAGTGACATCAACGGCAGGGCACCCTGGCGGCCAAGAATCAAACCGAATCGCGCATAAACCGTGCGGACGCCGAGCGTTTCGGCTTCCGCTGCTTTGGCTTCCCACTGGGCTGCAACGTTTGCAAGAAAATCATCGCCCGGTTCTACCGTTTTTTCTGTGAAAGCTTGGGTGGTGGATGTACCGTAGTACCCCATTGCCGAACCATTGACCAGAACATGGGGCTTTTCCGGCAGTGTCCGGAGAAGCCGGATTACCTCTTCGGTAGACTTCAGGCGGCTGTTCATGATTTTTTGCTTTTTTTCTTCCGTCCAATAACCAAAAATCGAGTCGCCTGCTAAATTGACAAACGCATCGAGTGCCGGCAGTTCGGCTTCCGGTTCGCTGTGTTCCTGCAGCCATCCAATATAGGTAACCGAATCCGTGTTGCGGTGGTTTTCCGGATGACGCGTCAATACGTAGACATGGCTCCCTCTTTCGACAAGCTGGTTGATTAGATGACGACCGACAAATCCTGTTCCTCCCGTAATTGCAACGTTCATATCATGGCCTCCTTTAGTATGTAAGAGTAAGATATCTTTATTATACGATGTTTCGATGCGTGTGTGTGATTTCCTTCCGTGCTAAAATGAAGAGTGGAGGTGAATCCCGTTGGCAACTATATCCCGGATAACCACACAGAAGAAAAACAAACACCGCTATAATATTTTCCTTGACCGAAATAACAAAGATGCATACGCATTCAGCGTCGACGAGGATATCTTGATTTCCTTCCAGCTGCGCAAAGGAATGGAACTGGACGAGCCGACAATTAACGCGCTGATTGAAAAAGATAACATCCACAAGTCCTTTACCCTGGCATTGAACTATTTAAGCTATCGAATGCGCTCCAAAAAGGAAATTCACGATTATCTAGTCAAAAAAGAAGTCGAACCAGAACAAATTCCGGTAGTCATCGACCGACTGGTAAGGGAAGGGTTTCTTGATGACCGGGAGTTTGCTGCTTCCCTTGTACGGACCCGAAAGAATACGACGAGCAAAGGGCCGTTGCTCGTCAAAAAAGAACTGCTGGATAAAGGCGTATCCGCTGCGATTGTCGAAGAAGCGATTCAGCTTTATACCTATCAGGATCAGTATAACAAGGCGTTGAAATGGATGGAGAAAAAGATGAAACTCGACGGCAGGAAGTCGTTCCGCGAACAGCTGCAAAATGTGCAGAAAACATTGATGCAAAAAGGATTTACCGGCGATGTCATCAAAGATGTGCTGGCGGAAGTGGACACCGACGACGATAACGATGCTGAATGGCAGGCGGTCGTTTACCAGGGAGAAAAGCTGCTGCGCAAGTATGCGAAAAAAGACGAAGGGCTGCAGCTCAAACAAAAGCTGAAGGGTGCACTTTACCGGAAGGGCTTTGGGTTCGAAGAAATCGATCGCTTTATCGAAGAATATGTGGAAGAAGCAGAATAAAACCAGGCTGTGCTATTTACAGCCTGGTTTTCTATGGCGGCCATTTTTTTAGTATCTCCTACTCTTGGCTAATACAATCTACGAACGACCACCAGGGATTATATGAAAAGGGTTAATAAGCAGCTGCGGAATTCCGCGGGCTGCTGGTGTCCTTCAATAAATCCCGCGTTCTTTCAAATCGTTTATTGCCTGGTGGACGTGATCGACGACACGAGTTGCGGTTTTTTGGACTTCAGGATGCGCAGTCGACATCGCGTAGCTGTATGGTGTCATTTCCAGCATTGGCACATCGTTGAAAGAATCGCCGATCACAGCAATCTCCTCTGCGGTAATACCTAGCTTTTCAATGAGGCGTTGCAGGCCGAGTGCTTTGCTGATTCCTTTAGGAACGAAATCGACACAATGGGCATCGGACAGATAACTCTCCATGACCGGACCGAATTCTTCCGTGATTTCTTGTTTGATTTTGAGGATGTCTTCGGTTTCGCCGTGAATGGTGAATTTGGCAGGGAACACGGTCTCGCCGTAATAAGCTTCCAGCCGTTTCTCCTCTTTGACAGGAAAATAAAGCAAGTGCTCGAACGCTTCGATTTCCGGCGTTTTTTCTGCTACATATACATCATCCGCTGTAGATACAGAATAAACGACAGGATACTTCGCTATCGCCTGGTGCAGACGCCGGCTCAATGCTTCGGGAAATGTTTCGGTGTGTACCAGTCCATCTTGCCCATGATAAACGAAGCTGCCGTTCTGGCTGACCCGGTGCCCCGTTTGGTTAACCTGTTTAAATACTTCGAGAATATCGCGGTCCATTCTTCCGGAAGCAACAGCAAATTCCACGCCCTTATCTACCAGACCGGCAATAGCGTCGATGTCCTCCTGCAGAATATGATTTTCCTTTCCAAGCAATGTACCATCAAGATCGGTGACAAAAAGTTTGAGCATAGTTTTGGCTCCTTTTACGCCAATCTGGCGCTTATGTATATAACCAATTTCGATTATACAGTTTGCAAGCGCATTCAGACAAAGGGGATTTGAGGAAGAAAGGGTCCGATCATTAATAGTGTAAATAAACGATTACAAATATAGACAGAATGATTCACTGTAGTCAGGAAGCTTCTCGCTTTGTTTGTGTACTGCTTCGTTTCCATTTCCAATAGTGAAAAAGGTAGTAAGCGAGCCCGGCAAGGGAGACGGAAAAATAAAGCATAGATGGATCCTTGTCTTTCCATTGTTTCAGCCAGATACCTCCGAAAAACGCAAACATCAATGCACCTGTCCGCAAGCGCCCATTAGACTGTTGGGTGAACAGAATGATGAACATGATTAACAGGAATACGAGGGTATAAAACATGATTTTCCTCCTCTCATGTGCAGTCCGTTTTTAAATTTTTGCAACAACTAGAACGAGCTCAAAGTGAAATCTTTAATCCTTCTACGGTGATTTTCACTATATATTACCAGTCGGTATGGGTAGTGTAAATAAGAGGAGGAAAGCGGATGGAAGAATCGGCAAAGTAAAAGATATTTTGTGGTCAACGGACAATGCGGTAAAATGGAAACAGAAGTAGGAAATGCATCAAGTGTGGGGGAGGTTATCGAGAGTGGAGAAGAGATACAGTGAGTACACCGTGGGAGAACTTCGGGAGGAAGTGGCAGCTTTGAAAGAAAAAGCGCAAAAAGCAGAGCAATTGGGTAACGTAAGTGAATTCGCCATCCATGAAAGAAAAATACAGATGGCGCTGGCATATATGATGAACCCGGAGGATTATGCTGCAGGGGAAACCTATGAATTGCAGCAGGATCCGGGCCATACCTTCAAAATCAGTTATATCAATGGCAGGTTTGCCTGGGGCAACCGGATCAACCTGTTAGGTGAAATGGTGGAGAAACAGGAAGCGATCCCGATTTCGATGCTCGGAAAAAAATTGGATTAAGCAGGAAAGGGACAGTCCCCGCCATATGGCAGGGACTGCTGTATGTCAGCCTTTTTTCTTGAGCACATCCATGATGATGTCCTTTTGGCTTTTACGGGTTTCACCGTTCACTTGTTGGCTGGCACGTTTCGGGTTTGCCCGTGGTGATTGAAAAGGATCCTGGTAGAGATTTTCGGCAAATGGCTTTCTGGCCATAGCTGTTTCCTCCTCAGCGGTGTGCAGAATTTTTCATGCGTTCCTGTGGTTCGGTGTTGATCGAGCCATCCGCCCGCTTCGGACTGTATCGCCCTTTGGCGCGCGGTTTGCTGTCCATGCGCATATCAGGTAAACCGTACTTTTTATTCCGCATTCGCATCCCCTCCGTCCCGTCAATCCATTGTGCGCTGTCTGAAAGCTGCGCATTCGTAGTTTTTACGTAACCAGGGAGCTTATGTGGTACAATAATTACCGGTACGGACCGCATCACCAGATGCCGGAACTTACGCGATTCTCTTTGATAAAGGGTGAGTGACATGCAAGAACGGTTTGAGCGGCTGGCAGAACGACTTGCCGAAACTAATCAACAATTGAGCCGTGACGAAGCTAGAACATGGGTAGAACTGCTTTGGGAGGACTTTGACACCACTCGGGCGAAAGCCGGAGAAAAGTATCAGGGAAAAGACGTCACCGAGCAGATCGTACTACGCTGGATCGATCAATATGGTCCGCGACTGCACGAGTTTCTGGCCAATAATCCGAAATACGCAAGGATGTTCGAGCGCAAAAACAATAGCGAAAATAAATAAAGGCTGGTACCCGATAAAGGGATTTCCAGCCTTCCGTTTTTCTTAAGCTTTTCAGGGGTAAAAGGCCCTTTCGATTTTCTTATCACGTGAAAGGGGAGGGAGAATCCTCGATCACCAGTTTGCGCTGAAGCTTTTTCTCGGAAAATATCCAGCCCGTGTAGGAAGTCATAATCCGGTGATTGTCATCGATCTGGACAACCGCGACAAAAGGATAATGCCCTTTTGAACGATAGCGCAGGTCAATAAACCGTACTTCGGTAAAGTCATCAAAGTAGTTGATTTCCCAACGGTGTACCGGTGAGAAAGACAGGAATGCAGAAATATTTTTGTCCTGCAAGGCCATATCTGTCAATTCATCTTCCGGCAGCGGCTTTTTTTCAAACTCGTCAATGAATTCAATATGGCCGTTTTCGGCCCTGCCTACATAAAAACGGTCTTTTGCCGTTACGGCAATCCGCCAAATGTTTTGTTTCATCGTAGGCGATGTGACGATTTGTTCCACGTCCGGAATATGATGCTTCACCTTCTTGACGATTTCCCGTTTGTCGAGATACCGTTTGATATAATAGAGAAAAATCACGAAATAAATGAGCAGCCATGTATAACCAGGGTCAGCTCCTAGTATCCATGCGACAATACCAATGACGTGCATTGTAAAAATGTACGGGTCGAACGTATTGATAAATCCATAGGCGACCCACCTTCGTGTGAACGGCCGATAAGCCTGGGTGCCATACGCATTAAAGACATCGACAAGAACATGAAGGATCACCGCCAGAAAGGTCCACACCCATAAATGCAGAAAACTGACGTCCGGCATAAATACGTGAATGAGGCCTGCAACGGCAACTCCCCAAAACAGGACTGCCGGAAGTGAGTGGGTAGCCCCACGATGATGTCGTATATAAACAGCATTATTTCGCAATTTTAAAATGGTATCCGAATCGGGTGCTTGTGATCCGACTAATGTGCCGATCATGACGGCACTATACAAAGCAGGATCTTGTTGAACGGCCGGATCAAGTGTAGCCAGGCCGCCGAGCGCAACCCCCATGACGATGTGGGTTCCAGTATCCATTCAGTACGGCCCTCCTTTAATCAGTTAATAGTAGTATAAAGCAGATGAACTGCTTGTGTATATCACGTTTCAAGCAGGCATTACGCCTGCACAGGTTTGAATCTTTGGTTTTATTGTAAAGATTGTTGGTATGAGATGAAAACAATTGCAGTTTTCCGCTGATACGAATCTCTTTTTCAACCACATGACCTGAGCATGCGCTAGATCGTGCTAATGATATTGTACCACGAAGGATGAAAAACAATGAAAAACGAACAAGTTGAAGAAACGATCAATCATTTCGATACGGCTGGATTTCAAGCCGATCTGATCAATTGGTTTTATCAGGAACAGCGTCAGCTTCCCTGGCGTGAAAATAAAGACCCTTACAAAGTATGGGTATCCGAAATCATGCTTCAGCAAACCAAAGTAGATACCGTTATTCCTTATTTCCAACGCTTTATGAAAAAATTCCCGACACTTGATGATCTGGCAGAAGCAGACGAGCAGGAAGTATTGAAAGCGTGGGAAGGTCTAGGTTACTATTCCCGTGCGCGGAATCTGCAAAACGCAGTCAAGGAAGTCGCTGCGTCCTATGACAGTAAAGTGCCGGAAAATGCAAAACAGCTTGGTGCCCTAAAAGGCGTCGGACCGTACACCAAAGGGGCAATCCTCAGTATTGCCTACGATCAGCCGGAGCCGGCTGTCGACGGCAATGTCATGCGCGTGTTGTCGAGGGTGCTTTTGATTGATGAAGATATCGCCAAGCCGAAAACAAGAAAAACATTTGAATCCGCCGTTAAAGCGATCATTTCGCATGAGGATCCGTCCGCTTTTAACCAGGGGCTGATGGAGCTGGGGGCGCTTGTCTGTACGCCGACCACCCCTTCCTGTATGCTCTGTCCCGTTCAGAGCCACTGCCGGGCGTTCGCCGAAGGTATCCAGCAGGACCTCCCGGTGAAAACCAAAGCCAAAAAACAAAAACAGGTTGGTTACTTTGCGTTCCTTGTAAAGGACAAACAGGGTAATTATTTGATCGAACAAAGACCGGAAACCGGTTTGCTCGCAAGCCTTTGGCAGTTTCCGATGGCACCGTTAGCTGAAACAGATGAAGAGCATGCCGCCCAATGGTTCCGCCAGGTGTACGGTGTCGACATCGAAATTAGCGGGCAGGTTGACGAGATCAAGCATGTGTTTTCCCACTTAATTTGGGATGTCCAAGTCATGGAAGCGGAGGTCACAGGAGGAAACCTGGTCCGCGATTCAAGCCGGTTTGTTGCAGCGGAAGCGCTGGAGCAGTATCCGTTTCCGGTTTCCCACCAAAAAATGCTGAAACACACAGAATGAGCGCTCTCCACTTATTTTAGGACGTCTAGGACGTTTTTATTCCTGCTTGGAAATTACTGGTCCAATTGGATAAGTTTCTTGCCGGATTCCTCCGGATAACATCCCGCCTGTTGGAGAAATTAATGGGTGCGGAGGTGATATGAGATGGCTAAAAACAATAACCCAAGCCAAACTAACGCTCAACAAGTTAGAAAACAAAACCAAAAAGCTGCACAAGGTCAACAGTTTGGTACAGAATTTGCTTCTGAGACTGACGCTCAGCAAGTAAGAAAGCAAAACCAAAAAGCTGCCCGCGGCCAAGCAGGACAAGCAGGAGCTCAAGCAGGCCAAGCTGGCCAGTTTGGTACAGAGTTTGCTTCTGAAACTGACGCTCAGCAAGTAAGAAAGCAAAACCAACAATCTCAAGCAAAAAAGAAGTAACTTTTTAACCCCCGAATAATTCAGACAAAAAGGAGCTCTCTCACCGTGAGAGCTCCTTTTGTTTGTGCTCGAAGGGGAGTTGCGGACAAACTTCATTACTGCCTGCAGTCTATCATTTCCATTTAGATTTTTTTATCGTTATAATTGAATTAGTAAACAAAAAATACTTTTTAAAAAAAGAAAGGAAGATAGGATGGCTGGCCCGCAACCTGGTTCGAAAATGCAAATCCAAAGCTATAAGCACAATGGCCAGCTCCATCGCGTTTGGGAAAGCAGTACGGTGTTAAAGGGCACGCGAAACGTTGTGATAGGAGCTAATGATCGAACCCTGGTCAAGGAAAGCGACGGACGGACATGGATAACAAGGGAACCGGCAATTTGTTATTTTCATTCCAAGTATTGGTTCAATGTGATAGGCATGCTGCGCAATGATGGTATTTATTATTACTGCAACATCAGCTCTCCATTTGTTTTTGATGAAGAAGCGTTGAAGTACATCGATTATGACTTGGATATCAAAGTGTTCCCCGATATGACGTTTAATTTGCTGGATGAAGACGAATACGAGCAGCATAGACGGGAAATGAATTACCCAAAGGTAGTCGACCGGATTTTATGGAATCACGTAGAATATCTCATTCATTGGATCAGACAGCGCAAGGGACCGTTCGCGCCCGAATTCGTCGATCAATGGTATGAACGGTATTTAACCTACCGGTAGGCTTTCTTTTTTCTGAAAAACAGGAATAGGATCGAAAATCCTTGTCTCCAATACGGGCGGCAAGGTTTTTCTTGCGTTTTATGCTTTTACTTTTTTAGAGTTAGTCGCTCATGTTCCTGGGAGTTGATCATCTTTCGGGAAAAGTCGCTCTACTTAGTGCCGAAATCGCTCAACTGTCCAGTAAAGTCGCTCATGTTCCTGAGAGTTGATCATCTTTCGGGAAAAGTCGCTCTACTTAGTGCCGAAGTCGCTCAACTTTAAAGTAAAATCGCTCATGTTCCTGAGAGTTGATCATCTTTCGGGAAAAGTCGCTCTACTTAGTGCCGAAGTCGCTCAACTTTCCAGTAAAATCGCTCATGTTCCTGGGAGTTGATCATCTTTCGGGAAAAGTCGCTCTACTTAGTGCCGAAATCGCTCAACTTTAAAGTAAAATCGCTCATGTTCCTGAGAGTTGATCACCTTTCCGGTAAAGTCGCTCTACTTAGTGCCGAAGTCGCTCAACTTTCCAGTAAAGTCACTCATGTTCCTAGGAAGTTGATTATCCTTCAGAGAAAATTGCGCGCTTCCTAAGGCGATGTTAGCTGTGCTTCTTATATGTGTAAGCGGCACATAATAGAACCGTGCCGGCGGCCATCTGGATAAAAAGCGTTTGATTATGCCAGGGCAGGTTAAAGATAAACAAGATACAGCAACAGAGAGAGAGGTGGACACCTTGGATAGTATAAAAAGGTACATGGCGTTTGTCTGGCCTTATAAATGGAGGATTCTTTGGACGGTGCTGATCGGGATTGTCAAATTCGGCATTCCATTATTAATGCCGTTGATAGTTAAGTATGTAATCGATAATATTATTGGCGCCGACGACTTGACGAATTCGGAGAAGCTGTCCGAATTATTCTGGCTCATGGGCGGAGCCTTTGTCGTCTTTCTGGTGGCCCGGCCGCCGATTGAGTATATCCGGCAGTATCTGGCCCAGTGGACAGGAAATAAGATTTTATACGATATCAGAGATAAGCTGTTTGACCACATACAGAAATTGAGTTTGCGTTTCTATTCACAGACGAAGACAGGGGAAATTATTTCTCGCGTCATTCATGACGTCGAACAGACCAAAAACTTCGTCATGACTGGTCTGATGAATATTTGGCTGGATATGATCACGATTTTGATCGCGATTGCGATCATGCTGACGATGAATGTTTGGCTCACCCTTGTGGCAGTGGCGTTGTTCCCGTTTTATGGATTTGCCGTCAAGTTGTTTTACGGGAGACTGCGCAGCCTGACCAGAGACCGCTCCCAAGCACTTGCCCAGGTACAGGGCCACTTGCATGAACGCGTGCAGGGGATGCCGGTGACACGAAGCTTTGCGCTTGAAGATTATGAACAAGAACAGTTCGACCAGCAAAACTCGAACTTCCTGGACAAAGCACTCCAGCATACCTCGTGGAACGCAAAAACCTTCGCAGTGACCAATACGATCACCGATTTGGCACCACTTCTCGTTATTGGGTTTGCAGGATATTTTGCGATCACAGGCGGACTTACCGTAGGAACGATGGCTGCTTTCGTCGGTTACATGGACAGGGTGTACAGTCCGCTCAGGCGTTTGATCAGTTCCTCGACCGTGCTGGTACAGTCGATTGCGTCGATGGACCGCGTGTTTGAATTCTTAGATGAAGATTATGATATCATCGACAAACCGGATGCCAAGCAGTTAAAAGAAGTGCACGGCGATGTAAAATTCGATCAAGTCCAGTTTAAATACACCGACGAGGAAGCGCTCGTTCTTCACGATGTGTCCCTAGATGTGAAAAAAGGTGAAACAATAGCGTTTGTCGGAATGAGCGGCGGCGGAAAGTCGACGCTGATCAGCTTGATTCCGCGATTTTACGATGTCACCGGAGGAAGCATCAAAATAGATGGGACCGATATCCGTGATGTTGAAGCACGTTCCCTGAGGGACAAAATCGGCATGGTGCTGCAGGACAATATTTTGTTCAGCGAATCGATTTCCATGAATATTCGGATGGGCAACCCGTATGCCAGCGATGAAGAAGTCATCCGGGCAGCCAAAGCGGCCAACGCCCATGAATTCATCATGGGGCTTTCCGACGGCTATGACACCATGGTCGGGGAACGCGGGGTCAAGCTTTCCGGCGGACAAAAACAGCGGATTGCCATCGCCCGGGTATTTTTGAAAAACCCGCCGATCCTTATATTGGATGAAGCGACTTCCGCGCTCGATTTGGAAAGTGAGCATTTGATCCAGGAGGCGCTCGAAAAACTGGCATCCAACCGGACGACCTTTATCGTCGCCCACCGGCTGTCGACCATCACCCACGCCGATAGAATCGTGCTAATCGAAAACGGAGAAATCAAGGAAGAAGGATCACACCATGAGCTGATGAACCTGAAAGGTAACTACTACAATCTTTATCAGGTACAGCAGCTTGATGACTCGACGACAACCGAATATTTGGGAACATAAAAACAGAGGCCTGGACAAAAGCATGGCCACCAAAGCAAAAACCGAGCGAATTCTAACTGTCAATCAAATTCGTTCGGTTTTTATTTGGATGTTCGATAAACTTCCTTTTACCCTGTTGTTTGATGCGTGCTTCGAATCGCTACGGCAAGATACTACGCGTTCCACGGGCACGGCTTCAACTTCCTCAGAAAGCACCAACCGCTTTCTTGCGGGATTTTCAGCTCGTGCTGTTCCCGTTGGAGTCTCCGTATCTTGCCTCCGCTACGTTCCTGGGCTGATGTCCACATGAAAAAGACAAGATGGACCGTATTCTTCTATTGGTTGATAGGTATCTAAACAGTGATGAAGACGAAAAATCAGCATGGCGGTCCTTTATTCTTTAGAAATTGGACAATGGCATAAAAAAACGGTTTCCATGCAGCTCAGCTTTCTACCTGTAACGGTAATAGGCAACACGGAAATCACACAAGAAGAAAAGTAACTCATCTAACGGAGGCAAGGTACGCAGACTCCAGCGGGATGAGCGCGAGCTGAAGATCCACTTGGCAAAGCGGTATACTTTGCCAAGTTAGCTGAAGCCGTGCCCGCGGAAAGCGAAGTACCTTGCCGGAGTGGAAAGTTGCACTTTTCATAGGGTGGAACGTTTTGCTTTTTGCTCATCAAAAAAACCGAACGAATGGTGAATCGTTCGGTTTTCACTTTGGTCACGATGCTTTTGTCCCAAGCTCTATTTTTTGTATTCAGGCGTCACGTTGAATTTTTCATCCTGGTGGTATTGCTGGTAGCTTTTCAGTAGGCGCCGTAAATGTTTCAGTTCGTGATGGTATTCCATCAGCTGGGACGCGAGCGGCAAAAAGATCAGTCGTTCTTCTTCCTCCTCTTGATACACGTGGATCAATGCCTCGACAAGCCGCAGCAAATCAGGCTCGCTGATCAGCCGCAATGTTTCTTTGTGGTCCTTTCGAATACGCCCCATCGAACTTAATATCAATTTTTCATGGGAATGAATAACCTTATCAAGCTCTTGGACGAGCGCATCCTGAAAGTTCTTCGGGATGCTCTCGATTTTTTCGCCGAGACGGTTGAAGGCTTGAAGGACATCGAACGATTTCTTCGTACACGCGATCAACTGGCGGAACACAATCAGTTTACGTGCCTTGCTGTATTGGTTCTTTTTTAGATAGGTCCGTTCCTCGGTATAAAGAATGTATGTTTGATCAATGTAGCGAATTTCATCTTGGATACGTTCGATTTCCCCTTTGAGCGCCGGCTCGTCTGATAAATGCCTGGTTGTGACACGGAGCCACTGCAAAATGTCGGAAGTGGTGCGGTCAATTTTTTGAAACAGCTTTGTTTCATATTTGGGCGGCAGAAAAAACAGATTGACGACAAACGCTGCCAGAATCCCTAGCGTCAAAGAGGAAAAACGCATGAAGGCGAAAGTGATGAATTCCATTTCCGTTGATTCCATGATGGCGATTACCGCGACAACGGCTAGCATCATCGTCGTTTGGTTCATGTTCAGTTTGATGCACATCCCGATGACTAGGATGGTGGTAAAGCCAATCACGAACGGATCGTTGCCAAGGGTAAGGACGATGAGGATCGCGGTTGCTGCTCCGATGATATTGGCTTGGATTTGTTCGACAATTGATTGAAACGAGCGGTAAATCGACGGCTGTACCGCGAATACAGCGGCAATTCCGGCAAAAATCGGAGTAGGCAGGCCGGCCAGGGTGGCGATGTATAGAGAGATAGCGACTGCCAGACCTGTTTTCAGCATTCGTGCTCCGAGTTTCATATGTAGGTACCCCCTCCAATTGCTCTGTCTAGTTAAAGTATAGCGCAGCTGTTGTTTTTTTGTTATGAAAACGGCCAAAAATATACTGCTACCACCATTGTATTCTGTCACACAAGAAATATTAAGCATTGTCCCATGCCAGGGCAAACTACATAAAAAAGGAGTCTCCGCCAGTATGGCAGAGACCCAAGACTTTCATGCTTTGGAAGGGAAGTCAAACAAACTGACAAAAAGCACGAATGATTGAAAATTATAAAAATTTTCATCTTTTATTTTAGCACAAGCAAGCATTCAATTCAATTAAATATTCAAAATATTGCATAAAAATAAGTTGTGTCTGCATCGAGCACAATTTATGTTGCGTAATAGGGAAAGAAGGAAAAGGGAACCCGAATGTTACCATTGTATTTGGGTTCCCGCTGATTGTATAGCAAAAATGAACAGGCAGTTTTCCCCAGGCATCGCTTTAGTGTCTCTGGATCCTGAGATGCATGCCTAACGTTTTTCCCGTGGAGCGTTTCCGTGTTCTGTTTTCATATAATGAATCGGCAGTAATGGAAAAGCTCCCGGAAATCCGGAAGCTTTTCCATTTATTCCTCGCTCATTTGGGCAAAGGCGTTTTTCACTGCATCGAGTGTTTGATCAATATCTTCTTCGGTATGCTCGGTCGTCAGGAACCAGGCTTCATACTTGGATGGCGCCAGGTTGATTCCCTGCTCCAGCATCAGCTTGAAAAACCTGGAAAACTTGTCGCCATCGGTGTTTTCCGCGTCCACATAGTTTTCTACCTTCCTGTCGGTAAAGAAGACGGTCATGGCGCCGATCAACCGGTTGATGGTTATTTGGATATTGTATTGACGGGCGTATTCCAGGATCCCTTGCTCCAGTTTTTCGCCAAGCTTGTCCATTTTCTCATAGACACCGGGCTGGTTGAGCACTTCCAGACAGGCGATGCCCGCAGACATGGATGCCGGGTTTCCGGCCATCGTTCCGGCCTGGTAGGCGGGTCCGAGCGGGGCAACCTGTTCCATGATGTCCTTGCGTCCGCCATAAGCGCCAATCGGCAGACCGCCGCCGATGATTTTACCCATCGCCGTCATGTCCGGTTCCACATTCAACAGCTGTTGGGCACTGCCGTAGGTAAATCGGAACGCAGTGATGACTTCATCATAAATCACTAGCGCACCAGCATTATGGGTGACTTCGTTGACTTCCTCCAGGAAGCCAGGCTTCGGCTCGACAATGCCGAAGTTGCCGACAATCGGCTCGACCAGGACAGCTGCGACCTCATCGCCCCAATGGCGGATCGCTTCTTTATAGGCATCGATGTCATTGAAAGGAACTGTGATCACATCTTGGGCAATCGCCTTAGGCACTCCGGCAGAGTCCGGTGTTCCCAGTGTGGATGGTCCAGAACCGGCCTGGACAAGCACCGGATCGGAGTGGCCGTGATAACTTCCGGCAAACTTGACGATTTTGTTGCGGTTCGTATAAGCACGGGCGACACGGATCGTTGTCATGACCGCTTCCGTCCCGGAATTGACGAAGCGGACTTTTTCGAGGGAAGGAATCGCTTCTTTGAGCATTTTGGCGAATTTGTTTTCTAACGCTGTCGGTGTTCCGTATAACACGCCGTTTTCAGCTGCATGGGTGATCGCTTCGGTGATATGCGGATGGGCATGTCCGGTGATGATCGGCCCATATGCTGCCAGGTAATCGATGTACTTATTGCCGTCGACATCCCAGAAATAAGCGCCCTGTCCGCGTTCCATATAGACCGGTGTACCGCCGCCTACTCCTTTATAGGCACGGGAAGGGGAATTGACCCCCCCGACAATATGGTCCTGTGCCTCTGTATGTAATTGTTTCGACTTTTCGATATTCATTACGAAACCTCCATATGTAGATAGAATCCTCTCCATTATAGCAACAAACGAAAACAACCCCCAAACCGGAGAGTCTCTCCGCGGACAGGAGGAAGGGAGCTTGTCATAAACAACTGGCCAGAAGAATAAACAAATAAGACAGAAGCTGTACGGACGGAATCACTCATAGTCTGTGAAAAGACAGGAGGCCGAATCATGACCTGGATCATTGCCGCATTGATCGTCTGGCTGCTTGCCGGCAGTCTTTATTCCTTTATATTCCATAAGTCATATCAGCGCAGCTATTTTTCACTGGAAATTTTCTATACACTGATCGTGCTGTACTTGGCTGTCATGCTCGGTTTTGCCTTGTTGTATTTTATTTTATCGTTCAACGGTGTCGTCCTGATCGAAGGAGATTCCCTGTCCAAGGTCGCTCCATTGGAGGCATTGGCACATGCCCTCTATTTCAGCGGGGTCACGTTGATGACCGTCGGCTACGGCGATATCATCCCGATCGGAATAGGAAGGGTGCTTGCGTTAACTGAGGCCTTGATCGGGTATGTTCTGCCGGCCGCTTTTTTTCTCAAAGTTTGGCAGTCGTCGGTTGAGGACAAAGCGCAGCAGGATAAAGAAGCTTCCTTTAAAAAGCACCATCCCTTTACGTAACAGTGATCTTTCCCTTAACAGGCATAACTCCTTTTCGTGCCGGGTATAGAACCCTTATGGACGAAAGAAGGAGTTGATGCTTTGCTTTCTCAAGTCATTCTTGCGTTGATCATCATTTTTATCGTAGGAAATCTTTATTATTTCTTCACCAATAAATCATTTAAAAAAAGTTATTTCAACAGATCATTGTTTTTTAAATTGTTTTTTGTACTGACCGGAATCACTTTCGGTTTTGCGTTGTTGTATTATGTACTTTCCCTGAACGGTCCCGTGCTTGTATACTCTGATCCTGCCGGTAGCAAGCCGGCAGACCATTCGTTCCTTACGTATCTCTATTACAGCGGCGAAACAATCCTTTCCGTTGGTTACGGAGATATCGTACCGCTCGGTGTCGCCCGGCCGCTCTCCCTTATTGAAGCTGCGATTGGTGTCTTGCTGCCGACCGCTTATTTTATGAGAGCTTTTGGAAGCAACAAGCATGAAGACGATAATGACGATTAGTTGTATCTTGCCCCAAGGTAGGCTATGCTGATGGTAGACACGGATAGCCGGGGCTGTGTGCTTCCGGCTCCGCAATATCTTGGAAAAAGGGGAGATACATACATGACCACGGAAATTGGCAAACTGGCACCAGATTTTGCCTTGAAAGCAAACACGGGTGAAACGGTTAAACTGTCGGATTTTCAAGGCAAAAACGTCGTGCTCTATTTTTATCCGAAGGACAATACGCCTGGCTGTACGACAGAAGCATGTGACTTCCGCGACAATCATCAACGCTTTGCCGACCTCGATGCCGTCATTCTCGGTGTCAGTCCGGACTCCGAAGCAAGTCATCAGAAGTTCCAGGAAAAATACGACCTTCCGTTCCAGCTGCTGGTTGACGAAGACCATAAAGTGGCCGAGTCATACGGCGTTTGGAAGCTGAAAAAGAATTTTGGCAAAGAGTATATGGGCATCGAACGCTCAACCTTCATCATCGACAAGCAGGGGACGTTGCAAAAAGAATTCCGCAAAGTCAAAGTGCAGGGACATGTGGAAGAGGCATTGGAATATATCAAAGAAAACTTGAGCTGATATGTTGGGCACTCGTCTGTGGGCGGGTGCTTTTTTACATAATTTATGTAGACGGCACCCTTTCACTCCGACCTGCGACGGAAAATGCGTCCGACTGTTGGCTGTTTGTCGGATCAAAAACAGGAATATAGATTTATATGACGAATAATGCATAGACAGCTAAACAGAAGGGAAGCGAGAACATGAAAGATTCCAGACTAACTGAGCTTGCAGAAGTATTGCTGAAGCATTCGTTGACGATTCAAGCAGGAGAAAAGGTATTGATTACCGGAAACACGAACGCAAAGCCGTTGATCAAGGAGTTGGTCAAAAAGGCATATCAATTACAGGCACTTCCATACACGGAATTGGTCGATGATGAAATCCGGCGACTGGAAATAGAAGAAGTGAAAGAGGAGCAATTGGCTTTGCAAAATAAATGGGATTTGGCACGCTTCAAAGATATCGATGCGTTTATCCAAATCGTCGGGGAAGAAAACGACGCGGAATTCAGCACGGTGCCGGCTGAAAAGTGGGAATTGGCTGGACGGGTGTTGAAGCCTGCCAACGATTACCTGATCGACAACAAAAAATGGGTGCTGCTGAACTATCCGACACCTGGGGCAGCGCAGAAAGCCAGCAAAACATTTGATGATTACTTTGATTACTTGCTGGATGTCTGCACGGTCGACTACAAACAAATGGAAGAGGCACAGCGCCCATTGAAAGAGCTGATGGATAAAACCGATAAAGTGCGAATCACCGCTGAAGGCACCGATTTAACCTTTTCTATCAAGGATATTCCTTCGGTGATGTGCTTTGGGGAACGGAACATACCAGACGGAGAAGTGTACACCGCGCCAGTAAAGGACAGCGTCAACGGGACGATCACGTATAACACGCCATGTCCATACCGAGGAGTCACGTTTCACAACGTGTCGCTGAGATTTAAAGACGGCAAAATCGTCGAAGCGACTGCCGATAAAACCGAGGAATTGAACAAGATCCTCGATACCGACGAAGGAGCACGCTTCATTGGCGAATTCGCCCTTGGGTTGAACCCGCAAATCACCGAACCGATGGGCGATATTCTGTTTGATGAAAAAATTGCCGGCAGTCTGCACTTCACCCCGGGCGAAGCGTATGATGATGCACCGAACGGCAATGAATCCTCAGTCCACTGGGACATGGTACTGATCCAGCGGCCGGAATACGGTGGAGGAGAGATTTACTTTGACGATGTGTTGATCCGGAAGGACGGCGAGTTTGTCCTCGATGCGTTGAAAGGGCTGAACCCCGAAAATCTGTCCTGATTTCCGCACTTTTTTTCAAAAAGTAGGCAAAGCCTCTATACAAGGGGAGGGGCGGCGGCATATCGTGTAATATATTCTGAAACCTCCCCTATAATATAGATGATCTTAAAAGCGCAGGGACTCGCCTTGCGCTGATTTTTTTTGTTGTCGGCACGCTTCTTTTCCCTTTCTTCCTGGATACGGAAAGGTTTATCATAGAGGTAAAACTGCTGCCAGGAGGGGACGCAATGAATATCGTATCATCCGCAGAAATTCCACAAAACATGCAAGACCACTTTACCGCTACCTATCCATCCCATCAATTCCAATTTTGCAGTGGGATGGAAGAAGCAGAGACGTACATCCAATCGGCTGATATCCTGCTTACCTATGGGGAGGATTTGACCGATGAATTGATCGAACAGGCGGCCGAGTTGAAATGGATTATGGTGCTGTCAGCCGGTATCGATGAACTACCGTTTGAAGCGATCAAGAAAAAGGGGATTATCGTCACCAATTCCAGGGGAATTCACAAAATACCGATGGCTGAATATGCAATCGGCATGCTGCTGCAGGTATGCCGTAACGCAGAGCTGTTCATCGATAGCCAGCGCAGCCATCAATGGGCACGTGGTGAACGGGCCGGCCTTCGGGAAATCTCCAACAAAACGATGGTCATCGTCGGTGCTGGCGCGATCGGACAGGAACTGGCCCGGCTCGCCAAGGCCTTCCGGATGAAAACAATCGGAGTATCGCACAGCGGAACCGAAAAAAGCTACTTTGACGAGATGTACACGCAAAAGGATTTGGCATCCGTCCTGCCTAACGCCGATTTCGTCGTATCAATCTTGCCGAGTACCAAGGAAACAAGAGGCTTTTTTCGCAAGGAGCATTTCGAAAAAATGCCGCCATCGGCCATTTTCCTGAACATGGGACGCGGCGATGCGGTGGCCAGTGAGACGATCCTTGATGCGCTTGACCGAGGCGAAATTGCCCACGCCATCCTCGATGTATTTGAACAAGAGCCGCTGCCGGCGGACCATCCACTATGGGATCATGAAAAAGTGACGATGACACCGCATGTCTCCGGTGCTTCTCCCGAATATTTGCCAAGGGCGATGGATATATTTGAAGAGAACCTGGAAAAATACGTGAGCGGTGACCAACAACTCGTCAACACCATTCAATTGGACAGGGGGTATTGAGATGCGGATTTACACACGATCGGGGGATAAAGGAAAAACGTCTTTGATTTACGGGAAACGCGTACTGAAAAATGATATCCGGGTGGAAGCATATGGCACGTGCGATGAAGCCAATTCGATGATCGGACTTGCCGTCAGTCATCTTGCAGAAGAAAGTTGGTCCGGAAAAGATGACTTTCTCAGAGTCCTCCATCGTATCCAAACGATTTTGTTCCATGTCGGAGCGGAACTTGCGACTCCACAAGGAAAAGAAGTGACCTGGAAGCTGAAGGAAAGCCATATCGATGAACTGGAAAAACAAATCGATGAATGGGATCAGCGCTTGGAACCGCTGAAGAACTTCATCCTTCCATCCGGAAAGCCCGGAGCTGCTGCTCTGCACACCGCAAGGACAGTGGTGAGACGGGCAGAAAGGCTGGCGGTCGCTCTGGAAGACGAGCTGGAAAGGCCGCTTGTCCTGTCATACCTGAACCGGCTGTCCGACTTTTTATTCGTGGCTGCCCGCTATGCTAACCAGCAGTCAGGGGGAGAAGAGCTGCCGCTGCAGGCGGACGTGTAGTATACTTTAGCTTGCTTCCTAATATACTTTTATTGACAGAACGTTTCTTATCCGGTTACACTAATTATAAGAATTATAAACTAATAATATTGATAGAATGAATCAACCATACAATCAAGCAAAGCATCTACCAGTAATGATTGACTTTACGGAAGCCATCATAAAAGAATTTAGCTTAGCGAAAGTGAGGTGCATGACGGTGTCTGAAGCACAACTTCAAGAAGCTGTCGGCCGGCTGAAAAATTCAGGCGTAAGAATCACACCACAGCGTCATGCGGTATTAGAATATTTATTGAATGCAGAGATCCATCCGACCGCTGATGACATATACAAGGCACTGGAAGGGAAATTCCCGAACATGAGTGTCGCGACTGTCTACAACAACCTTCGGGTATTCCGCGAAATCGGATTGGTTAGGGAATTAACCTACGGGGATTCCTCCAGCAGGTTCGACTGCAATACATCCGATCATTACCATGTTATTTGTGATTCCTGCGGTAAAATCGTCGACTTCCATTATCCACGTCTTGATGAAGTAGAGTCGCTTGCACAGAAAGTGACAGGATTTGACGTAAGCCACCATCGAATGGAACTCTACGGAACATGCGAAAATTGCAAAAAAGCCACCCAGCACTAATACTGCAATGCCCTTACCATGCCGGTAGGGGTTTTCCTGTGAAAAGCTGAAAAAAGAGGCTGCCCCTCCGGACAGCCTCTTTTTTTATGCGTGATTATTTGGAGTCGTTTGTTTGATGCTGGTTCTTTATCTGCTTACGATACTCTTTCGAATTGTATTTTTCGTCGAATTCTTTGCCTTCGAGATTCTTGTCGATGGTCAACGGCTGTTTGCAATGCATGCAGGCGTCGACGCGTCCAAGTATTTTAGTCGGTTTGTTGCAGGTAGGGCAGATAATCTGGCGTGCTCGTGTGGACAGCATGCCGATCCAGAAGTAGACGACCGTACTAAATACGATACATAATAAACCGAGTATGAAAAAGATCGCCATCAGCCATTCGATTTTTTTCGTCAAAATGCCGAGGTACATGACACCGAATCCGATAAAAACCAGACTTAAGGCAAACGTACGGATTTTATTGATTTTGCTGCTATAGTTTAAAGCCAACGCTTTCCCTCCTTAACTCTACAAAGGGTAGTATAGCATAAAATTCCATGGAAAACTTGTCTCCCGAAAAAGGATTTTTCGCGTATTTATCGAATAAGTTTCTATTCTCATTAATGGAGGAATATCATGAAAGACATTTTACGGCCTATATACCAGGAACGAGCAAGCCAAGCGAACACATTAGGTGTTTTGATCATAGAAAAGAATAAACCGGTCAGCCCGGTAACCGATAATTTCGATGTCATATTGCTGGTGATTGCCAGCGAAGCGGACCAACCATGGTATGTGAAACATTATGAATTTGATGATAAAAAAGCGGCGATGCATATCGTCGACGAGCAGCTGCTTACCTATTGGATCGACACGAGCACCTACAGGCGTGCCGTCGAATGGGTAATCAATGGAAGAATCGTTTTCGACCGCAACGAATATGTCGCAAGATTAAAGGAAGAACTAAGCAGCTTCCCGCAGGAAAAGCGGGAACTGAAGATGGCGATGGAATTCGCCAAGCTAACGCGCAGCTACAGTGAATCGAAGGATCTTTACCAAACCGATCAGTACTTGGACGCCTATAGCAGGGTGATCCGGTCGCTGCATTATCTGGCGCGTCTGGCGATCATCGAAAAAGGTTATCATCCGGAAGTGGTGGTTTGGAACCAAGTAAAGCGGATCGACATAGAAGTATATAAGTTATATGAAGAATTGATCAATAGTAATGAAGAAATCAAAAAGCGGGTGGAGCTGATGCTGTTGGCGCTTGAGTTCGCTATGAGCACTAGGGCGAAGAAGTGTGCAGCCCATCTGTTGGAGATTATGAACAGCAAACAGGAAGCCTGGACTTTCGGTGAATTGAAAATCCATCCGGAAATCGAACCGTATGCGCTCGATTTAAGTTCCATGCTGGAATACTTAACAGAGAAAGGTATAATTGAACCGGTGCGGGAAGAAACTAAAGGAAAAATGATTTACCATCGGAAGTATCGGGCGGTGTCTGTTTAAACGTTCGCTGTCTTTAAGGGTGAATGGTGCAGGAAGAAATAGAACGTGCAGGGCGTATAGAGCGGCGTGAGGGTTTTCTAGAAAAAGTTAAATATTTTTTGAAAAAATGTATTGACGCTCTCTCGCCTGCATGGTATATTATTAATCGTCGCTTCGACAGCGGCGCAAAACAACATAACAAGCCGAAAAAAGATATTGACTTCTTCAAAACGGCATGTTATAGTAATTAAGTCGCTGTTTTCGACCGCGACAAAACAAATTGATCTTTGAAAACTGAACAAAACAACCAGTATGTCAAGCAAGATATACAAGCTAGTTTTTTGAACGAGCAAGCAAGCTCATCATTTATGGAGAGTTTGATCTTGGCTCAGGACGAACGCTGGCGGCGTGCCTAATACATGCAAGTCGAGCGCGGGAAGCAGGCAGATCCCTTCGGGGTGAAGCCTGTGGAACGAGCGGCGGACGGGTGAGTAACACGTGGGCAACCTGCCTGTAAGATCGGGATAACTCCGGGAAACCGGGGCTAATACCGGGTAATCCCTTCCTCCGCATGGAGGAAGGTTGAAAGGCGGCCTTTTGGCTGTCACTTACAGATGGGCCCGCGGCGCATTAGCTAGTTGGTAGGGTAATGGCCTACCAAGGCAACGATGCGTAGCCGACCTGAGAGGGTGATCGGCCACACTGGGACTGAGACACGGCCCAGACTCCTACGGGAGGCAGCAGTAGGGAATCTTCCGCAATGGACGAAAGTCTGACGGAGCAACGCCGCGTGAACGATGAAGGTCTTCGGATCGTAAAGTTCTGTTGTCAGGGAAGAACAAGTACCGTTTGAACAAGGCGGTACCTTGACGGTACCTGACGAGGAAGCCCCGGCTAACTACGTGCCAGCAGCCGCGGTAATACGTAGGGGGCAAGCGTTGTCCGGAATTATTGGGCGTAAAGCGCGCGCAGGCGGTTCCTTAAGTCTGATGTGAAAGCCCACGGCTTAACCGTGGAGGGTCATTGGAAACTGGGGAACTTGAGTACAGAAGAGGAGAGCGGAATTCCACGTGTAGCGGTGAAATGCGTAGATATGTGGAGGAACACCAGTGGCGAAGGCGGCTCTCTGGTCTGTAACTGACGCTGAGGCGCGAAAGCGTGGGGAGCGAACAGGATTAGATACCCTGGTAGTCCACGCCGTAAACGATGAGTGCTAGGTGTTAGGGGGTTTCCGCCCCTTAGTGCTGAAGTTAACGCATTAAGCACTCCGCCTGGGGAGTACGGCCGCAAGGCTGAAACTCAAAAGAATTGACGGGGGCCCGCACAAGCGGTGGAGCATGTGGTTTAATTCGAAGCAACGCGAAGAACCTTACCAGGTCTTGACATCCTCTGATCCCTCTAGAGATAGAGGTTTCCCTTCGGGGACAGAGTGACAGGTGGTGCATGGTTGTCGTCAGCTCGTGTCGTGAGATGTTGGGTTAAGTCCCGCAACGAGCGCAACCCTTGACCTTAGTTGCCAGCATTCAGTTGGGCACTCTAGGGTGACTGCCGGTGACAAACCGGAGGAAGGTGGGGATGACGTCAAATCATCATGCCCCTTATGACCTGGGCTACACACGTGCTACAATGGATGGTACAAAGGGAAGCGAAACCGCGAGGTGAAGCAAATCCCATAAAACCATTCTCAGTTCGGATTGCAGGCTGCAACTCGCCTGCATGAAGCCGGAATCGCTAGTAATCGCGGATCAGCATGCCGCGGTGAATACGTTCCCGGGCCTTGTACACACCGCCCGTCACACCACGAGAGTTGGCAACACCCGAAGTCGGTGAGGTAACCTTTTGGAGCCAGCCGCCGAAGGTGGGGCCAATGATTGGGGTGAAGTCGTAACAAGGTAGCCGTATCGGAAGGTGCGGCTGGATCACCTCCTTTCTAAGGATAAATCACTCTTATGAGTGAACACAGGGCATACCTGGTTGTTTGGTTCAGTTTTGAGGGATCAATTCCCTTAATTACTACTTGTACCTTGAAAACTAGATAAGATATGCAAGACATTCAACGACATTGAAGTAACACGTCATTCACGAACGATAAGTTAAGTGAAGAAGGGCGCACGGTGGATGCCTTGGCACTAGGAGCCGATGAAGGACGGGACAAACACCGATATGTCCCGGGGAGCCGTACGTAGGCATTGATCCGGGAATTTCCGAATGGGGGAACCCCCTGCCCGTAATGGGGCAGGACGCTTATCTGAATTCATAGGATAGGTGAGGCAGACCCGGGGAACTGAAACATCTCAGTACCCGGAGGAAGAGAAAGCAAATGCGATTTCCCAAGTAGCGGCGAGCGAAACGGAAACAGCCCAAACCAGAGAGCTTGCTCTCTGGGGTTGTAGGACACTCCATCGGAGTTACCAAGAAACAGTTTAAGCGAATCGATCTGGAACGATCAGCCAAAGAAGGTAAGAGCCCTGTAGTTGAAAGATTGTTTCCTCCGGAGTGGATCCTGAGTACGGCGGAACACGAGGAATTCCGTCGGAATCCGGGAGGACCATCTCCCAAGGCTAAATACTCCCTAGTGACCGATAGTGAACCAGTACCGTGAGGGAAAGGTGAAAAGCACCCCGGAAGGGGAGTGAAAGAGAACCTGAAACCGTGTGCCTACAAGTAGTCGAAGCCCGTTAATGGGTGACGGCGTGCCTTTTGTAGAATGAACCGGCGAGTTACGATCTCCTGCAAGGTTAAGTCGGATAGACGGAGCCGCAGCGAAAGCGAGTCTGAACAGGGCGAATCGAGTAGGGGGTCGTAGACCCGAAACCGTGTGATCTACCCATGTCCAGGGTGAAGGTCAGGTAACACTGACTGGAGGCCCGAACCCACGCGTGTTGAAAAACGCGGGGATGAGGTGTGGGTAGGGGTGAAATGCCAATCGAACACGGAGATAGCTGGTTCTCTCCGAAATAGCTTTAGGGCTAGCCTCAAGAGTTGAGTACTGGAGGTAGAGCACTGATTGGACTAGGGGCCCTCATCGGGTTACCGAATTCAGTCAAACTCCGAATGCCAGCCACTCGATCTTGGGAGTCAGACTATGGGTGATAAGGTTCATAGTCGAAAGGGAAACAGCCCAGACCGCCAGCTAAGGTCCCAAAGTATACGTTAAGTGGAAAAGGATGTGGAGTTGCTTAGACAACCAGGATGTTGGCTTAGAAGCAGCCATCATTTAAAGAGTGCGTAATAGCTCACTGGTCGAGTGACTCTGCGCCGAAAATATACCGGGGCTAAACGTATCACCGAAGCTGCGGATTGTTCTTGCGAACAATGGTAGGAGAGCGTTCTAAGTGCAGCGAAGTCAGACCGTGAGGACTGGTGGAGCGCTTAGAAGTGAGAATGCCGGTATGAGTAGCGAAAAAAGAGTGAGAATCTCTTTCACCGAAAGCCTAAGGTTTCCTGAGGAAGGCTCGTCCGCTCAGGGTTAGTCGGGACCTAAGCCGAGGCCGAAAGGCGTAGGCGATGGACAACAGGTGGATATTCCTGTACCACCTCCTTTCCGTTTGAACGACGGGGGGACGCAGAAGGATAAGGAAAGCGCACTGCTGGTCATGTGCGCCCAAGCAGTAAGAGAGTCGGATAGGCAAATCCGTCCGGCAATCTCAAGCTGTGATGGGGAGGGAAATAAAGTACCGAAGTTCCTGATTTCACACTGCCAAGAAAAGCCTCTAGTGAGGAAAGAGGTGCCCGTACCGCAAACCGACACAGGTAGGCGAGGAGAGAATCCTAAGGTGATCGGGAGAACTCTCGTTAAGGAACTCGGCAAAATGACCCCGTAACTTCGGGAGAAGGGGTGCTTCTTTTGCGAGAAGCCGCAGTGAATAG
The DNA here is from genome assembly GCF_017792025.1 of Sediminibacillus dalangtanensis. Taxonomy (NCBI): domain Bacteria; kingdom Bacillati; phylum Bacillota; class Bacilli; order Caryophanales; family Bacillaceae; genus Sediminibacillus; species Sediminibacillus dalangtanensis. The sequence goes on from NZ_CP046956.1 coordinate 597,085, forward strand.
GCCCAAGCGACTGTTTAGCAAAAACACAGGTCTCTGCGAAGCCGTAAGGCGAAGTATAGGGGCTGACACCTGCCCGGTGCTGGAAGGTTAAGGGGACGCGTTAGCCGCAAGGCGAAGCGTTGAACCGAAGCCCCAGTAAACGGCGGCCGTAACTATAACGGTCCTAAGGTAGCGAAATTCCTTGTCGGGTAAGTTCCGACCCGCACGAAAGGTGCAACGACTTGGGCACTGTCTCAACGAGAGACCCGGTGAAATTATACTATGCGTGAAGATGCGCATTACCCGCGACAGGACGGAAAGACCCCGTGGAGCTTTACTGTAGCCTGATATTGAATGTTGGTACAGCTTGTACAGGATAGGTGGGAGCCTTAGAAACCGGAGCGCTAGCTTCGGTGGAGGCGCCGGTGGGATACCACCCTGGCTGTACGGACCTTCTAACCCAGGACCGTGATCCGGTCCGGAGACAGTGTCAGGTGGGCAGTTTGACTGGGGCGGTCGCCTCCCAAAGAGTAACGGAGGCGCCCAAAGGTTCCCTCAGAATGGTTGGAAATCATTCGCAGAGTGTAAAGGCAGAAGGGAGCTTGACTGCGAGACCTACAAGTCGAGCAGGGACGAAAGTCGGGCTTAGTGATCCGGCGGTGCCGTATGGAAGGGCCGTCGCTCAACGGATAAAAGCTACCCCGGGGATAACAGGCTTATCTCCCCCAAGAGTCCACATCGACGGGGAGGTTTGGCACCTCGATGTCGGCTCATCGCATCCTGGGGCTGTAGTCGGTCCCAAGGGTTGGGCTGTTCGCCCATTAAAGCGGTACGCGAGCTGGGTTCAGAACGTCGTGAGACAGTTCGGTCCCTATCCGTCGTGGGCGTTGGAAGTTTGAGAGGAGCTGTCCTTAGTACGAGAGGACCGGGATGGACACACCGCTGGTGTACCAGTTGTTCCGCCAGGAGCATAGCTGGGTAGCTACGTGTGGAAGGGATAAGTGCTGAAAGCATCTAAGCATGAAGCCCACCTCTAGATGAGACTTCCCATCATTTTAAATGAGTAAGATCCCTCAGAGACGATGAGGTTGATAGGTCCGAGGTGGAAGCGTGGTGACACGTGCAGCTGACGGATACTAATCGATCGAGGACTTAACTTAAAACAAAAAGTGAAGGCGACTGGTCAACAGCGTATGGATAGATCAGCCAGATGGTAGTACGCCGCTTTGAGCGTACGAAAAGCTGGATGAACTATACACTAGCTGTTAGGAGCCGTAACTGGATTAAAACAAAAAGCGTCGCGGGCTCCGGTCCGCAGATCATCATTCAAACGTGTGAAGTTCGTTGATGTCTTCCTTCTTATCTAGTTTTGAAGGTGTAAAAGAAATTTTTAAATTTACCCTTGATTTTTCGTGAAAAACAGCTATAATAGTTGTTGTCACAAAAAAAGTACACTTGGATGTACGCTAAAATGAGTCTGGTGGCAATAGCGGAGAGGTCACACCTGTTCCCATGCCGAACACAGAAGTTAAGCTCTCCAGCGCCCATGGTAGTTGGGGCTTTGCCCCTGCGAGAGTAGGACGCCGCCAGGCATATCCGTTCCACCGTAGCTCAGTGGTAGAGCAATCGGCTGTTAACCGATCGGTCGTAGGTTCGAATCCTACCGGTGGAGCCATGGAGAGCTGTCCGAGTGGCCGAAGGAGCACGATTGGAAATCGTGTAGACCGCTACCGCGGTCTCGAGGGTTCGAATCCCTCGCTCTCCGCCATTTCTTAAATGGCCCGTTGGTCAAGTGGTTAAGACACCGCCCTTTCACGGCGGTAACACGGGTTCGAATCCCGTACGGGTCACCACTTAATTGGAGGATTAGCTCAGCTGGGAGAGCACCTGCCTTACAAGCAGGGGGTCGCAGGTTCGAGCCCTGCATCCTCCACCATTAGAAAATCTGATAGGAATACATCTCCTACATTATCGCGGGATGGAGCAGTCTGGTAGCTCGTCGGGCTCATAACCCGAAGGTCGCAGGTTCAAATCCTGCTCCCGCAACCAAATTATTTCCTTAATATGGTCCGGTAGTTCAGTTGGTTAGAATGCCTGCCTGTCACGCAGGAGGTCGCGGGTTCGAGTCCCGTCCGGACCGCCACTTACATAGCTTCATATCATTTATTGGCTCGGTAGCTCAGTCGGTAGAGCAACGGACTGAAAATCCGTGTGTCGGCGGTTCGATTCCGTCCCGAGCCACCTTTTCTTATGGAGGGATAGCGAAGTTGGCCAAACGCGGCGGACTGTAAATCCGCTCCCATCGGGTTCGTAGGTTCGAGTCCTACTCCCTCCACCATTACATAGGGGTATAGTTTAACGGTAGAACAGAGGTCTCCAAAACCTCCGGTGTGGGTTCGATTCCTACTACCCCTGCCATTATTAATATGTTGGCGGTCGTGGCGAAGTGGTTAACGCACCGGATTGTGGCTCCGGCACTCGTGGGTTCGATTCCCACCGGTCGCCCCATTTTCCAGTGTGTGGTATAGTTGGGCTATAGCCAAGCGGTAAGGCATCGGGTTTTGATCCCGTGATTCGCTGGTTCGAATCCAGCTAGCCCAGCCAAAAAATGCGGAAGTAGTTCAGTGGTAGAACACCACCTTGCCAAGGTGGGGGTCGCGGGTTCGAATCCCGTCTTCCGCTCCATTTTAAGGCGGCATAGCCAAGTGGTAAGGCAGAGGTCTGCAAAACCTTTATCACCGGTTCAAATCCGGTTGCCGCCTCCATATGAATAACGTGCCGGTGTGGCGGAATTGGCAGACGCGCACGACTCAAAATCGTGTTCCTTCGGGAGTGTCGGTTCGACCCCGACCACCGGTATCATAAAAAAAGACTTCAACCTTTTAGGTTGGAGTCTTTTTTTATCATCGTTCAGTAGTATTAGTTGTAGTCGAATAAAGAATTTAATTAAGAGTTTTAAAGTGAAATGGATAGTCAAATGGACATTATTAATTCAAAAATAATAGTGTTATTAGAAAGCTTCAAAATGATTGTTTCAGGACGATTTGATCGGTAGACCAAAGCATTTAAACAAAATTCCCTTTCGATTGTTGCTTCAGCTAAGTTTAACGTAGGCAAACTATAACTCCATCAGATGCACAAATCGCCGTAAAGGACTCCACTTAATGAGGGCTCCTTTCCTATAGATAATAATCAAGAAATACTTACCAAATAATATAAATATAGTATAATATTCATAGAGTATGAAAGGGGGATCAGATATGGTTGCTACAATTATGAAAAATGGACGAGTTGTACGAGGTGTAAAGACGGGCTTAAATATAAAGGGAAGTCGCATAGAGAAAAATATAACTTTAAAATTATCGAATTATTTTGGTGTTACCTTTTCAAGAAATGAGAGATTTAAAAACACTGATTACAATTTTTCGTTCTTACAGCCTGGAGAAGCATATATTGAGAGATTTAATATGTATAATGAAATATTGCTTTTATTTTCACCTTTTGCAGATTTTGATAGACGAGCTTTTGACTTTGTAGATAAAACATTAAGTCAATATGACAACAGATTAGATAAAGTTTGCATATTTTTAGTAAGTAGAGACGAAAGAATAGAACAAAAAATTTCGGACTTAAATAATGAAAATAAGGATTCGAAGTTAATTATTCCATTCACTTATAAAGAATTTGAAACTGGAAACGTAAATGAAATAGTAATTGAAAATAAGTTGAGAAAATATTTCTATAGTCGTGATTTATTCGCTCTTGAATCTCCAATTAACAATGACTCATATTTTTATGGAAGGAAAAAAATTGTTCAGGAGTTTTATTCTAAGTATATTAGTGGCGAACATGGAGGTTTATTCGGCCTTCGAAAAGTAGGTAAAACTTCTGTACTCTACGCTTGGACAGAACTATTCAATCCAAAAAAGGGAATAGTTTGTATATAGATTGCCAAAATCCTTCAGTTCATAGTCTGAGATGGTTTAAATTATTAGGAGATATAGCTTCCAAAGTAATTGATAAGTATAATCTGAACATTGACGTTGATAAATACCAATTTGATGAACGATATGCTTCCAAAAGTTTTGAAGAGATATTCATGAGAATTTATGAAGAACTAAATGGTGGAAGAGTGTTGTTGATTTTTGATGAAATAGAATTAATTTCTGTTGAAACCTCTAGCTCTGATCATTGGAAACACGGAAATGATTTCATTTCATTTTGGCAAACTATACGGGCTTTTTGTCAAGAACATCAACAACAGTTATCGTTTTTGGTAGCTGGTGTAAATCCGCATTGTATAGAGAAGGTTTCTATTAACGGAGTAGATAACCCGATTTTTTCAATGTTAAATCCTATGTATTTAAACTTATTTGATATAGAAGATGTTCGAAATATGGTTGAAAACATTGGGAAGTATATGGGCTTGGTATTTGATGAAGAGATTTTCACAAAATTGGTTGAAGATTACGGCGGGCACCCTTTCCTTGTTAGACACATATGTAGTTTGATTAATGAGAGTATTCCGTTAGAAAGACCTCAAAGAATAAGCAAGTATGATTATGAAAAGGAAAAAAGCAATTACGACATTAAGATTTCAAAATACATAGAACAAATCATACATGTACTCAAGCGATGGTATCCTGCTGAGTATGAACTGTTAGAAATATTAGCTGTTAGAGGGAACGATAGCTTTATTAGTAACCTCGGGAGGAATGATTATAATACTGTTGATCATCTGATGGGTTATGGAATATTAAAAAAGCATAAAGATACGTATTTTATTACGATTAAAGCTTTAGAGTTGTTCTTAAAGGATAACAGTGAGCAATATTTAACAGATACCATTGAACAAAAAAGGTCAGCGGTTAGCTTTAGAAGAAATAGGTTGGAAGAAACGCTTCGAGATTTAATTAAAACTATATTATATGCTAACTTCGGGAAATCTGACGCTAGAAGCAAATTGTTAGAAGTCAAGAAAACGACGGATAGACCTAAGTATGACGGTATTGATATAGGTGATTTTATGGAGAATAGCCTCTATTTTTCGGAATTAAAGATTTTGGTAGATAAAAATTGGCGATTATTTGAAAAGATATTTCAGGATAAGCGTAAATTTAACACTTATATGGAAATCGTCAATGATTATAGAATAGACGCACATGCTAAAGGGATAAGTGAAGATGAGTATACCATGTTTCATGTAGCTATTAAGTGGATTGAAGAAAAGCTTTAAACGGAAATGACACTATTTTAATCTCAAGGGAGGTACTCAGCCAAAATTAGTTACGGCATGACGGGTAAGTAGGTCAACTCGTTTCCCTGAGAGCGTTTCTATGTATAGGCCTTGTGTTGGCGCGACTAATGCCCTACAATAGGACGTAAGGAAACGAGGTTAACAGGTCGTACGCCTTAGATTGACTTATTTACGGATAAATGCACGTCAGTACCTACCCGTAGGAGCCTGCGTCGGACTAACCACCACGGCAACGACTCAAAATCGTGTTCATTCGGGAGTGCTGGTTCGAACCCGGCCACCGGTATCCTAAAAAGACTCCAACTTTACAGTGGAGTCTTTTTTTACGTTGAATCAAATTGGTTAAATGATAAAAGACATATGGTCTAACAACAAAGAATAGTGTATAGTATATTATATAAACATAATGTATGACGTACAGTATTAGAAAAGAGGACAAAAAATGGAGTTATCGATTCACTCATTCCTGACAGAGTTAAAAAGAGGGAACTTAACGCTGGCGGTTTTAAGTCAGTTAAGAACACCGCAGTACGGGTACTCACTTGTTCAGCTGCTTGAGAACCTGGGGATAGGCATTGAACAAAGCACGCTATACCCCTTGCTAAGGAGGCTGGAAAAACAAGAGCTTCTTAACAGCTTTTGGGATACTTCTGAAAAAAGGCCTCGAAAATATTATGAATTGAGTGAGTATGGGGAAAAGGTTTTTCAGCAATTGAGGGAGGAATGGATGAAAAATACCAAAAGGCTGTTTGATGTCCTTAACGAGGAGGATAAGGAAAATGAATCTAATTGAGGTGTATGTTCAAGAAGTGACCCGATGGTTGCCAAAGAAGAAAAAGGAGGATATCGCTTTAGAGTTAGAATCGACCATCCATGATATGTTGCCCGATGATTATGATGAAAAGGATGTGTACCAGGCTCTTGAGGAGTTGGGAGATCCTAAAGTTTTGGCGAATAAGTACAGTGAAAAACAAACCCATTTAATCGGCCCCAAATATTACGATTTGCACCTTTCCATTCTAAAATGGATTATTCCTTTTGCGGTTATTTATTCACTTTTCACCCTACTGGGGGTAAAGCTTTTAAATCTGATCAATCTAGGAGAGAGATTCGACGTATCGATCTCCAATATTGAAGAGGTGCTGATAAATGCAATCACCTGGTCGATTACGGCATATGTTTTTGTGACAGTGATTTTTGCCATTATGGAACAAGTGGATGGAAAAAATGAAGATATGCCTAAATGGATGGGGTTTACTTCGTGGGATCCAAAAAAATTATGGAAAGAATATAGTGTTCCAAAGAAAAAATCGATTCCATTATCTGAGATTAACGCAGGCTTAATATGGACAGTGGTTTGGGGAGTAGGTTATTTTTATGCCGACCGTTTCCTTGGAATATATGAAAGTGGGCAGGATGGGCTTAGAATGGTAACTCCGGCGTTTAATCAGGAAGTACTATTATCATTCTGGCCGATAGTCCTTTTGCTACTTGGAGCAGAAATTGCCTTAGCTATCTACAAATTAATCAAAAGGAAATGGTCAAGAAACATGGCTGCGTTTTTTATGATTTATAAAATAGTCTCGGTTGCTGCATTTGTGGTTATTTTAATGCAACCGAAGCTTTTCGCCGCAGAGTTCCTCATGACGTTAAGTGCCTGGTTTGACGCTGCTCCTGCTATTATGAAGGATTACATGGTGTGGGGAACGTTAACGTTAATGGTGGTTTTTGGAGCTATCGCGATTTACGAGGCTTTTAAGAAAGCTAATATGAATAACAGATCCGTGCTGTGAGAGAGCAGTTAGAAATGGCTGCGTTTTTCGGCTCATGCAGTGACAGATACAGTAGAATCCCCGGATGCGCATGAGTCTTCATCTTGTTTTTTTCCGTGTTATCCCCCATAGGTTAGATTTTCTCGTATCATAAAGCAATATCAGCTACTGTCCCAATAATTCCTCTAGTGGCGGATTTAGCAATCCGCCACCTTTTGCCAACGAAAGAGGCCTGGTTCAGTCCATCAATTCATTCAAGAAATCGGGGTTGGCAGTGATATCGACGACTTCCTCGCTAGAAAGATCTACTGCATATCGTCCGTTGGTAGAAGAATGCCCCGACACTAAGGTGGAATATCTTACGATGATATATCCCTTTATCTCCCCATCATATAGAAGAAAGTCGTTTTCACTTTCTGTCCATTCATTTCTGTCCCGCAAAAAGTCGGTGACGATAGAAATCGCCTTTTCTTGATCCTTTTCATCGGTGTCTGTTTGAATTTGGTTGTTCTCGTTGTCGTTTTGAGTGTCAGTGTCTTCTACTTCCATTTGTGCGTCTCTTTCATCCAACTCGGTTTCTTTCCCGGAATTTTCTTTTTCCCCCTCCTGTTGCGCACCACTTTGCTCGGAACTATCACTATCGGTAGACATATTGCTATCGTTTTGAGTGTTTTCTGAAGAAGTGTCTTCTGCCTCTTCCTGAGTGGATGGCTTTGCATCTCCGTTAGAGTCTGTACCAGAAACGGATTGATCCTCTGATGTGTTTGTATCTACTTCTTTACTTTTATCCTCTGCACAGCCAACCAGCAAAAGAACGAGCGAAAGCAAGGCGACAGTGCAGTAAAGCAGCTTGATTGGTTTCTTCATTCTATCTTCCCTTCCCCTTTCCACCCCACCAAGTACGTGTTATGAAAAAAACACAATAAATTCATTATAAGCCATGTTATTCCTATATAAAAGATGGAAATCGGAAAGTCCAAAGGATTTCATTTTATGGAGAAGAAAAAAGTCGGACACCGGATTACAGCGCCTCTTTAAATAATGAATCCAGGTCGCCTCTCTCTCGTTTTATGTAAACCCTAGCTCAGCTGCATCTCTATAAAAAGCCTCTGACTTTTGAAATAACAAATGCAACATCAGCAATAGCCTATTGTCTAATTGTAAAACATAATCACCAAAAAAAACCAAAATTAGTATAACATAATTAATTAATTATGTTATACTAATTTTAAAATGAAGCTGGAGGAGATGTAGATGGCAGAGAAGCGGTACATTCGCTGGTTCAAGGAGATCCGTAAAGGAGATATTCCGCTGGTGGGCGGGAAAGGGGCTAACTTAGGCGAACTCACCAATGGAGGAATCAAGGTTCCGCCTGGTTTTTGTGTAACCGCGGAAGCATATAGTGATTTTGTTAAGGAACGTAACCTGGATAAACAAATACTCGAAGAGGTAAAGCAGCTGGATATGGAGAATAACGCCCAGCTTCAAAGCGCAAGTGCTCTGATCCGGGAGTTGATCCTTCAAACGGATATCCTGAAAGCGATTGAAGAGGAAATTCGTGAAGCGTACGCAACATTTCAATCAAACCTTCAAGTGGATGACTTGTTTGTAGCGGTTAGAAGTTCCGCAACAGCGGAGGACTTGCCTGAAGCATCCTTTGCTGGACAACAGGATACGTACTTAGAAATTAAAGGGATTTCGGAAGTGATCCGGCACGTTAAAAAGTGTTGGGCATCCCTGTGGACGGCACGTGCCATTTATTATCGGGAAAAACAGCATTTCGACCACTTCGATGTATCTCTTTGCGCTGTCGTCCAGAAAATGGTGAACAGTAAAAAAGCCGGTGTGCTGTTTACTTCCAATCCTGTCACAGAAAATCATAACCAGATGATGATCAACGCCAGCTGGGGGCTGGGTGAATCCGTCGTTTCCGGCATGGTCTCCCCTGACGAATATATCGTTGATAAAAAAAATAATAGGGTCTTGGAAAAGCATATCGCCACGAAAAACTTCCTTGTCGTCAAAAACGAGAAAGCAGTCGGAACGTCAAAAGTCGCCGTCAAAGAATTTTTGGGGGAAGACCTGGTAACGCAACAATGCCTGACAGCAACAGAAATCAGCCGACTCTCTGCTGATGCACTGCGAATCGAAAAAATGTATCACTCTCCACAGGATATTGAGTGGGCGATCGATTGTGACACCAATGAATTATATATTTTACAGGCTCGGCCGATTACCACGTTAAAAAAGGAGGAAACGGTTGTGAAGGAACAAGTGGAAATAAAACGAGTGGCGCTTTTGCGGGGGCTTGCTGCATCCCCTGGAACAGGAAGTGGGAAGGTAAGGAAAATCAAAGATATCACCGAAATTTCGAAAGTGGAGGAAGGGGATATCCTGGTAACCATCATGACCAACCCGGATATGATGCCGGCCATGAAAAAAGCTGCAGCCGTTGTGACCGATGAAGGTGGCCGGACTTGCCACGCTGCCATTGTTTCCAGAGAGTTCGGCATCCCCTGTATTGTGGGGTCCAACAATGCAACCGAAGTGTTGAAGGAAGGAATGGAAGTCACCGTGGATGCCACACGAGGTGTCGTCTATCAAGGCATTTTAGAGGAACCAGCCGAAAAAAATAGAGAAAGAAACCAGACACCATCCGTTATAGACCAAATGAATCTTCATCAGCTGGCTCCGATTACCGGGACGAAGGTTTACATGAACCTTGGCGAGCCGGATTTGATCGGAAAATACAAAGACCTGCCGTTCGATGGAATAGGGCTGATGCGTACAGAATTCATTTTCACCCACCTTGTCGGCGCCCATCCTATGTATCTATTGCGAAATGGCGAAGAAAAGCAATTTATCGATAAAATGGCCGAGGGCATCACAAAGGTGGCGCAAGACGTTTACCCTAAGCCTGTCGTAGTAAGGTTGAGCGACTTCCGTTCCAACGAATTTAGAGGATTGAAAGGCGGGGAAGAAGTAGAACCGATCGAAGCCAATCCGATGATCGGGTGGAGAGGGGTTTCCCGTTATATATCTCCGGAATACGAGGAAGGTTTCCGTCTGGAATGCCGCGCCATAAAAAAAGTGCGGGAAGACTATGGACTGATAAATGTGTGGACCATGCTTCCTTTCGTCCGAACTACTTGGGAAGTAAAGAGAGTCAAAGAAATCATGGCAGAGGAAGGTCTCATACAAGATCAGCAATTCAAAATTTGGATTATGGCCGAAGTGCCGTCCGTCATATTCGAAGCGGAAGAATTCGCGAAAATGGTTGACGGATTTAGTATCGGGAGTAATGATTTGACCCAGTTAGTGCTTGGTTCCGACCGGGATTCGGGAATTCTGAACACCATGGGTTACTTTGATGAACGCAATCCTGCTGTGAAAAAAGCGATCAAAATGCTAATACAAGGTGCCCATAAACATAATAAGAGCGTCTCAATCTGTGGGCAAGGGCCATCCTTGTATCCCGAATTCACAGAATTCCTTATCCAGGAAGGAATCGACAGTGTGAGCGTGAACCCGGATACGGTAGCCGGCACAAGGAGATTGGTTGCATCCGTCGAGCAGCGGATGATTATGAACAAAATAAGAGAATTATAAATTCTTTAGCAAAGTAACCAATGAGGCGCTTCATCAGAGCTTCATTGGTTTTCTATAGATTTCATTCAAGGGTGATGTGTTACCTAGTACGGCATCTCGCAGCACTTTACACATTTAAAAAGAGAGACTCAACTAAATAAACGAGATGAAATCAAGCAAATTTAAAATCAGTCCTTTTGTGACGCGGGAAATGGGAAACACATTCTATGTGACTGTCGTTTCTTGAATGAATAGAGGGTTATGCGATCAGTGGTGAGTGGTTTGTTGAATCCGAAAGAGCTTTTCCTGTATTTACACATATATCCTAGTCTTGAAAAAAGACCTATGTTATACTTAATGAAAATCACATATGTTTACACTGGGGGTGCCTTATAAGGCTGAGACAGATAGTATTCTGGACCCTTTGAACCTGATCTGGGAAATACCAGCGTAGGGAAGTGGGATTGAAACTTTTATATTATGACTGTTTATAATATATTGACTAAAAGGCCACCCCTATATCCGGGTGGCCTTTTTGCGTCCCGCGAAGCGATGAAAATAGCACGAATATGAAGAAGGCGGCCGCAGTTCATTAAAGACAGCGCTATCCAAGAGGGGGGGAGGATTATGGGGAAGGGAGAACTGCATATCGTTTCAACCGGAAATCAACGACCAGAAAAATTAGCCGAAATCGCAGGGGACATACATCCCTACATAACGGCCCTTCATATACGTGAGAAGCATAAAACGGCTAAGGAAATCTATCAACTGATTGAATTGTTACTAGACAGTCAAGTACCCGCTTCTAAAATCATCGTAAATGACCGGTTAGACGTTGCCCATGTGATGAAGCTCTGCGGTGTTCATTTAGCGTATCATTCTTTACCGATCGGCCCAGTGAAGGAAAATTTCCCTGATTTACGCGTTGGTTGTTCCGTTCATTCCCTAGAGGAAGCAATTTCTGCTCAAAAGCAAGGTGCTGATTATGCATTCTTTGGCCATGTTTTTCCCACCCAGTCCAAACCAGGATCAGCACCACGAGGAGTGGAACAATTACGGTCAGTTTCATCGTCTGTCTCTATGCCGGTGATAGCGATAGGAGGAATCAAACCTGGCAATGTAAACGAGGTGATGGAAGCTGGTGCGAAAGGGGTAGCTGTGATGTCGGGTGTTTTGGAGGCGAACCAGCCTCTGGGGAAAGTGAAAGAATATGTTTCCCGACTTTCTATCTCAAACAAGTTTAGATAGGAAGTGCTAAGCGGAAAGGAGGACTTTGTAATGCCTGATAAGTACGATTGTATTGTGATTGGCGGAGGGGTCAATGGGGGTTCTGTAGCGTATAACCTTGCAAAAAGGGGCAAAAAAGTCCTTTTGCTGGAAAAGGACCGTCTGGCAAGCAAAGCTTCTGGAGCGGCAGCAGGGATGCTGGCGGCGCAGGCTGAACTGGAGGAAGATGGGCCCTTATTCCACTTGGCAAAGAAAAGCAGGTCGAAGTTTCCTATGCTTGCAAAGGAAATAAAAGAGTTAACTGGAATAGACATTGAATTAAGCAATAAAGGGATGTACAAAGTGGCCTTAACAGAAGAGGAGGAATATCGTTTTAAGCAAATAATCGAGAGCCAAACCAGGGCGGGAGAGCAAGCGGAATGGATGAGTCAAAAGGAAGTAAGCAGAAGAGAGCCAGGCTTATCAACAGCCATCCGGGGGGCGATGTATATAGCAAAAGATGGGCAGGTGTCAGCACCGCAAGTAACACTTGGTTTTTTGAAAGCAGCTGCAGTCCTGGGGGTGGAAATAAGGGAGTTTACGGAAGTTTCCTCTTTTCTTTTTGATAATGGAAAAATAGCAGGAGTAAGGACAAGTGAAGGGAACTTTGAGAGTGACAAGGTGATTCTGACGGGAGGGGCATGGAGTGAATCCCTATTGCCTGATTCGGAAATTCCCTTTAACACTTATCCTGTAAAAGGGGAGTGCTTTTCCGTAGTCACCCATCGACCATTACTGACTGGAACGATTTTTTCTCATAGCTGTTATCTGGTACCCAAAAAAGGCGGTCGCCTTCTGGTAGGGGCTACAGTCCAACCAAATACCTTTGATCAAACCGTAACAGTGGGTGGGATTTCTTATCTGATGGAAAAGGCGAAGAAACTGGTTCCGGACATCGTACATGCAGAGTGGGAAAAAGCCTGGGCTGGAATTCGGCCGCAAACTTCAGATGGCCTTCCCTATTTAGGGGAGCATCCAGCGTACGAAGGATTGTTTGTGGCAACAGGGCATTTCCGTAATGGCATTTTGCTTTCTCCTATTACTGGCGAACTGATCGCTAGATTAGTAGATCGAGAACCGCTGTCAGCAGACTTACGTGCTTTCCGGATTGATCGCCACCTTGAGAAAACGCTTTAACGAGGAGGATTATGGATGGAGTTAATTATCAATGGTGACATGGTAGAAGTTCCGGATACTATTGCCACTGTTTCATCATTATTAGAGTACTTCGGAATTGGGGAAAAGGTTGTGATTGTGGAACTGAATCAGAACATATTAGAAAAGAATGCACATGCAGATACGAGGCTCTCTGACCGGGACAAAATTGAAATTGTAAACTTTGTAGGAGGCGGATGATGATGCTCAAAATAGGTGATTACGAATTTTCTTCAAGACTTTTGTTAGGGACAGGTAAATACCCGGACTTTGATGTGCAAAAGAAAGCAGTAGAAGTTTCAGATGCAGATATCCTGACTTTTTCTGTCCGCAGAATGAATATTTTTGAGGCTGGCCAGCCCAATTTTCTTGAAAAAATTGATGTGGAAAAATATACACTGCTTCCAAACACCGCAGGGGCCAAGACAGCGGAAGAAGCCGTCCGTACTGCGAAACTGGCAAAGGCTTCTGGATTATGTGACATGATTAAAGTAGAAGTGATCGGTGATCAAAAAACACTCCTGCCGGATCCGATAGAAACGCTAAAAGCAGCGGAAATGTTATTAGATGAAGGCTTTATTGTACTTCCGTATACTTCGGATGATGTTCTGTTAGCGAAACGGTTAGAAGAATTAGGCTGTCATGCCATTATGCCCGGGGCATCTCCGATCGGGTCCGGGCAAGGTATTGTGAATCCATTGAATCTTCGTTTTATCATCGAACAATCCAATGTACCTGTAATTGTTGATGCTGGTATTGGGACACCTTCAGATGCGGCGATCGCAATGGAGATGGGGGCGGATGGAGTACTGTTGAATACTGCTGTTTCTGGTGCCGGAGATCCTGTGAAGATGGCAGAGGCAATGAAAATGGCGATTGAAGCTGGGAGATTGGGATATGAAGCAGGACGTATTCCGAAAAAACGATACGCCACAGCAAGCAGTCCAATGGAAGGATTGAGTGTACTTGAGTGAGCGTTATTCTCGCCAGGAATTGTTCACACCAATCGGGAAAGAAGGACAGGATAAAATTAGCAGCAAGCATGTGTTAATAATTGGTGCAGGAGCCCTGGGTACGGGAGCCGCCGAAGCACTTGTCCGCGCAGGAGTTGGAAAGCTGACGATTGCTGATCGGGATTACGTGGAATGGAGCAATCTCCAGAGACAGCAGTTATATGCGGAAGAAGACGCACAGCAACGGTTGCCAAAAGCTGTGGCAGCAGAAAAACGTCTTCAATCGATTAATTCTTCGGTTACAATTGAAGCCATGGTGCTGGATGTGTCAGTCGAGGAGATAGAGCAATTGATTGAAAAGGTTGATTTAATAATCGATGCCACTGATAATTTTGATATTCGTCTGATTGTAAACGACATAGCCCAAAAATATCGTATTCCATGGATATACGGAGCATGTGTAGGAAGCTATGGAATTAGCTATACGATTTTGCCGGGAGAGACACCTTGTTTGCACTGTCTGCTGGAGACTGTGCCAATGGGAGGGGTAACCTGCGATACGGCAGGCATCATTAGTCCGGCTGTCCAAATGGTTGTCGCGTATCAAACGACAGAGGCGTTAAAGATATTAGTAGAAGACAAGCAATCGTTGCGGAAAAAACTTGTCTCCTTTGATTTATGGAAAAACCAGCATACAGCCATTCAAGTCGATAAGTTGAAGAAGGAAGATTGTCCATCTTGCGGTCAAACGCCTTCCTATCCTTTTCTGTCGTATTCCAACCAGACGAAAACAGCTGTTTTGTGTGGCCGGGATACGGTGCAAATTCGTCCTTCAAAGCAGAAGAACAGAGACTTGAATGAGTTGGCGGAGCGATTATCAAGACAAGAAGGCAAGGTTTCACAAAATCCCTATTTACTTTCTTTTTCAATTGGAGGTTTCCGGCTTGTCATCTTTCAGGATGGACGGGTGCTGGTCCATGGTACAAAGGATATATCAGAGGCAAAGACGTTGTATCATCGATACTTGGGATAGAGGTTCAGGTACGTTACTTCAATAAAAATTTGTAAACAAAACAACAATCCCTCTATTTCCGTTATAATAAAGGAAAAATAATTTAGGATGGGGATACCTGATGAAACGTACATTAATTTTGTTTATGGTGTTACCTTTCATGATGATAGTAGGATGCCAAGAGGGGAAAAATGATGCAAATAATGCAATAGAGGGAAGAGCACTAAAAGAAGTAACTGTTTATGAAGGTAATCTTGAAACTTTTGAAGATGAAAACATTATTACAACATTAAGAAGTGGTCAAGGCGTCCAAGATTTTGCAAATATCATACAAAATGGTACAAGGGTTAAGGAAGAAAATCAGGATAGAGGAATAGTATCTAATTATACAATAGAACTTATCTATACCAATAATGAAGCTGATTCAATGAGACTGCAAATAGGTAATGAAGAAGAACAAAGTTATATTTCTTACGGAAAAGATTCCAATAGTAAAATAAAAGTATTTAAATTATCAGAAGAACAAACTTCTAAGTTAAGTGATATGATTAATAAATAATATAAAAACCGTATATAAATTGACTGATTTACTGAACGAGGAATATCCTTTGCCTTATTTTTTTGACCTTGTCCATTATGATTCTGTCTCTAACAGGAATCTAAGAAAGCTATTGATAAAGAAGGCAAAATGATTTACAAAGCTGACTGACTGGCAGTGCCTGCGACTCTTGTATGTCGAGTGCGACGTATTCAAGGAGTGGCAGGCATCTTTAAAAGATAAAATAGTATAAAATTACGATAAGGAAAACTTACTTTTGAAAAGGATTATGACCACGCCGCTTTGGGGAGATACTCGTATTCCGCGGGGGTCTTTGCAAATTATCCCTAACAAAAACATTGCAGCACACCCCTATAGCGGAGGCCGACCACGGAGACTTCTAGGGAACAGGGCGAGCTGAAGATCCACTTGATGAAGGGAGCTTCTTAATCAAGTTAGCTGGAGCAATCCCCATCAAAAGCGCAGTGGTCGACCGTAGCGATTACTTTAGCACTGCCATTAGGCTGAACCAGACTCAAAGAACTGGGAGGGCTTTCCTGGTTTTCTTAATGGGATTGACTTATTCCTTTATATCCATTAATAATTCTTCAAACCATTTAACATTCACGATATGATGGGAACGTGAATTCTCCAGTAACTTCTTGAAATGGTTCTTTTCATCGAAAGTTGTTAGCGATTGCTCTATCAAGGAGATTTTCTTTTTCGTTTGCTCGATTTGTATTTCAATAAGTTTTGCCAGTTCTTTGCTATCATACTCATCTGCAAACAACATGGCGGCATAAAATGATAAATTTATATAATCTGTCTTTGATCCATACTTGACCATCAATCTATCAAATTCTTCATCCCCTAGTTCCGTGATGATATAATTGCGTTTCTCTCGCGTGTTGTCTAATTGATCGACTTTTTCAATATAATGTTTTTCTTCCAGCTGTTGAAGATTGTAGTAGAAGGAACCCTTCGTGAAATTCACTACATATTGATAGTGTCTCTCTTTCATCAAGGCAAGCAATTCGTATCCGTATGAACCGGGATTTTGTTTCAATAAGCCTAAAATCAGTAACGGTATCAAAAAAATACCTCCTTTAAATTCCTCAGAACAATCACCATGGAATCAACGATTGTTGATTTGTGCCAAGGATGACTCGAATTCCTCATAGGATATTCTTCCCATTGCCAAATCCATACTTTTAATATATATCTTTTCCGCTTTTGTATGGGCTCTTGGCTTACGATTGATTAATCCGTTCTCATTATTTAATGGTTTTAAGACATGTTGCTCATTGCGAAAGGCTTCAAAATATCGCAGACCAAATTTTCTTTGTGAAGCTGCATCAAGATGAATACCATCGGGATTAGAAGTTAAACCGGAAGCTGTGACAAAGTAACAATTAGCTTGTTCAAAAGCAAATCGTTGCAGCTCTTCGTTGACAAGTTGATGCTCCGTGCAGTGCTTTCCAAATCCTTTTTTGCCTAAGAAATCTCCTAAGCCACCAATGATAAGGGGAATTTCCGGAGCATCCAGCTCTTTTCTAAGCGTCTCGACAATCAAAAGCAATTTATCGTAGTAGACCTTATAGTTGCCGTTTATACTATCACTTTCTCCTTGATGCCATAGAATGCCTGTTAATTCACTAGTCTCCATGGCAAATTTTGCTTCGCTTAGTGCGTGTCTGAAAAGAGTTTCATCCACAGCCCATTCATCCAGTGAGCTTCCTCCTTCGGCACAAGGTATTAAGCCGATGGCATCTTCTGGATTTTGCCGGCACCAGGCTTCTGCAAATGATCCTGCCAGACTTATGCCGGCCACAGGTCGGTCATAATTGACCGGTTCGGTCATCATCTGCCACCTTCCATTACGCAGCATACTTATTCTTTCATTATAAATGGGAGTTGTATCATGAATGAATCCTCGACCAGCCATATTGGACTGGCCTAGCATTAAAAATGATTTCATTGTTTTCAACCTTTCTTAGGATAGTTAAGATGAGATGGTTCCGCTTCTCGCTAAATAATGTCTATTTTTTAGCCCTTATATGCATGGATGTGGCAAAGAAATATTCGTGCGATGGAAAGAGTCTAATTAGACTATTATCACTTCTTCATTATAGTCTAATTAGACTCTTTGTCAAATAGATTCGTTAAAAGGATACATTAGCCCATCTATAATCAAGAGTCGTAAAAGACTACTGAATGAAAACATGCGTGTCGATAGAGAAGGAAATGTGGCTGACTGCCTGCCGCTCTTTTAGGTTGAACTCGACCTATTCAAGGAGTGGCAGGCTTTTTTGTGTGCAAAAATCTTCTTTAAATTATCCCCAGAGCATTCGCTCATATTGACTATTCCGTTCATCAACACATCCGAACATAATATACGCCCAAACGCTCATACTACCAATAGTGACTTTGCAGGAGGAATGGTATGTGAACATTGCAAACATTTTTACGGTCATCGGATTTATCGCCTGTACGTTATTTATTATTGTGCTCCTGGTTCTTGGAATCTTTTTATACAGAGTGGATAAGAGGCAAAAACAACATCCTATTCTTCGTAACTATCCATTAATCGGGAGAGTCCGATATTTTTTGGAAAGCATCGGACCCGAGCTGCGGCAATATTTATTCAATAACAACCGGGAGGGGAAGCCTTTTTCGCGGAACGACTATCAGAATGTCGTGAAAAAGGCGAAGTACAAGCGGGATGTGATCGGATTTGGATCGCAGCGTGATTTTGATGAGCCTGGCTACTATATCCGGAATTCGATGTTCCCTTACCTGACAGAAGAATTAAAGATGGATAAAGAAACGAAAGTCACGACTGAGCGTTATCTGTTGATTAACGAACCTTTGTTTGCCCAAAGGGAAGAACGATTAGAAAGAGATGAATCTCCTGTTTATTTATTGGAAGAAAATGATGCGATTGTGATCGGAGAAAATACGAGGCATCCGTTCAGGGTGAGAGGTCAGATTGGTATGTCTGCAATGAGTTATGGTTCTTTAGGCGAGCGGGCCATTACCGCCCTGTCGGAAGGATTGGGAATCGCAAAAGGTACCTGGATGAATACAGGGGAAGGCGGGATTTCTGACTATCATCTAAAGGGTGGTGTAGATATTATCATGCAAATCGGCCCCGGATTATTTGGAGTCAGGGATAGAGAAGGGAAATTCAGCTGGGATGCATTGCTGGAAAAAAGCAACATTCCGGAAGTGAAAGCGTTCGAATTGAAATTGGCCCAAGGTGCAAAAACACGAGGCGGACATGTCGACGGGGAGAAAGTGACCGAAGAAATTGCCAAGATAAGAATGGTAGAACCTTATAAGTCGATCGACAGTCCCAATCGTTTTCGAGAGTTCAGTGATTTTCCTTCCATGTTTGAATTTATGGAAAAGGTTCGCGAACATACCGGAAAGCCTATCGGCATGAAGGTGGTAATCGGGAGCCGGGAGGAGGCTGATGACCTTGCCAAAGCAATCAAGGAAACAGGTATGGGGCCGGATTTCATCACGGTGGATGGCGGGGAGGGCGGTACAGGAGCATCGTACCAGGAATTAGCGGACAGCGTGGGCTTGCCGATTCGGTCGGCGTTGCCGGTGGTTGATCATGCCCTTCGGAAATACGGGGTGCGGGACAGCCTGAAAATTATCGCTTCGGGAAAGATGTTTTCGCCAGACCGGGTTGCCATCGCGCTGGCCATGGGGGCAGATCTCGTCAATATCGCCAGAGCCTTCATGATCACAGTCGGGTGTATCCAGGCGTTGCAATGCCAATCGAATTCCTGTCCGGTCGGCGTCGCCACGACAGATCCAGAATTGCAGAAAGGGCTCGTAATCGAAGAGAAAAAGTGGCGGACGGCAAACTATGTCATCACCATGCGCAAAGGCCTTTTCAGATTGGCTGCGGCAGCAGGATTGGACACACCGACCAAGTTCATGAGAGAGCACATTGTTTATCGGGATGAACAAGGCAGGACATGGTCGTTGGAAGATATTTATCAATCGGCGATACATCCGAAAAGTGTGAATGATATTTCTTAAGCGGAAGAAGGGGCAGTATATGAAAGCAGCAGAACTATTGATAAGGTGTTTGGAGCAGGAAGGTGTCGAATATATTTTTGGCGTGCCAGGAGAAGAAAATATCGATGTGATGGATGCTCTCCATGATTCAACGATTCAATTTGTTTTGACAAGGCATGAAACGAGTGCAGCTTTTATGGCAGGAGCATACGGCCGGCTTACAGGGAAACCAGGCGTCTGTTTGGCCACGCTTGGTCCAGGGGCAACCAATTTGTTGACCGGTGTCGCCAATGCCAACATGGACCTGTGTCCGATCGTGGCGATTACAGGGCAGGCAGGGATTGACCGTCAGCACAAGGTTTCCCACCAATACTACGACATGGTTTCGGTGTATGAAAAAGTGACGAAATGGAATACACAGATAAAAACGCCCGACATTGTTCCGGAGGTTGTGCGGAAGGCCTTTCACGTTGCTACAAAGGAAAAAACCGGTGCAACGCATATCGAACTTCCGGAGGATGTTGCCGGAATGGAAGTAGACACCTCCCCGCTAAATGTGGTTCCGCACAACCTTACAGAAGCGGATGAACCAGTGATCAATGAGGCGGCCGACATGATAGAACAAGCGAAGCACCCACTAATTTTAGCAGGAAACGGGGTGACACGGGGAAAGGCCGCTGAAGCGTTAAGGTCTCTGGTAATGAAGGCAAATCTTCCGGTTGTACATACTTTCATGGGAAAGGGTGCAGTGCCATGGACCGATGAGCACAGCTTGCTGACCGCTGGAATCGGCGGTGATGATTATATTACCTGCGGATTGGGTGAAGCGGACTTGATTATTGCTGTCGGCTTTGACATGGCGGAGTATTCACCCAAAAGCTGGAATCCTGAAGGAAAAACTCCTGTCCTGCACATTGATACCCGGGAAGCGGAAATCGATGCTTGCTATCCTGTTCGATTACAGGTGGTCGGAAATATGCAAGAAAATATCACCAATATAAAAGCAGCACTTTCGGAAAAAGCAAGAGACTTAACGTGGGTCTCCCACGTTCGCAGCAAGGCCATCAGCGAACTGGAATCATTTCAAAACGATGAAGAATTTCCCGTCAAACCACAAAAAATAATTGCTGATTTACGCTCGGTTTTAGCTAAAGACAGTATTGTCATCTCTGATGTAGGTGCCCACAAAATGTGGATGGCCAGGATGTATCATAGCTATCAACCGAATACGTGTTTAATTTCGAATGGCCTGGCATCCATGGGAGTCGCTGTTCCGAGTGCCATTGCTGCAAAATTGGTGTACCCGGAACGTCAGGTGGTGGCTGTCTGCGGTGATGGTTCCTTTCAAATGACCAGCGCAGAGTTGGAGACCGCCAAACGGTTGAATGTACCAATAGTGGTCCTTTTATGGCGGGATGAAGGATACGGTTTGATTGAATGGCACCAAATGAAAGCTTTTAACCGTTCCTCTCATATTAAATTCGGCAACCCCGACTTTGGACAATTAGCCGCATCCTATGGTTTCGAACCAATGAAAGTTGAAAAGACAGACGAACTGCAAGCAATCCTTAAAAAAGCATTATCGTTGAATAAATCCGTACTAATCGATTGCCCGGTCGATTACCGGGAAAACATGAAGCTTACAGAAAAGCTGGGAAATATCATTTGCTGAACGGAGGGCATCTTATGATGAAAATTGGGTCGATTATCAATGGGCAAGAAAGAATAGAAGCTAACCGGCAGACAATGACAGTGTACAATCCTTTTGACAACGAAAAAGTTGCGGAGTTAAAGCTTGCTGCAAAGAAAGACCTCGAAGACGCGATAATCAGCAGCTTCGAGAAGTTTCATTCTGTGATGAAGGGTATGCCGGCGCATGAACGCGCGGATATTTTACGGAAAACGGCCGATTTGTTAGAGGGGAAAACGGAGGAATTTGCAACCACGATCAGCAAGGAAGCAGGAAAACCGATTAAGTATAGCCGTGGGGAAGTCGAGCGTTCTATCCAGGTTCTCCGTTTCGCTTCTGAGTTAGCCAAAAATATTACCGGAGAAGTGTTACCGATGGATGCCGCGATCGGCGGCCAGCATCGAATCGGGCTGGTAAAGCGTGAGCCGTTGGGAGTGGTGGGGGCTATCACACCGTTTAACTTTCCCTTAAACCTTTCGCTTCATAAACTCGCCCCGGCACTGGCAGCAGGCAACACAGTTGTGTTCAAGCCGGCGGAAAAAACGCCGGTTTCAGCCTATAAGCTTGTAAAGCTGTTCCAGGAAGCGGGATTGCCGGACGGAGTCATCAATTTACTCATCGGTACTGGTGAGGAAGTTGGTGCCCCTCTGGTAACGCATAACCATGTCCATAAAATCAGCTTTACCGGCAGTCTTGCAGTAGGTAAGAATATCAGGGAAACAGCAGGGTTTAAAAAAGTCACGTTAGAGCTCGGTTCCAATTCCCCGAACATCTTATTTGAGGACGCCGACATCGAAGATGCTGCTACAGAGCTGGTAAAAGGAGCTTTTGCCTTTTCCGGCCAGGTGTGCATTTCCGCCCAACGGATTTACGTGCATCAACAGATTTATGATACTTTCCTTACGTCCTATATCCAAAAAATTAATGCATTGCGCATTGGTGATCCGCTCGATGAAAATACGGACATTGGTCCGATGATCAATGAAGAAGAGGCTGAACGGGCCAAGCAGTGGATTGACGACGCAGTAGAAAAAGGAGCGAAAATCGAGGTCGGCGGTGAACAAAACGGAGCGGTTTTGGCCCCGACGCTCATGAGCAACGTGGACGAAAACATGAAAATCATCGCCCAGGAAGTATTCGCTCCCATTGTGTCGGTCATTCCATTTAAAACAGAGGAAGAAGTAATCCGCTACTCCAATAATTCCATCTATGGCCTGCAGGCCGGTGTTTTCACCAAAGATATCAACCGGGCGATGCGCGTTGCCGATCGACTAGAAATGGGCGGGGTCTGGATTAATGAAATTTCCACATACAGGCAGGATAATCATCCGTATGGCGGAGTGAAGCAAAGCGGTGTTGGAAGAGAAGGCGTAAAATATGCCATCGAAGACATGACCGAAATAAAATTCATCGGGATGAAGATCGATCAAAACAAGTAGTAAACGGTCAGGACCGACTGTATCATTAAGAGGCCGGGACAAAAGCATGGCCACCATAGCAAAAACCGAGCGAATGCTAACTGCCAATCAAATTCGTTCGGTTTTTCGTTGTATGCTCTCCTTTTATTCTGTTGTTTGATGCGTGCTTCGAATCGCTACGACTAGTTACTATGCGTTCCACGGGCACGGCTTCAACTTCCTCCGAAAGCACCAACCGCTTTCTTGCGGGATTTTCAGCTCGTGCTGTTCCCGTAGGATTCTCCGTATTTCCTTCGCTACGTTTTCGTTGTCTGATTTCCACACGATCAAGACAAGATGAACCGTATTCTTCTATTAGCTGATAAGTATCTAAACAGGGAAGAAGACGAAAGATCAGCATGGGGATTCCTTTATTCTTTAAAAATTGGACAATAGCATAAATAGGAAAAAGAAGTAATCCTGGTTTCCATACGGCTTCGCTTTCTATCCATAACGGCAATAGGCAAAACGAAAAACACACCAGAAGAGAAGGTATCTCTATCCAACGGAGAAAGGTACGCAGACTTCAGCGGGATGAGCGCGAGCTGAAGATCCACATGGCAAAGCGGTATTCTTTGCCAAGTTAACGGAAGCCGTGCCCGCGGAAAGCGAAGTACCTTGCCGGAGTGGGAAGTTGCACTTTTCATAGGATAGAACGTTTTGCTTTTTGTTCAAAAAACCGAAACGAAATGTGGAATCGTTCGGTTTTCATTTAGGTCGCGATGCTTTTGTCCCAGGCTCTTTTGAAATGAATCGATGCAGGTGCCAATCGCAATGTCGTCCTCACTGCAAGGCATGAAATTTAAGAATCAAAAATTTTCCGGGGATAGGGATTATAAGATTGAAAACTTATATTTTGCTCAGCCAATGTTTATTCGGAAAGAAAAGACGGGGATGAAATAATAATCAAATTAATTTGATTAAAAAGGTTGCGTTTTGAAATACTGAATAATACAATAGCTATATATCAAGAAAAATTGATGAAAGAAAGTGTACTATCATGATATGCAAAGATTATAAACCTATGGGCCAGAAATGTTCCTTACATACGAAGCGAAATGCCAGGGTTGGTTTGTCGCAATCAAATGCCAATCTAATGAAAAGAGAAAAGATCAAAACATGGAATTATCACCGTTTAACGGAAGAGGAAAGAAAGGGGGCAGCTGTCAGAAGAGTTATGTTTATTTTTCACCCTGAAAAAAATTTTTTAAGCAAAACATCAAAT
The DNA here is from genome assembly GCF_017792025.1 of Sediminibacillus dalangtanensis. Lineage (NCBI taxonomy): Bacteria > Bacillati > Bacillota > Bacilli > Caryophanales > Bacillaceae > Sediminibacillus > Sediminibacillus dalangtanensis. The sequence goes on from NZ_CP046956.1 coordinate 621,012, forward strand.
AATTTTGATTTATAAATCAATTTTTTTTGATATTAACAGAAGGAATGAGGAGGAGAAAATGGACCATTTTATGCAGTTTTTAAAAAACTTTCTTACGCTTTTTATTGAATTAACAGTGTTATTTATTTTGATTAGCTTCTTGGTGAGCTGGTTACAGCGAAAGGTTACAGAAGATAAAATTAAAAGGGTGCTCGACCGCCCAAATAAATGGAGTGGTTACCTATATGGAACAGGGCTGGGTGCTTTGACTCCTTTTTGTTCATGCTCCACGATACCAATTTTGGCGGGATTATTAACTTCTAAAGCACCATTTGGTCCGTCCATGTCATTCTTGATTGCTTCACCTCTCTTGAATCCAGTGATTATTATATTACTTTGGACATTACTTGGATGGGAATTAACACTTTATTACGCCGTAATCGTTGGGATGTTTTCCATTCTTATCGGAGTTGTTTGGAACGCTTTAGGTTTGAAAGAGTCAGTAAAGGAAGTAACAGTCAGAAAAATCAAGAGTGAAGGTGACAGTATTGCTGCATCTAAGTGGAAATTGGCTCTTCAAGATGCATGGTCATTCTTTTATCCACTATTGCCTTTCTTGCTGATTGGAGTTTTTATTGGAGCATTTATTCATAATTTCATTCCTCAAGATTTTATCGTTAAATATGCAGGTGGCGATAAACCATGGACGATTCCAATAGCTTCCGTTATCGGTATTCCGATGTACATTCGTGGAGAAGCGATTTTGCCTATTGCAGATGCTTTGGTTAGTAAGGGAATGGGAATTGGATCGGTTATCGCCCTATTAATCGGTGGAGCCGGAGCAAGTATTCCCGAGGTTGTTCTATTAAGCAAGCTGTTTAAAAAGAAATTAGTCGTTGCCTTTGTGGTATCTATATTAGTTGTTGCCATTAGTACAGGAGTTATCGTTCAAGTAATCCTTTGAGGGAGGTGATAATCATGGCGGAAAAAAAGTCCGGTCTAAAAAAGTTGTTCTCGAAGCCCAAAAAAGATTGCTGCAGTATAGAAATTGAGGAAGCAAAAGCCAATGAAAGTAACGGTTGTAAAACTGCAGAACAGAAAAGTGATACACAAAAGAAAGAAGCTTGAAGAATGAACCAACCACCGTTTTCCCTGCCGCCTAAACAAAGGACTTTTTCAGAGAGTCCTTTGTTTGTTTTCAACTAATCCACCTTACTTGCGGTATGGTTAAAAATAAACTGTAAGACAGTGATTACATCTTCTAAACGGAAAGGAGGTACATAATGGTCGTCAATCATGGAGGATCACTAACCCCAAATTATTTTAAATCGTATATAAAATTGGTTTTAAATGCAAACGAATGTTCATTAAAAGAAGCTAAAGCCATTGTTTTTAAACATTTTTTTGAAATGAAAGAAAGACGTTTTGGGGAAGAAACATATAAGAATTTTTTATTGGCTTATAAGGAACTGGAAAAGGATAGATACGATTAATTTTGTTTATCTCTTGGTTGAACAGTTTGAAGACTCTGCAAAGGCGATAGGTATATGGAAAGAAAGCTTTTTTAAATGCATCATTGCCCCGAATCGGGTTCATAAAATAAGTCATTCATTTTTGGGGGAGATTTAGAAGCCGGTTTGGATGAAGTTAGCCGGAAATTTAAATGAGATACATAAAGAATAAACTCCTCCATTAAGAGGAAAGGTAAGCGTGACTATACCTGAGGAGGTTTCAGTATGGAAGAAAACAAAGATAAGAATACATCGAAGGGGAAAGACGTGGAACGCGACACGTTGACCACGCGCCAGGGCCGTCCTGTGGTTGATAATCAAAACATCCGTACGATTGGCAATCGTGGTCCGGCTACCCTTGAAAATTACCACTTCATTGAAAAAATTTCCCATTTTGACCGGGAAGAGGTACCAGAGCGTGTCGTACACGCAAGAGGATCTGGAGCGTTTGGGTATTTTGAAACCTATGGAAAAGTCGGGGATGAGCCGGTTGAGAAATATACACGGGCGAAAGTGTTCTCAGGAGCTGGCAAGAAAACTCCGTTAATGGTTCGTTTTTCGACGGTAGCAGGGGCGAAAGACGCTCCGGAAACGGATCGCGATCCCCGCGGTTTTGCCGTGAAGATGTACACGGAAGACGGCAACTGGGATTTGGTAGGAAACAATTTAAAAATCTTTTTCATCCGCGACGCTATGAAGTTTCCAGATATGATTCACGCGTTTAAAGCAGATCCGGCTTCCAATATAAAAAGTCCCGAGCGGATGTTTGATTTCGTTTCCCGGACTCCGGAAGCAACCCATATGATTACCTTCCTGTTCTCTCCGTGGGGTATTCCAGCTACATACCGCCATATGCAGGGATCAGGGGTGAACACGTATAAATGGGTGAACGATAAAGGGGAAGCAGTGCTGGTAAAGTACCACTGGGAACCGAAACAAGGGATACGAAATTTGACCCAAGAAGAAGCGAACGAGATTCAATCGAAGAACGTTGGGCATGCGACCCAGGACTTGTATGAAGCGATTGAGCGCGGAGAATACCCGGAGTGGGAATTGTTTGTTCAAATCATGGAGGACGGGTACCACCCGGAGCTCGACTTCGATCCGCTTGACGATACCAAGCTTTGGCCGGAGGATAAATTTCCGTGGCTGCCGGTAGGGCGGATGGTGCTGGACCGTAATCCCGAGGATTTCCACGCGGAGATCGAGCAAGCGTCTTTCGGTACAGGGGTCCTGGTCGATGGGATGGATTTTTCGGATGATAAAATGCTCCAGGGTCGTACTTTCTCCTACTCTGATACCCAGCGTTACCGTGTAGGGGCAAACTATTTGAAGCTGCCTGTTAACGCCCCTAAGACAGGAATTCGGACGAACCAGCAGCGCGGCCAAATGGATACCCGTGATCCGCGGGAGTCGGGTGACAATCCGCATATTAACTATGAGCCTTCCATGGTCGGCGGTTTCCAAGAAGCGGACGGGTCAAAAACACCGCCGCATGAACCCGAGTATAATGCTGCGGCAATGAGCGCACCAATCGACCGTACCAATAATTACGGCCAGGCCGGGCACACCTATCGCAGCTTTGAAGACTGGGAGCGCGACGAGCTAATAAAAAATCTCTCAGACGCCCTCGCGATATGTGATAAACGAATTCAGGATGCGATGATCGAGCACTTTACCCAAGCCGATGAAGACTACGGGCGCCGGGTAAAGGAAGGCATTGCAGCGAAAATGAAAGAAATGAAGGAAATGCAGGGATCCAGCAACGTTCCCGGCCGTAAAGCAGGAGAATCCAAATATGGCCGAGGTTCTGTAGCGCAGCACGAAGCGACTGAAGATGCAGTGAAGAAAAGCCACGAAGCTGATCCTTATTAATTTCTTTGGAAGGATGCAAAAGACTGTACAGAACAGTGTAAACTGGTCTTGCAGTCTTTTTATTTGACTAAGTATACTATACGGGGGTATAGTATACACAAAAGATAAAGGGAAGTGATTGTTGTGGAAGATAAATTCTTGCATGATCACCCAAGTACTCCTAGAACACAAGATGAAATGGATAAAATCATCAACCGTTTAAAACGAATAGAAGGACAGGTGCGTGGTGTCCAGAAAATGGTGGAAGAGGATCGTTATTGCATGGATATTTTAGTTCAAATCAGTGCAATTCAATCTGCATTGAAGAATGTCGGTTTTTCGGTGACGGAACGGCATATCAACCATTGTGTCAGCGATGCCATTAAGAAGGGGGAAGGACAGGAATCGATTGAAGAGCTGATGAGTGTCCTGAAGCAATTTTCCAAGTGAGGAGGGTAGAAGATGAGTGATGAAAAGCATGCCACGATTGGTGTCACAGGGATGACGTGTGCGGCCTGTTCGAATCGGATCGAGAAAGCGTTGAACAAAATGGATGGGGTAGAAGCAAAAGTCAATTTGACGACGGAAAAAGCGACGCTGGATTATGATCCCGAGAAAACGACGATGGAAGACATTACAGAAAAGATAGAAAATATCGGTTACGGGGTCCGGACGGAAAAAGCTGATTTGGATGTCTTCGGAATGACCTGTGCAGCTTGTTCCAACAGAATTGAAAAGGTGCTGAATAAGCAGGAAGGGGTTTCACAGGCAGCTGTCAATTTGACAACAGAAAGTGCAACGGTTGAATACAACCCTGTACTAACAGACCCACAAGCCTTGATCGAAAAAATACGCAAAATCGGATATGACGCAAAACCAAAGGCAGAATCCGAGGAAAGACAAACGCATAAAGAAAAGGAACTGCAACAGAAAAAGACCAAGTTGATCATCTCTGCAGTCTTGGCTGCTCCGTTATTAGTGACGATGCTCGTTCATTTATTGAACATGAATATACCGGCTATTCTGATGAATCCTTGGTTTCAATTCGCATTGGCGACACCTGTACAGTTTGTCATTGGCTGGCAGTTTTATGTCGGTGCCTATAAAAACCTGAAAAACGGCGGGGCGAACATGGATGTGTTAGTCGCACTGGGAACGAGTGCAGCGTATTTTTACAGCTTGTTCGAAGCAGTCAGGACGATTGGCAATCCTGGGTATATGCCGCATTTATATTTTGAAACGAGCGCCATTTTGATCACCCTGATTTTATTTGGGAAGTATCTGGAAACAAGAGCCAAGAGCCAGACAACGAACGCTATTTCCGAATTGCTCAACTTACAAGCAAAAGAAGCCCGTGTTATCCGGAACGGAAACGAAACGATGATACCGGTGGAAGAAGTGATCGTGGGAGACCGTCTGGTTGTCAAACCAGGGGAAAAGATACCGGTAGACGGTATGGTCGTGAAAGGAAGGACTTCTGTCGATGAGTCGATGCTTACCGGCGAATCGATTCCGATCGAGAAGGATTCAGGAGCAAAGGTGATCGGCTCCACCATCAATAAAAATGGCTCCATTGAGATGGAAGCAACAAAAGTCGGGAAGGATACGGCGCTTGCATCGATTATAAAAGTAGTGGAAGAAGCACAAGGATCGAAAGCGCCGATTCAACGAATGGCTGATGTGATTTCCGGCTATTTTGTGCCGATTGTAGTCGGGATTGCGCTGATAACCTTTTTGATCTGGATTGCATTTGTGACACCCGGCCAATTGGAACCAGCCTTGGTGGCAGCAATTGCTGTCCTGGTCATCGCTTGTCCGTGTGCCCTCGGTTTGGCGACTCCGACTTCAATCATGGTCGGAACAGGAAAAGCGGCTGAAAGCGGAATATTGTTCAAGGGCGGGGAACATCTGGAAGGAACTCACCAGTTACAAGCAATCGTCCTGGACAAAACCGGAACCATCACCAAAGGAAAACCGGAGGTGACCGATTTTTCCGGCGACGAAGAAACATTGCAGCTGCTGGCAAGTGCGGAGAAAGGATCGGAACACCCGCTGGCGGAAGCAATCGTGTCCTATGCAGCAGAAAGAGAAGTGGATTTTGTCGAGACGGAAGATTTCACGGCCATACCGGGCCATGGTATCGAGGCGACCATTTCCGGGAAACGCATTGTGGTGGGGAACCGCCAGCTGATGGAACAACACGGAGTTGTCACAGAAGGTGCTGAAAACACCTTGGTTGATTACGAGAATAGTGGGAAAACAGCCATGCTAATCGCCATTGATGGCCATTATCGGGGAAGTATCGCGGTCGCTGACACGATGAAAGATACAGCTCCTGAAGCGATCGAGCAGTTAAAAGCGTTGGGAATCGATGTCATCATGTTGACGGGGGATAACGAAAGAACCGCCCGGGCGATCGCGAAACAGGCAGGAATCGAGCAGGTGATCGCCCAAGTATTGCCGGAAGAGAAAGCAGATAAAGTAAAAGAAATTCAACTGCAAGGTAAAAAGGTCGCGATGGTCGGTGATGGAGTCAATGACGCACCCGCACTCGTCACGGCTGACATCGGCATCGCGATTGGAACCGGTGCGGAAGTGGCGATTGAAGCTGCCGATGTGACGATTCTCGGCGGGGAGCTGCTGCTGTTGCCGAAAGCAATCAACATCAGCCATGCGACGATTCGGAATATCCGGCAAAACCTTTTCTGGGCTTTCGGTTACAATACAGCTGGCATTCCCATTGCGGCAGTCGGACTGCTCGCCCCATGGGTTGCCGGTGCGGCAATGGCGTTGAGTTCGGTAAGTGTTGTTTCGAATTCCCTTCGTTTAAAACGGACGAAACTATAGAGAGTTAAGTTTTCCTTTAAAGGAGGTGAGAATCATGGAAAAAACATTGAACGTTCAAGGCATGTCTTGTGGCCATTGCAAAATGGCGGTGGAAGGTGCCCTGAAGAACCTGGATGGCGTTTCAGCAGCTGAAGTGGATTTAGAAGCAGGCAAAGTCGATGTAACCTATGATGATGCCAAAGTTTCTTTTGAAGCGATGAAAGAAGCAGTTGAAGAACAAGGTTATGATGTCGAGGCTTAATGAGGCATTCATATACCAAAACCTATGAGGGTGTCATGCCGATCAGGCACACTCTCTAGGTTTTTAATATCCTATATTTACTTCTTCTTACCTGAAAAGCCCGCCATTAATAAGCTTATTGATGATCCCAGCCATTTCTTTGGGGGACTTATCCATGTCATTGTTCAGCCAGCTTTTTATCACATGAATGCTTCCGCTGATGATGAATGTGCTTAAATATTCCGAAGCGTCCTCTTCAAAATTTTTGCTGGTTGTCCAATGGTTCATAAACACGCCATGTGCGAACACCATCACTTTTTTCTGGAAGGTTGTATCGACTTTTTCGTTGAAAAGCGTCTTGCATACATCATGCTTGGATGCGAAGTATTCAATCAGCTTTTCGATCATCGGGAGAGATTCCTCTTCTTTCTCAAAATCGTACTGGCTTAAATACCCCTTCATGTCTTCAATAATTTCATCTTCTATTTTATCCAGCAGGTCATATTGATCAAAGTAATGGGAGTAAAAGGTGGAGCGGTTGATGTCGGCCAATCCGCAAAGCTCTTTCACGGTAATCGCCGAAATTTGTTTCTGCTTTAACAGCTGCATCAGGCTGTCTTTTAAAACCATTCGCGTGTATTTTTTTCTTCTATCCATTTTGGAAGCAGTCATGAATAATCCCCTTTCTTTTTGTCTTGCCATCTGTCTTCACCAAAAATACCTACGGAAGTTTTTTGTTGTTATCCAACAGATTCAATCATTGTGTTGCCAAAATAACATATGATAATAAACTGTTTGTTGAATAGCCAACACAGTGTCCATATAATGATAAAGTGTGCGTTGGAAAATGGCAAGAGAGGGTGAAGGAGAATAACTATTGCAGCAAAAATAATAAAACATAAAAAAGCCGTTGCCTTGACGTTCATGGTTCTTACCATCCTCTGTATCCTGGCACAGTTCACCGTATCGGTGAACTACGACATGAAGGATTACTTGCCGGAGGATGCGCCATCGACAACGGCAATGGATATTATGGACGAAGAATTTGATGGAAGTGTACCGACAAACAGGGTAATGATGCGGGATATGACCATACAGGAAGCCCTTGCTTTCAAAGAAGATCTGGAAGCTGTCGATGGGGTATCAGAGGTCACTTGGCTGGATGATGCCATCGATATCAAACAACCGCTCGAAATGGCAGATCAGGAGACGGTTGAATCTTACTATAAAGATGGGAAGGCGCTTTTCTCCTTCAGCATCGAAGAGGGCGAGGCTGTAGCCACTACCGATGCCATCTATGATTTGATCGGCGAAGACAATGCGATGGCCGGGGAGGATTTGAATACGGCGACCCAGCAAAAGATGGCTGGAAAAGAGTCCATGTATGCGGGTGCCTTGTTGGTTCCGATCATCATTCTTATTTTGGTGCTTGCCACGAGCTCTTGGGTCGAACCGGTATTGTTCTTGACGGCGATCGGCGTTTCGGTACTTATCAACATGGGGACCAATATTTTTCTAGGTGAAGTTTCCTTTGTTACACAGTCCGTCGCGCCAATTTTGCAGCTGGCCGTATCGTTGGATTACGCAATTTTTCTACTGCACAGTTTTTCCGATTACCGGAGGAAAACAGCTGATCCGCAGGAAGCGATGCAGCTTGCGATGAAGAAATCCTTTTCCGCGATTGCGGCAAGTGCCTCGACGACCTTCTTCGGGTTTATTGCCTTGACGTTCATGGATTTTGAAATCGGGGCAGATTTAGGCATCAATTTGGTGAAAGGGATTGTCTTGAGCTTTATCAGTGTGATGGTATTTTTACCTACGCTTACACTGTTGTGTTATAAATGGATCGATAAAACCCAGCATAAACCGTTCCTGCCTCGCATCAGGAACAAAGGAAATTTCGTGTTGAAAATGAGAATTCCGGTTTTGATTCTTGTGTTTCTTTTGATCGTGCCGGCGTTTCTCGCGCAAAGCCAGACAAGTTTTATTTATGGAATCGGCGATCAGCCGGAGAATACCAGGGCCGGAAGCGACGCAGCGACAATTAAAGATGAATTTGGCGAAAGCACTCCGATGGTCGTGCTTGTCCCGCGGGGAGATACGGCCAAAGAGGAAGCACTGGTGGAAGACTTAGAGAAGGTTGACAAGGTTTCCAGTGTGCTTGCTTATGTGAATACCGTGAGCGCAGCGATTCCCCCCGAGTATGTAGGATCCTCCGTAACGGAACAATTTTACTCGGATAACTACAGTCGGATCATTTTGCAAACCGATACGAAAACCGAGGGGGAAGAGGCGTTCCATTTAATTGAACAGGTACAACATACAGCGGAAGATCATTATGATGATGACGTGTATATGGCCGGCGAAAGCGTGACATTGTACGACATCAAAAATGTCGTGCAGAAAGACAACAAGCTGGTCAATCTTCTGACGATCGCCACGGTCGCTCTTGTTTTGCTGGTGACCTTTAAGTCGATCTCGATTCCGATTGTCCTGCTGTTTACCATTCAGTCGGCAGTATGGATGAATTTATCTGTTCCATACTTTACGGACTCTTCGTTGGTATATGTAGGTTACCTGCTGATCAGCATTATCCAGCTTGCTGCCACCGTAGATTATGCAATCCTTCTGATGGATGCCTATAAAGAGGATAGGAAGGAAATGTCCGCCCGTGAGGCAATAAAGAAAACGATGGACGAAAAAATCTTTGCGATCGGCATATCCGCTTCGATTTTGTCCAGCGTCGGGTTTATCTTATGGATTACGTCGTCCAACCCGATCGTTTCCTCCATCGGGATGCTGCTGGGCCGCGGAGCATTGCTATCCTTTATCATGGTCGTTTTCTTCCTGCCTGCGATGCTGCTGGTATTTGATAAATGGATTGCCAAAACAACCTGGAAAGCAAACTTTAAAAAGGAGAAATGACGATGAGGAGAATAAAGAAGCTTCTGCTTGTCTTTACGATCATCCTGTTGGCGATGCCGTCGCTGCTTGTTTCGGCTGCAAGTGACAGCAAGTCAGGGGAAGATACAACCCGGGAAAAAGGGAAAGTCTCCTCCAAGGATGAAGTTATCTATGGCAAGCTAAATGCTGCTGGGAAAAGACAAGAGCTTTACGTGGTCAACACGTTGGACGTTGAAAAAGCGGGAAAAGTCGTTGACCACGGAACGTACACCGATCTGAAAAACCTGACAGATTTATCGCCGTTGGAACAGAAGGACGGGGAAGTGACCATCGATGCACCAGAAGGAAAGTTTTATTACCAGGGGAACATGGAGGGTCAGTCCCTGCCATGGGATATTTCGATAACCTATCTGTTGGATGGGAAAGAAATCGCCCCGGCAGATCTGGCTGGAAAAGACGGTCATGTCGAAATAAAAATAGCTACATCGGCCAATGAAAAAGTCGATCCTGTATTTTTTGAAAACTATTTATTGCAAGTCTCTCTTTCTCTCAATCTGGATAACTATCGGAACATCAAGGCTACGGACGGAACACTTGCCAATGCGGGAAAAAACAAGCAAGTGAGCTTTACCGTGATGCCTGAAAAAGAGGAAGAACTAGTCGTGGAAGCGGATGTAACAGACTTTGAACTGGATGGCATCGACATCTCCGCTGTTCCTTCTTCTATGCCGATTGAATCTCCGGATATAGACGAAATGACTGGGGAGATGGACACGCTGACGGACGCCATAGCGGAAGTGAACGGTGGAGTCGCAGACCTGGAAGACGGGATTGCACAACTAAATGATGGCGCCGGGGAACTACGTGACGGTTCCATGCAATACAAAGATGGAATATCGTCACTGGCTGGTTCTTCTGCGGAGCTCGTAAACGGTTCTGGTAGCCTGAAGCAGGCACTGGAACAAATGAGCGCTTCCCTGGAAAGTGGCTCAGAAGATATGGGCCTCGGCGATTTGAAACAGCTGGAAGACGGACTTTCCCAAATGGCCGATGGAATCAATCAGTCGGCAGATGGGCTGGTTACGTTAAAAGACAACTATGCCAAAGCCTACAGCACGTTGGATGAAAAAATGGCGGCCATACCGGACTACGAGCTTTCAGAAGAGGAGTTCAAGCAGCTTTATAAAAGCGGCGCCAATCCGGAAGTTCTTGATAAATTAAAAGAAACGTACACCGCTGCGCGTACTGCCAAAGGCACTTATTCTGCTGTAAAAGAGGGATTTGATGCGGTCGGCGGAACGTTGGGGCAAGTCAGTGGTTCGCTTACTGACATGGCGGATAACCTGGAAGAGATGGCCAACCAGCTTGCCTCTTCCCGGGAAAACATGGATAGTGCCGATTCCTTTGCGCAGTTGCAAGATGGCATCCGTGAAATAGCCTCCCAGTATGCTTCCTTTCATTCCGGATTGGTGGAATATACGGATGGAGTGAACCAGTTATCCAGCTCTTATGGAGAACTTGACAACGGTATTTCCGGCCTTGCTGAAGGACTCGGAGAAACCGAAAGCGGCGTCGGTTCGCTGCATGACGGAACAGCTGAATTGCAGGAAGCTACGAGTGACCTGCCTGACGAGATGAAAAAAGAGGTCAATGAAATGATGGATGAGTATGATAAATCAGATTTTGAACCGGTATCTTTTGTTTCACCGGAAAATGAACACATCAATTCCGTCCAATTCGTGTTGAAAACGGAAAGCATCAAGCAAGAAGAACAAGAAGAGACAGAAGAATCTGTGGAAGAAGAGAAGGGGTTCTGGGACCGGTTGATGGATTTGTTTAAGTAGGAGAGTTCCATATCCTCTTTGAGCGGGGGACTGGCGACTGACTCGTCCATTTATAGACTTTTTGAAAATGTAATGAACTTTTAAGATTCAATCAGCCTTTTAAGAAAAGACTCCGGCGTTTACGTCGGAGTCTTTTTATTGCTATGCGGGTGTGTACGTTAGTTAGAAAATGCCCAGTTGTGAAGGATGTTGGTAACGATAGTATCCACCCTATATTCACAGGTAATAAGATACATGTTCTATTCTTCTTCTGTAATAGACCAGCTATGTTCAATTTTCACACTGCCTTTCAATGTCTGTGAAACAGGACAATTCCGGTCAAATACGTGAAGCGCACGTTCTGCTTTTTCGCGTGTTCCTTTGGGGATCGTTAAATCATAATGACCTGCAATCTTTGTGATTTTTAAGACGCCCTCTGGTGCCTCAATGGTACCCTTGAAAGATCCTTTTATCTTATCTGGATATGTTGGGATTTTGCGCGCTGCCAGCGCACCTGATAATGTACCAGTAAGTCAGCCGCCAGCGGCAGCAACAATGTGATCAAGTGTGGAAGGTCTCTCAACTTCTGGAACTCTTTTATAAAAGTCTTTTACACCACCATGCATCCCATAATAGATAGGTTCTTCAAAATCAGCAATATAGGCTCTTCGGTCTCCACCTTGATCTAGCTCTACGGTGATATTGGAAATTTCTATCGTTTCCACCAAAAGATTACACTCCTTTCACTATTTTGCATAACATTCTATTAGGTACCAATGGAAAAAGCAATTACCCGGTCTTAGTCCTTTTTTTAATAACGGACCGATTTCAGGAAGGGGGGGCGGTCCGTTTTCATCCACTTAACGAATTAGTCTTCTATTCCCATCGACTTTGTGTATCCTTGCAGATACGGGATTTCCGATGGACTGCCCTTTTCCAGGGAATTCATGGCGCGATGCCAGTTTGGATAGAGTGGTGCGGGACGTGAGACCGATTCAATGCGATCATGCTCCTCCTGTGTCAGCTGAATATCAAAGGAAGCGATGTCTTCCTTCAACTGCTGTTCATTACGTGCTGCTATGACGATAGGGCCGACGTTCGGACGGTCTTTGACCCAGGTGTACGCAATTTGCGGTATGGTAGCATCGTGATTGGCCGCGACTTCTTCCAGTGCATCGATTACTTGATAAAGACGTTCATGATCCTGCACCCAAGGCTCTGGCCAGCCGCCTCCCTGACGGGTGTCTTCCGGAGCAGTTTTATTGCGACCGATTTTTCCATTAAGCAGTCCTTCGCCGAGCGGACTCCAAATCATGGAGCCGATGCCAAGCTCGTTTGCTGCCGGCAGTAGTTCATATTCCGCTTCACGCGCTTCTGGCGTATAGTAAATCTGCTGGGTGATCGGCGGAATATAGCCGGACCGCTCTGCAATGGAGAAAGTCCTTGCAAGCGCCCAGCCGCTGTAGTTGGAAACACCCCAATAGCGTATTTTGCCGGACTTAACGAGATTGGTCATCGTTTCTACCGTTTCCTCGATCGGCGTTTGACCATCCCATAAGTGGACGAAATACAAGTCGAGATAGTCTGTACCCAGTCTCTCCAAAGAACGGTCGATGGAAGTTTCGATGTTGATGCGGGAAGCACCACCGTCGTTTGGGTTGTCCCCCAATTGAAAGCCAGTTTTCGATGTGAGCAGCACTTCGTCCCGGCGTCCCTGGATGGCAGCTCCGAGTACGCGTTCCGCATCTCCTTTTGAATAGAGATTTGCTGTATCAAACATGTTGATTCCTGCTTCTAAAGCGATATCGACCATTTTGCGTGCATCGTCTTCCTTTATATTGCCGGTCGCTTCAAAACCATTCGTTCCGCTGAACGGAATGGTTCCAAGTATATATTTGGGAACCCGCAGACCGGAATTCCCCAGGTTGATGTATTCCATGATATCCCTCCAATAAATTACATTATTTTATTTTGATACCCGGAACATTGGATTGGTTAAACAGTTTTAAGAAATCTCGTCCTTTTATCCGCCCGATAAGTGACAAATCTCACATAGTCACGAAAACGCCCCTGCTATAATGAAACCACATCAGCAGGGAAGGGTGTTGAATGACGATGAATAAAAGATATATAAAAGTGTTGGGACTATACACATTATCTACTTTGATACCAGCGGTGATTTTTTCCGAAGAAGAGAGCGCCACGAACTGGGCTGCAAAGACGGCGGCTGGATATGGGATATTTGCTTATGGTTTGAAGGTGATGACTAAGAGAAAAAACGCTTAATTAAATTGGTGACATTCACAGGGCTGGATGGAGAAAGATGGCTTCATGTTTTTTCACCATCACAGCCTTTTGTTTTTTTGCTTTAGAACTATACACATGTTCGACAATGATAAAGTACAACTCATACATAAAACCCTCCTCTATGGAAAATATAAGCACGAATCCATAAAGCAGGAGGTCATCGTATGGCTAAAAATCAAAATCAAATGCAGGGCGGTACGCAAATGCCGCAAAATATGGCGAACCAGGCCATGAATCACGGAGCGCATGAAATGCTGGACTCCCATGAATTGATCGGCTGTTTGATCGGTGTGTTGGAGCAATATCAATTGTACGACCAACATATCCAGGATCCGGAATTGAAGGGGATTCTGCAGCGCCAGTCCGCCTTCTTGACGCAGACGTATAATACCGTGGTTGACAGCTTTCAAACAGGGCAGGACCCGAACGTGCCGACTCAACAGTATAAAATGGAGCAAAGCAACGAAATAACTTATGGGTTGAACGCAGGGCAACCGAAGAAACCGAAACAGTCTGTGGGGGAGCTTACGGACGAATGTTATTCTTCATTCATGCTGAGCCAGACAAAAGCTGCCGCCTCCACATTCACCATGGCCGCGGCCGAAATGAACAATCCGGTTCTTCGCCGTGTTGTTGCTGACAGTGTGCCGAACATGATTGAAATGGGCTACGAGCTATTTCTTTATCAAAACAAGCATGGTTACTATCAGGTGCCGCAGCTGAAAGAACAGGATATGAACACGATGCTGCAGGCTTATACGATAGCCCCGCAACAAGGTATGCATTAAACAGTGAATGCAGGAACAAGAGTACTTCTCTTTTTCCTGCATTTTTCCTTGCCACTATTAAAAAGGAACTCTGTTACGGTAAAATATACACATACATAGCAAAACGGATGGCAGGTGTTAATTGGTGGCAACAAAACAGGAAATACGAGAAAAGAAATGGGACTATTTAACGGAACATAAACTGGGCAGGTTCCCTTTTCCTTTGCAAAATCGCATCCCGAATTTTAAAGGAGCCGAACAGGCAGCTCAATTCGTCACGACCATTCCTGCCTACCAGGAAGCGAAGGTCATTAAAGTAAACCCGGACGCGCCTCAGTTACCGATCCGAGCACAAGTGTTACGTGATGGAAAGGTGTTGCTTGTACCGACTCCAAGGCTTAAGGCGGGTTTTATCATGGTGAAACCGGAGTGGGTTCCGGATGGCGAAGAAAGGAAGGGGGCAAGCCTGTCCCATATAAAATCCTATGGCAAAGAAATTCCGCTTGCAGAGATTCCGGTTATCGGTCTGTTTTTCGTCGGTTCTGTGGCATTGCATCGAGACGGCAGAAGAGTAGGCAAAGGAGCAGGGTATGCGGACAGGGAATATGCCATTATCCGGGAACTGGGAAATCCGGATGTCCCAATCGTCGGTACGATTCATAGTGCGCAGCTTACCGATGAAGACATACCCAGGGACCCCTTCGATTTGACGGTTGACTGGATTGCGACGGAAACAGAATTGATCAAGATTAATTCCGAGTATGAAAAGCCAGGCGGGATACAGTGGGACCTTGTGACAGAGGAAGAATTGGAAGACATGCCGGTGCTCAGGGAGCTGCTTGAACGAAAAAAGTAAAGGAATGTTCTCAAGAAAAGGTGAGTGCAGGTACGTAAAGGGTAATATAGCCGTTCCTACCGCGTATCAAGTTATTTTGACATAGACACTATACGAACAAGGACAGACTGGAGTGAAACGATGTTACTCAGATTTGGCTACGTCTCCATTGCGCTTTCTTTATGGGAAGCTTCTCCTTCCCATACCCTAACGTTCACCAATTGGAAAAAGATGGACAAGGATAGCAGGAAGGAAAAGCTTCACCATCTGACCGAGCAGAATTTAACCAATACGCTCCGAGCCCTTCATTATAACATTGCTCACGGCATCGACATTTACCGGATGTCGTCTTCTCTCGTACCGCTTGCCACCCATCCGGAGGTGAAATGGGATTTTGTCACTCCTTTTCGATGTCTTTTTGAAGAAATTGGGGATTTGGTTAAAAAGCATAAACTGCGCGTCAGCTTTCATCCGAATCAATTCACCTTGTTTACTAGCCCACAGGATCATGTTACAGCTAATGCGATCCTTGATATGACCTACCACTATGAGATGCTGGAAGCAATGGGCTTACATAAGGAAGCAACGATGAATATCCATGTTGGCGGAGCTTACGGCAATAAGCAGGAAGCAATCGAACGGTTTAACCAAAACTTTATCAAGCTTGAGGAAGATATCCGCCGGCAAACCACACTTGAAAATGATGATAAGACCTACACGGCAGAAGAAACTTTGCAAATTTGTGAAACGCACAGCGTTCCCTTTGTTTTCGATTATCACCACCACTGGGCGAACCCGGGAGAGGGAGATTACCGAGAGCTGCTGCCCAGAATCTTTGCCACATGGGAAGGAACTGGTAAGCCGCCTAAGTTTCACTTGTCTTCTCCTAAGTCAAAAAAGTTGTTCCGGGCACATGCTGATTATGTGGAAAAAGATTTTGCGATGGAATTTATCAACGCGTTAAAGAATCACGGAGATTCAGCAGATATTATGATTGAAGCTAAAGCGAAGGATAAAGCAGCTTTGAAGCTGGTGGAAGAGTTGGCCAAAGTCCGTGGATTTAAGCGGGTGAAGGGAGCGGCGTTAGAGATATAAACAAGGTGATGAAATGTTACAGAGTGCAATCCTTGGATCACACTCTCGTTTCCGGGGATGAATAGGAGTGGGATTCGGCTTTTTTGTCAAAGGAGATAACTGTCCAGTTAATTTTCATCCTCGTTCAAATCGATTGTTATCGTATTTGTATCTTCTTCAGGCGTAATGTTGATTGTTTTTAGCAGCGTCGTCGCATTCTTTGCAGCTCCGTTCACCCTATTCAAGGCCGGTTCATCTGTGTCATTGAACTCGGTTCCCGTTACGTTAATTGTATAGTCGGTTAGGGTATGTAGAACTTCTTTTACTTCGTCTTTCTCGTCCATCACGAAGGATTTAGCTTGTGGAAACACAGCGAAATTCCCATGTTGACTCCCGGCAGTTAAAATCTTGATTAAATAATCCTGCCCTTCCTTCCTACCCTCGATTTTCAGCGTTACTACCAGTGCTTTCGATTTAACGGTTTGGTTGGAATGACTTTCTACAGAACCGCTAAGCGAAAATACTATCAGACAACAAATAAATAAGCAGACAAAGCGTTTGATGACCTGACTCTCCCTACTGTTTTTTTTACTATTAATCCATTACTAGATAGAACGTGCATTTTCCTCTATTCAAAGGGAAAAGCAGAACTTTTTTGTTTTGTTCCGCTTATAATCTGCGCTATTGACATCGCTTCTTTTTCCGTGAATGATAAGGGTAGAAATGGACGGGGTGAAAAAAATGGAGGATTCAACCAACATATTAGTCATAGAAGATGATGAAGATATCAATCGACTGCTTTGTGGCATTATCCAAAATAGCGGATATACAGCGAAATCTGCTTATTCCGGAACGGAGGCAGTCATTTATCTGGATAGCGAAGAATGGGACTTGATCCTGCTGGACTTGATGCTGCCCGGCAAGTCAGGGGAAGAAATACTGGATAAAGTATCGCAGGAAAGCGATGTTCCGGTAATCATTATTTCCGCAAAGCTGGAGAAGCAAGTGAAGATTGACGCGTTGCGAACCGGAGCGGACGATTACATAGCAAAACCATTTGATAATGAGGAGGTGTCCGCCCGGATTGATTCGTGCCTGAGAAGGTATCGGCGAATGGCGGATAAACCGGCTGTGCCTGAGCTCCGCCACAAAGACCTTGTACTCAACACGGAAGCAAAAACAGCGTCCGTGAGCGGACACGTGTTAAAGTTGACTGCAAGGGAGTACCAGATATTGTATCTTTTGCTATCCTCTCCGCAAAAGGTCTTCACCAAAGCGAACCTATTTGAGAGCGTATGGAACGAGGAATACTATGGAGATGATAATACCATCAACGTCCATATGAGCAATATAAGAAGCAAGCTGTCCCAGGCGAATCCGGCTGAAGACTATATCGAAACCATTTGGGGGATGGGGTATCGGCTGAAAAATTAAGCTTTTCTTAAGATTTATCTTAAGCCTTTCTTATGTTTTCCTCCTTATAGTAAAAGTGTGTTCATGAACAGGAAAAGATAGGGAGGCAAACCGGATGAGTGACTATATATTGAAAACCAATCATTTATCAAAAAAATACCACGGCAAAATGGCGCTCGACAAAGTGGATATGGCTATTGCTAAAGGATCGATTTACGGCTTTATCGGGCAAAACGGAGCCGGGAAATCAACGTTTATTCGCTTGATAACCGGTCTCGCCAGTCCGACGGCGGGATCGTTCGAACTGTTCGGACAGAATAGTGAACAAGGTTTGATAGAAGCGAGGAAGCGTATCGGAACGATCATTGAAGGTCCTGCTTTATATTCGCACATGACAGCGGCTGAAAATCTCGAAGCGCACAGACTGTTAAAGGGTATTCCTGGCAAAGAATGCATCGGCAAAACCCTGTCGCTGGTAGGCTTACAGGACACCGGCAGAAAAAAAGCCAAAAACTTCTCGTTAGGGATGAAGCAGCGTCTCGGACTTGCCATTGCTTTATTGGGAGATCCCGAATTTTTGATCCTCGACGAACCGATTAACGGACTCGACCCGATGGGCGTCATCGAAATTAGGGAACTGTTGAAAAAACTCAACCAGGAGCATGACATCACCATGCTGATTTCCAGTCATATTTTGAGCGAACTTCATTTGTTGGCTACCCATTATGGCATCATCCACGAAGGGAAATTGCTGGAGCAGTTATCGGCAAAAGAATTGAATGAAAAATGTCAGCAATACCTGCACATAAAGGTCGATCGACCAAATAAAGCGGCAACCGTGTTGGAGAGACAACTGGAAACAAGCGAATTTGAAGTCATGGCGGACGGCTCCATCAAGCTGTTTGCCTATACAGCTACACCAGGCAAAGTATCCAAAACACTGACAGACGAAGGGTTGATTTTGGAACAATTCATGCCAATGGGAGAAGAATTGGAAGCATACTTTACCCATCGCATCGGGGGTGTGCAGCATGGGTAACTTGATGAAGACTGAGTGGTTCAAGTTGAGAAATGATCGTTCCTTATGGGTGCTTACTGGGATAATCTTTGCGTATGCTGTTCTCCAGACAATGCTGGACCGCTTAGATGGAGGAGAACTCACTCCGCTTAATGATTATTATCAGTATTATGCACTAAGCTTCAATGAGCAAATCGTTTCCTACATCCCTTGTATTCTAGCCGGATTTTTTATTACAAGTGAATATTCACGGGGAACGATGAAGTCTCTCGCTTCTTCGGGGAATAGCCGGATCAGGATTTACCTTGCCAAGCTGATCATGTTCTCGACAGGAGCAATTATCATCTCGCTCACGATGCCGGTATCTATGACTGTCATCAGTGCAATCGTTGGTTTTCCCGGCAGTTTAGACTGGCCTTATTATCTCCAGACAATAGGACTCACGATCCTTTATGCGGCAGTTTTTGCCTCGATCATGGCGGTGTTTTCGATCATGTTTACTGACAGCGGAAAAACGATTGGGTTTTTATTGCTGTTCTTCATGCTGATAGATACCATGTTGGGGATGATCAGTTCCAAGCTGACGTTTTTGAAACCTGTCCATGACAATTCTGTTTTTCAATTGTCAAAAAAAATCATTGAGATCAACCAAGTGGGCGGTACGGAAATGATCAAGCTGATCGTGATTCCCATCGTGACCTTCCTGGTATTCGGGATGGCGGGCAGTCTAATTTTTAAAAAGAAAGAAATCAAGTAGGAAAGGTGGCGGGTGAGTATATGTTATATGGTGCGATCATCTTAACGGGATTGCTTGTTGTTTACCTGCTCGCCCGTCAGTACTTATTAAAAAAGGAAATCAAACGCATAGCCGGCCAGTTGCGTGATGTCAATGAACAGGTTACGGAAAAGAAAGTGGACATTCGTTTTTTTGATAACGATGTAGAAAAACTGGCAAAGGAAATCAATAACCAAATCGACCGGACAAAACATGCCAAAGCGGATAAGCGAAAGACGGAAAATGAGTTGAAGCAGGCGGTATCCTATATCTCACACGACATCCGCACCCCGATGACGACAATATCAGGATATCTTCAGTTTTTGGAATCCGATCAATTAAGCGCCGAGGAAAAAAAGGAATACATCGAGACCATAAAGAAAGGTGTAAAAAGATTGAAGGTCCTGCTGGAAGACTTCTTCGAGCTTTCTATCATCGAACAAGCTGATTATCCGATAAAACCGGATAGAGTAAAATTGAATCCGCTTCTTACCGAAGTATTGGTAGGTTTTTATGAAGAATTTAGTAAAAGAAAGATAGAGCCGAAAATGGACAGGACGGAAGAAGAAGTCATGGTAATGGCAGATCCGTCTGCTATTAAACGGGTGCTGGAAAACTTGGTGATCAATGCAATCAGGCATTCGAGCGGGGAGGTGGCTGTCCAACTTGAACAGACCTCTTCATCCGTCCGTTTGACTGTCAGCAATTCGGTCGACCGTTTAAGCGAAGCGGATTTGGCCCATTTATTCGACCGTTTTTATAAAGCGGATCAGACAAGAACGGGAAAAGGTACAGGGCTGGGACTGCCGATTGCCAAGAGCCTGATGGAAAAGATGAATGGCAGCCTCACCGCCGAGTTTGTTGGAGACCAATTGATGATGAAGTGCCAATGGAAAAGGTCAAAGTGAAAATATCATAAGTTTTTCTTGTGATGAAAAAATCCCCTCCGATTAAAAAGGAAGGGGATTTTTCTAATACCAGTAAACAGGTTTAACTTTCTGCCAATTCTTCTTCCGGCGCCTGTTTGACACGCTTTATCCAAAAGGATAGTACAAGACTGATTACCCCGAAGAGAAGCATAACGAAATAAGCGTCACTGATTCCCTGGATAGAAGCTTCCATGGTCATGTGTGCCCGTGTTTCACCGTTTGCTGCACCTTGGGCCGCGATATCCTGCAGATGGGTTTTCGTTCTGCTAGTCATAATCGTGACGATCAAGGAAGTGCCAATCGCACCGGCTACTTGCCGTGCCGTATTGGAAATAGCCGTTCCGTGTGCGTTCAGGCTGGACGGCAGCTGGTTCAGCCCGGCCGTTTGCAGCGGCATCAAGAATAATGCCATTCCGATGCGGCGTCCTGTGTACATCATTATAAGGAACGTATAGCTTGTCGCATCGCTCAGGTTTGCGAAGCTGTAGGTGGTTGCGAGAATGATGGTAATCCCGATAATGGCCAGCCATTTCACACCGTAGCGGTCGAATAGTTTTCCGACAACCGGACTCAATAATCCCATCAAAAGCGCGCCTGGAAACATGAGAACGCCAGCTTCCAAAGCGGTAAAGCCTCGGGCGTTTTGCAAATAGAGCGGCAGTAAAATCATATCGGCATACATCACAACCGTAATCACACAGTTGATGATTGTCGTCAAGGAAAACATGTTGTAGCGGAATGCCTTCAAGTCAAGAAATGGCTTGCCGGAAGTCAATTGGCGCCAGGTAAACAGCCCGATCGTCAGTACCCCTATGCTGAGAGCAATCACCACTTCGGTATTGGACCAACCCTCATTTCCAGCTTCACTAAAGCCGTACAAGAGGGCGCCGAATCCGATGGTGGAAAGAATCAGACTGACCAGGTCAAGCTTACTTTTAGTGGTTTCTGAGACGTTTTTCAAAAAGATGAAGCCACAAATAATGATCACGACCACAAACGGCACCATGCCATAAAACAAGACTTGCCATGGAAAAGCATCTAGAATATACCCCGTAAGCGTCGGCCCGATGGCAGGGGCGAAAATAATCGCAAGCCCGACCGTACCCATTGCGGCTCCGCGCCTTTCCGGAGGAAAAAGCGACAGAACGACGTTCATCAACAGCGGCATCATAATCCCGGTGGATGCTGCCTGGATGAGCCGCCCGGTGAGCAGGACAGGGAAGTTCATGGCCATGGCGGAGACAAGCGTCCCGATCAGGAAAATGATCATCGCGGTTTGGAACAGCTGGCGGGTCGAAAAGCGCAGCATCAAAAATCCCGTGACCGGAATCAGTACACCGTTCACCAACATATATCCTGTCGTCAGCCATTGTCCGGTAGCTGCTTCAATGTTGAATTCCTCCATCAATGTCGGAAGGGCAACCGTCATGGTAGTTTGGTTGAAAATAGCAAAGAAAGCGCCCAAAATCATGATCGTCAAGACCGGACCCTTTCTGATCGCACTGCTGTCTGTTGTCTCGTTGGAAGCCAATGATTGTCATCCTTTCCTCGGTGTTTCAGTAATTTTATAAATTGTAGTATAATTTACAACATATAAATTAAATTATAGATAGGAAAATAGAAGGGTTCAACATACAATTTTTCTTGATGTGTCTATTAATTTACAAGTGTGGAGGTATTGTAGCTTAAAGATGGGGAACTCAGCAGATTCTTGAAAAATTGTTGTATAGAAAGAAAGGGGAAAGGGAGATGGAGGAAAAGAAAAAAACGGATCCACGGATTGTTCGGACACGTCGATTATTGAAGGATGCGTTTGTCGAACTGATTCAGGAAATCGATATCCAAAAACTGTCGGTAAACCGTCTTGCAGAACGGGCGACGATCAACCGGGTCACCTTTTACCTGCACTACCGGGACATACCGGATATGCTGGAAAAGATGGCGGATGAAATGATGAGCGATCTCACGGAAGTATGGAAGGAAGCGAGAGCAGAACGAAACGCAACAGCAGAAACCGAAAAATGGCATGTGATGGATAGGGTACTGCATCATATCGCCGACAATGCAGCTTTTTACAAAGTCGTTTTCACCTCTAAGCGGATGCCGATTTTTCGAGACCGGCTGTTGGCATTTTTGACAGAGCGGATCATTTCGAGGGTGGAACGGAAAGGAGAAGAGTCCAGCGTACATAAAGACATTGTGATTTGGTACGATTCCGCAGCCTACATGGGCACAATCGTGGCCTGGCTGCAAAATGGTATGCCTTACACGCCGTCTTATATGGCGAAGCAAATTTATCAGCTTCGCCACCGAGAGATGGGGGAGAGGTAGATGGATTAGATGTTTTTTGGTGAAAAAGACGATTTCCTTTTATTTAGGAATCGTCTTTTTAATGGCTTGATCAATTATCTATTCGAAAATCCTATTGGTTCTTCTGCAGGTTCTTTCACTTTTCTATAACGAGATGGCGTACAGCTTTTAAATCGTTTAAACGTCCGGATGAAATAACTTTGATTGTCAAAACCGACGTCCAATGCAATGGTGAGTATTTTTCGATCGGTTTCCCGCAGTAATTTCGCTGCATGATTGATACGGATGGTATTGATATATTCTACCGGTGTCATCCGTACGATCGACTTGAAGAAACGGTTGAAATGCCCC
This sequence comes from Sediminibacillus dalangtanensis, assembly GCF_017792025.1. Lineage (NCBI taxonomy): Bacteria > Bacillati > Bacillota > Bacilli > Caryophanales > Bacillaceae > Sediminibacillus > Sediminibacillus dalangtanensis. The sequence continues at coordinate 643,929 of NZ_CP046956.1, forward strand.
TCACTCATTTGGACAAGGCAGGCTAAATCTTTAATTCTGATTTTTTCCTGGAAATGGTCCTCGATATATAAGAGGACTTTTTTGATTTGGTCTGTTTTTTCATTATGGACCGCTTTGTCGGGAATCGGATAGTTCCCCAGCCATTCCGCCATCACTTCGAACAACAATCCCTTGATCGCCAGTTCATAGGCTGGCGGTCTGTTTTGTTCATAGTGGATGATGCGGGAAAGGGAGTATAAAATCGATTGCTCCCAGTCGGTGTTTGGTTTGATGATGAGAGGCTGGGACGTTTCAAGCTGTTCCAAACGATCTACATAATGGGACTCTATTTGGTCATATGCAAAGCTGCGGAGGAAATTAAGATGAAAGACGATAGCGGTTATCTGAAAATCGTTTTGTTGTAAAGGATACGCTGCATGCAGCTGGCCGCTCGGAATCAGGACCGCTTCACCTGGTTCTAGGATGACACTGGAGGAACCAATCTGAAAAATGGCCGGTCCTTTTTCCAGCAGGGTAAATTCCATTTCGTAATGCCAGTGCAAGCCAAAAATAACCCCATTGGAATCGAGTTTATTTTCTGTGTATGTTCTCAAAGGAAACATCGGATCTCCATGATTTCTGTCTTCCATCAAACGGTTTTTATCCACTTGTCATTCCCCCTTATCTTTCAATATATCAGAATTGTGTTATAAATTGCGAGAATTAATAAAGAAAACGCTTACTAATATCACTATTATTTTAATTAAGCATTTCCCTCTCCCTTATTAGGCATCTCGACAAAGCAAAAACGATCAAACTGCGAATTTAAATGGACAGGGTCTTTATTTTTTATCAAATAGTGAAAGCGGTTAACAAAGCGTTGCCGCCAGACAAAAATGGGAGAATGCGATTTTACAAGAAAAGAAGGGGTGTTGTTGTTGAAGAAAGGATGGCTGTTGTCTTTTACTAGTTTGTTGCTTACCTTCATGCTGACAGCTTGCGGCGGTGGTTCGAGTATTACGGAAGAATCCGGTACGGACACGGAAACCGCAGATGGGAAGCAGGAAATTCTCTTGTGGCACTATTATACCGGATCGGAAGAATTCTTGACAGAACTGTTGGACAAATTTAATCAGTCACAGGATGAAGTGCATGTGAAAAGTGAATACGTGCCGTTCAGCGATATCAAAAAGCAATTATCCATCGGATCTGCCGGCGGCAATCTTCCTGATATTATTATCTCCGACACCGTCGATAACGCTTCTTTGGCATCAATGGGTGTACTGGCCGACATTACCGATAAAGTGGAGGGTTGGGAACAAACAGAGAACTTTTTGGATTCTCCGCTGCAATCGACTGTCTATGAAGGCAAACATTACGGCATGCCTCTGACGAGTAACGCGTTAGGTCTGTTTTACAACAAAGGCATGTTCGAAGAGGCAGGAATGGAACCGCCTAAAACATGGGAGGAGCTGAAGAAAGCTGCTGCAGAATTGACGACTGAGGATCGCAAAGGACTGGGCGTATCCGCGGTTAAGTCAGAAGAAGCCACCTTTCAATTTTATCCGTTCCTTTATTCAGCGGGCGGAGATTATCAGCATTTAGACTCGGAAGAAGCGAACGATGCTTTATCGCTTATCAAAGACATGCTGGATAACGATTATATGAGCGAGGATATACTCAGCTCAACTCAGGATGACTTGGCGACGAAATTTTCCTCCGAGCAATTGGCGATGATGGTCAATGGCCCCTGGATGATCGAACGCCTGCAGGAAGCCAACCCGGACATGGAATTCGGCATCGTGCCAATTCCGAAAGATAAACAAGTCTCCTCCGTGCTTGGCGGTGACAATATTGAAATCACCAAGGAAGCCAATGTGGATGCGGCCTGGGAGTTTCTGACGTGGCTGCTGGCTCCTGAGCAAATCGAAGGCTTTACCAAGAATACAGGGTATTTTCCACCAAGACAGGATGTTCTGAATGATTCGGATTATTGGAAGAACGATGACTATTTACAAGCGTTTATCCCGATTATGGAAGTGGCAGAAGCACGCGGGCCATCACCGGATTGGCCGAAAATTTCGGAAGCGATTCAAATCGCCATCCAGGAATCTCTGACAGATTCGAAACCAGTGGATGAAGCATTATCCGATGCGGCCGCGAAGGTAGAGGAAGTAGAATAACGGATTACTGCTAAGTTGGAGGGTGCAGGAGATATGAACGATGTTTTCAGAAAACAGGGCAACCGACTGATACGAGAATATGATAGTGAAAAGCTTTGGATAGAACCGTGGGGAGAAAACAGCTTGCGTGTCCGCTCGACGTTCCATGCAGAAATGGAGCCGCAGGACTGGGCTCTGCTTGAAACGGAAGAGAGGACAGCCGAGATTACGATCGGAGAGGAGAAAGCCGTCGTTCAAAATGGCAAAATCAGGGCCGAGCTGACAAGTGCCGGCAAACTTACTTTCTATAACCAAAAGAATGAAATTTTGCTGGAAGAATATGTCCGCAACCGCAAGAACATCAAAGCGTTTTGCAGTGCGTTGAAAATCGATGCCCGTGAGTTTCAGCCCCACTTGGGCGGGGATTACCAACTGACGTTAAGATTTGAATCCAATCCGGAAGAAAAACTTTATGGGATGGGGCAATACCAGCAGCCGATATTGGATCTGAAAAATTGCACGCTCGAACTAGCCCAGCGAAATTCACAGGCGACCGTTCCATTTGCGTTATCCAGTCTCGGCTACGGGTTTCTCTGGAACAATCCTGCAGTGGGGCAAGTGACGTTTGGCAAAAACATCACCGAGTGGAAAGCCGAGTCGACCAAGCAATTGGACTATTGGATTACGGCCGGAGACACTCCCGCAGAAATTGAAGAAGCATATGCCAAGGCAACCGGGACGGTGCCGATGATGCCGGATTACGGAATGGGCTTTTGGCAGTGCAAGCTGCGCTACCAGACACAGGAGGAATTGCTGGAAGTAGCACGGGAGTATAAACGTCGCGGTTTGCCGATTTCGGTGATTGTCATCGATTATTTTCATTGGCCAAAGCAGGGGGATTGGCGGTTTGATAAGGATTATTGGCCAGACCCGGAAGCGATGGTCAAGGAACTGAAAGACATGGGAATCGAGCTGATGGTGTCGATTTGGCCGACAGTCGATAAGGAAAGCGAAAACTATGAAGAAATGCTGCAAAAAGGCTATTTGACGCGGACAGATCGCGGCATCCGTATTAACCACGACTTTCTGGGCAACACGCTCTATTTTGACACCACCCATCCAGGGGCCAGAGAGTATGTCTGGAACAAAGCGAAACAAAACTATTATGACTACGGGATCAAAACCTTCTGGCTTGATGAAGCGGAGCCGGAATACAACGTCTATGATTTTGATAATTACCGTTATCACATTGGACCGAATGTCCAGGTCGGAAATATTTATCCGACCATGTACTCGAAAGCGTTTTACGATGGGATGACCGCCGAAGGCCAGGAGAACGTGGTCAATCTTGTCCGCTGTGCCTGGGCCGGAAGCCAGCGGTATGGTGCGCTCGTATGGTCGGGAGATATCGACTCCAGTTTTGCTTCACTGCGCAATCAGTTTGCCATTGGCTTGAACATGGGACTTGCCGGCATACCATGGTGGACGACGGATATCGGCGGTTTTCATGGCGGCAATCCGGATGACCCGGCGTTTCGAGAATGCATGGTCCGCTGGTTCCAATATGGTGCATTTTGTCCCGTTTTCCGTCTGCATGGCGACCGTGAACCGCACCAGGAACCGTTGGGAACCAGCGGTGGCGGTTTATGCCCGAGCGGCGCAGACAATGAAGTGTGGAGCTACGGCGAGGAAGCTTATGAGATTTTCAAAAAATATATGGGAATACGTGAACGGCTTCGTCCATATATAGCCGAATTGATGGAAGCGGCACACGAAAAAGGGACTCCACCGATGCGACCATTGTTTTACGACTTCCCGGAAGATCAGGAGGCGTGGAATGTAGAGGATGCTTATATGTTCGGACCCGACCTGCTGGTGGCTCCTGTGTTACAGGGAGGCACGGAAAGCCGTTCGGTTTACCTGCCTCAAGGGGAAACATGGAAGGATGCGAACAGCGGCGAACTTCACGAAGGCGGTCAGCGGGTGACCTGCGAAACGCCGCTTGAAACCATTCCGCTGTTTGTTAGAGGAGACGCGGAACTGCCTCTATAGGTCTGTCTATTTATCTTCTATCCGTGTAAAGTTGATGATGTTCTAACAAAAAATGCGTTTATATTAGGAGAGTGAAAAAGTTGAAAAGGATTAGTGGTTTGTTATTGGCAATTGTTTCATTCGTACTGGTTTTATCCGCGTGCAGCGGCGGTACTTCCATTACCGATGACGAGCAATCGGGTGGTGAGGGAGAAGCAGCGGAAGCTTCCAAGGATGTTACTATCTGGTTCCATTACACAGGAAAACAGCAGGAAGAGTTTTTAAGTCTGATAGATGCGTACAACGAGTCGCAGGATCAGTATGAGGTGGAAGGAGAATACGTTCCGTTTGCCGATGTAAAAAAGCAGCTTTCTGTCGGTGTGGCCGGCGGTACGCTGCCTGACATGGCTTTGATGGATGTGGTCGACAATGCAGCCTTTGCCGAACAGGGGGTTTTGGAGGATATTACCTCGAAGGTCGAAGAGTGGGGGGAAATCGATAACTTTTACGAAGGTCCTGTGGAATCGGCTACGTATGATGGCAAGTACTATGGATTGCCTGTCGGCAGTAATGCGCTTGGACTGTTTTACAACGAAGATTTACTGAAGGAAGCTGGCATCGAAGAGCCGCCAACTACCTGGGACGAATTGAAGGAAGATGCAAAGGCACTGACAAACGATGATACGAAAGGTTTTGCTGTTTCGGCTGTTAAATCGGAAGAAGGTGCTTTCCAATTCTATCCTTTCCTTCGTTCTGCAGGAGCCGATTATGATTCGCTTGATTCGGAAGGTGCTGTGGAGGCGATGACGTTACTTACAGATATGATTGAGGAAGGATCGATGGGCAGCGATGTGGTCAATGCTACACAGGATGACTTAGCAAGACAATTTGCCGCAGGAAAACTGGCTATGATGGTCAACGGTCCTTGGAATATCGAGCGCCTGAAAGAAGAAAGCCCGGACATGAATTTCTCCATCAGCCAGATTCCTAAGGATGAACAATATGCTTCCGTCTTAGGCGGGGAGAACTTAACCATCATCAAAGACGGAAACGTCGATGGCGCTTTTGATTTCTTAACCTGGTTCCTGGAGCCGGACCGTCACGAGACATTTACGTACGAAACGGGTGTCTTCCCGGCAAGAAAAGATGTGTTGGAAAACTCGGATCATTGGACAGAGGATCCGTATTTGAGCGGTTTTGTGCCGATCATGGATGGAGCTGTACCGAGAGGACCTTCTCCGCAATGGCCGGAAATTTCCGAATCGATCCAAATCGCAATCCAGGAATCGTTGACCGGAACAAAATCACCGGAAGAAGCATTGAACAAGGCCTCAGAGTCCGTCAGCGAAACGGTTGACCAGTAATGAACAAAGCCCCTTGTCATGAGGGGCTTTGCCCTTAAAGCGCAATCAAGAATACAGGGAAAAAGGAGACAAATCGGTATGAAAAAAGGCAGATGGGGAGAATATTTGTTTATTTACCCGGCAGTGATTTTCATGCTGCTGTTAATCGGCTATCCCCTGATTTATAACATCATTTTAAGTTTCCAAGACGTAGACCTTAACAGCCTGGCGACCGGTGATAAACATTTTGTCTGGTTCGACAATTATAAAGCATTGGCCGATCAGGACGGTTTCGGGATTTCGGTCTGGAACACGATTGTATACACACTCGGAAGTGTCGTATTCCAGGTCGTGATCGGGTTTCTGCTTGCGCTGTTTTTCAGCATGAAATTCAAGCTGGCTTCATTCTTGCGCGGTGTCGTGATGATTAGCTGGCTGATTCCACTGACGATCACGGCGCTGCTGTATAAGTTTATGATGGGATCCGGCGAAGGGATTTTCAATCAGATGCTGATGGGCATCGGCTTTATCGATGATCCAATTCAATGGTTGTCGAATCCGGATATTGCGCTTTGGAGTGTCATCATCGCCAACATCTGGGTCGGAATTCCATTCAACATGCTGTTGTTGTCGACTGGCTTGAGCAACCTGCCGGAGGATGTCTACGAAAGTGCGAGTCTGGATGGCGCAAATTGGTTTCAGAAACTATTCAAAATAACGATTCCGTTATTGCGTCCGGTACTCCTCGTCGTATTGATGCTTGGATTTATTTATACATTCAAAGTATTTGATCTGGTGTTTGTCATGACAGGCGGCGGACCGATCAATTCGACCGAAGTGTTGTCCACCATTGCTTACCGGCTTTCGTTTAATGAGTTCCAATTCAGCCTTGGCGCCGCGGCTGCGAACATTTTGTTTTTAATCTTGCTGGTAGTCAGTGTCATCTACCTGTACATGATTAACAAGGATGAGGAGGCTTAAGCATGCAAAAGAGAAAAGAATGGATCTTGAATATATTAGGAATCCTTTTCGTATTGATCTTTTTATTTCCCGTCTATTGGATGATCATTACGGCTTTTAAGAGCCAATCCGAAATCTTTCAATCTACGCCGACGTTTTGGCCAAAAGATTTTCAGTTCACCAGTTTCATCGATATTTTCAAAGACAACGTCGGGCAGTATTTCCTGAACAGTTTTATGATCGCCGGTTTGGCTACCATTCTAGTATTGGTGCTGGCTGTGCCTTCTGCGTATGGGTTGGCAAGATTCAAAGTAAAAGGGAAGAATCCCATGATTTTGTTATTCCTCGTCACGCAAATGCTGCCGGCGACCGTCATTTTGACGCCGTTGTTCATCGTTTTTAACAACCTAAGTCTCCTAAACACGTATTGGGGGCCGGTGCTGACATGTGCCACATTAGGTGTGCCGTTTTCCGTATTGATTTTGCGGACCTTTTTCCTCGGGATTCCGAAAGAATTGGAGGAAGCGGCAAGCATCGATGGCTGCGGTCGGTTCAGAACCTTTATTCGTGTAATTGTGCCGATATCATATCCGAGTATCGTGGTATGTGCTGCTATATCTTTCTTCTTTTCCTGGGGGGATTTGATCTTCAGCATGACATTTAACCGGAACCAGGACTTATGGCCGTTGACGGCAGGGATATACAATGCGATCGGGCGTTATGGAATCGAGTGGAATGACTTGATGGCTTTTGCTACCGTATCGGTACTGCCGGTCATCGTGATCTTTGTCATCCTGCAGAAACAACTTGTGAAAGGCTTGGTCAGCGGCTCGATCAAATAGAGCAATCAATGCAGTTAGGAGTGTAGAAACAGATGAAGTTTACCAATGGATTTTGGCTTACCAGAGAAGGATATGACATCAACTTTCCCAGAATGGTCCGTGACGTGAAAATCGAGGATAAAACAGTGACCCTTTTTGCCCCTTGCAAGGAAATCAACCACCGTGGGGATACATTGAATATCCCTTCGCTGACAATCCAGTTGACTGCGCCAGTAGAAAATGTCATCCGCGTAAAAGCCTGGCACCATAAAGGAGAAGTGCACCGGGGACCCGACTTTGACATAATCCCTGAAGAAATATCCTTGAGAACAGAAACCACCCAGGAGGAGGTGCTCGTTTCCAATGGATCTCTGCAAGTGAGGATTCAACGCAATCCATTTCGTATTCAATTTTTACACGGTCAAACCATGCTGACGCATATGGAGCCGAACGGGCTTGCCTGGATCCAAGGGCCGGAAAAGGAAAGCTATATGCGCGCCCAGTTAAATCTCGGTGTCGGGGAAAGCTTGTATGGGCTGGGGGAGCGGTTTACGCCGTTTGTGAAAAATGGGCAGGTTGTCGAAACGTGGAACAAGGATGGGGGAACCAGCTCGGAGCAGTCCTACAAAAACGTCCCTTTTTACCTAAGTAACCGCGGTTATGGTGTGTTTGTCAATCACCCGGAAAAAGTCAGCTTCGAACTTGGCTCCGAAGCGGTGTCCAAAACCCAATTCAGTGTGGAAGGAGAGCTGATGGATTACTACATGATCAACGGCCCAACTACGAAAGAAGCACTGGGCCGTTACACCGAACTGACTGGAAAACCGGCACTGCCCCCAGCCTGGTCGTTCGGCTTATGGCTGACCACCTCGTTTACGACCGATTATAACGAGGAAACGGTCAATCATTTTGTAGACGGGATGGCAGAACGTGATATTCCATTAAGCGTGTTCCACTTCGACTGTTTTTGGATGAAAGAATTCGAATGGTGCAATTTTGAATGGGATCGGGATTGTTTCCCAGAACCCGGAGCCATGCTGCAGCGCTTGAAGGCAAAAGGACTTAAAATATGTGTTTGGATCAATCCGTATATCGCGGAAAAGTCTCCCTTATTCGATGAAGCGGCCGCCAATGGCTTTTTGTTGAAAAAGGAGAATGGCGATGTCTGGCAATGGGATTTATGGCAGGCGGGGATGGGGATTGTCGATTTCACCAACCCGGACGCTTGTCAATGGTATGCCGGTAAATTAAAAGCATTACTCGATATGGGAGTCGACACCTTCAAGACAGACTTCGGCGAGCGCATACCGACCGATGTGGTGTATTTTGACGGTTCGGATCCAAAGCGCATGCACAATTACTACGCGTACAAGTTCAACAAAGTGGTGTTCGACTTATTGAAACAGGAAAGAGGGGAAGGCGAGGCAGTTGTTTTTGCACGAGCAGCCACAGCCGGAGGCCAGCAGTTCCCGGTCCACTGGGGCGGTGACTGTGATGCGACGTATGAATCGATGGCAGAAAGCCTGCGCGGTGGACTTTCCCTTACCCTTTCCGGTTTCGGGTATTGGAGCCACGATATCGGCGGCTTTGAAAACACGGCGACACCGGATTTGTTTAAACGCTGGACGGCATTTGGACTGTTATCAAGCCACAGCCGCCTGCACGGCAGTAAGTCCTATCGGGTGCCATGGCTTTTTGATGAAGAAGCGGTGGAAGTGACCAGGTATTTTTCTCAGTTGAAAAACCGCCTGATGCCGTATTTGTTTGCGAAAGCAGTAGAAAATCATCAGTCTGGTGTTCCGGTGATGCGGCCGATGCTGCTGGAATTCCCCGACGACCGCAACAGTCATGTGCTCGATCAGCAATACATGCTGGGGGATTCCCTGCTTGTGGCTCCGATTTTTAATGAAGAAGGAATCGCTTCCTATTACTTACCGCATGGCAAATGGACCCATTTGCTGACGAACGAAGTAGTCGAGGGTGGTTCCTGGCACCAGGAACACTATAACTATATGAGTCTGCCGCTGTTCGTAAAGGAAAACACCATCCTGCCGATGGGAAAAACCAACGACCGTCCGGATTATGACTATTCGGAGGATGTATCCTTTGTCATTTACCAGTTGAATGATGGAGAAACGACAAGTGCTGTCGTGACCGATTCAACTGGCAGAAGCAAAGGGAAAATCGAGGCAACCCGTAAAGAGAGCCAAATAACCATCACAACAGACATGGAGTCACTTTCCTATTCCGTTGTCTTGAAAGGAATTGACTCTTTAACATCCGTTTCTTCTGGTGATTTGGAAAAACTAGCGGACGGTATGTGCATCCGCCTGAAAGATTCAAAGGAGGTGGTGCTCACTCTCTAATGAATGCTGAACGATCTTTATCTGACAAGAGCTAGACAACAAGAATAGCTGGCCACCGTTTTCAACGAATAAAAGACCCCCTCTTTTAGAAAATTGGAAACGGTGGTTTCTTTATTACTTGGCTTTCATTCTATTCATTTAGAGAAACAGAATGTTCTCCCAGATAGAAGGAGGTGGTCCGAGAATAAAACATATAAATGAAAGCGATTTCTAGTAGGTTTGTCTATTAATCCAGAAGAGGAGGCTTTATATGAATTGGAAGAAATGCTGGAAAGTCGGTCTTAGTCTATTGCTTATCCTGGTGGTTGTTGTGCAAGGATTTTCCGCAGATAAAACGGACACCGTTCATGCGGCAAATCCAGTCTATGAATATCCTTTTCACAATCCTAACCTGTCATTGGAAGAAAGGGTGGACGACCTACTAACCAAGTTGACATTGGATGAAAAAGTTTCTTTGCTGCACCAATACCAACCCGCCATCCCAAGGTTAGGAATAAAATCGTTCCGAACGGGTACAGAAGCGCTGCACGGGGTATCCTGGCTTGGCGAAGCGACAGTATTCCCCCAGGCAACTGGTTTGGCCAATACATGGGACAAATCATTAATAGAGGAAGTTGGATCTGCGGTTGGCGATGAAGTCCGTGCCTTTCACAAAAAGTATCCGGAAGATGTAGGCTTATCGGTTTGGGCGCCTGTTGTCGACTTACAGCGTGATCCGAGAGCCGGAAGAAATGAAGAAGGGTACGGGGAGGATCCGTATCTAGCTGGACAAATATCAACTGCCTATTCCAATGGACTGAAAGGCTCGGATTCGTTTTATGTGAAAACCATTCCGACCTTAAAACATTTTCTTGGTTATAACAATGAGGAAAACCGGGGAGCGAGTTCTTCCAGTCTGGATCCGAGAAATTTATATGAATACCAGATGAAGTCGTTTGAATATGCGATTGAATCAGGGGCAGCATTGTCCATGATGCCTGCTTATAACGCGATTAATGGAAAGCCGGCCAACTTAAGCCCCCTAATTAATGATGTTGTAAAAGACGAATGGGCAGATGATTTCTTTGTCGTAAGTGATGCAGGAGATATCTCTGGTCTGGTCAATGATCATCAGTATGTCGACACGTATGCAGAAGCGGCGGCTTTGTCGATAAAGGCGGGTGTAGACAGTTTTACCGACCAGGATGACAATTCGGAGATTGTCACAGGATGGATTCATGATGCATTAGATCAAGGCCTGTTGGCCGAATCCGATATCGACAAAGCTGTCCGAAATATTTTGACGGTGCGGTTCCGGACAGGCGAATTTGACGGTCCTGAGCTTGATCCATACGCATCCATCGATGAAGATGTAATCAACAGTGAAGCACATCAACAGCTGGCATTGGAAACCGCCCGCGAACAATTGGTGCTGTTGAAAAATGACCAGCAAGCACTCCCGCTGAACAAGGATGGGGGAGAAAAAGTCGCCGTGATCGGTCCGTTGGCCGACCAGGTTTTTAATGATTTTTACAGCGGTACGCTCCCTTACACCGTATCGACCCTTGACGGGGTAAAAGAAAAAGTCGGGAACGACCGAGTAAACTTTTCGCGCGGGATTGATCAAATTGCGCTTCAATCGAAGGCAACTGGCCAATACGTAACCGCATCACCTAATGGAGATGTGAACCTGGCAGCAAATGCGGACGAGATTGGCAAAAATGAAACCTTTTCCCTGTATGATTTCGGATGGGATCAATATTTGCTCCGTTCCCATGCAAATGATAAATATGTGGCCAATAAAAATGGTTCTCCCGATGTCGTGAATAATGAAACATCGCCGGGACGACAGGAAAAACGGCCAGGAACACAGGACTGGTTCACCTATCAAAATTATAACTATGAAAAACAGGAAGATGGAAGCTTCGCGCTTTACAACTACCAGACAGGTCACTGGGATACCGGGCTTGAAGGCGGCAGGTATGTCACAGTTGGAGAAGAAGCACCCCATGCATTGACAGCAGCCAAGCAATCCGTGACAGGAGATACGGAAAAGTTTGAGCAAACGGTCGTGGTGGATGGTGAAACAGAGGCACAACATGCGGCGGAGGATGCCGAAGCGGCGATTGTCGTAGTCGGGGATCAGCCGATGTTGAATGCCCGTGAAACGATCGACCGTGAAGACATTATCCTCCCGCCGTCCCAAAAAGAATTAATTGAAAAAGTGGCTGCGGTGAACGAAAATACGATCGTTGTACTGGTTTCCAGTTATCCGATGGCGATGCCGGAAATTGAAAACAATCCAAATGTAAAAGCTATCCTTTACTCTGCGCATGGCGGACAGGAAGAAGGAAGTGCGATAGCGGATGCGCTGTATGGCGATTACGCACCTGCCGGCAGGTTGAACCAGACTTGGTATGAAAGCGTAGACCAGCTTCCGGATATTATGGAGTACGATATTATCAAAGGAGAAAGAACATATCAATATTTTGAAGGGGAACCACTTTACTCATTTGGGCATGGTCTTACGTATACAGACTTCGAGTATAGTAACTTGCGTCTGAGCTCCCATCACATCAAAGATGATGGCGACGTTACCATTCGGGCCGATATTACAAACACGGGATCAATTGCAAGCGATGAAGTTGCTCAGTTATATGTACATGACAAAAAGGCGAGCGTTAAACGGCCAATAGAAGAGCTGAAAGGTTTTGAACGCATTCACCTGGAACCGGGGGAGACAAAAACCGTCACATTTACATTGCCAGCCAGCGAATTGGCATTCTGGGATGTATCTCAGGATAAATATGTCGTGGAATCCGGTACCTTCGATATCATGGTCGGCAGATCTTCCGCAAACATCCAATTGACAGAAACCTTGAAAGTTGATGGGGAAAAGATCGCGCCGAGAGATTTGACTGAGGTAACTAATGCGGAAAACTACGATGACTACAGCGGCGTCAAGATTGTTGAGGAATCAAAATCAGGATATGAAGCTGTCGGTGAAATAGATAACGGAGATTGGATTGCCTTTCAAAATGTTAAGTTTTCTAAAGGAATTTCCCAGTTGGAGGTGCGTGTTGCAAGCAAGAAAGCCGGCGGTACCATTGAACTGCGTCTCGATGATCCGGAGAGCGGAAAGCTGGCAGGTACAATCGTTATGCCTAAAACCGGTGGATTGCAGAATTGGGAAACGATCACAACAGATGTGAGGAAATTGGCTGGAAAACATGATGTTTATCTAACCTTTAACGGGAATTTCCGTCTTGATACGCTCCAGTTGAAATAAGCTTATGAGAAAGCCTGATCTGTTTAAAGATCAGGCTTTTTCAAGGTCTTTCATTTTAATTTGCTTTAGAACCTGTTTCAACAGATGGGAATTTTTTCAAAGCCGAACTTTCCTTTTTGCCATGCATGAAATAGTAAATCGCCGTCGTCACTATCACCAACAATCCCATCATAATATACAGGTTGCGGTAGCCGGATAACGGGATGATCAAACCAAGTACATACGGTCCGAAACCGAGCCCTGCATCGAGGGCGATATAGTAGGTGGAAGTCGCTAATCCGATCCGGTGTGTCGGTGTTACTTTTACTGCGATGGCTTGGGTCGTCGATTGCATGTTACCAAAGCCAAGACCGATCAGAACACCGGCCAGTAGCAAAATAAAACTGTTACCTGCTGTGCTTAACAGAAGCAATCCTGCTGCAAATAAAGCAAACGTCGGGTACATCACCCAGTTGGCACCTTTCACGTCCATCAAACGACCGGTGAAAGGACGGGATACGAGGATAGCCACAGCATAGACAACAAAAAACAGGCTGGCTACTTGCACCAGATCGATTTCAATCGCATAGAAATTGATGAAGGACAGCACGCTGGAATAGCCAAGTGATAACAACAGCACAACCAGTGCGATCGGCAAGGCTTTTGGCTCGATGAAATGCGACAGTTTGAAGCCTGTTTTTTCTGCTGCTTTCTCCGGTTTTTTCACTACCGGCACACGGACAAACAGGGCGATCAGGAAGCTGATGACGCCCAGCGCCAGGCAAAAAACGAATATCGTTTGGAAGCTCGTATGTTCGCTCATATACAGCCCGATGAAAGGCCCGATTGCCGTTGCCAGGGTGATACTCATGCTGTAAAAACCGATTCCTTCGCCTTTTCGCTCTTCCGGAATGACTTCCGCGACAATCGTGCCGGTAGCGGTACTCGCCATTCCCAAGGCAACCCCGTGCAATAAGCGCGTAATAAGCAGAAAGGTAATGCCGGTATTAATAAAATACAAGGCAGAGGTCAAAATAAAAAAGATCAGGCCTGCATACAACATCCTTTTGTTGCCTATTTTGGTGATCATTCTTCCTAAAAACAGCCGGCCGATTAGCGTTCCGATGATAAATACGCCAGTCACAAGCCCTGCCTGGCTTTCCGAAACGCCAAACTGTTCGACCGCATAAACGGCCATGGTCACCAACAATAAATAAAAGACTAGATATAAGAAAAAGTTTGCTGAAGATACAATGGTAAAATCTTTCGTCCATAATTTTGCTTTTGAGTTCACGATTTTTTCTCCTTACTTTATTATGTTATTTCGTATTTGTTCCATAATACGAATTGTCTCCTGCTGTTCTTCTTCGGAAATGCCGTCTAGAATCTCCTGTTCGAATTGATCAATGGTGCCCCGGACTTCCTCGTAAACAGTGGTACCGAGCTCTGTTAGCTGCATGGGCTTTTCGCGTTTATCCTTGCCGGCCACCTGTTCCACATATCCGGATTCCTCCAAGCGTGCGATTGTCCTGGTCACCGTAGGTTTCTCGACGCCTTGATAGTGGGAAATCTCGACAGCAGTTGAAGCGCCGTGATTATATAAGTAGTACAAAATCGTCCACTGGGAGCGATGCAGCTGATGTTTGCTGAGCTGCACGTTCAAATGATTTTCAAAAGGGCGGTACAATAAAATCAGTTGATGAAAAAACTTTTGGGCAGATTTTATGGGAAACACCTCTCTCCAAATGGTTATCAAGGGTAATGATTACTAAGAGTAACTATATAAGGTTACCAAATATCACAAGTGCTGTCCAGTGGCTGAAGGAGGACGGGGAGCGAGATGTCAGCCATAGAGGAAAGAAAAAAAGTAAGAAGAATCTGATCATTCTTCTCCTATGCGAACCATGCTAATTGATTTTCCTTGTTTCTTCGGGTAATTCTGTGAACATCAGCCCGCCCATGCTAATAATAAGCTTATCCATTGCCTGATTCCGTATTGTGAAAAGGGCTTTATCATTATAGCCAATTTCCATGGCGGATTTATTAATCGACCAATTGTTAAAATAACGGTATTTTATGAATTCCTTTTCAACGGGGGACAACTCCGCAACAGCCCGCTCTATCGATTCCATTAAAACTTCCACTTCCGCTAATTCATTCTCCAATTTTTTAAAGCTGTCAGTGGGGTAATCCATTTTTGTGCTTTCCGTACTTCTTTGTGTGGGCAACAGACGCTCTATCTGTTCTTTTATGTTAATGGCCGCCACCTTATAATTGTTGTAGTTCTTCAGGTGTTTTTCGATGATTTTGATTAGTTTTTTTCTTTCTTGTTTGTCTAAATTAATGAAAAACATATAAAATCCCCTTTCTTTCATCCAGTTTTTGGTGTATATAAATTAGAGAAGCGATTTGTTTAATTTTGTAAACTACTTTTCGGATTTTTTACGTTACTTCTGGAAATGATGAAATAAATTGTTATGGGTTAAACGAAATGAGAAGTGACCCAAACGGAAGCCCTTCAATCCCTTTCTCCATCTAAATGGTAATTTAAGTAATTCTGCTTATAGCTTTCTTACCTACTTAATTGTTAAACTAAAGATATAGTAAAAATCGACCTATTCTGCATGTAATAGAAAATTCACGACTTGCGAATAGATAGAATGCCTTGGTTTATTAGACTAAGGGACATAGAACGGGAGGAAAAATACATAATGAAGAAAATGAAGTTCTTTTTTGGAGTTATGATGGCGGCACTATTGCTGATTTCACTAGGAGCTTGTTCCAAAGCAAATGACGAAACGTCTTCAACCACTGATACATCAACGAAGGAAGAAACTGTGGACTCCTCCAGCTCAACCGATAAGGACTCAGGTGATTCGGAAAGCAACAAACAAGAAGAAGCTGGAGACGAACCGGGAAACGAGGATGAAAAAGAGCAGAACACTTCAGAAGCTGATCATGAGTCAGACACTGAAACAGCAGATGAACAAACGAATACAAATACGGATGGGTCTGATGGGAAAAAAGAAGACCTTGATGTGGAAGAGTACTTAAATGAAAATTATGCGATCAAAAACACGCATTATGAAACAGAAACCTGGGAAAATGAAGACACCGGAGAAACAGAATGTATGGTCAAAATACTTCCCGATACCAAGGAAAGTGACGAAGAGATCACTGGTGCCCTTAAAAATGGAGAGAACAATGAAAGAATTGACACGATGATGAATCTGGCAGAAAAGATAATGGATGATTTGACCGAAAAAAATAACAACATTCATGTCGATTCTGTTAATTATGTATCTTACGATGGAGACTATGGTTTGACTTTAATCCAAGATTATAGATGAAGAATGAGAAACAAGGACAAGATGCGCTATGTTCTTGTTTCTTTTTCATGATAGCAGAGAGATAGTCGGCGAAATTCATCAATTCATCTTTTGTTTTTTGAGTATCAAAATTCGGACCAATTGTGGGTAGTTCGAGGATTTTTTTGCGATTTTTTCAGGATAAATTTGTTAGTTTATTGCGATTTTTTCCATTAATTCCCCATGTAAGATGGATTTGTAAAAGCTTTTACAAAACTATTTTACAAGGAGTGTTATGGAATATGGTAAGTATCACCAGACAGATTTCGCAATACAATTTTTCCAGTCGTAATGGGAGCACGGTAGATTATATTGTCGTTCACGATGTGGGAATACCAGGCCAGACAGCCAAAAATAATGCAGATTACTTTGGGGGCGGTGACAGACAATCATCGGCACACTACTTTGTCGACAGAACATCTATTTATCAAGTAGTAGAAGAAACAAATAGTGCGTGGCATTGCGGAGATGGAAATGGTGTGTACGGAATTACCAACGCAAATTCCATCGGCGTCGAAATGATTGTCGAAAGCGGAGAGTATATTCATGAAGAAACCATTAGGAATGCAATTGGTCTGATCAAAGAGCTCCAGGACAGATATAATGTATCGCTTGAAAATGTTGTTCGTCATTATGACGCAAGTCGAAAAAACTGCCCGCAATTCTTGAATAAAGATGGCGATTGGGCGGGTTGGTTTCGTTTCAGAGAACAATTGGCTGAAGGAACTGCACCCCAACCAAATGAACCTGCCTATCCTTCAAGAAATGGTTATACGGAAGAACAAATTGATAATGTGGAAATTATTACAGAGTATTTTAAGGAGAAGGGTTGGACAATTGCAGCAATTTCCGGTCTTCTTGGAAATATGGAACAAGAATCATACATCATGCCGGATATTTCTGAAATATCCAATGGCCGTGGATATGGATTGGTTCAATGGACAAGTAGCGAGGACCGTTCTGAATTAGGAGTTGACTATATTCAGCGATTGCTTCAAGATGCTGGCATAGAAGGCGACTATCGCAGTATTTATACGCAATTGGAGCTGCTTAATTGGCAAATGTATAGTGGCACCCAATATTATGAAAAACCGGAATATCCGTATTCACCTGAGGAATTCACACAATTGCAAGATCCTGCTTTAGCGGCAAGAGCATTTGAAAGAAATTTTGAACGGCCTAGAGATCTCCACCCGGAGCGTGCTGATATGGCTATAGGTTGGTATAACTATTTAACTGGTAATGGAAATGAAGATGGTAATTCCGGTGGCTCCGACGGTGGTGGGGCCAGCACTTATACCGTGCAATCCGGGGACAACTTAAGTTCGATCGCCGTGAGATTTGGAGTGACCGTTGCACAATTGCAGGAATGGAATAATATCAGTGATCCAGATTCGATTCAAATCGGCCAGGTATTACGGGTGAAAGCCCCAACAGATGGTGGCGGAAGCGGAGCGAGCACCTATACGGTACAATCCGGAGACAACTTGAGTTCGATCGCCGTGAAATTCGGGGTGACCGTTGCACAGTTACAGGAGTGGAATAATATCAGTGATCCAGACGCGATTCAGATTGGCCAGGTATTGCAGGTGAAAGCCCCGGCAGACGGAGGCGGAAGCGGAGCAAGCACCTATACGGTACAGTCCGGAGACAACCTAAGTTCCATCGCCGTAAAGTTCGGAGTAACCGTTGCACAGTTGCAGGAGTGGAATAATATTAGTGATCCAGATTCGATTCAAATCGGCCAAGTATTGCAAGTAAAAGCGCCGGCAGATGGAGGTGGAAGCGGAGCGAGCACCTATACGGTACAGTCGGGAGATAACCTAAGTTCCATCGCCGTAAAGTTCGGAGTAACCGTTGCCCAGTTACAGGAGTGGAATAACATTAGTGATCCAGATTCGATTCAAATCGGCCAAGTATTGCAAGTAAAAGCGCCGGCA
This sequence comes from Sediminibacillus dalangtanensis, assembly GCF_017792025.1. NCBI lineage: Bacteria > Bacillati > Bacillota > Bacilli > Caryophanales > Bacillaceae > Sediminibacillus > Sediminibacillus dalangtanensis. The sequence goes on from NZ_CP046956.1 coordinate 662,146, forward strand.
GATGGAGGCGGAAGCGGAGCGAGCACCTATACGGTACAGTCAGGAGACAACTTGAGTTCGATCGCCGTGAAATTCGGGGTGACCGTTGCCCAGTTACAGGAGTGGAATAACATAAGCGACCCGGATTCTATCCAGATTGGCCAGGTATTAAAAGTAAAAGCCCCGGCAGACGGGGGAGGAAGCGGAGCGAGCACTTATACGGTACAGTCGGGAGATAACCTAAGTTCCATCGCCGTGAAATTCGGAGTGACCGTTGCACAGTTACAGGAGTGGAATAATATTAGTGATCCAAATTCAATTCAAATCGGCCAAGTATTGCAAGTGAAAGCTCCAACAGATGGAGGCGGAAGCGGAGCAAGCACCTATACGGTACAGTCTGGAGATAACCTAAGTTCCATCGCCGTGAAATTCGGGGTGACCGTTGCACAGTTACAGGAATGGAATAACATTAGTGATCCAAATTCAATTCAAATCGGCCAAGTATTGCAAGTGAAAGCCCCGACAGACGGTGGCGGAAGCGGAGCGAGCACCTATACGGTGCAGTCGGGAGACAACTTGAGTTCGATTGCCGTGAAATTTGGTGTGACGGTCGCGCAATTACAGGAATGGAATAACATTAGTGATCCAAATTCAATTCAAATCGGCCAAGTATTACAAGTGAAAGCTCCAACAGACGGAGGCGGAAGTGGAGCAAGCACCTATACGGTACAGTCAGGAGACAACTTGAGTTCGATCGCCGTAAAATTCGGGGTGACCGTTGCACAGTTACAGGAGTGGAATAACATTAGTGATCCAAATTCAATTCAAATCGGCCAAGTATTACAAGTGAAAGCTCCAACAGATGGTGGCGGAAGCGGAGCGAGCACTTATACGGTACAGTCCGGAGACAACTTGAGTTCGATCGCCGTAAAATTCGGGGTGACCGTTGCACAGTTACAGGAGTGGAATAACATTAGCGATCCCAATGCAATCCAGATTGGCCAAGTATTAATAGTAGGTTAAAGTATAGAACAAGAAAAAAGTTTATAGAAACGAGTTAAGGCATCTCTTGTAGGTGCCTTTTTTCTATCTGTCCAGGGACTGCTGCTATTTTTCTATATTTAAGCTTCTCCAATCTTGTACTAATGAAATTCATGATGAATGGGTCTCATAGATATTGACACCATTTAGGAGATGTGATATTTATTTGTTAGGCATTAGCACTCTGAAGCGTCGAGTGCTAAAATAAATGAATGCATACTAAAAACTTCATCTAAAAGGGGCTGTAAAAATGGGAAAAAGAAAATTCAAGGCAGAATCCAAACGGTTGCTAGACTTAATGATTAACTCTATCTACTCACAGCGTGAAGTGTTTTTGCGGGAGTTGATTTCCAACGCTAGCGATGCCATCGATAAAATTTATTACAGAGCACTGACCGATGAAAATCTCACCTTTAACCAAAGTGATTACTACATAAAGATTGAGGCGGATAAGGAAGCTCGTACGCTGACACTCCTCGATACCGGAATCGGCATGACCCAGGAAGAACTTGAGAAAAACCTGGGAACCATCGCAAAGAGCGGATCGTTGAACTTCAAAAATGAAAACGAAGTAAAAGACGGGCACGATATTATCGGCCAGTTCGGAGTAGGATTTTATGCGGCATTCATGGTTGCCGATGTGGTGACTGTAACGAGTAAGGCACTTGGCAGTGACGAAGCCTTCAAATGGGAGTCAAAAGGCTCCGACGGTTATACCATTGAACCGGTGGATAAAGAATCAACCGGTACGGTGATTACCTTGAAGCTCAAAGAGAACACAGAAGATGAAAACTATGATGAATTCCTGGAAGAGTATCGCTTAAAAGAAATCGTCAAAAAGTATTCAGACTTTATCCGCTATCCGATCAAAATGGATGTAACCAAGAGCAAGAAAGAAGAAGACGGCGACGAGTATGTTGAATATAAAGAAGAAGAAACCATCAATAGCATGGTGCCGATCTGGAAAAAGAATAAAAACGAGCTAAGCGATGAAGATTACGAGAATTTCTATCGGGAAAAGCGTTATGGGTTTGACAAGCCGCTGAAGCACATTCATTTGAGTGTGGACGGTACGATCCGTTACAACGCGATGCTGTTCATTCCGGAAAGCCGTCCGTTTGATTACTATACACAAGAGTATCAAAAAGGGCTGGAGTTGTATTCCAATGGCGTTCTGATCATGGAAAAATGTGCCGACCTGATTCCGGATCACTTCAGTTTCGTAAAAGGACTGGTAGATTCCGAAGATCTTTCTTTGAACATCTCCCGGGAAATGTTGCAGCATGACAGACAACTGAAGCTGATCGCCAAAAACATTAACAAAAAAATCAAGTCGCAGCTTCTCAGCCTGCAAAAGGACGACCGGGAGCAGTACGAGAAGTTTTATAACGCCTTCGGCAGACAGATTAAGTTTGGCGTTTATAACGAATTCGGCGCCAATAAAGATGTGCTGAAAGACCTGCTATTGTTCTATTCTTCGAAAGAGAAGAAGCTCGTCACTTTGGCTGAATATGTATCGAGAATGCCGGAGGACCAAAAGTATATTTATTATGCGACAGGAGAATCGATCGACCGAATCGACAAGCTGCCGCAAACAGAGCTCGTAGCCGATAAAGGATACGAAATCCTTTATTTCACGGAAGAAATCGACGAATTCGCCATCCGCATGCTGGCAAGCTATGAAGAAAAAGAATTCAAGTCTGTTTCCAGCAATGATCTGGGATTAGGGGACGAAGAAGAGAAGACAGAAGGCGATGAAAAAGAACATCAAGAACTGTTTGATTATATGAAAGAGCAGCTGAACGGGAAAATTAAACAAGTGCGGGTATCCAAGCGCTTGAAAACCCACCCGGTTTGCTTGACGGCAGACGGCGAGATTTCCATCGAAATGGAAAAAGTCATCAATGCCATGCCGGACAATCAGCATATTTCTGCGGACAAAGTGTTGGAAATCAATCCAACCCACGAGGTTTTTGGGATTTTGAAGGATGCTTTTGAAAAGGATAAAGATAAACTAAATCTTTATACAAACATTCTGTATAACCAAGCCCTGTTAATCGAAGGACTGCCGGTTGATGATCCGGTTGAGTTTTCCAATAACATGTGCAAGGTGATGGTGACGGCTTAAGTCAATTGGCTTTAGCGGTCATCTGGAAACGGAACCAAGCTGCGACTGTAAGTGACCGTCTGGTCCTTGCTTCGCAGCTTTTTTTATTGTATAGGAAATTATAAATTTAACTGTCTGTGGATCATTATTGGCTGAACCAGCCACGTCCAGCTCCAGCGCCTACCCCCTCGAGGTCTTAAGCCCACCCTCTGTGTGGCAAAAAGCGCCACGCCGAGGCTGTTCTTAAGCTTGTCGGGGGTGAGCAAGGCGCTTGCGCTTTTGTCCTTGTCCAGTGTTAAAAACTAGGTAATAAGAAGTAGTTGACAGAAAATTGTAAAAAAACATTGAAAAGAGAAAGAAATAGCTCTATAATAACTACCATATTAGTATAATTAATCTGCAAGAGAGGGGGGAGGGTTATAACACCAAAAACCGAAATAAAAGGTTCTGTAAGGGACTATGTTTATCAAAGCATCAAACAGCAAATCGTCAATTTAGAGCTCGAGCCGGGCAGGAAAGTTTCCGAAAAAGAAATGGCTGAAAGGCTGCAAGTCAGCAAGACACCTGTAAGAGAAGCGTTTCTGCGGCTGGCCCAGGAGGAACTGATCGGTGTCATCCCACAGAGTGGGACCACGATTATGAAGATTGACTTATCGCTTGTGGAAGAAGGTCGTTTCGTACGCGAAAATATTGAAAAAGCCGTCGTGAAAGAAGCCTGCAGGAACTTCGATGCAGAGCAATTATTCCAAGTGGAGAGCAATATTGCATTACAGCTTTTATGTTTGGAAAAAGGATCTTACCAACGGCTGTTCGAGCTTGACGAAGCGTTCCACCGGTTGTTGTTCGAAGGTTGCCGTAAACTCCGTACATGGAATCTGATCCGGCAAATGAATACCCACTTCGACCGGCTTAGAGTACTGCGCCTTGCTGCCAACCCGGAATGGGAGGTGGTCGTTTCCCAGCATAAAGCGGTTTTCGATTGCATTGCCAATCATGATGAAGAAGGGGCTGAGGAGAAGATGTCCATCCATTTGAAACTGGTCAACTTCGAAAAAGAAGAATTGAAGGCGGCATACCCGGGATTTTTTCAATGAAGGGCATGATTTCTTTTCCTTATTGAAATAAGGAAAAGAATGCTGATTGAAGGGGATTTGGCTTGATTTATTTTGTATAACCGCTTGATTGACTAATTAAAAGGAGGAATAAACCCAAACTAATATACTAATTATAATAGTCGATTAATAAGCAAGATACTATTTTTTTAATCCATAATGAAAGCGTTAACATATTTTGCGGGAGGTGGTATGGGACGATTGCCTGGGACAGGTAAAGGGATGGGCTGGTCAGAAGTTCGCTAGGAGCGTGGCGTTTGGATTTTTATCAAATAGGAGGGTGAATATGAACAGGATTAAAAAGCAATACCTTATTTTTGTCTCGGTGATTATGTCGCTCGGATTAATATTGGCGGGATGCAGCAACAGTTCATCGGAGGCATCAGGAGATGAAGCCGTCAATATAAAATTTTCCTGGTGGAGTAACCCGCATCGAACGGAAATAACAAAGCAAGCCATCGAAATGTTTGAAGAGAAGTATCCGGACATAGATGTAACGATGGAATACTACTCCTGGGATAGTTACTGGCAAAAGCTTGCAACAGAAGCAGCGGGGGGAGGAGCACCGGATGTCATGCAAATGGATGGTTCACGGTTGAAGGAATATGTGAGCAAAGAACAATTAATGGATTTGGCCGAGACGGATATTGATATCTCGGGAATACCAGATAATACAGTAGAGTTGGGGAAGGTAGATGGAAAGTTATACGGCCTGACTACTTCAGTCAATGCACAACTCCTGATTTCCAATCCGGATATTCTCAAAAAGGCTGGTGTTAGCTTTCCGGAGGAAAATTATACGTGGGAAGATTTCGCCGATTTATGTGTGAAAATCTATGAAGAAACAGGAGTACACGGAACGCCAAATGAAATGGAACAGCCTGCGTTTCTGGATTACTTTGCAAGAACCAAGGAGGAAAACCTCTATGCACCCAATGGCTCATCCGTAGGCCTTTCCAAAGAGACATTGACTGCCTGGTTCCAATATTGGCTGGATTTGCAAGAGAAGGGCGGTGTCCCGAGTGCTGAGGATAATGCGGCATATCAGCATAATGATCACTCAGCTAGTCCGTTTATTGAAGAAAAGACAGCGTTCAACTGGTTATTCCTTGGGACTGGCGGCGAGTTTGAAAAGAATCTGGGGAAACCGATTGAAAGGGTTTTACTTCCGGAATGGGGAAATGAAAATAAACCATATCCTTTACATGCGGCTATGTTTTGGACGATGTCTTCTAAAACAGAACATCCGGAGGCTGCGGCCAAGCTGATTAACTTCCTGGAAAACGATCCGGAAGTAGCCAAGATTTTTGAAAATGACCGTGGTATTCCGGCAAATTCGGAAAATATGAAGTTAGTGGCAGAAAATACAAATGATGATACCGTTCAAAGGCAAAATGAATTCATGGAAAAAGTAGAAGAAGTTGCAACTCCGAACGATTTAGCCCCTATTAATTCCAGCAGTACTGGAGACATCTTGAAAAACATTGCCCATGAAGTGACATTTAAGAAGCTGACCCCGAGTGAAGCGGCAGATAAGTTTATCAACGAGGTAAACGAGGCATTATCAGCAGGCTAATCTTACTACTTATAGTTGACATGATGCCATCTGTTGGGTGGCATCATGTCAAAAGGAGGTTTTTTGGATGGAGGCACCCGTTCAGGTAATAGAGACAAAGCGGAAGCAAAACCAGAACAAGGATCCTAAAAAAAGACGTTCTCGTTTGGAGACGCCTTTACAACGGAATTTGACTGCTTATGGTTTTTTAGCACCATGGCTTATCGGCATGCTGTTTCTCACGGTCGGTTCCATGATGTTCACGTTTTATTTGGCTTTTACAGACTACGACTTGTTGACGTCCCCAACTTGGACTGGAATGGATAATTTTTCGAATATATGGAGTGATGCCAATTTTTGGGACTCCATTCGGGCGACATTGGTTTATGTGGTCCTATCCGTTCCTGCAAGATTGATAGCATCTTTGTTGATTGCCTTACTTCTTTTCAAAGAAGTAAGGGGAATAGGGCTTTACCGCGCTTTAATTTATTTGCCTTCTTTAATCGGCGGAAGCGTAGGGGTATCGATAGGATGGAAGAAGCTGTTTGCGACGGATGGGCCCATTAACTCCTTCGTCGGGATTTTTGGAGTCGAAGGTCCGAATTGGATTGGAAATCCGTCAACGGCCATCATGGTATTAATCCTGTTAAGTGTATGGCAGTTTGGATCGGAGATGGTTATTTTCCTGGCTGGTTTAAAGCAGATTCCGACTTATTTATATGAAGCTGCAACGATCGACGGAGCTTCCAGGATTAAAAGCTTTTTCAGTGTGACACTGCCAATGTTGTCGCCGATTGTATTTTTTAATTTGCTGATGGGGACTATTTCTTCCTTCATGGTCTTCACACAGGTTTACATTATTACTGGCGGCGGTCCGATGAATTCTACACTTTTTTATGTCTACTATCTCTATCAGCAGGCTTTTACCTATTACAACATGGGATATGCTGCTGCGTTATCTATCATTTTGCTCGTGATTATCGCTGCTTTTTCGGGATTCATTTTTTTGACGTCCAAATACTGGGTTAACTACGATGTATAGGGTGGTGTGCAAGAATCATGAATAAAAAATCTTCGAGAAAAGTGTTGCGGCATCTCTTGCTGATCATTGTATCTTTTATCATGCTCTATCCAATTTTGTGGATGTTTTTTTCCTCTTTTAAGCCGGACACTGAAATATTTTCAACTTCCAGTTTATGGCCGGAAACCTGGACGTTGGAGCATTATCTTTCTGGCTTCGGCAATGATGCGCCGATGAACTTTGGACCCATGTTTTTTTATTCCTTTTTGGTATCGGTCGTTGTGGTAATCGGAACAGTCCTCAGTTCAACGCTGACCGGTTTTGCTTTTGCAAGGCTCCATTTTACACCGCGGCGATTCTTTATTGGCTTTATGTTTGCAACCATGATGCTGCCAGCACAGGTTGTCATGATTCCTCAATACATCATTTTTCATAAGGTCGGCTGGGTGAATACATTTATTCCCCTGATGCTGCCAAGTTTTCTCGGCACCGTGCCGTTCTTTATCTACTTAATGGTACAATTCGTTCGCGGAATTCCGAAAGAGCTGGACGAAGCAGCCTTGATTGATGGCTGCAGTAAGTGGCGTCTGTACCGCTCTGTTATTTTACCGCTTTCCCAACCGGCGATTGTCACCATGTCAATTTTTGCTTTTTATTGGACGTGGAATGACTTCTTCGGTCAACTAATCTACTTATCCAATCCGGAACTTTATACGGTATCCCTTGGGTTGAGCATGTTCATGACAAACATGGGCGAAACCCAGTGGGGGAATTTATTTGCCATGTCAATTTTGTCTGTAATTCCCGTATTTATTATCTTCTTGGTTTTCCAGCGCTACTTGGTGGAGGGAATTGCGACCCATGGGTTAAAAGGATGACGGTGGTCATCTTGTAAAAAGGAGGTGATCAGGATGACGGTAACCGTCCAACATGTCATCAATCAGCTAAGCGAACTAGCAGAACCAATGGAAGATACGGTAGACAGACTTGAATTCGGCAATCCGAAGACGGAGGTCACTGGTATCGTGACGGCGTTTATGGCGACGTACCGGATCATACAAGCCACGGTCGAGTCAGGGGCCAACCTGCTTCTCACGCATGAGGGCACCTTTTACAGTCACAAAGGCAGCACCAGTATGTTGGAAAACGATCCGATTTACCAGCAAAAAAGGCAATTGGTTGAACAATCCGGCCTGGCTATTTACCGGCTTCACGACACGATTCACCGGTACAGCCCGGATGGGATTACAAAAGCCTTAGTGCGCCTGCTGGATTGGGAGGAGGCGGTGGCTGAGTATCTGACCGCAAGCGCCGTCGTTGATCTTCCTCCCGTCCGGCTTAAAGATGTAGCTGGATATTTAAAGGAAAAGTTGCGGCTGCCATTTGTACGCATCATGGGCGACCCGTCGACGCGTTGCAGCCGGGCGGGGGTTTTTGTTGGCTATCGTGGAGGCGGTGACTCTGTCATTCCCGTTATGCAAGCGAAAGATTTGGACGTGGCAATCATCGGGGAAGGACCGGAATGGGAGACGCCGGAATATATCAGGGATGCCATCTGCCAGGGGAAAAACAAGGCGCTGATCGTCATCGGACATGCAGAAAGCGAAAAACCAGGAATGGAACTCCTTGCCGGAAATCTGCAAGCCAGTTTTCCGACGGTACCCGTTCAGTTTTTCGACGAGGAAGCGCTCTACCATCTAGTTTGATGATGTTTTTCTGATGAATGAAACGAAACGATGAGGCAAAGAGAGGATGACTCTTGCTTCGCTGTTTCGTTTTTTTTCGTGCAGGAATATGCCTGATTCCAATCCTAAAAAATCCGCTTTCTTATTGGAAACCCTTCCATCCATGCTGTTCTCTATTGTATAGTGATTTTAATGTAAAGGTTTTCTTTTAAGGAGGAGGAGAAGGATGATTCAAGACTTTGTGGCAGATGCCAGCATGGATATAAACAAGCAGGAATGGCTGAAAGTTGAAAAATGGATGACGGGATCCCCCGCCTATATAACGAAAGAAAGAACGTTAAAAGAAGCAGGCGAAAAGATGCTGGATAACCATATCGATTTTTTGCCGGTGTTAGACGAAAGCAGGAGACCGATGGGAGTGGTGACCCTGTATGAGGTTTTCCGGCATCTTGCAGTTGGAAGAGCGGGTGCATCCCTTTTGGAGGACTGTCTGGCAGAACAGCCGATCATTCTCCCTGCTGACAGTCTGATTGATATAAGTTCCCAACGGGGCCGTTACTTTTTAGTTGTCAATGAGAAAGGACAACTGACCGGAACATTGACCCGCCATGACATGGAAAAAGCCTTCAGGCATTATATCGAAACATCGAATCAGAAAAGGCATGCGGCTGAAGCGCTTGCGGTGATTCTCGAAACGGCGTACGAGGGAATAGCTGTCGTAGATGAACAGGCCAAAATCCTTGAGTTCAATGAGGCGTACAGTCGCTTTACCGGTATTCCCAGGGAAGAGGCAATTGGAAAGCAGGTCCAGGAAGTAATCGATAATACCAATTTGCACAATACGGTCCGGACAGGAATGACGGAGCGAGGGGTCGTCCAGTACATCCAAGGGGAAGCAATGATTGTCCACCGGATACCGATTTGGAAAGAGGATCGTCTCGTCGGCGCCATCGGCATGTTGATTTTCGAAGGGGTCGGGGAGGTATATCGCATCTATGAAAAACTGCGGAGAAATGTTCACGAACCTCAATCGGTACAGAAGAGCGTATCGGCTTCTCCGCAAGGCGGCCGTCTGACTTCACTGGACCAGATTATAGGCAAAAGTACCAGCATCTCTATCATCAAGCAATTGGTACGGAGAGTATCCAAAACAGACGCCACCATTTTGATTTCCGGCGAAAGCGGAACTGGTAAAGAACTGTTTGCCCAGAGCGTCCATCAATTGAGCGGCCGGTCGCAAGGTCCGTTTATTAGTTTGAATTGCGGGGCTGTGCCCGAGCAATTGTTTGAGTCGGAGTTATTCGGCTATGAAGCGGGAGCTTTCACCGGAGCGAACCGGGAAGGGAAGCCGGGAAAATTTGAGTTGGCTCAAAACGGCACATTGTTTTTGGATGAAATAGGCGAAATGCCTTTGCTTATGCAGACAAAATTGCTCCGGGTCCTCCAGGAAAAAGAGGTAGAACGTGTCGGCGGTACGAAAAAATATAAAATAAATACACGGATTATTGCCGCCACCAACCGGGACTTAAAAGCCATGGTAGAGGCGGGGAAATTCCGTAAAGACCTTTATTACCGGATTCAGGTCATTGAACTAACCGTCCCTCCCCTAAGAGAGCGGCCGGAGGACATCCCGTTATTGCTTTCTCATTATATGAATGAGATTTGCAACAAATATCGCCTCCCCCCGAAAACGATGACAAAGGATGTCATGGCTGTCCTGTCCCGTCGTCATTGGGAAGGAAATGTGAGAGAGCTGATCAATGTGCTGGAAAAACTGCTTATTTTGGTAGAAGGGGATACGATTGAAGTGAAGCACCTCGCCTTTCTGGGTGAAGACAAAGAAAAAACACCGACAGCATCCCATGAGAACAATCAAGCCAGGCTGATGGATAATGTGAAGGCGCAGGAAAAACATTTAATAGAAAAAGTGCTGGCAGAATCCGGCGGAAATAAGACGAGAGCAGCAAAGGAACTTGGCATTCACCGGACAACCTTATATCAAAAAATGAAAAAATATCACATCGACGATTAGTGTAGTGTCTTCCCTACAATAACAAGTGACAGTGTAGCATTATCGCTACATTGTATTTTTTTGAAGCCCTTTCAAAACGGTTTTCAAAGTTGGCATGATTTTTGCGTGTAAAAGGGTGAAGACATGATAGGGGGTGCAAGCAATTGGAAAAATATGCAGGGTTTCAAGTGCCACAAACCATAAATTATGGGAGAGGTGCTTTTGAAAAACTAGGCAAGGAAGCAGCAGATAGAGGATCGAAGGCGCTGATCATTAGCGACAAAGTGATGGATAGTCTTGGATACGTGCGTGATGGGCAGGAATATCTGTCGGCCGAGCATGTAAGGTCTGTCGTTTACCTTGGAGTGGAGTCAGAACCAACAGATGTGTATGTGGAAGAAGCTTTAATCTTATTTAAAAAAGAACAATGTGATGTGGTGATTTCGCTTGGCGGAGGAAGCTGTATCGATACAGCAAAAGCGGTAGCCGTATTAGCGACAAACGAAGGCTATATCGGGGATTACATGGGCAATAAAAAAATTGCCAGACGCACACCGATTCCTCATATTGCGATTCCGACGACGGCTGGAACAGGATCCGAGGCCACGGATGTAACCGTTATCACGAATACGGGCAACGAAGTCAAAATGATGATTAAACAGCCACCATTTATGCCGACGGTCGCGATTGTCGATCCGATGCTGACGATATCATCACCTCCCCACGTCACAGCGGCAACGGGAGTGGATGCCTTAAGCCACGCCATTGAAGCGTTTATATCAAAACGATCACATCCGATGACCGATTTGATCGCCAAGAATGCGATGAAATTGATCATCGATAACATCCGGACAGCTTATTCGAGTCCGAAAGACATCGATGCCCGTGAAGCCATGTCCATAGGGGCGCTGCAAGGAGGAATCGCGTTTACCAATTCTTCCGTTTGTCTGGTCCATGGCATGTCACGGCCGATTGGCGCCTTGTTCCATGTGCCGCATGGGTATTCGAATGCCATGCTCTTGCCAGCCGTTTTGGAGTTCAGCCAAGATTATGCGTTGAAGCGGCTGGCGGTAGTCGGGAGGATTTTCTCTCCTGAAGCGGAGAATCTTCCGGACAGTGAGGCCGCCGAGCTGGCAGTGTTGTCGGTGAAAAAATTATGTGGGGATTTAGGCATCCCGAATTTAAAGGGATGGGGAATTAACGAGCAGGAATTTGAAATCGCTATCAACAAAATGGCTGAGGATGCGTTGGCAAGCGGAAGTCCGGCCAACAATCCAAGAGTGCCTGAGAAACAAGAAATAGAATCGCTTTACCATGTTTGTTTTGATTACGACTTTTCTTCGGTAAGCAAAGTCAGGTAAGAGGATACGGAGGGGTATGATGGAGTTTCTGGGGATAGTTGGGTTAATTCTCTCACTGGTTCTGTTGATTTACTTGACGATGAAGGGCATTAACATCATCATCGGAGCCATTTTAAGTTCGGTTCTTATCGCACTGACGGGAGGACTGAACTTAGAAACAGCCATGCTGGACAATTACATGACCGGTTTTACCGATTATTTTTCCTCATGGTTTTTAGTTTTCCTGCTTGGGGCGATTTTTGGAAAGGTGATGCAGGAAACGAAATCGGCAGAAAGCATTGCACAATGGATTAAAAAGACATTGGGGGAAAAAAGAGCAGTATTTGCGGTTGTAGCGGCGGCAGCGATCATGACTTATGGCGGCGTCAGCCTGTTCGTCGTTGGTTTTGCTGTCTATCCTATCGCCGTATCGCTTTTCCGAGCAGCGGACCTGCCGCACCGGTTCATCCCTGCGGCTTTGGTGTTTGGATCGATTTCTTTTACCATGACGGCGCCGGGTTCTCCCGAAATTCAAAACATCATTCCGACCGAACACTTCGGAACGTCACCGACGGCCGGCGGATTTATCGGATTGATTAGTGCGCTAATGGTCATGGTCGCCGGAGGGCTTTGGCTTGGCCGGATGGTGAAAAAGGCATCGGACAACGGAGAAAGGTTTTCGCTGCCTAACAGCACGCTTGCGGCAGAAGAAGAAACAGCAGCGGCTTTGCTAAAAGAGGAAGTGGAAGCCGGGCCAGAAAAGAAATCACTGCCGCATATTGTCATGGCTGTCCTGCCGCTGATCGTCGTTATTGGTTTGTTGAATATTTTGGGTCAATTCATGAATCCGACCGTGGCCTTGTTGATTGCATTGACGACAGGTATTTTCCTGACGTGTACAATGATGTATAAGTACTTGAATGAATTTTGGGGTTCTCTTTCGGAAGGGACACAAAATGCTTTGGTCGCTCTCGCCAATACGTGTGCGGTGGTCGGATTTGGGAGCGTGGCTGCTCAAGTAGCTGCCTTCGACAGTATCGTCGATGGGCTGGTTAACATGCCTGGGCCGCCGCTCATCGGGCTGGCGATTGGCGTCACCGTCGTTTGCGGCATAACAGGATCGGCTTCTGGCGGGCTTGGCATCGCGTTGCCAATCTTAGCGCCGATTTATATGACACAAGGACTGGATCCCGGTGCCATGCACAGAGTGTCGGCTTTAGCCTCCGGAGGGATTGATTCCCTGCCGCATAATGGCTATGTCGTCACGACAGTCCGCGCTATTTGCGGAGAGTCCCACAGGCGGGCTTACAAACCGATTTTCATGATCAGTGTGATTGTTCCATTGATCGTCATGTTCATTGCAGCGATCTTATTTTCGATTCTTTAATTAATGAGGAGGATGTACGATGACACAAGTAAAACAAAAGGTACTGAAGAATTATATTGGCGGCGAATGGGTGGAAGCCAAAACCGATCAGTCGGAAACAGTGTATAACCCGGCAACAGGCGAAGCGCTAGCGGAGGTCCCGATTTCATCGACAAAAGACGTGGATGACGCTGTCCGTGTGGCGGCTGAAGCATTTCAAACGTGGAAAGAAGTGCCTGTACCTAAGCGGGCTCGTATCCTGTTTAAATACCAACAGCTGCTCGTCGACCATTGGGATGAGCTTGCAGAGATCGTGACAAAAGAAAACGGAAAAAACCTGGCAGAAGCAAAAGGGGAAGTGCAGCGAGGCATAGAAAACGTAGAATTTGCAGCCGGGGCGCCTTCTTTAATGATGGGTGAGCAGCTCCCTTCCATTGCGACCGGGCTGGAATCAGGCGTTTACCGCTATCCGATTGGCGTCGTCGGCGGCATTACGCCATTCAACTTCCCAATGATGGTTCCTGCGTGGATGTTCCCGATGGCGATTGTCACGGGCAACACCTTTGTTCTTAAACCGTCCGAGCGCACGCCTTTGCTTGCCATCCGTTTAGCGGAACTGCTGGAAGAGGCCGGCTTGCCGAAAGGTGTCTTCAACATTGTTCACGGCGCGCATGATGTAGTCAACGGCTTGTTGGATCACAAAGATGTCGCGGCGATTTCCTTTGTCGGTTCTCAGCCGGTAGCCGAATATGTCTATAAGCGTGGAACAGAAAACCTTAAACGCGTGCAAGCATTAGCCGGCGCGAAAAACCATTCCATTGTATTGGGCGATGCCAACCTGGATAATGCGACGACTCAAATCATGAACGCAGCGTTCGGTTCCGCTGGAGAACGTTGTATGGCGGCATCCGTCGTTGCAGTCGAAGAGTCGGTTGCAGATAGTTTTATTGAACAGCTAGTAACAAAGGCGAATGAAATCAAAATCGGAAATGGACTCGATGAAGGAGTATTCCTCGGGCCGGTTATCCGGGATGCGCACAAGGAACGGACCTTGCAGTATATATCCAAGGGAGTAGAAGAAGGAGCGACACTCGTCCGTGACGGTCGAAATGATGAGGATGCACAAAGAGAAGGGTACTTTGTCGGCCCTACCATCTTTGATCATGTCACTTCGGAAATGAAAATATGGCAGGATGAAATTTTTGCACCGGTACTGTCAATTGTCCGGGTAAAAGATCTTGATGAAGCGATTGATCTTACCAATCAATCAAGGTTTGCTAATGGCGCTTGTATTTTCACTAAGAGCGGAGGAAGCGTCCGCCAATTCAGGGAAACGATTGATGCAGGTATGCTCGGTGTCAACATCGGCGTTCCGGCACCTATGGCCTTCTTCCCGTTCTCCGGCTGGAAGGATTCCTTCTACGGCGATCTCCATGCCAACGGAAAAGATGGCCTGGCGTTCTATACCCGTCAAAAAGTCGTCACTGCCCGCTGGGTATAATAAACACGCAAAAAGAGCTGTCAGCAATCTGGCAGCTCTTTTTGTGTCTGAATAAATGCTGTTTTTCTAGCAACTGCATGGTGAATATGACTGCTGCCACTATATCTGGATTATGATCATCTTTAGAGCTTAATTGATCCTCTTTTCCTGGCTTTTGATCTTCTTTTCTGGAAGAGTGATCTTCTTTGGAGTGGAAATGATCCTCATAGCCAGAATTTTGATCTTCTTTGGGTCAAAAATGATCTTCTTTTCTAGTTTCGTAGCAAAAAATTCTTCCCCTTCACAGAAAAAAGCACCATGCCGGAATCCGACAAGGTGCTTCCACATTTCTAAATCATCTTATTCACTTATTGGATACTGTTTTTTACTTTTTCGCCTGGTTGTGGACGGGATGTGAAGCTGTTCACGATATTTGGCGACGGTACGTCTCGACAGGAGGATGCCTTCCTTGTTTAAGAGGGCTGTTATTTTTTGATCAGACAACGGCTTAGTGGGATTTTCCTCTTGAATAATCGCTTTTATTTTTTGCTTAATGAAGTGGGCGGAAACCGCATTCCCATCCTGTAGCTGAATGCCGGAACTGAAAAAATACTTCAGCTCGAAAATGCCATGCGGTGTATGCACATACTTGTCTTTGGTAGCCCTGCTGACAGTGGATTCATGGACAACACACCGGCTGGCTATCTCTTTGATGGTCAGGGGGAGCAAAGGGCTCCCCGTTTTAAAAAACGCCTGCTGTTTTTCGATGATCGCCTGCATGATCTTTTGCAGGGTATGCCGGCGTTGGTCTATGCTTTTGGAAAGCCATAATGCTTTTTTATACTTTTCCATTACATACGATTTAACCTCTGTGTCTCCCGCTTGCAGGAGATCATTATAATCGTCGGAAATTCGTATCGTGGGCAACAGCCAGTCGTTAGTTTGCATGAATAACTGGCCCTGTTCCATTTTTACATATAAATCCGGCATAATGGCAGGGGTGTTAATTCGTTGGTCAAAGCTGGCGCCTGGTTTTGGGTTTAACGATTTTATAATTTCAACTAAGTCGATAACATCTTGTTCAGATAGTTGAAGCGCATCGGCAATGGCCGGCCAGTTCCTTTGTGCGACGTCTTCTAAATGGTCGGTTACGATTACTTTGGCGTTTGTTTCATTCGGAAAACGGCGATCCAACTGAAGTGCAAGACACTCGCCAAGGCTGGTGGCGGCTACACCTGCAGGCTCCAATCCTTGAACGAGGGCAAGCAAGTGTTGAAAAGCAGACAAAGAAACATCCAGTCGGCTTGCTGTCTCCACAGGATCCTCTCTAAAGTAACCGCTTTCATTCAGCGAAAAAATAATATAATGAACGACCTTTTCTTCCTCCGCTGATAAGGAATGGAGGGACAGCTGATCCAACAGATAATCTGACAACGTTTCTGAACGATCGTGCAAGAAATCCAGCGGGTTTTTGGCCTGTTCTTTATTGTGTTTTCCCGCAATTGCCATTTTCGGCGGTTCTAACTCAATCAGTGGATTTTCCAGGGCTTCCTTTTGGATGTATTCGGCCAAGTCCGCAGTCGAATAACGCAACACCGTGATCGCCTGTTTCATTTCAGGTGTCATGGCCACCTTTTGTTTTTGCTGTTGATAAAGTCCCAACTTCATGGAAAGACCCTCCAAAGGTAGACTTAATGGTGAAAGATTGATGATGGCTATTACAAAAATTATAGCACATTGCTTTCGTGAGGTGATAACGGTTTAAGGAAATTCATACTTGGAATGGCCATCGGGTGGTTATTCCCATGAAAAATTCATGGAGATCACCTGTGTCATCAACCGCCGAGAGGAAAGCAAGCATAATGAAATTGACATCACTGCCTTTGTCGAAGTATATGATATGGTAGAAGTGAAGGGCGTAAATTTCAATAAGAGTGATAAGCCATATGTAATGAAATTACCCTTTAAAAAGAAGTTAAAAGGTAATTTTCTTTTTATAAAGAATAGTAAAGTGGGTGGAGCTGTCCCGGCGTTTCATCTGGTACGGACAAAAAGATAAATCGGCGGAGTTGAATCGAATGATAGACTTTAGCAACAAACCAACGTTTACAGGAGAAAAAATCACCCTGAGACCGTTTCACGTTGAAGAGGACTTTTCCTATTTGGAAGAATGCTTGGAAGACCCGGAGGTTTTGAAACTGACGGGAAGTGATCCCGGTTTTGACCGGGAAGAGGTGCTGAAATGGTATCAAAGCCGGAACGAGCAATCCGACCGGCTGGACCTTGCCATTGTCGATAAAGAGCAAAATATCCTGGTCGGAGAAGTGGTGGTCAATTTATATGAGGGAACCGATCACAGCATGAACTTCAGGATTTTAATCGGTCCAAGAGGGAGGAACCGCGGATTTGGCACCGAAGCGACCCGGTTAATGGTCGACTATGTTTTCACCCATACCGATCTTAACCAGCTGACATTGAGTGTGTTTGCCTTTAATCCGAGAGCCAGGAAGGTTTATGAAAAAATCGGCTTTGTTTTTGACAGTGTCGACAAAGATGATTTGCAATTTGAAGGAGAATGGATTGATTCGATCAATATGAAATTGAGCAGGGAAGACTGGGAGAAGCAAAGGGAGTGACGGCAATATGAGAAAGCTCGTACCAGCCATTCTTCTTCTTGGAGTTGTGGCTGGCGTTTGGATTTTCCTGAGCAGAGAAGAGCCCGTTTCACTTGGCGAATTAATGGAGAATGATCAAGTAACGGAAATTTTTATCGAAGACGTATCGACTGACAAAACCGTTCGAATAAAAGATGAAAAACTAATCGATAAAATGGTGGAAGAAAGTTCTCCCATGATACTGAAAAAGACAGAGGATCCTCCTGAAGATATTCACTACTCACTAGTTTTCCATCGAAAAGATT
Source organism: Sediminibacillus dalangtanensis (assembly GCF_017792025.1). NCBI lineage: Bacteria > Bacillati > Bacillota > Bacilli > Caryophanales > Bacillaceae > Sediminibacillus > Sediminibacillus dalangtanensis. The sequence goes on from NZ_CP046956.1 coordinate 679,763, forward strand.
ATAAGCAAACCTCCATCCTTTTAGGAGAAAAGCACTTGGATATTTGGCATTTAGGTCAAGGAAAGGAAGGTGGTTATTTCGAAAATAAAGGGGATAATATCCTATTTGAATTGATAGAGCATGAACTTCTTGATTGAAGCGCGCCATAAACGAAGAAAATCAACTTCCAATTAGGAAGTTGATTACATTTTCACGGACAAAGTCAATATGACAACCAAATTATTTGTCCTCTTCTTCAAATGGAACGGCACAGCTGTCATCCGTACAAACAGCTCCGTTTCCACCATCGAGGGAAAGATCCTGGAACTTTGGTTTCGGATTCTCTTCTTGCCAAATCTTTTCAAGTGCCCCTTTAAAGGTTTCTAAAGGCTGGGCACCAGAAATGGAATATTTCTGACTCACCACAAAGAAAGGAACTCCAGTCGCTCCGATTTGCTGAGCCGTTCTCTCTTCGGTTCGCACTTCATCCGCGAATGCCGTTTCATCGTTTAGTACTTCCAGTGCCTTGTTTCTGTCTATTTCCGTGGATTCTGCGATATCCGCAAGGGTCTCTGTATCTCCGACGTTTTTCGAGTCGGTAAAGTAAGCGTGCAGCAAGTTTTCGGTAAGTTCTTTTTCCTTGCCCAGTGTCCGGGCGAATTTTGCCAAACGGTGCGCATCGAAGGTATTAGTCGGTTTCATGTCATCGTAATTATAGGTCAGCCCGATCTCAGCAGCCTGTTCAATGAGCCCTTTGTTCATTTCACGTACTTGCGCTTCGCTCGACTGGAATTTCGCAGCCAATGCTTCGTAAATGCTTTGATCGGTATATTTAGGAGCGGTTGGATCAAGTTCAAAGCTCCTATATTCCACCTCTACTTCATCTTTATGCGGAAATTGTTCAAGCGCCATCTCTAAGCGCCGCTTGCCAATATAGCAAAACGGACAGACAAAGTCGGACCACACTTCTATTTTCAAAAGAAACACCTCTGTTCGGTTAGTTTAACGTCATTGTAGCACAGGGACTGTAAAAAACTTGATTATCCTGCTCACGGGCCGCTCATTCTGAAATTTATTGCGAAAAAACGGAGTAGGCGCAATAAATTTTGGAAAAGCTAACAGGTAGAAAATACAGAGGGGGTCAACGAATGCCTATTCAAAATGATTATGAAATTCAGCAATTAGTGGAAGTGTCCCAGAGATTGGAACAGGCCGCCAACCAGGCGAAAAACAGAGCGGACCTGGAAGCGATTGAACAGCTTCAAAATCAACTCCATGAAATTCAGGGAAAAATCCAGGATGCACGGGGAAGAGCGATCAACGGAAGCGGAACATCAAGCGAGCCATTGTTTGAAGCCCAGCTACGCGTTGAAGAGACGCAGCATCAGATGGCGAGGGCGATGAGTAATTTGAGTGCTGTGGATGATGAGGTGCAGCCATAGTGAAGGGGCCAATTACTTATCTGAGTAATTGGCTTGTTTTTATAAAGCTCATTTAACTCCTCTAAAACTAAGTAAATCATGTCACTGTAAGGGCTATATTCAAGTTAAATATCCACCTATAAAAGGTATTTAATCTAATAACTTTATAGTGGACCCTATCTGATATCCACCCCTAATAACCAAATGGGTACTTTTAATATATTACTATATTTATCTATTATTTCCTCGGCCTTATAATAATTCACAGTACCATCACTAATTTCTTGATTCAATTCACCAGAAGCAGTTACATAAATTAACAAGTCCAAATCTACTAAGTTATCTAAATGTAAAACCTTTAATAAATCATAAGATAATAAGCCCCAATTACCGAATTGCACTTCCCCGATTATCGTGGGCTTATATTTAGGATGCGTGATGTCCTCCCCTTTTTGATTATTATTAAGAAGGTTTAGTCTATTTGCTATATCGGCCCATTCTTCTCGTTTAAGTAATTCATTATCCCAAACTTCCTGTCCGTTATATACAGCTCTTCTACCGAAACAATAGTTTCTGAAGTTAACTAAATTATGTTCTTCATCGTATAACGCAAAATCAAATCCCCCAGTTTTTGGAGAATCAAGTAGAGTTCCTTCTTTATATTCGACTTCGAATTTTATATCACTTATTCTACTTAAATTATTCTTAATTGATTTATTCAAAGAATCTGCCTTAATTCTTTTGAAAAACTTGTTATTTTTTTTAGTTACATAATACTTAATGTTTTCAACCTCTTTAGTTAAAGAGAGGCTTACTTGATTTTTTAAATCAGGAAAATTTGATAAAAAGAGTTCTGCGTTTCTATGGAATTTTTCATTGGATATAAAGAGTTTTCCATTTTTCCTAGACTTCCAATCATTAATTTTATTTGAAGGTATCTCAATCAAGTAAATTCTCCTTTAATGTTCCCAGCTATGTTTCACCTTTAATAGGTATTCACATAATAGATTATAGTGTTAAAAACAAAACAGCTATCCTTTATTTTAAATAATTGCTAAGTTATTATCAACTTTTCCAAAAAATATTGTAGAATATAAATAAAAGAATATATTAGAATTGGAGGGGTTAAGGTGAAGATTCACTGCAAAATCTGCAGAAAAATTTTCCGGGATACTGACAAAGTAATGTTAGATGAATTTAATACGATAACACATCTTTATTGCAATAAAGATGTGCGATTTCCTATAAAAGACTATGGACTTTATGGTGAATTGGTTGAGGATTATGAGATGTTTAAGGAAAAATATTAAATTTAGACTGAGTTTTTATAAGTACAGATAAAGGTTCTCTTAAAAGAGAGAGAACCTTGGATTCATAGCCTTTTAATAATATCTCCAATATATGCCCTATCCAACCAAAAAGCCTGTTTTGTTATATAGCGTCCATCTGGGAGTGGAACTTTATCTTTGCCGTCCCTAGCTTTGGGCCTTATATGGCATATTCCATTATGGCCTGGTTTGGGTAGGTTATTTTCTACAATTCTACGATTTTTTTGTTCGACAGGGTTTAGCTCTATACCTTTTATGATTTTATCTTGAACAGTTTTCCAAAATTCCTGCAAAGATTCATTGATGTCCTGAAATGGCATATTCCAAAGTGTGATACCGTTAAAGTAAAGTTGTCGAGTTGGGTTTTCAGCTTTTGTTTCTTTGTAATGAAACACTACAAATAAGAATTTTGTTTCCTCGAAGTAATTTTTCAACCAGCTGTTTTCCCAATCCTGAGTGGCCCAATCATAGAAATCAATGTTTCTGAAGGACATATGCTCTTTAGGTAAGCCGTCAGGTTCTAAACGAATAGTCTTGATTTCAATATTCGCTTTTGCAAATTCTTCAATTTGATTAAGCTTAGTTCCTCTTATTCCTAAAAGTTCACTAACGAAAGATTGTAAGAAATTTTTTGATTTGCTATTGATTCGCAAACCTTTTTCCTTCGCAATTTCTTCAAGCGTATTTCCGATATAGGGATTAAATCTTTCTGAAAGCAATTCAAACAAGGATTTTTTTCTTAACTCATCAGGTTTAGCAAAACGGACTAAATCCTCTTGTTTGATTTCTTTCCGAACCAATGCTGTCATATAGCTTTGTTTAAGGGAATAGGCTCTTTGCATTGCTTCAATATCGCTATATGGTTGAGATCTAAGCGAATTTTTATTGGCTCCTTTGGTACAGGCGGCCAAGTAATTTGTATCGGCTTCTGATAACTCGTGGGCCCGCCCTTCTTTAATTTTACCAACAATGATTTCCCAATCCTGTTTAATGATTTCCAGGTCTTCTTCGGGATATTGAAGTAAGTGGGCCTTAATCAACTTGTAATCTGCTCTATGCGATTTAGGAATCCACTCATAAAAAAGAATCAAAGGTTTTTTGTTTTTTTTCCAAAAACTAGACGTTTCAAATGTGGTCAATACTTCTTTTTGATAGTTGATTATGTTCAGTACTAATCTTTCCTTAGCCGACAAAGTGCCATTTTTATTCTTTTTAATAGGGGTGACTTTTAGTTCAATTTCCAAATTGGCAAAGTCTGCTTCGCTTTTAGAATTTATTTGATAATTGAAGAAGCTTTCCTCTATTATTTGACCGAGTTGCCCCTTTGCTTTTTTGTTTTTGATACGACCACTTTTGTCTATTTCCCCGAAGGTTTTCCCTTCTGCTTGTTTGGCTTTATATAATAATTCCTCTTCGGTTTTGTATAGCATTTATTCGGTGGATACTCCTCTCGAAAAATGATGTTTTGCTATATTTTAACATAAATAATATAAAAAGCTGATACTTTTGTATCAGCTTATACTGGCAATTCTATTTGTATTTCTTCCTGAGATGAATTTATGGACTCGATTTCTTCTATCCTTTTTCCCATGATTTCAATGAGTCCTACTACGAGAGCATTTCCCATACAAAAATATCTCATTCTGTCTGTCATGCCGGCAGTCCAATTGTCGCTAAAGCCATTCAACCTTTCGCACTCAATAGGGGTCAAGAATCTCTTTCTTCCATCGACATCGATGATATGCGTGCTTCGGTTTTTCGTGCCTTCACTGGTCAACATAGTCCTGCCCGGCTTGTCCAAATCATCTGTGGGAGACATGCCGCCTTCGGAAAAAGTATAAGTATGTCCATCAGCGGAAGTACGAGGAATCTTTTTGGGCCCTCTTAGATATTCGAATTTCTTTTCGTCTTCTGGAGTGAGATAGTATCTTTCTTCCACTTCATTTTCCGGGATTAAAATATTTTTCAACGGTGTAGCCGCCATTTCTACTGGTTCGACATGAGCTGTGTAGATTTCCCCATTTCGCATAATGCCGCCATTATGGAATTCGAGAGAAAAATTATCTGAAATTTCTACCCTATCAACTGCAATCTCACCATCATTCTCTCTGTTTTTATAGGGATTTTCTTTTACCGGAAATGGTTTGGCAAAAAAACCTTGTTTGAAAACAATTTCTTTCGGTTCTAGCTCTTGTTGTTCTAAATCAAAAGCAACCCCATTTTTATAAGCAAAGATGAACACGCGTCTTCTTCGTTGAGCGAATCCGTATTCAGCTGCGTTTATTACGCGCCATTCAACAGTGTAACCTAAATTTCTGAAGGTCCCCAGCATGACACCGAAGTCTCTTCCCCTTTGTTTAGAAGGGGACTTGAGTAACCGGTCCACGTTCTCTAAGAGAACATACTTGGGTTGTGTCTTTTCTATAACCCTTTCAATTTGCCAAAAGAGCACCCCTTTTTTTCCCTGAATCCCTTTCTCCCCTGAAAGGGATCTAGCGACCGAATAGTCTTGACAAGGAAAACCTCCAACAATTAAATCGGCTGTCAAACGTTGAAATTCTTCATCCGGGACTGTTGCAATATCTTTGTTAACATGTTCGCCATCTTGGAAATTTCTTGTATAACATTCAAAAGCCTCTTGAGCTTTTTTAGATGGTTCCCATTGATTTGCCCAACCAACCTTAAAAAGATTCCGATTAGCTCGCTCTAAGCCGACCCGAAACCCTCCGACACCTGCAAATAGTTCTATAACATTGAGAGTATCATTATTCATCGTCATGCGAACATCCTTTCGCCTTCTTTTTATCATTATAACGCATTTTGATAAAAAGATCAAGATCTTAGATGAAAAAAACAGTAAGTTTTTTGATATATCTAAGAATCCATTTTAACAAAAAAACTTGCTTCTTTCTATTGATATTTTTTCTTCCCTTTTTAAAAGCAATTGATGGGTGAAGTGTATGTCTGAACGTGACAAGCGGATGCCCAAGGTAACTATCGGGATGTGTTATTGCCTTAGTTTTCTAGTTTGCTCTCTTGTATAAAATGGAGTAATTTATTCATAGTACCCCAAAAGTCGTCTTTTATTTCATGCTCCCATATTCTTAAGATATTCCAATTCATATGGCGGTAATAAGCATTTACTCTTTTATCCCTAGCTTTGTTCATAGAAAATTTATTTTCCCAAAACTCCACATTACTCTTAGGAATTTTACCGTGAATAGGGCATGCATGCCAATAACATGAATCGATGAAAATAACAACTTTATACTTTTTAATGGAGATATCGGGAGTTCCGAAGAGAGATCGATCGTTTTTTCTGAATCTATACCCTTTATGCCATAAAGCTTTGCTTACTTTATTTTCGAGTTTGGAAGTGGCTTTGATTTTGCCCATCATTTCACTTCTTTTTTCTTTAGAAACAGTATCGACCATATGGAATCACTCCAAGTATAGTGAGTCTTTCAATTAATTTATCCTAAAATGATATAAAACAAACTCTATTGTTCCTATCATAAATGTAAATTATCGGATGGTTAATCCTTGATATGAGTAGAAGAGACTTAAGGACAATTAGTTGTTGAATAGCGATATATCTGTTCAAAGGATGCTGTGTTTGGACAATGTAAATTTCACTGAAAAAGGACTATCAGCACTAGTTGAAATAGTTAAAAGGCGCGGAATAAACAAATCTAGTATGCAAGAGTTTTCCCTTTTATCCCCATCCATTTAGTGGAATAATAACTATATATACTCTAAAAAGGTGGGAATTAAATGAAATCCGTAAAACTAAAAAACGAAACGTTACCTCCAATTGCTCTGGGTACATGGTCCTGGGGAAATGGAGTAAATGGCGGAGACACCGTTTTTGGCAACAATCTTTCTGATGAAGATTTGAAGCCTGTTTTTGATGCGGCCATGGATGCCGGCTTTAATCTATGGGACACTGCAGCAGTTTATGGAATGGGTGCCTCGGAAACCATTTTAGGAAACTTTATCAAGGATCGTGAAGATGTGTTGGTTTCCACCAAATTCACCCCTGGTGCCCATGAAGTAATGGAAGACACGTTGCAAGATAGTTTCGAGCGTCTGAGTGTGGATCATGCGGATATCTACTGGATTCACAATCCAAACGATGTCGAAAAGTGGACAGCGGAACTGATACCACTAATGAAAAACGGTAAGATTAAGCACGCAGGAGTCTCCAATCATAATTTGGAAGAAGTAAAAAAAGCTGCTTCGATTTTGGAAAAGGAAGGACTGGAGCTTTCCGCTGTGCAAAATCATTACAGCCTGCTTTACCGTGCTTCAGAAGACGCGGGGATTATCGACTGGTGCAACCAGCATGATGTTTTGTTCTTTTCCTACATGGTATTGGAGCAGGGGGCGCTGACAGGCAAGTACACTGCTCAGAACCCTTTTAAAGCAGATACGAGAAGAGGAAAAGCGTTCAGTCCCGAAGTACTTGAAAAATTAAAGCCACTGTTGGAGAAAATGAAGAACATAGCTGAGAAGCACCAGGTTGATACAGCGCAAATTGCCATGGCTTGGGCAATCGCGAAAGGAACGGTGCCGATCATCGGTGTAACAAAGTCCAGCCATGTCGATGGGGCTATTGCTGCAGCGGATGTAAAACTGTCCGATCAGGAAGTGAAGGATTTGGAAACAGCCGCTAAAGAAACCGGAGTGGAAGTCAAAGCCGAATGGGAACAGGAAATGTAATAGAGAACGATTATAAGAAGAGGATCTTTCGAAGTGTTTGTGGAAGGTCCTTTTTTTATTTTCTTCAGGACCAATTGTTGACGAAACGACAAACAAACGTACAAAGCCTGCCGGAGCAGAAATACTTAATTACGACGGAAAAACATTATTAGGAGATAGAGGTTTTGGTGGAAATGGTTTTGATCTATTTATAAGAAAACTAATATCCCGGTTGGAATCGAAGCAAAAAATCTAAGACAGTGGTTATAAGGTGACAGAAAAGAAACCTGGCAAGCTATTGCTTGAGCTTCGCATTAGATTGTTTGCCAGTTATTGTAGTTACAAAATTCTCATATGCTACTTATTATCGCTTATTTAAAGAAACAGGGATAACAGGTTTTCAAACACAATGCCAACACTTTTCCCCTCTGTTTTAAAGGTGTATCCTGATTTTCAAAAGCATTTTATGGATAAAAACACATTGGGATTTGCCGATATAAATTAGTTGATGAAGCTCCTTGTACCATTTATAAAATTCTTAGATGAAAATTTATACAAAAAAGATATTAATCCAACAACAAGAAAATATCATTCATTACTTGATGAAATAGGTATGGAGGAAAATGAAGCCCCTTTTGCAGATTGAATATTTTTCTGTTTAGGGTTCTTTTTTTTTAGGATTTAGGTGGCAATTATCCTAAATGCTTATGTACGTGGATTATTGTATAATTTGGGACAAAATGCTGAAAGGAGTTCTTTATGATGAATAACAAGACAAGAATCAGCTTAGGTATAGCTCTGTATTTTTTGCTTTGTATATTTGATTACATCTTAACAGACAAAATTGAATGGGAGTGGAATATCCTAGAGGCTGTAGTTGGAATTGTAATTGCATGGTTTGTAATCGAATTTTTGTCAAATAAGAAAAAGTAACGTTATGTTAGGTTTAAAGATATGATTTAATTACATTTAAACCATGCAATCGTAAGTTGTGTAGCTATCCCGACCATTTTAAATGCGACTCTTTCACAACCTTCCTTTAACGCCTGCTTTAGCCAATTTCTTAGCTGCATTCCAATATTCTCCATCATATAAATAACCGTAGATAGTAGAAATTACAGTAGAAGGTATGAATCCGTTTACCCAAGAACTCATTTCCCTCTGAACGCATTTTTGTTCTTCTAGTAGTATTGGTGGCAAAATGACTGCGGTTTGTGTATAGCAGTGATATAGGAACGTTGACTGGTTTTCAGTAGAGAGTAAGAATGTTGTGATACAGGCTTTTTCCGTTAGGATATGGAATTTGTCAAAGAGAAAAGGTATATTGAAACTGTACATAACGACTTACTAGAATCTGACGATGAGGAAAAAATAGAAACGAAAACGGAAAGAGGGTTTTGAATCCTTTCAGACATTGTGGAAGAAATGGAAATACAAACGAATGAGGGTCACTCCTACCTAAATATTGAAACAGGAGAACTTGTATATGTGTCAGACAGAGCGTTGAGAAGGGCGGAAGATGAGGAAGAATATGGTCATTTACCTGACTGGCAGCAAGATGAAATGAAAATTGCGGAAGACATGGTGGAGTCGGAAGACAAGTATGTTTCGGTTCCTGACCGGTTTGACTTTGATGAATACAGTATCATGGAAGATTTTTGTTACCGTCAACCTGAGAATACCCGGGACAAGTTGCTTTCCGTCATAAGAGGAAGGGGAGCGTTCCGTCGGTTTAAAGATACCATCATTGATTTAGACATTGAGGACCACTGGTTTGCATTCCGTGATCAGGCCTTCAAGCAAATCGCGAAAGAATTCTGTGAAGATAACAATATTGAATACATAGACTGAGTATCCCAAAGTTCTAACAACATAAACGTACATCAACTGTGAAAAACTTGGGTAGCTGACTTTCCTAAATCCGTACTTCTTACCTATTTTAACAGGAACGGCAAGGTGGCATCCTCCTCCATCCTTAAACGCCTGTGTATATGGTAAGAGTAGTTGTGTTTAAATCCGGGTAAAAATAAATAGAAGGATGAAAACCACAGCTCTCTTGATTTACTTAAAAGGAGAAGGAGGAAAGCGAAATGGCAGAACATGCATCAGAAAACCAAGAAACCATTAAGAAGATAAAAGACCTGATTAAGGATGAAAAGGTGGCGATGCTGACAACAGTTTCGCCGGATGGCAAACTGATGTCCCGACCAATGCAGACGCAAGAGGTTCAATTTGATGAAGAAGAGATTTGGTTCCTTACCGAAAAAGATACGGATAAATACCGCGACATCAGCCAAGATGGTGAAGTTAACCTGGCTTATGCAAACGGCTCTTACGTATCGATCAGTGGTACTGCTGAATTTGTCCAGGACGAGGAGAAGAAAAAAGACTTTTGGAATCCAATCGTCGGGAAAGTGTTAAACACCTCTGCCGAAGATCCCAACGTTGTCCTGGTTAAAGTTACACCTCATATTGCTGAGTATTGGGAGTCTGGAAAAAGTATGAAGACGGTAAAGGAATTTGTGAAAAAGATGACCAACAAAGATTCCATGGAAGAAGGCAATGATTTGAAAGAAACCATACACTTTGAGGATAATACGCGATAGTAGATAAAAGCCATGGGTTATTCCTGTGGCTTTTTTAAAATGGTTTTGTAGAAAAAAACGTGGTATCCTCTGCTTCTCCTAAAGATAATTTTGCGAAGATAGAAATCCTTGTTTACGTGACAATTTATTTATATAAATATCTAAAAAAGGAAGGGATAAATTTCTCATTAATAGAATTTAACAATTAAGTACTTAAAAGGAGTTGTACCTAAATGTTTGAGAGGATAGACACTGTTTGCTTAACAGTTAGCAATGTGGAAGAATCGAGTATGTGGTATCAAAAGTTAGGGTTTAAAGTAGCATATAAAGGTGAAGGGTATCAAGTGTTCACGATTGGAAATAGTGGAATTCCTTTGACTATCGAAGAAGGCAATGTAGCTTCCCAAAATTCAACTTATCCTATTTTTTTCACTAATGATATTAAGAATACATATGTAAATTTAAAAGAAAAAGGTGTAGAAGTAACTGAATTAAAAGATGATGGTGACAATACGTTTTTTGATTTTTATGATTTAGATGAAAATAAATTGCAGGTTTGCTTTTGGGAGTAAATGATGAGCAAAAATAAAAAAACTACAGGGGATACTTATCTAGGGGTTGGAATTGGTATAGGATTACCTTTAGGAGCAGTGCTAGGGTTACTGATATTTGATGAGCTAGCAATCGGAGCGGGTATAGGTTTGGTTTTCGGAATAACAATTGGAACAGCAATTGACTCAGAGAATAAAAAAGAATAAAAAGTATTTATCCGTAAGCGGGCAGTTAGCTGAAGAAGTTATTAAATATAGGACTACACATCTTGGACATATCTTAAGTGAGATCCTTTTATTATCAACTGTTCTATTTATCTAACCTAAATACGCTTGTTTTTCCGCATGCTAAAATCATTGCCAATTTGATTGTTACGTTTAATGCTATTGATGGTGGCAGTGTAAATCTTCTAGGAAGATAAAGATGTTGTTACCGGTGGCAGACTTCGATGGAAATTTACGATCGGATGAAAGGGACTGGTGATTAATATGAAAAGACTGAAGTATCTAGCCTTTGCGTTAGGTATAATTTTTCTGTCCGTATATCTTTATCAGAATTTCATTTATTATATGATCCCATTCAATCCTATAGAGGAGTATGCAACGGAATCCACAGTTGACTTTCATCTTACGCAAAATCTCTCTGACGGTGAAGAAGTCAATGCAAAAAGCCACGATCAGAAAACTTGTAATTTAATTTTGGAGTATCTTAGTAACCTGAAGTTAAAACCATTAAAGCATAAGGATGCACGGAACGCGCTTGCTAAGAAAGAAAATGAGACCTATTTAACAGGAATGCTAAAGTTTGATCAGTCAAGGGAAATATTTATTTCAGACTTATTTTTAGATGACCCTGATGTCCTTCATATTAGTTCTTCAACAGCCGGGTTCAAGGGAGAAGGTTATTATAAAATTGTAGATTCTACGTTTGATTATGACTATATTATTAATTTGATTGGCAAAGAGGAGAAATAAAAGAGGATATATGGGAACGACACGCTGATTGTAAATCTTTGATGTGCACCTTAACCAGAACCTTTTTTCCATTTCAGAAATAGAAAAGCCCCGTCTTGTAGACGGGTTATAATTGTTAAAACCGTCTACAAGTGGGGCTCGGTATTACTTCAGATCGGTTGGTTTCTTTTTACTTATTAAAGTAATATCCAACCACCATCTGTATGAACCGCCGTAACCATTCCGTTTCCTTGAACAATTCTAAATCCTTCATCAACAAATTCGAGGAACAGTAAATCAACCCTTATAAGGTCATATTGTGGATTGTCATCGAAGAAATATTCGAGTTGTTGTAAATAATCTTCGCCATTTCGGCAAACTTCAATAACGAGAGCACAGTCATTTCCTATGTTACCCATAGCTGAAACTACTCCAGCTGCCAAGCTGACAGGAGTGGGCAACATAAAGGCAAACGATAATACGGTTGCAAACGCGTTTAGACCACTAACAAGTTTCCCTCATCGACATAAGTGAAGCCTTGCATTCTAATTTCATATTGCGCCCTTTTAATCTTGTATAGATTATCACGGGACATCGTGAGATTTCTAATATATTCTGTTCTGCGACCCATAACAACATCCCCTTTTTTCGCTTATTATTGTAAGAGAAACTTCGTTGGCCAACTTAAATCGTCTTACAATATATAAAGGGGATTTACTACGTTAAAAATCAACCAATCTTTTGAAAAATTTCTCGTTAGAAAGTCAAAAAATCTATAATAATCTATCCTTTCCATTAAGTACAAGCAAATCCCCTGGGAAATTTATCACATTTCCCGAGGATAGATGCTTCCATTAAAGAGTTTGGGGCATATAAGGATGTTGAGAGTAACCACGGGTCCATATAGATGTGTTTGGAAGCAGACATATTTTCACCGGTTCCTGTTTACCAGACTTTCCTGATTTTCTTAAGCGGTACGAACTGACTGCGATTTCTATCCTTTATTTCCTAACCACAGGAATCCACATTTCACCAAAAACGAGGCCGTCTCTTTTTCCCATTTCCACTATAGCATTTGGTCCGCCGACATAGGCAAAGTCCGTTGCTTCCGGCAATACTTGCCCAAAGGCAATTCCGGAAACATGGTTGTTCAGTTCATCAGCCGTTTTTCCTTCCCCTTTGACAACCAGGTATTCCCCTTTTGGAAATTCGATCACTCTGGCTTCTTCTGGAACTGGTGCCGATTCTTTTGCCATGACGCCGGCATAATGCATCATTTTGTTGTTCACTGCTTCGTTCACGGCAAAAATGTAGTCATTGACAGCTATGGATTTTAACGTGTCCAATCTTCCATCCTGGCTGGCGGCCTGCCAAAAGTCTGCTTTTTCTTTGCTCAAGCTGGCAAAGTCCCTATAATCGCTCTTCAGCTCCGTTCCTAAACCTATTACCGTAAAACCGTCTTTTTGTTCTAAAGAATAATCTGCCATATTCAAAACCTTCCTTTATTTAGATTTTCAAGTGAATTGTCTGCATCACTTGTTACGTTTATAATAACGTTAAATAGTATCAAAAAGTGATACCTTTTGGAGGACGCAATGAAAAAAGTTGAACGGATTAATCTTATTATGCGGTATATCAACAATCGTGCCTGCTTTACCATCTCTGAACTCATGCAGGAATTTAATATTTCCCGTTCGACAGTGATTAGAGATATCCGGGAAATAGAAGCTATGGGAATGCCGCTTGTCTCCGAGGCAGGAAGGGATGGCGGATATTTTGTCATGCATAACTCCGTCCTGCCCGAGGTCCGGTTTACTGACGACGAAGTCAAAGCGCTATTCATTGCCTTTATGGCCACACGAAATCAGCAGCTTCCTTATTTGAAGAGCAGGCAGTCCATAGCAGAAAAATTACTCGGTCTTATCTCGGAAAGCCAGCAAGATGACCTTATTTTTCTAAACCAGATCCTGCTTTTTGAAGGGACCAATCCACATAACCCTGACTTGCTTGATCTTTCGGACATTCCCCATCCTTTGGTGGAGAAACTCTTCCAAATGTTGCTTTTAGACAGATGTTTAGTCATTACCCTCAAAGAAGAAAAGGAGACAAAAGTTTTCCCGATTTATCTTTTGCACCTTTATCACGAAAAAAGTCTTTGGCTGATAGAAGGCTTTTACTTAAAAGAAGAAAAGAAGCAGATCTTTTCTGTCGACCGAATCATTGATATTCAACCTTGCTCGATGGAAAAAAGACTAAGCGAGCAAGAAATCTTCTCAAAACTAAATGAGCGGAAAGAAGCGACCAATCTTGTCCTGATTCTAGGTCCAGAAGCAATAGGCCAGTTCAAAAAATACCATCCAATAGACATGTCTCTTTCCTATACGGATCCTTACCAAACGACAGCGGTACTTAAGACATTCATCAACGTAGATCAGCCCGAAGAAGTGAAGGAAATAACAAATTGGTTGCTTTTCCTTGGAGAGGATATCGAGATTAGAGAAATGCCGGAAAAAGTTTTAGCGTCTTTGCAGGGGAGAATAGGGTTATTCTGCCCTTAACAGGGAGTGGCTAAAACAAACCATAAGAAGATTGGACTGGTACCAGCTATACAAGAACCATGAAATTACCTCATGTCATCCTGCAAAACGGAAGCGAGATCTTTTTCCTTAATTGGCGTGTTAAACTTAATTAAGAGATAGACTCTCGGCATTTATAAAACTTATCTAAACGGAGGAATGGTATGGAATATTACAAATACCTCAGACAATTCATCGGGCACAGACCTCTTATTTTGCCGGGTTATGTGGTGATTATTTTAAACGAACAAAATCAAGTATTATTGCAAAAATACGGGATGGAAGTTGGGGACTGCCAGGCGGACTGATGGATTTGGGAGAAAGCTTTGAAGAAGTGGCAAAAAGAGAGGTTTTCGAAGAAACTGGATTAACTATTGAAAACCTGACATGAATCTATGTATTTTCTGGCTCTGAATATTATTTAAAAGTATCAAATGGGGACGAGTTATATTCTGTAACCGCTGTTTACTATACAAGGGATGCCAGGGGAGCGGTGAAAAATCCCAAGGATTGAAAATAATTCCTTGGGATGAGTGGGGAGATGTGTCAATAGAATTATTAAGTTACAAGAGGAATGAAAATTTCGGTTTTTAATCCCTTATCCTTCCGGCGGCTAATATCCACATATCCTTGATGAATCAAGACAATCTCCTTGACAATTACAAGGCCGAGCCCTTTTCGATTATCAGGATTTCGGTTAGTAGAATGGAAAAGACTCCTCATCTTGTTTAATTCCTCTAAATCAAGCCCTTTTCCGGTATCTTCAATGGTTATACTCATATATCCTTTATTTTTAGCCAACGCCACTGTGATGTCGCAGCCATCAGGGTTATGTTTTATACTGTTTAGTATCAGGTTGCTAAATGTTCTTTTAAGCAGGCTTTCGTTGCCTAGGACTTTTAGATTGCTTGTAACGTCTTCTGTTTTTAAATGGATAGTGTAGTTTTGATCTAATCCTCTATTAATTATTTCGCTTAGAACTTGTCTTATTGTTTTTAAGGGTGATATTGGCGTTTTGTTAAGTGACATACCGTTACTTTCTAAAAGGGATACCAGATTGAGGTTTTCTACCAGCTCTTTTATGATAACGCTTTGTTCGGATACCACATTTATCCGTTGTAAATCCTTTTCTTTTAATTCAGGACTTTCCTTCAATTCTTCTGCATAGCCCAGTATCAGAGACAAAGGAGTCCGAATGTCATGTGAAATTCCTTTAATCCAGTTCTCTCTGTTTTCTTCCTTTTGAACCAGAGCCCTTTCTCTTTTTTGCAATTCATCTGAAGTCTTGTTTATACTATCTGCGATTTCCTTAAAAGGCTCATTCGCTTGTAAATGTATCGGTTTTCCTTTAGGAAGATCCGTAATTCCGTTTACAATTGGTAAAATGGATCTTTTCATTCTCTGTGACAATATGAGATATAACATTAGTAGTAACAAGAGATTTATGACGACAATCCAAGTGATAAAAAAAGGTATATCTTTCAGTAAAGGAATTGGTATTTCGTTATTTATGCGTGTATAGCTTTCTTTTGGATACCCTATTACTAGTAGACCTTCTTCATGTTCCCATACGAAAACCGGATAGTCTTCAAGATAATATCTGGTGAAATGGGCGATATCACTTAGTTCGTATTTCCTGGGTATTTCATTCGGCAAGTCAAGTTTCCAAATAACTTCACCGGTGGTATTTTGTATTAACATGCCCCAAACTTCTTCATCTTTTAGTTTTTTCTTAATGGAATTTTTTAATTGGTACTGTCCTTCCTGATTAATCAATCCATTTTTTGTCTGCTGGAGGATCTCTTCAGGAGACTGGTCTTTTTTTTGATAGCTTTGTATATTTGAGTATAAAATGCCTGCATAGATCAACATATTAATTATTAATAAGGAGATGGAAAGGAAAAAAGTTAAGAAAATGAATTTCTTGATTTGAAAAGCAATTTTCTTCATATTGGTGGATATCCTTTATTTTCGGTTATTAACTTATATCCAAGCCCTCTCAATGTAATTAAGGATACGGGTTTGGAAGGATTTATTTCAATCTTTTCTCTTATTCGTCGAATATGTGCCATAAGTGAATTTTCATAGCCCCAGACATGATTCTGCCAAACTGTCTCGCATAAGGAATCAATAGTTACAATTCGACCTGCATTTTTATTTAATTTGTCCAGGATTTTAAACTCTGTTGCAGTTAAAGGAATCACTTCTCTGTTTTTGGTGACGTGACCTGTGTGAAAATCAATAGTACTGTACTTTAAAGGGACAACGGAGCTTTCTGGATAAACTCTTCTTAAAATCGCTTCCATTCGCAAAATTAATTCTTTAGGTAAGAACGGTTTGACAATATAATCGTCAGCACCTAAAGAAAGTCCTCTTAATTTATCATCATCTTCTCCTTTAGCGGAGAGGAAAATAACAGGGACATCTGATTTGCGTCGCATAAAGTCCAGCAAGTCGTAGCCAGATCCGTCCGGAAGCATGATATCAAGAATTACAATTTCAGGGTTAAAAGCCATGAATAATTTCCTCCCTTGAAAAACACTTCCGGTAGCTTCAATATGTGTAAACCCATAGTCTTGGAGGATAGAAGTGATCATACTTTGCAGTTTTTCTTCATCGTCAACTACCATAATTTTTTTATCAATCATCATTACCTCCCTCATTATAAGTTTATCATACAAAATTAATGTCTTGATGACGTATTTGGAAAAAGTAAGGTAATTGTAAGGCTGATAGAAGTTTAGCGTAAGGTTATATTGATATACTTCTTTTTAAAAGAAGCAAAGGAGAGTTTGTATGAATATCATTGAAACAAATAACCTAACAAAAAAGTATAAAAACTTCACGGCCGTTAACAAGATTAATTTGAATGTTAAGAGGGGGCGAATTTACGGTTTTTTAGGCCCTAACGGTGCAGGTAAATCGACAACAATGAAAATGTTGCTTGGAATTACCAAACCTAATTCAGGAGGCTTTCATATTAACGGTATGTCTTTCCCAAAGGACCGCGAACAAATTTTGAAAAGTATTGGATCCATTATTGAAAGCCCCTCTTTTTATGGGAATTTAACAGGAAGAGAAAACTTAGAAATTATCAGGCGGATACTTCACTTGCCTAAAGAATCCATTAATCATAGCTTAGAATTAGTCGGATTGGAGGAATTTGGAGATAGGTTGGCTAAAAAATATTCTTTGGGCATGAAACAACGATTAGGTATTGCTTCAGCCATCATCGGTAATCCCTCTATCTTGATTTTAGACGAACCTACAAATGGATTGGATCCGATTGGGACCCATGAAATACGGAACTTGATAGTATCTCTTCCCCAAAAAATGGATTGTACAATTTTTATTTCTTCCCATATGTTATCAGAAATACAACTGATGGCGGAAGATGTAGGGATTTTAAATAAAGGGAAATTATTGTTTGAAGGAAGCATGGATGAACTCAATGTAAAAGCGGAAGAGGAAGGATATGGTTCGGAAAATCTGGAAGATATGTTCCTCGGTATGATTCAAAGAGACAATCAGAAAGATAACAGGTTGATTGTATGAAGTCATTGGTAATTGAACTGAAGAAACAACGAAGAGCAGGAGTAATTGAAGTTTTGATATTGGGAGGAATAGCTGGATCTGTATATTCGGTGATGAACTGGTTTGTGCGTAAAGAATTTTTTCTTACAGCAGATAATCCCATGTCTACATTACTGACCCAATTGTATGGGGTTATAATTTTAATGAACATATTCGCTATTATTGTAAGTGCCAATAACATTTACCATATGGAATTCCAGTACAAAGGGATAAATAAAATACGTACCTTGCCGATTAAAATTTCAGCTATCTTTACAAGTAAATTAATTATCCTGATATTCACCCTGTTTTTAGCGTACACAATGGAATACATCACTCTGGCTATTTTAGGAAACCACTTCATTCCTACAGGTTCTTTTGATTTATCTACACTTTTTAAGTTTGCAGTATATTCTTTTCTTATAGCAGTGCCAAGTCTGACTTTTATGCTTATTATTTCTATGCTTTTCACCAACATGTGGGTCACGATTGGAATTGGAGTAGTTGGTTTTTTCAGTGGTATGTCCATGGTCAATGGTGATAGCATAGTTAGCTTGGCTAATCCTTTTGTTCTTATTTTAAAGCCAGCTGTGAGTTTGTCATCAGATGTTGATGTGTCCATATTGCTAATATCGGTTGTGGAGTCCTTTGTTTTTGTAATAGTGGGAAGCATGATAGCAAATAAAAAAATGTATGAATAGGGGTTTGATAAATGAATTTCTTTAATTTAGTGAGGATAGAATTTATGAAGGTAAAGAGATCGAAAATAATTCCTATATTGGCCATATGCCCGTTTTTGATTGTAGCTACTGGAATCAATAGTTTGTTGAATTATATCTCTCCCGAAACAGAAGGGGCATGGCAAGCAATGTTTGTACAAAGTTGTCTGTTGTTTTCCTACTATTTACTGCCATTCACCATGATTGTTGTATCTGTCTTAATATCACAGAGAGAAAAAGCTAATAAAGGTATTTTAAAAATGTTGACACTGCCTGTAAACAGACAAAAAATTTCTATGGCAAAATTCGTAGTCTTTCTGTTCTTTTTGTTTCTACAGGTTGTTATTTTCTTTACGCTCTTTCTACTGGTTGGACTATATGCTTCTAACAACATCGGCTTGCAGGAACCTGTTCCGTACTTCTATATAGTAAAGTGGAGCCTGATTATATTTTTCACTGCAATCCCTCTTGTTTCGATTATTTGGCTGCTGACTGTTATGTTTCACAAAGTTGTTCTGACAATTGGATTAAGTGTTCTGATGGTTATTGCCTCTGTATTCGTAGCGAATGTAAATCTAGTTTGGACCTTGTTCCCATTCAGTTACAGCGGGAAGTTTGTATCAGAAGAGTTAAGCAGAGTTTCAAGCGGTATTAGTGAACTGGATGTACAACTCTTCCCTTTTATCCCTTTTGCTGCTGTAATCACCTGTTTATGTTTATTGTTGGCTTCCAAGCGATTTGGCAAGAAAGAGATGAGGGTTTATTGAATTAGTGCAAATAATTTAAACTATTATTAAACTGTTACTTTTTCGGATTCCATTTATCCTATGAATGCAGGTATGACAAAACGCTGAAATGCTTGATAAGCAAGATTTCACATTAAAGAAAATTCCTAAAAAAATCACAGTGTCGCCTAAAATATTTATTAGGAGAGCTTCTCTCTAAGGAAGCTCTCCTTTGTACTTTTAGTTATGGATCGGCTCGAACTTAAGTAAGGGAGATAAGGGAAAACGGCATCAACCAAATTAAATACACACATTAAAGTATGTTTCTCAATGCTTGGCTTTGTTACTCTTTCTTCAGACACTTATTATCCCTTCTTTGTCTATAGAGCTATTTGAATAGAGGTTTTGATATTTACTGGAATAAATCATAAGTTCCTCATGGGTACCCACATCAACAATCTGTCCATCCTCCAACACAATTATCTGATCGGCATTCTTCACTGTAGACAGTCTGTGTGCTATCACTATTCTTGTACAATTCAGAGATTGAATACTTTTTTCGATTCTTGATTCTGTAATAGAATCAAGTGCACTAGTTGCCTCGTCTAATAACAAAATAGAAGGGCGTCCTACAAGAGCCCTTGCTAATGCAATTCTTTGCTTTTGCCCACCTGAAAAGTTAGAACCTGTTTCTGAAACCACTGTGTTAAAACCCATAGGCATGTCTTTAATGTCATCTGTAAGGGCAGCCATTTCTGCAGCCCATTCAACATCTTCCGAAGTAACATCCTCTTGATTAATTATGATATTTTCGTAAACCGACTTATTAAATAAAAAGTTTTCTTGTAATACCACACCAATGTTTTTTCTGAAAGAGGATTTATTCAAATGCTCATATGGAAGTTCGTCAAAGAATATTTCTCCTTTAGTAGGTTTATATAATCCGACTAACAGTGCAGCTAAAGTACTTTTTCCAGATCCTGATTTCCCTACAATAGCAACTTTTTGTCCAGGGTCTATGTTCAAGGATACATCTTGAACTACTTCATGTCCGTTATCATGGTATTTAAAATAGACGCTGTTTAGTTTTATCGCCCCTTTCAATTCCTTAATTTCAAGTGTATTATTCTCTTTTTCTACGGGAGACTTTAAAACGTCATCTATTCTGTCTAGCAATGCTTGCATTGTCACAATGTCATTTGCTAAAGTAGCTAAAGAATTTAGTGGACCTAGAAAAGACATGGAAAGAGACTGAAAAGCAAACAGTGTGCCGAGAGTAATATCGCCTTGCTGGATTTGATAAATACCTAACATAACAACTACCAAGGGAGCTGTATAATGAAGTGCCTTTGTTACAGTATCAATTTTAACCTCAAAGTCCGCTTTCTTCTTAGTTGAGCTGAGTTGTTGTTTGAACAGCTTCTCCCATTTTGTATATATTTGATTCTCTATACCTAACGACTTAACAGTTGAGATCCCACCAAGAACCTCCGTCATAAAGCTGCTGGTCATTGTTTGATTGTTAATCTCATCCTTTGTTAAGTATTCTAAATGTTGTTTAGAAAAATAGACTGTTAGTACTTGCATCAGACCAATGCTTAATATAGTAAGTGCTAGAAGCTTCGATTCAATCAGCATATATCCGAATATTACAACTACCAAAAAAATATTAATGATAGATGAAAGTAGTTGTTGTGATAAAAACTCTCGTATTCTTATATTACTATTTGCTCGATAAATCAAATCACCACGAGATCTAAGTTCAAAAAATTTGTATGGCAGTTTGAATAAATGTGACACAAATCTATTCATTAGCTGCTTATCAAGTGAGTTTTGCAATCTTACCACCGAAAAGTTTTTTATTGCCAAGAAGCAAACTTGAAAAATGATAATAGAGAAAAAAGCTAATATTAATTGTAGTGCTCTACCTTCTAATTTTTCTGTTACCGTTAAATCAATAATATATTTCGTAACAATTGGAACACCCACGGCCAACAACTGTAGCAGGAGAGATATAAGCAATATGTAATACAGCAGTTTTTTGTGGGAGAACACAACATTTATTATACTGAAATTTCTTTTTTGTTTTTTTTGTTTGAAGTTCGGATTTGGCGCTACATCTAAAATAACGCCAGAAAATGATTGGCTGAAGGAATCTTTGTGTAATTTTATGCGCCCTTTGGCGGGATCAACGATATAGATAATATCTTTTTTAACTTTATCAATTACTACGTAGTGGTTCTCATTATAAAAGGCAATGGCAGGTAATTGCATATTATCACTTCCGAGTAACTCGGTAGGAACTCGTTTAGCAGTGGCAGCTAAGTGGAAGCTTTCGGCTGCTCTTTTGATTTGCAAAAGGTTGATTCCATCCCGGCCGTTACCAAAGTATTCTCTTAGTTCCGTTAAACCCACATCATATCTATAATAAGATAAAATCATGCTTAAACAGCAAATTCCGCACTCATATCGGTTCAATTGTTTAACTACGGGAATTTCAACCTTAGTTTTTCTGGCTAACATTTAAATCACCTCCCATGTTGTCCAGTCTTTAATGATTTGGCATCTCTAGAACCCCTAAAACAGAGGGGATACTGTTATTGTAGAATCTTAGTAACTGGTAACCTATTCCTGATAGTCCAACCATAAAATTAGGGGTCTGTTGGCCACCGGGAATTCCACATTTCCAATTATTTTTACCATCTTTATTTACCTTTAATATAATTTCGAAAGCTTTTTTATAGGCAAAGTCCCTTAACGCATAATCATCATAAAACTTAGAGGATAATAGAAGAAGTTCTAAGTTGCCTAAATCTCCATGACACAAGCTGTAATTTAATCCGGTAATACCACTAACAACAGTCTTCTTAACAGCTCGATCTAAATCAGTAGTAACTTGACTATCTTGATAGTACTCAAGCATTTTTAGTCTTCCAAGACCAATACCGGCAGCTCCATTACACCAATGGACAACTGATTCAGCTTTATGATCGTTATCAAATAATCTTAAATCTAACCAGTTATTCAACTCCGAATCATATAACGAATTTTCATATTTTAAACTTGCTTGTCCCGCGGACAAGTATTTTTGGTTTTTCGTTTCTTTTGCCAGCATCATCAGTGCTAATGCGATGCCTGCCGAACCATGAGATAATCCTGAAAGTGGGGGCATATCTTTATTTTTAGGCAGTAACCAACCATATCCAAATTTATTACTTACGGCATGTTTTAATAAATGGTCTCCACATTTCACCGCTACACCTCTTGCTTTATCGTAATGAGTTAAATGATAAAAATTGAGACAAACAATTAAGGTACCTGCACTTCCATTTAATAAATCAAAATTTTTGTCTTTATCAACATTACGGTCTATAACGTCCACAAGTTCTTTGGCTTTATCTAAATATGTTTCGTTACTCCAGAGTTTAGATAAATGAGATAAAACATAAATCGCTGAAGTATATCCTGAAAAAGCTGATGTATATTGCCTTCTGGTCATCATCTGTTCTTTTAAAGCTGTTTCAAGACAAGCCTCGGAGATATCCTTGAACTCTTCTAATTTAGACTCACTTGCTAAATACGCATAAAATAAACTCATACCCAATAGTCCATTATACAATCCCATATCCATTACCTTATATTGAAGCTTTTCATCAGAATTCATTCCCATACCAAGCCATGTTACATCCTTTTTATCTTCCCCCCATATAGCGTCTTTTTTCATTAGGCTTCCTATTTTAATTGCTTCAGTTAAGAATGCCTCTTTGTTGATTTGTTCCGAGTCCACTTTATTGAGAGGTTGTTTTTGTTTACTTTCCATCATAAGATCTTTACTAATATAATGTTTAGTCAGCAAAGACTCTTCAATAAATTTGATTTGCCTTTCGCAGTCTTCCAAGCTTAAATTATTTAGTTTTTTTAATACTAATAATAGGCTATCCTCTTTTATAACGTTTCTTATTATCTGTTTTTCATTTCCTACGAGGTTTGTAGAGTTTATTTTACAACTGAAGTAGGGAATGTCTCCTATTAGCATTTCTTTGCATTCAGAAGAAATAGTTTCTATCCTGTCAGGCAGGTCCTTCGCTAAACGCCATAGAAAATCAAAAAGATTTACTCTGTCTAATCCATTTTTAAGGTATTTAGGGTGTGTACTAGCTTCTAGTAACCAGCTATAAACAGGTGTATTTCTTAGTATTACTCTCACGGTGTCCTCTTTGAAGTGATGTATTGGTCCATCGGTAGATAACAACTCTTCAAGGTTTTCCATAGTTATCTTGTAAGTATTACGAAATCCATTTTTGATTCTTTGTACGTGATCAGTCGAATCTATTATTTCCTTTTTAAAAACAGGTAAATTGTTACCTTGTGGTGAATGAATAGTTTTCTTTACAATTTTCATATTGTCTGTGTTTTTATTTACTATCATCGGTCTGACTAGCTGTCTGCTTTTTCCACCACCCAGACCACTCACATCCAAGTCATAAATTACATCCTCTGCAAACACCGGGAGAAGGCTTGTTCTAATTACCGAGTTGGAGATAATATCGATAGCTTTCTTAGTGGATGAAGTAGTATAACTTTTATTTGAGTTAGATATCACATTATGAAAGAGGGATTCCAAATCAATAAGAAAGGGATGTTCTCCCTGGGCAATTATATTACCATAGTGAAAATCGGTCGCGTTTAGTAAATATAAAACTGCTAAATATTGACCTTGTCTTTCAAAAAAGTTTTCAACTTCTTCCTCAGTAGAACACTCCTTGAACTCTATATAATCTTGCCAACCATAATCCTTGCGATTAATTGTCGATAAGGTGGCAAATTGTTTATTAATGCCTTTAGCGTTATACCATTCTAAGAGTTTTTGGAAGTGTAAATCTATCGATAATGATCTCGGTTTGTAAAGAAGTTTTTCACCGTTGAGGAAAGATAGCTTTAAAACGCTACCACTGTTATGTGCGTCACCAGTTTGTTCAATATTAATTACACGGTCATATGTTTTATTAAATCTTTGCTCTATGTGGTCCATATCCATTAAATATCTATTTAGTGATTGGATAATATTGGTGATTATATTCGGAATGCTTTCACATATCAAACGACCTAATAAGGGGTATTCCAGCAGTAACGTGAGTACCTTTTTCTTGTTACCAAGCTTGTAGGTCAAGAAAAATTCATATCTTTCTTCTGGTGTGTCCCCGATCAATTCATCATTTATTCTGTTAAGTTCATAAATAAGGGTTTTTCCAGCAAAGTTAGTAATCTGACTAACAACTGCTTTAAATACGATTTCTATTAGAACAGAATAATCTAATACCTTTTCATATATTGTATGATTAACTTTAACCTTCAGTGAAGTTTTTGCTTTTTCGAGGAAAGGGATCATGAAGGTTTTAAACGGAAAATCATTATTATTTATAAAATCTTGTTCTTCTTCACTTAACTCTTCATTGTTTTCACTGAAGACAGATATTAAATAATGATACCAACTGTATTCTTTGGGATTACTTTCCGTATATTCATCATTTATAAGATTTAAAAAAAGATCATAAGATATTTTGTCTTGTTCCAAACGTAATTTAATCAAATCATTATCGTTTTCCAGTCGACTTAACCACTGTACTAGTCTATCTGAGTTAGGGATGGGTGGCTTGTCCTGTATATTCTTAATAGACCTTTCTGTTAAATAAAGTGCTTTTGACCATTCCGTATTATTGAGCATAGAGTCCAATGTATTATCAGTTTTTTTAAGCAAAAGATCACCTTCAATTTATGTTTTAATAAGAAAAGAACGCTTTTAAAGCGCTCTTTTCCAAGAAAGTTAAGTAAATATTCATAGATGAAGTGCATGTAACTTCTTTTAGAAGCAGCAGGTAAAAATAAATTGCCAAGTGTTCATGTGACATTCGTGAGAGACAGTGGAGATAGCACCATCCGCACCTACGATATCTGCTAATTCCTCATCCGAAATGTCTTGGATTGCTTCTAGGGCTTTGTTTTCTTTCATCTTAAGTCACCTCCAAATAGATTTTAAGATGCATCTTGGTTTAGAATATAGCAGACTTTATATTATTGGTAAAACAGGATATTTTTTCAAAAAAATGTTAGTAATATATGGTTAACCCATAATTCGGAATAATCGGGAAAGTTTCCGAAGTAGAACGAAACATTTACGTTTTTTTTCTAGGTTGATTTATCAAAATTGAAATAAACTTTTCAGAATGTTTTTTACATAAAAGAGAATATATAATATAATGAAAAGTTAGGGTTTACATTCAATTAAATCTATTTATTTTTAAAATTCTTGCCTTCAAGATTAATCTTTTTTTCTTTTAGTCATGTTTGAGGACAGAACTCAATTGATGAAGTTGATTTTAATTCTATTGGACTTACTTGGTTGATTGAGATTTTTTCATCAAATCCGTATTTTTAGTGACTAGCTTTTTTGATGATCTAAATAATTTTTTATATTTATTTTTTTAGTGCACAGCATTGTTATAGATTAATGTTAAAGGAATTTATATCTTAAGAAATAAACAAGGTGCACAGAAGCCTGTTCACCTTGTTTAAAGAAGTATTCAACTTTCAAATTCGATACTATCATGGTCAGGATGTTCTTCATAGGCAAAGTGCGTTTCGTCCATCATAGTGGAGAGTCCCAAGAGTACAACTAAAGTTAATACGGTAGTAACGAGTATTTTTCTCATAAGTAAACAGCCTCCTAAATAATTTTATATATTTACTTCCATTGCAAAATTAAAATACATTGCTGATAATTTATACTTCCGTTTACTAAAATAATGTTCTCCTAAAAGCTTATAATAGCTAAACTTTTGGTGATGTAACCCCTTTGATTCTAGAAAAGGGATGATTTTATTAAGTATCAATTCTTCCAAGGCATCATTGTCACCTTTAATTAAATGCTTGTACACATCAAATTCATGTTGGTAAATATGGCTTGTTTTTATATGCGAGAGAAGACTCAGACCAGTTTTCATCCATTTTTCTGCGTTCCTAAGATCGCCTATTTGATAGTATTCTTTCATTAAACTTGCAATAGGGGTTATATGGTGCGGTTTTGGTTTATTAGCCCTTAGTTCATAGCTTTTCAAGAAATACTCTAAAGCCTTTGGTGAGTGATTGATCTTTGAGTAGAGGTTACCTATATTTTGCACTGAAATAGATAAAAGTTCTTCATCATCAGTTTTTTCAGCAATATATTGGGCTGACTGATAACTTTCTAATGAGTTTTTGATGTCATTTATGCGTAAGTAAGTTATACCTAATAATATATGACACTGTGCACATTTTTTTAGATTGTAATATTTTTGATAATATTTCAATGCCTTGTTTGCGTATTTAAAAGTAAAAAAGGATTGATTAGTGTGGCTTGCTGATAATGCAATCATATAATATAGGCTGCCTTTTTCTTTTAATTGGGAGTGGCAAACGTCATTGATATAATCTTTGGCTTCTTGAAAAGATTCTAGTGCTTTTTGATAAGCTAAATTATAAAAAAAGTAGTAACCCCTGAATTTAAGCCAATAATATTTTTGATTTCCGGATAAGTTTTTAGAATGGCTTTTCAAGTATTGGTATTGCTCATGTGCCTTCTTTTTATCTTTTAATAGAATATAATATCTAAGCTTATGTATATCTATAAGTAGCAACACATTATTATCAGTTATTAAATCGTGGTGTGAATTAATTTGGTGAAAATTCTTTTTCATTTCTTCCAAATTTTGTTCAAATAAATTTTGAAACCAAATGTTACAAATCTTGTTCATTCTTTCGCTTTTTTCAGAAACAGGATCAATCTTGAGTTTTTTACACAAGAGATTAATAATTTCATCAGGAGGTTTTACAAAGCCATTTTCAATTTTAGACAAATAAGAATTAGATATGATCCCTTCTGATAATTCACTTTGTGTCAGGCACATTTTTTTCCTATAATATTTAATCCTATTTCCAATCTCCTTTGTTATTTTCGTCACACCTTTCTTTTTGTTGATTTAAAACTGATATGTAAGTTGTATAAAGCGTCATAGCATCCTAATAACTCTTAGATGCTGATTTAGGAGATTTTACTAAAAAAGTAAATTCTAGTATCTATTATATTAGTAAATGCTGATTAAGCCAATTGCATTTATAACTTTCTCAAATAATTTTTCTATACGATAATCTTCGTGAATTATTGTCTTATTTTAAGAAAATTTTCCTTTTTGACGGGCCTTTATAATTTTTATTGATAGAATACCTTGTAGTTTTATTGGCAGAGTGAAAGGGATTGTGAATAATAAGTAATAATGTATATTTTCTATATAGCTTCCCTGTAGAGTGAGATGATTGTTATTTTATGTAAACTTTTCTAGTGCACTCCATAAAGAAGTTTATATTAATTCTTTAAAGGGAAGTAAATCTTGCTTCTATTGTTCCTCCTAGTTTGTTTATTACGTAATCATCACACTACATGGTTATTCCTGCCAAGAATAAGCAACAATTTATAAAGATCAATTTACTCTCTCCAAAGGTGGCCATGTTTCGGATTCTTAACCAGTTTTTGATTGCAAAACAGAAAGGTTGTATTTAAGAAGCATTCTTTAAACTGTCGTTTACCACAACGTCTTTACTCCCATATATTCCAGCGCCTGGTTCACTTCGTCGACATCATACGTGCCGTTTTGCAAACAAAAACGGATGACGAGGTCAAAGGGATCATTGTATGAAAGGGAATAACCGGCGGCATCTAACAATTCTTCGGTTTTTGTTTCATCTAATCGCAATCCGATTGCTAGAGTGGCAACGGTTTGTTTGCTTGTTTTGTAATCCGGGTTGGATCTGATTTTGGAGAACAGTCTTCTGTCGAGTCCGGCCCGTTTATACACCTCAGAATCGGTATATCCTTTCTCGTCGATGAACGCAAAGAGTGTTTCAGAAAAGGAGGGGGACTGGTTTTCCTTTATATAGTCTTCTAAATCCGCTATATTCGTTTCGCTGTCTACGGAAAAGATACTTTCTGACTCATATAGCGGCATGTTCATGCTGATTCGATGCATTTCCACATATTCCTGCAACGCTTCCAGCGTGTTTTGATCAAGCATGATCGGGCCTCCTCATTGTCGCTTCACAGGCGACCTGTTCCTTTGTTTTTGTTGTTAACATTATAGAATCGAAAGCATACGAAAGGATGAGGAATCGATGAAACAAAAGGTGACGGAGATTATTTTCTTACTCGATCGGAGCGGCTCGATGAGCGGTTTGGAAAGTGATACCATTGGCGGCTTCAATGCTATGATGGAAAAGCAGCGCCGTTTGGAGGGCACTACGACAGTAACCACTGTTTTATTTGACCATGAATACGATATATTGTGGGAAGGGATGGACGCGGAGCAAGCTGTGTTGACAAGCAATGAATATGTTGTCAGAGGTTCGACCGCCTTGCTGGATGCTGTTGGGAGGACGATTCTAGATGTCGATCGACGACATTCACAAGCAGGATTTGAAGACAGACCGGATGAGGTGTTGTTTGTCATCACTACCGATGGAATGGAAAATGCCAGTAAAGAATTCAGCTATGAAAAAGTGCAACGCTTGATTAAGCGGCAAAAACAGCTGCACGACTGGCAGTTTATTTTTCTGGGGGCTAACATCGATGTGGCAGTCGAAGCGAGCCGGATGGGGATCGAGGAAGAAGATGCCCATGCATTTGAAGCGTCCGCCGAGGGCATGGCAACCATGTATGATCAGGTAAACGAAATGATGATGGAGAAGCGAAGCAAACGATGATACAGTGCCTGAGCTCCAACACCTTATCCGGGCATGGTTAATAAATTAGCCGTCTTGATTTATAAAGGTTATGGGAAGCGTATGGAATCTGGCGCAAAGATAATGGAAAGAGGAAACAGACGATCACCTCCGATCGATACTTTTACTGAGAGATTGCCAATATTCCATAGTAAACCCGGCAGTCCAAAGAGGGCTGTCGGGTTTGCCATTTCAGTCGACCTTGTTTATTTCACCATCTGGTTGATCAACGCCTTGTTGCGTTGCTTGAAAATATCGTTGTGGGAGGATACCATGCCGTACTCTTGGGCATCCGGCTCAATATATTGCTTTGCCCGGTTGACGGCATTGGCTGCATCCTGGAAAGCACCGGCGATGAGGTGTACTTTCCCGTCATATTTGAGAATATCTCCGGCAGCAAACAGTCCGTCCACCGATGATTCGCTTGACGGGGTTCCCTCGATAAAATAATCGTCGCGTTTTTTTATGTCCATGGAGCAGTTTTTCAACAGCTCCGTGTCCCGTTCGTAGCCATGGTTGATGATGACTTCATCAATGGGAAGTTCGGTTACTTCGTTTGTCAGGTGGTTGGTCAACTCCACTGATTTTATTTTCTCTTTTGTTTTACTTGCGACCAATTTGGTGATGGAAGTGTGGAAGTAACATTCCGCCGGACTGTTTTTCAACTGTTCGACCTGCGCTTC
This sequence comes from Sediminibacillus dalangtanensis, assembly GCF_017792025.1. Taxonomy (NCBI): domain Bacteria; kingdom Bacillati; phylum Bacillota; class Bacilli; order Caryophanales; family Bacillaceae; genus Sediminibacillus; species Sediminibacillus dalangtanensis. The sequence continues at coordinate 709,365 of NZ_CP046956.1, forward strand.
ATGTCCCTTGAGAGCATCCTTTCGATACGTTAAATAAACCTGTTTGGCGAATGGGATAAGTTCGTTTGCCCAGTCTACTGCAGCATTTCCTCCACCTGAAATAATGACGGTTTTATCCTTGAATTGATTCAAAGATTTCACCGTGTAATGCAGGTTGGCTACTTCGTATTTTTCCGCACCGTCGATTTCGAGCTTTTGCGGCTTCAATATACCACCGCCGACAGCGACGATGACCGTTTTTGAATAATGTTTTAGTCCGGCTGCCGTATGCAGAACAAAATGGTTTTCATCGTTCCGGGTGATTTTCACGACTTTTTCATTCAGTGCAACTGTCGGCTCAAAGGTAAGCCCTTGTGCAACCAGTTGCTCTATCAGTTTTTCACCAGAAACGGGGGTCAGGCCCCCGACATCCCATATCATTTTTTCCGGATAGACATGGATTTTGCCGCCGAGATGCGGCTGATATTCGATCAGTTTTGTTTTCATCGCCCGCAGTCCACTGTAAAAAGCGGAATATAATCCGGCAGGACCGCCTCCTATGATGGTCACATCGTACAATTCTTCTTCGTTCATTTTCTTCTCCTCCTTGGTTGAAAAGTATTGATGCGGTGGATGTAAGTAGCGACTTCTCGAGCTGTATGTAATGAATCATCGTTTAAATGATAATGATTTTCAATATCAATTAAATCTTACCACAAGCAAAGAAGTAACTCAATAACATGTGATAGAAGTATCGAAAAGAGAATGGGAAACGAAACTCCGTATTTCTTGAGATTTACGGTATTTCCTTCAAGCGATATATGATTGCAAGCTGTTTAAAACAGGGACAGACGTGGAACGACATGAAAATACAACCCCAATGAAAAAAGGAGGAAGAGCATGGGCAAGTTAAACGATAAAGTGGCGGTCATCACAGGCGGTGCGACCGGCATCGGAGAAGCGACTGCAAAAGTTTTTGCGAACGAAGGTGCGACGGTAGTGATAGCGGATATCAAGCAGGAAGAACTGGAAGGTACTGCGAAAGAAATCCGGGATAATGGAGGCACTGTGAAAACATACCGGGTTGATGTATCCAAGGAGGAAGAAGTGGAAGGCTTTGCTGATCAGGTAAAAGAAGAATTTGGACGGATTGATGCTTTGTTCAACAACGCAGGGACGGATCAAGAGGGCGGAAAAGTACATGAATACCCAGTTGAACTGTTTGATGAGATTCAACAAACGGACCTGCGCGGTACTTTTTTGATGAGCAGGTATTTTATCCCGCTGATGCTCGATAAAGGAGGCGCGATCGTCAACAACGCGTCGATGTCGGGCAGCTTTGCCGATTTAGATCGTTCTGGCTACAATGCGGCAAAAGGGGCGATCATTAATTTTACGAAATCCATCGCGATTGACTACGGAAGGCAGGGGATCCGGGCCAATTCCGTTTCGCCGGGTACGATCGAGACGCCACTGATCGACAAGCTTGCTGGCACGAAGGAAGAGAAAAGCGGTCGGCAGTTCAGGGAATCGAATAAATGGCTCGCACCGATAGGGCGGCTCGGTGACCCGGAAGAAATCGCAACGGCTGTTCTGTTTCTGGTATCTGATGACAGCTCTTATATGACGGGACAGGACATGATTGTCGACGGCGGAATAACCGCTTATACGTGGCCAGGAAAAATGGTCATGGACGATAGCTGGAAAAACACCACAGAATAAAAAGAGAGTGTTCATCCCACGTGCAGGATGAACACTCTTTTTTTTAATACTCTTCGTAAACGGCAGGATCCTGGTCGTTGATACGTCCGTCCGGTTTGGTCATGGAGGAAATACTGTTCATTTCCGCGTCGTCCAGTGAGAAATCAAAAATCGAAATGTTTTCCAGTTGCCTGTCCGGATTTGCGGATTTCGGGATAGAGATAGCCCCTAATTGATAATGCCAGCGTAACACGACTTGTGCCGCTGATTTTTGATGGCGTTCTGCGATTTGCTGGATCGTAACTTGCTGTAGGATGTCGTTGCCATGTCCAAGCGGACTCCACGATTCTGTCTTGATGCTGTTTTTTTCATGCCACTTTCTTTGTTGTTCTTGGTTGAAGTAAGGATGCAGTTCGATCTGGTTGATGCTTGGTTTTTCTCCCGTTTCCTTCTCCAGTCTTTTTAAGTGGTCGGGAAGGAAATTGCACACGCCTATCGAGCGGATCAGGCCCTGTTTTTTTGCATCGATCAATGCTTGCCATGCTTCTACGTAGTGATCCTGTTTCGGATTGGGCCAATGAATCAGGTAGAGGTCATAATAATCCAGGCTGGCACGATACAAGGATTCCTGCACTGTTTTGATTGCTTTGTCATAAGTTTGATAACGTCCCGGTAATTTGGATGTGATGCGTAGTTTTTCTCGGGGAACAGCACTGCGTTTCACCGCTTCGCCAACCGTACCCTCGTTTTCATAATTGTAAGCGGAGTCGATCAGCCGATAGCCGTTTTCTTCGATAGCACGCTGGATCGCAGTCGCGCCTTCATTGCCGTTAAGGGCATACGTACCCAAGCCGATTACCGGGAGTTCCAAACCATCATGCAGGGTCACTTCTGGAATTTGGTTGTTCATTCTATTCGCTCCTTTCTATCATTGATTTATAAGATTATCATAATTCGGACTATTTTTCCTGCTATTGAATCGGAGTGCTGTTCTTGATTATATAAAAATCAGACCCCGAAAACGTAGCGGAGGCAAGATACGGAGACTCCAACGGGAACAGCACGAGCTGAAAATCCCGCAAGAAAGCGTCTTTTGCTTTCTGAGGAAGTGGAAGCCGTGCCCGTGGAAAGCGTAGTATCCTGTCGTAGCGATTCCAGACACGAATCAAACAACAGGATAATAAGAAGTTTATCTAAGGAAAACAAATATTAAAAACCGAGCGAATTTGATTGTTAGTTCAAACTCGCTCGGTTGTTGCTTTGGTGGCCATGCTTTTGTCCCGGCCGCCTGCAGTTTTTATTACGTTTTCATCAATAAATAGATAAAGTAACTACCGCCGATGATGGATACGATGAGACCGACTGGTATTTCGGATGGTGCCAGGATATTGCGTCCGATGGTGTCTGCCACAACCAACAGCAGTGCTCCCATCAATGCGGATATCGGCAGGAATCGTTCGTGGGTCGGTCCGACTAGCTTTTTCGACAGGTGCGGAACGACTAGTCCGAGAAAGGCAATCCCGCCGCCGACTGCCACGCTGGCGCCGGCCAGGGCAACTGCGATGAACAGTACGGTCATGCGTTCCCGTTCCACTTTTGTTCCAAGTCCCTGGGCAACGTCTTCCCCCAGATAAAGCGTGTTTAATGATTTCCCTTTATAAATTGCCAGTGGGACAAAGAGAAGGATCCATGGCAGTAATGCGAGTACGTAACTCCAATCGGTTCCGGAAATGTTCCCGGACAGCCAGACGGTTGCCCGGGTAAAATCGTCCGGATTCATTTTCAATTGAAAGATGATGATCAGCGCGGCGAACGCACTGTTGATCCCGATTCCGACCAATACGAGACGGATTGGCGATACTCCGTTTTTCCAGGAAATTGCGTAAATCAGTACCGCAGCGGTTACTGCCCCGATCAATGCCGATAAGGGCATCATATAAATCGATAAAGAGCTGGATGCAACAGCGTTTCCTTCAAACAAGAAAATGTACAATACTACAGCGAATCCCGCACCTGCATTAATTCCAATGATGCCGGGATCAGCCAACTCATTGCGGGTCACGCTTTGCAGCAGGGCACCGGAGATGGCCATCCCAGCTCCGATTAGTAAGGCGATGGTCATCCGCGGCAGGCGGAATTGGAACAATACCATTTCGTTTTGGGCATCACCGTTCCCGGTCACGGTCCGAAAAATCTCCAGCGGGGAAATCCGGATAACGCCAAGATTAAGGCTCAAAACCAGTGTCGCGATGATACTCAGGAATAAAATAAAGCCGATCAGCCACGTTTTTTTCTTTGTTTGCTTGCTCATTATAACGATCTCCCTTCACGGCGTGCTAGATAAAGAAAGAAGGGAACACCGATCAAAGCAGTAACCGTTCCGACCGGTGTTTCGAAAGGCGGATTGATCATCCGCGACACGGTGTCGGCCGCGACTAACAGGATCGCACCCAAAATAGCCGAACAGGGAATGATCCAGCGGTAATTGATCCCCACGAGGAAGCGGGTGATATGCGGAATCACCAAACCGATGAACCCGATAGTCCCCGCGACCGATACGGCCACGCCGGTAAGCAGCAGGACGACGATCGTGCCTGCAAATTTAATCAAGCCAGTCCGTTGGCCGAGTCCTCTGGCCACATCTTCGCCTAAGTTCATGACGGTAATCGAATGGGCGAGCAGCAGAGCCAGAATGATACCGATAATGACCACAGGTGCGAGCAATTTCACATGCACCCACTGTACGCTGGATACACCCCCTGCATACCAGAAACTCATATCTTTGGCGATATTGAAATGAATAGAGATACCTGATGAGAGCGAATTAAGCATTGCGGTCACCGCCGTACCTGCCAATGCCAGTTTGACCGGAGTAAGTCCGGTTTTGGAAATCGAGCCGACGGCAAAAACAATTCCAGTACCCAATCCCGCGCCGGCGAACGCCCACAGCATCATGGCGATATTGGAAGCTCCTGGTGTGATAACCAATGCAACGGCCATCATAAATGCTGCACCAGAGGTCACCCCCATAATCGAGGGAGATGCAAGCGGATTACGTGTCATCCCTTGCATGATCGCTCCGGACATTGCCAGAGCTGCTCCGATCAAAGCGGCTGCAAGTGCTCTTGGAATCCGCAAATTCCGGATGATTTGGTGCGAAGTGGAGGAAGCATCGAATTGGTAGATACTTTGCCAAATCGTTGCATATTTCACGTCTGCGGCTCCATATAAAATAGACAGTCCCATCGTCAACAGTAGAACTGCCAGTCCGCCTATTAAAATAACCGTAGCAAGGAGAGGGCGGGGTCCTTTGTCAGCAGCTGTAATGTTTGCCATATGTAATACTCCTCATGGATAATCGGTAGTGAGAATACCTATCATTATAATATACTGCCAATATAAAATAAAGCTTGTCATTGATAATGAGAATTGTTATCATTTAAGATGTCAATTAGATAATCAGGAGGATAAAGATATGAAAAAGAAAAGTTATCTTTACATATTTACCAGCTTGCTAGTCTGTTTCTTTGTTTTATCTGCTTGTGGAAATAATCAGGATGAGGATAATACCTCTGATAGCGATAATGAGAATAAACAAACCGAAACGGAAAACGAATCCGGTGAACGAACGGTGACTGATGCAATGGGAAACGAAGTCACCATTCCCGAAAATCCAGAGCGAGTGATTGCTTCCTATTTGGAAGATTATCTGGTGGCTTTGGATATTACACCTGTCGCACAGTGGTCTGTACAGGATGGAGCAAGCATCCAGGATTACTTGCAGGACTCGCTGGGCGATGTCCCGACCATTCCGCATGACCTTCCGTATGAAACGGTCGCAAGCCATGATCCCGATTTGATTATCATGGATTCCGCAGAAATGGTGGAAGGCAACAAATATGAGCAATACAGCAGCATTGCCCCGACGTATGTCGTCGGAACCGAACAAAACAATGACTGGCGGGAAGAGTTTAAGCAAATCGGCGAGATCTTCGGCAGGGAAGATGATGTTCAGAAAGAGTTGGATGAATATAAACAAAAAGCAGAAGAAGCCGGCGAGAAAATTCAAACAACGATTGGCGACGAATCTGTAGCCGCTATCTGGCTGGTAGGAGGAACTTTTTATATCGTGAGTGATAACCTTTCCAGCGGTGACGTCCTATACAATGATCTTGGTCTGGCACTGCCGAATGTTGTGAAAGAGATATCTGAAAGCTCTGAAGCGAACTGGTCAGAAATTTCCCTGGAGAAGTTGGCTGAGCTTGACGCTGATCATATCTTCCTGATCAACAGTGATGGGGAAGGTGCTGAAGCGCTGCAGGATGACATCTGGCAGAACATCCCTGCTGTCAAAAACGACAACATTTACGAGTATGGACCAGAATCCAGCTGGCTATATACCGGACCGGTTGCGAATGAACAAATGATTGATGATGCAGTGGAGAGTTTGACAGAATAATAACCAGTAGAGACTGGAAGAGCCTATCCGTACAGGATAGGCTTTTTTTGCGTTAAAAACAGTGGACTTTAGTTGCTTTCATGTTTTTTTCGTTTGAAAATCAGTTCGAAAAAGGAAGCTAATCCATAGCTTTTTGTTGGTGGGGCGAAAATTTGAACCAATTCCCATCCCTCTTTTTCATGTTCGGAAACAATACTATAGTAATCCTCTTTAGGCTTTTGTTTGTAATCCAATTCGATTTTTATAAATTTATGTTCATACAAAGCAATTACCTCCTTTTTAAGTGAATACGCTTTAAAAAGGAGGAAGGTTTCAATTTCTAGGAAACATGAGTGTATGGCTTTGAAATCATAGGGCGACAGCCAATCCACTTAAGCTATCATTTATATTTTCATTCTATCTCTGAGAAATCACTTGGCAGTTCTTCCTCATAGTTCCCGTAAATGTCTATGACTTCAAAAAACTGGTCGTCTTGATAATGTATGCCATATATATTTTTGATGATATCTTCAGCGTCTAGATCTTCATCATATTTGCTTTCAAGCTGGAAATAATCTGGGTTTGGCAGTTTTGCAAGCAGTTAAACCAACTAGAGCAATTACTGCAATTAAAATATATATTTTTTCATGTTGAAATCCTTCCTGATAATTAGATTCTGAACAAAAATATTCTACACCTTATTGATGCCAACATTTCTATATTTCTTCTATGGACAAAAACTGTATACTAGAACTATAAAAGGAATAAACGAAGATAGACTTGTTACAACAGGTCAGGAGTCGTCAAGGAGTGGCATATGGTGAAAGTAAAACAAACATATAGATTAATGGAACTAGGGAAGCTGACATCTTTTGAATTAATTTGTCTATTTGGAACAATTTTTTCTCCGCTTTTGCTTCTATTGGTTCCGACTTTTTTAACAGTGCTTGGCATAGTGGGATTATTAGTATTTAATGTTTGGTTGATTTTTAAAAGCGATAAGAATCAGCGAAAAAAACCAATTTTGTTTAGGGGTTTACAAGTTGCACTGGTTTCATATGTTGTTTTCTTACTTCTTACATATTTTATTACATATCATATAGGTATAAAAAATGAATTTATACTTGGGTTCCTTATAATTTGTTGTTTTTTCGCTTATTTATTTGCTTTAGGGATAGTTACTCTTTACTTATTAAATACTGTTTATATTTATGTTCTTAAAAAAATATTTCCAAAACATAGTGAAAATTTAAATGAACAACAAAAGTACCCAAAATTAAGAACTCTATCACAATTCATTGACTTAACTACTCAAAAACTATATCTCTCGCTATTATTAATAGACTTGTTTCTATATTTATTATTGATTGGTTTTATAATGGTAATTATCTTTAAACATAGTGATGGTGAGAGCGGCTCTTCTTTATTTATTCTTTCTGGTATCATTCAATGGGCTAAACAACAAGGAGAGGTTTTTAGCGTCTTTAATGCTGTAGGGTTGTTATCTTTAATACTAACTATCTATTCCATCACTTTCCCAAAAAGAAATGAAATAGTGAGGAATGCAATAGATAAACAACAAAAAAGATACCAAATATAAAGCTGTTTTTATATTTTAGCATAAGGACAGCAAAATCTATAAAAAGTGAAGGGCTTTTTACAGCCCTCCACCTTTATTAATACTGATATTCTGTTTCATAGATTTCCAGCATTTTCGTTTGGTAGTCTTTCGCGGCAGCGGCAACCTGTTTGTCGATTGTGAGCTTGCCTTCATTGGCCAGCCACTTGGTCAGCGCTTTTACAGTTGTGACCATATCCTTAATCATCGACTTGCTGACTTCTTCGTTTAAAGCGAAGAAATCGACCAATAATAGATCACGCCAGAAAGCCAAATCACACGCTTCCCAGCTTTGCTTGTCCCTTGCTTCCAAAGCCTCTCTTATATCAAACAGACTGTTACGGTATTTACGTTCCGTTCCTTCCGATTTTCCGTCCGTTTTTTCTTTGTAACAAGCAACGATGTCTTTAACGTAAAATGCATTTACCGTGTCCGCCGTGAATCCGAGTTTTTCATAAATCGGGATATCAGCTTCGGCAACCACATGTCCACGAGGCTCGGGAGAAACCGGACGGATGCTGGTATGGCGGTTTTCTCCTCCGGTCACAAATGGTGACAGCGGCAGTCCGAGCTCTCTCCTGACGGTATTGAAGTCGGGAGTGATATCGACAGCTCCGTATCTTTCATGAACCATTCGATGCATATCATTTTCGGCCTGCTTCAGCCATTGTTCGGCAAGTTCCACTTGTCCGGCTGAGACGAGTTCCCGTAAAGATTGGTTGTCATAAACTGGGATTTTCTTATCCACATCGGTATGCAAGGAATGATGGGCGTATAAAGCGATATATTCCGGCACTCCTTCATCAGAGGAAATCGCCAATTGCTTACTGTCTATCTGTACGGGAAGCATGAAGCGCTGTTCAAAATCTTCCGCATAAGAAATCGCACCGTTGGTCTTTTCCACCTTTCGCAAGAAGGCGTCGACGGTTTCCCGGTCGGTTGTCGTGAAGGTCAATGACTTGTTTTCGATTTCCAAGGTAGCGTTGACCTCTGATAAACGGACTTTTCCATCGATTTCGCTGTCGGTATATTCTTGAACGTTACTTAACCAATTCAACCTTTTGTAGGTCACTCCCCATTCATCGATGCCGAAATCCTCATCGTTGTATAAAAAACGTTCTGCCTCGTCTTTGTCGTTCAACAGGAACATGTAAGTGTAAGTCACTTTTTCCTGTTTGGCGCGTTCTTCTGTTTCTGGACCGTTCACAAGGGCTCCCAGTATTTCAGGATAGTATTCCAGCAAGACTTGTTCCAGGTCCGCGCCGCTTTCCGCTCTTAAATCCCTGACGTAGTTTATGGCGTGGTAAAATTGTTTCGGCGTAACCAGCGATCGGACCCCGTTGAAGTAGTAAGAACCATCGACAGGCTCAAGCAACGCCAAGGTTCCATGCCAAGGAAAAACTTCCGGAAGGTTTTCCTTCGTGATGGGAAGGTTGAATGTTTCCCTGTTGAAATGATCACGGAATATGGCCTCTTTCTCGTTGCTTTCGACAGCCTCGATCATTTTCGGCTTCATCTGCACCCAACGTTCCGCCATCTGTTTTTCTTCCGCGGTAAGCCGCTGTTCATTTTCAGCCAGAAACCATTCAATGCCGCGCAATCCATTGTCATACCGATGGAAAAAATAGAGCCAGAAGTTGAAAAAACCTCGTTGATTTCCTCCTAGCGCATGGTTTGTCCGTTTTTTGAATTCGGCCTCCAACGGATGATAATGATTGACAGACAGCTTGTCCAGGATGAAATCGTTCAACTGGTTGACCATGTTGAGCTTTTGCTGGGCAAAACGTTCTTCTTTCACCTCTTGCAGTTGAACGACATTGTCTTTCTTCATACAGCATTTTTTGTATTTTTTCCCGCTGCCGCAAGGGCACGGATTATTCCTGCCAACTTTCGTAATCATCTGTATTCTCCTTTGTGTTAGGTTTTTCTCCTGATGTTTCGTTTGCCTGCCCGGATGTACAGAAAGCATTTCAATCTATGTAGGAGCTTGCACACCAAAAAGGCTGCCGTAAGCAGCCTTGCTATTGTAATATTATTCGTCTGAGGAAACGGTTTTAAGAGCTTCGTTGTTGTTTTTCTGTTGCTTGTGGAGCGTATGCCGGGTTCCCCATTCATGCATCGCCTCCAGAATCGGTTGTAAGCTCATGCCGTATTCCGTGATCGAATATTCCACTTTCGGCGGTACTTGCGGATAAACGACACGCTTAATAATATCCTCTTCTTCCAGTTCACGCAACTGTTTTGTCAGCATTTTTTGCGTGATTCCCGGCACACTACGTTTAAGATCGCTGAAACGTTTCGTGCCGTCCTTCAGCAAATGAAGCAGGATAATCGGCTTCCATTTACCAACCAGGATGCCCAACGCATCTTCTACTTTACACAAATCCGGTTCGATCGTCATGGAGTTCACCTTCTTATGGTATCTTTTAGTATACTATAGCACTTCTAAGTGGGTACTTATATTATTTGTTTATATCTTTTATAATAACAGTGCACCGGGAAAAAAGAAAGGCGGAAATTATGTGGAAGCTTTTCCTATCACCCAAAACAAAGCAATGGAATTAGGTTTATATACATTGGGAGATCTGCTCCCGCCAATCCGTGATGGTGAAGAAATCAGTGAACAGGAAAGGATCGGCCAAATTATTGAAATGGCGAGGCTTGCCGAGGAAGCCGGATTGGATGTCTTCGGGGTCGGGGAAAGCCATCAGAAGCACTTTGTTGCATCCTCTACGCCAACCATCCTGGCAACAATAGCGGGCGTGACGAAAAACATCAAACTGACCAGTTCGGTGACAGTGCTGAGTACGGCAGATCCGGTCCGTGTTTGTGAAGATTTCTCGACCCTGGATCTCTTGTCAGGAGGCAGAGCGGAAATTGTAGCCGGACGCGGGTCGCGTTACGGAGCCTATGAATTATTCGGCTATGATTTGAATGATTATGAGGAATTGTTCGATGAGAAGCTGGAGCTTTTACAGCAATTGAACCAGCAACAGCCGGTCACCTGGGAAGGTAATTTCCGACCGGCTTTGCAGGAGGCAGCGCTTTATCCAAAACCGTTGGGTGGGAGCCTGCCGATTTGGTATGCAGTCGGTCAGCATCATGCGAGTGCGATGAAGGCTGGCAGGCTGGGGATGCCGATCCAGCTTGCCGGTTTGTACGGGGCGTCCAGTGTATTTGAAAAACGGGTACAGGGCTACCGTCGCAGTGCCGTGGAAGCTGGCCATGATCCGGAAAAACTTCCGGTTTCCATGGCCTCGATGCTGTATGTGGGGGACGATACCAGTACAGCGATGAAAGAATATTACCCATACTTGAACCATACCTCGAAGGTCAATTGGGGCACTTCTTTTCCGAAGGATCGTTTTGCAGAGGCATCCAGCATCAAGAATGCGATGATGGTAGGGAGTACGCAGCAAATCATCGAAAAAATTCTTTATCAATATGAGTTGTTCGGGCACCAGCGTTTTCTCGTCCAAATCGATCATGGCAATATCCCGTATCGAAAGGTAATGGACATGATCGAACTATTTGCTTCTGAAATCGCACCGGTTGTCCGGAAAGCGACAGCCAAGCAGTAATTTTGCAGAAAGGTGGAAGAAACATGGAAAAATATCGAATCGATAAAAACAAAGGATTGGAATTCGGCATTTATACATTGGGCGACCATTTGCCGAATCCATTGACAGGAGAGAGGATTTCAGCAGAACAACGGCTGCATGAAATTATTGAATACGCAAAACTGGCCGAGCAGGCTGGAATCGATTTCTTCAGCGTTGGAGAAAGCCACCAGGAATATTTTGCGACACAGGCACATGCGGTGGTGCTTTCGGCTATCGCACAGGCGACGGAAAAAATCAAAATCGCCAGTTCATCGACGATAATCAGTACCTCCGATCCGGTACGTGTTTACGAAAACTTCGCCACGCTCGACTTGATTTCCAAAGGCAGAGCGGAAATTATTGCCGGCCGAGCCTCCCGGATTGGATTATTTGATTTATTGGGCTATAATATCCGCGACTATGAAGAACTGTTTGAAGAGAAGTTTGAGTTGTTGCAGCAAATCAATGAACAGGAAGTAGTCAACTGGAGCGGTGAGTTCCGGGCGCCATTAAAAAATGCGCGTGTCCTGCCGCGTCCTCAGTCCGGCTCCATGCCGATTTGGCGTGCGGTCGGCGGTTCTCCTGCGAGCGCGATTAAAGCCGGTTATGCAGGGGTGCCGATGTTCCTCGCGCACTTGGGTGGTCCGGCAACGGTGTTCAAACGGTCCGTCGATGCATACCGGGAAGCTGCCCGCAGCAGAGGCTTCGATACGGACGAACTGCCAGTAGCAACTGCAGGCTTTTTCTATGCGGCTGAGACTTCTCAGCAGGCGCTGAAAGACATGTATCCATTTATCAACGAGGGCATGAAAAAGACAAACGGACAGGGCTTTCCAAAGCAGCATTTTGCACAAGGGGTCGATCCGCATAATATCATGAACATCGGCAGTCCGCAGGAAATTATCGAAAAGATTTTATACCAGCACGAGTTGTTTGGTCATCAGCGGTATATTGCCCAAATTGATTTCGGCGGCATGCCGTTTGATAAACTGCAGAAAAATATCGAGTTGATCGGAACGGAAATTTTACCAGCGATCAGAAAATATACAGCAAAGGATTAGGGGGAAGCGGAAGTGAAGATTGTCGGATTATCCGGTTCAAAAGTCGGCAGCAAGACGAGAACAGCCATGAACTATACAGTCAAAGCGCTTCAGGAAAAATATCCGGATACAGAAGTGACGTTAATCGACTTGGCTGAATATGACGTCCAGTTCAGTGATGGACGGAATTATATGGAATATGAAGGAGATACAAAATATGTTGCGGAAACCATTATGGAAGCTGATGCGATCGTCATCGGGACTCCCGTGTTCCAGGCGTCGATTCCGGCTACGTTGAAAAATGTGTTCGATCTGCTTCCGGTCAATGCGTTCCGTGATAAGGTCGTCAGTATATTGGTGACAGCCGGTTCGGCGAAGCATTACTTGATGGTCGAGCAACAGTTGAAACCGATTCTTGCTTACATGAAAGCACAAATGGTGCAAACCTATGTGTTTATCGAAGAGGAAGACTTTCACCGCAAAGAAATCGTCAATGATGATGTGTTGTTCCGTATCGGGCGGCTGGCAGAAGATACCGTCGTATTAACCGAGACATTCAGCCAAATCAGGGAAGCAAAGGAAGCAGAATATGATTTTTAAATAAGAGTGGCCGGACAAAGGCATGGCGACTAAAGCAAAAACCGAGCGAATTCTAATTTCTATTCGAATTCGCTCGGTTTTTTTTGATTTGTAAGTTCCTTAGATAGATTTCCTTTTTACCTGTTGTTGGATGAGTCCTTCGTATCACTACGGTAAGCTACTGCGTTTTTCTTTACCAAGTTAGCTGAAGCCGTGTCCGCAGAAAGTGAAGTACCTTGCCGGAGTGGAGAGTTACACTATTCATAAAAGAAGGTTAGAACGGTTTGCTTTTTTTGCTGAGCCAGGTTATGAAAAAATAAGAAAAGCAGAAGCACCTTGGTCACTATGCTTTTTTCCAGCCTCTTTTTTATCGCGCCAGCATATTTGCAAGTTCTCACGTTAAAGTTCTCGGTGTCAATCCTATCGAGGGCTTAAATGGCTGGGAGTTATCATTCGAAGATCATGAAACGAATGGGGAAGTTCTATCGTATTAGCTATAGATCAGTCATTATTGAATGATACATAAGAGGCTGAAGAAAGGAGAGGCATATTGGACAAGAGAATACAAGCATTGGTTGATTTGACGAAAGAGAAATTCGGTTTGCAAAACTATTATCTGGGGAGGCATGATTTAAACCGCAGTGTAACCATTTTTAAAGAAACGAATTACACATTAACGATGGAATGGTTTCCAGCGCATGCCCCAAAGCCTGGTGAAGATGATTTAAACCCGGAAGGAACGGCCGTAATCGAAATCGACATCCATCAACAAGTATTTATAAGTGCTATATTTGTCGGCGGGAAATCATTTGCCGAAAACGGCATTTCTTTTTCTTCTTTATCAACGGACGCTGTCATTGGTTGGGTGGAGAAAGAAACGGGGCTGGTATTTGGAAAACAATTCTCTGTGCAAAAAACTTCCCGACAGGAATACCGGTTTCAAGCATGTGTAAACGGGACTGCTGTCTCTCCCGGTGGCCAAATAGAAGTAAAGATGGATAAAAAAGGGCAGCTCCTATTCTTTTCGATAACTGGAGATTTTCCGACAACTGATGTGGTGGAAGAAGCTGTTTATCAACTTTCACTTGAAAGCATCGAACCGCTGGCGAAGAAGCAAGCACAATTGGTTGAATTTCCTGCTCTCGAGCAGGAGAAGCTGATTCCGGTTTACGCTATGGAAGAAATATACGTGAAAAATGATCAAACCGGTACCATAACTTTTGACATAGGCACTCCGTCCGGAACCGTGGAGACGATAGACAGACCAATCGTATGGGATGAGCAGCAAGTTGATTCATTAAATTCTTTTACTCCTTTAAATAGGGGCTGGCAGGATAAAGTAACAACAGACCAGGCTTTTTCCTTGGAAGCATCACCGGATGTACTCCCAATTACATTAGAGCAGCAGGCGGGCTGTGTGGAGGCAGTAAAACAAGTACTGCTCCAAGAATACCCGGATGATTCAGGAAAGTGGATTATAAAGACAATCCACCGTGATAATGGAAAAATGGTTGCAACGCTAAAGTCCAATAATCATACTCAGAGGGTTTTTAGTAGAAAGCTGCTTGTATTTATCGATGCTGATCGTCTAATCCCGGAAAATTATATCGATAATCAAGACTTGTGGGAAGTGTTTGAGTCCTGGGAAGTCCCTGAATCTGTAACCATTCCTAAAGAAGTAGCATTTGAGAAAATAAAGGGTCATGTGGAGTTGGAACCGGTATATGTATATGATTCTTCCAAGAATAAATACGTTCTCTGCGGAAAGTTGGATTGCCATCATGGAGTGTCTGCAGCCGATGGAGAAGTCATAGCGTTAGAAGATTTATAGCCTAGGGCGGGGCTGGTCAAACTGTAACTATGAAGCAGGACGGGCAGATCAATCGAAGAAAAATCAACTTCATCACAAAGACACGCTATTTTTTCTGATATATTCCCCGCGCAAGGCACGCATCACCCAGGCTATGGCAACCGGTGATCCTGACCGTGAAAAATTGCTTCCTGAACTGGGAAAACATAAGGCCGGGAAAGGTTGTATTTATATCAACAAGCTTGCGGATATCAATCATGATGTTCTAAAAAAGATGATCAACCAGTCCGTGACGTATTTGCAGGAAGCATTTCCGGCAAAAAAGGGATGATTGGCTATTATCGCCGCACCTGGCAACAGGCAGCGGTATTTTTTTGGATACTGTACTGTTTCATAAAACAAAACAAAGGGTAAAAACAAGTGTTATTTTGTTATCGATAACATTGAAAGCGTTTTTTTGCTTTGATAGAATGTAACAAACAAAGCTGGAGGAGGCGAACAACATGGAAATAGACAAGAAAACGCTTCACGCTATGGAAGAAAAATTGCAATTTATTTATGAACAGCAGGACGCTGCTTACTTACTGACCAATATACAACGATTAATGGGGGAGTATGAGTCAACTATTCCAAGTCAAAGCAGGAATCGTGATTTTGTCTCGGAGAAGGATACGATTTTGATCACCTATGGCGATACCATCAAAGAAGACGGCAAAGCCCCTTTACAAAGTCTTCATGAGTTTCTGAACGATCATGTAAAGGAGACCTTGACCGGTGTACACGTACTGCCTTTTTATCCATTCAGTTCAGATGACGGCTTTTCTGTAATCGATTACTTTGCTGTCGATCCGAAACTAGGCAGTTGGGAAGACGTGGAAAGCCTTTCAGATGATTATGAGCTGATGTTCGACGCCGTTATCAATCATATTTCTGCTAAAAGTGAATGGTTCCAGGAATACCTGAAAGGGAATCCCGCTTACCAGGATTTTTTCATCGAAGCCGATCCGGAAGCCGATTACAGCAAGGTCACCCGTCCAAGAGCATTGCCGCTGTTGACGAAGTTTGAAACCGCTAACGGATCGAAATACATTTGGACAACCTTCAGTGAAGACCAGATTGATTTGAATTACAAAAATCCGGAGCTCGTTCTGAAGATCATCGAGTTGCTTTTGTTCTATATCAGCAAGGGAGCCAAGCTGATCCGGCTCGATGCCATCGGATTTTTATGGAAAGAGATGGGCACTAGCTGTATCCATCTGGATCAGACCCACGAAATGATCCAGTTGTTCCGGAATATCGTCGACACGATTGCGCCGGATACGATTCTGATCACCGAAACGAATGTGCCGCATAAAGACAATATCAGTTATTTTGGCAACGGTTTTAATGAAGCACGCATGGTGTACCAATTCCCATTGCCCCCGCTGACGCTTCACACCTTTTTGACCGGAGATGCCAGTCATCTGGCTGATTGGGCAAGCAGTCTGGAAGAAACGACGGAAGAGACCACGTATTTTAATTTTCTGGCCTCGCATGACGGCATTGGTGTCCGCCCGGTGGAGGGCATTCTGACCGACGGGGAAGTAGAAGCGATGATCGATTCAGTCCACGCACATGGCGGCTATGTTTCTTACAAAGATAATGGGGACGGAACAAAAAGCCCGTATGAATTGAATATCAATTACTTTGATGCTTTGTCCCATCCCGAAGATCCACAGGATCGAAAAGTGAAGCGTTTTGCGGCTGCACAGTCGGTATTGCTTTCGGTAACCGGCGTCCCGGGCATCTACATTCACAGTATGCTTGGTTCCCGGAATTATCAGGAGGGTGTCAAGGAGACTGGCCGCTATCGTTCCATCAATCGGGAGAAGCTTGACAGAGGGAAGTTGGAACAAGAGCTTGCCGATCCAGCCTCGGTTCGCAGTCAGGTACTGGAAAACATGAAACAATTGATCAGGATCAGAACCGCTGAACGGGCATTTCATCCGAACAGCCCGCAGGAAGTATTAAAATTGAACAAACACGTCTTTTCGATCGTGCGGACAAATAAAGACAGTCCGGAAGAAAAAGTATTTGTTCTTATCAATGTATCCGATAATCCGCAAAGCCTGTCCCTTGATAGCGACAGCCAAACGGCCCACGACCTTATTTCAGGAAAAACCTATGTTTCTGGATCGGGTAAGCTGTCGGTTACCCTTCAGCCATATCAGGTTGCCTGGCTGAAGGTCTAAGGGGGGAGCAGGATGAAATATGTAATTGCTCCTGATTCCTTCAAAGGGTCCATCACGAGTATCGAGGCAGCAAAAGCGATCAGTCGTGCTGTCCGGGAGACAGATGGACAGGCTGAAGTTGTAGAGCTGCCGATGGCCGACGGCGGTGAAGGGACGGTCGATGCCGTACTCCTCAGCAGAGGCGGGGACAAAATAACACGCCAGGTGGAGGATCCGCTAGGCAGGGTGATTGAGGCAAGCTATGGATGGATGGAAGAAGAAAAAACGGCAGTCATTGAAACGGCAGCAGCTTCCGGGTTGCCGCTGCTGAAGACGGAGGAGTTGAACCCTTATGAAGCATCGAGTTATGGAACCGGCCAACTGCTCCGTGATGCGTTGGAAAAAGGGGCGGAGACCATTATCCTCGGACTTGGCGGAAGTGCGACCGTGGATGCCGGTGTCGGGTTGTTTCAGGCGTTAGGATTGAAAGTCTACGGTGAAAACGACCGGGAAATCAGTCGGGTCGGCGGGCGGCTCGATCGGATAACCAAAGTTGATGCCACTGGGCTCGAACCAAAGTTAAAACAGGTCAATATTATTGTTGCCTCCGATGTGACCAATCCATTGCTTGGAAGAGACGGAGCTGTCGCCATCTTCGGACCGCAAAAAGGGATATCAGCGCAACATCTGGAAACATTCGAAGCAGGGATGGCCTCATTTGCCAAAGTAACTGCCGAAGCAGTAAAGCATAACGTCGCAGAAGAGCCGGGAAGCGGTGCAGCCGGAGGAATCGGCTTTTTGCTCCAATCTTTGTTGAAGGTCGAATTCCGCAGCGGCCTAGAGCTTATGGTTGAATTAAGCAGGCTGGAAGAACACCTGGTCGGAGCCGATGTGGTATTCACCGGGGAAGGAAAAGTGGACGGCCAGTCGTTATTCGGCAAAGTACCTGTAGGTGTCGCCCGGGCGGCAAGGATGAAGGGTGTACCGACTGTGGCATTTGCCGGCATGATCGGCGATGGTCTCGATCGTCTCCAGGCGGAAGGACTGACTGTTGTCATTCCGATTGTCGATCAGCCAATGGCACTGAAAGAAGCAATGGCCGAAGGGGAAAGGTTGTTATATACAGCAGCAACACGTGCAATGCAGTTAATTCGATTAGATAAAAGGGAGATTGGGAGGGAAACAAAATGAATAACTTTACAACAATCGATTTTATCGTATTGATTGTTTATGTACTGGGAATCGCATTTTTCGGTGCTTTTTTCGGAAAAAATCAAAAAACGACAAAGGACTATTTCTTAGGCGGACGCAGCATTCCCTGGTGGGCAATCGGCTTGTCGGTAATGGCGACCCAGGCAAGTGCGATTACGTTCATCGGTGCGCCGGGTTGGGGATATTCCGGTGGTCTGGAACGAATCAACACGTATATCAATGTTCCGCTCGTCATGGCGTTTTTGATGGTGACGATTGTCCCGTTCTTTTACCGGACGGAAGTATATACGGCCTATGAATATCTGGAAAGACGCTTCGATGCGAAAACAAGGTCGCTGACAGCCGGTTTGTTCCTGGTGGCTCGCGGTCTTGCTACAGGTGTCGTCCTGTACGCTCCTGCGCTGGTTTTGTCGGTTGTGACCGGCTGGGATGTAAACGTTACAATTATTATCATGGCGATCATCGCGGTGGCCTATACCGTTCTGGGTGGCATTTCCGCGGTTATCTGGACGGATGTTATTCAGATGTTTGTCCTGTGGCTAGGTGCGGCATTAGCTATCATTAAAATTATCAGTACCATGCCGGACGGTTTTTCCGGTGCGATGGATATCGGAGCGGAAGCTGGTTTGCTGCAGTCGCTTGATTTCCGATTCGACTTGTCTGTCGAGTATAGTATTTGGGCCGGTGTCATTGGTGGTTTCTTCATGCATGCCGCCTATTTTGGAACAGACCAAAGCCAGATTCAGCGGGTGTTGACGAGTAAATCGATCAAGGAAAGTAAAATGTCCTTGATTGTCAGCGGCCTGTTCATCTTCCCGCAAATGATGCTGTTCTTGGTTATAGGAATTATGCTGTATGCGTTTTACTCGCAAGCCGGCAGCCCTGGAGTGGAAAATTTGAATGAATTGTTCCCATTGTTTGTGGTCAACAATTTGCCCGTCGGAATCACTGGTTTGATCATTGCCGGTGTCTTCGCGGCAGCGATGTCGAGCCTTGATTCGGCATTGAACTCACTGTCAGCGGTTTCGGTCCGCGACTTTTACGCAAAATTCTTTAAAAAGGATGCCTCGGAAGCCCATTATTTAAAAGCTTCCCGTTGGGCGACGATTTTCTGGGGATTGTATGCAACGGTTTTCGCCTTCTTTGCCGGGAATCTCGGTCCGGTTATTGAAGTGGTGAACGAAATTGGCTCTTACTTCTATGGTGCCCTGCTTGGTGTGTTCATTCTGGCGATCTTTTTCCGCCGGGCGAACGGCACAGGAGCCTTTGCCGGAGTCATCGCGGGAATGCTGGCCGTTTGGGCGGTAGTTACGTTTGCCGATATTTCGTTTTTATATAATAATGTTGTCGGGGCAGTCGTAGCAGTCGCCGTCGGCTATGTCGTCAGCCTGTTTGGCAAAGCACCAGTGAAGGAGAAGCTTGCCGGCCTGGTCTTCGGCGATACGGAGCCGGTACAGGAAGAATTGAAACGACGCCAGTCAGAAGCAGATAAAGTAAAAGAAATCGAAGAGGAAAAATCGATGAAAAAATGGCCATACATCTTGATCGGCTACTTCTTCGTCACCTTGCTGATTTTATATATCATTCAAACCACAACGATGTAGGTGAAAGCGTATGGATAGCTATGTTTTGCAACAAGCTGTTGGACAAAAGGAAGCGGTACGATCAATCAAACAGCATCAAAACAACCTGATTGCCAAATGGCAGCGGCTGTTCCGATCCGGACGGCAGCTGACCTCCATCGAGTTGGTCCATCTTCCTTACTGGTGCTTTTCTTACCAGTATCGAAGCAAGCAGATGAAAGATCCAATCCGCGGAAAAGTAGCAGTGGAAACGTATCAGCATCACACGGCTATTCTTCCTGAATCGGCACAATATCGTCCGGTATCGAACGAAACTTCTTTGCTGGCGCCATTCGGAGAACCAGTGCCGGAGGTTGCCCGGAATGAAATATACTGGGAGGCTTTCAGTCGTGAAAAGAAACGTAAAGACATAGCGGTGGAAATCCTGGAAACAGCAGTCTTATATGTGCCGTACTGGATTGGTTATCTGCAGGGAGATACCATCGATATTATTGCGGTAGATGCTGCAAATGGAAAAATCGATTTAGGGATAAAAGAATCATTGTTGGAAGCCATCATGGCTTCCAACAAATAAAGGGCTGCCTCGACGGCAGTCCTTGCTGTATTTCAAAACAACACGCGGGGGATGGCAAATGGCACTTTTATCTGAAGCAATCGCACAGCAAATCGTTTTGGAAATGGAAAAAATCATTGAGCGCAATATTAATATCATGGACGAAACGGGCATTATCATTGCCAGCAAGGATACAGAGCGAATCGGGAGCTTTCATGAAGGAGCATTGAAGGTGATTCAGGAAGGGGAGCCGGTTCCGATTTATTCGGATCAGAGCCACCAGGGATCCAAAGTGGGAATGAACATGCCGATTTTTTTCAAAGGAGCGTTGATCGGCGTTATCGGCATAACCGGAAACCCCGAGGAAATCAGTGACTATGCCAAAATTATTCATAAAATGACCGAGGTCATGGTAAAAGAAGCGTATGTCAGTCAGGAGTTGGAGCTGGAAAAAAGCGTGAGGGAACGATTTGTCCATGAATGGATGCGGCGCCAATGGTCGGATCGAAGCGACTTTCTGCTGCGTGCCAAAACGTTGCAAATCGAAATGGCAGCATCGAGGCAGGTCTTGTTGTTCGAGCTTGTCCATATAAAGGAAAAGCAGGATTCAGAGCTGACCAGGCAGGAACGCTTACGGTCGATCATGAAAGAGATCGGTGACATGCTCGGTATTGGGGCACAGGACATCCTTGTACTATGGCAGTCCAACCAATTTATTTTGTTGAAGCAGGAACCGCCTGTATCCTTTCCGTCTCAGATTAAGGAGTGTCTGCGGAGGCTTTGCAGCAATCAAATTGGCATTCATTGCGGGGTGGGCAGACAGCAGCATGACATGGATGGAGCCGTGAAATCGTTCGAGGAGGCCCAACAAGCGTTGTTTTTCGCCAGGCAGAAAAAGCAGTCGGTAGTGGCATTCCATGACTTGGGAATCGAATCGATCGTTTACCAGATTCCCGAAGCAGTGAAAATAGATTTTGTTGAGCGGTTTTTCCCTGTTTTTTACGAAAAAAAGCACCAGCAGCTTGTGGAGTCCGTAAAGGTGTTCCTCGAACACGAGCAAAGCATTGCTTCGGCCAGTGACGCCTTGTTTATCCATAAGAATACTCTGCAGTACCGTTTGAAAAAAATGGAGCAATTGACCGGTTTTGATCCTCGGAAATTTAAGGACGCAGCCTTATACTGGCTGGCGCTGGCGTTTTTGGAAAAACAATGAAACGGCTTGGGACAAAAGCATCGTGGCCAAAATAAAAATGTTCTTATGTATCGTGTATCAATCTACTCCGGCAAGGTACTTCGCTTTTCGCGGGTACGGCTTCAGCTAACTTGGCAAAGAAAGGCGCTTTGCCAAGTGGCTTTTCAGCTCGTGCTGTTCCCGTTGGAGTCTCCGTATCTTGCCTTCGCTTCGTTTTCGCAGTCTGAGTTTCAAGACAAGATGAATAGAACCGAATTTTGTGGACATGCTTTTGTCCCGGCTTCGTTTTTTAAAGTGATTTCTGTCCTTGTACTACTTGGGTGCAGTGTACTTACTTTCGCAGGAGGAAAAGTGTTCAATCGTCACTGCGGAAAAAAATTGGCGTTTTTAATCTGTCTCCGCTACCGGTTGGTTAAGTCAGGCTATTTAATGCTCGAAAATGCGAAAGCCATATGGCGGCAATTCCAGTTCGTCGGGTACTTTTGCTGACTGTTTTTTTAGACCGTCTTCAGCTGAAAGATGCCATTCCCGCGAAGTGGATTGGTTCCCGAAATTGCCAGTCGGCAGCAGTACAGGATTGGAGCTATTGTTAAGGAAGAATAGCAGCCGGCCGGTTTTGCCGGACTTTTCATAAACCAGGCAATTTTCATTAGGGGTTTCGAGAAAGCGGAAGTCCGCATGATTGCCGAAAAGCGGTTCGTTTTTTCGAATCCCGATCAGAGATCTGACAAAGGCGAGCAGCGCCAAATCCTGTTTATTTTCATCCCACTCCATGCAGGCGCGACAGCCCGGATCTTGCCCCCCGGTCATGCCGATTTCATCCCCATAATAAAGACAAGGCGTGCCAATAAAGGACAATTGGAACAAATAAAGCAATCTAATTTTATTTTTATCGCCGCCTGCAAGTGTTGCTATCCGCGGTGTATCATGGCTGTCGAGCAGGTTGAAGGCTGTTTCGTTGACGTTCGCCGGATACATATGCAGGACCTTCGTAATTGCTTCTGCGAACGCAGTAGCAGTAATCTTCTGTTCGGCGAAAAAATCGATTGCCTGATTGGTAAACGGGTAATTCATCACTGCATCGAACTGGTCTCCCCTCAGCCAAGGCATCGAATCATGCCAAATTTCCCCAAGGATATACACATCGGGCTTGATGCTTTTCACAGCCTGACGAAACTCTCTCCAGAAGCTATGGTCGACTTCGTTGGCCACGTCGAGCCGCCAGCCGTCGATATCGAATTCCTCCACCCAGTACTGAGCTGTCCGGAGTAAATACTCTTTTACTTCCTGGTTGTTTGTGTTCAGTTTCGGCATGGAACCGACAAAGCCGAACGTGTCGTAATTTGGGTGCTTTTCCGATGTGACCGGAAACTCCCAAAGGTGGAACCAGTCTTTATACCGCGACTTTTCCTGATGGGTGAGGACATCCTGGAACGGCGGGAAATAATAGCCGCTATGATTGAAAACTGCATCGAGCATTACCCGGATGCCGCGCTTGTGACAGGCATCGACCAGCCGGCGGAATACTTTTTTGTCGCCAAATTGCGGATCGATCTGCCTGTAATCGATCGTATCGTATTTATGATTCGAATAGGCGGTGAAGATAGGGGTGAAATAGATACCGTTGATCCCAAGTTCCTCCAGGTAATCGAGATGATCTATCACCCCTTGGAAGTCACCACCGAAGAAGTTTTCCGGTGTCGGTTTAGCACTTCCCCATGCCAGTGTGTCCGGCGGATCGAGCGTTGCGTCTCCATTCGCGAAGCGTTCCGGAAAAATTTGATACCAGACCGTGTCCTTCACCCAGGATGGTGGGGAAAATACATCGACGGCATGCAGGTAAGGAAAGCAAAAGTAATTGGCGATATCATTTGGCATGGAGTCGAAAAACCCCCCCTCTGTGTAATAACAGACTTCTTCCTCAGACTCACAGCGGAAACCGTAACGGAGCCGGCGAAAGGGCGGTTTGATCTCAGCAAACCAGTAGTCATGCAAATCAGTGGAGCCGGATCTTCTCATCAGTTTGCTGTCTGCTTGCCATTTTTTCTCCTTCCAGTCATATGGGTCCCCAAAAATTAGGGAGACGCTTTTGACATCATCTTTTTTCGTTTGAAGCAGGATGTGCAGTGTCTCTTGATCATACATGTAGGCGAAGTTATCCTTCGGCCGGTGATAAACAGCTTCTTTTAACATGGTTAAACCCTCCAGGGAGAGCAAGAGCTGTTGGCATCCATATAAAAAACCCCGTTTTCCAGTTGGAAAACGGGGTTGTGGCCGGTGCCAGGCATTGCCCTCAGATTATTGTCCATTAATTGTTATCAATATACAGAAAGCGCTTTATTTCGTCAACCCCACCCTTTGTGTTTTTTTTGGGGTCAGTCCCCATGTTCGAAAAAATTTGTGAAAACGGTTGCACAAATGAATGGAGCGGTGTAGAATGTAGTTAATTTAGTGCAAACGTTTGCGCAAAAGAAAAGGGGAGAAGAAAATGGACAAAAAACGAGGAATGTGGGTCCAACTTATCATGATGCTGAGCTTTTGTTTCTTGCTGGCGGCTTGTGCGCCGGAGCGTGAAGAGCCGGCAGGGGGAGAGGATTCTGGACAAGAAACAGCTGAAAAACCGGAAGAGCTGACGATTTGGGCAAATGACGAAGAGGCGCAGTTGGAAGCAATCGAAGACATAGCAGCAGATTATGAAGAACAGGAAGGAATCAAAGTCAATGTGGTGGCGAAATCGATGCTGGACCAGGAGCAGGAACTGGCGCTTGCCGGACCGGAAGGGAAAGGTCCAGATTTATTTTTCCAACCGCATGACCGTATAGGAAATATCGTTGCACAAGGACTTGCAGAACCGCTCCAATTGTCGGATGAAGAGATCAACGGTTACAGCGAAGCTGCGATGGAAGCAGTCTCTTACAATTATGACGGGCAAACCGATTGGTATGGAGTCCCGATGGTCTTTGAAACGTATGGCATTTTTTACAACACGGATATCATCCCGGAAGCTCCGGAGACAATAGAAGATTTACAGACTGCGATCAGTGAGCATACCAATCCGGATCAAGAACAGTATGGGTTTTTGATGAAGCCGAATGATCTATACTTCACTTATCCGTTCTTCAAAAACTACGGTGCCTATATTTTTGGTGGGGATAATGGTGAATACGACACATCCGATATCGGCCTGAATAATGAGGGAGCTGTGGAAGGCGGAGCGCTTTATCAATCGTTCTTCGGCCAGGGAAAAATCCCTGCTTCCACTACCTCCGACGTGATAGACGGATTGTTTACGGAAGGCAAGGTTGGTGCGGTTATTAACGGTCCGTGGGCAATCCCAGGTTACAGAGAAGCGCTTGGTGACAGTCTTGCTTTTGCTCCGTTTCCTACAATAAACGGGGAGCCGGGAGAAACGCTGGTCGGCGTAAAATCCTGGATGGTTTCCTACTACTCGGAAAACAAAGACTGGGCAACCGACCTGGCGTTGTTTTTAACGAATCAGGAAAACTTACAGCATTACTATGAAATAGCAGGCGAGCTGCCGCCGAACACGAAAGCCCTGGAAGCGATAGAAGATCCGATTCATGCCGCATTTGCAGAACAAATCCAACATGGTGTGCCGATGCCAAGTACTCCGCAGATGTCTCAGGTTTGGGAGCCGATGAACAATGCTCTGCAATTTTTGGCAGATGGTGAGGATATCCAGCCTGTGCTGGATGAAGCGGTTGAACAAATCGAGGCGAATATAGAAGCTTCCGGACAATAAGTATAGCGGATAATGGGAAGGATATCTTCCCATTATCTTTATGAAAAAACCTTACATTAAAGGGGTGAATCCAATGACTTTGCCTGATTACCAGCAAGAAGGCAACAAAGAAGCTGGCAGTAGACAGAAAAAGAAGCACAGTCCGGCCATAGCGATGTTTCTATCGATATTGTTTGCCGGTTTCGGACAGTTGTACAACCGTCGCTATGTAAAAGGGATTTGTTTTATCGTCATCGAAGCAGCCTTTTTGACGACCATGCTGCAGTGGATTAATTATGGTCTGTGGGGGCTCCGTACACTTGGTACAATTCCGGGAACGGACCATTCCATTCGGTTGTTGGTGTTTGGGGTGCTTTCTTTAATTGGCGTGTTTTTTGTTCTTGCGTTGTACATTGCCAATGTCTTTGACGCCAGAAACCAGGCACGCAAGATACAGAATGGGTGGAAGCCTTCATCGTTCCGGGATGCTATCAGCGCCTTTTATGAGTACGCTTTTCCTTACTTGATGACTTTTCCTGGCCTGTTGCTGATGATATTTGTCGTCATCTTTCCTTTGTTATTCTCGGTGCTGCTGGCGTTTACCAACTATAACCTTTATAATTCGCCACCCCGCAATTTGGTCGACTGGGTAGGCTTCGACAATTTCGTCAATTTGGTCACCGTTCCGCTTTGGCAGGATACCTTTGTTAGTGTGTTTTCCTGGACCATCGTCTGGACGATCGTAGCCACTACATTGCAAATCGCGTTGGGTTTGTTTCTCGCCTTGATCGTGAATGATCCGCGCATTAGATTCAAAAAATTAATTCGGACCGTTCTGATTTTGCCTTGGGCAGTACCTGCCTTCGTAACGATTTTGATTTTCTCGGCCATGTTTAATGATGACTTCGGTGCCATCAATAGAGACATCATCATCCCGTTAATAGGCGGCGGTGGTCTGCCTTGGTTGAGTGATCCATTCTATGCCCGGACTGCTATCATCCTGATTCAGACATGGCTGGGATTTCCATTTATCTTCGCCTTGTTTACCGGAGTTCTGCAAAGCATTTCAAAGGACTGGTACGAAGCGGCAGATGTGGACGGTGGTTCCAGACTGCAAAAATTCCGTCATATTACGCTGCCGCATGTCCTGTTTGCGACTGCTCCTTTGCTGATTATGCAATATGCGCAAAACTTCAATAATTTCAATATCATTTATTTGTTCAATGAAGGTGGACCTCCTGTGAGAGGACAAAATGCCGGTGGGACTGACATTCTGATTTCATGGGTTTATAAATTGACCTTCGACACCAATAATTACAGTATGGCCGCGGTCATTTCCATTATCATGGGGGGCATCGTTTCCTGTTTTGCCTTTTATCAGTTCAGAAAGACGCGATCCTTTAAGGAAGAGGGTGAAATTTGATGAACCAGAAGAAAAAATCGAGAATCGAAGTCACTGCCATGTACCTGGTATTGTTGGTTGTTGCTGTGGTGATTTTTTATCCATTGGTATGGACAGTCGGTATCTCTTTTAACCAGGGAAACAGCCTTTACTCATCCTCTATCATTCCAGAAAACTTTTCTTTGGATCATTATAAATGGCTGTTCAGTTCAGAGAGTGACTACCTGATCTGGTACAAGAACTCCCTGGTCGTTTCCGGGGCTACTGCTGTCGGCAGCGTTATTTTTACCTCGCTCGTAGCTTATGCCTTTTCCCGTTATCAATTTGTCGGCAGAAAAAATGGTTTGTACATCTTTTTACTGCTGCAAATGTTTCCAGTCATGATGGCGATGGTCGCATTGTATATTTTCCTGAACATGATCGGACTCCTCGATACGCTGACAGGGCTGATATTGATTTACCTGGGAGGCCAAATTCCGTTCAATGCCTGGCTGGTTAAGGGGTACTTTGATACGATTCCGAGGGAATTGGATCAAGCAGCTCGAATTGACGGCGCTGGTCATTTACGGGTGTTTTGGAGCATTATGCTGCCGTTGGCCAAGCCGATTCTGGCGGTAGTTGCCTTGTTCAATTTCATGATGCCGTTGTTCGATTTTCTGCTTCCATCGATTGTGCTATCGAGTGCAGACAATTATACACTGGCGGTCGGTCTCTACAACTTTATCAATGATCAATTTGCCAACAATTTTACTAGATTTGCAGCCGGATCCATCCTGGTGGCGGTGCCCATCGCTGCTATCTATCTCTATTTACAACGGTACTTGATTTCCGGTTTGACGGCAGGCGGAACCAAAGGATGATGCCGGCATGCCTTTTACTTTGAATCTCTTATGAAAACGTTACAATAAATGATATACCTACAGCTTGAAGAACAGGAGGGACGATATGTTAGAAGATAGTAGTTTTGCGATTCATCCAGGAGCCGAACAGCAGAGTGAGGCAGCTGTCTACCGAGATATCGGCAGCGTTAAAGATCACAAGAAGGAGAATGGTTCGTATCAATTTGTCTGTGAGAACGGACGGGTCGCCATCCGTTTTTATACAGAATCGATTGTACGTATCGTGATGAATCCGAAGGGAGAACCAATATGGGACAAAACGCGTTCCGTAGTGGCAGAAGCGAAGCAGGTCCAAGTAGAAGAGAATGACACGGCGGAATTGTATGAACTGAAAACAACGGACCTGCATTTGTCTATTACGAAGTCTCCTTTCCGAATCCGCATTTTTGACAGAAGAGGAAGGGAATTGGTATCCGAAGCGGAACACGGGATGGCTTGGCAGGAAAGCGGTGAAGTAGCTGTCTTTAAACAGATGCAGGAGAAGGACCACTTTTACGGATTTGGGGAGAAAGCCGGTTTTCTCGATAAACGCGGTGAAATGTATGAGATGTGGAATACGGATGTTTATGCCCCGCATAATCCGGAGACGGATCCGCTCTACGAATCGATTCCGTACTTCATGACCCTTAGAGACGGAAAGGCGCACGGCATTTTTTTCGATAACACCTACCGTTCCTGGTTTGATATGCGTACGTTCACAGATCGTTATGCTTATCGCGCGGAAGGGGGACAGCTTGATTATTATGTGATGGCTGGTCCCGACCCCAAGCAAGTATTGGAGCAATACACATACCTGACAGGAAGAATGCCTCTGCCGCCGAAATGGGCGATCGGTTACCATCAGTCGCGTTACAGTTATCAGACGGAAGAAGAAGTGCGGGAAGTTGCTCAACATTTTATCGACCGGGATATCCCACTCGATGTGTTGCATCTAGATATCCATTATATGAACGGATACCGTGTTTTCACTTTTGATGAGGAGCGTTTTCCGAAACCGGAAAAACTAGTGCAGGATTTGCATGAAATGGGAATCCGGGTCGTACCAATTGTAGATCCCGGAGTAAAAAAAGACCCGGAATACCCGACTTACCAAGAAGGTGTAGCGAGTGATTTGTTTTGCAAGTACCTCGAAGGGGATATTTACTTCGGGGATGTCTGGCCGGGAACTAGTGCATTTCCCGACTTTACCGATGAAAAGGCACGGAAATGGTGGGGGGAAAAGCATCGTTTTTACACAGAGCTTGGTGTCGAGGGTATCTGGAATGATATGAATGAACCGGCTGTTTTCAATGAAACGAAAACGATGGATGTACAGGTCATGCACCGGAACGATGGAAGTCCTGCTACCCATCGGGAGCTCCATAACCTGTATGGAATGTTGATGGGAAAAGCGACCTATGAAGCGTTGAAAAGACAGCTTGACGGAAAGCGTCCATTCCTGCTGACCAGAGCCGGTTTTGCAGGTATCCAGCGTTATGCGGCTGTATGGACGGGAGATAACCGCAGCTTTTGGGAGCATCTGCAAATGGCGCTGCCGATGGTCATGAATCTCGGGCTTTCAGGCATCGCGTTCACCGGACCGGACGTCGGAGGATTTGCCCATCATTCCAATGGCGAGCTTTTGACCCGTTGGACACAGGTAGGAGCGTTTACGCCGTTTTTCCGGAACCATTCGGCCATCGGCTTTGTGCACCAGGAGCCATGGCGTTTTGGGGAAAAGTATGAAACGGTGATCAAGGAATATATCGAAATGCGGTACCGCTGGATGCCTCAGCTGTATTCGCTGTTTGCCAAAGCCAGCAGTTGTGGATTGCCGGTGATGCGGCCGTTGTTCATGGAATTCCCGGATGATGAAAAAACGTACAATCTAAATGATCAATTCATGATCGGCGATAATGTGATTGTCGCTCCAATCCTGGCACCTGCCGTTGTGGACCGTGCCGTTTACCTTCCGGAAGGGGAATGGATCGAGGCGTCCAGCGGAAAGGCGTATCAAGGAAAAAACACCTATTTGATTCACGCCGAACTGGAAGACTTGCCGTTGTTTATTAAAAAAGGGACGACGGTAATGCAGACTGATTGGACTTCCAACGAGGATAAGTCATGGAAACGGGTGCGGATGGATATTTATGCTGGTGACCAGGGCGACTGTTACCGTTTTACGTACTATGATGATGATGGCGAAACCTTTGCTTATCAACATGGAAGCTATTTGGAGCTGGAATTGGAAGTCGTGTCGACCGAAGATGCTGTCAAGGTAGATATCGTTGATCGTCGAGGCGATTATGTACCGGCATATCAGCAAATCGATATCCATGTAATTGGTCGAAAGGACGGCCAGGATGTTATACTGAATGGAGAAAAAGAAAACGGGAACAGTTACCTGTCGTTGACAGAATGAACGAATAATAAAAAAGTAGAGGGTGGACTTGGCAGATGGTGACAATAAAGGATGTAGCAAAGGAAACAGGTGTATCACCCTCTACAGTGTCCCGCGTAATTGCGGACAATCCGCGGATCAGTCCGGATACAAAGCAAAAAGTACGGGAAGCAATGGAACGGCTCGGGTATCATACCAATATCCATGCACGTAACCTGGTGGCTAAGTCGACTAAAGCAATCGGTGCCATCATGCCGTCGTCTGCTAATAAAGCATTGCAGAACCCTTTTTTTCCCGAGGTTCTTCGCGGGATCGGTTCTGTCATTCATGAACGACAGTATTCGTTGACCCTTTCCAGTGGGGAGACAGAACAAGAAATTCTGGAAGAAGTACAGCGGATGGTGTATGGCAGTTATGTCGATGGGCTGATTTTGTTGTATTCACGTGTGGGAGATCCGGTCGTGGCGTTTCTCGAGGAGTGTGATTTTCCGTATGTCATGATCGGCAAGCCCTTTGCCAGGCTGGAAGAAATCACCCATGTCGACAATGACAATTTTTTGGCGGGAAAACAAATCACCAATCATCTTATTGCAAGGGGCCATAAGAAAATCGCTTTCATCGGGGGTTCCAAGGACCTTTTCGTTACAAGGGACCGGGAATCCGGCTATCTGGCGGCGTTGACAGATGCAGACTTGCCGCACCAGGAAGACTATGTTATCCATACGGAGTTTTTGAAATCGGGTGGAAAGGAAGCGGTCGAACAGTTGCTTTCGCTTCCTATCCGGCCAACCGGAATTGTTGTGACCGATGATTTAATGAGCCTTGGGGTACTGAGTACCTTGGAGGAGTCAGGTGTCCAAGTGCCGGGTGATATTTCACTGGTAAGCTTCAACAATGCCTATTTGTCGGAGATAACCAGGCCGGCGCTGACAACGGTCGACATCAATATTTACGAGTTGGGCGCGCAGTCAGCAAGGGCATTGATTGAACGGACGGTCGATAAAACAATCTCTCCGAAGCGGATCATTGTGCCATATACAATTATTTACCGCGAGTCGGTGAAAGAATATAAGTGATAGCTTGTAGAGAAAATCCTCTGCAAGCTTTTTTTAGTGTATAGGAAATGATAAATTTAACTGTCTGTGGATCATTATTGGCTGAACCAGCCACGTCCAGCTCCAGCGCCTACCCCCTCGAGGTCTTAAGCTTGTCGGAGGCCCAAACGATGTGGGTCATGCAGGCGTTGCCACAGGACGTGGCGGCTTTAGCCTGTACTCCTTTAAACAGGCGCTTGCGCTTTTGTCCGTGGAAAAGGTAGTTTGAGGGCAATTGATGTGTGCAGTCTGGGTAATCGTGTATGGAATGTTTTCATTTGGAAAACAATAGGGACTGGATAAAATCCAACTATACTTACTGGAGGGACTTCTCAATGAACGCACCAGCTCACGAGCTTTTAGAGACGCAGGAAGCACTAAGAACCAAAGCGGCAGAAATCGAGCAACACGGTTTCTTTGCCAATCAATGTAACGATCAGCAGCTAAAGGGCATGCTGACCAGACATCAGCAGCAAATGATAACGGCCTACCAGCAGGGTGTCAATTTGATGCAAGGCAAGAATGTTCAACTTGCCCACCAATATCCGAACTTCCAAGCAGTCAATGCAACACCGGGCATGCAGCAGAACAATACATCGGCACCGACAGCGAATACACAGTCGTTATCAGATCAGACGATGGCGACATTAGCGCTCAATGCTCATAAGGCAGGAGCCATGATGGGGATGCAGTGGGCAAACGAATGTGTGGACCCACAGCTGCGAAGTTACCATGTAAATGGCGCTAATTTGTGCCAGGAAATGGCATATGAGATGTGGAGCTGGATGAATCAAAAAGGCCACTATCAACCAGCTCAATTTAACTCCCAGCAAACTTCCAGCATGGCCACTTCTTTTCAGCCGATGCCCAATCAAATGGCCAGCCAGCCGAATCAGTTTCAATCCGGACAAATGCAGTAACCGCAAAAATACACCGCAACTCCCAGAGGCTGCGGTGTATTTTTATGGAATAAAAATTCTGGCGTGGCCCAACAGTTACGGTTTGCTTAGCTTATTTCCAAATGCTCCAAAAAGGCGGTTGCCACAAGTGTTGGTTGGTCAATCATGGAATAATGGCTGGCATTTGGTATGATCGTAAAGGAAGACCCGGGAATGGTCTGATGAAGGACCCTTCCCCAGTATGGGACAAGGAATCGGTCGTGCTGTCCCCATAGCAGGGTAACGGGTTTGTTGATTTTTGGTAGAAAGTGAACAAGGTCTTCTGTTTGATGATGGTTCAGGGCGAAGGAGGCTTGTTGGAGTTCCTCTGGTCCTGATGGGGTATGAAATGGAGTTGTGAATTTTTTCAGCAGGCCAGGCGTCAACATGGAAGGAAAATAAACCCCTTCCCGCAGCATTCGTTCAATGAACAACGGTGACGGAACGAATTCTTCCGCAGTTGGATATCTGATTGATTCCACGATAGGCAACGGCCAGTTGGCATACGTAACGCCATCAATAACGACCATGCTTTTCATCCGTTCGGGATGATGGACTGCAATAATTTGCACAATTCCTCCGCCAAGATCGTGACCGATAAAATGAGCTTTTTCGATTTGAAGCTGATCCATTGCTTTAAGAATATATTGGCTTTGTTTCGGTAAGGTCAAATCTTCGCTGGGTCCCCGATCTGATTTTCCGTATCCGATCATGTCTACTGCTACTACCGTATAGTTTTTCTTTAGGTAAGGTATTACATAGTCCCATAAGTGGGAATTTGTCGGGATTCCATGGATCAAAACAACGACATCCCGCCCATTTCCTTGATTGAAGAGACGGACATTCATCCTATACTTTCCTACATTAATTTTACATTCTTTATCCATGTTATCTGCCCCTTTCTATATCCTTTGTTAATTTATGCAATACAACGGCTCCGTTGCCTGTCTAAGCGGCAATCTATCATGATATCGTTTAGGTTTTGCTGAAAAAGGATATAGATTATTAGCACAATTATTTATTACGGCTAATTAAACGGAGGGGATTCATATGAAAAAATCAACGATGGGTATGATTGCCGGATCTACGGCTTTGGTGTCAGCAGGAACAGTAATGGCTGTAAAGAAATATCAGGAGAAATCAGGAAAAGGCAGCGTGAACAGTAATGATATGATGGAAAAAGTCAAAACAGGTGCGAGCAAAACCATGCAAAAGGCCAAAACGGTCATCGATAAGCAAATGGAAATGATGAATAAGGAAAAACAAATGATCGATCAGGCAGACGCAAAAATGCAAAGCGGAAAGGGTTCTTCCAATCTTGATCCAACCATCCAAAAAAAAGATGAAATCGCGAGCCCTGACGCCCCCGAGGATGAGGCGGAAAAAGGGTTGACAGGACTAGATCATGAGTATCGATCAGAGTGGGTTGCCAACGGTTTCCCGCAAACACACCGGGAAATGGAACGGCTCGAAGAGGAAGACGATCGTAAATAAAGAAAGCAAGAGCTTGGGACAAAAGCATCGTAACCAAAATGAAAACCGAACGATTCCGCCATTCGTTCGGTTTTTTTGATGAGAAAAGCAAACGTTCTACCCCCATGAAAAGTGCAACTCTCCACTCCGGCAAGGTACTTCGCTTTCCGCGGGAACGCGTAGTATCTTGCCGTAGCGATTCGAAGCACACATCAAACAACAGGATAAAAAGAGAAGATACAAATAAAAACCGAACGAATTTGACCGGAATTACTCTGCTCAAGACCCTTCCCGTTTTCTCATTTAAAGTTTTTGTAAAGTATTGCCGAATGTATGGTATTCCCCGACAGGTTCTTTTAAAATTTGCTACAGATAGACAAAGCAGAATAAGAAGGTGGTAGGGGGAAATGGGGATAAAGTTTTGGACAGGCAATAAAAACAAAGAGCATGCAACAAGACGATCAGCCATAAGTCGCTTCCTATTAAAAAATGGAAAATGGAAGAACATTACCATTAGTCGTAAACTGTTGTTACAGGCATTTTTGACGATTGGCCTTTATCTTACAGCAGCGGTTATTATGGGTAGTTTACTGATTAGTTTGGTGAAGGATATCCACCATATAAAACTTCAGGAAGAACGGGCGGTACAGATGACGGAAATAGGTTCTTTGATAAGATCGAAAGACATTCGTATCGCCGATTACATAACCTTTTTACGAAGTGAGGACCAGCAAGAATACCGCCAGCTTCGCAATAGTTTGAATGAAAAAATAGAAGAGGTCTCTTCAGCTGTAGCTGATACCCCGGCGGCTGGGACGTTCCAGCAAATAGAAAAAAACAACCAGAAAATCGATAAGCTGTTTGTCGATAATGTCGTCCCGTCGGTAGTAAGAGGAGACACGTCGATTTATACCGATGCACGTTTGGAAATTTCCTCGCTGCGCAATCAGAATGTCGAACTGCTTGATCAGCTTAAAGCGGAGGTTCAGGCAGACAGTAACAAATTGATCTCTATCGCAGAAAACAGAATCCGGACAGGCATGATTTCCATGGCAGCGGTTGTACTGATTGTCAGTATTGTTAGTGCCGGCATGGCGATCCTTATTGCCCGCTCTCTTAGACAAGGGCTGAAGCAAATCGTGGAAGTCAGTCATCGAATTGCCGATGGCGACCTGACCAACCAAGAAATCGATTACCAAGGGGAAGATGAAATCGGCCAACTGACTCAAGCGGTGAACAAGATGAATCAGAGAATCAAGGAGATGGTCGGCCATATAAAGCAAACATCACGCAAAGTTTCAGGGCAAAGTAACTTTTTGCACCGTCATTCCAACGAAGTACAGCAGGCAAGTGAAAATATAGCTTCCACCATGCAGCAATTATCGGCGAGCTCCCAGGAGCAAGCTGGTTTTTCACAGAGTATCCATGGAATTGTCAGTAGTTTTTACCAGGATATTGATCGGGTAGATGCAAAAGGAGCCGAGCTGGCTGATTCTTCCCGACAAGTTCTATCTGCCACGCAGGCCGGAAGCGAGTCGATGAAAAGTACAACAAGTCAGATGAAAGAAGTCCATGCTATTTTTGAAGGTGCAGTTAAAAAAATGCGCAATTTGGATCAGAGCTCCAAGGAAATCTCTCATTTGGTGGAAGTGATCAAAGGAATTGCTGCACAAACCAATTTGCTTGCGCTTAATGCTTCGATTGAGGCAGCCAGGGCAGGCACTGCCGGAAAAGGCTTTGCCGTTGTCGCCGAAGAAGTTCGGAAGCTCGCAACACAGGTCGAGCTTTCAATCAGTGAAATCACCAGGATGATTTCTGGAATACAGACGGATACAGCGAAGGTTTCCGCTTCCCTAACGGACGGCTATGAGCAGATCACAGAAGGAAAACAGCAGTCATTGGAGACGGAGACAAGTTTCAACCATATCCGGGGAGAGATGGAAGGGATGGCCGAAGGAATCCAAACCATCTCTCAGACAATCAGACAGCTGAGTTTAAACAGCAAAGACATTAACCAATCGGTCGATAAAATTGCGGCTATCACCAACCAATTTTCAGGTGGTTTTGAGCAAGCCTCTGTTTCGATTCTTGAACAGAAACAAGAAATCAGCGGAGTTTCGGACAGCGCCGCGACTTTGGCGGAATATGCAAGAGAGCTGGATAAGGCAGTCGCCCGCTTTACCATTTGATCGAACATGCTGTGAAGCAACAGAACCGTAGCTATGTAAAGTCAGGTGATCAAGCTTTTAGCTGGTTGAGCAATTTTTTGGTGTGCTTGGGTGTTTTTAAATGATAGATGGTAATGTCGTTGGTGTTCCTCAGCTTGTCTTTGATGGCTGGGGCTCTTCTTTTTTTGAATCTGGCAACCCATAGAAAAAATTCGAGGTCAAGTTTTTCCCGGCAATCAACTCCCATGTCGGGACGGGTTTTCCCCTGGTATTGAATCCTTCGTTTGACGATGCCATACAAGCATCTCAAGGTGGAATAATCGAGAAAAATCACGGTGTCTGCTGCCTGCAGCCGTAATTCCATGGTGGATCCGTAGTTCCCGTCAATGATCCATGCATCCTGTTGAATGATTTCCTGCTGCAGTTTTTGCAGTTCTTTTTTACTGATTGGCTGCCATCCTGGTTTCCAAAAGTAAGCATCCAAGTGGTAGACGGGCAAGTGGAGAATCTCGCCCAATTGTCTGGCCAAAGTTGATTTTCCGGCTCCGCCGCTGCCGATAATGGCGATTTTTTTCAAGGGTTAATCCCTCCCGATAACCATAGTTTTAAAGCTTAGATGTGGATGTTTGTGGGTTCGATGATGAAGAAAAACTGCAAAAATGAATGGGAAATTTTGTTTTGTTTTTCTGGTGACAGATTTTTAATCATACCATTATTTTTAGAAAAATCAATCACTTTTTAGAAGAAAGCTGAATCGTGGTTCGTTCCGAAGGAAAACCAAAAGAGCCTGGGAGAAAAGCATCGTGACCTAATAAAAACCGAACGATTCCTAAATTCGTTCGGTTTTTATAGATGAGCAAAAAGCAAACCGTTCTACCCTTCTCATGAAAGTGCAATTTTCCACTCCGGCAAGGTACTTCGCTTTCCGCGGGCACGGCTTCAGCTAACTTGGCAAAGAATATCGCATTGCCAAGTGGATCTTCAGCTCGCGCTTATCCCGCTGGAGTCTACGCACCTTGCCTCCGTTGATGGAGAAGTTTTCTCTCTTGGTGTTATATCCGCTTTGCCTATTGCCGTTACGGATAGAAAGCGAAGCTGCGTGGAAACCAGGAGTACTTCTTTATCCTTATGCTTTTGTCCTATTTTTAAAGAATAAAGGAATCCCCATGCTGATTTTTCCTTTTCGTCACTGTTTAGATACCTATCAGCCAATAGAAGAATACGGTTCATCTTGTCTTTATCGTGTGGAAATCAGAGCACAAAAACGTAGCGAAGGCAAGATACGGAGACTCCAACGGGAACAGCACGAACTGAAAATCCCGCAAGAAAGCGGTTGGTGCTTTCGGAGGAAATGGAAGCCGTGGCCGTGGAACGTGTAGTATCTTAGTATCTTGCCGTAGCGATTCGAAGCACACATCAAACAACAGGATAAAAAGAGAATATACAAATACAAACCGAACGAATTTGATTGGCAGTTAGAATTCGTTCGGTTTGTACTTTAGTGGTCTTGCTTTTGTCCCGACCTCTTACGTTATCTTACTTGTGCGAATATAGATGTAGTCAGACCGGCGTCTTCTTCATACGCCTTTTGCAGTTTTTTCGTAACAGGTCCGGGTTCTCCTGAGTGAACTTTATTCCCGTTGATTTCCACAATCGGCATGACTTCGGCCGTGCTGCTCGAAAGGAACACTTCGTCTGCTTGTTGCAGGTCATCAATGGAGAACGCTTTTTCGATAATAGAGATATCCAATTGTCGAGCGAGCACCTTTACTCTGGAACGGACACAACCGTGCAGAATGTTGTTCGTTTCCGGGTGGGTATGGATTTTTCCATCCTTCACGATGTAAACATTGGAGGAACTGCATTCTGTTACCGTCTCATCACGATGGAGGATTGCTTCAAATGCACCTCGCTCTTTTGCCTCCTGTTTAGCAAGCACATTCGGAAGCAGGTTCAGACTTTTGATGTAACAGTTTTGCCAGCGCACATCCGGCTGGGTGATTGCGGCTACACCGTTGGTCAATTTTTCGATCGGTCGTGGCAATTCCTGGACGTAGGCATAAAAGTTGGCCTCCACATCTGGAAAGACATGATCGCGCAATGCCGAACCCCGGGTTGCCTGAAGATAGACTTTGGCATCTCCTTTTACCTGGTTCACTTTCAGCAAATTATCCAGTAGTTGAAAAAGCTTTTCCTTCGTAAATGGCAATGTCAGTTTGACTGCTTCTGCCGATCGGAAAAGCCGGTCGACATGTTCGTTCATTAAATAATATTTTCCCTGATAGACACGGATGACTTCATATATACCATCCCCGAACTGAAGTCCGCGTTCCTGGAACGGGTACATTAATTCGTCTTCGTTCACAAAATTTGTTTGGGACAAAACTTGCGAATAAATCATGGAAGGAGTCCTCCTTTTTCAAAGTTAACAGTTATAAAAGAGTATAGCATAGAATAACCTTGTATTATATGATGGAATGGTTGTCGGGCATGAATCACATTACCGTTTTCCATAGCGTCCATTTCACAATGTTTGCCAGGTTGCGATCCTTGGTTAAAAGATCAGTAAATTTTTTCGACAAAAAATGATAGTTACCTATTGCAACACCTGAGTCCGGTTGTTATAATGATAAACATCACTTCAAGGAAATAACAAATTCGCCGGAACATTTGAGATGCAGGTGCGGATTCAAATAAAGAACGTGGAAAACAATGTAATGAATATGCGGGTGTAGTTTAGTGGTAAAACCTCAGCCTTCCAAGCTGATGATGAGGGTTCGATTCCCTTCACCCGCTCCAATGGACTTATGAGCTAACGCAGTGTTTCGTTTTTAAAGCAACGAGGCATTGCGTTTTTAATTTGGTTAAAATTAACTGGATGTCTCCGAAGATGCTCGCTTGATAGGAAGTCATGGAAGATTGTATCCTAGAATTAGTCAGTGTTTAAAAGAGGTGTCAGAGATGAAAGAACTGCAAAGAAAGCTGCAGCAAATTGATGGAAAAAGCTATAAAGGGTATAAAGGGATTCAAGGACGTTATTCCTTTCATCGTTATGAGCTTGTCATCGATTACGTACAAGGAGATCCGTTTGCTTCTCCTTCGAAGATCCGTTTGATTGTGCCGGATGCTTATCGAAGGATCAACCCCGACTGGAAAGAGAATCGCCAGCGGAAAATATATAGCGAAGATCGAATTGCAAGAGCGGTCGCCAAGGCAATCAAGGATAATACAGTGTACAGTAAAGGATCCGGGAAAAGCGGCTTGATTGCCATCGACAGTCCTGGTCAGGAAATTCTGGAACGCAGTGCTGTTCAGCTTGACCCTGGTTTTACCACGATCTGCTTATCGATCGGCCTGCCGGCAAATGGCAGGAGGATTAACGGCAGAGAAGCCGAAAAACTGTTTTTTGAAGTGATTCCCGCCATTATGGAAAAATCGATTTTTTCCATTTCGGATAAAGAAATTGAAGCGAGTGTTCAGTTAGCCGATCAACATCAGGCAATCAGGCAAAAAATGAAGGAAAATGGCTGGATTTCTTTTGTCGCAGATGGGGCAATCCTTCCACGTCAGAGTGGGATCAGCAACCGGCCGATGAAGCAGGCAGTCCCATTTAAAAGTACCGACGAAAACAGGGTATCGATCGAGGTGCCTCATCGGAAAGAGCCGCTTACAGGAATGGCGCTCTCAAAAGGGATTGTCCTGATTGTCGGTGGTGGATACCATGGGAAAAGCACCCTGCTTCATGCAATCGAACGCGGGGTTTACCATCATATCAAAGGCGACGGGCGAGAATATGTGTTGACCGATCCGACTGCGGTGAAAGTGCGTGCCGAAGACGGGCGGCAGGTAAGCACGGTCAATATATCGCCTTTTATCAATGATCTCCCGCACCTGGAGGATACAAGCGGGTTCTCCACGGAAAATGCCAGCGGAAGTACATCGCAGGCTGCCAATGTAGTGGAAGCATTGGAGGCGGGGGCTGGTTCTGTTCTGATCGATGAGGATACAAGTGCGACCAATTTTATGATCCGGGATCAACGGATGCAGGAGCTGGTCGTGAAAGAAAAGGAACCAATCACACCGTTTATTGATAAAATACGGCAAATGCGCGATCAGCTCAATGTGTCGACAATCCTTGTAATGGGCGGATCGGGTGATTATTTCGATGCTGCCGATCAAGTGATCATGATGGATCGCTATCAGCCTTATAATGTTACGGATAGAGCCCGTGAAATTGCCGATAAGTATCCTTTTAATCGTCAGCGTCAGGAAAGGGAACCATTTGGAAGTCTGCCGAACCGCCGTTTTTTGCCCGGCAGCTTACAAACCAGCCAAGGGAAAAAGCATAAAGTCCAGGCAAAAGGACTGACGACGATTATCATGGGGCGGACCGATATTAATTTACACTATGTCGAACAGTTAGTTGATGCTTCGCAAACGAGAATGATAGCCGAAATCATCCGCCATCTGGATCAGAAAAAGTGGCTGGCAAACGACCGTTCACTGGCAGAAATGCTGGACGCAATCGAGGCACAAATAGACCGAAAAGGACTCGCATCCTTCGCACCGTTTCCGGACCAGCATCCCGGCGACCTGGCCAGACCACGCCGGTTCGAAATAGCAGCCACCCTGAACCGCATACGCACCGCCAAAGTCAAAGACATCAGCAACAGCTAAACTGGGATCAGCTAAGCTGGGGTCAAGCTGGGGTCAGTCCCCGAACCCACAGAGGGACAGTCCCCGCAATGGATAGAATGCCGAAGTGGCGGGCTTTGGTTATCGAGATTGAGTGTGTTTGGGATTTTTGGGGTCAGTCCCCCGACTCGTCGGGGGACTGGCCCCTTCAGTAAAAGGAAAGGAGGGGATGTGGATGGCCTACGAGGAGTTGAAGCAGGAGATTATAGACTATAGCAAGTCCATTGGCATCGATAAGGTTAGATTTGCTTCTGTGGACGTATTTACCGAGCTAAAGTCACGGTTGGAGCGACAGCAGGATCTTGGCTATCAGTCAGGCTTTGAAAAGGGTTCAATCGAGGAACGTACAAATCCTGTCAAGCTGATGCCTGAGGCGCAGTCGATTATTTCGATTGCCCTTGCCTATCCCTCCAGACTGAAGGACGCCCCGAAGAGCAAGAAAGGGGAGCGGCGCGGTCTGTTCTGCCGTGCGTCCTGGGGAAAAGATTATCATGATATTTTACGGGATAAATTGGAGAAACTGGCAGCGTTCATTTCGGAGAAGGTTTACGGCTTTAGCTATCGATCGATGGTTGATACCGGAGAGCTCTCAGATCGTGCTGTTGCAGAACGGGCCGGCATCGGGTTCAGCGGAAAAAACACTACCCTGATCACTCCTGAGTTCGGTTCGTATGTTTATTTAGGAGAGATGATCACCAATGTTCCATTCACACCGGATGAACCAGTCGAAGACAGCTGTGGGGAATGCACCAAGTGTATCGATGCTTGTCCGACAGGAGCATTGGTCCAAGGCGGCCAATTGAACGCCCAGAAGTGTATCGCCTTTTTGACGCAGACAAAGGACTTCTTGCCGGATGAATACAGGGGGAAACTAGGAAACCGGATTTATGGCTGTGATACGTGTCAGCTTGTCTGTCCAAAGAATCGCAAGAAAGATTTTCACTTGCATCCGGAAATGGAGCCAGACCCCGAGGTTGTCAAACCGAAGCTTGTGCCGCTGCTCTCCATGTCCAACCGGGAATTTAAAGAAAAATTCGGCGATATTGCCGGTTCTTGGCGAGGAAAAAAACCGATTCAACGCAATGCGATCATCGCTCTCGGCCATTATAAGGAAGAAAGTGCCGTAGACGAGCTAATCCGGTTGATGAAAGAAGATCCACGACCAGTCATCCGCGGGACTGCGGCCTGGTCATTGGGGAAAATTGGTACGGAAGAGGCTTTCGCAGCTATCGAAGCAGCCAAACAAAGAGAAACAGATGAACAAGTGCTAGTGGAAATGGATAAAGGACTCGAGTTCAACGAAACTGCCAGACAGCATGCTTGATGTGCAAAAACATACTGCTCCTTGTCTGGTATGTGCTCCGTTTACAAAATATCATATATACCGTTCCCGCTTGTCCAACTGGATGGAGCGGGCTTTTTTTGTTCAGAGAACGTGATTTCCCTCATATAAGTTAATTAGGAGGGATACGCGCATGGATGACAAACAACTATTGACGGCGTATTGGCAGCATCTTCTGGAGCAGAGAAACGATGGGGAGCCGGAAAATTGGATTGCACGGAAAAAACGTCTGCATGAAGAGCGCGGAAATAAGGTGCCGAGAATCAGAGGGGAAGGAAAACTACTGCGGAAAAGTCAAGAGCAACAGGATCAATGCAGAATTGAGTATGATTTACTGGCAGTATTCTTTATCAAACAAGGGAATTCTTTTTATCATGAAGAAGAGCAGCGCCGCCAT
Source organism: Sediminibacillus dalangtanensis (assembly GCF_017792025.1). Taxonomy (NCBI): domain Bacteria; kingdom Bacillati; phylum Bacillota; class Bacilli; order Caryophanales; family Bacillaceae; genus Sediminibacillus; species Sediminibacillus dalangtanensis. The sequence goes on from NZ_CP046956.1 coordinate 751,412, forward strand.
ACTGCTATCATCCAGGCGGGTCGAGTAGCAAGTGATGAGCTGGTTCTTCCTACCAAGACGGCAAAATCGCTTCCGGTCATCGAAGTATTCGGCAAAGAGGAAGCGCGTTCGCAACGCTTCGACTATGACAGACGGGCTGCAGTCCAATATGCAGAGCGCTGGTGGAACGATTACAACCCCGAGTTTCAAAAATTTGCCGTGGATTGTACCAGCTATGTATCCCAATGTCTCTATGCCGGCGGAGCACCGATGTGGGGAATGCCCGACAAAGGGCGTGGCTGGTGGTATCAGGCGGACAGCTGGAGTTACAGCTGGGCTGTTGCCCATTCTTTGCGCTGGTACTTGAGCGGGTCGACACAAGGATTAAAAGGAAAAGAAGTGGAAAGGGCGAGTGATTTACTTCCTGGTGATGTGATTTGTTATGATTTTCAAGGGGATGGGCGGTGGGATCATAATACGATCGTCGTGTCAAAGGACACAAACGGCGAGCCGCTTGTCAACGCCCATACCGACAACAGCCGGCATCGCTATTGGGAATACCGGGACTCGATGGCCTGGACGGAAGACTGTCAGTATAAATTTTTCCGGATCGGTGAATGACGTTTGAAGGATTGCATCAATGCCCACAGTGTACACGTAACTCCTGATGATTGTGATATAATAAGCGGGTTACTAACTATTTGGGGTGAAAAAAGTGGCAATACACGTAGTTTTATTTCAGCCAGAAATACCCGCCAATACGGGGAATATTTCACGTACCTGCCTGGCTACTGGTACGACACTTCATCTGATCAGACCGCTTGGTTTTTCCACCGACGACAGGATGGTACGCAGAGCAGGTTTGGATTATTGGAAGGATGTCACCATCCATTATTATGATTCCTTGGATGAACTGTACCAAACGTACCCGGACGGGAATTTTTACTATATTGAAAACTTCGGCACCAAGCATTATACCGACTTTGATTTCAATCAGCCGGATGAAGATTTGTTTTTCGTGTTCGGCAGGGAAACGAATGGTATTCCGAAAGAGCTGCTTGAGGGAAAAGAGGATAAGTGTTTACGAATTCACATGAATGATATGGTCCGCTCCCTGAATTTATCCAATACCGCGGCAATCATCGTATATGAAGCGTTGAGGCAACAGGGATTTCCAGGTTTGCATTAAAGCAATATAAACGTAAAAAACCAGCCGGATAGACGGCTGGTTTTTGTATTAATCATCCGTTTACATTTCCGTGTGCAACGCGTATAAGAAATTCCCGCTAAGAATAACGGTTCCGTTTCCGCAGAGAAATGGCTCCCCCTAATAAGCAGCTCAAATCGTAATTATTTTGGAGTTCTTCGCTTAATTATCTTAGAATCATCCTGCGTTTCGTAAGTATTTTAAAAAAAATCTCAACGAGTGAAACAGTGCGCATCAGATGCTCCGCTATTAAATGATGGAGGGGATTTTTTGGATGAAGGATTGTTTTTACTAATCATTGTATTTACAACGGTTGTCATTATCGGTAAAAGAAAAAAGAAGAAGTAATGGTAAATCGCCTTAGCCCTATTTAAGTATTTCATTGTCCCTTACCAGGCGATTCTATTTTCATATTATGGATATTTCGCCTAAACCAGACAATAAAAAAACAGAACGATTGGTTATCAAAACCAAAGCGTTCTGTTTTGTATTACTTTTCCGCTATAACCGATCCCACTCACTCTTCGAAGGGACTTACATTTATTCTTGGTCTCTTTCTATTGGCTGAATATCTTAGCAAACATAAGTTAAGCAGGAAACACCTTATCGTTTTGGTGTTTGTTTTGAATCTTTTCCGGCTGTGAAAATGGAAGTAAGGAATACAATGGTTACACCCAAAATCAATGCAATATTCATACTCATGGAAGGCGTCCTCCTTTATGTTCTGTGCCCCATCAGGCAGTAATTGTTTATGTAGCGTATCTTACCTCTATTATAACGAATTATGAGAAGCTTGTGAACTCCGAACCGGCAGGTCCCCTCCATGCTTCTGAAAACGGAGGATTTCCTTATCCTCAGGTTACCTGTTGCTATCATTCATGTTCACAAGGGTGTTTACATAGATTAAAGTAACCATCTTTTCTTATGGGCACCAAAAAAGGAACAGGAGCAGTGGAAACCTGTACTGAACATACTGCTGGGTAGTTTTTGCTAAATTCTTCAGGGAGGGCGTAGAGATGGATATATTGAAAAAAATCCAGGATCATAGAGAAGATCAGAAAAAGTTGAAATGGGAAGGGACCTTCGCGGACTATCTGGATCTGTTAAAGGAACGGCCTTATTTAGCTCAATCTGCCCATTCAAGGGTCTATAACATGATTAAGCATAAGGGAGTCACGGAGCGTGAAGACGGAGTAAAGACATACAGTTTTTTTTCCGATGCGCTATACGGATTGGATGAAGCGCTGGAACGTCTGGTAGAGGAATATTTTCATCCAGCGGCAAGAAGACTCGATGTAAAAAAGCGGATCTTGCTTTTGATGGGACCTGTAAGTGGAGGGAAATCGACACTGGTTGCCCTGTTGAAGCGGGGGTTGGAGGAGTACACGTTGACCGATGAAGGAGCTGTTTATGCAATCAAGGGCTGTCCGATGCATGAGGATCCATTGCATTTGATTCCCCCGCATTTACGGTCGGATTTTGAAGAACAGTATGGTGTGAAAATTGAGGGGAGCTTGTCTCCGCTGAATACCATGCGCCTTGAAAAGGAATACGATGGGCGAATAGAAGATGTCATGGTGGAGCGGATTTTCTTTTCTGAAGATAAACGAACAGGAATCGGTACTTTTAGTCCTTCCGACCCGAAATCACAGGACATAGCAGATTTAACCGGGTCGATAGATTTTTCGACCATTGCTGAGTACGGCTCAGAGTCCGATCCGCGCGCTTACCGGTTTGATGGGGAACTCAACAAGGCCAATCGCGGGATCATGGAGTTTCAGGAAATGCTGAAATGTGATGAGAAGTTCCTATGGCACTTACTTTCTCTCACCCAGGAAGGAAATTTCAAGGCGGGCAGATTCGCCCTTATTTCTGCCGATGAACTAATTGTGGCTCACACGAACGAATCCGAATACCGATCATTTATTGCCAATAAAAAGAACGAAGCGCTTCATTCCAGGATGATTGTCATGCCGGTTCCATACAATTTACGGTTGAGTGAAGAAGAACGGATTTATGAAAAAATGATCAAGGAAAGCGACATAAAAGATGTCCATATCGCACCGCATACACTCCGGGTTGCAGCCATGTTCACGGTCTTAAGCAGATTGAAAGAGTCCAATCGCGGCAGCATCAGTCTGCTCAAAAAAATGTATCTGTATGACGGTCAGAATGTGGAAGGCTATAGTGATGCCGACGTACTTGAAATGAAGAAAGAATATGCAGATGAAGGAATGAGCGGGATTGATCCGCGTTATGTCATCAACCGGATATCCTCGACGATCATCAAGAAGGAAATGACCTCGATCAATGCACTTGATGTCTTGCGTTCACTAAAGGATGGTCTCGACAGCCACGCGTCCATTTCTAAAGATGACAAGGAAAGATATTTGAATTTTATTTCGATCGCCAGAAAAGAATACGATGAAATCGCCAAAAAAGAAGTGCAGAAGGCATTCGTTTATTCGTATGAAGAGTCGGCACGGACATTGATGGAAAACTATCTTGATAATGTCGAAGCCTACTGTAACAAAGCAAAACTACATGATCCGCTGACAGGGGATGAAATGCACCCGGATGAAAAACTGATGCGTTCGATCGAGGAACAGATCGGTATTTCTGAAAATGCCAAAAAAGCGTTCCGGGAAGAGATTTTGATCCGGATTTCTGCCTATGCCCGTAAAGGGAAAAAGTTCAATTATCAATCACATGAACGTTTGCGGGAAGCAATTCAGAAAAAACTATTTGCCGATTTAAAAGACGTTGTCAAAATTACGACATCGAGCAAGACACCGGATGAACAACAGCTCAAGAAAATCAATGAAGTGGTCGCCACACTGATCGATGAGTACGGCTACAATTCCACTTCGGCGAATGAACTGCTGCGTTACGTCGGCAGCTTGTTGAACCGATGATTGCATGATTTTTTATTAGAAGGCTAAAGCTTGCAGAAAAACCTTTGTCAGGTCTATCTGCAAGCTTTTTTGAAAGACAAGAAATATACGTTTTAATCAGGACGTTGTCCAGCGCCCCCCTTTTCCAGTGTAAACGTTTCAAGGCATGTAAGGAACGCTTCTTCTTGTCCATTCGAGCACCTGGCAAGGTGCGGCTCAGTTGCTAAGTGTTGGACATGCATTGCAGCAGTTCAGTTTGTGGTTGTTTTTTACAACAGTACTGCCATAGACAACTTGTACTGTTTATGTCTATTTCATTAGGCATCTACTTCGCAGAGCAAGTTCTCGTGATGCCCGCTGAATTTCCATAACCGTCTGCTTATAGCCTTGGCTCCGCAATAACGGTGCCAAGGCTGTTTACATATAATTATTTTATATTTCGATTATTTTGATAGATGGTGTCGGTAGGTTATTGTTTCCTTGTATAAAATAGGGTATATTAGTTGATGTAGAAAGAGGTCAGTTCTATAATGGTCATTGAATGTTCAGTGACGTCTAATTGATGGAGAAAGTGAACTTCTAATGGGGGTATAAGTCGTGACACAGCAAGAATCTAGTGGAAGATTCTGGGAAAATTTTCATGGTCCAAACATGGGGTACATTGAAGAACAGTACGAATTGTACAAACAAGACCCCTCGACAATCGATACATCTCTGAAAGAAATGTTCGATCAGCACGGGGCACCTGAATGGTTGACACAAACAGGGGGATTGCAGCAAACCGATTCAGCGACAACTTCAGCCAGTGATATTAAGAAACTAACCTCGACAATGAAACTTGTGGAGGCTATTCGCCGTTATGGACATCTAGAAGCGGACATATATCCTGTCGGAAAAGAGAAGGATCGCAACTCGGAGTTGGTCAATCCGGCTTATTATAACCTGACGAACGAAGATTTGGAAGCGATTCCTGCGAGTTGGATTTGGGAAGAAGCTCCAGGTAATGTGACCAATGCACTTGAAGTAGTCAACTTGTTGAAAAAGAATTATGCGGGTACTACTTCTTTTGAATATGATCATGTGAATAATGATGACGAGCGGAAATGGCTCCAAGATAAAATCGATACCGGCGCCTTTGCGTTGTCATTGAGTCAAGAAGAAAAAAGGCAGCTGTTGAAGCGGCTGACAGATGTAGAAGGATTTGAAAGTTTTCTTGCCAAGACCTTTGTCGGGCAAAAACGATTTTCCATCGAAGGCTTGGAAATGATGGTGCCGATGCTGGATAAAGCGGTCAATAACTCCTTCACGGATGAGACCGAGGAAATATTGATGGGGATGGCTCACAGGGGCCGTTTAAGCGTGTTGACCCACGTGCTTGGCAAGCCATATGACAAAATATTTTCTGAATTTCATTATTCATCAGATAAAGAATTGATGCCGTCAGCCGGTTCCAAAGGAATCAATTATGGCTGGACAGGAGATGTGAAGTATCATTTTGGGGCAGTGAAAAGCTTGGGAGAAGACAAGGTTTCACCGACTAAAATTACCTTGGCCCACAACCCTTCACATCTCGAATTTGTGAATCCGGTTGTGGAAGGCTTTACACGAGCCGCTCAGGAAGATATTGACCAAGCAGGCGCGCCTGTTCAAAGTCAGGACCGGGCTTTCAGCATTTTGATTCACGGAGATGCTGCTTTCATCGGTGAAGGCGTCGTAGCTGAAACCTTGAATATGAGCGATTTGCCTGGTTACCGGACAGGCGGCACCCTGCATTTGATCGCTAATAACCTGGTCGGTTTCACTACCGGTCAGGATCAAGGCAGGTCAACCAGATACGCGAGTGACTTGGCGAAAGGATTTGAAATTCCGATCGTCCATGTCAATGCGGATGATCCGGAGGCGTGTGTGTCCGCTATGGCGCTGGCATATGAATATCGGCAGACTTTCCATAAAGATTTTCTGATCGATTTAGTCGGCTATCGTCGTTACGGTCATAATGAAATGGACGAACCGCGAGCTACACAGCCGCAATTATACAAAGAAATCGATAAACATGACTCGGTTGCTGTCGTTTACGCGAAACGCCTTCAAGAAGAAGGGGTTATCGGCGATAGCGATTATGAGAAGTTTAAAAAAGAACGGGAGCAGGAGCTTAAGGGTATTTTCGATAATATGATGGAAAACAAAACGGACGAACCAGAACCGAAGCCGGCTCCAGAGGCGTTGTCCAACGGCCTCGACGACATCAGAACGGCTGTCCCACTTGAGCAGCTCAAGCAGTTGAATGAAGGTCTCCTCAAACGTCCGGAAGGTTTCCAAGGGTTTAAGAAACTGGAAAAAATCCTTAAAAAACGTGGGGAAGCTTTGGAGGAAGGAAACAAGGCGGATTGGGCAACGGCCGAAACGCTTGCTTATGCTTCTATTTTGCAAGATGGCGTCTCCATACGCTTGACCGGCCAGGATTCCGAAAGAGGAACCTTCGCCCATCGCCATTTGGTGCTTCATGATGTGGAAACGGGGGATACCTACTGTCCAATGCATGGATTGGATCAGGCGAAAGCTTCATTTGCCATCCACAACAGTCCGTTGTCCGAAGCGGGAGTGCTAGGTTTTGAGTATGGATACAGCGTTCAGTCGCCGAATACCCTGGTGCTTTGGGAAGCACAATTCGGTGATTTCGCCAATGCAGGCCAAGTGATTTTTGACCAATTTATTGCAGCAGGCCGAGCCAAGTGGGGAGAGAAATCAAACATGGTACTATTGCTCCCGCATGGCTACGAAGGTCAGGGGCCGGAGCATTCCAGTGCCAGACTTGAACGTTTCTTACAGCTAGCTGCTGAAAACAACTGGATTGTCGCCAACGTGACAACCAGTGCACAGTACTTCCATTTGTTACGCCGCCAGGCAGCATTGAGAGGAAAAGATGCGGCTCGTCCGCTTGTGGTGATGACGCCGAAGAGTTTGTTGCGGAATCAGCGTGTGGCTTCTACGGCAGAAGAGTTCAGCGAGCGGAATTTCGAGAAAATAATTACACAGCCAGGTCTTCCGAAGACGACGAAAAAAGCGAAAAGACTGGTCATCGGCAGTGGCAAAGTGATGGTGGATATCGCTGAAACGATGAGCCAGAATGAAGAGAAAGTGAAGGATACGCATGTGATCCGGTTGGAGCAAATTTATCCATTCCCGGCAAAAGAATTGGAAAAGGTTCTGAAGGATTGTCCAAATGTCGAAGAAGTAATCTGGGTTCAGGAAGAGCCTAGAAATATGGGCAGCTGGAACTTTGTCAAAGAACTTTTATACAATCTTCTGGATGAACATCAACAGTTGCGTTATGTCGGTCGTCCTGATCGGTCATCACCAGCGGTTGGAGAGCCAAACATACACAAAACAGAACAAAAACGAATCGTACAGGAAGCCTTAAAGCTGTCTAAAGGAGGAGATTCCAGTGAAGGAAATTAAAGTCCCGGAATTAGCAGAATCGATTACAGAAGGTACTATCGCCGAATGGCTCGTAAAGCAAGGGGATAAAGTAGAAAAGGGCGACCCGGTATTGGAATTGGAAACCGACAAAGTCAACGTCGAAGTAAACGCAGACTATGCAGGTGTCATTGTTGAGCTTACAAAAGAAGAGGGCGACGATGTTGAAGTCGGCGACGTCATCGCCAAAGTGGACGAAAATGGGGAAGCCGGCGGTGCCGAAGATAACAGCCAGGATGAATCTGCAAAAGAGGAAGCTCCTGCAGAGGAAAGCAAACAGGAATCAGCTCCGGAAGAAAAGCCAGCTGCTTCTAGTCAAAAGGAAGAACAGACTTCTTCTAGCAGCAAAGACACGGTTGCTTCGCCTGCTGCCCGGAAGCGTGCCCGTGAACTAGGCATTGATCTCAGCGATGTTTACCCGCGGGATCCGCTGGGCCGGATTCGTCCGGAAGATGTAGACCAGGCAGCAAAAGGCGGTCAAAAGCAAGCGGAAGCGCCAAAACAAGACAAGCAGCAGGCGGCGAAATCTTCCGAGAAAACGGAATTCGACAAACCGGTAGAGCGGGTGAAAATGAGCCGCCGTCGTCAGACGATCGCGAACCGCTTGGTGGAAGCGCAGCATAACGCTGCCATGCTGACAACGTTTAACGAAGTGGATATGACCGCAATCATGAAACTGCGCAGCGAGCGGAAGGATAAATTCTTGGAAAAACACGATGTCAAGCTTGGGTTTATGTCGTTCTTTACGAAAGCTGTCGTCGGTGCTTTGAAGGAATTCCCGCTGATCAATGCAGAAATCCAAGGCAACGAACTTGTCCTGAAAAAATTCTATGATATTGGTATAGCCGTATCGACCGATGACGGACTCGTTGTTCCGGTTGTCCGTGACGCCGACCGTCTCGATTTTGCTGGTGTGGAACGGGAAATCGCACATCTTGGCAAGAAAGCACGGGATAAACAGTTGCAAATGGCTGATTTACAAGGCGGATCGTTCACGATTACAAACGGCGGTATTTTCGGATCGCTGTTATCGACGCCAATACTAAATGCGCCACAGGTTGGTATTCTCGGAATGCATTCCATCCAGAAACGGCCGATCGTCATGCCGGATGATTCCATCGAAGTACGTCCGATGATGTACGTGGCCATGTCTTATGATCATAGAATCGTAGATGGAAAAGATGCCGTGCAATTCCTGGTACGGATAAAACAAATGCTTGAAGATCCATACGATTTATTGTTGGAAGGATAAGAGTAGCCGCGGATCTTGGTACTAAAGGGTTCGGTTGCACAAAAACGCTCAGAAGTGAAAAACTTCTGAGCGTTTTTTCTATTCATTCAGACGGAGTATTTACCTTACCGCAACAGCGAATTTTGCAACGAGGATAAGCATAGGGATTAAAACTTTTCACTTTAGTTATCTTGAGGAACGCTTTAGAACTCGAATTAGAAGTCATCTTGCTAAAATCAGGCGTGGAAACGAAGAAAAAAGACCTTCGTCTAGTGAATGAAGGACGAAAGGAGGTGCGGAAACGTTCAGCGAATGAGGAAGACTGCCAAGCTATAAATTTGATCAGACTCCCTCAGTCGTCTGTTATTTCACCCACAACTTTCGGAAATCTACCTGGCCAAATGATTTAAAGCGGATATCCTGGATCATCGGGTGGAAGATTCTGTTTTTAATAGGATGATGTTGAAAAAGGATCAGATGGTTGTCCTTCAAGTAATCTTCCATCACATCAATGATTTTTTCCCTTTCCTGATTGGTTGTGGACTGTTTGAATGCTTCCAGCCAGTTGTCGATTTTTTCGAGCTGGTCTGGTGCCATAAAACGTCTGAATAACAGGACTTCATTGTAAAAGGCGCCTAAAAAGGATAAGTGATAGTCTGATGTCGAAACTTCCCCCATGAAAACCATATCTGCCGTGTCGTCGAAAGTAAATGAGTAAAAGTCTTCCAAACTAAAGCTGTTCAACTCTAGCCTAATGCCGTATTGGGAAGCTTGTCGCTGAAACCATGCGGCTTCTTCTTTTGCTTTCGGAAAATCGAGGCAATACAGCTGCAATGGTTCCCCTTGATAACCGGATAACTGCAGTAATCCTGGCACCTGTTCTATGTCTCTGCTGCGTTGTCCTGATTTCCACGGAAAAAAGCTGGTGGCTTCCACAGGTATTTCCAGCCCCAAAGCGTGGTGCATTTTATACGGGTCAAGCAAGTGAAACAACGCTGTCCGGAAATGCGGGTTTTGTACTGCAGTTTGTTTGGTGAAATTGAAAGCGAGAAAGCGAAAGCCGGTTTCCACTTCTTTTTTCTGAATGCCCTCCTCGAATGCTTCGTCAACACTTATGTTATAGGTGACGGTTTTCACCGTATCCATCGATATCTTCCAAAATTCAATCCGGTCTAAAAAAGGACGCTCGAGAAAGTATTGGTCAAAGGCTTCCAAAACAATCCGCTTTTTGTTGCGTTCCTTCAGGCGAAACGGCCCCGTGCCAATCCATTGGTGTTCGTCAAAAGGTACATCCTTGGGCAGGATGGATAGATTGATACTGCTCAAATAGCGAAGAAAAAAGGGATTAGATCTGTTTAACTTAATGGTGATTTGATATCTGTTTGGACAGTTGATTTCCGAGATATCGCTTACAAGCCAGTAAAACGGTGTGCCGGGTTTAAACCGTTCCAATGTATGCTTGACATCGCCGCTTGTGAAAACGCCTTGATGATGGAAACGTACTCCTTTTCGCAAGTAAAAAGTCCAAGTGGTATTGTTTTCATCTACCTGCCAATGATGGGCGAGACGGGGGCGGATTTCATCTCTTTTTCCACTATACGTGACGAGCGTATCACCGAGTTGCTGGATCATGTGATTTTCAACGGTTATCGAACTGTAAACCGGATCAAGCGTACTTAAATCCCGAGAGATAATCGTGCGCAGAACGTCCTTCTCCTGCTTCAACTCCTGCATACCGAACATTTTTTGCAGCTGCGGCGAGATAGTTGCAACCCATACTTTGGGTATAGGGAGCTGCAACAAGTGGATAAGATCATCCAGTTTATCTTGCTGCATGGATTCTTGAACAAACTGTTCGACCTCTTTTTGAAACGATTGACGGAAGGTTAAACGGGATGGATTTCCTCTGCCGATTCCGGGCGTATAGGTTAATTTGTCTTCTTCCTCGAATTTCTTCAGCTTTCGTTTGACATTTTTTCTCGTGCAAAACCAAAGCGTTTCCAGTTCCTCAAATTTAAAAGTAACCTGTTTATTTTGTTCTTTGCTATATAAATGGGCCCGCAATGTATAATACGATAAATCCTTGATAAGCTACACCTCCAGAAAAGGGGACATTAATAGATTGATTATACCCTTTTTACCCCTTTTAAGAAAAGGCAAAATAGAAAGCAGAAGGAGGGGTACCGCATGTTCAAGTCACTGCACCCAAATATTCGCGTTCGTATTTATACTTTTTTTCTTAGCCGGATCATCGGTTCGATGATTTTTCCGTTTATGGCGATTTACTTCACCGATAAAATCAATGCGGCTGCTGCTGGAATGTTATTGTTGATCAATGTGGTCGTTCAGTTTATGGCTGGTTTGTATGGAGGTTTTCTTGCGGATAGGCTCGGCAGAAAACGGTTGATGGTTATGGGAGAGACAATGAAACTGTTTGCTTTTATCGGGATGTTACTGGTCAACGCTCCTTGGGGAACATCAGCGATTGCGACCTTTGCCATGATGCTTGTCATCAGTGTTGCAACCGGATTTATCAACCCGGCTGCCGAAGCAATGCTGATTGATGTCAGCACAAAAGAAACGAGGGCATTCATGTATTCGATCAACTACTGGGCTGTCAACCTTTCGTTGATGCTCGGGCTGATGATAGGCGGATGGTTGTTTAAAACGCATTTCTTCGAATTGTTGATTGGACTGGTGGGGATGAGCGTCATCACGCTATGGATGACCAGTGTCTTAATCAAGGAGACGTTGCAAACGGAAAAGTCAGCGGCTCCAAAACATTACGGACTGCTTCCGTTGCTGCGGAGCTATCAGACCGTCATAAAAGATTTACCATTCGTATTGTTCACGCTTGGCGGGATTGCAATTTTGTCGTTGGAATTCCAGCGCAACAACTTTATCGCCGTCCGGCTGGAACAGGATATTGTTCCTAGGGCATTTACCTGGATTGAAGGACACGACGTGTTGGTCGACGGTGTTAGATTGCTTAGCCTGCTGACGGTGGTCAATACGGTTATGATTGTCCTGTTTACGGCGGTGATTTCCAACTGGATTAAGAATAAACCGGAACAGCCGATTATGTATGCTGGTTTTATCCTGTTCGGAAGTGGCTATGCGTTCATGGCATTTTCCAACCATATTCCAGGTTTATTCCTGGCTGTTGTGGTGCTTTCCATCGGTGAATTGCTGTACGTGCCGACCAGGCAGTCTATGCTCGCTGATATTGTTGATGACAGCAAACGCGGAGCTTATATGGCATTTAACGGGTTTGTCTTCCAAGTCGGAAAAATGTTCGGTGCACTGGGCATTATCGTCGGAGAAGCAATCGGCGGAATGAGCATGGCTGTATTGTATATCTTATTCATCCTATTCGGAATAGCATTCACTCGTGTCGCCATTATCAAGAAATCCATAGCCGTTCCAGCTGGAAGCCGCTTGCATTCCTAACCATGGGGACAGCAAACCGTGGGGACAGTCCCCCAACAAACTGCAGTGTTAGCGCGACGCAGTGTTACTTGGGTGGGGGCCTGTCCCTGCCACTCCGTTTTAGAGTAAAATTCGGTATGTCTCATACTATCTGTATATTTTCTGAGAGGTGAGGGCAGCTGGTTATGAAACCTTTTAGGTCTTTGAAGAAAAAGCTGAAGGAACAAAAGCGGAAACACGAGGCTGTGACGAACATGACTTCTTTACAGGATAATATCGCCTATTTTGTGGATGCTTTTCATCACTCCGATGATATAAAGCTGCGGATTTTGGAAGAAAAAGATCTTACAAAGGAAGCAAAAGCAATTACAGGAAGTGAATTCCGAGGCGCTCGGTATTGGACGAAGACTGCAAGCGTATCACCCAAAGACCTGGAAAAGCTTGATTGGAATAAGGCTTATGCCGACATCGAAATCAATCCTACCATCACTTTTGAAATTCAATCACACGGAATTACCAACTAAAGAGACCGTCCAATTATCAAAATCTTTAATCAAATAAACCTGTCTTGCATACTATAGAAATAATCAAACAAAGGAGGGTAATAGATGGCTGATTCGAAAAGTTTTGTGATTTCAGAAGAAGATTGGTCCCTCCATAGAAAAGGGTTCGATGACCAGAAGCGCCACCAAGACAAAGTCCAGGATGTATTACGTAAAAAGCTGCCCGATTTAATAACGGAAGAGAACATCATTATGTCCCGGGGGAAGGATATGGTACGGATTCCGATTCGTTCCCTCGATGAATATAAAATCCGTTACAGCCAGGATAAAAACAAACATGCAGGGCAGGGTGACGGCGACAGCAACGTGGGGGATGTCGTGGCAAGCGACGGCAGACCACAGAAAGCCGCCGGAAACGACTCGGGTGCCGGTGACCAGGCAGGGCATGACTATTATGAAGCAGAGGTTTCTTTTGAGGAATTGGAAGAAGCTTTTTTTCATCAATTGGAGCTGCCCAACCTGCAAGAAAAGGAAAAAGACAATATCGTTACCTCTCATTTTGAATTCCGGGATATCCGGAAAAAGGGGCTGACCGGCAATATCGACAAAAAGCGGTCGATGCTGGAAGCTTACAAACGCAATGCAATGGCCGGCAAATCAGGATTCAATCCGATATATCCGGAGGACCTCCGTTATAAAACGTGGGACGATATCGAGAAGCCGGAATCGAAGGCGGTTGTGTTGGCGATGATGGACACGAGTGGATCGATGGGATTATTTGAAAAATACGTGGCCAGAAGCTTCTTTTTCTGGATGGCCAAATTTCTGCGTTCCAAGTATGAAACGGTAGACATCGAATTTATCGCCCATCACACCGAAGCAAAGGTAGTGGATGAGGAGTCGTTTTTCACTAAAGGGGAAAGCGGAGGGACCATTTGCTCTTCCGCCTATCGAAAGGCATTGGAAGTCATCGATTCCAAATATCCACCGGAACAGTATAACATTTATCCTTTCCATTTCTCAGACGGTGATAATTTAACATCGGATAATCGGAGATGTGTGTCGCTTGTCGAGGAATTAATTGAAAAATCAAGCATGTTCGGTTATGGGGAAGTCAATCAGTACAACCGCCATTCTACTTTAATGCAAGTCTACAATAAAATAGAATCACCGAAATTTCGCTATTATATTCTCCGAAAAAAGGCAGACGTATTTTATGCGATGAAACGTTTTTTTAACAACCAGCAAGAAGAAGTTCTTTCTTAGAAGGCTCAAAAAGAATACCTTAAGCAGTTCCGTTTCTATGGAGAAAACACGAAATAGCATCCTGATTAGCAGGGCCGAATCGTATATGATTCGGTCTCTTGTTTTTCTTGAAAATTGTGGGTAATAACCGTTGATTTAGTAAACAGAGCAGCAATCCTACTAACATAATGGCAACAGTGTAATTACTAGTTTTTTTGTAAGCTGAATTTTTAAGACTAACGGTCCAGAACCAAACATTCCGGGGGAAAGGCGGACAAGTTTTTTTATGGACGAGCATTTTGGACTTGGTGACCACAATTGGCAGTACTGAGATGACCAAATAAAAATGTTGAAGTGGCTGCCGCTTAAATAGTGAATCACAACGGAAAGTGCCTGGACTGGTATCTTCCGTTTTTGCTGTTCAATGAAAAGCTGAAAATAGCAGGTTATTCTAAAAATCGGGATATTTCGCTAAAACCATTTAGCTGGTATGGAATAAATGGTAAAATGGTGGAAAAAAGGAGGATCATTCTGTTGTCGTCATTGCATTTTTTTCTACCACGAATATTTCTACTTATGTCTTTCCTGCTATTTCTGGCAGCATGTCAGCAGTCATCCTCCATTCCAGAAGGGTTTTATGATTACCAAAAAGAAAAGGCAGAAAGTGCAGCGGCTGAGCTTTCGTTTTCCCCGGATTTACCGGAATACGTGCCGATGGAAGTCGCTTTCCTGGTGTCAGACCGTTATTATCTGAAAGACAATGAGAACGAGGCACTGGATATCAGTTTCTATACACAGGAAAATGACCTGCTGTCCATCCAATTTATGAAGGGGGACATCGATACAGGGCTTGTCGAAGCAGAAACAGTCACAATCGACGACCAGCTGGAGGGCAAATATGTCGATAATTCGTTTGCAAAAATACTCAGCTGGAAGCGGGATGGCATCACTTACAAAATGTCTTATCGGGAAAATACATTAGGAGTCAGCCAAGAACAAAAAACCGGTGTGTCCAAGCAAGATCTGGTACAGGTAGCACATTCCTTTCATTCCTGAAAAGAAATTTTTGTTTTGGGGGTCAGTCCCTCCCCTCGTTTTGCGAGGGGAGGGACTGACCCCCAACGTTGTAACAGGTTAAAGGGTTTTGTCTGGTTATTGAAGGGTTTTTTGGGGAAGTAATAAAACTAAATATCGGCGACTAGAGAAAAATGTCGAAATTTCACTTGCATGACGTCTGACAAGCTGTTAAAATCCATAATTGGAAAACAAGGACTGAAAGCATTTTCATTTTAGGTGCATAACTGGAAAAACGTGGTTTGTTTTTGGGCAGAAACCCTCCTTTCTATTACTGGAAGGGAGTCAAATATCACCGATTTTCCAGGCACCCAGTGGTTTTCATGTCTATCATGATAAGTGGATCAGTAGCTGCCCGGTAAGGGATGGCAAATGTTCCGCTAAAGACTTTAAGGGAGGCTCATGCCGTGGATATTCTTCTTGGTTTGCTGGCAATTGTTATCATCCTCGGGATTTCATTTTTATTGTCCAATGACCGCAGCAACATAAATTATAAAGGGATAGCAATCATGCTGATCGCACAGTTGATTACCACTTGGTTTATGTTTAAAACCAAAATTGGTGAGTGGGTGATCACAGGTATTTCCGATGGTTTCAATAAGCTGATTGATTTCGGAATGGAAGGAATCAACTTCGTCGTAGGCGGTTTAATGATTGAAGACGGAGGCAGCGTGTTCTTCTTCAATGTGCTGTTGCTGATCGTCTTTTTCTCCACTATTTTGGCGGTACTCACCCATCTGAAGATTTTGCCGACCATCATCAAGTATTTCGGCGGGTTTTTATCGTATATTACCGGACTGCCCAAGGTGGAATCGTTCAACGCGGTTAATAGTATCTTTTTCGGTCAGTCGGAGGCATTGATTGCAATTAAATCGCAATTCCATCATCTTAGCGACAATCGGCTTTATATAGTCAGTGCTTCCGCAATGGGATCGGTTTCTGCATCAATCGTCGGTGCTTATATTCAAATGCTTCCCGCACAATACGTGTTGGTTGCATTGCCGTTGAATATGTTCAGCTCCCTGATTATCGCGTCCATGATTGCACCAGTGAAAGTGGACAAGCAGGACGACCGGGTCGATATCAAGGAAGTATCAGATTCAAAAAGTATCTTTGAGGCAATGGGGAATGGAGCGCTTGACGGTGGGAGAATTGCTTTGATTGTGGCTGCCATGCTGATTGCTTTCATTGCTTCGCTGGAACTGGTCAACTGGATTATCCAGGCGATTTTCGCAGGTGTAACCCTCCAGCAGATTCTTGGCTATATTTTAGCTCCAATTGGATTCTTGATGGGAATTGCACCAGGAGAGCTTATTCAGGCCGGCGGTATCATGGGTACAAAAATCGTTACCAATGAATTTGTCGCCATGCTGGAATTACAACCGGTAGTTGACACACTTTCCGAAAAAACGGTCGGTATTGTGACGGTATTCCTGACCAGCTTCGCTAACTTTTCTTCAATTGGTATCATCGCAGGTACTGTGCAGGCGATTGATTCGAAAAAAGCCGTTGCCGTTTCAAAATTTGGTCTCAAACTGCTTTTAGGGGCAACATTGGGCTCGATTCTTTCAGCAACAATGGCAGGATTGTTCTTGTAATTTAATAAGGAAAGGTATCCTTAAGATACCAAGGCTGTCGGGACTGCTCGGCAGCCTTTTTTATTCAGAAATTTATCAATCGGGGGCTGAACACAGATTCCCTTTTTGACTTTATTAGTAATTCCGTATATATCCTGTATAAGAGATACCTTGTGCTGAACATCTGCTTGCCATTTTAATTTTTCTAACAACACGTATCGCCAGTAGTGGCGGGAGAAGAGTTCTTCTGTAGGATAAGGCGTCCCAGGTTAAAGCGGATGGAGTAAATGAAATCAACTCTATAAGAAGCAGAGTAAACGACAAAGCAGTTCCCAAAACAGAACAATTAATCATCGGCGACGTTTATATTACAATGTAGGTGGAATGAAAAGTAATATCACGACAAAGAAAGGACGTTGTCTATGTCGGAACAATACAAGTTGTATATCAACGGCCAATGGGTAGAGACCGATGCAACTCAGGATGTACTCGATAAGTATTCGCAAAACACGTATGCAACCGTGTACAAGGCAGGGGAAAAACAGGTCGGCCAAGCAATTTCCAGCGCAGAGTCTGCCTTTCAAAACCATTCGTTATCCCCGTATGAACGCTATGAGATATTAAAAAAAGTCAGTGAGTTACTTGCAGAAAATAAAGACGAATTGGCTCAAACAATTACCAAAGAAGCAGGAAAACCGCTAAAGCAGGCCCGAACAGAAATCGATCGCAGCTCGCAAACCTTTGAAGTTGCAGCGGAAGAAGCCAAACGAATCAGCGGTGAGGGAGTACCGGTCGAAGCTGCACCCGGTTCGGAAAACCGGATGGCATTCACCATCCGTGTTCCAGTCGGAGTGGTCGGTGCCATCAGTCCGTTCAACTTCCCATTGAATTTGGTTTCGCATAAGGTGGCTCCTGCAATAGCGGCAGGCAACGCAGTCGTTTTAAAACCGGCAAGCGCCACACCGATCACCTCTTTAAAACTTGCTGCGTTGTTTGAGCAAGCAGGGCTCCCAGGCGGTCTGTTCAATGTCATCGTCGGTTCCGGTTCGGTCGTTGGCCAGCAAATGATGGAGGATAGCCGTATCCAGCTTTACACGTTTACCGGAAGTGCCAGAGTCGGTTTGAAGTTAAAGCAGACAACCGGGTTGAATAAACTCATCCTGGAACTCGGCAATAACTCGCCAGTAATTGTCGATAAGGAAGCAGATGTCGAGCAGGCTGCACACAACATCGCACAGAAAGGTTTCGCTTTTGCCGGTCAGGTTTGTATATCTGTCCAACGGGTGTATGTGCATGAAGAAATCAAAGAATCCTTCCAGGAGAAGTTACTAGATGCTGTCAAATCGTTGAATGTCGGCGATCCTAACGATCCGGATACCGACGTTGGTCCGATGATCGCTGAATCGGAAGCAGAACGAGCGGAACAGTGGGTGAAAGAGGCAGTTGACAACGGAGCTGAACTATTAACTGGCGGTGACCGAAACGGACCAGTTTTTCAACCGACCGTCGTCAATAATGTAAAAAAAGACATGAAGGTAGTGTGTGAAGAAATTTTTGCGCCGGTAATTAGTTTAATCAGTTACAGTAATCTTGATGACTGTATCGACGAAGTAAATGAATCACCTTATGGCTTGCAGGGCGGCATTTTCACACAAAATCTGGATAGAGCATTTTACGCCGCCAAAAAAGTAGAAGTCGGCGGACTGATGATCAACGACTCTTCCCAGTACCGCGTGGACCTGATGCCATATGGTGGCGTAAAAGACAGTGGATCAGGAAAAGAAGGTCCTAAGTATTCGATTGAGGAAATGACCAATGAACGCTTGATTGTATTGAATTTAAAAAACGGTTGATTATGCGGGAAAGAAAACGAGAAAAAGAGGCCGGGCCAAAAGCATGGCCACTAAAGAAAAAAACCGAACGAATGCTAACTGTCAATCAAATTTGTTCGGTTTTATTGTATATTTTCTTTTTATCCTGTTGTTTGATACGTGCTTCGAATCGCTACGGCAAGATATTACGCGTTCCACGGGCACGGCTTCCACTTCCTCCGAAAGCACCATCCGCCTTCTTGCGGGATTTTCAGCTCGTGCTGTTCCCGTAGGAGTCTCCGTATCTTGCCTTCGCTATGTTTTCGGGCTCTGATTTCCACACGATCAAGACAAGATAAACCATATTCTTTTATTGGCTGATAGGTATCTAAACAGGGAAGAAGACGAAAGGCTTGGGTATTCCTTTATTCTTCTCTTCGGAATTGGAATGTGCGCCAACAGCATAGAAAGGATAAAGAAGTACTCCTGGTTTCCAGGCGGATTCGCTTTCTATCAGTAGCGGCAATAGGCAACACGGAAATTACACCAGAAGAGAAGGTATTTCCATTCAACGCAGGTAAGGTACGCAGACTCCAGCGGGATGAGCGCGAGCTGAAGATCCACTTGGCAAAGCGGTATTCTTTGCCAAGTTAGCTGAAGCCGTGCCCGCGGAAAGAGAAGTATCTTGCCGGAGTGGAAAATTGCACTTTTCATAGGGTAGAACAGTTTGCTGTTTGTTTTGGTCACGATGCTTTTGTCCCAGCCATTGAACGGGAGAAGACTGTTGTTATGCCTCAAGTTGACCAGAAAGCTTGCGTTGCAGAAAAACGAGCCTGCCGTATAAGGTGACGGCTCCTGCGCTTAAGCCGATGATAATGCCCATCCAGTAGCCGAATGGACCGAAATCAGTGAAATTGGCCAGAAGCCAGCCACTCGGAAGGCCAATAAGCCAGTAGGATATCAATGCCATAACCAGTGTGATGTTGACATCTTTATAGCCGCGTAGGGCTCCTTGGAGCGGGGCTCCGACAGCGTCGGCAAACTGAAAGAAAATCGCGTAAAATATAAACTGCTTCGTCAGGCTGATGACGTCCGGGTTGTCGTTATACAACCGGGCCACGGTGTCATCAAGGGTATATAAAATCAATCCGGCAAAAAAAGAAATTGCGATGCCGCAGCTGAGACCGATGTACGAATACACTTTAGCGTCATGCATCCTCCTGCCGCCTATTTCAAACCCAACGGCAATCGTTAAGGCCATCGCAATACTAAGCGGGATCATATATAAATACGATGCAAAGTTGATTGCTGCCTGGTGAGCAGCAATCGTTTCCGTACTATAAACACTCATTAACAGGGTCACTGCTGCAAAGATGCTTGTTTCAAAAAAGATGGCAAAACCAATCGGAACGCCGATGCGTAGCTGTTCCCACCAGGCGTGCAGGGAAGGTCTGCGCCAGTTTTTGAAAACCGTATAAAAGCGGAACGGTTTGTATCGGTAGATAACCCAAACCGCTACAGCGGAGGAAATCCAGTAAGTCAACGACGAGGCGATGCCAGCACCGATACCGCCTAATGCAGGCATGCCCAGCCGACCGAAAATGAACATGTAATTAAATAGTATGTTGAGCGGCAACGATATTAAGATAATCACCATTGATGTTCTTGTGTGACCGAGCGCATCGATGAAACAACGAAGCAGGTTGAATAGAAACAAGGGAATAATCCCGGTTGCCAGTGCTGCCAAATAAAATTTAGCGACATGGGCGACTTCTTCCTCTAAATCCATCCGGTCAAGAATGGGATCGACAACAAAGAAGCCGATGATGGTGACGACTGCAGCCAAACTAATTGATAAATAGATGCCCTGCCGGACTATTTCCGGGACTTCCTTTTCTTTTCCGCCTCCGACTAATTGGGAGACGATTGGAGACAAAGCAAGCAAAATTCCGTTGATCCCGGTAAAAATCGGAACCCATAGGTTAGAGCCAATCGCAACACCCGCCAAGTCCGCGGTGCCAAATTTTCCAGACATGACGGTATCGAAAAAATTCATGGCATATAAGCTTAACTGGGTAATTAAAATGGGAATAAGAATAATCAAGAATAACTTGAGTTTTTGTTGTAGTGAATTTGTCCGGTACATACTGCTCTTCCTTTTTACATTAATTTCGATTAGGATAGAGAGGATTATAGCACATTCCCGATGATTATTATACTTAGGGTTCTTATGGATAAAACAATATGTACAGAAAGAGAGAGGAATTAACAGATGAGTGACAAACGGATATTATTTACGGGCGGCGGTTCCGCCGGCCATGTCATCGTGAACCTTGCAGTCATTCCCCATTTTCAAAAAGAGGGGTGGAAAATAGATTATATCGGTTCGAAAAACGGTATAGAAAAAGAGCTGATCAGCCGCCTGGACAACGTGGAATACCATGAAATATCGACAGGCAAGCTGCGTCGATATTTTTCGAAAGAAAATTTTAAAGATCCTTTCAAGGTGCTGAAAGGAGTGCTGCAATCTTACCGGATTATTGGGAAACGCAAACCATCGGTCATTTTTTCAAAAGGTGGATTTGTCTCCGTACCGGTACTTGCAGCTGCCTGGCTGCGAAAAACACCTGCAGTAATCCATGAGTCGGACTATACACCCGGGCTTGCCAATAAGCTGGCCATTCCTTTCGCCAAGAAAGTGTTGACCACCTTTCCGGAAACGATCCAACACCTTCCGGAAACAAAAGCGGAATGGATCGGGGCGGTAGTACGCGATGAGCTGTTCCAGGGCAACAGGGAAAAAGGGCTTGCTATCGCCAATTTAGACAACAGTAAACCTATATTGTTGATTATGGGGGGGAGTGGCGGCTCCGCCAAAATCAATGGATCAGTCCGAGGCAGTCTGGATGAGTTGCTTGCAGATTATCAAATCATTCATATTTGCGGAAAAAATAACGTGGACCCTTCCATCAAAAAAGAGGGGTATTCGCAGTTTGAGTATGTGAATGAAGAACTGAGCGATTTGTTTGCCGCAACCGATTTTGTTTTATCTAGGGCTGGGTCCAATGCTATCTTTGAGTTCTTGGCTTTGCGAAAACCGATGTTGCTTGTACCGCTTTCTCGGAATGCCAGCCGGGGAGACCAAATTCTAAACGCAAAGTCCTTTCAAAAACAAGGATATGCCCATATGGTCGAGGAAGAGGAATTGACCGGTGACCGGCTTGTAAAGGAACTGAAGCGACTGAAGGAAGAAAAAATGACCATTCTCCGACATATGCGCAATTATGAAAGTCGTGAAGCTAAGCAGCAGGTCATATCAACAATCAAACAAGCAGGCCGCATCGGCAGCCAAAAATAAAGAAGTCGTCGGGAAATCATATACCGCTACATATAAAAGCGTATGGTAGCAGGGCTAGGAGAGAATAAATAGACCACCTTCAAGCATTTGGTTGGCTACGGGATGGAAGAAGCGGCGAACAAGGTAGATTTTCTTTAGATGGGCTTCCTCTCATTCTGTTAGTTGAGGTGTAATCCCAATCGCTACGGCAAGATACTCCGCTTGCCACGGGCACGGCTTCAACTTCCTCAGAAAGTGAATATTTGCATCATGCATAAGAGAAGGGTAGAACGGTTTATTTTTTGCCAAGTTCATTCGACAGGTTAGAGTAAAAAAAGAAAAACCGAGCGAGTTCGAATACATAGCGTTTCGAATCATCGTTCGGTTTTTTCTTTGGCAACGATGCTTTTGCCCCAGCCTCATTTGTACGAAGGTTACTGGGAAGCAAGCCACCTTTCGCTTTTTAATTATCCGACTTCAGCACCTGCCTCTGACCAAGTGCTGAAGCTTTTTTCCTTATTCTTCTTGTTTGCGGTGGAATGGCCACCAGTTCCCTTGTTTGAACAGCCGCACCAAAATCGGTATGAACAGCGGCAGCATGATCACGGCGTATAGGAACAATCCTGTAAGCACTACCGTGGCGATTTGCAGCAGGGATAAGACACCGGCTGGCATCATCGCGCTGAATGTTCCGCCCAGTATTACCGCAGCAGAGATGATAACTGTTCCCATATTTTTCATGGCCGATAACAGGGCATCCTTGATCGTCATGCTTTTGTTTTCGTTAAAACGATCCATCAGGAAGATGCTGTAGTCGATTCCTAATGCAATGAGAATGACAAAAGCAAAGAACGGAACTGCCCAGCTAATGCCTTCATAATCGAGGATGTTGACGAAAATAATTTCGGCAATTCCCATCGACGTATAGTAGGTCAGTACAAGCGAACCAATCAGGTAAATCGGCATTACCAAAGAACGCAGCAGGATGACCAGAATAATAAAGATTCCCGCTAGCATAAAGATGACGGTACGTGAATAGTCCTGATCGGAAATTTCCTGCAAGTCATGGTTTGTACTGCTTACTCCACCAATGGATGTTTTTGAATCCGTAAAAATCGTTCCTTCCTTCGCCTCGTCCACAGCATCCTCTAAATCTCCGATAAAGTTAACCGACTCGGTCGAGTATGGATTGTTGCTCAATACCACTTCAAAAGTCGTAATCTTTTTATCTGTTGACAGATATGGTTCGATACCTTCTTGAAAGTCTTCGTTTTCAATGGCTTCTTCCGGTATGTTGATCGTCGGTTGTTGTTTTGCGGTTGAGAATTCGTCCAAATAGCTTTGTACTTCCGTCAGGCCGTCGGATATTTGTACCAATCCGTCCGATCCTTCATGAAGTCCGTCTGCCAGCTCAGAAAGCTGTGCCTGCATGTCGCTGAAAGCACCCTTCAGTTCTTCCTGGCCGCCGTAAATTTCACTCAACCCTTCCTGCAGGCTCGGTATATTGTTGACGACTTGCTGTTGTCCGTCAGAAGCCTGGTTCAGCCCCGACTGAAGTTCACCGACAGCATTGCTCAATTGGGAAAGACCGTCAGCCAATTGCTCTTGCCCGTCGATGGTACTGGTAAACCCTTGATTTGCTTCCTGTAGACCGGCTAGAACTTGACTTTCAAGCGTGTTGTTTAAACCGGATAACCCAGGCTGGTCATCGGTTCCCTGTACGACAGCAGCCAACTGGCCTTTTGCTGTTTGGAAATCCGGATCCTGGGCAAGGGCTGGATTGTTTTGTTCAGCAGTGTTCAGGCTTTGCAAGGAGCTGGCAAGTACTTGCTCCATTGTTTGGTAGCCTTGCATGAGGGAGTTCAATCCCTGTTCCAATCCTTGATAGCCATTCAGCAGTTCCTGATTCCCATCAATTGTCTGCTGAAGATTGGCTTGAATTGTTTCCAAGTTGCTTTGAATCTCTCCAGCTCCTTGAGCTCCAGAAGCAATCCCGGATTGAATTTCGGACAATGCCGATTGCATCTCGCCAATCCCGTTATTGGCTTGTTGTGTACCATTCATCAGCTCCTCTACTCCGGACTCGGTCTCTTCCAACTGTGGCTGGGATGCCTGAAGCTGATCAGCCGCATCGGAGAAACCAGACTCAATTTCGTCAATACCGTCGGTGCTTTCACCGATTCCGTCACTAAGCTGATCGGTTTGGCTATCGACCGTGAAATCTTCGATCACGGCACCGGCAGGGCGTGTTGCACTTCGTACGGAATCGACTCCTTCCAGAGCCGCGATATTCTGGGAAAGCAGCTCGATATCCTGGTAGTCTTCCGGTGATTCGATTTGTTGATCGGTTTGCAGTACTACGGTGGCAGGCATTGCCTGGCCAGGTCCTACAGAATCTGCAATCCAGTTAAAAGCCTGTACAGAGCCATAGTCATTGCCGATTTCCTCTAAAGAGTTATAGGATTTTTGTCCGTTGTATGCAATCACACTCGGTACGGTGATGACCAAAATGATCAATAAAGAAATAAGCGGCCGTGTCCAGGCGAATGAGCCGACATGTCCCCAAAGTTTACTCTCCTTGTGGGAAACATTTTTATCAAACGGCCAGAACAGCTTCCTGCCAAGAACGACGAGAAAGAACGGTACAAGTGTGGCCAAAGCAATCAAAACGACTGCGACCCCGACCGCAACAGCGACTGCAGATTGATAGAGTGAGAAGGTTGAAAAGCCGATTGTCGAGAAACCGATCAAAACAGCTAGACCAGCAAAGAATATCGTTTTCCCTGCCGCTTTGTATGTGGCCATTACTGCTTCTTTGGTGGTTTCGTGATGCGCCAGTTCTTCTTTAAAGCGACTGATCAGTAAAATACAGTAATCTGTGCCAATTCCAAACATGACGGCGACCATGAAAATTTGCGTAAAGTTTGAGAGCGGAAAATCGACCGTATCTGCCAGAATCGACACAATTCCCTGAGCGGCCAAATAACTGATTCCAACTGTTAGCAGTGGGATAAAAGGTGCTACCACCGACCGGAAAACTAAAAAGAGAATAATCAGGATAATCGCTACGGTGATGTATTCGGTTTTCTTCAGCCCTTCCTGGGAATTGACCATAATATCATCGGAAATGTATGTTTCTCCAGTCAGGTAATGTTCGACCTCTATGGAGGAGGTTGCCTGATAAATTGCATCCCGGGAATCTTGGACTTCACGATCGGCAAGCGATACGTTCATAGGTACCATGATGGTCGTTCCATCTTCCGAAATGACTTGTTCTTCAATCTCTTCGCTATCTTCAAATGACATCACTTCTGAAATCCCCAGTTCTGATTCACGGTCCTGGAGATTGCTGATGCCATCGGCTATTTCCTGTTTTTGGCTATCGTTGATTCCTTCGTCTTCATGGAAGACAAGGACAGCACTCGCCGTGTCTTTGTCCTGGTCATCAGACATTTGTTCCAGCAGTTCGCCCGCTCTCGAAGAGGAGTAACCATCTGGAACTCCAATTTGCCCCTTGTCACGGACTAAATCCTGCAGATTTGGAGAAAACACCAATAAACAAATGGCTGCAGCAATCCAAATAACGAAAACTGCCCATCTGAGTTGAATAATTTTTCTCATGATACGATCCCCTTATTAAGTCTATTTTTGCTTGAAGTGCACGCATTATTTTTTTCTGAGAATGTGCACTAGCTTATCCAGCGTCTGGATGAATTGTCCGATTTCCTCCGATTTAAATTCAGAAAGAATTTCACCAAGGACCTCATACAGCTTTTCCATGCCTTGATTCATGGTACGCACCCCAGAATCGGTTAGCGTTAAGTAAACAATCCTGCGGTCACTTTCGTCTCTTTCACGATGGATGAAATCGCGTTCAACCAGGCGGTTGACTTGTGCGGTCACCGCACTTTTCCCGATAGAAAATTCGTCGGCAATATCCGAACTGGTGCACGGTTGGTTTTTATGCACAAAGCGAAGCGTGCCGAATTGGTCGGAAGTCAATTCTTGATGAACTTGCTCATTCATTAATATATTGACCCTGCGATTTACTTCATTCATCGCAGAAGTGTACATATCAATCAAATCATTGAGCTCTTTATCCTGCACATTTTCACATCCTTTCAAAAGGTTTGATAGGTGAATAGTTTGATGACTGAACAATATTTAAACACGGTTTCTTGTAAAAAGCAACTGATTGGCAACAAAATTTATATAACAATAAATCGACTGCTTGAAGGACAAGCATCAGGTTATTTCGTTATAATATAATAAACTGTAAAAAAATGAGGGAATATCATGAAACTGACAATCTGTCACTATTGCGGAAAACCAATTGAAAAAAGGGACCAGTTGGTAACAGCCTCCAATTGGCTGCGGGTGCGCCCGTACCATTACGTTTGTTTTGATGAAGTGGAAAAGGAGTCGTCGACCATTTATAACAGCTGGACACCGTTGAACGGACCAGCTGGGAATATAACGGCGGTAATCATGGCTGTGTTGTCCGGATGGCTGCTGCTGACAGATACTTGGGGCCTTGCAGGAAGTTTGATAGGCTTTGTTGCTTTGTACCGTGTCTTGATCCGTTTCGCTGCCCTGATTGGATTTGAAAGAAAAGTACCTGAATAAATATTAGGTTTAGTGCTGGGGCAAACAGGGTAAAAAAGCAAAGAATGAATTTGTCTTTTTACCCTGAATTGGCTGAAAAATCGAGCATATCTAACAAAAACGCTAAAAACTCCCTTTATT
Organism: Sediminibacillus dalangtanensis; assembly: GCF_017792025.1. Taxonomy (NCBI): domain Bacteria; kingdom Bacillati; phylum Bacillota; class Bacilli; order Caryophanales; family Bacillaceae; genus Sediminibacillus; species Sediminibacillus dalangtanensis. The sequence goes on from NZ_CP046956.1 coordinate 777,922, forward strand.
TGCCCGCAACCGACATTCTTCGACACTCTTCGTTAATTAGTACCTTCTAGCCGGTTTGGGTTTTCAATTTGGTTCGGATAGAATGGAATATGTTGTCCATTGACGGCATTTTAATTTTATGATTTGGAAGTTTGTGTTGTTTTTAACGACGCCATCTCAACACATTTAAATTCTTCACTGTCTCCTGAAGAAAGCATGTTCATCCTCCGCATTTTACATTTTCAGAAGATTACAAAAATGTTGTATTACGCTTCAAATGAAGTGCCGGCTTTTATGTTGTTTTAAGTCATTCTAGCGGGTTTATTTTTACCTGCAGTATTTGTCTGCCCGGAGGGAATGCGCTGTTTAAAAAACCGAACCATAAAATTAACATGCCTTGATGTTGCATGAACGAGTAAAAATATAACCAAAAAGGGGTAAAGTTGATGAAAAAATTATTATTTTTATTGATGGCAAGTTTACTTGTGTTCTTAGCTGCCTGCGGTGGCTCTGATAGCTCAGAAAGTAATTCTGGTGGAGAAGGAAGCATTGATACGATCGTGCTTGCCGACGCCGGTTGGGATAGTATTCGGTTCCATAATAGTGTAGCGCAAAAAATCATTGAAAACGGCTATGGTTACGACACGGAGGTCACACCCGGATCTACAGCCGCTACACTGCAAGGTCTGCGTGAAGGCGATATCAATGCTTACATGGAAATATGGACCGATAATGTGAAAGAGGTCTACGAAGAAGCAATCGATTCTGGCGACATAGAGAAAGTATCGACCAACTTTGATGACAATCAACAAGGTCTTTATGTTCCTACCTATGTAATTGAAGGGGATGAGGAAAGAGGCATTGAACCAATGGCACCTGACTTGAAAACAGTAGAAGATCTGAAAAACTACCCGGATGTGTTCGAAGACCCGGAAGATCCCGGAAGAGGCCGGATTTTGAACGCACCGAGCGGATGGGCAGTAGCCGAACAAATCGATCAGAAGTTTGAAACATATGGATTGGATGAAACGATGAACAATTTCATGCCAGGTTCTGATGCAGCTATCGTTACATCACTGGCTGATGCTTACGAATCTGGTGAACCTTGGGTAGGTTATTATTGGTCTCCAACAGCTGTAACGGCAATGTACGACCTTACAAAGCTGGAAGAGCCAGCTTATGACGAAGAAACCTGGAATGAAACAAGAGGAACCGAGTTTCCGCCAAATGATGTAGTCGTTGGTGTGCATAAAGACCTTCCAGACCAGGCACCTGAAGTGGTCGAGTTTTTGAGTAACTATGAAACAAGCAGTGCCTTGACAGAGGAAGCATTGACCTACATGAATGAAAACGATGCATCTGCAGACGAAGCTGCTGAATGGTGGATGAATGAACACGAAGACCTTTGGACGGAATGGGTACCAGAAGACGTAGCGGAAAAAGTAAAAGAAGCACTTTAAGTAGCCCATGTGTAAACCGGCTGCTCTCATAAAAGTGGCAGTCGGTTTCTGTCATTAGCTGGCCGAATCGGTCAGCTACTTTCGGTTTCAAAGACGAGTATTCTATGAAACTAGCACAAAAACAAATAAGGTGAGGTGAAAAAACTGCTGAAAAGCAGTTGTGCCGATGAATGATTTTCCAGATATTCAAAGTCATTTAGGTGACTATGTTTCTGATTTTGTCGATTTCCTGGACACCGCCCTGTCGGGTTTGTTTGATTTTATCTTTTTTGTATCGTCCCGGACAATCAATGGTATTGAAGCATTCTTAGACTTTTTGCCGTGGTGGGTGTTCCTTGTTCTTATCTTTTTACTAGGCTGGTATTTTAAATCTCTTTGGTCTGGATTGCTTTATGCTTTCTTTATTTTTTTAATCGGAACCTTCGGATTATGGGAAGAAATGATGATGACCATATCGATTGTGCTATCTGCCGTTCTTATTTGTTTGATTATCGGCATTCCCCTGGGTGTCTGGATGGCCTTTAGCAAAGGGTTCTCTACGGTTATGCGTCCAATTTTGGATGCGATGCAGACGATGCCGAGTTTCGTTTATCTGATTCCGGCCATCTTTTTCTTTGGTCTTGGTAATGTATCGGCTATTTTTGCCACATTGATTTACGCACTGCCGCCGGTTATCCGGTTGACGGAACTGGCAATACGAGGAGTGGATCCGGAAGTAGTCGAATCAGCTCAGTCGTTTGGATCTTCCAGATGGCAAATGTTAACCAAAGTCCAGCTGCCACAGGCCTTGCCGACAATTATGGCCGGGGTCAATCAGACGACGATGATGGCATTAGCCATGGTCGTTATCGCCTCGATGGTTGGTGCGCAAGGTTTGGGGGAACAAGTCTTGATTTCGATTAATCGGATCGATATTGCGCTTGGATTTGAAGCTGGTATCAGTATTGTGTTCCTGGCAATTATTATCGACCGTGTCACCGGCGGCGTAGCCGATCGGTTCCAGAAGCATAGGAGGGCGAAATAATGGCGAACAGTAAAGTGAAAATCGACCACGTTTCCAAGATTTTTGGTTCCAAACCGAAATCGGTAATTCCGCAGGTGAAAAATGGTAAATCGAAAGCGGAAATACTGGAAGAGACAGGCCATACGGTCGGTGTCTATGACGCTTCGATGGAAATTGAAGAAGGGGAAATTTTCGTGATCATGGGGCTGTCGGGAAGTGGGAAATCAACGTTGATTCGCTGCTTTAATCTCTTGAATAAACCGACAGATGGTTCGATTTATGTAGATGGAGAAAACATCATCGAATACAACTCATCACAATTGAAAAAATTCCGCCAGAATAAAATCGCCATGGTTTTTCAGCACTTTGGGTTGTTCGATCATCGTACGGTATTGGAAAATATCGAATATGGACTGGAAATCAGAAATGTTTCTAAGGAAAAGAGGCAACAAATCGCCAGAGAAAATCTGGAAGTAGTCGGGTTAAAAGGCTATGAAGACAAGTATCCCGATGAGCTTTCCGGCGGTATGCAGCAACGTGTCGGACTGGCCAGAGCACTGGCCAATGACCCGGATATCCTGTTGATGGATGAACCGTTCAGTGCTTTGGATCCTTTGATTAGACGGGAAATGCAGCTTGAACTGCTGGATATACAGGAGCGGCTCAAAAAGACCATTATATTTATCACCCATGATGTCAATGAAGCGTTTAAGCTCGGTGACAGGGTAGCGGTCATGAAAGACGGGAAAGTCGTCCAAATCGGTACGCCGGAAACGATTTTGGAAAGTCCGGCCAATGATTATATATCTGATTTCATTAAAGATATCGATCGCTCGAAAATTCTTCAGGCTGAAAATGTCATGATTAAACCGAACGCCCTTGTTTCCTTGAAGGATGGCTTAAAGGTTGCCATTAAAGAGATGGAGGAAAACGGTATATCCAGCGTGTTTGTTGTTGACCGCAGCAGGAGCTTGCAAGGGATTGTTACAATCGATGATGCCATCGAGGGTATCAAGGAAAAGAAAAGCCTGGAAGACGTGCTCAGTACGGATGTAACAACCGTCACAAAGGATGAGTATGTCAATGACATCATTCCGAAGGCGCTCGAATCCAAATATCCACTGGCAGTGACGAGCGGGAACGGCAGGCTGGAAGGTTTCATCCTACGTGTCCATGTATTGTCTGGTCTTGTCGCGGAAGACGTTAATGAAAGCACAGAATATCACGGCTGATTACGTGAAAGAATGATTCAGTTAGTACGGAAGAAATGGTGGCTTGCAGAGAACCTTTAAGGTTTTTTGCAACGTCTTTTTATCACAGAATATTTGGGGGATTAAAGATAAACAAGTAGATGGATGGAGTAGAGGAAAAAGGCAGTGCTTTTAGCGTGCAGCTTTACACAAGACAAAGGCAACAAAAGTGCCCGCTTAGTAAAAAGCTGTTGTGGAAATCGCCTTCAAAACTGTCAGAAGAAGGGCGATAAAAGGTGGAAAAGCTTCTACAGATCAATCCCCGTTTAAAAGAAGCGTATACTTTAACAGGTTGGATGAATGGTTTAAGACAAGTGATGAAAAGACAGCCGGAAAAGGGCTGGAAGAATGTCTGAAATGGATGCATGCTTCAAACATAGAGGCTTTCGCCGAGTAAACGTTCATGCGTTGGAACAAGAGATTTTACAGTCATTCATGTAACCATTTAATAATGGGTATATCGAGGGAATAAACAATACGATAAAGGTTTTAAAACGAGATTCCTTTGGAATCAAAGACTTTGAACGATTAAAGCATAAAATTTTATGGCAGCAAGCGTTAAAAGGCTTTATAGAGCGAAATAGTGTAGCAGAGGAAATAAGCGAGACTCCTGCGGAAAAACGGGCGGCCGAAACCCCACAGTGGGCTTTTCGAGGAGGCTCGGGCGTTCGTCCGCGGAAAGCGAGTTTATTTCCTCTGCGGTCTGAGTAAAATAGCTATTTTTTGGAATGAGCCTTTCGATAAAGAGAGGGTGGAGTGAAGAATCACACCACCATATTTGAAAGAGAATCAAAAAAACGACGATTCATGTTCCTTTTCTTCCTTTCCCTGCTTCGATAGAATGAAAGCAGAAGCAGTCTAACATAGGAAGGGGTTAACAAATGGGATTGAATACAATGACAAAGTTGCACAACGGTGTGGAAATTCCTTCGGTCGGCCTCGGTGTCTACAAAGTCGAAGAAGGCGAGCAGGTTTATGAATCGGTTAAATCTGCCTTGGAAATCGGCTATCGCCATATCGACACCGCTTCATTTTATCAAAATGAAGAAGGGGTTGGACGCGCTGTGAAAGACAGCGGGATCCCCCGGGAGGAAATCTTTATTACCACAAAAGTGTGGAACAACGAGCAAGGTTTCACGGAAACGCTGGAAGCATTTAATCGAAGTCTGACAAAGCTAGGGACAGATTATATCGATTTATATCTGATTCATTGGCCAGTACCCGACAAATACAAGGATACATGGCGTGCTTTGGAGAAGGTGTATCGCGACGGCAAAGCTCGTGCGATTGGGGTGAGCAACTTTTTGCCGCATCATTTGGACGATCTGCTTCGCGATGCGGAAATCAAACCGATGGTCAATCAGATTGAACACCATCCAAAACTGGCCCAAATCGAAACGAGAAAGTTCTGCCGTGACCAGGAAATTGCGGTGGAAGCTTGGTCACCGATAGGAAAAGCTGCCTATTTGGAGGAACCAATACTTTGTGAACTGGCAGAAAAGCATGGGAAAACCGCTGCCCAAATTATTCTCCGCTGGCATTACCAGAATGGGACGGTCATTATTCCGAAGTCTACCCGAGCAAGCAGACAACGAGAAAACGCAGCTATTTTTGATTTTGAGCTTTCCGGCACGGACATGGAAAGAATAGACGGTTTGGATCAAGACTATCGGCTTGGTGCACATCCGGATCATTTTAATTATGGATAAACGAAAACAGCGGGGTATCTCTCCCGCTGTTTTTTAATCAATGATTCCTTGGCGGATAATGTTGACGTTGAGGTTCAGGTCCAACTTCATTTCCGGCATCAATTTCCGCCATTCTTCCTGGGTGATCGGGTGCTTCGCGTTATATATACTGCCGAAACCAATCGGATCCACGTTCAATTCCCGGAATTTATCGAGTAACTGATTGATCTGCCGTTCCATATCCTTTTGGATGACTTTTTCCAATCTTTTCACGACTTCTTCTTTATCCAGTTCTAGCTGTTCGGAGATTTCCATTATTCTTGCCTGGACCTTAATATCGGACTGGAAGCGCACCTCCTTTTTTGAGACCAATTTTATCGAGTTATGGCTGAGCAGATCACTCAGCGAAAGGAACAACGAGTCTTCTTCTCGTTGGTCAGTATCTTTTTGTTGGATACTTTTAAATTCATCAATGGGCAATGAAAGTTCCAGGCGGCCGGCTTGGTAACGTCCTGACAGCAGTTTAATAAAAAAACCTTCTTCTACAGATATATCTCCCGCATACGTTTCATCACGAAACAGGGCCATCCGTTCAATACTCGGCATATGTTCAACTACGCTGATCAGCGGAAGAACCGGATCGTTCCCGATATCATAATATTTATGCATAAAATCCCTTAATGTGGTTCGGAGTAATATTTCCTGTTCGACATTGGTATCAATCAACTGGTATAAGTGGGTTCCAATATTGGTTGTGCTTCGCTGAAATACTTCAGACAACACATTTCCTGCTGCACTGTCAGCAACTGCCAAATACATCGTATCGGTTATTTTGGCATCACGAACGAGTGTATCGAGAATGCTGGCCACTCCCTTCTCAGCCAGCGGTCTGCCCATCATTAATACACGAAGCTTTCCTGGAACGAGTTGGAAATTGGATTTGGCATTGGCCTTCTCCCGTGTTCCCTTTAAGGTTTTAGCTTTGGAGGATACGATTTCATTGATATTTTTCGCATTGGGATCGAATTGAAAATAGACATAAGTTGCGTTCAATGCCTTGCTGTCCTGACTATCGGAATCTATACCGATTGTGTTGATGATTCCGAGCCGTTCAATCGGGTAAGTAGGTGCACACCCGGCGGACAGCAGCAGGCAGAAAAAAACAAAGATTAACCGTTTCACGTTTTGACACCTCCCCTTTTGCGTCTCTTCCATTTGCTTTTCATCCAAACGAGTGGCAGGAGTATTAATGGATAGACAAAAGCAACCCAGAAACCGGTTGCTGCCACAGTGTCAATGATTTGCAGAATGAAATATTCATGTTTGGTGATGCCAGCACCGATAAGTAACAGTACAGCAACTACATACAGTACTTTGCGCTGTTGAACGTGGTAGAGCCGCTTGGTTATATAAGTTATTATCCAGGTAAGTAGAATCATATTCGGCAGGATGACCATCATCCATTCGGTGACGACTAGTACATCGAAACGTCCGATAACCGAGTATTCCACGATCTTGAATAAGACGAGCACGGGCCATACCTGTTCTGGCAGCTCTCCAGGACTGAAATAGCCGATGCTGATGACGGTCACCAGTAAAATAAAAAAAGTAGTAAGCGCCAGTCCTAAATGGGCGGGAAGCTTGGCCTTTTCCTTATTGGAAATAAACGGGTAAATGAAAAACAAGATTTCTATACCAAGATAGGAATAAGACGTGTGGCGTGCACCACGCAGCAATTCTGAAGGGGATGCTGCCAGCAGCGGTTGAAAATGGGTGATTTCCATATAGGTGACGGATTTATATAAAAAGATGAGCAGCCATAAAGACAGAAAGAAGAAAATAAAGGTTATCCCTACGGCAACCCGAAGACCGCTCATCACAGCATAAACAATCAGCAATACCAATACTAGACCTAGTACCCAGGCGCTCATCCTGGGAAAAATAAAGGTTTGTACTACCTGAATATAGTCCATTGTTACGCTTAACAGTACAAAAAAGAAATAAATAATGTAAATGGTACCGAGCAGCTTGGCGATCCACTTTCCGAATAAATCGGTTTGCACGCCCAAAATATCGGTATTCTCATAATGATTCAAAATTGCGAACATCGCTGCCATTACGAGATGGGCAAGCAATCCGGCAATCAGTACGGAAATCCAGGCATCCTGTCTGGCCTCCATGAAAATATAGCGGGGCACTCCCATGATACCGGAACCGGTCTGAATGCTGTTCATGATAAAAAAAAGATAAAAGGCCTGGATGCGCATTGTCGGCTTGATCGTCAAATTTGTTGTGTTCACCTTTTATCCCCCTAATCATCAATGTCTTTCATTTTCCTTGCCTTTTTCTTGGGATAGCGGATCATGTCCTGTGGTTTATAAGAGAAGCTGCGCTTTAGGTTAAAATAATAAGGCAGCCGGTAAAACGTTTTGCTAAAGTCTTTACCAACAAATGGGTACATAGGAAGGAGATATGGCCTGCCCAGGGAAGTGACTTTAAGCAAGTGGATAATTAAAAAACAAATACTTGCCATAATCCCAATCAACCCTAACAACCCGCTTAATATAATCAAAGGAAAACGGATCACTCTTATCGTCGAGCCGATTAAGTAGCTGGGCGCGGTAAAGGATGCGAGTGCGCTGATTGCCACTACAATGATCAGGATGTTGCTGGTCAACCCGGCTGCCACTGCGGCCTGGCCGATCACAATACCGCCAACGATCCCGATGGTTTGCCCCACTTTTGTCGGAAGTCGCGCCCCTGCTTCACGCAGCAGCTCAATTAGCAGTTCCAACAGCAATGCTTCAAAGACGGGCGGAAAAGGCACCGCTGCCCTTGAAGATCCAAGCGTTGTCAAAAGAGGAGTCGGAATTACTTCATAATGAAAAGTGATTGCGGCAACGTATGCCGGTGTCAGCAGGGCTGAAATAATCAAGGCAAAAAATCGTAAAATCCGGATAAAGGAACCAACATTCCAGCGCATGTACACATCTTCGGTGGATTCAAAAAAACTGAATAAAGATGTCGGTGCAATAATTCCGGTTGGACTTTTGTCGACAAGGACACCCACTCTCCCCTTTGTCAATGAATAGCTGAACCTGCTTGGCAGCTCTGTTTGATAAAACTGCGGGAAAATTGAGGTGGATGAATCCTCGATATAATAGGTGAGAGGGGTCGCGTCTTCGATTCTATCGACGACGAGATCCTGCAGCCGCTGGCGCATTGTTTGGACATCTTCTTTATTCGCTAAACTTTTTAAATACATGAGGCGAATTTCAGTGGGAACCCGTTCGCCAATCATTAATTTTTCGGTTACCAAATCTCCAGTGTTCATCCGCCAGCGAATCATGTTGATGTTTGTAGTAAGGGATTCGGTAAAGCCGTCCTGAGGACCAAGAACAGTAGACTCTTTGTCTGATTTGTCAACTGAGCGTTTTTCCTGGTCGGGGATAGGATAGGTGATAAGTTCTGATTCATTTTCAATATAGATGCCGACAGATCCCTGGACAAGCGCATCGACGATTTCGTTCATTTTTGTTTGTGCCACGTTATTTCCTAAAGGAAGAGCATTGATCAGTTTCTGTGCAGTCCATTGCTTATCGCCTTTAAGCAGTGGCGCTAAGATATTATCATTTAATTGTTGTTTTTTGACGATGACGCTGATATAAAAAACGAGCACGCGCTGGCCGCCGGTTTCAAAATCTTGCATTTGGAAATCGGGATTGTTGTGCATCGCTTCCTGCAATTTTGTCTTTAAATTTTCAATAGAGGAAGGTAGCAGCTCTTTCGATTTGCCCCTTCGCACCCCACGCTTTTTCATCACCATTCCTCCACCAAAACGATTATCCCTAGTATGCGAAAAAACATTCAGATTATGAAAGAAAAGCGTCGGACGTCCGAGAGCAAGGTTAGACAGTAAAGAAAATCCATAGTAGTGGCGTTCAGATTGAACGAAGATAGGGACGTTACTTTTAATAGAGGAGCCACGAATCAGTACTAGACCAAGGGATCAAAGAAAGAAAACTGCCGGAGTGACCGACAGTTCAGAAGATAAGGAAATTAAAAACCATAAACAATGACGTCAAGCTTTCCAGAGTCAGGGTCAATTATTAATCCATGGACTGGTGTATCTTCGGGTAAAAGGGGATGATTTACTATTGTATTGACGCTTGTTTTCACCATATCCGATATTTCCTGATAGCCACGCAGCCATTCAGAAAGGTCTTTGATTTGACTGAAATCTTCAATCGATTCCTCACTAACCCCCTGCAGGCCCATCCTCTCCATAGTGGCCTTGGGATCAAAATCCTTCATCCAGCAATCATGATGGCCAATCACGAACACTTCGTCGGCCCTTCGCTCGTACACAGCAATTAGCAAGCTGCGCATCACGCTGTCATAAGGATTTGAAACAAAAGCGCCGGCATTTTTAATCATTTCCACATCCCCTTCTTGAAGGTCGAGTGCCTCCCTTAGAAGAGATTCTAATTGCGGTTCCATACAAGTTAAAACAACAGCATTCTTGTTAGGATAAAGGGCTGATTTTCTTGGTGATTCGTCCCCTTCTATAAATTTCCGATTATATTCCAGCAAGTTTTCTAGCAGCATAAAAGTCTCCTTTCTGTACTCATCCAAAATAACGGTAGATGCGTTTCATTTCAACAAAAAACTCCTACAAAAGTATTGTTTTTTGAAAATTGGAACGCATATTCTTTCAATGGACTCGTATATGTGTTACATTTGTTTAAATAGTTGAAATCATAACTATTATCCACGTAATTTCCAAAGAATTATTTATGCACTTCGTTTTTACCTCATTCGTTAAATTTTTTATATAAGCACCCCCTATAAATTCAAAAGGGAGCGAATATATTTATTAAATAAGGGTCCTATGAAAGGGTGAGATGATGGAAGAGATGACCAGAAGGTGCCGGTTATGTCAGGAACCGATGCCACCATCACCGTTTATGACGTGTCCCGCTTGTTTGGCAGATAGTGAGAAGGTGAAGACGTACATCCTGAAACATCCGCATGTGACCCCTGAGAAAATTGCTGAAGAAACGGAAGTTCCTTTGGACAAGGTGTCTAATATGGTTAAATTAGGTGTAAATTCTAAATAGTAACTCTTAAAGTTTGCCATTCCAAGGCAAGCTTTTTTTACTCTACAGGAAATTATAAATTTAAGGCTCTATACTGAATGTGGTGGTGTCCCCTGTTGTGATGGGTGTTCCTGCAGTGTGCAAAAAAATACACTCATTTCCTCTCACTTTGTTACCCTAAAGTTGCTGACACCAAAGGAAAAAGAGAGGGATATGAGTGCAACGTCATTTTATCATAGAATTACTGGGGATTAAAGATAAACAAGTAGATGTATGGAATATAGAGGAAGAAGGAAGTGTCTTAAGAGTAGAGCTTTACACAAGACAAAGGCAACAAAAGTGCCCGTTCTGTAAAGAGAAAACAAAACGCGTACATGGGTATAGAAATCAAGCCATCCAAGGTCCTGTTTTGTCCAACAAAGCCGTTCGGCTTTCCTTGCGTAAGCGTCGGTACTTATGTACCAGCTGTGGACGCACCTTTTACGAGCGCCTGCAGATGGTAGAGTTTTATCAACGGTGTACGAGTGCCTTGAAAACACCGGCATTAACCTATACGGCCTTTCATTCTTTTACCACCGCAGCCCGGTTGGCAGGAATGACCACCAACCGGTTACTCCGATTGTTTGATCAACAACAGCTAAAAACAAGAAAGGTTCTTCCTCGGGCAATAGCTATTGATGAGTTCAAAGGAGATGCAGGAGGAGAAAGGTTCCAAACCAATGTGGTGGACGTGGAGAATAGAGAGATTATTGACATCCTTCCCGATCGAAAAGTAGAGACAATCGAAAAGTACTTACGTTCCTGTGATACCAGTAAAGTGGAAATCGTCGTAATGAATTTATCGAAATCATTTAAGCAGGCAGTCCGCAAGGTACTAGGAGATCCATTAATCATTGCCGACCGATTTCATTTCATGCGGCAGATTTATTGGGGATTGGATGAAGTTCGCCGAGAAGTTCAACGAGAGGTAGATAAGCAGACACGTATTCACATGAAGCGAAGCAAGAAGCTGTTGTGGAAGTCGCCTTCCAAACTGTCAGAAGAAGGGCGACAAAAGGTGGAAAAGCTTCTACAGATCCATCCCCGTTTAAAAGAAGCGTATGCATTAGAGCGAAATAGCGTAGCAGAGGAAATAAGCGAGACTCCTGCGGAAAAACGGGCGGCCGAGACCCCGCAGCGGGCTTTGCGAGGAGGCTCGGGCGTTCGTCCGCGGAAAGCGAGTTTATTTCCTCTGCGGTCTGAGTAAAATAGCTGTTTTTAGAATGAGCCTTTCGATAAAGAGAGGGTGGAAGAAAGATCACACCACCACATTTGACAGAGAACCAAATTTAACTGAAGGAACGTGAAAGCTGCGAGTCGAACTATCAGAAAAATATAACAACAGGTTGACACACAATGTTCACAATTATATAATAAGAAAGCATTAAACGTTGAAAGGAGGTCACAGACCATGAAAAAAGTAATGATTGTGCGTTTCTATAAACTTCATACGCCTGTGGCCTTCTGGAAGCCTTATGTTGCCTAACTACTAGAGGAAATTCTGCACTGGATTTAATGTACATAAGCATATTCACTAGGTCACGAATAACCATTTCCGTGACTTATTTTGTTAGACACACGTCTGCGGATGTGTGTCTATTTTTTTACCCAAATTATGGATCTGAGCGAAACCAAGTATAAGAAAAACGAAAGCATTCGCCATAATCTGGCGATATGCTAAGTTTTTCTAACATATACATATCAATTTAGGGAGGGGTTGTTGATGGGTGTGATACAGCGTAAACAGGAAGTAATACAGGATTGGAAAGAGAGCGGTTAGCAAATTTATCGAAGAAAAGAAGCAGGTGACAAGCATGTTTAGTGTATTTTGGAAGTTGGATTGGTTTTTTAAAAAATATTGGAAAAGGTATAGTTTTGCAATTGTCGCTTTGATTGCTGCGAGTTTAATTGACTTGATTCCACCAAAGCTGGTGGGAATGGCGATTGACGAAATGCAGTTCCAAACATTTAATTGGGATCGCATGATTGAACTTTTGTTGCTATATAGTTTGATTATCATTTTAAGTTACACCATTTCTTTCTTATGGGACTATAACTTATTCGGCGGTGCTGCCATTATGGAGAAACTGATGCGCACCCGTCTGATGAATCATTTTCTGCGGATGACTCCGACCTTTTTCGGAAAGTACCGGACTGGTGACTTAATGGCAAGAAGCACCAATGATTTAAAAGCGATATCGATGACGACAGGATTTGGCATCCTTACCCTGGTCGATTCAAGTATATTCATGCTGATGATCATTGTGGTGATGGGTTTTACCATCAGCTGGAAGCTGACCATTGCAGCGCTTTTGCCGCTGCCGATCATGGCAGTCGTCATGCAAAAATACGGAAATGTCATTCATGACCGTTTTACCAAAGCGCAGCATGCCTTTGGCGAAATGAATAATGAAGTTCTGGAATCCATTCGAGGCGTTCGGGTAATCCGTGCCTTTGTTCAAGAGGAACAAGATGAGCAGCGGTTTCAGACAATGACTTCCGATGTGTATCAAAAGAATCTGGAAGTAGCGAAAATAGATGCATTGTTCGAGCCTACCATGAAAATACTTGTCGGTTTATCCTATACGGTTGGATTAGGATATGGGGCCATGTTGGTATTTCAAAATGTTTTGACCATCGGCGAGCTTGTATCGTTCAATGTCTATTTAGGGATGCTGATTTGGCCAATGTTTGCCGTCGGTGAATTAATCAATGTCATGCAGCGGGGAAATGCCTCGTTGGATCGTGTCAACGAGACGCTTGGCTATCAGGCGGACGTTCGGAATCCGGTTCAACCATCGAGCACCCGTTCTCCTGAATCGATTGTTTTTGACAAGGTAAGCTTCGCTTATCCGGATAGTGCACAAGACAGTCTGGAGGCGATTGATTTCAAGGTGGAAAAAGGGCAGACAATTGGGATCGTCGGTAAAACAGGGGCTGGCAAGACGACATTGTTCAAGCAATTGCTGCGCGAGTATCCTGGTATGCGTGGAGATTTGCGAATTTCGGGAATACCGATCGAGCAACTGAGCTTAGAGGATGTCCGCAGCTGGATCGGATATGTGCCTCAAGAGCAAATCCTGTTTTCCAAAACCATTCGGGAAAACATACAATTCGGAAAGCCAGAGGCGACGGATAAGGAAATATTCCGGGTTATGGAAACAGCCCAATTCCTGAAAGATATCCAGGCGCTTCCGAAAGGGCTCGATACGACGGTGGGCGAGAGTGGCGTAACGTTATCAGGAGGGCAGAAACAGCGGGTGTCTTTAGCGAGGGCTTTTATCAAAGATCCACAAATTCTTATCCTGGATGACGCTTTGTCGGCAGTTGACGGCAAAACGGAAGCAAATATTATAGGCCACTTAAAACAAGAACGTAAAAATAAAACGACCTTCATCGCTGCCCACCGACTATCGGCAGTGGAACATGCTGATTTGATCATCGTGCTCGATGACGGGAAAGTAGTAGAGAGAGGAACACACCAACAATTAATGGAGATCCATGGCTGGTATGCAGCACAATTTCAACTGCAGCAGCTTGAAGAACAGGAGGTGATCTCCTAATGAAGAAGACAACGACAGAAGTGAAATTATTTCAATACGCGATGAAATTTAAGAAAACCATCATTCTAGGTCTTATTTGTCTAGTTGTCGCGGTAGCGCTTGAACTGGCAGGTCCGTTTATCGCGAAGCGTGTCATTGATGAGCATATAACCGGGATTGAAACAACGTGGCATCAAGTGGATGATCGGAATGATAAGTACACAGTTTCGTTTGGCGGAGATTACTACAAGCGCGAAGACCGCATGAAACAAGGGGAAGTATCCTTGGGGACAGTCAGTTTGATGCAGGTGGGCAGGTCTTACTATCTTACGGATAAAGAAGTTAGCCAAACTGGAACGCGGAGTGTCGAGGATGGTACTGTCACAGTAGTGTCTCCAGCAGGGACCGAAAAAGCAGAAGTGCAAAAGCTGAGTGTTACAGATTTGTACAGTTTTTTCAAACCAGAACAGTCGCCGATTGTGTGGCTTTTGAGTTTGTATGTGCTGTTGCTGTTGATTGCAGCAATCTTTCAATTTGGAAAAACCTACTTGCTGCAAAAAGCTTCCAACCGGGTAGTGGAAAAGATGCGCAATGATATCTTCAAGCATACACAAGAGGTGTCGATTCAGTACTATGTCAATCAGCCAGCCGGAAAAGTTGTGGCCAGGGTGACCAATGATACGGAAGCAATCAGGGATTTGTATGAACGGGTGCTGTCCGTATTTGTCACAAGCATCATTTACATGGCGGGAATATATATCGCATTATTCCTGCTGGACTTTCGTCTTGCCGCACTTTGTTTAATCCTGTTGCCGATCATTTATCTATGGATGAAAGTGTATAAGCATTTTGGAACAAAGTATAACAAGGTGGTTCGATCGACGGTTAGTGATATCAACGGAAATATTAACGAATCGATTCATGGCATGCCCATTATCCAAGCATTTCAAAGAGAAGAACAGGCGAGCAAAGAATTCGAACAGATGAATGAACGACACTTTGTGTACCAACGTAAGCTTGTAAAGCTTAGTGCGTTAACTTCGCACAATCTGGTCAATGTGTTGCGGAACCTCGCGTTCGTTGCATTCATATGGTATTTCGGCTCTTCCTCTATTGGTCCTGAAAGTATCATTACAGCTGGCGTTTTGTATGCGTTTGTCGATTACTTAACACGGCTTTTTAATCCGGTAAATGACATCGTCAATCAACTCCCATTATTAGAGCAGGCGAGGGTGGCGGCGTCAAGAGTTTTTGAATTGATGGACCAGCAGGGAGAGAAAGTCGAAACTGCATCCATTGCAAAATATAAAGGGCATGTCCAGTTTCAGTCAGTCTGGTTTGCTTATGACGAGAAAGAGTATGTCTTGAAAAATATTGATTTGGACATTCGGCCGGGAGAAACAGCAGCTTTTGTGGGACATACCGGATCCGGCAAAAGCTCAATCATGAATTTGCTGTTCCGGTTCTATGATCCGCAGGAAGGAAACATTTTGATTGATGGCAAGGAGATTGTTGGTTTGTCGAGACAACAAGTAAGAAGCCATATGGGAATCGTATTGCAGGATCCGTTTCTTTTCACGGGCACCATTTTGTCGAATGTAACCATGAATGATCCAACTATTTCCCGGGAAATGGCGATAGATGCATTAAAGGCGGTTGGTGCTGACCGGTTCATCGAGCGACTGCCAGGTCAGTATGAAGAGCCCGTTAAAGAAGGCGGAAATACATTCTCCATGGGAGAACGGCAGCTGATTTCCTTTGCACGCGCTCTGGCATTCGATCCTTCCATTCTGATTCTTGATGAGGCTACGGCCAATATCGATACAGAAACGGAAAACGTTATTCAAGAAGCATTGAATGTACTGAAAAAGGGACGTACGACCTTGATTATCGCCCACCGACTCTCAACAATCCAGCAGGCGGATAACATCTTTGTTCTGGAGCATGGTACAATCAAAGAACAAGGCAATCACCAAAGTTTGCTGGAGCAGGCCGGCCTCTATTATCAAATGTATCAGATGCAGCAGGGCAGGCTGAAGGAGCAGGTCATTTAAGTAAGACGCGAAAGCGTGGGGTGTGTAAATGGCGAATTCAGATGACCGCAAACAGGATATCATCGATAAAGATTTGTATGAAGAAATCCCGGAGGAAGAGCTGTTGGAAATCCTCCAACAAGAAAAACGGAAGTCTCGTGAGAAAGAACGGGAAGAACGTGACAGACCAAAACGCCCTTTTCCGAAATGGGCGTTTTGGTTGATTGCCGCTGCAATGATGTTCAATGTCATCGCTTTGCTGCCAAACACGTTCTCGATACCTGCTATCAACTTTTTGATCACCTCTTCCAAACTGTCGGCGAACGAAGAAATAAGCAGCTATAAACCCGCCGTCGTGGTTATCGAAGCAGGAAATAGTCGGGGCACGGGCTTTTCCATCACAGCAGATGGAAAGATTTTGACCAATCAACATGTAATCGAAGGAGAGAGACGGATTTTGGCTGCTTATCCGGATGAAGGATTATTTAAAGCGGAAGTTATTGCTTCTTATCCTGACATCGATTTAGCTGTACTCCAGGTAGAAGGTGAAGGTTTACCGCACTTGGAATTAGCTGAAAGCAGCCGTTTTACCGAAGAAGAACACTTTTACTTTATAGGGAATCCATTGCGGTTTCAGGGGATTGCCAATGAAGGTGAAATTATTGGTTATACGCAGCTGCGGGATTGGGAAGAGCGGGTGCTGATGCTAAAAGCGCCTGTTTATCGGGGCAATAGCGGAAGTCCGGTTATCAATGAAGCTGGAAAAGTAATCGGTGTGGTGTTTGCTACGCTTGATCATGAAGAACACGGAAAAGTCGGCCTTGCCGTTCCGATTGAATATTATTATGAAAAACAATAAATGCAGCCACCCGCAGGAGTAGAAATTATCCTGCGGGTTTTTCTGTGTGGCACTGTACCCATGCTCTGGATTCAGAACAGTGTAACGTAGTAGGGGAAAGCACTCATCAAACAACAGAATGAAAGAAGGTTTTTACTGATTTTTCATTGCACACCCGAATGCATAAAGAAGTGCTTTAAACTCCTGAGCTTCCTTTCGTTCTAATTTTGCAGAGGAGAAAGCCTGTTGAATGAATAGAAAGTGTGAAGGGCGGCTCATCTCAACAAAAGTTGTCCTATCCAAGTTTGATTTGCTCCTTTTCGCCAGCATGTCTGCTGCGTTTTACGGACGTAAGACAAGGGTATTTGAAAAGAAAAAGGAGGAATGACAATGCTTTACTATGTATCCTCATTGTACGACTATCAATTAAAGGCAAGTGATGGTGAACTGGGTAAAGTAAAAGAACTATACTTTGATGATAAGCAATGGGTTCTCCGTTATTTTGGAGTGGATACTAGAAAATGGCTCCCGGGCAAAAAAGTGCTCTTGTCTCCAAGGTCTTTCCAAGCAATTGATGACGAGAACCAGGCAATCGAGCTGTCCAGCGATAAAGAAACGGTAAGGAACAGTCCTTCACTTGATGAGAGTTCGCCGTTGTCCAGAGAGTATGAAATGACGCTTACCCGATATTATGGCTGGGCACCATACTGGACCGGCGGACTGCTTTGGGGCCGGCAGGATGTACCATTAGTTGGAGCTGTTACCAATTCCGATCAGGCTGAGAGTTTATCAGAGAACCGAGAAGAAACCCTGGCAGAAGAATTGACACATAATTTACGGGAAATGGACGACCTGACGGATAAATTTACTGTTCATGCTTCGGATGGGAAAATCGGAACAATTGATGATGTTTTACTGGATGGAGAAAACTGGAAATTACGCTATCTAGTCGTAAAAAACGGTCAAGACTTCTCTTGGAAATATTCATTGCTCTCTCCTGACTGGACGCAGTCAGTAGACTGGGTCGACTACAACCTGTACCTTGATGTTACACAGGAAACGGTGAAAAATGGTCCGGGAATTTCGGATAAACAGCAAATAACCAGAGAAACTGAACAAGAGTTGCACACAGCTTATGGTAAAAAAACCTACTGGACCTATTAAACATCCCATTGAAATTGGCAACGCACCCCCAATCACCATGATCGGGGGTGCGAATTTTTATATTTAGCTAAAAAAATCTCGAAGTGAAGATTGTAATAATAATCGTTTTAACTACAGTATGTTCTCCAGCTCTTCCACGAATTTTGTAACTTCATGACAGCTTTTTAAACAAAATGTAATCTTCCTGTGATAGCTTCCTGTATTCTGTTTCGGTATCATTAGTCATATTAAAGAATAATGGAGATTATCATGCAGAATAAAAATAAACGAACAATACAACACAGCATATTAAAAAAAACACCCAGAAAAAAACTGCGATATTCGAAATTTTTAAAGGCTGGAGGTGATGAGGGTTGATCACTCATCGCTCTGCTACGGATGATAAGCAGCGTTTAGAAGATTTAATTGAAATGGTGCAGGCCGGAAACGAGGAAGTGCAAAACAGGCTGCTAAAAGCGTATCAACCTTTTGTCGCCAAAAGTGTTTCTGATGTATGTAAACGATATATAGATCCTCAAATAGATGACGAGTTTAGCGTTGGGCTGTTGGCATTCAACGAAGCAATGCTTTCTTACTCGGCGGATAAAGGCAGCTCGTTTCTGTCGTTTGCCCGATTGGTCGTGAAGCGTCGTGTCATCGATTATATCAGGCAGGAACAAACCAAGACTGCTGCTGCATCCATTGACGAGCCATTAGAGGATGCCCAACTGGAAAATCCTTCTGAGGTAAATGCAGCAAAAGCAATTTACCAGGATCAGGTAGACAGCTGGTATCGAAGAGAAGAAATCAGAGATTTGCAAGATAAGCTCAAAGAATATAAATTGTCCTTTGAGGAGCTTACGGTTATTTCGCCGAAGCATCGTGATGCACGAGAATCCGCCATCCGGGTGGCCAGAGTGCTTTATGAAAATGAATTTCTGAGAAGCTATGTCCTAAAGAAGAGAAAAATTCCGATTAAAAATCTGGTTAACTATGTGGATGTCAGCAAAAAAACATTAGAGAGAAACAGAAAATTCATTTTGGCCATTTTTATTATTCTCAGTGGGGATTATATTTATTTAAAAGATTATCTAAAGGGGTTGGGTTAGTGAAAAGAGGAATCATCATGGAGCGGCATCGCCATTACATAGTTGTGATGGATAAGTATGGTGTATTCCACAAAGCCGAACCTGTTGCTTCCGCAGAGGTCGGCGCAGAGGTGGAATTTAAACCGATTCAGAACGGTCGCTTCCATCGCTTTTTGTTAACTGGGAAGTCAGTGAACAAGCGTACGAAAATCGCTGTTATGACGGTCCTGGTTATGCTGATCACCTTTCCGCTTTACGCGTGGTACAACGGTGGCAAAGTGTATGCGTATGTCAATGTTGATATCAATCCGAGTGTAGAAATGGAAGTAGATGAAGCGATGAAGGTGAAAAGCATCAGACCGTTGAACGATGATGCTGAGCAAATACTAGTCGAGTTAGGTCCATCCTGGAAAAATAAAACAGTAGAAGAGGTGACTTCTCTTCTGATTGAGCAGGGAAAGAAAGACCAGCTTATCGATGGGGAAAACGTCGTGATTATTGGGGTCAGTTACTTAGATGGCCGGGAAAAAGAAAAATATATTACCGATACATTGGATGAATATTTTAATCGGCATCCACAAGAGGAACTTAGTGTTGCAACATTCGAAGTACCCGAGAAAATCCGTGAAGCTGCAAGATCTGAGAGTAAATCCATGAATGAATTGTTCGCTGAAGAGGTCGATAAACAGGTCGAATCCGATACGGAAGCATTGCAAATCGATGATCAGGAAAAAGAACTTATACAATCTTATTATCATAAAGATGATCACGTGGAAGATAAAGCTGACGACAGGGATTCCGGTGATACCGTAACAGAACAGACTGACAGTAGGTCCGAATCATCTAATGACTTGAAAAACAGCCAAAGCGATACAGTCAAACAAACAGTGGCTTCCCAGGAAAATCGTGAGGATTCAACAGGGAAAACGGATGCCGAAAAAAAGGTAGATACCAAAGAACAGACAGAAAAAAAGCACTCCAATCCTGTTGATGATGCAAAGAAAACAAAGAAACAGGAAACAAACCAGCAAAAAGAATCGAGTCCAAAACACGATATGGAAAGCAAAAGCAATCAGGAACATTCCATGAAACACGTCCAGCCCGAAAAATCGAACAAGAAAAAAAACAAACAAGCAAACAGAAAAAAACAAAGACACCACCAGCAAAAGAACCGGGATACTGACAACCACTCACGTGGACACGGTAATAGAAGTAAAATGGACAAGCACGATAACCCTTCCCATAGCCATCATTAAAGAAAAGCTCTTTTCCATCAATCGGAAAGGGGTTTTTTTGCGAGGCAAGAAAGATGAAGGAGGCTTGTTGGGATTGTACATTGAGCAGCCGTTTGGTTTTTAGTTGGTGATCTATACTTAATCCATTACAATAAATGTATACAAATGCGGAGAGGGAGCTGCAAAAATGGAGTCAAGAAAACCGAGAATAGGTATTGTCGGGCTAGGAAATATTGCACAAAAAGCCTACCTGCCTATCTTAATGAAGGAAACGGACTGGCAATTAGCGGGGGCCTATTCACCCAACCAAGCGAAACGGGAGAAGCTGTGCAAAAATTTTCGGATAAACAGCATCAACAGTCTGGCAGCGCTGTCTTCCAAAAGTGACGCTGTATTTGTTCATACATCCACAGAAACGCACTATGAGGTCGTTTCCTATTTGCTTGGACAAGGAAAAGACGTATATGTCGATAAACCATTGGCGGCCAGCCTAGATCAAGCAGTTCGGCTCGCAGAATTAAGTGAAGAGACTGGCAGAAAACTGATGGTCGGTTTTAACCGTCGATTCGCACCGTTGTATAGGAAAGCGAGAGAAATGTCAGTGGGATTCGATTGGGTGCAAATGGAAAAACACCGGACGGACAGTATCGGACCGGATTCATTTGCTTTCACGATGCTTGACGATTATTTGCACATAATCGATACCATCCGCTGGTTGGCGGATCAAAGTGAATTGAAAGTCACGGATTTGTTTACAAGGGAAAACGAGACCGGGCAAATGTTGCTTGCCAAACATTCTTTTCAAACGAACGGGCAACACTTCACCACGGCGATGCATCGGCGTGCCGGAACAAATCTGGAGAAGCTGGAAATAGTGAATGAACAATCGATAATCCGGGTAAATAATTTAAATACACTGCAGGTGGAAGCAGAAGGCTGTGTAACAGAAAGTTCTTCTGCTTCATGGGAAGAACTGTTGACGACTAAAGGGTTTACCGGAGCAGTGTCCCATTTTATTTCAGCGATCAAGAATGATAAAACCCCTGATGTGGATGGTTGGGATGCTGTGAAATCCCAACAGCTGCTTGATAAATTAATCGACAGGCATCAGCGAAAGTAATCCATCGTAACAAATGGCATCAAAGATAGAAAGGGTTCGATTTATATGTCCAAACTGGACTTGAAGCAATTTGAGAAAAAGCTAATCGTACGAACCATAAAGGAAGAAGATATTCCGCAAATTCTAAAGCTGCAGAAGTCCTGTTTCCCGCATATGGATCCGTGGAAACCAGAGCATCTACAAAGCCACTTGGAACATTTTCCAGAAGGCCAGTTTTGTGTGGAATTGGATGGGGATATCATCGGAAGCTGTTCTAGTTTGATTATCAACTTCGATGAATATGATGACAAACATACCTGGGATGACATTACCGACGAGGGCTATATAACCAACCACGATCCAGAAGGGTACAATCTATATGGCATCGAGGTAATGGTTGATCCTGAATACCAAGGAATGAAAATCGGCAAACGCTTGTATGAAGCACGAAAAGAACTGGCCAGAGAATTAAACTTAAAAAGTATTATTATCGGTGGTCGGATTCCGAATTACCATAAGTACCAGGATCAATTGACACCGAGACAATATGTCGAGGAAGTGATCGAGAAAAAGATTTACGATCCGGTTTTGACGTTCCAAATCATGAATGGATTTACCATTATGCGCATCAATCCAGGCTATTTGCCTGACGACGTGCAGTCAGCAAAGTATGCGACACTGATGGAATGGAACAACATCGATTACCGTGCGAAATCAAAACGGCATTTTAAGACGGCCTATCCGGTGCGGATTACGGTGATTCAGTACATGATGAAAAATATTGAGTCCTTTGAAGAATTTGCCCGGCAAGCAGAGTATTATGTGGACGTGGCTTACGACTTTGGATCTGACTTTGCTGTCTTCCCTGAAATTTTCACGACCCAACTGATGTCGTTTCTGGAGGAAAAAGTTCCATCAAAGGCAGTACGCCGCTTGACCGAATATACAGAAGAGTACATCGAGTTATTTACTTACTTGGCGATGAAATACAACATTAATATCGTCGGAGGCTCTCATTTTGTGGAAGAGGATGATCATATTTATAACATCGCTTACCTTTTCCGCAGGGATGGTACCATTGAAAAACAGTACAAAATTCATGTCACGCCGAATGAAAGGAAGTGGTGGGGGATACAGCCAGGCGATGCCGTCAAGGTGTTCGACACGGACTGCGGCAAAATCGCCATCCAAGTTTGTTATGATATCCAATTCCCTGAACTGACAAGATATGCGGTTGACCAGGGAGCAAACATTATCTTCGTGCCGTTCTGTACCGATGACAGGCAAGGTTATCTTCGTGTCAGATATTGTGCGCAGGCCCGTGCTGTTGAAAATCAAGTATATACGGTGATTGCCGGAACAGTAGGCAATTTGACGCAAGTCGAAAACATGGACATTCAGTATGCACAATCGGGTATTTTTACTCCATCAGATTTTGAATTTGCCCGGGACGGGATTATTGGTGAATGCCACCCTAACATCGAAACCGTCGTGGTCGGGGACGTGGACTTGGAAATCTTGCGCAGACAGCGTAAATCAGGCACGGTCCGGCAGTTGCGCGATCGAAGACGCGATTTGTTCGAAATCAATTATAAAAAATTAAATACGGGAGAAAACGATCAGAAGAAGGGATGATCAATCATGCTCAAGGGACAAGTGGCAATTGTAACGGGGGCATCCCGCGGCATTGGCAAAGCGATTGCCCGTGAGCTTGCCAAAAATGGAGCAAAGCTAACGATTACAGGAAGTTCAGACGAAGTTCACCGTACCAAGCGGGAATTGGAGGATGAGGGCTGTCAGGACATTTTATCTTTTCGTGCCGATGTAACCAAAGAGATAGAGGTCGATCAGGTAGTACAATCCACCAGGACGTCGTTAGGCTCGGTTGATATCCTTGTGAACAATGCTGGAGTGGGGGTATCGAAAAAAGTAGAGGACATAACGGTTGAAGAATGGAGAAAAACGTTCGAAGTCAATGTCCAAGGGGTATTCCTGTTTACGAAAGCAGTAATCCCGATAATGAAGCAACAGCAGTCGGGTACGATTATTACCGTTTCCTCGGATGTAGCCCGCTATTCACTTGCAGATAAAGGTTCCTTATATACAGCAACCAAGTATGCCGTTCAAGGATTTATTGGTTCGGTTGCTCAGGAGTTGCAACAAGACGGTATCCGGGTCAGCACCATAAATCCGGGGCTCGTCGATACCAATTTAGCAGACACCAAAAAAGACGAAACCAGTAAAAAGGATTGGCTGAAAGCGGAAGAAGTAGCTGAGGCAGTACGATACATGGCGGAAGCCCCTAAACATATGGTAATCGACGAGATGTATTTACATCCACTCTGTCAAGAATACCCGCGTACATGAAAGAGGCTAGGATAAAAGCATAGTGACCAAATAAAAACCGAACGATTCCCTTTCGAAATCGTTCGGTTTTAGTCTTTGGCCGCCCAAGCTTGTTTTTACAATTCGATTTCGATCGCCGGTGTGTGGGCCATGGCATGATCGATATAGTGAAGAAGATTTTCATGGGAATCGATGACGGTTTGTTCGCTTCGTGTATAGTGAAAGGCATGTAAGAACGTTTCGATTTTTTTGGCTAAAAAATCGTCCTGGGTCCGCACCATCAATACAAGCAAGTCATCCCATTGTCCCCAAAGTGTATAATACAATGCTTTGTCATAGTCAGGTATCACCATTTTCATCCCTCTTTCTGAAGGGTTGTTTTTAGTTTTGCCTCAGACTTTCAAAACAATTTACGTGCGTTTATGGAGAGGATGGAAATTGTTTACGGAAGGACGGCAATTAAAGGTACAAGTTGATTGTTTTTACCAACGATTGGTGTTTTGTAGAAGCGAATAAACCTCCATTCTTGAACCATACTAGCATTAAACCTGATAGAAGGAGGAATACACCATGAAATGGAAAGCAATAGGTGTCACGTTATTAGGTACCGCAATGCTAATGGGCTGCCAAAACAATGATGGCAACCAAACTGGCCAAGGTACCGATGATAACGGGGTACAGCAGACTCGATTCAACAACACAACAGATTATCCGAACCAGGGCAACAGACCTGGAGACGATGACTGGATGGACAATCGTAACATGGCAAACAACGGAGAAAATGCCGATAACCAAGGCAATCAAAATGGAAACAACGACCAGTATGAGGTAGATGAGCAGCTGGGAGACCGGATTGCCGAACAAGTCGATGACATCGACCGCGCCTATGTGCTGACTACCGGTAACAATGTTTATGTAGCTGCCGAATTGAACAAGGGAACGAACGGAAACAATGGTAACGGCGGCAATAATAATGATACCGGCGGCAACAATAATGGAGACGATGGCAATAATGCCAATTTCGGTAACAACGGGAATAATGGCAACAACAATGGCACGAACGGAAATAATGGAAACAACGGTGGTGACAATCAAGTCAGCAACAGAATCAAAGAAGAGGTTTCCAAAGTGGTGAAAGAAGCTGATGACAATGTGGAAAATGTTTATGTTTCCACGAACCCGGATTTCGTTAATCTGACCAATAACTATGCTCAGGACGTCCAAAACGGCGAGCCAGTAGAAGGATTTTTTGAACAGTTCGGTGAAATGACCCAGCGTCTTTTCCCGCAAAACCGATAGGGATTTTTTTTTGCTATGTGAACAAAGCGGCTGACCATTTCAAATGGCCAGCCGTTTTTTATTGTAAGAGGAAATGACTGTGTGTGGATCATTATTGGCTGAACCAGCCACGTCCAGATCCAACGCCTAGCCCCTCGAGGTCTTAAGCCCACCCTCTGTGTGACAAAAGAGCGCCACTTCGAAGCTTTGCTTAAGCTTGTCGGAGGCCGAAACGTTGTGGGTCATGAAGGCGTTACCACAGGCCGTGGAGGCTTTAGCCTGTACTCCTATAAACAGGCGTTTGCGCTTTTGTCCTTGTATAGGAAATGATAAATTTAACTGTCTGTGGATAATTATTGGCTGAAACAGCCACGTCCAACTCCAGCGCCTACCCCCTCGAGGTCTTAAGCCCAGCCTCGGTGTGGCAAAAAGCGCCACGCCGAGGCTGTTCTTAAGCTTGTCGGGGGTGAGCAAGGCGCTTGCGCTTTTGTTCTTGAAAATAGTAAATATGGCCAGGACCCTTTTCCTCTTCATCCAAGAATTTAGTGGTTAAATCGCTGTTCCTATCGATCGTCCATGAATGAACATCGAAGCAGCAAAAGTCAGCAGTCTGCATTATCAATAACTCCGCTTAATTGATAAAGCCCATTTAATATGTTATATTATTACCGATAATCCCAATAAAACATAGTGTATTAGTATGAATTTAAAAATGGGAGTTGAAAAATGAATGGGCCGTGAATTTATCGATTTATTTAATGAGTGGGCTGGTTCTTATGATGAAACCGTAACAGGTCATGATCCTCAGTATCGTGCTGTATTTGATAAATATGATACAATACTTGAAGAAGTCACTAATAATTCCCGGGGGAACGTTTTGGAATTTGGTGTAGGCACAGGCAATCTTTCCAAAAAGCTGATGGACGCAGGCCACAAAGTAATCGGCGTTGAACCTTCCGCGGCAATGCGGGAAGCCACTGCTAAAAAATTTCCTGATTTTCAAGTAGAAGATGGAGATTTTCTTACCTATCCGCAACCGGAAACCCCGATTTCGACTATTGTAAGTACGTATGCCTTTCATCATTTGACTGATGAAGAAAAAGGCCGTGCGATTAAAGGGTTCAGTGAACTGCTTCCTGCGGGAGGAAAAATCGTATTTGCCGATACTGCTTATCAAGACGAGGAAACAAAACAGCAGATCCACCAGCAGGCAAAACAGAACGGGTATAATGACTTATTATATGATTTAACGACCGAATATTACCCGATGCTTGATGTACTGCAATCATTGTTTGAAGACAACGGCTTTTATGTTACGTTTAAACAAATGAATCAATTTGTTTGGCTTATGATTGCCGAGAAGCAGTAACACTAACAAAGGAGTGGAGAAATAATGCCAGAAAAAATGAACGTGGAAAGTTTCAACCTTGACCATACGAAAGTAAAAGCACCTTATGTCCGCCTGGTTGGAGTAACTACCGGTCAAAGCGGTGATAAAGTTTATAAATATGATATTCGATTTTGCCAGCCGAATAAGGCTCACATGGAAATGCCGGGATTACACTCTATCGAGCATTTGATGGCTGAAAACATCCGCAACCATATCGATAACGTGCTTGATATTGGACCGATGGGCTGTCAGACAGGCTTTTATCTAGCGATTCTTAATAATGACAGTTATGAAGACGTGCTGGATGCATTGGAAAAGACACTGCAGGATGTATTGGAAGCTACCGAAGTGCCTGCTTGCAACGAGGTGCAGTGCGGATGGGCTGCTAACCACAGCTTAGAAGGAGCCAAAAAAATTGCTGCTGACATGCTGGAAAAGAAAGACGAATGGCAGCAAGTTTTTGCAGAATAAGGGGGTAGCTGAATGACTCGTTATCGAAATGTACAAGAGTTGATCGGCAATACCCCACTAGTCGAATTGACCAAGTTCCCCCTTCCTGAGGGGGTTCGTTTTTTTGCGAAATTGGAGTTTTATAACCCTGGCGGCAGTATTAAGGATCGATTAGGTCAGGAGCTGATCAATGATGCGCTCCAAAGTGGCAAAATATCAGAAGGCGGAACCATCATCGAGCCGACTGCCGGCAATACCGGAATTGGATTGGCGCTAGCTGCAATTGATAAAAATGTTTCTGTTACCTTTTGCGTACCGGAACAATTCAGCACGGAAAAACAGGAGCTTATGAAGGCTTTGGGAGCCACTATCGTTCATACCCCTACTGAAAAAGGAATGCGGGGGGCAATAGCCAAGGCGGAGCAGCTTGTCAGGGAGACTCCGAACAGTTATTCACCGCAACAATTTTCCAATGATGCTAATCCCGCTACTTATTACAAGACACTTGGACCGGAAATCTGGCGTGATCTGGATGGCAAAGTCGATGTATTTGTAGCCGGTGCTGGTACTGGTGGTACATTTATGGGCACTGCCCGTTATTTAAAAGAACAGAATCCAGACGTAAAAACCGCCATCGTTGAGCCGGAAGGATCGGTGATTGCTGGGGGAAAATCCGGACCGCATAAAACAGAAGGTATCGGCATGGAGTTTCTTCCAGATTATATGGAACGTTCTTATTTTGATGCCATCCATACTATACCGGATGAAGTCGCTTTCGACTATGTTAAAAAGCTGGCAGCGATGGAAGGTCTGTTGGTGGGAAGTTCTTCCGGAGCAGCCTGCTATGCCGGCTTACAAGAAGCCATGCAGGCGGAGCCGGGTACGAACATTGTCACGATCTTTCCTGACAGCAGTGAACGATATTTGAGTAAACGCATCTATCAAGGAGGAGTATAATGAAATCCAAAACGAAAGTTATCCATGCAGGCATTACAGGAGATGAAAAAACCGGCGCTGTTTCCGTGCCGATATATCAGGTAAGCACGTATGCCCAAGAGGCAGCTGGAAAACACACTGGATATGAGTATTCTCGTACAGGTAACCCGACACGGCATGCTTTGGAAACAACGATATCCGAGCTGGAAAACGGGAAAGCTGGTTTTGCCTTCGGTTCCGGTATGGCAGCAATTACTTCTGTCATGATGCTATTGAACAGCGGAGACCACATTGTCATGACCGATGATGTGTACGGTGGAACGTATCGTCTAATGACCGGTGTATTGAACCGCTTTGAACTCGATCATTCTTTTGTCGATACCAGTGATCCGGAAAAAGTCAAAGCAGCTATCCAATCGAATACAAAAGCGCTTTACATCGAGACGCCGACCAATCCACTGTTGAAAATCACAGACTTGAAAAAAATGGCTGAAATCGCTAAGGAAAACGACCTTTTGTTGATCGTCGACAATACTTTTGCCACTTCTTACTGGCAGCAGCCGATTGATTTAGGAGCGGATATTGTGCTCCACAGTGCAACCAAGTATGTCGGCGGCCACAGTGACGTCGTAGCTGGTTTGGTTGTCGTCAATTCCGATAAGTTGGCGGAAGAGCTCCACTACATCCAAAATTCTGTCGGCGGGGTACTTGGACCACAGGATTCCTGGTTGTTGATGCGTGGAATCAAGACGCTGGGACTCCGAATGGAAGCAGCAGAAAAGAACTCCCAACAGTTGGTGGAATTTCTGCAAAACCATCCACAGGTCAACACTATTTATTATCCCGGACTTCCGGACCATAAGGGACATGATATTGCCAAACAACAGGCAGATGGTTTTGGTGCCATGATTTCTTTTGACGTGGGCAGTTCTGAACAGGCGGACCAGGTGTTGTCTAAAGTAAAATACTTTACGATTGCTGAAAGCCTTGGCGCTGTTGAAAGCCTGATTTCAGTACCGGCGAAAATGACGCATGCATCGATTCCAAGAGAACGTCGCCTTGAACTTGGTATCACGGACGGATTGATCCGGATTTCTGTCGGGATTGAAGACAGCGAAGATTTGATCAATGATTTGAAACAGGCAATGGAGTAATAAAGACGCCAGCATCCAATCACAGTTCTGGTGAGAGGATGTTGGAAAAAACCGATGTTAATCGATTATCAAAAAGTGGCCGGGACAAAAACATGGCCACCAAAGCAAAAACCGAGCGAATTCAAAATGCTGATTGAATTCGCTCGGTTTTTTTGTAAGGTTAGACTTCCTTTTATCCTGTTGTTTGATGCGTGCTTCGAATCGCTACGGCAAGATACTACGCGTTCCACGGGCACGGCTTCAATTTCCTCCGAAAGCACCAACCGCTTTCTTGCGAGATTTTCAGCTCGTGCTGTTCCCGTTGGAGTCTCCGTATCGACCGAAAGGGTATTTTCGGTAAACTCTTTAGGGAAGCAACTGTTTGTAAAGGGCATCATATCGAAAAAAGGGTAGAAATAGGGAATTTTCTGGTTCTTTCTCCAGGCTGGGACGGCTCTTTTCTATTCCCATTTGAATTGTGCTAAAATAAAATTAGTAATGAAGCAAAGGATGTGGACCAGTATGTCAGAAAAAGTGTTAGCTTATTTACAAGATAACCGGGAACGCTTATTGGAAAAGTTAAACGAGTTCCTATCCATTCCAAGTATAAGCACGGACAGTGTACATAAACCGGATGTGGCAGCGGCAGCTGATTTTGTATCCAATTATTTAACCGAGATCGGTTTTACGACTGTAGAGGTACAAGAAACAAAAGGACATCCACTTGTCTATGGCGAATGGAGCGGTGCAGGAGAAGATGCTCCGACTGCTTTGTTGTATGGTCATTATGATGTCCAGCCTGCAGATCCGCTGGAACTGTGGGAGAGTGAACCTTTCAAACCGGAAGTGCGCGATGGCAGACTTTATGCACGCGGAGCTAGTGATGACAAAGGCCAAGTTTTCATGCATCTTGCTGTGTTTGAAGCTTACATGAAAACGGAAGGCTCCATGCCTGTCAATATCAAAGTATGTATTGAAGGGGAGGAAGAAATCGGCAGCGAAAACCTCTATCAAGTACTGGAGGACAAAAAAGAGCAGTTTTCTGCAGACTTTGCCATTATCTCTGATTCAGGAATGGTAGACACCGGACAACCTACGGTACTATATGGATTGAAAGGCTTCACAGGCTTGGAATTCACGGTGTATGGACCATCCAGCGACTTGCATTCCGGAATTTATGGCGGAGTGGTCCGCAACCCTGCGATGGCGATGGCGCACATGTTGGCTTCCTTAAAGGATGAGCAGGAAGTCGTTCAAGTGGACGGATTCTATGATGGGGTCGAAGAGCTGACAGAGGAAGAACGCAAGCTGATTGCAGATGTACCGGGTGAAAACTACCAGCAAACCACTGGAGTTGAAAAAACAGTGTCGGAAAAAGGGTTTACTGCCAAAGAGCACATGATGGCAAGACCGACAATGGAAATCAACGGCATGTTCAGCGGTTACCAGGGCGAGGGAACAAAAACAATCATTCCTTCTTCTGCCACGGCAAAGCTGACCTGCCGACTGGTACCAGGGATGGATCCTGACCAAATCCAGCAGCTGGTCATCGACCATTTGCATAAAAACTTGCCTGAGGGCGTGACGATGGATGTGAAGCCGGAACCATTGTCAGCGAAAGCATACAAAGTAAATCCTGATCATCCACTGATTAAAACTGCCGGCGATTCTCTGCAAAAGGCTTTCGGAAAAGAGGCGGTTTACGCGCGTCTAGGCGGATCGATTCCGGTTGTAGAGTCGATTGATTCGATCTTCCACATGCCGGTTGTACTGCTTGGTTTCGGGACACCGGAAGATCGGTTGCACTCCCCGAATGAAAGTTTCCCGCTGGAAAGCTTCGATAAAGGGATGGAAACACTCGTTTACTATTGGAACGAAGTGAAAAGTACGTCACTATAATCATAAAAAAGGCCCTGATCAGGGGTCTTTTTTACAATAGGAAGCGCTTGAGTCAAAAGTATCGTGGCCAAAATACAAACCGAACGATTTACATACCTTTGCCGCCGTTGAGTCGGGAGGTATCGATTTTAGTGAGATCGCCTTTTTTACCAGTGAAAAAGTACGACTTTCACGACGAACAAGAAGCTTGTATTTGTGAAGATTTACTGAAATCATTCCGAAGGTTCATACGGAAAGCGAAGCAACCGTTATAATGAAGGGAAGGAGGGGAGAAGGCTTGAAGAAATTAACCGTATATGTTTTTGCAATGCTGATCGTTATGGCTGCATTAGCTGCATGCAGCAGTCAGGAAACGGAAGAAGAACTGGCTCCCAATCATGAGCGGACGGCAGGTACCGATCAACTCCCGCAATTTTTAAAGGACGCGTCGGAAGACTTGCAGACGGTCTATCGATCTGCGGCAGAACACCAAGAGCTGCTTGAACAAATTCCTTGTTATTGTGGATGTGGGGATGCTTCTGTCGGCCATAAAGACAACCATGATTGCTTTGTTCATGAAATAGCAGACGATGGTGAGGTCGTTTGGGATACACATGGAATTGGCTGTCAGGTTTGTATCGATACAGCAGTCTATTCAATTAATGAATACGAGAAAGGGACCGACATTCCAACTATCCGTAAAACGATAGATAACACCTATCAAGATCATGGCTATCCAGAACCAACTCCGACCCCGGATGTTTAAAAGATAATGGTGAAAGGAGTTATTGAAAAAACCCGGAATTCTCATGTCCGGGCTTTTTCATGCAATCGATGTGATGGTGGTAATGGTGAATCAGGAAATTTCAAGTGGAGAGAAGTACTCCATTTGGGTCAACCAATCCTACAAAGGACCCTTGGTCGCCAGAAGAAAATTTGGCTAATACGTTCCCGCCTAGATAATCGCCTTCCGGACCTTGTTTCACAAGCAATGTACCTTTTTCTCCATCGAAAACAGGAATTTCTGCTTGTGTGAAATAGCCCTGATATTTTTCCGGTAAAGCAATTTTTACTTGCTCCCAACTTTCCCCGCCATCACTCGTCCTGTATAAATTCGGTACAGGTAGATTTCCCTTCTGTCCGATATTCCCCAAAAGAGATGAATCCTAGCTCGTTGTTAATGAAACCACCGTCTGTCACCAATGCCTGGGTGTCTTTAACCGAACCTGTCGTGTACCATTGATAATTTAGTGAATCTGGTAAAGCTTGCATTAGCCACTGTTCCATCACTTTTTAATTGCTGCATGAAATCGAATCAGAGCCGGTAGGCAATTGTTTCTGCTTTTTTGTCTCGATCCTCTACCTGTACAGTATGGGGAAGTTTGTTGATCATGTCTGTTTTTGTTTCTTGTGTTTCGGGGGCTTGCTCATTATCCTCTTGCTCGTTGTTACGCATCTGAACGCCAATGGCGATGACAAATAACACGAAAACAAATAGTATGAGCAGCCGCTTTGTATTATTCATTCAGTCATCCTTCATTAGTGGAATTGAAACGCTATTTTTAATCCGTATAGGGAAACAGTGATATTTGGCAAGCATAGACATATAAATTTTAACATAAATATCCAATTACCCAAGCAATATTGTAGGAAGTTAGAGTGCTTAATAGCTCGCTCCATTGTTCCTTTCTTTTCCCTTCATCATTGAGAACCGCCGTACATATATTGATGTAACACCACCATAAAGGGGAGATCATTGTTGAAACAAGCGGACCAGAACTCGCTGGAAAGAGCGATTGATGAAATAACGGAAATTGCCGAAGGATTCGGTCTCGATTTTTATCCGATGCGTTATGAAATTTGTCCGGCGGAAGTGATCTATACATTCGGCGCCTATGGAATGCCGACAAGGTTTTCCCATTGGAGCTTTGGGAAACAATTTCATAAAATGAAGCTTCAATATGATCTTGGACTGAGTAAAATTTATGAACTGGTCATCAATTCGAACCCCTGTTATGCCTTTCTTCTTAATTCAAACAGTCTAATTCAAAATAAACTGATTGTCGCGCACGTTCTGGCACACTGTGACTTCTTTAAAAATAATGTGCGTTTTCAAAATACCAACAGAGATATGGTGGAAAGCATGTCAGCAACCGCTGAGCGGATTGCTGCTTATGAAAAAGAACATGGACAGGAAGAAGTGGAGGCATTTCTCGATGCAGTACTTGCCATTCAGGAACACATTGATCCCAGGCTGATCAAACCTAAACTCGATTGGGAAAAAGATGAACCAGTGGAAGAGGTGCTGGATAAAACAACTCCATACGATGATTTGTGGAAGTTAGATGATACATCTCCAGTCCCCGATCGCCCGAAGAAGAAAAAGGCTTTCCCTCCGAAACCGGAAAAGGATATACTTTTGTTTATAGAAGAGTACAGCCGTACCCTGGAAGACTGGCAGCGGGATATCCTGACGATGATGCGGGAAGAAATGCTTTACTTTTGGCCTCAGCTCGAGACCAAAATCATGAATGAGGGTTGGGCATCTTTCTGGCATCAGCGTATTTTGAGAGAAATGGACCTGACCAGCGATGAGTCGTTGGAATTTGCTAAATTGAACGCTGGCGTTGTCCAGCCATCGAAAACACAAATAAATCCTTACTATTTGGGGGTTAAAATGTTTGAAGATATCGAAGAGCGCTTCAACCATCCGAGTGAGGAAATGATCAAATGGGGGGCAGAGCCAGGGAAAGGACGGGAAAAGATATTTGAAGTCAGGGAAATCGAATCGGATATATCGTTCCTCCGCAACTATATGACTAAAGAGTTCGTACATCGGGAAGATATGTACCTGTTTCAAAAACAAGGGCATGAATACAAAATTACAGATAAAGATTGGGAAGCGGTCAGAGATCAGCTGATCACCATGCGGGTAAATGGCGGGTTTCCTTACATTACCGTCCAGAATGGAGATTACCTGCGAAACGGAGAGCTTTATTTAAAGCATCATTATGAGGGAGTGGAGCTTGACCTGACATATTTAGAGCGGACGCTTCCATACATCTTTGAGCTCTGGGGCAGGAATGTTCACCTGGAAACAGTGGTTGAAGAGAAGGCAGCGCTTTTCAGCTATGAAGGAAACAAAGTGTATAAAAAATATCTGACATAAAAAAAGAGACTGGGACAAAAGCATCGTGACCAAAATGAAAACCGAACGATCCACCATTCGTTCGGTTTTTTGATGAGCAAAAAGCAAAACGTTTTACCCTATAAAAAGTGCAACTTTCCACTCCGGCAAGGTACTTCGCTTTCCGCGGGCACGGCTTCAGCTAACTTGGCAAAGCATACCGCTTTGCCAAGTGGATCTTCAGCTCGCGCTCATCCCGCTGGAGTCTGCGTACCTTGCCGTAGCGATTCGAAGCACGCAACAAACAGCAGGATAAAACGAGAAGATACAAATAAAAACCGAGCGTATTCAATCAGCATTTAGAATTCGCTCGGTTTTTGCTTTGGTGGCGCCATGCTTTTGTCCCGGCCTCTTTAGAGAGTTAAAAAGTACGTGCAAGTTCTTTTGCACGGGAAATACCATCTGCTTTGATGTCATCAGCTTTTTCCGGCATTGCGGCATGTCCTTCGATGAACAATCCTTCAAAGGAAGGTACACCGAAGAAATCCATGATGATACTGAGATAACGGTGGCCCATTTCCAGCTCTGCCGCCGGTCCTTCAGAATAAATACCGCCGCGTGCCTGGATATGCAAGGCTTTTTTGTCCGTCAAGAGACCGATTGGCCCTTCTTCTGTATATTTAAATGCTTTTCCTGCAACAGCAACGGAATCGATGTAGGCCTTCATCAAAGGTGGGAAAGAGAAGTTCCAGAACGGTGTTACGAAAACATACTTATCTGCCTGGATGAACTGTTCGCTCAGTTCTGAAAGACGGCCGACCTTAGCCTGTTCCTCCTTCGAAAGCTCCTCGAATCCTTTCCCTGACTGGAGTTTGCCCCAACCTTGAAAAACATCGGCATCAATATAAGGAATATTTTCTTTGTATAAATCAATCGGAACGATTTCGTCTTGCGGATTTTCTTGTTGATATGTTTCAATGAATGCCTGGGCGGCAGCCATACTGAACGATTGCGTTTCATCGTGTGGATGGGCCGTGATATATAATACTTGTGCCATTAAACTCACCTTTCTGTTTTGATTAGGATTAGTGTGGAAACAAGTATGTAAAAACATACATGACTCATTACCTTGAATTGAAGATAAACAATTCAAGGTAACATAGTAAAGCATCGATGTGATAACTGTCAATTGAAAAGGACCAGCCGTTTCACCGGCTGGTCCTGCGTTTTATTATTTTCCTATATAAGGATTTCCGCTTATGTTCTTTCTTGCTTCATCGGATATTTTTAAAGAATCCGATTTGGCTGCTTTCTCCATTGTAACAGGTGGGGTTCCGCTGCCGTCGTAGTGCAAAGGCTTTTGTTCCATGTAAAAACCTCCTTTTGATAGTTCTATTATACCAGAAAGCGGTTACATAATAAATCTTTTTTATTATTCCCTAAGGCTCTTGTCACATACTTTGTGGCTTGTAATTGGCGTATTTAGAAATGCTGCTTTATAACCGGAATAAATCTCCCTGACCTTCTACGTTAATGGAGCGGGGCGCGACGTTGGAGTAGCAAGTACTCGTAAGGATGCGACGAGGCCAAGTTAAAGTTTATGGCGCAGTTGATAAATTTTTGGTAACAACCAGCTCTTTGAACACCGCTTTTCCTAGAAGATAAGCTGGGTGCAAAAGCGCATCCTTATCAGTCTGCCAACAGTTATGATAAACTTGGGATTAAGAAAAATTGTCGGAAGATTGAATGAAAAAATTGACTCTAAACGGTCCATTAAAAGGGGTAGAAAAGTATGTCAAAACAGGACGAGTTGCTATACCAATATTTGATCGATCATGCTGCTTCAATTACGGACAGGTGGCTGCAAACAAGGAAAAGTGAAAATGGTTCCATATACTCGGCCCATTCGGATGATAGGGTAGAAACGATGCTGCGTGAACAGAACAAAATGACAATAGAAGCTGTCAGTAGTTCATTGCTTGCTGATGAAGGAACGG
This sequence comes from Sediminibacillus dalangtanensis, assembly GCF_017792025.1. Classification (NCBI taxonomy): domain Bacteria; kingdom Bacillati; phylum Bacillota; class Bacilli; order Caryophanales; family Bacillaceae; genus Sediminibacillus; species Sediminibacillus dalangtanensis. The sequence continues at coordinate 813,953 of NZ_CP046956.1, forward strand.
TAAATAAGCAGGTAGATGAATGGGCAAGAACAATCGGAGAAAGCAGAGTGGATTCAGATACGCCTATTTATGAAGTAATAGAAGCAATCAACAAGGCAGAGAATGTATTTATGGAGTTTGTCTTGCAGTTTATCGAAGAAAATGAGGAAATCGTACGAAAGGAAGATATCCTACGCTGGAATCGTAAGGTGAACTCAGCTTTTAATCAAATGGTGACGAAGTTTTCCGAGGTATATTACCGAATTACAACACAACGGCTTTTCTCCCAACAGGAATTGATCCATGAGCTAAGCACTCCGATTATACCGGTATTTGAAAGCATGGCAATTGCCCCGTTAATTGGAGAATTGGATTCCTATCGCGCCAAGTTCGTCATGGAGACCATTCCTGCTAAGTGTGTTGAAAAAGAGGTTGATCATTTGTTTATCGACCTTTCTGGTATGCCGACGATCGACACCATGATTGCTCAGCAAATTTATCAGCTGACCGGTATGTTGAAGTTGTTGGGAATTTCATCCACTATTTCCGGTATTCGTCCGGAAGTGGCTCAAACAGCTGTACAATTGGGAATCGATTTTGAAAGTACCGGTACATACAGTTCATTGAAACAGGCACTGCTGACAGCAGGATTAAATATTACAACGGAATAGTCATGTAAGAAAGAGCTTGGAAAAAAAGCATTGTGACCAAAATGAAAACCGAACGATTCACCATTCGTTCGGTTTTTTTGATGAGCAAAAAGCAAAACGTTCTACCCTATGAAAAGTGCAACTTTCCACTCCGACAAGGTACTTCGCTTTCCGCGGGCACGGCTTCAGCTAACTTGGCAAAGAATACCGCTTTGCCAAGTGGACCTTCAGCTCGCGCTCATCCCGATGGAGACTGCGTACCTTCCCTCCGTTGAAGGAGATATCTTCTCTTCGGATATGATTTCCGTTTTACCTATTGCGGTTACAGGTAGAATCAGAGAATACCGCCCTTTAACGAAAACATTCTAATGAACATTTGAATAATAAGTGAATATGATATAAAATGAACCCATTCAAATATTCGTTTGAATAAGGAGGGGCATAATGAAGTCAGATCGCTGTGAAATTTATTGTTATAACGAAGAAACAGTTAATCGGGTGAAAAATAACATAAACAGCGAAGATATTACCGGAATAGTGAAATTATTTAAAATAATGGCGGATGAAAACCGGGCTAAAATTATTTTTGCTTTATCACAGGAGAAAGAGCTTTGTGTTTGCGATGTGGCCAATATCATTGATACTTCCGTGGCAACCGCTTCCCATCATTTGAGGAGCTTGCGGAAAATGGGGCTGGCAACATACCGAAAGCAAGGAAAGCTTGCGTTTTATTCACTAGAGAGTGAATCAATGGTTCAATTACTAGTCCAGTCATTTACCCGTAAAGAAGGGGTGATGGCAAATGGACGATAAGCACATAAAGGAAGATGAAAAAAAGATTTATCGAATACAAGGTTTTACCTGAGCTGGCTGTGCCGGAAAGTTCGAAACGAACGTTAAACACCTGGATGGTGTTTCAGATGCAACCGTTAATTTTGGCGCTGCTAAACTGACAGTTTATGGAGATACTTCTATTGAACAATTAGAACAGGCAGGATCGTTTGAGAATTTAAAAGTGATGGAAGAGCATGAACGGTTTAACCAGCGGCAGCCATCCTTCTGGAAACAGGAAGAAAACCTTCGAGTTCTGATGGCCTTCCTTTTTCTTGCTGCTGCCTGGACTACAGGAAATATGGAGATAGACCAAGGGTTCATCCCGGTTGTTTTATATGGTTTATCGATTCTGACAGGTGGATATAAACTGCTCATCCAAGGGTTGAAGAACCTGGCTGCTTTTCAGTTTGACATGCGCACATTAATGACTGTAGCAGTGATTGGGGCAGCTGCAATCGGTGAATGGGGCGAGGCAGCAGTGGTCGTCATCCTGTTTGCGGTGAGTGAAGCATTGGAATCCTATTCGATGGATAAAGCGCGAGAGTCGATTCAATCCCTGTTGGACATAGCGCCTAAGCAGGCACTAATCAGAAGGGACGGACAGGAAATCTCTGTTTCTGTTGATGATATTCAAGTGAAAGACTTGATGCTGGTTAAGCCGGGACAAAAGCTCGCGATGGATGGAATAGTCGTAAAAGGGAGTTCCACTGTCAATCAGGCGGCTATAACTGGAGAATCTATACCGGCCTACAAAGAAACAGGAAGTACGGTATATGCCGGGACTATGAATGAAGATGGTTATATGGAAGTCGAAGTGACAAAACGGGCAAAGGATACGACACTTGCGAAGATCATTCATTTAGTGGAAGAGGCGCAAGCCGAACGGGCTCCCTCCCAGGCATTTATTGACAAATTTGCCGCCTGGTACACACCGGTGATCATTTTGTTTGCCTTGATACTCGCAGTCGTTCCTCCTCTGTTTTTGGGGAATTGGCACGATTGGCTATACAGAGGGCTCGCTGTTTTGGTAGTCGGTTGTCCATGTGCGTTGATTGTATCCACTCCTGTTTCCATCGTAACGGCGATTGGACACGCTGCAAAACATGGAGTACTCATAAAGGGCGGGGTTTATTTGGAAAAAGCAGGTGCCCTGTCGGTAATTGCTTTTGATAAAACGGGAACGCTGACAAAAGGAGTTCCAGAAGTGACCGATATCGTGCCTATTTCGGAGCACACGGAAAAAGAGATATTGCTTATGGCAGCTGCATTGGAAAAAAACTCCGGCCATCCGTTGGCGGCCGCGGTAACTCGTAAGGCGGACAGAGACTTTTTAGAATATCGCAGCCTGCCAGTAGAAGGATTTTATTCGATGACCGGGCAAGGAGTAAAAGCTTCCGTAAAAGGTACGGAATATTATTTAGGCAGTCCGAAATTATTTGCGGATAGCGTGCAATCATCCCGGCAGCTTTCCGATCGAATCCTGGCCATGCAGAAGAGCGGAAAAACTGTTCTTGTTTTGGGTACTGGTCAAGATGTGATTGGTCTGCTTGCTGTTGCCGATGGTATAAGGGAATCAAGTAAGGCTTCTATTGGAAAACTTCAAGCTTCTCATATTAAGACAGTAATGGTGACAGGAGACAATTCAGAAACGGCCAGAGCGATTGCCGAACAGTTGGGTATCGACGACGTACAGGCTGAACGGATGCCGGAGGAAAAGCTGGAATATATTAAACGCTTGCAGAAGAAACAGGATGTTGCCATGGTCGGAGATGGCATCAATGATGCGCCTGCTTTAGCTGCTTCCTCGGTAGGTATCGCCATGGGAGGTGCGGGAACAGACACAGCTCTTGAGACAGCAGATATTGCGTTGATGGCAGATGACTTGGAAAAACTTCCGTTTACCATGAAATTAAGCAGGAAAACATTGCAAATTATTAAACAAAATATTTCTTTCGCATTACTGATCAAGCTTGTCGCCCTGCTATTGGTTATCCCCGGTTGGTTAACACTATGGATGGCCATTTTTGCAGATATGGGTGCTACCTTGATTGTGACCTTGAACGGCCTCCGTCTGCTCAGGGTAAAAGATTAGCACTTCTAAGGACCTCCTGAAATCGTCAGGGGGGCTTTTGTTTGGCAGTATTCAAAAAGATTGAGGTACCTTTGTGAAAGATAGAAACTGCGCATTAACTTCCTTTGTAGTCCATGGGGCCTTTTTATAGTAGTGGTGTAGGCCAGCGCTACGAAAATACCCTGCGCTTTCCGCGGGCGGCTGGTGAGCTTCCTCGAGCTAACGCTCTGCGGGATCTCACCGAGGCCTTTCCTCCCGCTGGAGTCTTCGGGTATTTCCTTCGCTTAGAATAGCTCCTGTTTCTAAACGAGTGTACTAGACATTTTTCTATTGAATCACTTGTACTGTATGCATCTATAAAAACAAGCAGAAAGCCCAAGAGAAGGAGAAAAGACGGACCCCAACTTCTAAGAAGCAAAGCACGCGCGTCCTGACAACTGTTTTTAAGAAGTCTTGTTGGGTTACAAGGAAAAAGGTTTCTACGCTAGCGATAATTAGCATGCTTCTTAGCGCAGGAAGCATACGCAGACTCCTGCGGGAAAAGCGCGAGCTGAAGATCCACTTGGTAAAGCGGTTTTCTTTACCAAGTTAGCTGAAGCCGTGCCCGCGGAAAGCGAAGTATGCTACCGAAGCGGTGCTTAACACCACGCTTCTTGAACAGGCAATGGAACTTCCCATTATAGTTACTGCGTAGTTTATCTTAAATGCGCCAGTTAACAAGCAGCAAAGCAAGTGAAAATGCATGGACCAGGTTAGGAGGGATTGAAGCCATAGGTGGGTATGTTAAACTAATAGAAATACGAAAAGGCACCAGGGGGGATTTTTGTGTTTACTTATCAGGTGGATGAAGAAGTAGAATTAAAATTGATGGAATTAAGCGATGCTGAGGAGCTGTTTGCGTTGACAGACAGTTCCCGTGAGTACTTACGGGAGTTTTTGCGCTGGGTCGATGGGACAACCAGGAAAGAGGATACGCAAGCATTCATTCAGTCAGGCTTACAGCAGTTCGCAGATAACAAGAGCCTTACAACCGCCATTCTCTATCAAGGGAAGATCGCAGGAGTGATCGGTTTTCACGAAATCAATTGGAACAACAAAAGTGCTTCCATTGGCTATTGGCTGGGAGAAAATCATCAAGGTAAGGGGATAATGAGCAGATCGGTAAAAGCATTGACCAGTTATGGTTTCGCCAGACTTGATTTAAACCGTATCGAAATCCGGGCTGCAGCGGAGAACGTGAAGAGCAGGGCGATACCGGAAAAATTGGGATTTACCAAAGAAGGATGTATCAGACAAGCAGAGCGGCTGTACGACCATTTTGTCGACCATGTTGTATACGGCATGCTTGCTGCAGAATGGCCACATGAATATAAAAAGAACACATGAAAAAGACCCCCATCCTGAAATTGATTCAATAGATAAATAGGTGGGAAAAGCCTGTATCCATGATTACCTAAGTAATCATGGATACAGGCTTTTTAATCTTGATTCTTGACGGGAATTTCCCGGATTGTTGAAGCCGCAAAAAAATTTTTTCTAATCAGGTCGTGCGTGTGTCTGTGGTTACCAATTACTTTTTTGCCAGCGTTTATTGGGTCGGTACAGTGTCTTTGCTGGATTTAATAAACCGCAGGAACAGAAAACGTACAAGGGGTCCCATAACAAGTATCTGTAAAGGGAATGCCAATATATACCCGAACACCGATAATTAATCATGGATAATAGTATTGGTGTCATGTCCACTGTGTAAGTTGCTGGAAAGAAGGCCGAAGATGGACATAAAGAAAGCCATTCCCAGCACCATCAAAGAGAAGGGCTTTTCTGCAACAATCCTTATGACCAATCTAGTACTATTGATTTTTCAACCATTCATACGTACTCTCTAATCCCTTTTGCAAGGAGTGTTTCGGCTTCCATCCCAATTCCGTTTTGATTTTTTCGGTATCAAGACAACGGTTGGTTACGGTGTCAATCGTTCGTTCAGGCAGGTATTTCAGCGGACTGTTACTATCGGTGATGTCTTTTATATGTGCAGCTAACAAATGGATGGTAGTCTCTTTCCCTGTCCCGACGTTAAATACCTTTCCTGTTGCTACCGGATGAGAAGCTGCTATAAGAATGGCCTCGATGCCGTCTCCGATATAGGTGAAGTCGCGGGTTTGTTCACCGCTCCCATAAATGATCAACGGGTCTCCCGCTGCTGCTGCTTCAAAAAATTTGGCCACCACTCCGCAATAAGGGTTTGCTGCCAATTGGCCAGGCCCATATAGATTCGATAATCTTAAAATGGTAAACGGAAGCTTGGATAAGTGATAAAAAACATGACAGTAATGCTCCATAGAAAATTTGCTTGCTGCATATGGCATGGAAATATCATAATAATTTTCCGGGGTAGGTAGTATGTCTGCATTGTTATATACAGAGGCAGTTGATGTGTATACAAACCGTTTAATCGCTGGATTCAATTCCATCGTTTTCTTCAATAAAAAGTAACCACCAAATAAATTCGTTTGAAAGTCGGCCTCAATATCATCGACAGAGAGCAATAAGTTCCGGCAAGCTAAATGGAATACATAATCGACTTGAGGAAGAACTTCTTCCAGAACTTCCTGGTCGGTAATCGAGGCCTGATAAAAAGAAATCTTGTTTGATGGTGGAAGGGATTCCTTATGGCCGGTCGAAAGATCATCGATAATAAAGAGTTGATCAGTCTTGGGAAGTATGGCAGCTGCTAGTTGGGAGCCGACAAATCCGGCGCCTCCGGTAATCAGTACGTTACCAAAAGACATTTTTACATCACCTCCCTTTACTTCAACCCAGCAGTCTGATGCTGATTGATACCGAGTTTCTTTTCCAACAGTTCTTTGTTGAATATTATTTTTTTATCATTCGGACGGTATTCCCTTGCTTTTTCATTGTGCTCGTAAGATTTTTCGAAATCTTGAAGATTATAATAGCAGACACACATTTGCAGATGTGGATACCAGGTAGCATAGGCGGGATAGGTGAAGCTCCATTTATTTGGATCGGTTTCCAATTTTGTAGCTAAGTCATACCAGTATACCGCGGCTTTGTAATCCTGTTGACGCTGAAAATTAAAGCCGATGCGGCTGCAGGTTTCTGGACGGGGGAGTTTAGAAAACCGGAACGATTGGAACAGTGATTCCAGTTCCTTAACGGTTTCTCCCAAGTGCCGATGGCAATCTGCTTTATTTATGCATGCATACACTTTATCCTCTATCCAGCCGTCTTTCATGGCTATATTTTTTTCATAACTTTCAATCGCCTTTTCATAATGACCATTTTCTCTTAATTCGTTTCCATAATAAAAATAGTCCCGAGGGGAAAAGCTATCTCCTCTATCCAGCTTTTTCTGATATATCGACAGGTTCCTGCCAACTGAATGACGGATTTTTTTGTGGGTAACCGCGACATCAGAATTGATAATATTCCCATAAACTTCCAAATACTGATGACAGTCACCTTTCCATTTAAAGTTCCGGCTTCTTTTGACTAAGCGGTTTCTTCTGTATTGCAGGGTTACATTTCCGTATTCGTCGGTTCCAGCATTGTAATACATCGACACCGAATCCACTTCAGGGTTCAAGGTTTCCTTCAGCTTTTTTAATTTTACCCGGTCTTCATCCAAAATGACGTCATCCGCGTCTAAATATAAAATGTAATCTTTGGTGGCATATTTGAACGATTCATTCCGTGCTGCCGCAAAATCCCCTATCCACTCAAAATAAAAAACTCGATCCGTGTATTGTTTGGCTATGTTTACCGTTTTGTCGTTGGAACCGGTATCGACTATATTGATTTCATCGACAATATCTTTGATGGAATCCAAACATCTGGCGAGTACCGCTTCTTCATTCTTCACTATCATACATAAACTAATAGAAACCATGTTAATTCTCCTTTCACTTGTTAGCGATCCACTTTTTCCTTCTGCTCTTAGCTTATTTGGAGAAGCACGAATTGGTTTGTATGAAAACCTACCTTGACGAAAAAGGCAATTATCTTATTGGAATCGTCAAAAAGGAAAAAGGTGCTGATTGATCAACACCTTTTTCGGATTTATCCCGCTTAAGCGCCGGTAGGTCCAGTCGGCCCAGTAGGTCCAGTAGCACCAGTCGGTCCAGTAGCACCGGTAGGTCCAGTAGCACCGGTAGGTCCAGTAGCGCCTGTCGGTCCAGTGGCACCGGTAGGTCCAGTAGCGCCGGTAGGTCCAGTGGCACCGGTAGGTCCAGTAGCACCGGTAGGTCCAGTAGCACCGGTAGGTCCAGTGGCACCGGTAGGTCCAGTAGCGCCTGTCGGTCCAGTGGCACCGGTAGGTCCAGTAGCGCCGGTAGGTCCAGTAGCGCCGGTAGGTCCAGTGGCACCGGTCGCTCCAGTGGCACCAGTCGGTCCAGTAGCGCCAGTCGGTCCAGTGGCACCAGTCGGTCCAGTAGCGCCGGTAGGTCCAGTAGCGCCGGTAGGTCCAGTAACGCCGGTAGGTCCAGTAGCACCGGTAGGTCCAGTAGCACCGGTAGGTCCAGTGGCACCAGTCGGTCCAGTAGCACCAGTCGGTCCAGTAGCACCAGTCGGTCCAGTAGCACCGGTAGGTCCAGTAGCACCAGTCGGTCCAGTAGCGCCAGTCGGTCCAGTAGCACCAGTCGGTCCAGTAGCGCCGGTAGGTCCAGTAGCGCCGGTAGGTCCAGTAGCGCCGGTAGGTCCAGTAGCGCCGGTAGGTCCAGTAGCACCGGTAGGTCCAGTAGCGCCGGTAGGTCCAGTAGCACCAGTCGGTCCAGTAGGCCCGGTCGGTCCTATAGGTCCAGTAGGTCCAACCCCGCCGCCACCTTCAGCAGAAAGCAGTTCTACGTCATCTACTAATACCGCGGGGGCAGTGATAGCACTGACAGGCTTGCTGATAATCACTTGGGCTTGCGTAGTACCTGCTGGAGCAGGTTCGGTATTTTGATAGAAATTATGCCAAGTGCCATTATCGGCCAATGGAATATTGCCATAGAAAATTTCTGTTTCCAACCCTGTTCCTACGACCGTGTTTGCTGCGTTTAAAAACAATACTTGAATATTGATGACCGGGCTCGGATTCGTTGTTGTTTTGGCAAGAGAGACAAGCAATTCATATCTTTCGCCGGCAGTGGCAGCAACTGTTTGAGAAAGAGAGGCTTCGGCAGCTCCGCTGGCAAGCCTGGCCGAGTGAAATCCCGAATGTGCCTGGCCATTTACCACGGTGGTATTTACAGCGTTCCAGCCGGTAAGGTCACCTGTCTCGAAACTGCTATTAACAATAAGATCATTTAGTGACAAGTGTCTGTTTCCTCCTTATTCTTTAGATTTGAGAAACTAGTAATACTAGCGAAACTCACAATATAGTATGTCGCTTACGGTAGCTTGTTCAGGCTGATGTTACTGATATACCGCACATTTTCCTTTTCTATGAACCTGATTTAACTTAGTAACTTTAGAATCAGTCGTTCATACACTGAAATAAATGAAAACAAAAGGGAGAAAATAAATGATGGTTCCTTTAGAAAAGAAGATTCAAAGATTGTTGAATATTAAGAATGAAGAGGAGGCAAAAACCAAACTGAAAAAGCTTGAGAGCAACCGAACGTTTACTGGAGAATACTATGCTTTACATGCTTTCCTGGCAATCAGTGATCATTTCCTTCCACAGGGATGGTTGTGGTGCTGGAGGGGATTGGATAAAACCCCCGGAGATAAACAGCTGCTGTACATCATGGATTACATCAATAATGAATTGGGAAGGGAAGGTTTCCCGACGAGATTTTCCACCAGTATAAAAAACAGAGTGGAACAGGAAAAGATCCCGATAGAAGCTGCAGAACGGGAAAAAACAACTATTTTACAAGGAACAATGGAAATAGCCAATCAAATGCACACAATCTCAAAAGGAACCACCCGTTTAGGCGTTATCAATCATACATTGAACTATTATCCAGCCTACTTGGGTTATGCTTCGGACTACACCTGGCCGATTTCCAGAGAAATGCGTGCGCCAGGTTTCAATAACAACTTGAAGCGATTCACAGCTGACATTGTACCATTTTATGATCTTTTCCACTTTCATTTTGGCAAGACACTTACACTGAATCATGCTGATCTAGATGTGATAAAACACCAAAGAAAAGGCATGATTATGCATCATTGGGGAAGTGAAGTCCGTTTGTTGTCCACAGCCCGAAAAACGAATCCTTATGCTAAAGTGAAAATTGAGGATGAAAAAATGTTAAAGCAGAATCTCGCATTCCTTTCAGGAAAAATACCGCATTGCATCGTTGCTGATGAAGAGATGTACCAATATGTCAAAGATTATTACCAAAAGGTTTCCATTGTACCGTTGATGATTGACTTGCAAAAATATAAACCACCTGAAGTTTCCCGGCCGGTGCAGAACAGACCGTTGAAAATTGTCCACGCTCCGACTTCTCCGGAAATTAAAGGGACTTCCCATGTGGTAAATGCCATAGACAAGTTGAAAAGCGAATATTCCTTTGAATTTACCTTGATTCAAAAAATGTCCCATGAACAGGCAAGACAGGAGTACCAGAAGGCAGATTTGGTGATTGATCAACTGCACATCGGCAGTTATGGTCTGTTGGCGGTCGAATCGATGGCCATGGGGAAACCGGTCATCTGCTGGATCAGCGACTATATGAAGGAAAAATACCCATCGGATTTACCGCTTATTTCGGCAAATCCGGATTCCATAGAGAATACGTTGCGAAATTTATTGCAACATCCTGAACAGTTGGAAGAAATCGGACAAAAAAGCCGTATATACACGGAAGAACACCATGATATGATAAAAAACAGCCAACAGATTCTGCACATTTACGAAGAAGAGCTATCGGCCAATGACCTTTCTTAAATCAAATTAGCCAGGACCCAAAGCGGTCCTGGCTATGTTTGGTTGGAGTAACTGTCAATCCAGCTGTCTGGCTGGATTTCCTACCACCGTTTTCCCTTGCGCTACATTTTTGGTAACAACAGCTCCTGCGCCGACAATGGCATTTTCTGCGACAATAATTCCAGGGAGAAGTGTTGCGTTATTGCCGATTTTCGCCCCTTTTTTCAACACGGGTCCCTGATGGCGATAATTTCCCATTCCCATATATTTATCATTGGAAGAAGAAAAGCAAGGACCAATAAATACATCGTCTTCTATTACCATATCAGCTGTTATATAGGCATTGGTCTGTACAGTTACCTGTTTTCCGATGCGTGTATTGTTTTCCACCGTCGCATTCCTTCCAATAATGCTGTTTTCCGCAATTTCGGTATTTTCCCTTATACTGGCCAGGTCTCCAACCAGTACACCCTGGTGGAGAATAGTGCCTCGATAAATGACACAATTTCCACCGATTGTAACACCATCGCTGATGGATAGCGGAGGTAATTCTGACGAGGGCTTCCTGGCCATCTTTTTGTTGGCCATCGGCTGTTTACCGAGGCTGGTTAAATCCCCGATAAACACATTACTGCCGATAATCGTTCCTTTATGAATAATGACATTGCTGCCAATCGTTGTATTGTCTCCTATGATGACTTCCGGGCCGATAATAGCATTTTCGCCAAGTGAAACATTCTTTCCGATCCATGCGCTTTGATGAATCATTCACTCACTTCCCATTTTTAAAATTATCAAGCATCGTTGTTGTCGAAAAGGATGGAAGAGGGGAAGGGATTATTTTTCCCTGCTGATGGGAACGGTAAAGGCCGAAGATTACCTCCAAAGCTCTTTTTCCTTCTTCCCCCGTTACTAGCAATTCTGTATTTCCTTCCATCGATTCAATAAAATTCTCATACATCCGGCAGTGTTCTTCTTTTCGTCCAGCCAGTTCTTTCAGTTCTTCTGTTAATTCATCATGGTCCTGTACATAACACCTATCGATTTTATCCAAGCCGGGTCCGCTGATACTGACTGTCCCCTTCTCGGCAAAAATCGATAATTGATACCCGATATTCTCTGGCTTGGTGACGGTATTTGCTTCAATAATTCCCTTTGCCTTGTTGGAAAAGCTTATGATTCCAGCTGCTACATCTTCAATCTCTTTAACTTCCGGCGAATGATTGGCGATTTCCCCGTAAACGGAAACCGGTTCGCCAAGCAGCCATATCATTAAATCAATTACGTGGATTCCCTGATTGACGAGCATTCCGCCGTCCATAGACCAGCTTCCCCGCCAGCTGGCAGCTTGAAAGTAATCTTTACTGCGGTTGATTCGAATCGAAGCTACCCCCATGTATGGTTCTCCAAAGTATCCCTTGTCGATCAGCTCCTTTAAGCGGGACATGAACGGACGATAACGCAGTTGGTGACAGACAAGTACTCTTCGGTTGTATGCTTTGGCCAGCCGGTTGATTTCCTCGGCATCCTTCAGGGACAGGGAGATTGGCTTTTCAAGAATAATGTGCTTTTGCTGCTGTAGTGCTTGTTTTGCAATTTCCGCATGCAGGCCACTGACTACGGCAATTACGACAATGTCGACTGCAGGGTCGCTTATAAGATCGGCAAAATCGATATAGTGCTTAATCGCTTGTGTTGTGTTCGTTTTTTTCTGGTACATAGAAACAATTGCGTCCATTCGCTCTTCCTGAAGATCGCTGACCGCCGCTACATTCACATTGCTCAGGCTACTGATCGTTTCCACATGTTTATAAGCAATATGTCCACAGCCAATCAACCCAATGGAATAGCTCATTGTCTCTCATCCATTTCTTTTACAGCGGCAATTATTTTCCGTTGTTCATGATACTCAAGGAACGGGTGCATCGGGATTGCCAATAATCGGTTGGATAACTGCTCGGCCTCTGGGAAATCTCCTTGGCTATATCCTAATCCCTGATAAGCGGACTGGAGGTGCAAGCAGCAGGGATAATAAATGCCAGTGCTGATGTTATGGTCTTTTAGGAAGGCGGCTGCTTCATCTCGATTATCTGCTTTCAGGCAATACAGGTGATAAATGTGTGTTCGGTCTGATTTTGATTGGGGGGGGTGTATCGTATGCAGAGTAGAAAATGCATCTGTATAGGTCTTTGCCAGTTTTGCCCTCCTGTTGTTCCAGTCTTCAATATGCTGTAAACAAATCAACAAAATAGCGGCATGCATTTCATCAAGCCTGCTGTTATAGCCAATCGTGTCATGATAATATTTCCGATTGCTGCCATGGGCGCGCAGCTTCCTTATCTTCGCAGCAAGCCGTTTATCAGAAGTAGTGACTATTCCACCGTCCCCCAATGTGCCGAGATTTTTGGTGGGGAAAAAGGAGAAACAACCAGCGTCGGCCAAACTGCCGACAGGCATTCCTTTATATAACGCGCCGAAGGCTTGGCAGGCATCCTCGATTACTGCCAAATCATGTTGTTTTGCGATGGCGTTGATTTCATCCATATCGGCGGCCTGCCCGAATAAGTGAACAGGAAGGATCGCTTTCGTGCGAGGAGTGATTTTAGCAGAGATTTTCTCCGGATCGATTGTAAAAGAATCGGAAGTTACATCAGCAAAAACAGGTACGGCGCCGACTCTTGTTATCGCTTCTGCTGTTGCGAAAAAAGTGAACGGACTGGTTATCACTTCGTCCCCTTTACCGATGCCGAGGGCCTCTAGTGTCAGTAAAAGCGCATCCGTTCCATTGCCAACTGCCACAGCATCATCAGTACCAATTCGACTGGCCACTTTTCTCTCTAATTCCAATACTTTTGGACCAAGAATATAATTACCACTTCGCAACACATCGGTCACTGCTGTGAGTATGTCTTTTTCAATTGCGGTGAATTGCTTTTTCAAATTGATTAATGGAATCATCGTTTATCTCCTTTGCTTTAAAATTCAAAAATGATCCGTTATACATTAACGTATTTACAGGTTGTTCCTACGGTAACGGCATTCATCTTATATGAGCGCTGAATCTATTAACTACTTGACTCGAAAACTAGTAACAGTGCCTTTTTTGCGGATAGATTAGCACAGCAGACCTTTTGTTCTCATATAAAGTAATAGCTTTACTGAAAAACGAAAGGAACATTCAAATGAAAGCAGAAGAAAGAAAAGGAAACAAACGAATAGATAAAAACGAGGGAAATACACTTACACTTGGAGTTGTCGGGCTTGGTTATGTCGGCCTTCCAGTGGCAATTGGTTTTTCGAAACGTTACAAGGTGATCGGCTTTGATGTGGATAAGCAAAAAATAGAACAGCTAAAAAAACATAACGATATAACAAGAGAAATAAGCAAGCAGCAATTAGCAGCATCTGCTATCTCTTTTACAAGTGATCAAGAAGACTTATCATTGTGCGATTATCTTATTGTGGCGGTACCCACACCGATCAATGAGCAAAAGGAGCCCGATTTAAGCTATTTAATAGCAGCTTCTGAAACGGTGGGCCAAAATTTGACCGATGGGGCGACAGTAGTCTATGAATCTACCGTCTATCCTGGAGCCACAGAAGAAGTATGTATCCCCGTACTGGAAAAAACATCAGGGTTGAAAGCTGGCGAGGGGTTCTATGTAGCTTATTCACCGGAAAGGATCAATCCGGGAGATAGACAGCATACGTTTAATCAAATTGAGAAAATTGTCGCTGCCCAAAACCAAACTATAGTGGAAAAAGTGGCGGCTTTGTACCAAAGTGTCATTGATGCTCCCGTTTTTAAAGCGGATTCGATCAAAGTTGCAGAAACAGCGAAGGTGTTAGAAAACACGCAGCGGGATATCAATATTGCCTTGATGAATGAGCTGGCGATGATTTGTGATAAAGTCGGTATCGATACGTCCGATGTTCTTGATGCTGCTGGCACGAAGTGGAATTTCCTGCCGTTTACACCGGGACTTGTCGGCGGGCATTGTATTGGAGTAGACCCGTATTATTTGATCTATAAAGCAAAAACATTGGGTTACACTCCGGCATTTTTAGAAGCTGCCCGAAAAATCAACGATTCGATGGCTGGATTTGTCCATCGTACGATTGTTGAGGATATCATCCGTACCAGGTGTGATTTGAAAAATCTACGGATTACGGTAATGGGCATAACCTTTAAAGAAAATGTCCCGGATATGAGAAACTCCAAGGCCTTGGAAATTGTCAAAATGCTTTTAGATGATGGTTTGTCGGTAAACGTTTATGACCCTGTGGCCGATTCTCGGGAACTTGAGAATGCATTAGGAATTCGGTTGACTGAAAAACAATTCCTAGAACCTGCTGACATTCTTCTTGTATTGGTCCCCCATGAGGAATTTTCGAACATGACTGCTGGTGACATTTCCAGATTAGTGAAAAAGGATCGAGCTCTTGTGTTTGATTTGAAAAATATTTGGGGAAATCACCAGCTGCCATCATCCATTAACCGTAAAACGCTTTAACAGACGAAAAACCATCTCTTTTAGAAGAGGTGGTTTTTCCGATTAGGCAATGTCCAGTTTGTTTTTTAGGAGTTTACTTTATCCCAGAATTTCTTGAAAAGCGACTTTTTCTCTTCTGTTGCTTTTGACTGCTCTTTTTTGGCGGTTTCCGTTTGAACGGCAGGTTTTATGGCTGCCGGCTGTTGATTTTTGCCTTTCTCCTGGTCTGTCGATTGCGGTGGGGAGGAGACTGTTTCTGCTGTATGCGGTCCTCTGTTTTCTGCTTTTTGTGACGCCGGTGTTGTCGTTTGCGGGGCAAACGTTTGTGGTCGATTCTTTTCGGTGCCAGTCGATTCTGGATTAACAGGAGACCTGGCTTCCGTATTTGCTGATTTGTTACCGCCTTTCGGTTGTTCTGGTTTGTCGGACGTTTTTTGCGCTTTTTGTTGCTGCGCCTCTGCTGTTTTTATTGCTGTCTCAGCTTGTTCCTGTCTCGCTTTTTCTGCTGCCTTGGCCTCTTCTTGTTCCTTTATCTTCTGCAAAAAAGCGCGTTTATCTGCTTCGCTTTTTAATAAGATTGGTTGTTCTGCTTTTGCGGTTGTCGGTATTGCCGGTTTGTTTGGACTCGCAGTCTTGCTGACTGATGGTTCAACGCGGATTTGCGCGTTTACGTTATTTGCTGATGTGTCTGTACCTGAATTAGAATGTTTTTTGCTTTGGAGAGGTTGTGCATGATTTTTTTTTCCTTTTTTATCTATAACCGGGATCACAGATGCTCCCTGCAGGTCCCGATAATTGAACTGTGGCTGCTTGGTCGAAGGGTTATATGGGTTTGCGACAGGCTTTTGCGGTAACGCCGGCTCCTTCCGTCTTGGTTTAGGGGAAGAGGAGTGGGATTCCGTTTCCGTCACCGATTGTGTTTGCTCCTTCATCAACTCCTTCATCTCGGCAATTTCTGCCTGAAGTTTTTCCAACAAATCCGCCTGAAAAGGATTTTGTTGATTGGAAGCGGTCGATACCGGTGGAATCGGCTTACCTTGTTCTTTTGGCTTTGTAGAGGAGGATTCCTTCTGGACTGGTTCCTTTATATGGTTGAGAAAAGTAGAAGATGCTGCGGGTTCCTGTTTTGGATTTTGTTCATCCATCGCCTGATCATACTCCTTTCTTTTCCTATTCAGCGGTTGGCCGCTGGATTCGGTTAATTTTTGATCCAAGTAATATAGCAGTTGAAAGAGGAGGGCAACACTGTCTTTTATCGTTTCAGTCTGGGGAAGTTTCCGCCCCTCTGACAGTACATATGGTGTTTTTTTATTTTCGGAGTCTGCTGGACCGCCTTCCATTAGATTTGTTTTCTGTCTCCACTCAGTGAGTTCTCTTTCTTTCTCCTCCAGGGCTTCGGTTAATTGTTGGTTCTTTTTTTTATACCGTTTGATGGTTTCGGATTGAGTATGGTTTTGCTGTTCCAGTTGTTCTTGAAGTTCCAGATACTTTTCCTGCAATCGTTGATAATCCTGACTACAATCGTTTTCCTGAAAACTCCTGATCAGTTTTTTATATTTTCGTTGTTGGATTAATAGGTGATTGACGTCCTCCTTGCTATAACTTTTCACAAATTAGTCACCTCTTCACCCATAATATATAGAATATAGTATGAGGCTGTTTTCCGGGTTGTGACAGTTATCATTAGCAGTCTTTTAAGCTTTCATAACAAATTAGATAGACGCCCTTTTTTAAACAAATTAACTAGAAATAGACTTTTGGCATGTAGCAAGGCAGGGTTTATAACATAATTTGTTACTGAATAAAAATTATTATAAAGGAGTCGATAAACTTGGAGAGCCAATCTTTGCAGGGAGCTCAAGAGCTTCTATGTATAAACACTGAAAAAGTTTACGATTGGGTAATCTTACAAGCGAATGTCAGCCAAAATGTACTTGCTGCAGCTCTTGGTGCGCTGCCTATCGATCCGTGCGGACCTACTGTCAGCAATTTGACAACAACTTGTTATTTAGTGGATCCAGTGACCGGAGAGGAACTGGATTTAAATGAAGAAATCCCTATCGATGAGCTTGGAGAAAGAGAGGATCGGACTTTTGTTATCGATGGAGCGCTTGTGACTTTGCAACGGGTCACTTTCACAAAGCCGCTTTCCGTGATTGTAGAATTCAGCGGTTTGACTGGTACAACGCCATTCGTCGAAATCAGTGATCCGATTGCCATTGATATCCCGGAATCTCTTTACCTATGCGCACCGGAAGGAACCCGAATCGCTGTAAGACTTTCTGATCTCGACTGTAGTGTCAATGTCAACTGTACAGCAGGAGCATTAACAAGCGTTGACATCGTACTGGGAATTTGTCAAAGCGTCCAGTCCTTGGCTGATGTAACCATTGAACTAGTAGCAGATTTCTGCCAGCCACGAGATGTCTTGGTGGAACAATGCCCTACTCCAGCAATTCCGCCACAATGCCCAGTATTGTTCCCTGGCAACGGCGACAACGGCGATGGACCTACAGGACCGGCACCTACTCCAGCAACGCTTACCCGACCAAATTCCAACAGTTAATCAAATTGAAAAAAGCAGCTGTTTCCTTCGAAGGAACAGCTGTTTTTGTATGTTACCAGGAACTTGTGAAGATTGTTGGTTTTACTTAAAAGATCGAAACTGCGAACGAACTCTTTTATTCGGATAATTAATAAGTGCGAAACGTCGCTGGAGCAGAACACTTCTCTTTCCATGGGCACGGCATCAGCCAGGGTACTACCTGAGTAGGCTTCTTTGCTCCTTTGGGTCGAGGAATCCCGCTACAAAGCTTTACTACAGACGTAGACCTATTCGTCGGGACCATCGGACGCGTGCTGTTCCCATAGGAGGTTCACCAGCCGCCCGCGGAAAGCACAGGGTTCCGCAGCGCTGAACCTCAACTCAACGGATGTAGGAGGTTAGGACGGCGTATTCTACTATGGCGCAGTTTCTATGTATTACACGATTAGCAAGGATGCGAAAAGCGTCTGTTAAAACTGGATGAAGAAGATGGCGGTGGCTAGAATAAGGATGATCGCAGAAACGAAATAAAGCGAATATTTTCTTGAAGTTGACGCCGTCTTGATTTCCTGCCAATTGACTGGTTTGATTCCACTGAACCAAAACACAAGAATAGCGGAAAGGGTAATGGAATTAACGTTGACAAGCAATAGTAGAAGTGGTGTGAGCGCATTCTGCCAGGCGGCTGCACCAATCATCATTCCTAATACGATTGCCGGAGGAAGCAACGCCACGGAAACCATGACACCGACCAGTGCTTCAGATGCCCGCTTGATAAAGGATAATGCCCCAGCTGCACCAGCCGCCAAAGCCACCGCAATGTCGATAATTTGAATGTCTGTGCGGGATAAAAACTCCTGACTGTTTGCTGGCAGTGGAAAGAAGAAGCCAAAGCTTGCCGCGATAAGCAATGGAATCATCAGCCCGTACAGTGAAGTGATCACCGATTGACGCATGAGCTGATAGTCGCCCAAAACAGAGGCAAAGGCGGAGGAGGTAAAAGGACCGATCAATGGAGCAATTACCATGGCTCCAATTACGATTGCCGGGCTGTCTTTTATGATTCCCACTGTAGCGACGACCGAGGATAGCAGTAGGAACCAGGTGAAGCTTTTGGTTATTTCGCTTGATGAGTGAACAACATTGTATAACTCCTGTCGGCTGGCCCGGATTAATTCGTCATGTTTGGATGCTTCTTCTTCTTTTTCTTCTGCTTCATCCTCTTCTGCAATCCGTGGGATGTAGGCCGGAAGATTGAATAATAGCGCTTTGATTTCGTCGTTATGCTCGGCATTAAGTTCTAAAAAATTCAGTATTTCCTCTGAATCACTGGCTTTTACCAGCACTCGGACGAGGGAATATTTATCGGATTCGTTAGAATGCCAATGAGTTACAATCGGAAGCTCCTGTAACTGCCGGTGAAAATTTTCCATGCTCTTTTTGGGTAAATACACTTCAATCAATTGCAGTTTCATGTTCCCAATCCCTCCGACCGAATGAACGGATGATAATAATTGGCTTTAATTTTCTATCATCATCTTTAAAGGAGTACTCATTTAACTTTTCGAATATAAACTGTGACATTATGACAACCTTCTTGCTCTGGTAATTAGATGAAAATTTGCTTCGGCAGCATGCTATTGGATGCAAATAGTACGCGCAGTCTTTCAGCGTAGAGTTTTTCACAGCGAAGTTAGTTGCACTTAACGAAAAAGAAGATAAGAATTCACCTAAGTTGAGACGAAGTTTTTATAGAACACATCCTATTATGCGAATTTGGTTTTCGAAGATAGAGAAAAGACCGTCAAACAAGTAAATCGTATCTTACTTGCTGAGAATCTACTTTATACAATCTGCCAATTTCTGACCTTTTATACATAAAAAAACGGTCATGAAGGGAGCAGCTTCATGTCCGTTGTATAAGGGAAAAGTTAACTTTTGTCTTCATAAAATACGTGTTTAAGGTGAAAGGTGTTTTCTGTTAGTTGCAACAACCCATAGGAAAATTGGGGCTGTCTCCGTTTATCAGTCGGCGAACCAGGATTGAACAACGTGATTCCATTCACCTGTTTCAGGACGGGAATATGGGAATGGCCAAAAATGATCATATCGACTGGATGAGATTGAAAGGCGGTTAAAGCGCGTTTTTCCGTGGTTCCGCCTTTACCGTCTCCATGGGTGATACCAATCGTAATTCCGTTTCGTTCCATTACTTCTTTTCGATTGAGTCGTTCTTTCAATTCGTTTCTGTCCACATTGCCGGTCACTCCTATCACCGGAGCATATTCTTGCAGTTCTTCGAGTAATTCTACGGTTTGCCAGTCGCCGGCATGAAGGATTAAGTCTGCATTTTCTAATCCCGTCTTCAATTGCCGGGGGAGTTTTTTAGCCATCCTGGGCATGTGGGTATCAGAAAGAATGACAACCTCCATTATCCTGTCTCCTATCTAAAATAAGTGTTTTCAGACGGAGCTATCACTCCGTCTGTGGTCCGAGTGAAATTCAATCTGTTAGCTGTTATGTATTCCCTTCATGCCGTCTATACTAAAGGTATCAACGAAACAGGAGGGATTTCTCATGATGAATGAATACGAACTTCAGCAAATCATCGATGCCCGGCGTCCTCGATAATCCAATAAATTCTATGATAAAGGAGTTTAGCCAATGGGCATCGCATTGACAGATTAGACCTCTTCCTTACACCAATGGTAAAGGGAGGGGTTTTTCATTGTGTTTCAGGAAAGGGAAGGTTTCAGTCAGCAGAGAGGATCAGTACCACTGCTAAAACTTTTAAGAATAAGGCATCAGCTTGTCGCGAAGTTTTTCATTGAGCAGGTTGAATAATGAAAACTTGTTAATGTTCATAAATCATTTTTCTAGTCATCCCGCCATCAAGTATAAAGTTCTCTCCGGTCACAAAATCATTGCGCGGATCAGTCAAAAAAAGGCAGGCACGAGCAACATCTTCCGGTTTTCCCACTCGTTTCGCAGGATGCTGCGCATGGTCAATGGAACGCAAACCCCCGTAGTCGCCCGTTTCTATCCAGCCGGGACTGATTGCGTTCACCCTGATTCGGTCTTTGCTTAATGAGATGGCCAAAGCATGTGTCAAGGCGGAGATGCCGCCTTTAGAAGCAGCATAAGCTTCCGAGTCAGCTTCGGACATAAAGGCCCTGGTCGAAGCGATGTTCACAATAGCCCCGCCGTCCGGGTTGTCGCGCATTTTTTTAGCAGCTTGTTGGGCACATAAAAAATTCCCTCTCAAATTAGTATTAAGGACATCATCCCAATCATCGACTGTTAATTCATAGATGCTTTTAAAGCGGGAAACCCCTGCGTTATTAATCAAAATATCAATTTTTCCATAGGTCTCGACAGTTTTCATCACCAGATGCTCGATATCCTCCGGCCGGCGGACGTCTGTCTCAACAAACATACTGTTGCCGCCTTTTTTTTCGATTTCCGTGACGGTAGCTTTTCCAGCTTTCACGTCTTTTTCAGCTACTACTATTTTGGCGCCGGCGTCTCCGTAAGCGGCCGCGACGGCAGCGCCGATTCCGCTGCCGGCTCCGGTGACAATGACCGTCTTGTCTGTAAAGGTCATTTCCCTTCCTTCCTTTCAACGTGTTGGTTTTACGATATGATAACATGGATAAAGTTTGCAGCGGAATAAAATGCCCTGTCTGGCAGGATTATTTATCCGAAAACAACCGAACGGTTGGTTCTCCGTGCTTTTCTTTGTATATTCTTTCCATGTAATCCTCTGTGATTGCCTTTACTTCTTTATTCAAGAAAAGAAGTGGAAAGATATTGGCCAAAACCACAAAAGCGAGTACTAGATCAAGAAATTGCCAGACAAACTGCAGTCCTCCGATCGCGCCGACAAATACGGAGAAGATATAGACAATCCGCATCACCTTGGCCGCCTTTAATCCAAACAGATATTCCACCTGTTTTTCTCCGTAGAAAAGCAGGACACCCAACGTAGTCAGTACAAAGAACAAGAGAAAGATTGCAATAAAAGATCCGGCAAAATTGTTTCCGAATAAATCGGCGAAGGCAACGGTGATCATGTTTGATGCATCATCTACTCCGACATCCTGCCAGGCTCCGGTTACTAATACCGCAATACCGGAAACAGAACAAATAACAATGGTATCGACGAATACACTGACAATCCCCCAAATTGCCTGTTTAGATGGGTGGTCCGTTTGCGCCGCCGCATGGGCGATCGGTGCTGTTCCAACACCTGCTTCGTTGGAATATAAGCCCCGGGCAATTCCCCACCGAAGCGCTTGAGCGATTCCGGCACCAGCAAATCCACCAGCTGCTGAAATCGGTGTAAATGCATGGGCGAAGATCAATCCGAAAACATGGGGAAGCTGATCCACATGAGCCAAAATCACAGCAAGGGCCGCCAGTAGGTAAGAGATGACCATAAAGGGCACGAGCTTGTCTGTTACTTTACCAATCCGCTTGATGCCGCCAAATACAATCAGGGCAATAAAAATGGTGATGATGATACCGGAAACCCATGTTGGCCAGCCGAACGCCCCTTCAACTTGTGTGGCGATGGAATTGGATTGCACCATGGAACTTGGTATGACTTCAAGCATGAGGAAAAATGCGAATAAGAAGGCGACTTTATCCCATCCGAGGGCTTTTTTTATGTAGTATTGCGGGCCGCCTACCCATTCTCCTTCTTTATTTTTCTCGCGGTATTTTAAACCTAAAGCAATTTCGGCATATTTGGTGGCCATGCCAATCAATGCGACGATCCACATCCAGAAGAGTGCGCCCGGTCCACCGAGAGCGATTGCAACAGGCACGCCCACTATATTTGTGGCTCCTGCGGTGGAGGCTAATGCAGATGTGAAAGCCTGGAAGGGGGTGATCGATCCTTTGTGCTTGTTCTTTTTAAATATCTGACCTATCGTTTGATTTAAAATATGGCCGAAAAAACGAAATTGGAAAAACTTGAGTCGGATGGTCAAAAATAAGCCGGTGAAAATTAATAAAATAGAAAGTAAATACGTCCATAAAAAATCAGAAACAGCTGCAACGAGGTTCTCTAAAACGTCCATTTTTCTTTATCATTCCAATCATCAGATTTGTGAGGCTGCTTAATGCTGATTAATACCCTATCTCCACCGCTTTTAATCCTTCGTTTTTCTTGATATGACGCCTCCATGTTCCTATGCCTTTCCTACAGGGTATCCTTTTATTGAAAGGAGAATGTTTGATGGAGAAAGCAGAATCATTGAGCGAAATAGAAGCTCGAATACGGAAACATCGATTAGTACTGTTACTGATATCCCGACCAAATTGCTCCGTCTGTCAGGCGGTACGACCACAGATTGAGGAATTGCTATTGAAGAAAAGCGAAATTCACGGTTTTCATATCGATGCTGATCAGGTAACGGAAATTGCCGGTGCTTACTCTGTTTTCGCCGTTCCAGCCGTTATTGTCCTAGCCGAAGGGAAGGAAATGCTACGTAAAGTGCGTTTTATTCCAATGGGAGAACTGGAAAAACAATTGACGCAGCTTATTTCGGCCTATATAGAATAATGTGCACCTCGATTGTTTGAGGTGGAGACTAAACAGGAAAACATATCAAAAACGGTGCAGAAGGAGAGAAGCGATCATGTTTTCGTTTTCCTGGCCATCTATCGGCAGAGTTGTTTTAATCGGAATCCTTGCCTACATCGCCCTGATTGTCCTATTGCGAATAACAGGTAAGCGTACACTGACTAAATTGAATGCCTTCGATTTGGTGGTAACGGTGGCGATTGGTTCTACGCTTGCTACCATTCTATTAAATCAAAAGGTTTCTATTTTCCAGGGCATAACTGCGCTTGCCACCCTTGTATTCCTGCAGTTCGTTTTTGCCTGGTCTTCCATAAGAAGCACTTTTATCAATCGCCTAATCAAAGCAGAACCTAAATTATTATTTTATCAAGGACACTTTTTTGAGCAGGAAATGGAGAAGGAAAGAATTCAGCGAATAGAAGTTCTGCAGGCAGTTCGTAATCAGGGAATGGCTTCAATGGATTTAGTGGAAGCAGTCATACTGGAAACAGACGGAAGTATGTCCATTTTGACGAAGACTCGGAATGGATCTCACGATACGCTTCAAAATGTTAAAGGTTTTGATTCTTCATCATGATAGGAGATTAAAAACACTGTATAATGTAACGAAAGGTTTTAGTGACGGAGGAGTTAACGATGCACCAATTTACAGAAAATACAATCAAGCTGATCCAGGAAATACCGGAAGGAAAGGTGATGTACTATGGTCAAATTGCCAAGCATGCCGGAAATGCACGTGGGGCCAGACAAGTGGTTCGGGTTTTGCACTCTATGAGCAAGAAACATCATTTACCTTGGCATCGGGTCGTCAATGCCAAAGGGGAAATAAGTGTGAAGGGGGAAGAACAATTTCACACACAAAAACTTTCGCTGGAATTAGAAGGGGTAGAAGTGGATAGCGGGGGAACCATCAACTTGGATAAGTTTCTCTATGAGCCGGAGGAGGATGGGGAATGGAAGCGATAGTCCAACTGCAGCTTACCAGTCAAATAATGGAGTATTTCCTAGAAGTTTTTGGTTTGAGGAGCAAGACCAAAAACTTGGTGATTTTGAAAACCAGGTAAGACGCCGGGCAGTCCGGTTAAATCAAAGAGGTTGGTACAAAAGCTTAGTGGCAAAAACAAAAACCGAACGTTGATTCGAATTGACACCATTCGAACTCGTTTGGTTCTTTAATTTAATTATTTGGTAAAGTAAGTCGGCTTGGCAAGTGGATTCAATCGCCCTCATCCCGCTAGAGTCCTGCCCGTGGAAAGCGCAGTATCTTGATGGAACGGTGATAAGCGCTTATCAAACATCATATTAAAAGGAAGGTTTTACTGTTCTTCCATTGTACAGTCAGCTGAATACATAAATAAGTAAGCTCTTATATTTCCTATCCTGTCACCGTTCCTGTTTTTTAAGTGGGTGGTTGTAATGTCTCCGCCATTTTTTTTCATTGTATAGGAAATTATAAATTTAATTGACTGTGGATCATTATTGGCTGATACAGCCACATCCAGCTCCAGCGCCTACCCCCTCGAGGTCTTAAGCCCACCCTCGGTGTGGCAAAAAGCGCCACGCCGAGGTTGTTCTTAAGCTTGTCGGAGGCCCAAACGATGTGGGTCATGCAGGCGTTGCCACAGGACGTGGCGACTCTAGCCTGTACTCCTTTAAACAGGCGCTTGCGCTTTTGTTCTTAATCTAAACAATTTCTGGCTCAAATGGCTAATTGCATAAAAAGTAGAATTTTGTCGAAAATAGATAGCGAAAAGGAAGTGGTGGAAAATGAGCTTTCATATCGTATATGGTTTCCTTCTCCCCTGGGTTATAGCGACCGTTCATTTATTTCGATATCATAAAACGATTCTTCTTCTAATTTTCCCTGTTTGCAGCATGCTTGCATTTGCCGTGAATGATTTAGGTTTTACGTATGGTTTTTGGAGATTAGAATCTAAACCGCCTCTGGAAGGAGTACTTGCAATGCTTCCATATAACATAGGAATTTATCCTGTGTTGGCAAGCTATATGATTTTACTTGTAAGTCATCTAAGCAGACACCCCATATTGATTGTAATTGGTATAGCGTTGTTTACTACTTTCCTCGAGTTCTTAATGGTGGTCACGGACAGAGTAGAGTACAACAAAGGCTGGACAATTGGCTGGACATTTGTCTCCTATGTTATACCTTATTATTTAGTTTATCTATATTACCGTTGTTTACAAACGTTGCGGGTGATTTAGATAGGTGATACCTACAAAATGAGTCCGTTCAGGAATTTAATACCATGAAAAAGAGTATTGCGTTACGTGAATAGCCATGATATATTATGAAAGCTGCATCAGACAGCAAGCAACTAACGAAAAAACATATTGACTTTATAAAAAATAATATGTTATATTAATTAAGTTGCTGTTTTGAAAGAAACAACAATTAATCCAAAAAAATTGTTGACTTCATTCTAGCAAACTGTTATAATTATTAAGCTGTCGTTGAGACGGCATCATCAATTTGATCCTTGAAAACTGAACAAAACAACCAGTATGTCAAGCAAGATATACAAGCTAGTTTTTGAACGAGCAAGCAAGCTCACTTTTTATGGAGAGTTTGATCTTGGCTCAGGACGAACGCTGGCGGCGTGCCTAATACATGCAAGTCGAGCGCGGGAAGCAGGCAGATCCCTTCGGGGTGAAGCCTGTGGAACGAGCGGCGGACGGGTGAGTAACACGTGGGCAACCTGCCTGTAAGATCGGGATAACTCCGGGAAACCGGGGCTAATACCGGGTAATACCTTCCTCCGCATGGAGGAAGGTTGAAAGGCGGCCTTTTGGCTGTCACTTACAGATGGGCCCGCGGCGCATTAGCTAGTTGGTAGGGTAATGGCCTACCAAGGCAACGATGCGTAGCCGACCTGAGAGGGTGATCGGCCACACTGGGACTGAGACACGGCCCAGACTCCTACGGGAGGCAGCAGTAGGGAATCTTCCGCAATGGACGAAAGTCTGACGGAGCAACGCCGCGTGAACGATGAAGGTCTTCGGATCGTAAAGTTCTGTTGTCAGGGAAGAACAAGTACCGTTTGAACAAGGCGGTACCTTGACGGTACCTGACGAGGAAGCCCCGGCTAACTACGTGCCAGCAGCCGCGGTAATACGTAGGGGGCAAGCGTTGTCCGGAATTATTGGGCGTAAAGCGCGCGCAGGCGGTTCCTTAAGTCTGATGTGAAAGCCCACGGCTTAACCGTGGAGGGTCATTGGAAACTGGGGAACTTGAGTACAGAAGAGGAGAGCGGAATTCCACGTGTAGCGGTGAAATGCGTAGATATGTGGAGGAACACCAGTGGCGAAGGCGGCTCTCTGGTCTGTAACTGACGCTGAGGCGCGAAAGCGTGGGGAGCGAACAGGATTAGATACCCTGGTAGTCCACGCCGTAAACGATGAGTGCTAGGTGTTAGGGGGTTTCCGCCCCTTAGTGCTGAAGTTAACGCATTAAGCACTCCGCCTGGGGAGTACGGCCGCAAGGCTGAAACTCAAAAGAATTGACGGGGGCCCGCACAAGCGGTGGAGCATGTGGTTTAATTCGAAGCAACGCGAAGAACCTTACCAGGTCTTGACATCCTCTGATCCCTCTAGAGATAGAGGTTTCCCTTCGGGGACAGAGTGACAGGTGGTGCATGGTTGTCGTCAGCTCGTGTCGTGAGATGTTGGGTTAAGTCCCGCAACGAGCGCAACCCTTGACCTTAGTTGCCAGCATTCAGTTGGGCACTCTAGGGTGACTGCCGGTGACAAACCGGAGGAAGGTGGGGATGACGTCAAATCATCATGCCCCTTATGACCTGGGCTACACACGTGCTACAATGGATGGTACAAAGGGAAGCGAAACCGCGAGGTGAAGCAAATCCCATAAAACCATTCTCAGTTCGGATTGCAGGCTGCAACTCGCCTGCATGAAGCCGGAATCGCTAGTAATCGCGGATCAGCATGCCGCGGTGAATACGTTCCCGGGCCTTGTACACACCGCCCGTCACACCACGAGAGTTGGCAACACCCGAAGTCGGTGAGGTAACCTTTTTGGAGCCAGCCGCCGAAGGTGGGGCCAATGATTGGGGTGAAGTCGTAACAAGGTAGCCGTATCGGAAGGTGCGGCTGGATCACCTCCTTTCTAAGGATATACGAAAGGCGAAAGCACCCGGGGGATATACGAAAGGCGAAAGCACCCGGGTAGCGACGTACAAACTGGACTGAACCGAAGGAGATAAAGGAAACACAGCGAACAGCGTGAGCTGATGTTGACTTATCGTACGGAGGTGAGGGAAGTTGTGCTAGTCGCTGGGTGCTGGAGCTGGACAGGAATAGCTCTTACGAGCTAAACACAGGACATACTTGGTTGTTTGGTTCAGTTTTGAGGGATCAATTCCCTTAATTACTACTTGTACCTTGAAAACTAGATAAGATAAATAGGAAGTGAAGGCGACTGCTCAGCAGGAGCTGGAACTAGACTATGCAAGACATTCAACGACATTGAAGTAACACGTCATTCACGAACGATAAGTTAAGTGAAGAAGGGCGCACGGTGGATGCCTTGGCACTAGGAGCCGATGAAGGACGGGACAAACACCGATATGTCTCGGGGAGCCGTACGTAGGCATTGATCCGGGAATTTCCGAATGGGGGAACCCCCTGCCCGTAATGGGGCAGGACGCTTATCTGAATTCATAGGATAAGTGAGGCAGACCCGGGGAACTGAAACATCTCAGTACCCGGAGGAAGAGAAAGCAAATGCGATTTCCCAAGTAGCGGCGAGCGAAACGGAAACAGCCCAAACCAGAGAGCTTGCTCTCTGGGGTTGTAGGACACTCCATCGGAGTTACCAAGAAACAGTTTAAGCGAATCGATCTGGAACGATCAGCCAAAGAAGGTAAGAGCCCTGTAGTTGAAAGATTGTTTCCTCCGGAGTGGATCCTGAGTACGGCGGAACACGAGGAATTCCGTCGGAATCCGGGAGGACCATCTCCCAAGGCTAAATACTCCCTAGTGACCGATAGTGAACCAGTACCGTGAGGGAAAGGTGAAAAGCACCCCGGAAGGGGAGTGAAAGAGAACCTGAAACCGTGTGCCTACAAGTAGTCGAAGCCCGTTAATGGGTGACGGCGTGCCTTTTGTAGAATGAACCGGCGAGTTACGATCTCCTGCAAGGTTAAGTCGGATAGACGGAGCCGCAGCGAAAGCGAGTCTGAACAGGGCGAATCGAGTAGGGGGTCGTAGACCCGAAACCGTGTGATCTACCCATGTCCAGGGTGAAGGTCAGGTAACACTGACTGGAGGCCCGAACCCACGCGTGTTGAAAAACGCGGGGATGAGGTGTGGGTAGGGGTGAAATGCCAATCGAACACGGAGATAGCTGGTTCTCTCCGAAATAGCTTTAGGGCTAGCCTCAAGAGTTGAGTACTGGAGGTAGAGCACTGATTGGACTAGGGGCCCTCATCGGGTTACCGAATTCAGTCAAACTCCGAATGCCAGCCACTCGATCTTGGGAGTCAGACTATGGGTGATAAGGTTCATAGTCGAAAGGGAAACAGCCCAGACCGCCAGCTAAGGTCCCAAAGTATACGTTAAGTGGAAAAGGATGTGGAGTTGCTTAGACAACCAGGATGTTGGCTTAGAAGCAGCCATCATTTAAAGAGTGCGTAATAGCTCACTGGTCGAGTGACTCTGCGCCGAAAATATACCGGGGCTAAACGTATCACCGAAGCTGCGGATTGTTCTTACGAACAATGGTAGGAGAGCGTTCTAAGTGCAGCGAAGTCAGACCGTGAGGACTGGTGGAGCGCTTAGAAGTGAGAATGCCGGTATGAGTAGCGAAAAAAGAGTGAGAATCTCTTTCACCGAAAGCCTAAGGTTTCCTGAGGAAGGCTCGTCCGCTCAGGGTTAGTCGGGACCTAAGCCGAGGCCGAAAGGCGTAGGCGATGGACAACAGGTGGATATTCCTGTACCACCTCCTTTCCGTTTGAACGACGGGGGGACGCAGAAGGATAAGGAAAGCGCACTGCTGGTCATGTGCGCCCAAGCAGTAAGAGAGTCGGATAGGCAAATCCGTCCGGCAATCTCAAGCTGTGATGGGGAGGGAAATAAAGTACCGAAGTTCCTGATTTCACACTGCCAAGAAAAGCCTCTAGTGAGGAAAGAGGTGCCCGTACCGCAAACCGACACAGGTAGGCGAGGAGAGAATCCTAAGGTGATCGGGAGAACTCTCGTTAAGGAACTCGGCAAAATGACCCCGTAACTTCGGGAGAAGGGGTGCTTCTTTTGCGAGAAGCCGCAGTGAATAGGCCCAAGCGACTGTTTAGCAAAAACACAGGTCTCTGCGAAGCCGTAAGGCGAAGTATAGGGGCTGACACCTGCCCGGTGCTGGAAGGTTAAGGGGACGCGTTAGCCGCAAGGCGAAGCGTTGAACCGAAGCCCCAGTAAACGGCGGCCGTAACTATAACGGTCCTAAGGTAGCGAAATTCCTTGTCGGGTAAGTTCCGACCCGCACGAAAGGTGCAACGACTTGGGCACTGTCTCAACGAGAGACCCGGTGAAATTATACTATGCGTGAAGATGCGCATTACCCGCGACAGGACGGAAAGACCCCGTGGAGCTTTACTGTAGCCTGATATTGAATGTTGGTACAGCTTGTACAGGATAGGTGGGAGCCTTAGAAACCGGAGCGCTAGCTTCGGTGGAGGCGCCGGTGGGATACCACCCTGGCTGTACGGACCTTCTAACCCAGGACCGTGATCCGGTCCGGAGACAGTGTCAGGTGGGCAGTTTGACTGGGGCGGTCGCCTCCCAAAGAGTAACGGAGGCGCCCAAAGGTTCCCTCAGAATGGTTGGAAATCATTCGCAGAGTGTAAAGGCAGAAGGGAGCTTGACTGCGAGACCTACAAGTCGAGCAGGGACGAAAGTCGGGCTTAGTGATCCGGCGGTGCCGTATGGAAGGGCCGTCGCTCAACGGATAAAAGCTACCCCGGGGATAACAGGCTTATCTCCCCCAAGAGTCCACATCGACGGGGAGGTTTGGCACCTCGATGTCGGCTCATCGCATCCTGGGGCTGTAGTCGGTCCCAAGGGTTGGGCTGTTCGCCCATTAAAGCGGTACGCGAGCTGGGTTCAGAACGTCGTGAGACAGTTCGGTCCCTATCCGTCGTGGGCGTTGGAAGTTTGAGAGGAGCTGTCCTTAGTACGAGAGGACCGGGATGGACACACCGCTGGTGTACCAGTTGTTCCGCCAGGAGCATAGCTGGGTAGCTACGTGTGGAAGGGATAAGTGCTGAAAGCATCTAAGCATGAAGCCCACCTCTAGATGAGACTTCCCATCATTTTAAATGAGTAAGATCCCTCAGAGACGATGAGGTTGATAGGTCCGAGGTGGAAGCGTGGTGACACGTGCAGCTGACGGATACTAATCGATCGAGGACTTAACTTAAAACAAAAAGTGAAGGCGACTGGTCAACAGCGTATGGATAGATCAGCCAGATGGTAGTACGCCGCTTTGAGCGTACGAAAAGCTGGATGAACTATACACTAGCTGTTAGGAGCCGTAACTGGATTAAAACAAAAAGCGTAGCGGGCTTGGTCAGATGCGACACGCATAAGCCAGTCACCGAAAAGCCCTGTTTTATGGGCTTGTAGGGGAATGACTTATGACGCGAGCATCTAGTCCGCAGAGCTGGATTCAAACGTGTGAAGTTCGTTGATGTCTTCCTTCTTATCTAGTTTTGAAGGTACACTTTTCTTAAAAGCATACCGATGTCTGGTGGCAATAGCGGAGAGGCCACACCTGTTCCCATGCCGAACACAGTAGTTAAGCTCTCCAGCGCCCATGGTAGTTGGGGCTTTGCCCCTGCGAGAGTAGGACGCCGCCAGGCAAACCCAACACCCTTGAATGAGGACATCCTCGTTCAAGGGTGTTTTTTGTAATTGTTTCTTTGCAGAATTGGGTGCTGCTATGATTACTTTGCGATCGATGCTTTATAGCATTTTTTAGTAATATTTTGTTTGGGCAATCTTAGAGCACCATGTTACCATTCTGCTTCTAAAGAAGGGAAATAAAGTAATTTCCTCATGAAATTAATCACAGTCTCTACTTATATAAAATATAGCTTACTAGTCAATGAGAAATAGCAAATGTGAATTAAAAAATCAATAGTCCAATTTTACTAAAATGCAGATAAAACGTTTATCCTTCCTGGAAAAGCGGAATAACACTAACAACTACAGAAAAGGAGGTATTTTCATGGAACACGGAAAAGCCCTTGGCATGAAAGCGTTAATGGTTTTACCTATCATGTGGATTATTATGACGCTGATTTTTGATGTTTCTTTTTGGAGCACTACTATATTGGGGATTATCCTAATTGTAGCAGCGTATGCTCTTGGCGATATGATGATATTTCCGCGAACTAGCAACATGATGGCCACTCTATCTGACTTTGGTTTAGCGTTAATTGTGCTGTGGATTGGTCTTGCAGTTATCGGAGCAGAAAGTACCTTTTTACCAGCATTGATCACGGCAGTTGTAATAGCTGCAGGAGAATGGTTCTACCACAAATGGTTAGTGAAAAATAACATGGCGACAATCAGAGAAAGCCGTAAGTTATCCGAAAGTCATTAATAAATTTAATAGAAGAAGAATAAATCAAGCCCTCTGATTCTCAGTGAATCGGAGGGCTATTTGTATTACTTCTCTTTAAGAACGAGCATAATAAAAAACTACTAGAAGAAAAGTAGAGAAGCAGGTCTTCCAAATGAATAAACGCATTGTTTTGGTAAATCGACAGAAAGTGATAAAATGAGGGCGCAGGAAATACTGTCTTTGAATGGGGGAACGACAGATGAGCGAGTCCGTTTTAGAAAAACATGCTAGTTATACATGGCTCCCTAAAGAGGGAAGCATGAGATTTGAAGGACAGGATGTTATTATATTCTGGATCGAAACGGCGATGAAGTCGTTTGTTGATACAATAGAGGAAGTGTCCGGCAACGATGCAGCCAACGTGGTGATGGAAACAGCCGGTTTCAGAATGGGAAACATCGTCAGTGATTTTTTTAAACAAGATTGCATAAATAATGTGATTAACTCTTTTCCGGACATTTATGCCGCTGCAGGCTGGTGTGATTTGGAAATTGTCGATTTTTCAGAAGAAGAAAAAACGGCTGTCATTCGGGTGAGAAACAGCTGGGAGTACAAGGTAAACAAGGTGCAGGGAAAACAGAAAATGAGTACCTTTTTACCTGGACATTTTGCTGGTACATTGACCGGTCTGTTCGAGCAAAATACCGGTTTCTCGGTGGTGAAAAGCCAACTGGAAGGCGATGAATATGACGAAATTCATTACTACCCTTCTGAAGGGCATCCAGTCAGGGACATTCATCAATTCACAAGGATAAAGGAGCAAGAGGAAATAAAACGTCTGGAAAATATGGTCGAGGAGAGGACGGAAACGTTAACCACCCTTGTTAAAGAAATCTCTTCCCCGTTGATCCCCGTACTGGATGGGATTGTGGTGATGCCGCTGATCGGCAAATATGATGAGACCAGAGCCGATGATTTGTTGAGCAGAACAATGAAAAACTTACCGGAATACCAAGCCAATTTTTTAATCCTCGATGTAACGGGATTGGATGACGATTTGGATGCATATTCCATTACCCTTCTGCAAAGTTTGACCCATTCTTCCGAATTGCTGGGGACCAAGAGTGCTATTGTCGGTATTTCCCCGAATTTGAGCATGAAGTTGATCGAGGCTAAGGTTGATATGAAGGGTTTAAACTGTTTCTCTACGTTAAAACATGCGATTCACTTTGCACTGGCCCAGGAAGGGAAACAGATTATTGGTTAAGGAGAGAAATATGAGTAACGTGAATATGGAAATGACGGAGAGTCAGTACAAAAAGTTGACCGAGCTTGTTTATTTAGGGAATTGGCTAGTGAATGCCCACCGAAACGAAGAAATTACCCACTATGAAGAACTAGAACAATTTGTTTATAAAAATGCCGGGTTAGCCGATGTTGTGACATATGATGAAGAAGAAGATTTTTACAGCATGGCCCCTGAACAGGAAGAAAAACTCCATCGTTATATAAAGGAATATGAAGACTATAATTTTTGGGAAGAATTGACCTATCGACTGGCTAACCGTGACTTGTTGCGAGAGCTTGGGCCGAAAGGGAAACTGGAGCAAAAGGACATAGAAAGAAGGATTGAACTGGCTGAAGGATACGAGAACGAGTTTATAAAGAATGGATTGAGGAATGTGACCGTCAACAAAACCAGTTAGTAAAGGCAGCGCTCCCTTTTAGAGCGCTGCCTTTCTATTCATGTGCTGCACTGTTTATTCACTTGCTTCGGTCGTATTAAAAAACATTTTTTCATCTTTGTAAGTAGGGGTTTTTCCTTTATCACGATGCTGATCTTTCCCCATTTTTCCATCTGACTCGTAACTTTGCTTATACGTTTTCTTATCTTTGTCCAATTCTAAAACTCCTTTTATGTCGTAGGGTTGCCATGACCTGGTGCTGGTATGCAAATAATTCGAAAGAGAGGAGGTAGTGTCTATGTTGGAACCAATTCCTGATCATTTACGGAAACATTTGAAAATCCTGTTTGTAGGGTTTAATCCTAGTATTAAGTCATCTGAAACAGGTCATCATTATGCTAATCCAAACAACCGCTTCTGGACCATTCTCTATCGATCCGGACTGACACCTGTTAAGCTTTCCGCACAGGAAGATGCCCGGCTGCTGGAATATGGATATGGGTTAACAAACATCGTCTCGCGGCCGACAAAGGAAGCGGCTGATATAACGAAAGCGGAGTATCAGCGGGGAAGGGTGGATTTGCTGGATAAAATAACCCGTTATCATCCCAAAGTTGTTTGTTTTGTCGGGAAGGGAGTTTATCAGGAGTTTAGTCAGAAACGGCAGGTTCCTTGGGGAATGCAGGATGATCCTGTAAGCAGCAGCTATGAATTTGTAGCTCCGTCTTCGAGCGGCCTGGTCAGAATGAAACTGGACGAAATTACAGCTATTTATCAAAAATTGACAGAAGTATTGAAGAAAGGGGATGGCCACCAATGGAATTAGCTATCGTCACGGGAGCATCACGCGGTCTTGGCGCAGCTTTGACTAAGAGACTTTTGTTGCAAGGAACAAATGTCATCGGTATTTCACGACAGGATAATCAGGAGTTGCAGGAAATTGCTAAACAAAACCAGCTTCAGTATCAGTATTACAAATGTGATTTAGCCGACATCAAGGATGTTGAAAAAGTTTTTGAGCAGGTAGCAAATAAGGCTTTTAACGGTACCTTTGAAAAGGTTTATTTAATTAATAACGCTGGAGTAGTCAGTCCGATCGATACTGCCGGTAATTATGATACGGCTACTTTAAGCAATCATATCCAAGTTAATCAATTGGCTCCTATGACGACGACCAACTTACTGATTGCTGAGGCAGAAAAATCGTCTCTTCCACTAGTTGTAGTCAATGTCACTTCTGGTGCAGCGAATCGTTCTGTCTATGGCTGGAGTGCGTACAGCAGTACAAAAGCCGCGCTCAATCGATTTACGCAGACGGTCGCTCTCGAACAGAGTGCAAAAGAAACAGGAAATAAAGCCATATTGTATGACCCTGGCAAAATGGATACGGACATGCAAGGAACGATTCGCTCTTCCAGTGAAGAGCAATTCCAGGATGTGGAACAGTTCAAGCAATTGAAACAAGCCAATCAGTTACGGGGAGCAGAAATTGTCGCAGACCATCTGGTTTCCGTGATAAACCTCGGAGTCCGGCTGGAAAATGGTAAGATGTACAGTATCAAGGACGCTGATTAAAAACAATTTTGCCCCATAAAGGTGTAGATGGTGAGATAAGGCTGGGACATAACATAAAACCTTTTTAAAAACCGAACCATGACGGGAAAGGAAGGATGAAAAGAGTTCTGTTTCCAATGAAGGATGACAACCATTCCCACCGGCAATGAAGCACACATCTACCAACAGCATAAAAAGACGTCTATTAAAGGTTATCTTAAATGAAAAAATCAAAAGAGGCCGGGACAAAAGCATGGCTACCAAAGCAAAAACCGAGCGAATTCTAAATGCCAGTCAAATTCGTTCGGTTTTTATTTGTACATTTACATTTTCTTTTTATCCTGTTGTTTGATACGTGCTTCGAATCGCTACGGCAAGATACTTCGCGTTCCGTGGAAAGCGTAGTACCTTGCCGGAGTGGAAAGTTGCACTTTTCATAGGGTGGAACGTTTTGCTTTTTGCTCATCAAAAAAACCGAACGAATTGTGGAAGGTTTTCATTTTGGTCACGATGCTTTTGTCCCAGGCTCTTACTTTGGCTTCATGCTTTTATCCCAGCTGCTCCTTTACATAGTGATAAAGAAAATATCCGCTTTGAACAGAAAAATTTTTTCAGAAGGTTTGAAAGCGATTTAAGTAAGGGAAAAGATTGATATAGCATATTGGCAGTTTTCTGCTGTCAAAAAGAATGTACATCATGAAAAGCAAGCGAACTAAATTTGAAGAAAGGAGATATACATGGCACTTAACGTTGCGCAAAAATTGATGAAGGATCATTTGGTATCAGGAAAGATGGAAGCGGGAGAAGAAATTGGACTGAAAATTGATCAAACCTTGACCCAGGATGCAACAGGGACACTGGTTATGCTTGAACTGGAAGCTATGGGGATAGACCGAGTGAAAACGGAAGCCTCTGCGCAGTATGTCGATCATAATCTTATCCAGGTCGACCATAAGAATCCGGATGACCATTTATTCCTGGAAAGTGCAACAAGAAGATTCGGAGTCCACTTCAGCAAACCAGGAAACGGGGTGAGCCATCCGGTTCATATGCAGCGAATTGGGAAGCCGGGAAAAACGATGGTGGGCTCAGATAGCCATACCTGTGCTGCAGGATCAATTGGTATGCTGGCAATGGGAGCAGGTGGTATGGAAGTCGCGCTTGCCATGGCTGGCCAGCCATTCTACGTGAAAATGCCGAAAATATGGGGCGTGAACCTTACTGGTGAATTGCCGGACTGGGTAAGCGCCAAGGATGTTATCCTGGAACTGTTAAGAAGGCATGGTGTAAAAGGCGGTGTTGGAAAAATTATTGAGTTTTATGGACCTGGAGTCAGTCAACTCGGGGCTATGGATCGCCATGTGATTGCCAATATGGGGGCTGAATTGGGTGCCACTACTACTGTTTTTCCATCTGATGAAGAAGTGCGAAAATTTCTGGAGATGGAAGAGCGAGGCGAAGACTGGGTCGAGCTAAAAGCGGATAAGGATGCTTCCTATGATTTAGAGGAAGAAATCAATTTATCGATGTTGGAACCGTTAATCGCCAAGCCCTCCAGTCCTGGAAATGTCGTCCCTGTCCGAGAAGTGGCAGGTGAACCTATTTATCAGGCTTATATCGGATCTTCGGCAAATCCGGGATATCGCGATGTGGCAATCGTAGCGGAAATTTTGAAAGGGAAACAGGTTTCTAACAGTGTATCCCTGGATATTAATCCGGCATCTCGACAACTCTTGTCCGATATGACAAAGTCTGGACTGCTGTTTGAATTGATTCAGGCAGGAGGCAGGCTGCATCAGGCAGGATGTAACGGCTGTATAGGAATGGGGCAAGCGCCGGCAACCGGCAGAAACAGCTTGCGGACAACACCGCGCAACTTTCCGGGTCGTTCAGGTACCAAAGAGGATTCAGTGTTTTTGTGTAGCCCGGAAACAGCAGCTGCATCTGCCTTAACAGGAAAAATCACCGATCCGCGTGACCTGGATATGGAGTATCCGAAGGTTGAGCTTCCCGATAAGCCGACCATTAATAATGAATTGTTGGAGGAACCACTCCCTTTGGAGGAAGCAAGAAAAACGGAGCTTGTTAAAGGGCCGAATATATCGAAAATCCCTGAATTTGAAGCATTGCCAGATGAAATGGAATTACCTGTTTTATTCAAAGTTGGAGATGATATCTCGACAGATGAAATTTTAGCAGGCGGTGGGCGTGTCCTTCCTTATCGCAGTAATTTGGAGGAAATCAGTAAGTTTACTTTCGAAATTTTGGACGGAACTTATTATGAGCGGGCGATGGAAACGAGAGACGCCGGCGGTCATGTGATAATCGGCGGTAGTAACTATGGACAAGGCTCCAGCCGTGAACATGCTGCTCTCGCACCGCGTTATCTGGGGCTTCGCTTTGTTATCGTGAAGGATTATGCGAGAATTCACTGGCAAAATCTCGTCAACTTTGGCGTGTTGCCGTTAGAGTTTGTTCATGATGAGGATTATGACATGCTTGAACAGGGAGATGTACTGCGGGTGAAAAACCTGCATCGAACATTGCCGGCTACAAATGCATTGGAAGTTGAAGTGAAAGGGAAAGGACCGATAGAAGCTAAACACTCGCTTTCTAAACGTCAAATCGATGTCATGCTTCACGGAGGTTTGATTAACTGGGTCAAACAAGGTAAAGCCAAAAATAGTTAGATACGTCAAAACCTAACATATCAGTCCTTCAAAGAAGTGGCTGCCTCACTAGTAGAAAATCTATGGGGCAGCCATTTTTTAGGATAGGCAACAGTCTTACACCTGTTAGTTCTTTTGTGCGTCCTGATAATTGCGGTAAAGTGAGGATAAAAGATTATCAAGTGTTTTAGGCGCGTTCACCCCGTTGATTCAATCGAATCGGCAGGGTGCATTCGGGTCTGTAGCATCCTGGAACAATTGGAAAATTTGTTTTTGCGTATTCCGACTGATTGACAAGGGTGGCAACTGGTTCTCAGCAAAAAAAGCGGCATGGCTTGTTTCCACTCCGCCCGTCGGTTTGCCATCCTGCAGTTCGCATTGAACAAAAAATTTATAGACGTGATACGGCATCGGCGGGTGATCGTGCTGGATGGTATCATAAACGGCAAGCATTCGGACTGGTTTTACTTTTAATCCCGCCTCTTCCAATGTTTCCTTGGCAGCAACTTCACCTGGGGATAGCCCCACATCTCCCCATCCGCCGGGCAGTGCCCATTTCCCATCGGATTTTTCCTGAACCAGTAGAAGTTCCCCTTTTTCCAGTACAACAGCTCTTATATCCACTTTAGGCGTTTGATAGCCGGTTTCATTTGTAAACAAGTCTGTCAATTTAACAAAGGGGATGTCTGTATGGCTGGAGACAATTTCATTACTGATTTCCCGAAGGCGCTGAAAACGCTCTTGATCATATATATCTTGTGAATAAGCAAGACCTGCTTGTGCCAATGCCTGGATTTCTTTCGCCCAGGTCAGCCATTTCGGTTCCATGTCTGTACCTCCTGTCGATTTCATTTTAAGAAACGCCTTTTACAATAATGTTTGCTTTTAATCGAGACCATTGATTTACTTTCTCGTGTTTCCCTTCCCTGTTTTATTGGATGAGTACTTAACCAGCGCCGCGAAAATCCCCGCTTTCCGTGGGGAACACTTCCGTCTCCTCGTTGGCAAAAAACGTCCACTATACTGGTCAAATACCCAAATTCGATAAATGCCCTTCCGACTTCCAAGAAGCAACATACGCTATAGTACATCGGAAAAAGGAGGGATTGTTTAAATGAGTGGAGGAGCAGGTTACGGATATGGTTCCGGTTTTGCGTTGATTGTTGTCTTGTTCATCTTGCTTATTATTGTCGGGTCATCATGGTTTGGTGGTGGCGGTGGCTACGGCTACGGCGGATACTAATAAGCTCGACCGGTCCATTTAGATAAACCTAATCAATACAGGAGAGCTTCCAGTTGGAAGCTCTTTGTTTTGCTCTAATCCCCATGTTTTATTTTGGAGCTATTCTATTAAGGTAGCTATACCTTTGACTTCACCCAATTCTCGCACCTCCTGTAATTTCATTTCGTTTCATGCTTACTTGTTTTCTTCGTTGAAAAGAAAACAGACCATGTGTATTTCATCTACATATTTTTTTTCTTGTTTGATCGCATTTTTTTCTATTCCGTAACAGGTAAACCCCGCTTTTTTATACAAATGCTGAGCTGCAAGATTATCAGCTACTACGCTAAGTCCAAGTTGTTCTATGCCGATTTCCGCTGCATCTCGTTTTGCTCTCTTTAACAGTTCATATCCTACTCCGTTTCCTCTGGCAGATGCAGTCACATACATAGCCAGAATGTCTGCCTTATGAGCCACTTTTTCCTGTTCTTTTCGTAACATGGTGACAACACCGACAAGTTGTTTCTCCATGTATGCACCGTATGTATAATTAGAAACAGCCTCGAGTCTTTTGGCTGTCGAGTCAACCGGGTTCTCTTTTGCTAACGCAGCTTGATATGTAGTGAGAAATGCCTCTGGATTTTCCCGCAAAGCATCCAGTCTCAACTTCCAGTATTCAGCTGCATGGTCATGGCCAAGTCTGTGTATTTCCAATCAGATTCCTCCTGTAGAAACGAGAATAGATTTTCAGTTTATCATAGTATTACTGAATGTTGTGATTATTTTTAAGTGGTATTGTTTCAGGAGCTATAAAGTGTGACAGAACGATCCTGGACTTTCTTCTCTTACTTTATGGACAGGTTATTTTACGGAAAGGAACCGTCATGATAAACTTTATAATGGATAAAATCGCACAACGGAGATTATTAGCGCGTTTCATGCTCCTTTCATATACTGTTTATGCCCGTTGGTTCGGAAGATGATTTACCTGCCGTTTCCCTCATGATAAAATAGATGATGTAGAAAGGAAGTCATAGATGATTACACGTAAAAGCAATCGAGAAATTGAAAAGATGCAGGAGGCTGGCAAGCTGCTTGCATCCACCCATAAAGAAATAGCAAAAAGAATGAAACCGGGTGTTACCACCATGGAAATTGAGAAATTCGTCGAGGATTATCTTGCCAAGCATGGAGCAACAGCCGAGCAGAAGGGTTATAATGGTTACCAATTTGCTACTTGCGCCTCAATCAACGATGAAATTTGCCATGGGTTCCCTCGAGATGAAGCACTGAAAGACGGCGATATCGTCACCATCGATATGGTAGTCAACTTAAATGGAGGGCTTGCTGATTCTGCCTGGACATATGCAGTCGGCGATGTCGACGAGAAAGGGAAACGGTTGATGGAAGTCACCGAAAAGTCCCTTTACAAAGGAATAGAAAAGGCACAGGCTGGAAGCCGAATAGGAGATATTGGCCACGCTATTCAAACATATGCGGAAGCAGAAGGTTTTTCTGTTGTACGTGATTTTACGGGGCATGGCATCGGACCAACCATTCATGAGGATCCTCATATTCCCCATTTTGGTTTGGCAGGAAAAGGTCCGCGTTTAAAAGAAGGCATGGTTATCACAATCGAACCAATGTTGAATGAAGGCACTTGGCACAGTCAAATGGACAGTAACAATTGGACAGCACGGACAACTGACCAGGGAAGATCTGCCCAGTATGAACATACAGTAGTGATTACCAAGGAAGGCCCGAGAATTTTGACCAGTCAGGATGACATCTAAGAGAAAGCAGCAATTGCTTTCTCTTTTTATCGTCCCTGTTGGTTGCGAGTGTATAGCCGGCTTTTTAGAAAATGGCTATTACCAAGTGAAAGGAGGAGACGGTGTGCGGGTTATCTCTATTTGTCCGAGCAATACCGAGCTGCTTGATTATTTAGGGAAGGTGGATACGTTGATCGCGGTCGATGACTTCTCTGATTATCCTGAACGTGTCAAACAGTTGCCCAAAGTCGGTCCTGACTTATCAATCGATGTTGACAAAATTGCCGCGATGGGGCCCGATTTGGTTTTGGCTTCACTTAGTGTACCAGGCATGGAAAAAAATATTGAAGCGTTGGATAAACGGGGGGTTCCTTACATTATCTTGAATCCGAATTCTTTAGAAGAAATCGCCAAGGATTTGGAGACAACAGGTGCAGCAATTGGAGAAGAAGCTCTGGGCAAACAAAAAGCGTTGCAGTTCAAAAATGAAACCGCTTCCTTCCGGTTGGCAATGGCTTCTTCCTATAGGCCATCCCTTTATTGGGAATGGTGGCCGAAGCCAGTATTCACACCGGGAAGAGAAAATTGGCTCACGGAAATCAGCGAGCTGGCCGGCGCCCGGAATATTTTTGATTCGGAAGCAGAGGCAAGTGTACAAACGAACTGGGAAGAAGTAAGAAGCAGAAACCCAGACCATATTTGTCTGGTCTGGGTTGGCATTCAGGAACAAAAGATGCGTCCGGAATTAATCAAAAAACGTCCTGGGTGGAACGAGCTGGACGCTGTCCGGCAAAACCGGATTCATGTATTACCCGAGTCGCTGTTCTGCAGGCCATCGCCACGACTGCTGTTCGGTCTTGAAAAGCTGAACAAAATACTGGTGAAAGAACAAAGCCTTTAACGATCTCCTTTTATCATCAAGGTCAGCACAGGGCAAAGCATGCAGAAAAACGCAAATGGCAGGTATGTCAATACGGGTACTCCCAATACATCTGCCAAAAAGACACCGCATACGCTCCAAGGTACGAGCGGATTGATGACCGTGCCGGCGTCTTCCAATGTACGCGCCAATTTTTTTCGGGCGATTCCCTGTTCATCGTATATTTTTTTATAGGCTTCTCCGGTCAAAAGGATTGATAAATATTGTTCACCAATCAGGAGATTCGCTCCGATTGCCGTTAGCACAGTAGTCGTTGTCAATCTCCGAAGACTTGTCAGTTTGGACTGAATCGATTTTAATAGCGAGGGAATGATCCCAGTTACAAACAGCAAGCCACCTAACCCCAGAGCCAGAAGTACGAGGGAAATGGTCAAGAACATGGATTCCATGCCCCCTCTGCTCAGAAGACCGTCGACTGTTTCGATGCCTGTATTAGCCATGTATCCGGAATACCAGGTTTTCCAAATGGCCAGCCACCCCATGCTCCCGCTCAAGCCGGCAGTAAGCGTCGCCAGCAGACTGCTGGCAGCAATAGTCAAGAATGCCGGGATTTTAAACAAAGTGAGAACTATCAGGAGAACGAGCGGGAGCCAGGCATACCAATGCAGCAATCCAGAACCGGAAAGCCCCTGCTGATACTGATCAAGTTGAGTACCGCCAATCTGGCGGTTTGGCGAAAGGATGACAAAGATAATGAAAGTGATCAAAAAAGCCGGCAGGGTAGTCCAGGCCATGTTTTTAATATGCTGAAACAAATCGACTTCCACAATAGTCGAGGCAAGGTTGGTAGTATCCGAGAGTGGCGACATTTTGTCTCCGAAAAATGCCCCGGATACTACCGCTCCTGCCGAAACAGCCAATGATAAGTCCATGGCTTCGGCCATTCCGATAAAGGCCACACCGATGGTAGCGCTTGTTGTTAAGGAGCTCCCCAGCGCAGTTCCAATCAGAGCCGTAACGGCAAAAACAATGGCAAAAAACCAGGTGCCGCCGATGAGCTGGATGCCAGTATTCATTAGTACCGGTATAGTGCCGCTCACCATCCAGCTGCTGATCAGGATACCAATCAATAAAAATAGAAAAACGGCACCAATACCCGTCCGTGCACCTTCAGCCATTCCCGACTGCAAATCGGCAAACGGAATTCTTTTCAGAAGACCGTAAATTGTTACAGTCAAGACAGCCAGGATAAGAGGAATGTGCGGAACTGTTTCTAATTTAATGATAAATAAACCAATAATGACGATGACCAGTACCAGCAACATGGCGGCTTCCTGCCATGGCGGTGTCTGTTTGGGATTAATCTGAAACATAAGCATACTCCTTTTCTCGTTTTCAGCTTTTTCCTTTTGGGTCTCAGGAAGCTTCCTATCCATGAGGGGGGCGGACAAAAATAAAAAAAGCTCCATCCCTGAAAGGGACGAAGCTTTTTACTCCGCGGTACCACCCTAATTGATGAACGAATCCATCCAGCTTTTAAAACTGCCGCTTCTTGCGATCCTGTAATTCAACTTTACCCTGCCCGGGCTTCCACCAACCGCCCGGTCTCTATTGACTGACAGCAGTAAAGTCTACTTCGGAATCTGCGGAAAACTTTTATGGTAATCTGTTTCCGTGAATCATACAATAAAGCTTGTCTCCCTGTCAACGCCTGCTTACATGGTAAATAGTTGAAACTCTTTCTATTTAACTAGCATTCCGGTATAATGAATGAAAAATTTTTTTACATACCGGAGGGCAGCACATGTCAATAAAAGCAGTTGCAAAAACAGAAGAATCTGCTCGTCTTTATATGATTCAGAAAGGGATATCCAGAGGGGTACCGATTATGCTTGGCTATTTACCGGTTGCACTTACATATGGTGTACTGGCAAAACAGGCAGGAATGACGATTGTCGAGATCACCTTAATGAGTGTGCTTGTTTTTGCCGGAGCAAGCCAGTTCATGGGAGCTGGTATGATAGCGATAGGCACCGGGGCAATCGAAATTATCATTGCGACGTTTGTACTCAACTTCCGTCATTTTGTGATGAGTTTTTCGTTTATGAACCGGCTTCGTTTCATCGGTTTGAAGTGGAAGGTGCCTCTTTCACTCGGCTTGACGGATGAAACCTTTTCGGTCGCCTCCATGCATACGGAGGAGGCCAAGCAGGAAAAAGGGATGTATTTTTATGCAGCCTTAATGATAACAGCATATTCTGCATGGGTAGTTGGTTCTTTTTTAGGCGGGGTTCTAGGTGATATCATCCCGGCTGTTTTAAGCCAGAGTATGGGGATTGCATTATATGCCATGTTTATCGGTTTGCTTCTGCCCAGCGTCAGGAAGGAATTGCGGGTTGGTTTGATAGCGCTCATTGCGATGCTGGTCAATGCGTTTAGCAGTCAATTTATCAGTGATGGTTGGGCGATTGTACTTGGAACGCTCTTAGGCGGGCTGTGCGGCGTCTTTTTGCTAAAGGGGGAAAGGCAATGATTTTGTTCATCATCCTTGGCATGTCACTCGTTACCATGATTCCGCGAATACTACC
This sequence comes from Sediminibacillus dalangtanensis, assembly GCF_017792025.1. Classification (NCBI taxonomy): domain Bacteria; kingdom Bacillati; phylum Bacillota; class Bacilli; order Caryophanales; family Bacillaceae; genus Sediminibacillus; species Sediminibacillus dalangtanensis. The sequence goes on from NZ_CP046956.1 coordinate 857,961, forward strand.
AGCTTATATCGTCGACAAGGTCCATTTTCCAGAATGGATGAATAGGTGGCTTAACGCCATTCCTTACGCGGCTTTAGGGGCATTGATTTTTCCGGGAATATTGACAGTAAAACCCGATCAGCCGCATATAGGATTGATCGGCGGAGCTGTAGCTGTCATGTTGGCTTTCCTGGGGCTTAACATCATTCTTGTCGTTATCGGTGCTATTGCGACTGTCTTCCTTTTAACAATTTAAAGAAACAGAAGTTTGGTTTCCGGGTTACCCGATCTATTGGAAGTATAGATACAGAAAGAGGGGAAAAAAGGATGTACCGTATCAGAAAAGCTGAATTAAAAGATGCAGAGCAAATAGCCAATGTGCATGTGAACAGTTGGAAATCAACGTATTTTGAGCTGATTAATGAAAAAGATATGTCCAATATTACCTTCGAAAACCGGAAGGCCTTGTGGGAAACGATTTTGAAAATGCCAACCTCCGGTCAAGTTGCCTTGGTGGTAGAAAATACAGACGGGGAGATTATCGGCTTTGTATCAGGGGGCAAGGAACGGACGAAACGCTTTGGCTATGATGGGGAAATATATGCTATTTACTTGTTGGCAGATTATCAACAGCAAGGGCTTGGCACTTGGATGCTTGCGGCTTTCACGGAAGAAATGGTAAAGGAAGGCTATCAATCCATGCTGGTGTGGGTGCTTACCCAAAATCCGTCGAGCAGATTTTATGCAAAACACGGGGCACGTCAAATTGAGAAAGAAGATACAACCATCGGTGAAGGCACTTATCAGGAGTCTGCTTTTGGTTGGAAAGATATCCATGAATTATCGAAAAAACTGCAAAGCATGGAACAGCGGAGTTAAATAGAGTGGGTGGGGCCAAAAACGTGATCGATGCTTTGGCCCCACCCACTTTCATCGTATCAATTATAAAATCCGGGGTAGTACGGTCTGGCTCCAGCTGCTTCACCCTTCAGGTCTTAAGCTAATCCGCTGTTTGAAAAAAAGTAGTGTTAATGGGGGGAGCTTATCGGAGGTCACCCGCGTTTTTCTTATTCAGTGCAAAAGTATGAATGTTTGCAGAGGTACTTAGATGCTATCTATCTGTTATAGCATCTGGAGCAGGCTCAATATGGATATGTGCATGATTGACATCATGTTTTTCCTGCAGTAACTCCTCTATTCTCTCCGTAATCTCATGACTTTCCTGGACATCGAGAGTAGGTTCTACGTATATCGTTACTTCCACCAATGTCTGATTCCCATGCAGACGGCCTTTGATGTCTTTTACCTCTTTTACCTCTTCATCGCTGGCTATACTGTTTCTTATCGTTAGCAGTTCCCCTTCATCAAAACCATCTGTCAAGGTGTGCGTGGCATCGCGAAAAATATTCCAGGCAGTTTTACAAATGATGATGCCGACAATCAGACCCGCCGCAGGATCGAGCCAATATAAACCGAACTGTGCTCCGGCAATCCCGACGAAGGCTCCAATACTGACCAGGGCATCTGATTTGTTATCCTGTGCTGCCGCATGAAGGGATGAACTGTTGATCCTTTGCGAAAGCCGTAAATTGAAACGATAGACTGCAAGCATCACCACAGCACTGCCCAAAGCTGTCCAGGCAGTAATCATACTTGGCTGAGTCAGGGAATGATCGATGATTTTCTGAATTGTATCGAGAATGACCTGAAAACCTACGGTGACCATAATGAAAGCTGCCACCAGGGATGCGATCGTTTCGGCGCGGAAGTGACCGTAATGGTGATCCTCGTCCGGCGGCTTTCGAGAAATCCGCAAGCCGATTAATACGGCAACGGAAGCAACGACATCTGTTGTATTGTTAAGCCCGTCCGCTCTTAGGGCGTCCGAGTTTCCGATAGAAGCGATGATTAATTTGGATAGAGCCAAAATCAAGTAAGCGGCGATGCTGATCCAGGCTCCCCGTTCTCCTCTTTTTAAATTTTCATATTGACCCATGAAATGATTGCCTCCGCTTCCTGTCGCTTTTCCAGCAAACATAGCTTACCAAATGATACTTCAGTAAGTCTAGAGAAAAAAAGCTTGCTCCAGGCACTATAGTTGTCCTAAGGCAATTAAGTTTAATGAATGAAACGGACAGCCAAAAAACTTCGAATTGTCCAGACTGCGTAAGATTAATTGTACACATTTAAGGGTAAAGAAATACAAGGAATCATATTATTGGTTTTTATTATATCAAGGGAGTGAGAGCATGTATCGCGAAACGGTTATCATAGAAGGTTTAGTGGATGGAATGCGCTTCTCCAAATCAATTTTACTCTCCTACAATCCTCAACAGGAAACCATCGAAGAGGCAATCATTAATTTTTATAACAGTCAAGCACGAACCTTCGATGAACTCGCTGTCCAAAGAGGCTGGGGCGAGTGTTATTGGACTTTTCCTTCATACAGTAAAGTCGTTTAATGGGAGGCATGACCAATATGGTCTGCCTCTCTTTTGTGACTAAATTGAATGAGAAAAAAAGGTAGTTCGTCAATGGAATGAAGATGAAAACAAAGCAGTGGACCAGAAAAAACGCCCTTCATCCGGTCGAGGAAGATGGAAATGAAGCATAGGAACAGAAGAAACACATTTCATTCCGTCACGATACCTGAATCGTTACCAGAATTCTTGTTTTTTTCAAGCATTTATCAAAAATAATGTGAAACAGCTTATCATCTGCCTGTATAGGGTATAAAAATAGTGCATACTCTTGTAGGACAAGAGAATACTAGCGGGTAAAATGGAAAGGAGTATGAAATATGGTGAAAATGGCAATTTTTTATTATAGTTCCACGGGGACCAACTATCAATTGGCCCAATGGGCTGAATCTGCTGCAAAGGATGCAGGTGCTGAAGTCAGGGTCAGAAAGATTAAAGAACTTGCACCAGAAGAGGCGATAGCCCAAAATCCGGCTTGGAAAGAGCATTACGAGGCAACCAAAGATGTGCCGGAAGCGACTAATGATGATCTCGACTGGGCTGATGGATTTATTTTCAGTGTGCCGACCCGTTTTGGGAATGTCCCTTCGCAGGCTAAGCAGTTCTTCGACCAAGCTGGAGGACTATGGGCGGAAGGGAAGCTCGTCAACAAGGTAGTAAGCGCCATGACGTCTGCTCAAAATCCGCATGGTGGACAAGAAGCCACTACATTGAATTTATATACGACTATGTTCCATTGGGGAGCGATCATCGTCGGTCCTGGTTATACAGATCCGGTAACGTTTGCTGCCGGAGGAAACCCATATGGTATAAGTGTTAGTGTCGACCAGGATGGCAACATGATAGAGGATGTGGAAGCTGCTGTGAAGCATCAAGCGAAAAGAACAGTTGAAGTGACCAAAAAAATTGCAGAATAAATAAAAATCGGTTTACCAGAAGGGATGCCCCTTAAGTTATGAAAAACTTATCGGGCATCCCTTTACCTATAAGGGCTATCCGAAAAAATAGTACCGGCGTCGACTCCTCTCCTGTAAGTTTTATCCATCTTCCACTTACATTCATCGTATTCACCTTCCCCAGTAATCTCTTCGGTTTCGTTCTGCTTAAAAGAGCCAACTATCCTCCACTCCCGTGAAAACCGTCAATTCGACTAACAGGAGGCGAAAGTGATACCTCTCGAAGGTCAAGATCAAGTAATGTACTGATCCATTTCTCTCCCTTAAGGCATGCTTGTTCTCGCCATGCAGGCGACGTTGATTCTTGCATGAAAAAGCAGGACTTAGGAAAACATGAAAGGAGAGTATATTAGAAAGGAACATTGCCATGCATGCCACGAACAATCCGCACCAGGAAAGCGAAATACACGAAAAGAGATGGGCAATCGTTTCACTGGCTTCGATTCCGCTTATCATGACGTTGGGAAACTCGATGCTTATCCCGGTATTGCCGTTAATGGAAAAGGAAATGGATATTACCAAACTGCAATCAAGTTATATTATCACGGTCTATTCCATTGTAGCCATCTTTTTTATTCCCATGGCTGGATTTCTGTCCGATCGTTTTGGAAGGAAGGTCGTGATTGTTCCGTCCCTGATAGTCGTCGGGCTGGGAGGGTTGTTATCTGGATATGCTTCCTGGAAGTTGAGTGATCCATTTCCGTATATTTTGCTTGGCCGGATCCTTCAAGGAATAGGAACCTCAGGAACCGCACCGATTGTGTTGCCCCTGGTTGGAGACATGTTCCGCAGGGAGAAGGATGTGAGTGCAACACTTGGGCTGATTGAAACATCTAACACGTTTGGCAAAGTGTTAAGCCCTATTTTAGGCTCATTGCTGGCTGGAGTTATTTGGTTTTTACCATTTTGGGCCATCCCTGTATTTTGTGCGATTTCTTTACTTATGATCTTACTATTGGTACGTAAGCCGAAAAATGATAAAAAAGGACCGCCTTTCAAGGAATTCTGGAAGAATACCCGGAAAACCTTCCATAAACACGGGGGATGGTTGTCGGCAGTATTTGCCATAGGTGCGATTCTTATGTTTATTTTGTTTGGTATTTTGTTTTATTTATCGAGTGTTTTAGAAGATCAATATCATTTTTCTGGTATAAAAAAAGGTTTTTACTTGGCAGGTCCATTGGCCGCCCTCTGTCTGGCTTCTTACACAACTGGAAAAGTGATTAAAGATGACCTGGTGAAGATGAAATGGATAACTTTTTCCGGGATTCTGTTGTCCGGACTTTCGGTAGTTGCTGTCCGATTTTCTGATCAGTTTGTTTATTTATTGATTGTCTTTTTACTTTGCGGCGTCGGAATAGGGGCTGGTCTTCCATGTTTAGACGCCTTGATCACTGAAAGTATCGAAAAGGGTGTCAGAGGGACTATTACATGTATTTACAGCTCTGCCCGTTATTTAGGTGTGGCAGCAGGACCACCGATAATCGCGTTGTTAATGAAGACCAATTTGACTTGGATGGTAGTCTTACTTGCTGGCCTTGCGGTCGTGGCTGCTTTTCTTTCCTTTAAAACGATCCGGCCGGAAGCAGACGGGGAAAAAGCATAAGTAATCGGTAAGCCTGGGGATTGTCCTCCAGGCTTTTTTTGCTGTACAGGAAATGATAAATTTACCTGTCTGTGGATCATTATTGGCTGAAACAGCCACGTCCAGCTCCAGCACCAACCCTCTCGAGGTCTTAAGCCCACCTTCTGTGTGGCAAAAAGCGCCACGCCGAGGTTGTTCTTAAGCTTGTCGGAGGCCCAATCGATGTGGGTCATGCAGGCTCTAGCCTGTACAACTTTAAACCGCTTTACAAGTTGCATGCTAATAGAGCGGAGAAGCTGAATCCGAAAGTCCGCTGACAGAAGCGTTCTCCGTGATAGTGGGAAGCCATCTTCGAGTTGATTCGCAGTTTGAATTCTTAGCATACAAACTTAAAAAAAGGCTTGTCCCCTGCTAAGTGGGCACTTTTGAACGTTTTGGGAGGAAAGAATAAGGGAATTGTTCAATAAATATTCAGAAAATTATTGCATTATCACTAATTTTCTAGGATAATAAAAAAAAGGAACAAGGGGGCGTGTTCCATGAAAAAGCATAAAATCAATTATAGATTACAGGCTTTTGGAACCAATAGGAAAAGGAAAATCGTGGCTAGACGTGAAATCTCCTATGAAATTAGGCTGGCTACTCAATTACTCCTCGACGAATTATGTTTTAACTGGAACAAATCACGCTTAGAAGCTCAAATCAACAACTCGATTGATGCAAGTGACAGAGAAGCTTTCCTTTCCTTAAGCGAGCAATATCAGTCTTATGTTAAGGAATAAGCAGTATAGTTGAATAGATAAATCCTTGCCTTTTCTTTTTGAAGGCAGGGATTTTTTTACAGCATTTTTTTCTAAAAGAGCCCTCCCCATTATGTTACACTTAGAAACGTATCATAGAAAACAACAACCAGAAATGAAGGGGTTTATCATGAAGGGAAAAGCATTACTCATAACGGCGGCTCTTGGAGCCGTGTTGTTTGGCTGTCAGCAGAATGAAGAACCGAAGCAGGGTGAGGATACCAAAGCCAGTCAAACGGAACTGGATGATAAGCAAGCCTCTGACCAATCGGATTCCCAGGATGGGAATCAGGAGTCCGAACGGGATCAGGCAGGGCAAAAAGGTGACGAAAACAGTGAAAATAGCAGTGGAAATCTGGAAAAACCGGAGGACGGGGAAGTAGTTACCGTAGAGGATCCGGAAAGTACATTGGTGCTTGTCAATAAACAGTTTAAGCTTCCGGACGGTTATGAGCCACCCGACCTGATTGCGCCGGACGTGCCGTTTTATTTTGATGAAGATTTGGAAAAACGCTATATGCGCGAAGAAGCAGCGCATGCATTAGAAGATTTGTTCAACGAGGCCGAGGAGGCCGGCCTGGATTTGGTTGCTGCTTCCGGCTACCGCTCTTATGAACGCCAGGAAGAAATTTATCAGCAAAACGTCGACAGTATGGGACAGGAGGAAGCTGACAAATTCTCGGCACGGCCTGGCAATAGTGAGCATCAGACTGGCCTGGCCATGGATGTGACGTCAGCGGAGATGGCTTTCTCACTGGAGCAGTCCTTTAAACAGACCGATGAAGGGACATGGTTGGCAGAGAATGCCCATCATTACGGTTTTATTATCCGTTATCCAGAAGGAAAAGATCACATTACCGGCTATAGTTATGAGCCGTGGCATATCCGATATGTCGGGGAAAAGGCTGCCGAGAAAATCTACCAACAAGATTTGACTTTGGAAGAATACCTGTTTTCTGAATAAAACAGGTAGGCTGGGACAAAAGCATAGAGACCGAACCAAAAGCCGAACGTGATTCGAAATCCTAAATTTTTCGAACTCGTTCGGTTTTTTTGAAAGATAAGAAAGTATAAATTTCAGAGATGTCTAGCTCCAGCGCCTACCCCCTCGAGGCTTTGCTTAAGCTTGTCGGGGGCCCAAACGATGTGGGTCATGCAGGCGTTGCCACAGCACGTGGGGCTTTACCCTGTACTCCTCTGAACAGGCGCTTGCTCTTTTGTCCATTTTCATCCCCTCTCTTTTTAGGAAATCATTATTCCAACTTTTTATCGGTTCGTTTTTACAATGGAATTGGTGTCATGTCCCATTCTCCATCAAAGGCACCCTGAAAGATGGTTCCAGGGCGCCTGTTCCATAAATAGGACTAAAGCATGTCCATAAATCGTGTCACCAAGCATAACGAAATAGTAGCTGGCTTTTCTTTTGTTTCCTATTGTGGATGGGAGGATCCCTTCGAAAAAATGCAATTTTAGAAAAAACTGACAGAATCTTAACATAATTCGAGTGCTATTCTGTTATGCTTGGTTAAAGGGAAAAGGGAGGGGGAAGCTGGATGAAAAACAAACGGGTGCGCAGCTGGCTCTTATATGATTGGGGGAATTCTGCTTTCGCCACTACAATCATGGCGGCTATCTTACCAGTGTTTTATTACGATGTGGCTGCCCAAGGGCTTCCGGAAAACACGGCAGCGAGTTACTGGGGCTACTCCCAGTCCTTGGCGGTGTTGCTTGTTGCAGTCATGTCTCCAATCTTGGGGGCAATCAGTGACTATTCGGCAGCCAAAAAACAGTTTTTGCGTTTTTTTGCCTTTATGGGAATGATAGCAAGTGTACTTCTGGCTTTTGTCGGTGAAGGCGACTATTTATTTGCTTCGATCCTTTTAATTATCGGTACCATCGGGTTTTCAGGCGGAAATGTGTTTTATGATGCTTTTTTACCGGAAATAGCAGAGGGGGACAATATCGATCGCATTTCAACCAGGGGATTTGCCTATGGTTATATTGGCGGCGGACTGTTACTGGCTGTAAACGTTCTGATGCTGCTGAAACATGATTGGTTCGGCATGCCCGATCAGGCGATTGCAAGCCGTGTGTCCTTTGCCACAGTCGGACTTTGGTGGTTCGTTTTTTCGATTCCGCTATTCCGGAATATACAGGAGGAAAAGAAGCACCAACAGCAGCGCAGCCAGTCTTACGTAGTGATTGGTTTCAAACGGGTGGCTGGCACGTTCAGGGATCTAAAGCAGTATCGTCAGCTCTTAGTATTCTTGTTGGCTTTTTGGTTATATAATGATGGTGTTTCTACCATTATTAAAATGGCCACCATTTACGGGAAAGATATTGGTATTGATACTAATTCGCTGATAACCGCTCTTTTGATTACGCAGTTTATTGGCATTCCTTCCACATTCTTCTTCGGCTGGCTTGCAGGAAAAATCACGGCAAAGAGGGCATTGCTGATTTCCCTTTACACATACGTGGCCATCGTCATCTTAGGATTTTTTATGGTTTCTGCTTTTCATTTTTATTTACTGGCGGTTTGTGTCGGACTGGTTCAAGGCGGAGCGCAGGCATTGAGCCGTTCGATTTACGGAAGGATGGTACCGGGGGATAGACATGCGGAATTTTACGGATTTTATGGAATTTCTTCTAAATTCGCGGCCGTTTTTGGTCCGTTTCTGTTTGGATTTGTTGGACAGTTAACTGGTTCCAGCAGGTACGGGATTTTTTCCTTACTGCTTTTCTTTATAGCCGGGATCGTCCTCTTGCAAATGGTCAATATAGATAAAGGAATCGAGGAAGCGAACAAACAGACGAACGATGATTTAAAAGTGGAAGTACATTGACAGGATTCCTGATGGGGAAAGAAAAAGTCCGGCATTGTTAAAACGGAAGTGTCTAAACAACTGCCGGAGACGGAGAAAAGTGGCTTCTCATTCCTGTCTGTTAACAGGCTATTGCGAACTCAAACGATTGGATCACTGTATTGATTGGTCAACCCTAAGTGAAGGGCTTTGCCGGTATCGTAGGAGATGTTATCGATCAATGTTCGCAATTTTTCTTTCGTTGATTCTGAAGGACTGTTCCAGTAACCAACTACTTCATTCATGATTTCGATTCCTTCCAGCCTTGCCTGTTCGAACAATTGCCAAAAGCTTTCTCTGGAAGGCTCTTGTGTTGCCGGGTGATACCAGGTAGAGCCCGACTCATTGAGAAAATCAGCACGATCTGTTACCGGCCGATGGGAAAAAGCAGAAACGAGTGACGGGAACAAAGCATTTTTCCAACCATATGGATCATAAAGCAGCCGCAGAGCACGTTTCATGTCACGATAAGCGGACTCTACGTATTCGCTTCCCAGGTCTTCAGACAGGTCTGGATAATGTTTGCTGATCAACTTGGTCAGCAACCCAGCTACGTCTTTGCCTAGACGACGCCCGGTATCCAATTCCTTATGGACAGGAGCTTTCCAAGTTTTTAAATGACGCATTTTTTCTCCGACCAAGGTATCGATGATAATTTCTAAACGCTGATGGTTACTGCCTTGATACCCTGCTTTGTAGTGGATATAAGGATGGGCATTCCGATCAAGAATATGATGGGTGGCAAATCCAAATACATAGGCTTGTACGGCAAGTGTTTTGTCCCTCGCTTCTGTGATGAGATCGATCAGGAAATCACCACACTTTTCCGTATGCAAAAGGGTACCTATTTGGTTTACAGGTGAGGACTTTTTCCAGGGCCAAAAATTGTGGTAAAAAAATGGATCGGGCCCTTGTGCGCCAATTTTCATATAGGCATCCTGCTGCATGAATGGGTTTTCCTCCGTCAAAGAATCGGCGATTTCTTCGCAAAATAAAATATGAGTCCAACTGTTGGGCATTTCATTTCCTCCCTGGCAGGGTTAAACTGTTTGCAAGCTATTATATCGAATGATCCGGCAAAAAAGAATGACTATTCTGCGAAAAGTTTGTGTCGAATTCAGGACGGTTGAAACAAAAAGAAAGAGAGCCATGCTGGGCAGGCTCTCTTACACCACTTATAATCGCGAGCATAATCGAAGAAACGATATCCTGAAAAGTCTCTCCCTTCGCTTGCTTTGTCACTATTTTATCATGAAGTTCGAATAGAATAAATAGTTGGAAGATTATATCCTTATATTGTCAACAACCCGTCGGTTTTCTACATTCTTTGAAAATTTGGTACAATGAAGAAGAAGTATATTCAAAGGGAGGATGTCTAACGATGGATTATCGGATCGAAAAAGATACTTTGGGGGAAATGCACGTTGCGGCGGATAAATTTTGGGGAGCACAAACGCAACGAAGCAAGCAAAACTTTCCGATTGGTTCGGAAAAAATGCCACAGGAAGTCATTGATGGTTTTGCGGTTTTGAAAAAAAGTGCTGCGATGGCTAATCGTGACCTTGGCCTGCTGGAAGAAGATAAAGCGGAAGCAATTGCTTATGCAGCAGACAAAATTTTGGCAGGGGAACTGAAGGAACATTTTCCACTCGTTGTATGGCAGACAGGGAGCGGCACGCAATCCAATATGAACGTTAACGAAGTAATTGCCTATGTGGGAAACCAGTGGCTGGACGAGAAAAACAGTGAATACAAGCTTCATCCGAACGATGACGTTAATAAATCGCAAAGTTCGAATGATACATATCCGACCGCTTTGCATATCGGGGCTGTGCTCAAATTAGAGGATACTGTACTGCCTGCCCTTGACATCTTGAAACAAACATTAAAAGAAAAAATGGAAGCGTTTCAGGATATTGTGAAAATCGGCCGGACCCATTTACAGGATGCGACTCCGCTAACGCTGGGACAGGAAATCAGTGGTTGGCACCGAATGCTTGAAAAGTCAGAGGCAATGCTGGTCGACAGTATTCGTTATGTAAAAGAATTGGCGATCGGCGGTACAGCAGTAGGTACAGGGTTAAACGCTCATCCGGAATTTTCGGAACGCGTTTGTAAAAAAATCAACGAGTATACCGGCAAGGATTTTGTATCTGCTCCAAATAAGTTCCATGCGCTGACGAGCCATGACGAATTGGTCCATTCTCACGGCGCATTGAAAGCTTTGGCGGCAGATTTGATGAAGATTGCCAATGATGTACGTTGGCTAGCTAGTGGTCCGCGTTGTGGCATCGGGGAAATTACCATTCCAGCAAACGAACCAGGCAGTTCTATAATGCCGGGAAAAGTAAATCCTACGCAAAGCGAAGCGGTTACCATGGTTGCAGTCCAAGTAATGGGCAACGATGCTGCGATTGGTTTCGCGGCCAGTCAAGGTAACTTTGAACTAAATGTCTTTAAACCAGTTATCGCCCACAACTTTATCCAGTCTGCCCAATTATTGGCGGACAGCATGCTTTCCTTTGATGAGCGCTGTGTAAAAGGTTTGGAACCCAATCTGGAAAATATCGAGAAAAACCTGAAGGATTCGCTTATGCTGGTAACGGCACTGAATCCGCATATCGGTTATGAAAATGCTGCAAAAATAGCCAAAAAAGCTTTTGCTGATAATACAACACTAAAACAAGCAGCAGTCGATTCTGGCCTGTTGACCGCAGAGCAGTTTGACGAATACATCAACCCAAAAGAAATGACGTATCCGAAATAAAAATTAGCAAAAGAGCCTGGGACAAAAGCATCGTGACCAAAATAAAAACCGAACGATTCCACCATTCGTTCGGTTTTTTGATTAGCAAAAAGCAAACGTTCCACCCTATGAAAAATGAAACTTCCCACTACGTCAAGGTACTTAGCGATTCAAAGCACGTATCAAACACCAGGATAAAAAGAGAATATATAAATAAAAAAACGAACGAATTTGATAAAAATTTAAAATTCGTTCGTTTGTACTTTGATGCCATGCTTTTATTCCCGGCCTCATATGATACGTTTCACGGAGATGAAACCAGGCAATGATGATTGAACAGTATTCTTATCGGGGATATACCAAGCAAGGATATGTTTCTGATAGGAGGTTGAGGTAATGAGTAAAGTGATCGCGTACGGCAAAGAACTTGGAAAAGAGTTTAAAAAAGACGACGCAACTACTTTGGCGGCTGCCCAGGCATTTTATTATCTTCTGGCCATTGTTCCATTATTGATTTTGTTATTGTCGATTCTTCCTTACTTGTCGATCGACCCGCAGCGGGCGGTAAGCTTTGTGGAAAACGTGGTCCCATCTGAAATCGCCGGTACTTTTGAGGATACAGTTGTCAATGTTGTCAGTAACCAGCGCGGCGGTTTGCTGACGGTCGGTATTTTGGGTACTCTTTGGTCTGCTTCTAGGGCTGTCAACGCTTTTATCGATGCATCCAATCATGCTTATAATGTAGAAGAAACGAGATCTTTTATCAAAGTGAGGCTATTATCCCTCGGTTTGACATTAGGAATGGTGCTGGCGCTGGCAGTTGCTCTCGTTCTGCCGATTTTTGGAGGTGTTTTACTTGATTTTGTCAATTCATTAATCCAATTACCAAGCGGAACAGAGGTACTGATAAATATTTTGCGTTGGGTGATCAGTATCTTCGTGATGATTGTGATTTTAACAGCACTGTATTGGCTGGCGCCTAACATCGATTTTCCAATTCGCCAGGTAGTACCCGGGGCCGTTTGTGCTGCAGTAATATGGCAGGTCATTTCTTTTGGTTTTTCCTTTTATTTGGGGAACTTCAGCAACTATTCAGCTACTTACGGGAGTCTCGGCGGGGTAGTCATTCTCTTGCTTTGGTTCTTTCTGACAGGCCTGACACTCGTCATTGGAGCGGAAATCAATGCCATTTATCATCGGAAAAAGCGGGCTCGTGAAGACGTAAGTGCTTGATTATTTTACAAGTTAACGCTGAATTACCAAAGTTTTCTCCTAATAATCTGACGTTTCTGTTTCATACTAGGATTACAGGAGGTGATACACATGGCAAGCAACAACTCTAATCAATTACTCGTGCCTGGTATCGAGCAAGCATTGGATCAAATGAAAGTCGAAATCGCCCAAGAATTCGGCGTTAACCTTGGCGCTGATACAGTATCTCGTGCTAATGGTTCTGTAGGTGGAGAGATCACCAAGCGTCTTGTAAGAACTGCTCAACAGCAAATGGGCGGTTCACAACAATTTTAATTTTCCCCTCTGACAATTTTATAATATGGCTGAGGAGGCACTTGTTTATAAGTGCCTCCTTTTTCAGTGTATAGGAAATGATAAATTTAATTGACTGTGGATAATTATTGGCTGAAACAGCCACGTCCAGCTCCAGCGCCTATCCCCTCGAGGTCTTAAGCTCACCCTCTGTGTGGCAAAAAGCGCGATGCCGAGGCTGTTCTTAAGCTTGTCGGGGGCCCAAACGATGAGGGTCATGCAGGCGTTGCCACAGGACGTGGCCGCTCTAGCCTGTACTCCTTTAAAGGTGCTTGCGCTTTTGTCCTTAGAGGAAAAAGGAATATGTTTCGGGTGGTGACCCTTCAGAGTACGGGTGAATGTTGGGTTCAATCCATTGGAGAGCCTCTTCCTGCGCATGATATATTTACCAAACAAGTGGATAAATATTATCTGTCCTCCCGTAAATAATAGGGTTACAGGAGGTGATACACATGGCAAGCAACAATAACAATCAATTGCTAGTACCAGGAGTAGAGCAAGCGTTAGATCAAATGAAAGTCGAAATCGCACAAGAATTCGGCGTTAACCTTGGCGCTGACACCACCTCTCGTGCCAACGGATCTGTTGGTGGAGAAATCACGAAACGTCTTGTAAGAACTGCCCAACAACAAATGGGTGGTACTCAACAATCATAAGTGAATCAATAATGGCAGGGAGAGACACCGATTCAGGTGTCTCTCTACTTACTTTTCAGGGAATGTTAAAAGGTGCTTTTCATAGGAGTGTTGCTATATAATCCTCCGTGTTGAAAAAAGGACCTGACGCATGCGTGAATCTGTCTGGCTTTTTCTGTTTTTGGAGTGCACATCAGCCCACCGCAGAAAACATTTCTGTAATGTGGAATCGTCAAGTTCCGTTAAAGGACTGAAGGAAGTAAAACCAAAGCCTTTTTATCAGGAATATCAGGAATATCAGGAAATGAAACGGTACACGTTATACTTGGAAGGGGGAAAAAAATGGCATGTATGCTTGTCCGCTTTGCAATGGAATGAGAACGGTTCAAAGAGCGTGTCCAGCGTGTGGGGGAGAGATGACAGATCAAGGAAAATTGGTTGATTTCATGGGGGATTATAGTCCCTATCTCGTTATTGAAATTGCCAAGACTGTCGACGGGGTAAAAGATTCCAGAAGCAGTCATACGTGTGTTCATTTATTTCAGTGTTTGGGCTGTGATACCCAGAAGACGGAAGTAATACAGGAAATTCCGAAGTAATAAAAAAAGAGCAACAGGCTTGGGGGAATGCTTGCTGCTCCAAAACACTTATCTAATTCTTAATTCAGAATCTATATCGAAAAAGTGGGCTTTGTTCATATCAAGGGCCAAGTCGATTTTTTCTCCGCCATTAATGTCTGTCCGTGAATCTACACGGGCGATGAAATCCTGATCATTTACTTTGGAGTATAGATAGGATTCAGATCCCATCAATTCGGCAACATCGATGGTAGCAGTGATTTTTGTGCCTGGCGTCGACTCAATAAATACTGGTTCATCGTGCATGTCTTCTGGACGAATGCCAAGAAGTAATTCTTTGCCTACATAATTTTGGGCGCGGAGTGTTTTCATTTTTCCTTCCGGAACCTGAATTTTGATATCGCCGATTTGGAATTCGCCTTCATTCAAAGTCCCTGTCAGGAAGTTCATGGAAGGAGAACCGATAAATCCTCCAACAAAAACATTCTCCGGTTTATCATATACTTCTTTTGGAGCGCCCACCTGTTGGATGATACCATCCTTTAATACAACTAGGCGGGTTGCCATCGTCATCGCTTCCGTCTGGTCGTGGGTAACATAAATGGTAGTAGTCTGCAGACGTTTATGCAGTTTTTGGATTTCTGCACGCATTTGCACCCTTAGTTTTGCATCCAGGTTGGAAAGCGGCTCATCCATCAGGAACACTTTGGCATCCCGTACAATGGCACGGCCAAGTGCCACACGCTGACGCTGTCCACCTGACAACGCTTTCGGTTTACGGTCAAGATACCCTTCAAGCCCGAGGATTTTAGCAGCGTTTTGGACACGCTGATCGATTTCGTCTTTTTTGAATTTACGAAGTTTCAATCCAAAAGCCATGTTGTCATACACATTCATATGCGGGTATAAGGCATAGTTTTGGAATACCATGGCGATGTCCCGATCCTTCGGTGCCACATCATTCATACGGGTGTTATCAATATAAAAGTCTCCGTCTGAAATTTCTTCCAAGCCGGCAATCATTCTTAAAGTAGTAGACTTTCCGCAACCGGAAGGACCGACAAATACCACAAACTCTTTATCGGCTATTTCCAGGTTGAAATCTTCGACCGCTGTAACGTTTTTATCGTAGACCTTGTAAATGTTCTTCAGACTAAGTTCAGCCATGTTTATCTCCTCCCGCTTTATGTAAGCGTTTTTATTTATAGGTTCATTGTACGCAATTGTCTGATACCCGTAAATGGACGAAGTGCACAAAGTCTTGCAGCAGGTTTTGTGCACACTAACCAATTCAGCGTATTTGGTTAATCATTAACGCTAAATAAACCGTTAAAGCGCCCTTGAACTGTTTGACGTCGATCCCGGTTTTTTCAATGAATTTGTCTACACGGTACTGAAGGCTGTTGCGGTGCATATATAGTTCTTTGGCAGCCATGGTGGCATTGGAGTTACATTCAAGAAACGTCTGAATGGTCGCCAGCAATTCTTTCTCTTCCAACGTATCCTGAAAAACAGCGGAAACAATCTCTTCGTTTCGTACGCTCGACTGCGACAGAATGAGGTACGGAACAGCGTCGATAAAAGATAGCACAGAGCTTTTGGTGTACCTGCGAACCGTTTCAAACCATTCCGCGCCTTTTTGAAAACGTTTGCGAGCGTGGACTAAATCAGAAAAAGACGGTCCGATAAAAAGATGGACTTTCATGTAAAAGTCGCTCATTAACAAATCGGTGATTTGTCCATAGCTGATTTTCCCATCATCTGGCTCGCGGCCTTGTTCAACGATGACCCCTTGATTGGCTGAAATCCAAACGATGGGGACGAATTCAGGATAAAAGCCGGCAATAGCCTCCCGAAAAGCTGCTGGTTCAATAGTGGATTCAGATAAATGAAAATAAATAAAACGGTAAGCATCGCCCTTTATCTCTGGCACCTGATCAGACGGTGTGCCATGAAGGAGAAGTTCCGTCCAAGCGAGCTCCTGTTGGTTCAATGGTGCATGACGGAAATGATAAGACTGAAGGAAGGCTTCCAGGAGAAGCAGATCCTTTTCCGTAAGTTCCTTTTCAGGGATGCCGACTATTTCGTTTTTATCCGTAGTAAACCATCGGTAAGCATCTATGTCTGGCTGCTCTTCCGGGCGGTATTCAATTAGTCCGGGAAAAACAGCGCGTAGTTTGTTAATCATAAAAAGGGCCTCCCTCCTCCTGTTTTCTTTCATTATACCAAAAGGGACAAGCAGGGAAGATTTGAATGAGTGGAAAGTGTTCTGTCCTAAGAAGAAAAGTGATGATAACAGAAAAGTGGATGGTTATGCTTTTACTTAGCGAAACGGGCTGACAAACGGGAGAAAAGCTTAATGAGGTTGGGACATAACATACATCTACCTGCAAAAATCGAACGAATTCTAAATGCTAATCGAATTCGCTCGGTTTTTTGATTTGTAAGTTCCTTAGATAGACTTCCTTTTATCCTGTTGTTTGATGAGTGCTTCATATCGCTACGTTTCGCGTTCTGCTTTTTACATGACCAGGATAGTAGCTTCTCTTTTTAATAGTGCAAATCTCCACTCCGGCAAGGTACTTCACTTTCCGCGGGCACGGCTTCAGCTAACTTAGTAAAGAAAAGCACTTTACCAAGTGGATCTTCAGCTCGCGCTCTTCCCGCTAGAGTCTGCGTACCTTGCCTCCGTTTGGAAAGCTAAGCCGCATAAAAATCAGGAGTCCTCTTTATCATTTTTATGCGGTTGGTATTGGCACACTCAAATTGCCGAAGAATAAAGGAAACTTCCCATCCTGATTTTTCGTCTTCGTCAAAAAAGAGTCTGTCATGCTGTTTAGTTAATCGGGATCAGGAAAGGGACGTTCTTGCCGAGGTAAATCGCGACTGTTTTCGATTTGGCTTCGTTCTTTATTTTCACGCACGGTTCCACCGGCAAGTCCCTCATTGATCATCCGGTCGACATCAAGTTCGTAGTTTTTTTTATCCTTAAAAAGAGACTTTTCTTTTTTCTTCATCACTTTCATCCCTCCTTACCTGAATAGGATTGCTAAGAAGGCGGTGAATCATTCCTTGTTTACTCTTTCTTGAAGATTGGTCAAGTAGAAGGCAAATTGAAACGGGGAGGCCAGCACGGTTTCCGCCTGTTCCTGGAGCTTCGGGTGCTGGAAGACACCGTAGCCAGGTTTAGAGTTCACCTCAAACAACCAGACACGTCCCTCTTTATCGATTCCGAAATCAATGCCGATTTCCCCGATGGTTGACGGATAGTTTTTTTCGATGATCCCGGCAACTAACAGAGCCATTGTTTCCAAACGCTTTTTAATTTTTTTCCCGTCTTCTTCTCCAAATACTTCTTCAACTAGCAATACTTTTCCACCACGTTTCAAATGGGTGGTCAAGCTCCCTTTTCCGGCGAATTTTGCACAGATAAGGGGGACTTCCCAACTGTTTCGGTGGTTCTTGTTGACATGGACACGAAAATCTAGCGGGCTTTTTCTCTTTTGAACTAAGTCGATTTCCTGCTGGGCTACGTAACCTTCCATTCCATTTGGGAAATGCTGTTGAAAAAAAGCTGTTGGTTTTTCGTAGCGGTTTACCTGCGGTTTATCCTCCAAGTAGTAATGGCATTCCAATTCTCCTGAAGGGAGCTTACGGCACTTGATGATCCCTTCCCCTCTGCTCCCATGAATCGGTTTAATATACACATTATATTTTTTGAGCATTGTTTCGATTTTTTTCTCAGAAGGGTGTAAAATAGTTTCCGGTACAAGAAAGGAACATGCCGGATCTTTCATCATGTATTGATAAATTTCCCATTTGTTGAAAAAACTGTTGTTAAACAAAACTGCTTGTTCTGTCAGAATGGACTTAGCCCGGATTACTGCCGGATGGTGTTCTGTTTTACGATTGGGAATTCGATTGTAAATCACCTTGGGTATTGGAAAGCGTCCTTGCTTCCAGCTCCCTTTCTCGAAATAAAAAGCCTGGATATGTGTTTTGTCGCGGTCGATATGCTGGTGGCCAAAAATCAGTGCCTGCATCCCCATCTTTTCTCCAGCCCTGTTCATCCGGAGGAAAATGGGGGAGCGTTCATCTGCCAGAAAATCATTTCCGGAGAAACCGGCAGTAAAGATACCCATCGTCAACAGGATCGTACATCGTTTTTTCTGAAGTTTCACTGTGAAGGAAGAGCTTTTGTGCAGGTTGAGCAGGTCCTTCAAGCGGGAAGAGATGTATAACGTTTCAGAATCTTTGTCATGGACAAGCGTTTCAACAGGGGAGTGAATGGGGCCGTATTGTATCTCCGTTATAGCCTGAAACTTTTCTAAATGGCGGTAAGGAACAATCATCCGGCTTTGGTTGCCAGGATAAAATTTAATCTTGAACGTTTCCATCGCAAAATCCCCTCCCGTTGATAGCATGTTCTACTAACCAATTATATGTGGAAGTTCCCGTCGCATGCGTGGGAACTCTGGCAAGCAATTGATAAAGAGAGGTCGATGTAAAAGTGTCAGCAATTGTATTGATCATCATGATGATCGTAATAGGAGCAATTATTGGCGGATTGACGAATTCGCTAGCGATTAAAATGTTGTTTCGTCCTTATGAGGCCAAATATCTTGGATCCTGGAAGCTTCCATTCACCCCTGGATTGATTCCAAAGCGAAGGGATGAGCTAGCCAGACAATTGGGACGCATGGTGGTAGAACACCTGCTGACCCCGTCTGGAATCAGAAAAAAGTTACAGCAGCCCCTCTTTCAAAAACAACTGACCAGTTGGGCGCAAAAGGAAACAGCAAGCCTGCTTGACAGCAATGCAACCTTAAAAGAAGCATTGGCATCTGCAGGATTCACTGTGAACGAGCGGGAAGTCAGAGAGAAGATTGCCGAGCTGTCTGAGCAACAATATCGGGAGTTCATTTCGGCTATTCACGAAAAGACGTTGCATGATTTTTTGCCGCCGGAATGGGAACAAAAAATCAATAACGGAGTAAGCCGTGCTGGCGAATTCGCTCAGGATAAACTGGTGGAGTACTTATCGAGCGCGGAAGCAAAAAATAAAATAGGCGCAGTCGTGGAGAGTTATCTGGATGGGAAGGGTTTTTTCGGAAATATGATTTCCTCTTTTCTTGGGAATGAAGGACTTGCCGACAAAATTCAGCCATTACTTGTCGATTATGTCAGGTCGGAGGAGGCTGGTACGATCATCGAAAAAATGCTCGGCCAGGAAGTGGAACGCCTTTACTACCAGACAACGATCGGCGAACTTGAAGAAAAAGTGGGGGCAGATGAAATGGCTCGTGTGATCGGTCAAGTGGTTTCCCGGTCCGTTCCGGTCGACCGTTGGTTGAATAAAACTATACAGACATGGACAGAACCTTTTAAACAGCAAGTCCTGACTAATATGGTTCCAAACGTGGTCGACAAAGTTTCCAGTGCTCTCGGCGATCGGATGGAAGGATTGATGGACAGCCTCCACCTGGCCGAAATAGTTGAAAAAGAAGTAGAGGCATTTCCAACCAAAAGGATTGAGCAGCTAGTACTGGACATATCCAGGCGGGAGTTCAAGATGATTACCTATCTGGGCGCATTGCTCGGAGGAGCGATTGGTTTTATACAGGGAATGATTGTGACGTTGTTGAATTAGTGGAGTCCTCTATTTATCATCCCTATGACTATACATTGTATTTTAGGTTTGTTATAGTGGGGAAAGTAGCGTGAGAACGCAAAAATAGGAGGATTTTACAAAATGGCAAATATTTATGACAGTGCCTACGATCTAGAAAAGGCAATCCGTGAAAGTGATGAATTTAAAGGGCTGAAACAAGCTTACGATAAGGTAATGGCCGATGAATCGGCAAAAAAAATGTTTGATGATTTCCGTACTACCCAAATGCAGCTTCAAGAAAAACAAATGCAAGGCCAGGAAATCACCGAAGAAGAAGTCGAGAAAGCAAAAGGTGTTGTAGAATTGGTCCAGCAACATCCGGAGATTTCCAAGCTGATGGAAGAAGAACAACGACTGAACGTTGTTATTAATGATGTAAGCAAAATCATTACGAAACCATTAGAAGAGCTGTACGGTAACCCGGATCAGCAGCAGTAAGACACAGAAGCAGCCCCATCCTTGCTTTGATGGGGCTGCTTTTTTCCTTTTATCAGAGCGTGTACATTCCAGAGGCGTTATTGCTCCTTTACCCCTTCGAGTATTTCCTCTGTGTCCTGTCAGCACTGTGCAGGTGGCTTTGCTTTAACTTGCCGGAGGAGCTTGCACTTTTCTTATGGCTTAAAAGACGTGCAGAAGTTCTCAGCGATGAAACAATACAAGTTTTCCATCCGGAGAAATACAGCGGTGCGTGTAGTTGCTATATTCCAAATCTTCGAGTCGATTGGTCCCGATTTGTTCAGCATCTTTATCACTTGCTGCTTCGAAGGTTTCCTCCAGCAGTTTTTTTCCTTCTTGGTCAAATACAGTTAGTACATAAGCTTTCACTAATGACCCTCCTACATGATGATTCCGTATACTTATTCTTTGTAACCCGGCCAAATTCCTTTAAGAATACAGTTTTTTAACAGGTTATTGCTTTTGTCCCAGAAACAGCAAGTAACATTATGGAAATTCACTTCCCTTCTTGCTAATCTCTTCGCAATTGTTTCGGTTGTTAGAAAATAGGTGTGCTTGTTGTATAGTGTCTTTCTGCAGTCTCGGCTTAAGGAACATCCAAAGAGTTTTGGTTACTTTCTATTTTATGTCCATTGGGACTAAAGCAACTTAAACGATAAGTGGTTGTGGATAAAAATAACCTATAACCCTATACCCTTTCAACAGAAAAATATATAATGAAAACGGAACTTTTCGATTAGATAGTACGTAAATACAGGGGAGATGGGGAGAGGAGATGTTCTATGACATTAAAAATCAGTAATGTTACCAAGCGTTTTGGCAACTTCACAGCAGTCGACAATCTGTCACTTGAGATTCCGGAAGGCCAGATTTTCGGTTTTCTGGGTGCTAATGGAGCAGGTAAAACGACAACATTCCGGATGATACTCGGGCTGCTGGATATTACAGAGGGCAGTATCGATTGGGATGGCAAAAAAATCAATTACAGCAACAGTGATGCAATCGGATATTTACCCGAAGAGCGTGGTTTATATCCCAAGCTGACGGTCAAAGACCAAATTATTTATCTTGGCCGGCTGCGCGGCATGCAAAAAAATGAAATCGTCGCTGAATTAAAAGGGTGGCTAGAAAAGTTTCGTGTCCCTGCTTATTTAGATAAAAAAATCGAGGAACTATCAAAGGGGAACCAGCAAAAAATACAATTTATTTCCGCCGTCATTCACCGGCCCAAGTTGCTGATACTGGATGAGCCGTTCTCCGGCCTTGATCCAGTCAATGTGGAAATGCTTAAGCAGGCTGTAGTGGACTTGAAAAGTAAAGGAACTTCGATTGTGTTTTCATCCCACCGGATGGAGCATGTAGAAGAGCTTTGTGAGTATTTATGCATCATGCAGCATGGCAGTCCGGTCGTTCATGGCTCCTTAAAAGAAATCAAGCGTGCATTTGGCAAGAAAAAACTATTTATTCATGCTGATTTTGACTTGGCATTCTTAAAGGATCTTGCCGGTGTCGTTCATTATAAAGCAACGACAGAAGGATGCGAGCTGCAAATCAATGATGAAGCGGTATCACAGGAAGTGCTGACTGCCCTTCACGATCGAGGGTTTGTGAGAAAATTCGCTCTTGAAGAGCCGTCCTTAAACGATATTTTTATTGAGAAAGCAGGTGCATCTTATGAATAAATTTTGGATCGTTTTGTCCCATACATACATGACCCGTTTCAAAACGAAGTCATTTTTGATCACCAATATCATCGCTTTACTTGTTATCGTGGGAATGGCCAATATCACTTCGATTATCGATTTGTTTGATAGTGAGGAAAATAGAGAAGTAGCGGTTCTCGATGAAACAGGAGAGATCTTTACTTCGCTAAAAGAGAGTGTGGAAAACACGGCTTCTGATGTTACGCTGGAACAATATGAAGGAACAGCAGAAGAAGCAAAAGAGGCTGTTGAGGCAGAAGATTATGAGGCCTTTCTTTCAATAAGCTATGACGAACAAAACTTGCCGCAGGCTTCCTATTACGCTAACCAAATTGCCTCATCTGAACTTAGCAACACGTTGGAGCAACAATTACAGCAGATCAAAGTAGCAATGGCGACGAACAATGCAGGAATCGATCAGTCGCAGCTTGAGGAAATTTATCAACCAGTGGCATTTGAAGCAGTGGCATTGCAAGAGAGCGCAAAAACAGAGGAAGAATTGAGTGAGGCACGCGGTCTCGTGTATATTATCTTGTTTTTGCTTTATATCTCGGTGATAACATATGGCAATATGATCGCTATGGATATTGCCAATGAAAAGACATCACGGGTCATGGAAATTTTGATTTCCAGTGCTTCGCCAGTGAGTCAGATGTTTGCCAAGATACTTGGGATAGCACTGCTCGGTTTGACCCAAGTCGGTTTGTTTATTGTCGTCGGTTATATCGTCCTGCAACAAAAACAATCTGAAATGACAGGTGGCGTGTTTGAATACTTTGGCCTGTCTGGAGTGACGGCTTCCACTTTTATCTATGCAATTGTATTTTTTGTTCTTGGTTATTTGTTGTATGCGACGCTGGCGGCGATGCTCGGTTCCCTCGTCAGCCGCATCGAGGATGTACAGCAATTGATGATGCCGATGATATTCCTGGTGATGATTGCCTTTTTCATCGCTATGTTCGGTTTAAATGTGCCTGAATCCAGTTTCGTGACAGTCACTTCTTATATCCCGTTTTTCACTCCGATGTTGATGTTCCTGCGAGTGGGCATGCTGGATGTTCCAGCATGGGAGGTTGCCTTGTCGATCGTCATCATGCTTGCTTCGATTGGTTTGCTAGCGGCGTTGGGAGCCCGGGTTTATCGCGGAGGTGTTTTGATGTACGGCAAAGCATCTTCGTTAAAAGACTTTAAAAAAGCTTTACAGCTTTCCAAAAAATCCTGACACGTTTTCCGGGAAGGCTCTAACATCATTTGAAAGAGGCAGGAGTATCCTATAAATCCACTTGCAAAATCAAACGATAACAGGATAAGAAGATGATAAGTACTTCTTATGCATTCGGTAGATTACGCGATGGAAGAAGCGGCGAAGGAAAGTGAAGTTTTTTAGGTAGGCTTTCTTTCATTCTGTTGTTTGATGTGTGCTTTAAATCGCTGCGTCAAGATACTGTGCCTTCTCGGGCACGGCTTCAAATTCCTCCGAAAGCATAAACCTGCGGACAGCGAAGTGCCTTGCGGAGTGGATATCATTGGGGAGAACGGTTTATTTTTTGTCAAGTTCATTGCAGGTTGGAGTAAAAATCAAAAAAGAAAGAGGCCTGGACAAAGCATGGCCACCAAAGCAAAAACCGAGCGAATTCTAACTGTCAATCAAATTCGTTCGGTTTTTATTTGGGTCACGATGCTTTTGTTCCAGGCTCTTTACTTTATGCTTTCGTTCAGCCCCTATTATCATTGGCTGATTTCGAACAGGCTATCTTTCGTTCGTTATCGTAGTTGGAAGTCGCAATTCATCTTCAAAACGAACGTGCATTCGGCTTTTGGATTTGCTAAAATAAAGATATATAGTCAACTGGGAAAGGGAAATGTATATGGCAAAGGAAAAAATATCATTTTTACATAGTGCCGATTTGCATTTGGACAGTCCGTTCAAAGGTTTGGGAAACGTACCCGGAGGTGTTTTTGAAGAAATCAGAGGAAGTACGTTTGGTGCTTTGGAAGCGCTTGTCCGACTGGCAATCGAAAAGCATGTCGACTTTGTTTTGATCGCCGGGGATGTGTTTGATGAAAATCAGCACAGTCTGTTTGCAAGAATGCAGTTAAAGGCGGCTTTTGAGAAGTTGGACGTTCACCACATTGAAGTTTTCTTATCCTATGGAAATCATGACTTCACAGAAGGCAGCCAGTTTATTGATCAATTTCCTGAAAATGTCCATGTATTTTCCGACCAGCAGGTCCGTTCGATTCCTTTTCGGAAAAATGGCGAGACTGCTGCTAATATTTATGGTTTCAGTTACCGGGAAAGGGCGGTCACGAAGAATAAAACGCAGGAATACACCGTACAAGGAACAGCACCGTATCATATCGCCATGCTGCACGGTAGTCTTCACAGTAACAAAGAGCATGATGTTTATGCTCCTTTCCACTTGCGGGACCTGACGGAAAAGGAGTTTGATTATTGGGCGCTGGGACATATTCATACTCGTGACATCTTAAACCAATTCCCTCCGGTCGTCTACCCAGGGAACATTCAGGGACGCTCAAAAAAAGAATCAGGTGAAAAAGGCTGTTACCATGTAGAGTTAAAAGACGGAGAGGCAGAACTGACTTTTCACCCGTTGCAGCAAATACGGTTTGAAAGCATCAAAGTGGATGTTTCCTCATGCAAAGATCCCCAAGAGATGGTTCCGGTGATGGAAGGGCACTTGGAGGAGTGTAAAAATCGTTATGGAAAAGCGATTCTCCACGCCATTTTTTTCAGCAATCAACCTGTCCTTCAGGACTGGCATCAGACTGGGTATCTGGATGAAACAGTTGACTTTTGTAATGAAATCGATCGAATCGACAATAAATGGGCTTACATACAAGGATACTCGGTTCATGTTGAACATAGCTGGAACCGGGAGGAGCTGGAGAAGGGGCACCATTTTGCCGGTGAATTGGCAAAAAGGTTTCAGGAGACAGACAATATCACCCGTTATTTACAGCCGCTCATGCATCACCGCAAGGCAAGAAAGTATCTTTCCGGATTTTCGGAAGAAGAGCAGTCGGAAATCAAACAGATGGCAGAAAACTTGTTGATGAACCAGTTTTTAAAGAAATGAGGGAGACGCAATGAAGCTGTTAGCAGCCCATATCTATGGATTCGGTAAATGGCAGGACTTCCGTGTTAAGTTCCCGGAGGAAAACCTGTTCCTTATCAGTGGGCCCAATGAGTCCGGCAAGTCGACAATCCGGCAGTTCCTGTTGTTTATCCTATTCGGCCTCCCGCCGAAGCAGCGTGAATTTTTTCGACCAAAAACCGGCGGAAAAATCGGAGGGAGGTTAAAGCTGTGGACAGAAGAAGCAGGTATGTTTTATATTGAACGAACTCATGAAAAACAAAGTGGAGAGGCCGTTTGCTACCTCCCTGACGGAAGCGTCAAGGGGAGTGACTGGTGGAGCAAACAGTTAAAAGGAATGAACCGGGAAAGTTTTGAATCCGTGTTCTCGTTTGATGCCGATGACTTAATGAAACTGCATGCCATGAAGGCGGATGAGCTCGGAGAACTTCTTCTTGGCGTAGGAATGACCGGAACGGACAAAATATATTCTATTGAAAAACAATTGGAAAATGAGTTGGACAAGCGGTTCAAGCCGCATGGAAAGAACCCGGAAATAAACAGCCAGCTGAACAAATTAGCATCAATGCAGCAAGAGTGGATTCAGTTGCAGGAGCAGGAGGAATCCTACCAGCAGCAAAAAAAAGCAGAAACTGAACTGGTAAGCTATCTAGAAATGATACAGCGGGATTTAGAGGATGCAAAAGCGGTAAGGACGAAACAAGAAAAACTAGTGCAGGCTTTGCCGATTCTTTACATGCTTGCAGAAGAAGAAGGCAAATGGACCCAACTACCTGAAACAGACCACTTTCCGGAAAATGGTCTGGAGCGTTATGAGTATCTTCAGGAGCAGCTGCTGCCATTACGGAGCAGGTTGGCGGTATTGGAAAGCAACGAACGGGAGTACCGGCAAGAAATATGGACACTTCACCAGCAATTATGGCCGAAAGAGAAACTGGAAAGGGCAGAGGCATTAGGTGCTGATTATGAAACGTATCAGCAGCAGGCAAGCCAGTTAGATTATCTGAAACAGATGAGGAAAAAAGCGGTCACAGAATTAAAGCAGCAGGTAAACGACCTTCATCTTGATTTCAATTGGGAGCAACTTGGTTCTCTTTCTATGCCTTTTCACCTCGAGGACAGCTGGCATCAAATAAAAGAGGCAGAGCAGCAGGTGGAAGCAGAATGGGAGAGCATTGAACGGGAAGAACGAAGTACAGAGGAACAGCTGCGTTCTTTGCGGGAAGAGCAGAGAAGATTGGATACGGGGATACTCGAGGAATCAAAAGCTGTAGAACTACAGCAAATGATAGATGAAAAACGTACGCAGAAGTATGTTGAGTCGTCTAATAGGAATCCGGTGTTTCCTGACCAGTTTGACCAATGGCGGAAGAGGCAGGCATGGACGTTGTTGGGTGCAACAGCAATAGGTGCCGTGTTGTTAGGGACAGCAGCATTCCTGTCCGATATAAAAAGCTTTTATGCGATTGGTCTTATTTTGTTTCTGGTTGGAATGGTTCCGGTCTGGAGGACGAGAAGGCTGCCCGATCCTGCTTCAGAGCGTGAACCGGTTACTTTGCGATGGACGGAGACTGATTACAAGGAGGCCGAAGAGAAGCTTCGCCGTCATTATCAGATTTTGGATGAACAGCATTCCATCAACGGCCAAATCAAACAGCGGTCGCTTCAGTTATTGAAGCTTTCCGAAAGGAAAAAATTCATCCAAGAAAAACAACTACAGGTTGAACGACAAATCAGAGAACAAAAAAGCCAATATCCTTTTCTCACCGATGTGGCCCCGGCTTATTGGCCGAAACTGTACCATAAATTGAATGCCTGTATGGAAAAATACCATTCTCTTATACGCTTAGATCAGGAGCAAGATGAGCTCATCCAACAGATGGAGGATTACAGAAAAACGTTAACGGTCTTTTTTAAAGAGGATGGGTTGGATGAAGCCGATAAAACCAGCGACTTTGTTCATTTACTCCTTGAACAGCTGGAAACACAAAGACAAATCAGGCAGACGCTCTCGCAGTATGAGGAATGGTTGGAAAGAACCATAAGGGAGAGGGAACGACTCTTGGAGGAAATGCAGCCTTATGAACAGGACACGGTCTTGTTATTCAAGACGGCAGGTGTTCAAAATGAAGAAGAATTCCGGCGTCTTGGAAGGCAACAACAAGAGGCACATTCAATTAGGGGGAAAATGGACAGCTGCCGCAGTCAACTTGCTCCGCTTCTGTCAAGGAACGAGATCAGCCATTACCTTGACAATTTGCCCAGTCAGGCGGAAGCAGAACAAGGGTTGGAACAAATCGAGAACAAATTGGAAGAGTTGGAATCCAGAATGGATGCATCCAGGCAACAGTTAGCGGACATCCGCTCCAAAATCAGTGGAATGGAGCGGTCGGAACATTTTTCTCAATTCAAGCACCAGTATTCCGGGGAAATTGAACAGCTGAAAAAACAAGTCAAACAATGGGCAGTTTACCAAACGGCCAAAGAAATTCTGGCCGAGACAAAACGGAGTTATCAGCAGGATTACTTACCCCACACACTCAAGGCAGCTGCTGCTCACTTCCATAAATTGACGGACGGAAAGTATGCGGACATTTTTCCTCCCAAAGAAGGCCGTCCATTTTCCGTATCAGACCAGGAAGGGTTCAGATATGCCGTGGAAGAACTTTCTAAGGGGACAGCCGATCAACTCTACGTATCCCTTCGACTTGCTTTAAGCAGCGTGTATCAAGCAGAAAAAATGCCTTTTTTTATTGATGATGCCTTTGTCCATTTTGATCAAAAACGAGAAGAGGAATTTGGCAGCATTCTCAAAAACATTGCTGACCAACAACAACAGATTATTCTATTTTCAAGCAGCAAATCTATTCAAAAGAGCTTGGAAGAGGTACCTGTTATCGATTTAGAAAATAGAGAAGTAATGGAATTAGCATAATCGGCAAAGGAATGATAAAATAACTGAAGATAAAGTGGTTGGAGGGTATTCCATTGCCAAATAGTGACAAATCAAGCGAATGGTCTGAGTATGAAGAAACCATTGAAAAGTTTATACAAGTGATTGCAAAAAACATGAACCTTTACGGGATTACTTCATCAGTAGGACGTCTATACGGTGCCTTGTATTTTGCAGAAGAACCGATGACACTGGATGATATGCGTGACGCGCTGGAGATGAGCAAGACAAGTATGTCGACAGGAGTCAGATCATTGGCTGAGATGAAAATGGTTCAGCCGGCATATAAAAAAGGGGTAAGGAAGGACTTGTATAAATCAGAAGAGGATTGGTATAAATCCTTCACTTCTTTGTTCGGGAACAGGTGGCGTCACCATACGGAAACAAACATTGAAGAAGCGGAAGAAGCTATTCATGAGCTGGAGCTGATTCGAGACCAGACCGAAGACGATCATTTAAAGCAGAAAATAGCCGACGATATCGACAGGCTGAAATACGCCCAAAACTATTATCGCTGGCTGATGAAATTCATCCAGGTCGTCGAATCCGGTGAAATTTTCAAGTACGTCCCAAAGCACTAGGTATTCCAAAACCCTTGCCGGCCAGGCAAGGGTTTTTATGAGCGTAACTGGGATAAAAGCATGGTTGCCAAAACAATAACCGAACGATATTCAAAATGGTAAGCATTCGAATTTTTTCTGCTTGCAATTCAAGAGAGCAAACTCCCAATCCGGAAATGCGAAGTACTTATCTAAAACCAGCATAAAAGGAAGTCTATCTAAGGAGCTTACCATATAACAACTTAGTTCTTTTCATACTACTTCAGGAAATAGCTGGAGGCTTGTAAACGAGAAAGTATTATTTGTTACTTCACTACTTCGCTGTTTTCGTAGCGACTGTCCAGATAATCGACAAAATGGATGATGTATCCGTCGATTGTTTGCGGCTTTTGAATACAGGATCCCCATTCTGGAAGTCCGTGATGGCATAATATGCAATGGGACATCTGATGAATGGTTTCCATGGATAACGAAATCCCCTCGGTTTCAATTATTTTGTTCAACAGCAGGACCCCATAGGGAATATGCCCGATCATAACTCCCAATTCATCCATCGTGATACCGGCTTGCTTTCGATTTTCCTGTACTGTTTGCTCCGCTGTCGGAAATAGAAAGTGGAAAGTATCGAACGTTTTACCGGCATGGTCGTATTCAAGCAGCTTTCCGATATCGTGGAACAATATACTCGTCATGATCACATCGTAATCCGGTTGTTTTTCTTTATGCTCCATCATACCTTGTAACTGTCGGTACAAATGATCGATTGTGTCCTTCCAGACTAAATGCTGCAGGCCATTATCTGACTGGAATTGCGACCACAGTTCACTTTTATATGCTTTCTCCACTACATTGATCAGCTTCATTGCTGCTTGAAAGTGGTTATCTTCTGTTTTTAAAAGATATCTGGCGAATCGCATCAGACCGACAGTATGCTTTAGCAGTCCTCCCAAATAATTATGGTGATATCCTTTTGCAGCCGGCCTGATTCGAAATTGATCCCAAAAGCGGGTCATGACGGCGCGGGCGATTTGGCGGTAAGGGTGTTGTAATTCATCAAGGTAACTGAACAACTCCACCGTCAAGTCTTCGATGCTTTGTTGGGTATATGGCAACAGAGAAAAAGGGTTTACTTCTGTTTTACATGGTGTAAGTTTTTGGATAGTGAGCGATTTAAATCCTCTGAACTCATCAACCATCGCTTCTACATCAAACACAGCGAACTTTTCCAGAAGTGGCTGGTTTTGTTCGACGGAGCCTTGATTATCCCACATCTTTGCATTCATTACACCTGCATTATTACTGAAACGGAGTTTTAGAAACTGTTTGTTGGTCTTGGTGAGCTGGACTTGATAGTCATTTAATAAAAGCCGGAGGTTGATGGTACTGCCCGGCACTTGGTCATCCAGTATAAAAAATTCACTGCTTTCCGGGAGTGCAGGCGGAGGGAATTCAGCCAGAATTTGCTTCCGCTGTAATTCATCCTTTGTATAGTTAATCGGGATAAAATCATAAAAATAAGAGGCTTGATCAGCCATATCTATCACTCCATTTTTCTTCAAACTTCTGTATCTACTGCATAAAGCAGAGATTCTCCTCTTATTGTAACGCAATGTAGCATGGTTGAATATCCATTTCTATTGCAAAAACTGTTTCTGTATTTTCCGTGCTTCCTAAAGTGGTGTTTCTGGTATAATGAAAAAATCAGTGCCGAAAGAACCAGCTAATACCAACGGAATATGGTTAATACAGGCAAGGAAAACTGTAGAGAAACAGAGGGGAATATGATGAGGTGGAAGGATTGGGATCGTAACTTAAAAATTCGTCTATTTGGCGAAGGGACAACAAATTTTCTTTTTTGGTCTTATTTTCCGTTTATGACAATTCTCTTTGAAAATTCATTTGGGAAGGACAAAGCTGGTTGGCTTTTAGTGTTATCGCAGGCATTTTCTGTGATAGCCAGCTTGACAGGAGGGTATTGTGCAGACCGCTTCGGCAGGAAACGGATGATGGTCATTTCCTCTTTCGGGCAGTTTTTGACGTTTCTGTTATTTGCATTTGCAAACTCGCCTTGGTACCAGTCACCTATAGGAACGTTTGTAGCATTCAGCCTGCTGGGAATATGGGGAGCGTTATATTGGCCAGCATCACATGCGATGGTCGCCGACGTGGTGTCAGAAAGACACCGTGCTTCAGTATTCGCTGTATTTTATACGTCGATCAATATTGCAGTCGTTGTCGGCCCGATCATCGGAAGTTTTTTGTTTTACAGTTACCGGTTCGAAATGCTGCTGGCTGGGGCGGTTCTGACTGGGGCTTTGACGATTATTCTGCAACGGTTCCTGGGTGAAACGGTGACGTTGAAGATTCGGAAGAAAGAAGCAAAAGTTCGTTGGTACAAAGCTGTATGGGACGAACTAAGTGACTATCGAATCATAGCCAAAGACCGGACTTTTTTATTGTTTATCATCGCTGGCGTTCTTGTTGCGCAGACATTTATGCAACTCGATATTCTCATCGCTGTCTATACAAGCGAAGTGATTGATAACCAGACTTTGCTGCAACTGGGGGATTTTAGGCTCAGCATCAGTGGAGAGAAAGCATTCGCCCTGGTGCTGGCTGAGAATGGACTATTGGTAGCTATATTTACGGTGTTTATTACCCGTGTCATGAACCGTTTCAAAGAAAAACCGGTGTTCGTGGCATCCAGTCTTCTTTATGCTGTAGGAATATTCTTATATGGGATTACCGAGAGTATTTGGATGTTTATTTTTGCCATGGCCTTATTCACCTTGGCCGAGCTGATGGTAGTCGGCATTCAGGAAAGCTTTGTCGCCAAACTAGCACCAAAGCAAATGCGCGGGCAGTATTTTTCCGCAGCCAGCCTCCGTTTCACAGTAGGCAAATTAATGGCGCCCCTAAGTCTGGTGTTGACAAACTATCTTGCATACTCTTTTGTGTTTGCCACATTAGGACTGTTTGCTGTCATGAGTGCTTTTGTATATTGGTATATGTTTAAAAAATTGGCAAGCAAACAGAAACGAGCCGAAATCTGACAACAGGCCAGTCATATTTGACGTGTCCTTGCATATATTTTAAATAGCAAATAGGGACAAGGAGGGCTGTGCGATGATACTAGGAATTCCTTGGTGGGTTTATATGTTCATCCTTTTTATTTTTTTCAGTGGATATATGGCTTATAGGGCCGTTAGAGCAGAGAAAAAACTGGAAATGCAGTTTATTGAACGGGAAGGAAAAATATACATGGATCGCATAAAAAATGAACGAGGGCAGAGAAAACAAAATGAAGCAGAGTCAGAACAGAAACAAATGACTTCTATGTAAGGGGTGCAGCGACGGACATGAGGATCATGAAAAAATAGAGGTTGAGGAAAAAGCATAGCGGACAAATCCAAAACCGGACGTTGATATAACTCGTTCGGTTTTTTTATGTCAAGTTATTGTATGTTTCCGCAACTTTTACAAATGAAAAAAGCTTGTGTTTTACGGAAATGTCCTAAAGGAGTTCTTAGAAGTCATAAAGGCCCGGACGAGAGTCCGGGCTGCTTTCAGTTCATTTATTGTTCTGATGATTCTTCAGAGCTACCATCAGAGCTATCTTGGTTTTCTTCAGAACTTTCGTTAGAACCTTCGTCAGAAGAGTCTTCTTCAGTGTTGCCAGAGTCTTCTGTCTGTTGCTCTTCTGGTGTAGTTGTTTCAAACAAATCTTTGAATTGATCGATCTTTACATCGATATTCGCATCTTCCATCAATTGCTGCATTTTTTTCTGAGCAGTAGCGTCATCTACTTTAGTAGATGCGATATCTCTGCGAATTTGATCGCGGATGTCTTCAAGAGGTTCTACTTCCTCTTCAGCATCTTTACGTTCTGTTACCTGGATGATGTGCCAGCCGTTGGAAGTTTGTACCGGATCGCTGATTTCATCAACCTTTAGGTTATAAGCTGCTTTTTCAAACTCAGGTACCATGTCCCCAACACCAAATGTTCCAAGGTCGCCGCCATTTTCAGCAGAAGCCGTATCGGTTGAGTATTCTTTCGCCAGTTCAGCAAAGTCACCGCCGTCTTCCAGTTTCTGCTTCACTTCTTTTGCAGTTTCTTCATCTTGAACAAGGATGTGCCTTGCTACGAGGTCGGTTTTCATGTTTTCATATCTTTGTTTGATTTCTTCATCCGAAACTTCTACATCTTCGGTAACAGCTTTTTCTTGTAGCATATTCAAACGCAGAACCTCTTTGAATTCTTCCTCATCAGAGAATCCGCTTTGCTGAAGCACCATTTCAAATTGGTCTCCGTATTGTTCTTTTAATGAGTCCAATTCTTTCTGAACTTGATCATCTTCTACTTCATAATTGCCCTCAAGAACTTTTTTCGTGACTAACTGTTGAAGAACAGTCTCACCATTTTGGTCTTTCAATTCCTGGTAGAATTCTTCTTTACTGACGTTACCTGATTTTGTTTCTACCACGGTTTCCGGGTCATCCGAAGAACAAGCGGACAGAGCCAGAATTCCGACTGCCAAGGATGCCGATAATGCGATTTTTTTCATTATATAAACACTCCTACTCTCCAAAAACTTTTCGTACAAGCTTTGACAAGCTCTTGAAATAATATAACACATTTAGCAGTGAAAAAAATAGTCTATTCCTGTAATTACACACTTTTTACTAAATTTCGGGCATCTGCCTATGCTCGATGCTATCCCGCTGCATAGGATGGAACAAAAGACAACAAGGGGGTGTTGCAGATGGGCGCAGGATACCAAGGCGGATTTGCGTTGATTGTCGTTTTATTCATTTTGCTGATCATTGTCGGAGCAGCATGGCTGTAAAGCAGTGAGAAAAATAACATTTTTCCGGTCGTAAAAAGGGATGACCAGTGGGCGGTTGCTCATGGTCATCCCTTTTTGAAAAGATAAGAAAGTATAAATTTCAGAGATGTCTAGCTCCCAGCGCCTCCCCCTCGAGGCTTTGCTTAAGCTTGACGGAGGCCCAAACGATGTGGGTCATGCAGGCGTTTCCACAGGACGTGGCGGCTTTAAGCATTTACTCCTTTGAATAGGCGCTTGCGCTTTTCTTTAGAGTTGAATAAGTTGACGTGATGGAGTGTCTACCCCCCCTTCGGACTCTTAAGTCAAACCTGTATGCAGCATAGAACCCAACCAGGGTTTTGACTTAAGCATACGGGGGAATCGAGGCGCTCCCACATTTTTTCCTCTTGTCAAAGGGCTCTAATGTTTTTTACGTAAATAGTACCTCTACATAAGAAGAGATCAACAAGATGGTTATCAATATATTGATTGTTCTGAATACATTCGGCTGCCGTTCCTGAGACATTTCTGTTCTTACTACAAGTTTATGGGTTAATGAATTAAATAGAAATAGTACGAACAAAGCGAAAATAGCAAAAAAGACTGGCATATCTTATGACCTCCTTTACACCTATACAATACTTTATCAAAATTTATCTTGCTTGAACAGTTATACCCTGCAGAAAATCTTCTAGTCTGCTTTTCCAGTTTCATGTAAAAAAGAAGAATAAAAAACAGCATCCGTTTACCGGATGCTGTGTACAATCAAATTAAAATATCGTAACCATCTTTGGCATTTTCGATGATGCATTTGCGCGGTGCTTTGACAACATGGCTGGCATACAAAAAGTCTGTAAAAGAAAGACCGATGTTAACAGACAAGAATAGTAGAAAATAAACATAATAGCCAATAAATACATAGCTTGATACCAATCCGGCAGCAGTTACCAATAACGCCGGCGCCAGTAGAATGAACAGCGATGTCGTTTTGGACATTTTTGATCTTGTACGGAAAGAAAATGTCGGAAATAATCCCAGATTCATCTTCCAGTTAATTTTCACTCGTTTATTAGTCAATATTAATGGTAAAATATGTGTAAGTTTATGAATGGTCGGCAAAAAAACCAGCCCGATAATTAAAGGGATGAATCCATGGTCCTTTACTGTTCCTGCTTCATGGATCATGGAAAAAATTAAATAAAAGAAAATGAATGCCATCATACCTGTAAGCATGGATAGTATATAAATGCGATTGATACCGAATTCTTTGTATAGATTGATAGTTTTCCAGCAATTCATTTTTTTATCCCCCTTTGCACGGCTGTCAGATGGTTGTATGGGGCGGCATCATCGCCTTGCCCTCAACGAATGATAGTATGTTTCCAGGGAAAAATCAATAGCTTTTTATGAAAAAAAATATTATTTTATAATCAGAAATTTCACTGATATCCCAAACCTTGTCATGCCGGGGTTTATCACGGATTTTGAGCGGGGTGTAACATCCTGTCCGTGCAGCTATTTTTTTCTGTTTAAAGCTGGATATTATATAATTACATTATGAGGCAGGAGGGGAAACGTATGGGCATCGATAGAAATGAAACAATAAACTTTCATCTTCACTTGCTGTTGAAAATCAAAGAAATTGACCAGTATCCTTTTACAAAGTTAGTCATTGAAAAAGAGTTGACGCAGGAAGAGTATCGCAATCTTATGCAATGGACGGATCGTATTCATCAAGAATTCCTGGCGCAGACCGAAGAAGGCTTCCTCGACGTAACTCCACTGTTGATAAAATTTGTCGGAATGCTCCATTATAAACTGGAGCCGAGGCAGACGATAGAGGCATTAAAAAAGGAAGGATATTACCCTTCCTTGATGGATGCGTTCTTGAAGCTTCCGGCTTTGAGAAATACCTAATGGTTAAGTTTTTGATCAATCAGTGTGGAAGCAGTGGGCTTTATTCTTAAAAAAGCCTCTTCCAACAGCTGGTGAAACGTTATCATATCTTTCAAACGGTCATTCAGTTCGTCAAATTCCTTCGAATCAGCCGAAAAGGAGAAGTTATCTGCATCTTGAACGAGCAGTGTTTCGATTTGTTCCAGCGACTGTTTTTGCCGGCTGGCGGCATCCACCCATTTATGAATGAAGGCGGACATAAATTTCCTATACAAATTTTCATCCGCACGGTAAAAATCTTTTCGTTCCCCTTTTTTCCACACACGTTCGACTAAATTCAATTCTAAAAGAGTCCGTATTCCGGTACTCATAGAGGTTTTGCTTTTCCCCAACGCTTCACTCATTTCATCCAGGGTCATGGGAACTCCTATTAAATACAGAATAGCAAACAACCGCGCCTCTGAAGGGGTAAGGCCGAACATCTCTATTGTTTTGGCAAATTCCGTGGTGATTAATTCGTTGATATCTTCTAGATTGTAATCCGACATATAATCCTCCTTCAAAGCTTGGCAGAGTATACAGACAAGCATCCCAGCCCGGTCTCTGTATATTCTCAGCTTGGTTTGCTGGAAATTTTTAAATAGTATGATGCATCATAGGTTACACTATTAGCGATTTTTTTAAAATCATGTCATTGGGTAGATATCCAAAGCAATTCCAAGTAATTCAAAGGAAAAACCCGTAAAAATTTGTTCAGTTTAAACTGTATGAAAAATATATACAAAATCAGTGGTATGTTATGTTTGAATTTTATCCCCGAATAGGGATATAGTATTAAGAGTGATTGATTTGGTGTTCGGATTTTTCCTTTTCTTGTAGTAGGAAAGTAATAAATGAAACAGATAAACCAAATTCAACGTAACGTTTGCGTGACAAGCACGTTATACAGAAAACAACAGGCTAAGAGAGGTGAATGACATGCCGGTAATTGAAGTTCAGGGTTTATCCAAAGTTTTCGGCAAAAATAATAAGCAGGCGCTGAAGTTGTTGGATCAAGGGAAACCCAAAGATGAAATATTAAAAGAAACTGGCAATACGGTTGGTGTGAACCGGGCATCCTTTGAGGTCGAAGAAGGTGAAATTTTCGTCATCATGGGTTTGTCAGGAAGTGGTAAATCGACGTTGGTACGTCTAATCAATCGACTGATTGAACCCACAGAGGGCAGTGTCTTTATTGATGGGGAAGATTTGGCAAAAATGGATAAAAAGAACCTTCGCCGAGTCCGTCGGGAGAAATTGAGTATGGTATTCCAAAAATTCGCATTGTTTCCTCACCGTACGATCTTGGAAAATGCCGAATACGGCTTGGAGATTCAAGGGGTAGAAAAAGAGGAAAGAAGCAAAAAGGCGAAAGAATCATTGGAAATGGTCGGTTTGGGTGGCTATATGCACCAGTATCCGGCACAGCTTTCCGGTGGTATGCAGCAGCGTGTCGGTCTGGCACGGGCACTGGCGAACGATCCAGAAGTCCTGCTTATGGATGAAGCTTTCTCCGCATTGGATCCGTTGATAAGAAAAGAAATGCAGGATGAGTTGCTTGATCTGCAGGAAACGATGAAAAAGACCATCTTGTTCATCACGCATGACTTGGATGAAGCATTGCGGATTGGTGATAGGATTGCTCTGATGAAAGACGGATCGATTGTCCAAATCGGTACACCGGAAGAAATCCTGGTCCATCCTGCCAATGACTATGTAGAAAAGTTTGTGGAGGACGTAGATCGCTCGAAGGTATTGACCGCACAGCATATCATGAAGCGTCCTGAAACAATTAATATCGAGAAGCACGGCCCGCGTGTTGCACTAGAACGAATGAGGGAAGAAGGACTCTCCAGTATTTATGTAACGGACAGAAAACGGAATATCAAAGGATATGTCACAGCGGATGACGCTTCCGATGCTAGAAAACGTGAAATCACTGATCTTACAGAAATATTGAGGACTGATGTCCCGCAAGTTGGAATGGAAACATCCATGAACGATATCTTTGAGATCATTCATGATTCGCCGGTGCCTGTTGCCGTTGTAGAAGATGGCAAGCTAATGGGTATTATCGTTAGAGGCGCAGTTATATCCGCTCTGGCGGGGGAAACAGAGGTGATCAGTGAAGATGATTAATTTTATGGAAAACATTACACAGATACCAATAGCTGATTGGGTATCCAACTTTACCGATTGGCTTACAAATACTTTTTCATTTTTGTTCAACCCGATCAAAAATGATTTCGGTGCTTTCATGGAATGGCTGGCTGAGCTTTTAGCATCGATTCCACCTGTCATCGTCATTCTATTAGTAGTAATTCTGGCGTTTTTCGCCAGCGGTAAGCGGTTCGGTTTGGCGGCCTTTTCCTTGATTGGCCTGCTTTTAATCTGGAACCAGGGACTTTGGGAAGAATTAATGTTTACTTTTACACTCGTATTGGTGGCAAGTCTTTTGTCAATTATTATCGGCGTTCCATTTGGCATTTTGATGTCTAAAAGTAAAACAGCAGAAGCAATCATTACGCCGATACTTGACTTTATGCAGACGATGCCGGCATTTGTTTATTTGATTCCGGCTGTAGCCTTCTTCAGCATCGGGATGGTACCAGGTATTTTTGCTTCCTTGATATTCGCCACACCGCCGACCGTGCGGTTCACCAACCTTGGAATCAGACAGGTTTCCAGTGAATTGGTGGAAGCATCAGAGGCATTCGGGAGCACTGGTTCCCAAAAATTATTCAAAGTCGAATTGCCGATGGCGAAAAAGACTATCATGGCCGGCATCAACCAAACGGTCATGCTGGCGTTGTCGATGGTGGTTATCGCATCGATGATCGGTGCACCGGGATTAGGTCGTGAAGTGCTGTCATCCTTGCAACGTGCTCAAGTTGGAACAGGGTTCGTAGCAGGATTGGGAATTGTTATCCTGGCCATTATCATCGATCGATTCACGCAAAGCTTGAATTCCCAAAAAGGGGATGCGTAAAACGTATTGTTGGCCGCTTTTCTGCGGAAAAGTTAACCATATAAATAAAAAATGAAGGGGAGAATGATTAGTTATGATTAATCTTAACTTAAAGCGTCTCGGCCTTGCTGCCGGACTATCGCTTACACTAGTAGCAGCCGGCTGCGGATCTGATGAAGGTTCTGACTCAGAAAACGCAGGGAGCGACAATGGCGGCGGTGAGACAAACTATAGCGAAGAAATTGATTACACCATTACAGGTATCGAGCCTGGTGCCGGTGTTGTACAAGCAGCAGAAGACGCTACGGAAACTTACGACAGCCTTGCCGGCTGGGAAGTGGAAACTTCTTCAAGTGGTGCAATGGCAACTGCATTGGGAGAAGCAATCGATAATGAAGAGCCAATTGTTGTTACAGGTTGGACACCACACTGGAAATTCGCGAAATACGACCTTAAATATCTAGAGGATCCAGAAGGCGTTTTTGGTGAAGCAGAAGAAATCAAAACCATGGTCCGTCAAGGCTTGGAAGATGATATGCCAAATGCCTATCAAATCCTTGACCAGTTCAACTGGGAATCTTCGGATATGGAAGAAGTAATGCTTGAAATCACCAATGGCACTTCTCCAGAAGATGCTGCTGCTACTTGGGTGGAAGACAATGCTGATAAAGTGGCAGAGTGGACAGATGGAGCAGAAGAAGTGGACGGAACTGAAATCGAACTTGCTTACGTTGAGTGGGATTCTGAAGTTGCGTCAACGAACGTTATTGCCAAAGTATTGGAAGACCAAGGGTTCAATGTAACCATTACACCGCTTGACAATGCTGTTATGTGGCAAGCTGTAGCAAATGGTGACGCTGATGGAATGGTTGCTGCTTGGCTGCCAGCTACACATGGTGCACAATTTGAAGAGTATGGAGATCAAGTTGAAGATCTTGGAGCCAACCTGGAAGGCGCAAAAATTGGCTTGGTTGTTCCGGAATACATGGATGTAGATTCCATTGAAGATCTGCAGCCTGCTGAATAATTAGTTCTGCAAGATAAAACGGTCTGTCGATAAAAAATATCGGCGGACCGTTTTTTTGCTGTATTTTGCTGTAGGGGTGAGCAAGGCGCTTGCGCTTTTGTCCCTGCAATCGAAATTTCATGCTTTCTTTCAAATAAGGCTGCCCAAAAGTCACTTTTTTTGGGTTCTATACTGAATGTGGTGGAAGTGGAGAATAAAGAGACTATTGACATCCTCCCCGATCAAAAAGTAGAGAAGTTTGAACAGTATTTGCTTTCCTGTGATACTAGTAAAGTGGAAATCGTCGTGATGGATTTATCGAAGTCATTTAAGCAGGCTGTCCTTAAGGTAGTAGGAGATCCATTAATCATTACCGACCGATTTCATTTCATGCGGCAGATTTATTTGGG
Organism: Sediminibacillus dalangtanensis; assembly: GCF_017792025.1. Taxonomy (NCBI): domain Bacteria; kingdom Bacillati; phylum Bacillota; class Bacilli; order Caryophanales; family Bacillaceae; genus Sediminibacillus; species Sediminibacillus dalangtanensis. Next base: position 897,736 of record NZ_CP046956.1, read on the forward strand.
GTTGGATGAAGTACGTGGAGAAGTTCAACGAGATGTAGATAAGGCGACATGTATTTTACATGAAGCGAAGTAAAAAGCTGTTGGGGAAATCGCCTTCCAAACTGTCAGAAGAAGGGTGGCACAAGGTTGAAAATCTTCTACAGATCCATCCCCATTGAAAGAAGCGTATGCGTTAAAGAACAGGTTGGATGAATGGGTTAAGACAGTGATGAGAAGACAGCCGGAAAAGGACTGGAGGAATGTCTGAAATGGATGCGTGCTTCAAATATAGAGGCATTTCGCCGTGTAAGAAAACAGTTGGAAAAAGAGATTTTACAGTCATTCATGTATTCTATTTAATAATGGGTATATTTAGGGGATAAACAATACGATAAAGGTTTTAAAACGAGATTCCTTTGGAATTCTATGGCAACAAGCGGTTAAAAGGCTCTATAGAGCGAAATAGCATAACAGAGGAAATAAGCGAGACTCCTGCGGAAAAACGGGCGGCCGAGACTCCACAGCGGGCTTTGCGAGGAGGCTCGGGCGTTCGTCCGCGGAAAGCAAGTTTATTTCCACTGCGGCTTGAGGATAATCGCTATTTTGATGGGAGGAGCCTTTCGATAAAGAGTTGGTGGCGTGAAAAATCACACCACCACATTTAACAGAGAACCTTTTTTGTGACGAATGGGACAGCCTCAATTACGCTTGATTTGACTTTTGTTTTTGGGTTTTCTCTTCCAGTTCTTTTAAACTGTCTTCAATTTGTGCTAAATACGTCTGGATGTTTTTCTGATGTGGCTCAATCGTATTCTTCCAAGATTCAATCGACGTTTTCATATCAGCCGATAGGTCCTTGATCATCGTAGCCCCTTCTTTAGAAGTTTGCGTAATTTGTTCCTTCAGTTGGAAACCTTCCTGTTTCAGTTTTTTAAATGTGTCCATTAAGTCATCTCTCCGCGCGTTCACTTGACCGCGGATTTCTTTACCCGAAGATGGTGTGCTAAGCAAGGCAGCTGCGGCGCTTACCGCTCCGCCAATTACAAAGCCTAATAAAATCGATTTGCTGTCAGCCATGACATACACCCCTTTCCCTATTATTATACTTATTTTCTCGAAAAATTCCGAGCTGAAACTACTATTTTCAAACTTCGACTTTTAGTCCGGCATTGACAGCCGTTTGTTATAGATAGTTCCCGACTGTTCCGGCGATTTGCTGCAGCTCATCCTGAGAATAGGCATTGGCATTTGTTTTCCAAATAGCATCAAATCCGTCTCCTTTACCGTAGCGCGGAATAAGGTGGATATGAAGGTGAAAAACGGATTGTCCGGCAGGCTCCTCATTGTTGTTTAGCAAGTTAAGTCCAACTGGCTGGAATGCTTCTTTGATGGCATTTGCTACCTTCGGAACTCTTTTGAACAATTCCTGCGCCACCTCCGGCGGTGTCTCGTAAATGTTTTTGGCATGCTTTTTCGGGATGATCAGCGTATGGCCTTTTGTGACCTGGCTCAAATCAAGAAAAGCATAGACATGTTCATCTTCATACACTTTGGCGGAAGGGATTTCTCCTGCCGCAATTTTACAGAAAATGCAATCCTCCGTATGGCTCATCAAATCGCTCCTTCTATGTAATGAAACCTTTATTTACTCTATTGTATAAAGGAAAGATGGCCTGTGTAAAGCAACTATACCTGTGAAAAAGCAAACGGACCGCCCGCAGCAGGAAAAGTCATCCGGTTGGACTTACCTGCTTTGGAACGGCCCGCTGCCGAAGAAGAAGGATATTCTAAGCATCTGTAGAATAACTTGTTGTAATTATAATGAATCAGAGTGTGATTCAGTCAATTACTGTTGGAAACCTTTCGTCAACACCCCATTTGGCTGAAGTAGTTGCTTTCCTGTAAGGAAAAGGTTTAATAAGTTTTCTTTAGATGGTCGATCACCAACACCTCATTCCGAGTAGTGGAGATGTAATCCTTTCTTCTTCCTTTACAGTTTGTGTTAGTAGAAGCAATCGTATTCACTGTTTTTTTGGTAAAACCCGTCATTAAATGATAAAATTTTATTGATTAAGAATGTACGAAAAGATGATGAGAGAAAGTGGGGAAGTACTTGGAACCTTTATTACATATTAAAGACTTATCAGGTGGATATACACATAAAAATGTTCTGCATGAAGTTTCGTTCGATGTTTTTCCAAATGAGATCGTCGGATTGATCGGGTTGAACGGTGCCGGCAAAAGCACAACAATCAAGCACGTTATCGGATTGATGCAACCGAAACAGGGAAGAGTCGCTATCGAAGGGAAGTCATTTCAGGAAGCCCCTGAAGCTTATCGCAGCAAGTTTACCTATATACCGGAGATGCCTGTACTATACGAAGAACTAACATTGGAGGAACATCTCCGTTTAACGGCCATGGCGTACGGATTGGATGAGCAAACCTTTCAAAAGCGGTTGACGCCGCTTTTGAAAGAGTTCCGGCTTGAAAAGAAAATGAAGTGGTTCCCTGTTCATTTTTCCAAAGGGATGCGGCAAAAAGTGATGATCATGTGTTCCTTTCTGGTTGATCCGCCTTTGTATGTCGTCGACGAACCATTTGTTGGTCTTGACCCTTTAGGCATCCAATCTTACTTGCAGCTGATGAACGATGTAAAGGCAAGAGGAGGCGGTGTGCTGATGTCCACCCATATTCTGGCTACAGCGGAACGTTATTGTGACCGCTTCGTCATTCTTCATGATGGAAAAATACGTGCGCTTGGTACCCTGCAGGAGTTACGGCATCAATTTGGCATGGAACAAGCAGCGCTTGATGATTTGTATGTTGAACTGACAAAGGAAGATGGCCATGTTTGATGCCAATCAGTTTTTTAAAGACAGGTTTTCTTCTCATATGAAGGAGATCAATCGTTACTTAAGGTACATTTTCACTGGTCACCTGGTGATTGCCATGTTGTTTTTCGTTTCGGCGCTGGCCTACTACTATCAGCAATGGCTGGCAAATATGCCTGAGGATTTTCCGGCCAACTTGGTAATGGGCATCGTTTTTGGTGTCATTGCTGCTTATAGCCCTTTCCGGACATTGCTAAAGGAAGCGGATATTGTTTTTTTGCTTCCGGCGGAGACGAAAATGGGGCCATATTTCCGGAATGCATTTATGTATAGCTTTGTCATCCAGCTTTATCTGTTGGCACTTGCTGCTGCCGCGTTGGCTCCATTGTATCATGCAGCGCGGGCAGAAATAGGAGGGCCTGCTTATTCCCTGATCCTGCTTCTGTTTGTTTTGTTTAAAATATGGAATTTGGCTGCCTCCTGGTGGATATTGAAAGTGCGTGATGCCAACCTGCGGGTGCTGGATTTCATTGCCAGGGTGGTACTGAATATTGCTGCATTTTACTTATTTGCCAGCGGAGAAAATTTGCTGGCAGGGTTTGCAACATTGTTGCTGGCTGGCATTTTTGGATATGACTATTACTTGAACCGGAAAAACGGTGGGCTGGCTTGGGATCTCCTGGTTGAGAAGGACAATGCCAGGATGCGGTCTTTCTACCGACTTGCCAATATGTTCACCGATGTACCACACTTGAAAAATCAAGTGAAAAAACGACATTGGCTTGTAGCATTATTGCTAAAGCGCATGCCTCTGCAACAGAATCGAACCTTCGATTATCTCTACCGGATCACTACCGTAAGGAGCAGTGATTATTTGGGCGTGTATCTTCGCTTACTCATCATTGGCGGAATTGCAGCATTTTTAGTGCCAAATATGTGGGTGAAAATCATTTTTTGCCTGCTGTTTCTTTATTTGAGTGGATTTCAGCTGACGAGTTTGTGGCAGCACCATCGTACGGTAGTTTGGCTCGATTTATATCCCGTAAAACCGGAATGGCGACGCACTGCCTTGCTTCGTTGGATGCTGCAATTGATGTTTGTTCAGACATTCCTGTTTGGCTTGTTGTTTTTGTTTATGCAGCTCTTCACAGGCCTGTTGATTGTATGGGCGGCCGGAGGTGCTTTCAGTTATTGGTTTGTCAACGGCTATGTAAAAAAACAACTTGCGTAAGGAGCGCATGTCTATGACTGAAATGAAAAAATATGAAAAACAGGCGCTGTCCGAGGCGCGCCGGTTCGTTCAATCGGCTGGTAGAAAATCGTCACTGCTTCAACGTAGTTCGAAGCAAATTCAAACTAAAATAAATCAAAAGATTCCCAATCAGGTTCACCAGCTTGTGACCGAAAGTATCCGCTCGATGATCGAGGTTTCTTTGACTTCTTCCCATTACATTTTGCCAGTCGATACTTCCGGGCTTGTTACATTGGAAGACAGGGAAGATGCTGTCAAGCACCGGCTCAAACAGTATAAACGCACAGCGATGATGGAAGGAGCCGGCACGGGTGCTGGAGGAATTTTGCTCGGCATGGCTGACTTCCCGATGCTGCTGAGTATCAAAATGAAGTTTTTGTTTGATGTCGGCCAGCTGTATGGGTTTGAAGTAAAGAAACACGAGGAAAGGGTGTTTTTGCTGCATGTATTTTTGCTTGCTTTTTCGAGTGATCGGAAGAGGGAGGAAGTGTTGCATATGCTTGTGAACTGGCAGGACGAAAAGGAACGGAGCCGTCAAGTGGATTGGCGTACATTGCAGCAGGAGTATCGGGATACCATTGATTTGGCGAAGCTGCTGCAATTGGTTCCCGGCTTTGGGGCACTGGTTGGAGCTTTTGCCAATGGGCGGTTTTTAGATAAATTAGGGGAGACGGCCATCAACATGTACCGTCTCCGTGTGTTAACCTGATTTATTTTTCCTGATAGGCTTTATAGGTTTGAGCCAGAGCTTTTGCCGCGATTGGCAGTGCCCGTTCATCAATATCGAACATTGGATGATGATGCGGATAATAATGGTCCTCTTTCTTCGCACCCGTGAAGAAGAAAGCGCCAGGCTTATCCAAAATGTAATAAGAAAAGTCCTCGCCGACCATGCCTGGCACCACTTCCTGCGAATGTTCCACCCCTGGCACCTGCTCTGCAGCTTTTAGAACAAGTGCTGCTTCCTCCGGGTGATTAATGACAGGCGGGTAGCCTTTTTCATAATGAAATTCATAATCGGCATCGTACCCGATACAAACACCTTTGATGACCTTTTCCATTTCTTCGATTATCAAATCCTGTATCTCCGGGTCGAATGTCCGGACAGTACCGGTGATTTTCGCTGTATCGGCAATAATGTTGAACGTGCTGCCGGATTGGAATGTGCCAATTGTCAAGACGGCCGTACCAAGGGGATCGATCCTGCGGCTGACGATATTTTGCAGCGTGGTAACCAGCTGTGAGCCAATGACAATAGCATCTTTTGTCTGATGGGGCTGTGCCCCATGGCCGCCTTTTCCCTTGATATTGATTTCAAAGCGGTCAGCTCCGGCCATAAACTCTTTCAACGATGTCTCTACCGTACCAAGCGGCGTGTTGGACCATAGATGAGTGCCGAATACTGCGTCCACGTCATCCAGGATTCCCGACTCCACAATCGATTTTGCACCGCCTGGAGCCAGCTCCTCAGCATGCTGATGGACGAACACCACGGTGCCTGGGAGTTCTTCCTTGAATTCATGGAGTGCTTTGGCAAGGACAAGCAATGTTGCTGTGTGGCCATCATGACCGCAGGCATGCATAACGCCATCCACTTTTGATTTATAAGGTACATCTTTTTCATCTTGGATGGGGAGCGCGTCAAAATCAGCTCGCAGAGCGACCTTTTTCCCTGGCTTGCCGCCTTTCAGGGTGGCCACGACTCCATTGCCGCCGACTTTTGTTTGATAAGGAATCCCCAGTTTTTCGTATGTATCAGCAATATATTGGGACGTTTTCTCTTCCTGGAAAGACAATTCTGGATATTGGTGCAGGTACCGGCGGATATCCACCATTTCCTGATAGTATTCATCTAACCGAGCCATGACTTTATTCCACAAAACAATTCCCCCTTTACCTTTCCCACCAGTATACCACAGCAGTAATGGAAGAAAAGTGATAACAACCTGGCGTTCTGAAAAGCTGGTTGTTATCTAATGGGGGGAGGGAATGTTTTGGGGTAGTGGCTATTTAACAAAAACCGAACAGGTTCGAATGGATAGATTCGAACCTGTTCGGTTTTGTTTTGGCTTTTATGCTTTTTTTGTTATAGTGTTGATTTGCCATTCAAAACATTGGTACGATGCTTAAGCCCTTAAGCCAACCTTGAGTCAGAAAGCAGGCGGTCGATTTCTTCCTTATGTCCGGTTTCATCTGCAATCATATCTTCCAGTTTCACGACTAACTCGGTAAAGCCTAACGCTTCCGCTTGTTTCTTGCGTTGTTCATACCGGTCAATTGTGTCCTGTTCAGCCTTACGCGCTTCCTCCAACATTGCTTTCACTTCTGTCAGCTGTTTCACTTCAGCGGGCTTCGTTATCGGGGTTCCGCCCAGGATAGCTATTTTATCCGATAAATACAGCGCATGGCCGATTTCGTCGTTGATTTCATCCTCGAAAAAAGGTTTTAGTGCGGATCGGTATAGTCCAGAGACGACAGCCGCATTGTATGTGTACATAATCGTAGCTGCATATTCGTTGGCAAGATCTTCATTCAATCCATCAATCAGTTCTTGTAATTGAGCACTGTCAGCCATCACCATCATCCTTTCCAAAATTAATTTGTTTGGCATAAATACAATTCCCTGGGAGTTTTTTTATAAACATTCCGGGAATTTATAAACAGATTGATAATAACAATAGTAATAGCAAGTCTAAAAAGGAGCAGAGTATGAAAAAACGAACCTATTTTTTTCTATCTTTTTTACTGTTGGCGATAGTGTCCAGCGCCTTTATTACCTTGGAAGTGTTATTTCGTGAAGAACCGATTTTAGATCGGTGGACAGCACCCGCCGTTCAAGGAATAGACAAGACTTTATTGTTCTTTGTATTCCGCTGGTTGACAGAATTGGGATCTGGCACGTTTCTCACGCCTTTTACGATAGTTGCAGCACTGTTTTTGCTGCTATATTCGCGAGATTGGCTGGCCGCGCTTATGATGGCTTCGGGCACCCTGCTCGGTTACCGGGTGAACCATTGGATCAAGCTGGCTGTCGAAAGAGAACGACCGCGGTTATTTTCAGAAGCTGAAGGAGTGGGGTATAGTTTCCCTTCCGGTCACGCCATGGTTTCTCTGATTGCCTACGGCCTGCTCATCTATTTTCTATTGAAATATGTTAAATCAGAGAAGTCAGCGCTATTCCTCAATATTTTTGGTATCTGCCTCATTTTATTAATTGGCGTAAGCCGTTATGTGATCCGTGTCCATTATTTGACGGATGTGCTTGGAGGTTATGCTTTTGGCTTTATTTTCCTGTCGATCTGGATTGGTTTTTATTCCTTTTTGCAACACCTCATCAAACCGAAATATCGCCGTCTCCGTCTTTAGACGGAGACAATCCCCTTCCACCGGTCGTTCAAGACCGGTGTGCTTTTTTTTATAATAGATTTAAGAAACGAAACGGCTACCTTGTCATTTTATCAGGATAAAGAATCGTGTATTGGTGTATTCCGTTTCATATAGGCAGGGATTTGACGATCCGAACCCGAATATTGAATGGATGAGGGGAGAATTACAAATGAAAAACAGCCAATTAATGCGCAGTATTGCAGCCATAGCCATTATATGTTTCGGAGCTGCGCTGGTATTAGCGAACATCGGCATCATCTCTTGGGACTTAGCGGAGGTCTGGTTATATGTTTATCCTGCTTTTTTCGTCGTTCTTGGGGTGAAGTGGACATGGGATGGCATCAGATATAAAAACGGCATTACGTTTGGTTCTTTTTTGATTGTGTTTGGCGGATTATTACTGCTTGACCGATTTGGAATCATTCCGTTTTCCTTCACAGATGTCTATAAATTATGGCCGTTGCTGCTGGTTTATTTGGGCTTCAGCATTTTTGGAAGTTCAACGAAAAGAAAGCGTAGGCGAAAATTCCAGTTTATTTTTGACACCGATGATCAAAAAGCGAATAAGAAAATACCCAAAAAACAACGCCTGGCTGTGGGAGAGCATAACTTCAGCGAACCAAACTGGCGGGTGGAGCCGATGGATTTGTGGAATGCCGTCGGAGACTATCATATTGATTTTACAAAAGCCTTCATTCCGGACGAGGAAATTCCGATAAGTATTCAAGGATGGGCAGGGGATATTCGGGTATTGATGCCGGAAAACGTAGAGATGTCGATTCAGGCACATGTCAAAGCGGGAGAAATCAATGTATTCGGCATGAACGCGGATGGAATGAACCGCGAGATTTTTTATGAAACACCAAATTACGACCAGGCTACTCGAAAGCTTGATATTTTCTTGAGTATGAAGGCTGGGTCAATCCGTGTAGACAGAGTTTAGGGGGAACAGGATATGTTAAAACGCTTGAATACGGTCCGGTATACCTATATCCGTTCGCTGTTATATGGGTTGTTTTTAACAACAGTCACTCTGCTGGCCATGCTTTTGTCGGTATTCGTCCTGTTCCAGCCGGTCTGGCTCGACGTGACAAGCATTTTTATCACGATTTTGTTATACATATGTTTAGGGGTGTTCATCTCTATCTATGTTGGCTTCAAGTCAAGCAGCGACATGAAAGATCGAATGGATTATTTATCGGTTCTGATCACACAATTATCTCGCGGCAACTACACTTCACGGGTGTATTTCAGCGAAGAGGATGAGATTGCGCGTATTGGCGATGAGTTGAATGAGCTCGGAGAGAAGTTGCAGAATCAGGTGAGATCGCTGCAAAGAATGGCGGATGAACGGGCGGAATACGCCAAATCAGCTCATAAGGCCGCTACCATAGAAGAACGTCAACGGCTTGCCCGCGATTTGCACGATGCGGTCAGCCAGCAGTTATTTGCCCTGACGATGATGTCCCAGGCATCTTTACGTCTGTTCGACCGTGATCCTGCACAGGCCAGAGAACAACTGGAGGAGATCTCAGCTACTGCATTGAAGGCTCAAACGGAGATGCGGGCATTGCTGCTTCACTTGCGCCCGGTTGATTTATCTGGCCAGCCACTGAAAAAAGGCGTGCAAGAGCTCGTAGCAGAATTACGACAAAAATGCCAAATTAACTTTCAACTAAAAGTGGAGGAAATCGAAGCATTGTCGGCTACTGCCGAAGAACACTTATTCAGGATTGTGCAGGAATCGTTGTCGAATACACTGCGGCATGCGAATGCGACGGAAGTCACGCTTCAGATTGTCGAAAGGCACAACGAATTATTTTTACATATAGCTGATAATGGGAGTGGATTCGACGTCAATACCGATGAGCGTAAAAAAACTTCTTATGGGTTAAAAACAATGAAAGAACGCTGTGAGGAGATTGGCGGAACTTTTACCATCCGCTCTCAAGTCGGCTCAGGTACTCATATTGATATTAGAATACCATTATAATGACAACAGAGGGGAAGGGAAACGGGAGGATGATCAAAGTAGTAGTTGTAGATGACCACGAAATAGTCCGAAAAGGCGTGATTGCCTATTTGAAAACGGAGCCCGGCTTAGAAATAGTCGGGGAAGCTTCAAGCGGCATACAGGGAGCAAAAGTTGCGAAAGAGACGAAGCCTGATGTAGTTCTCATGGATCTCATTATGGAAAACGGTACGGGGATTGAAGCAACCAGGCAAATCATGGGCGTTAATCCGCATTGCAAAGTAATTATTCTGACAAGCTATTATGACGATGAACAAGTTTTTCCAGCCCTGGAGGCAGGTGCTTACAGCTACATGCTGAAAACATCCAGCGCTGATGAAATTGCGGCTGCTATAAAAAAGGCGGCAGACGGGGAGCCGGTGATCGAACCGAAGGTAGCGAGTAAAATGATGACCAGCTTCCGCCCATCAGCTGTAAAGCCGCACGAACAATTGACCGAACGGGAACTCGAGGTTCTCATGTGCATCGGAGATGGCTTGACCAATCAGGAAATCGGCGAGAAACTTTATATCGGAATTAAGACCGTAAAAACACACGTCAGCAATATTTTGAGCAAGCTCGAAGTCCACGATCGGACACAGGCCGCTGTCTATGCACATAAAAACGGGCTGTTCCGTAAGTAATCAAGGCAGGGGATGTGCGTTAAGCGAATAATGCTTACAGGCATTCCCTTTTTTATAACCGGCCCTTGTGAGAACAATAGGCAAGCAATATTTTTTTACCGAAAATGATAGCATTGCCCTTGAAGAGAGACGCCCGAGGTATTTCTGAATATTTTCCCTTTGTTTTTGTTCCCTTCACTAGTATAATGTTTTTGAATGCGTTTGGAGAGAGGGGTATTTCATGGCAGGTAGTCAACAAACAAAAGAAAACATCCTGTTGATCATATGGGGACAAGCCGTAGCAGCGATGCTCGGAAGTTTGTTTTTCTCGGAATTCATGGGATACGACCCCTGTGAGTTATGCTGGTATCAACGGATCTTAATGTATCCGCTCGTCATCATTTACGGATATGCAGCTGTTAAAAAAGACATCCGTTTTGGGTTACCTGGATTAATTATGAGCGGAATAGGCATTTGTGTTTCGACCTATCATTATTTAGTCCAAAAGCTTCCTGCTCTTCACGAAGCAGGGGAATCGTGTGGATTGGTGCCGTGTAACGGCCAGTACGTCAATTACTTCGGCTTTGTCACCATTCCTTTTTTGGCTTTAATAGCTTTCCTTGTCATTTTTGTTTTACATATTATTTTGCTTTTACAACAAAGGAGAGGGAACGAGTGAATAAAAAAATGTGGATTATCCTTGGGGTAATCGTTGTATTGATCGGCGCTCTGATATTCGTCGTCAATTATCAAAACAACCAGAAAATGGCTGACAATCCTTATGGAAAAGAGAATCTGCGTCAATCGACCATTGATCAGCTCGATAATGAATTATACCAAAATCAGATTTTACCGGGTGAATTGGAAGAAAAGCTTGATAATCAAGAAGACGTAACCGTCTATTTTTACAGTCCGGAATGTGTCCATTGTCAAAATACGACGCCAGTGATTGTCCCGATGACGGAAGAGTATGGAATCGATTTGAAAAAGTTGAACATCCTTGAGTTTCAAGAGCCGTGGGAAACATATAATATCGAAGGAACGCCTACTGTGATTCATTTTGAAAACGGAGAGGAAGCCGCACGTATCAGCGGTGAGCAGTCCGTGACAACCTGGGATGGCTTTTTTCAGGAAAATGTGTTGGATGAAGAAGAACAATAACGTAGGAAAAGCAGGCTGTCGATAATAACGACAGCCTGCTTTTTTTCCTTAAAGAAAGACTCCTTCGCTCATCTTTCATGCCAAACGTCAAGCCGGTTCGATCATGTTTCCTTCTGTAGTATAGGATGGCCCTGCATGATAAGGCGGCCGTTTTTTTGACTTGGAGGAAGAATGCGCGGCCACAAACGCATCTGAATTCTTCCAATTTTGATAGCTTTCCTTGGAATCCCATTGAACCATTACCACGTATTTGTTTCCTTGTAAGGGCCGCAGGACACGGAGTGCCTGAAAGCCTGGAATGTCGTTCATGGAGCCGGCCCGCTTTTTAAACTGGTCTTCAAAGATCGGTTTTCCCTCGTACGTCACGGGAATATTATTCATAACGACAAAGCCGCTTTGCTGCAGCTCGCCATCCGCCACAAAACTTTCATAGTCTCTGGCTTGTTCGAAAATATTAGATTTTTTTCCTTCATAGTAAGCCATGGTGGAATCAGCAGCCTGCATTAAGTAAATCGGGATATCAGGATGATCTGATTGAATTTTCACGAGAAAATCATAAGTCCCATTCGTGATATGCGCTTTCATTTTCACTCGCCTGCCTTTTGCTTAATGGTTGGTATGTATAGTATATACCCTATAAGAATCAGGGGTATGCCCTTCCTTTATTTTAAGCTTAGCAAGCAGATCAAGTCCTTGCAAGTATATTTCAAGGAATGGAACAATCAAAAACAAGCCAGCTGTTCGTGGAATTCCTTTTCATACCCTTCCAGGACATCTCACGGTTAACTTCCTATTTATTGGGTGTGGGATCTGTCGTATAATGAAAAGAATGGCTTTACTTAGCTGCAGAAAGATTTAGATAAAGGTGGAAAATATGAACATAGATATTATTTTAAAGTGGGTAATTCGGTTGAAATGGCCGCTGCTTATCGGCGGTGCAATTTTTTTACTCGGTTTGATCGGTTATCTGACTATTTTATTCGGGGGCAGGTTTGTCGTTGATGACCAGGATCTAATCCTGCCTGCAGCATCGATTGTAGAAACAAAAGATGGGGAGAGAATCGGCGAAATCTATGATGAATATCGCCGTCCGGTAACCATTAAAAAAATTCCCGACCATGTGGAAGACGCTTTTGTGGCGATTGAAGACAACCGTTTTTACGAGCATGCTGGAGTCGATTTCAAGGCGGTGACGAGGGCTGTGTTCCGGGATATTGTTTCTATGGAAAAAGCGGAGGGCGGCAGCACGATTACCCAGCAGCTGGCGAAAAATTTATTTTTGCATAATGATAAGACATGGATGCGAAAAACGAAAGAGGTTATGGCTGCGATTTATTTGGAACGAAATTTCAGCAAAGATAAAATCTTTGAATATTATTTGAATGAAATATATTTTGCCCATGGAATATACGGTGTCGGAGCGGCGGCTGGATTTTACTTTAGTAAACCGGTTGATGAACTGACTGTCACAGAAGGGGCGCTTCTTGCGGCAATGTCGAAAGCACCCAACACGTATTCACCGCTTGTAGATGAAGAAAAAGCAAAAGAGCGACGTGACTTGGTGTTACAGCAAATGAACCAGCTCGATATGCTGAAGCCGGAACAAACGCTGCAGCTTCAAGGGAAAACACTGGGGGTCAACCAGCAGAAAAAGGAAGATAAACCATGGGATGCCTCCTATATGGATTTGGCAATTAAAGAAGCAGCGGAAAAATATCAGCTGACACTTCCGGAATTGAAGCGGGGCGGCTACAAGCTTGTTGTCAATGTTGACGAGGCAGCACAGCGGACCGCTTATGAACATTTTCAACAAGAGGAGTATTTTCCTGGATCGGCAGCGGGAGTGGAAGGTTCCTTTGTTTTGATTGATCACAGGTCCGGCGAAATTGCTGCTGCTATCGGAGGGCGTGATTATCAGATCGGCAGCATAAATCGTGTTACAACTGCCAGACAACCTGGCTCTACCATGAAGCCCCTTGCTGTATATGGACCTGCAATGATGATGGAAGAATATACTCCTTATTCGCTGCTCGTTGATGAAGAGCGGAGCTATGGGGATTATACCGCCCGGAATTATGACGGCTCTTATAGCGGGCAGGTAACCATGTATGAAGCACTACAGCAATCGAAAAACGCGCCGGCAGTCTGGTTATTGAATGAAATAGGAATTTCCAATGCAAAAGAGTATTTAGAGAAGATGGATATTTCCTTGTCTGATAACGGATTGGCTATTGCACTCGGAGGACTTGAACAAGGGGTTTCACCGTTGCAGCTTGCACAGGCTTACGGAACCTTTCCAAATGGAGGAAAAATGAAGAGCGCCACGGCCATCAACAAGATTTTTGATCGAGATGGAGAACTGCTGGAAAACCAGATACCAAAACCAAAGCAAGTATTTTCACCTCAAACAGCGTGGAATATGGTTCGGATGTTGGAAGCAGTGGTCGATAAAGGAACAGGAAAAGAAGGCAGCTATTCTGGTGCTTTGGCAGGAAAAACAGGCTCCACCCAGCATCCATCCGTAGATGGAAAAGTCAAGGATGCCTGGTTTGCGGGCTTCACACCCGAATACAGCAGCGCACTATGGATTGGATACGATCAAGCGGATGAAGGGCATTTCCTGACAGCAGGGAGTGAAATCCCCACCAAACTGACAAAAGCTATTTTGAGCGATCTTGACAAGCAGCAGAAACTGGCCGAAGTGTTTGAACAGCCGGAAAATGTCAAAGATGTAGAAGAACCAGTGGATTTACCCGAAATCACGGACCTGTCTGCTCGCTATAGTCTTGGCGGATTATCATTGGTCCGTGGGAAATTGACATGGACAGCTTCCGCTGATGATCGGATTCAGTACGAAGTGTACCGGGTTAAAAACGGAAATGAACAAAAGATTGGTGAAGTGGAAGGAAAGGGAACCTATCAAATCAATCGCATTGGCTTATTTGAACAGGCCTCTTACTATGTAGTTCCTGTCGACCCGTTGACAGGACAGCGAGGAAAACCATCGAATCAATCCGAGCTTTCCCTTGATTTTTAACGAAGGGTCTTTGTGGATGCTTTGTTGTATTTTTAATGGCACAGAGGAAACAAATCACGACACGATTACCAGGAAACCTTTATATGAGCCGGGATTTAACGCAGCGGAAGTCGGAGCGGCTGGTTAGCGCTCGATTCAAACGAACGAGCAAGCAAATTCCTGCTTAAGATTACCTCATCATATGATATTTTAAGGTTAGAGAATGGTGAAAGATCGACAGCTTGTGCAATTACGCACAAATTAGTGACAAATAAGGCCAATTGCTATACATCAAATTTATTAATCGGTATAGTGATTATGGAATGGATTAGAGATAAAGGGTGAAACGGATGGCAAGGACAATCAATGATACAATACTGAAAGCATTCAGGGGGGAACCGACCGATTATACGCCTGTATGGTATATGCGACAGGCAGGACGGTCACAGAAAGAATACCGGGAGTTAAAAGAAAAATACTCCCTGTTTGAAATTACACATCAACCAGAGCTTTGTGCTTATGTGACGAGACTTCCGGTCGAACATTATGGAGTCGACGCTGCGATTTTATACAAAGACATTATGTCGCCGCTGCCGGCCATTGGAGTGGATGTGGAAATCAAATCCGGAATCGGACCTGTCATCGACAAGCAGATCCGCTCTAAGAGCGATGTCGAAAAACTTGGCACGATCGATCCTGTCTCCGACGTCCCTTACGTACTCGAGACAATCCGGCTCTTGGCAGAAGAACAGCTGGATGTACCGTTGATCGGATTCAGCGGCGCACCGTTTACGTTGGCAAGTTACATGGTCGAAGGCGGACCGTCAAAGAACTATCATAAAACGAAAGCGATGATGTATAGTGACCCGGCTGCTTGGTTTGCCTTGATGGATAAGCTGGCCGACATGACGATCACGTATGCCAAGGCACAAATCCAAGCGGGTGCAAAAGCATTTCAAATTTTTGATTCGTGGGTTGGCACCTTGCATGCGGCTGATTACCGAGAATACATCAAACCGGTGATGCAGCGGATCTTTTCAGAACTAAAAAGTGAGGGTGTTCCCTTAATTTTGTTTGGGGTCGGGGCTCGCCATCTGATTTTGGAGTGGAATGATCTTCCTGTAGACGTCCTCGGTCTGGATTGGCGTACATCGGTAATGGAAGCACGGGAAATGGGAATTACCAAAACACTGCAAGGGAATCTTGATCCCGCCCTGCTCGTTTCAGATTGGAAAGCGACGGAAATGAAAGCGCAGGCGATTTTGGATGAAGCAGATGGCCAACCGGGCTTTGTTTTTAACCTCGGTCATGGTGTGACGCCGGAAATCGAACCGGCGACCTTGAAAAGGCTGACAGATTTCATCCATGATTACTCCAGCCGCAAGTAACGGTTATAGAGAAATTAGGAAGAAGAGATAAAAAAGCTAAGAGGTGTTGGAAAGTGGCAAAGAAAAAAATTGGTTTACTGGTCATGGCTTATGGTACGCCATATAAAGAAGAAGATATTGAACGTTATTATACGGACATCCGGCACGGCAGAAAGCCGACACCGGAAATGCTGCAGGATTTGACAGAAAGGTATCGCGCAATCGGCGGAATATCTCCGCTGGCGGAGATTACCAAACAGCAGGCACAAGGCATCGAAGAACGTCTCAATGAAATCCAGGATGAAGTGGAATTCGTCCATTACCTTGGCCTGAAACATATCGAACCGTTTATCGAGGATGCTGTTGGGCAAATGGCTGCTGACGGAATCGAAGAAGCTGTATCGCTGGTGCTGGCTCCACACTATTCCACTTTCAGTGTCAAGTCATACAACGGCCGGGCTCAGAAGGAAGCAGAAAAGCATGGCAGACCGCAAATCACCTCGGTCGAAAGCTGGTATGATGAACCTGGCTTTATTGATTACTGGGTTAAAGCTATTTCCAAAGTTTACGGCCAAATGGACGAACAAGAAAAAGAGAAAGCAGTTTTGGTCGTTTCGGCACATAGTCTTCCTGAAAAAATCTTAGAACACGGCGATCCGTATCCAGACCAATTGAGGCGGACAGCCGAGTTGATTTCGGAAGCTACCGGCATTGAACAATACGAATTGGGCTGGCAAAGCGAAGGGAATACACCGGATCCTTGGTTAGGCCCTGATGTCCAGGACCTGACGAGGGAGCTTTACCATGAAAAAGGTTACCGTTCTTTTGTTTATGCTCCGGTTGGATTTGTCGTCAACCATTTGGAAGTACTATATGATAATGATTACGAATGCAAGGTTGTTTGTGACGAATTGGGTGCGAACTATTACCGTCCGGAAATGCCGAACGCAAAGCCGGAATTTCTCCATACGCTGGCAGATGTAGTTTTGCGCAAATACCGTCAAAGTAATGATCACCATGCCTGATTTGAAACAAATCGTCATCGTCGGCGGTGGTATTACCGGCTTGACTGCTGCTTATTACCTGCAGAAAAGGATAAGAGAAGAGCAGCTGCCATATAAAGTGAAGCTTGTGGAAGCGAGCGAACGTCTTGGTGGAAAAATCAAATCTGTTAAGCGAGATGGCTATACTTTCGAACGCGGTCCTGACTCGTTTTTGATCAGAAAGCCGTCTGCAGCACGTCTGGTCAAGGAAGCAGGTCTGGAGGATGACTTGATCAAGAACGGAACCGGCCAGTCGTATATTTTGGTGGATAAAAAGCTGCATAAAATGCCAAGCGGTTCTTATATGGGCATTCCTACTCAAGTTAGTCCGTTTTTGTTTTCCGGAGTTTTTTCCGTCAAAGGGAAACTGCGTGCCGGCTTGGATTTTATCAAGCCAAAAGGAAAACAGGCCGGCGATCAATCGCTAGGCTTGTTTTTCCGCCGGCGTTTCGGCGATGAGTTGGTCGAAAATTTGGTTGAACCGTTGCTTTCCGGTATATATGCCGGAGATATTGACGAACTTAGCCTGATGGCGACATTCCCTAACTTTTACGATTTGGAACAGGAGCATCGCAGCCTGGTGAAAGGGTTGCGTAAAACCGTGCCGAAAAAGAAGAGCAACAAGGGGAAGAAGCCGAGCATGTTTTATTCGCTTAAGAATGGTCTGGAATCTTTGGTCGATGCTGTGGAAGACAAGCTTGAGCCCGGAACGGTCGTAAAAGGAACAGGTGTGGATCATATCGAACAGAAGGATGGCCATTATCATATGCTGCTCAGCGATGGTACGGTTATCCAGGCTGATTCCGTAGTAATGGCAACCCCACATTTCGCGGCAAGACGGATGCTCAGCCAGTATGAGTTCATGGATGTTTTCAAAGAAATGCCAGCCACATCGGTTGCCAACGTCGCTCTTGCCTTTGATCAGTCCGCGATCAAAAAAGATATCGATGGTACAGGTTTTGTTGTTTCCCGGAACAGTGATTATCGGATTACCGCTTGTACATGGACACATAAAAAGTGGCCGCAATCTGCTCCGGAAGGAAAAGCGTTGCTCCGATGCTATGTAGGCCGGCCAGGGGATGAGCAGGTGGTTGATTTATCCGACCAGGAAATCGTCGATATTGTGCTTCAAGATTTAAAGAAAATCATGAAAATTACCAAGGAACCGGAGTTTGCCGTGGTAAGCCGATGGAAAAATGCAATGCCCCAATATGCAGTTGGACATAAAGATCGTTTGAATCATGTCCGTGCTAAGATGGAGGCAGAGCTTCCCGGTTTATTTTTAGCAGGAAGTTCCTATGAAGGAATTGGTATTCCTGACTGTATCGATCAGGGAGAAGCTGCGGTTGATCAGGTTCTGTCATTTTTGCATCAACAAAGATAAAGACACGAAAACAAGCAAAGGAAATCTTCCTTTGCTTGTTTTATAGCCGTTCTATTCCTTGAAGTGGGACAGAGAAATTACTTGAACAGAAAAATGAAAGCTTGCAGAAAATCGAAAAGATTCTCTGCAAGCTGTGTATTTTGCATAGACTGCTAAGGTTCCGGCTTCTTTATCTGGCGGGGTGATCGCATTGGTCACATAAGTTTCCATAACAATCGGCTTTTTCAATTATTTCTTTCCCACAATTGTGACACTTTTTTCGCGGCAGATTTTTGAAAAACTCCATAATGCTCAGCAAAGAAAATCCCCTCCACATGTCGTTGTGGTTTCATTGTATTATAACAGAAAGAGAAAATCAATATTTTGTTTTATAACAATTTAAAAGAGGTGAATGCCCATGAAATGGACAGTGATTGGCTATTGGGGAGCATATCCGGAGAAAGGAGAAGCAACTTCTGCCTATCTGATCGAGCAGGATGGTTTTCGGTGTTTGATTGACTGTGGCAGTGGTGCTCTTTCCCGGCTGCAACGTTTTGTCGATGTTAAGGAACTGGATGCCATTGTTTTATCCCATTATCACCAAGATCATATGGCGGATATCGGTGTGTTGCAGTACAGCTGGCTGGTACAGAACAGTTTGCATCACACGAAACATAAACTGCCGATTTACGGACATGGCGAGGATGAATCAGGTTTTGCCGCCTTGAACCATCAATTTACCGAAGGAATTGCTTATCAGGAAGGCGATATCCTCGATATTGGTCCTTTCCAATTTACCTTCCAGCGGACAACACACCCGGTTCCATGCTTTGCGATGCGGATTCGTATTGGAGACCAGGTTATTGTCTATACAGCGGACAGCAGCTTTGATCAGGAATTGATCCCATACTGCAGCAAAGCTGATTTGCTTATCAGCGAGTGTAGTTTTTATCATGGGCAGGACGCTGCCAAAGCAGGGCATATGACGAGCAGTCAGTGCGGTCGGCTTGCAGCTTCGGCTGGAGCAAAACAGCTGCTTCTTACGCATCTTCCCCACTTCGGGAACAGGGAGGATTTGGTCAAAGAAGCTCGAAGAGAATATGACGGACCAATCCAGCTGGCCTATGAAGGATGGGTTTGGCAAGGGTAAAAAAGTCCCATGAATTGCTCTTGTCTGAGACTTTCGATAAAATAAGGAAAGACAAGCATTAAGGAGGGTATAATCATGTTGTTTATCGATAACGAGGGAATTACCGATCCTCATATCAATTTAGCGATCGAAGAATATATTCTGAAAAACTTTGGAGCAGACGATACATATTTACTGTTCTATATTAACGAACCTTCTATCATTATCGGAAAAAACCAAAATACCATCGAAGAAATCAACACTAATTATGTCGATGCCAATGGTATTCATGTTGTCCGCAGACTTTCCGGAGGCGGCGCAGTCTATCATGACGAAGGGAACTTGAATTTTAGTTTTATTACCAAGGACGATGGCAACAGTTTTCATGATTTTGCAAAATTCACCGAACCGGTAACCGATGCTTTGCAAAAGCTGGGGGTCAACGCTGAACTTAAGGGACGCAACGATATTGTTGTAGATGGAAGGAAAATTTCCGGTAATGCCCAATTTTCCACGAGAGGTCGTATGTTCAGCCATGGCACGCTGATGTTTGATTCCGAGATTGAAAATGTAGTTTCGGCTTTAAATGTCAAAATGGAAAAAATCAAATCAAAGGGAATTAAGTCGATTCGCAGTCGTGTGGCCAACATCTCGGAATTCCTCGAAGAAAAGATTACGATGGATGAGTTTAAAGCGTTGATTCTGCGCTACATTTTCGATGTAGAAGACGTAAAAGATGTCCCGCAGTACAAACTGACAGAGGAAGACTGGAAGAATATCCATCAGTTGTCTGAAGAGCGTTATCAGCGCTGGGATTGGAATTACGGCCGTTCTCCTGCGTTCAATATTCAACAATCCCATAAGTTTCCGGCGGGCTCTGTCGATGTTCGGCTTGATGTCAAAAAAGGAACAATTGAGAATGTGAAAATTTACGGCGACTTCTTTGGCGTCGGCGATATAGAGGATGTCGAGTCAAAGCTGATCGGTGCCCGTTATAATCGCCAGGCAATCGAAGAGGCATTGCATGACATCGATGTCAGCCATTATCTAGGCAAAATCTCCAGAGAAGAGTTTGTTGATTTAATCTATTAAGCAATCGTACAAGAGGAAGAGGCTGCGATAAAAGTTTCAGGCCAATGCAACCGAACGATGATTCGAAACTGACCATTCGAGCTCGTTCGGTTTTTTAATGGTAAATATAAATGTGGAAGTAGCACTCTCCTAAAAATGGTGTGAACGCTTCACTCCGGGCATCTCGCTTTCTTCTCCTTATAGGGAGAGGTCGGCTGTAGCCTTTCCACGTTTCTCCAGTTTTTTCTAACGCCATCTTGCTAGAAAACAAGGTTTGTCTTATAATAAAGGATAAGGCCATAGTGAATGACCATTCATTCAGGGGAGGGGTAACATGAATATAAGTGATCAAATTTCTATCACCGCCAAACAACATCCCGAGAAAACGGCATACATATTTGAAGGCAAGGAAACGAGTTATCTGGAATTGGAAGGCATGATCAACAAATTTGCCGATAGTCTTGTGGGACTTGGTTATCAAAAGGGAGACCATCTTGCACTGGTGGTCGGAAATAGTCCGCATTTTGTAATCGGCTTATATGGAGCATTGCGGGCAGGAATCATTGTCATTCCCATCAATCCGATTTATACTCCCGATGAAATCTCGTATATTTTGCAAAACGGGGATGTCAAAGGAATCATTACCATGGATGTGCTTGCCGGAAAGTTCGCACAAATCTCGGACGTTCTAGAGGATGTAGAGCATATGATTATTGCGGAAACCGGAGCCGGTACCGAGACAGTCGGCGCTGTCTTATCAGCAAAAATGAAATCGTTTTCAAAATTGATGGAAGAAGGAAATGTTCGTTTTGATCGTCCTGAGCTTCAAGAAGATGATATTGCCCTGGTGCTCTATACTTCCGGTACGACGGGAAAACCGAAGGGCGCCATGCTCACCCACCGTAATCTTTATTCCAATGCCAAGGATACGGCAGATTACCTGGAGATGGACGGCGAGGATAAAGTAATCGCGGCTCTTCCGATGTTTCACGTCTTCTGTTTGACGGTAGCATTGAATGCGCCGTTGATGAATGGAGGAACGGTGCTGATTGTACCGAAGTTTTCTCCTGAAGCAGTGTTCAAGCTGGCAAAAGAACAACAGGCGACTGTTTTTGCCGGAGTTCCGACGATGTATAATTATTTGCTGCAAACCCCTGGAGGGCATGCAGATGACTTTCAGAGCATAAGGCTTTGCATTTCCGGAGGGGCTGCTATGCCAGTGGCACTATTGAAAAATTTCGAGCAAAAATTCGGGGTGATGGTATCCGAGGGCTACGGTTTGTCGGAAGCATCACCGGTTACTTGTTTCAACCCATTGGATCGTGAACGGAAACCTGGTTCTATCGGTACCAATATCAAAAATGTCGAGAATAAGGTGGTAGACGAGTTGGGGAACGAGCTTCCGCCTGGTGAAGTAGGTGAATTAGTCGTTCGTGGTCCCAATGTAATGGCCGGATACTACAAGCTGCCGGAAGAAACGGAGGCAGTACTGCGGGACGGCTGGCTGTATACAGGAGATATGGCCAGAATGGACGATGAAGGTTATTTTTACATTGTCGACAGGCGAAAGGATATGATTTTGGTCGGCGGTTACAATGTCTATCCGCGCGAGGTGGAGGAGGTATTATACGAGCATCCCGATATTGCTGAAGTAGCTGTCGTCGGTATGCCGGATCCTGATCAGGGAGAGACTGTCGTCACCTTTGTCGTCACGGAAAACAACGCCTTGAAAGCCCCGGATGTTATTGCGTTTTGCGGAGAACGGCTTGCTAAATATAAGGTGCCTGCCGTTGTAGAGTTCCTGGATGAACTGCCGAAGAATACGACTGGTAAAATTCTACGGAAGCAGCTGCGTGATAAAGTGGCTCAATTATAAGCGATATAGCAGACAGATAAAAGAATATGGTAAAATTTAAGAATCTCCTGCCCAAGAACGGCGGGGGATTCGTTTTTCTGAGAATGAGAATTCCGGCAGGAGGAAATCAGATGAAAAAGTTGCTGGCAGCTTATTTGTTCTTTCTTATGATTATATGGGGATATTTCCTATTCTTTTATCCGTTGGAGACGTATGGTAGTTCTAATTACGCAGCTATGGCGCACTCCATGTACTTTTCCAAGCTTCCACTCGAATGGCTGTTGTTGTATACCATCATCAAAAAAGGCTGGTCGATGGTATGGATGGAACATATCGAGCGATTCACAGGCAGACTTTGGTTAAAAACATTGCTTTTTTCGCTGCTGCTGACTGTCGCTTATCAGTTCGTTCGCCTTCCGTTCAATGTCATTTGGTTTGCCATCAGCAGAAGAGAAGGAACCAGCAATCAAACAGTCGGAAACTGGTTCTATGAGCTTGGGCTGGACAGTCTGTTCTTCTGGCTCGTTTTAGCAGCTTGTATTTATGCGGCGTTGGTATTGATGGCCAGATTTAAAAATTGGTGGTTTGGATTATGGTTGCTCGCGCTTCCGGCAGCTGTGTTCGTGGTGTATATTCAGCCAGTTTGGATCGATCCATTGTATGAGGACTTCACGGCAATGGATCCCGGACCGCTACGAACAGCAATCGAAGATTTGACGGAAAAAGCGGGACTGAAGGATGCTACCCTGCTTCAAGTCGATATGAGTGAAAAAACCACCACTTTTAATGCCTATGTCACCGGAATTATGGGGAATGCCCGGATTGTCCTGTGGGATACGACACTAGAAGGAATGCCGCAGGATGAAGTGCTGTTTATCCTCAGCCATGAGATCGGCCATTATGTGAAGCATCATGTGTACATAGGAGTGGCTGGCTATTTGCTACTGAGTTTGCTTTTGCTTTATGCTGGTGCGTTGCTTTACCGGGTTGTCTGCAAGAATGTTTTAACGAAACAGTCATCTTCTCGTTGGAATGATTTGCGAGCTGTTCCGATTCTGTTGCTGATTTTTTCTTTGCTGCTTACTGCCGCACAACCACTGTCATTAGCTGTTTCCCGGCAAATCGAGGCTTCTGCCGATCGTTATGCAGTAGAGAAAAGCGACAGTGATCAGCTGCGGGCGGGCATTTCCAGTTTTCGACGAATGGCAGAGCAGTCGAAGAGCGATGTGAATCCTGCTTTTTGGATAAAGTGGCTGCGGTACAGTCATCCATCGATTCAGGAGCGAATTAATCGAATTGAGAAAGAGCTTACGGAGCGTGAAACCAATTCGGGCAGTTCTTCGTAAATAGAAGGGAAGGGATGGGATGAACTTGATGATTGATTTTCAAGAACAACTAATGAATGAAAAGGAAAAGATGCGAGAAAAGCAAAACTTGAACACCCAGCTTATCGTCCTGGCTGCCCAGTTGGAAGATTTACGGAAAACGGAAGCCCGGATGAAGCGAAGGCTGGAAGATGAAAAAGTGGATGTGGAAAAACTAGAAGGAATCAGCCTAAAAGGTGTTTTTATGACGATCGCCGGAAAAAAGGAGGAATTACTTGACAAAGAACGGCAGGAGGTACTGGAAGCCCAATTAAAGTGGAAGGAAGCACGTTCCGCCCTGGAAGAGTTGGAACGGGAGCATAGCAGAATCTCTGCCAGAATTGAATCACTCGGTTATCCGGAAGAACAGGTGGAACGCCTCCTGGAGAAAAAGGAGCAGTATTTGTTGGAACACGGGCATCAGGCAGGAGAAGAGCTGCTTGATCTGTCGGAAGCGATTGGCGAGTTGCGGGCAGATGCCAACGAAATCAAAGAAGCCCTGGCTGCCGGCCGGGAAGCATCAAGCGCTCTTTCCAAGGCGGAAGAAGCCTTGCGCAGTGCAGAAAATTGGGGGACGCTCGATATGTTCGGCGGTGGGATGATCACCACAGCAGTTAAACATGGTCGCATTGACGATGCGAGTAAAGAGGTACACGTAGCCCAACGGTTGTTGCGTAAGTTTTCGAATGAACTTGATGATATCGGTAACTCGTTTGCAGTCGACGTTTCCATATCCGGCGGCTGGACTGTGGCTGATTACTTTTTTGACGGCCTGATAACGGACTGGTTTATTCAAGGCCAAATCAAGGATTCGCTTGAACAAGTCAGCACAGTCAAAAGGGAAACCGATCGGACGGTGGCCAAGCTGGAGGAACTGTTCGGAGATGTAAAACGTAAAATCGAGGAACTGGAGGGAAATAAACGCCGACTGCTTGAAACACCGCTCTAAGGCCGGCGGTGGGTGACCATATCTTCCTCCTCCGTAATGAAGAAGGGACGATCCGGACAGTTGGATAACAATCCGAGCTTTTCCAGTTTCAAGTAGTTGACTTGTTTGTCGGGGTCTCCTTCTGTTACCGGAAGCTTTCCGGTTTGCTCACGATAATGGTCGACAGCTTGCTGAACTTTGTCCAGGTCTTCGGCGAGCTGTTTATCTTTTTCCTCGAAGATCTCATACGTTTCCCGGGACATGTAGTACGTTTGTTGCGGCTTGGCTTCCAAATAGGGAGCAAGCAGCTGGTAGTCAATCGTCCTGTCGGAGTTGATAATCACTTCCAACGGTATTTCAGAGGCCAATTCTGCGCTGTATCGCCGGACGGCATCTTTCACCTCTGAAAGGCTCACCGGCTTAACGGGGAGTTGTTTCTGCTGCGACTCGTTTTTCTGTTTTTTGTTCTTTTTCCACATGGCGTTTCCTCCTTATTTGAAAGATTTAATACCTTTGATATATCTAGAGTATAGCAAACCTGCACGCCGGGGTTAAAACGTTTTCATTATGAAGAGGCGAGTATGACAAATAGCCGTATTTTTTTACAAAAAATTCAATTTATTCTACCATTTTATTCAATTTTCTGGTAAATTAGGGGTAGGCCTTTCACATGCCTAACTATTGAATGAAGGGATGGTAGTCTATGATGTATGAAACGCATTATGAAGTAACTCCGCTTACGCTTGCTGTCATTGGAGGGGATAAAGGGAACAGGTTTTCTTCCCGGGTCCTGGAAGAAGAAGAAATAATCCAGGTGAAACAGCCGGCAAGCAAAATCATCGACCTTGCCTGTAAGTTCTTTGGGAGCAGTCTGCGGGGCAGGCAGGAAGGGACCAAGGATATCTGCAACATTACACACAAAGTACCTGTCTCCATTGATCCTTCGAGCGGTATGTATTTTTTCCCCACAGCTTCTCCTAATAGCCCTCAATGCTCGTGGATTGCCCACTCGCATATCGATCGAATCAGCAAGGCTGCGAATCAATCCACAGAAGTTATCTTCAAGAATGGAACTTCCATTACACTCCCTGTTTCTCACGGCATCATTTTGAATCAAATTCAAAGGACTGCGCAATTTCGTTACTTGCTTGATCACCGGATTAAGTATTTGTGGAAGAATAATGCTGATATGGTTGCTGAGCCTTTTGTATAAGTTCCCGTAGAATGGTTTCCACTTTTTTTCGAATGGCAGGATT
Source organism: Sediminibacillus dalangtanensis (assembly GCF_017792025.1). Taxonomy (NCBI): domain Bacteria; kingdom Bacillati; phylum Bacillota; class Bacilli; order Caryophanales; family Bacillaceae; genus Sediminibacillus; species Sediminibacillus dalangtanensis. The sequence goes on from NZ_CP046956.1 coordinate 923,374, forward strand.
AAAATAGTTTCTTTTTTCTTCTCGTCCCTGACAGATAAATAAAAAAGAGGAGAAAGAATCATTTTTATTTAAAGAGACGACCTGCAGCTGTTCATTTGCCATACGGCTCCGAAGCTGTCGGCGTTCTGCTACAGCTTCCTGCTCCATTTTGCCAAGCAGGTCTGTGTAAGGCTCTTTGATTTTGAAACTGCCTGTTTGAATGCTCTGCAGATCCTTTTGGATGACCACAATGGCCATGGAAAGAAATAGAAAACGGGAAGCAACGGAAAGCTGTTCTTCGCTGAGATAACGCACAATTACTCCTCCTTACCGAACATGTGTTCTATTATACCCCAAACCGATTGATTCTAAAACCAAAACCTGTGAAAAAAGTAAATAAAGGCAGTGAAAGGCCGGAAACACGAAGCAGGTCAATAGGACATCGGCATGGGCTGTTATTTTTTCTGTATTTCGGATACCCTATGATTGGGTGATAAAAAATGAAAGCAACCGAATTGGAAAGCAAGCGTTTCGACAAAGCGCTTGATGAAATTCTCGATTTATTCAACAACCTGGAAAACGATGCACCGATCATTGATTTCGGGCAGGATGTCCTCGACAATATTGCACGAGCCAAAAAGAAATATGGAGATAAAATGGTGGACGAAAAAATAAATACAGTAGTAAGGGAAATGCTTTCCTGGCTCGAACTGGATGATGTGAAACTGGATTCGGAGGAAGAGGAGAATGAGCAGGACGGTGAATCCTGAAAAAGCTTATATGCGTCGAATGTAGTCGGCTCCTTCTCCCGGCAATCCTGCCGTTTACTCAATTATTTCCACGTCCACGATGGCTTCGACGGGAAGAAATTCGAGACCGTCGTGGTTTTCGATTTCAAGTTTACCCATTCCCACTCCTTTTATGAAACCTTCCAGCATTTCGATTCGCTGTGCTTCATAGAAGTAAAGGGAAACTTTTTGTTTGTATTCGATTGCCTGCATGATCGTTCGCTGCATTTCCTCTAATTTATCACTGCTGAGAATCGGTTTTTCAACGTCCTTTTCTGATTCATACCACTGATTGAGCATTTCCACATGCTCAGGCAGCATGAGGGAAGTCCACTTAATGGTTCCCCGGTCCTGATGTTTGCCTTGCATGACTATGCCCCCCGACGTCGCAGTTTTTTAGCCGGATGAATGGCCAAAATGTTTTCCAGGCGAAAAGTCCTGACTTGCTTGCGGTAAAAGCAGTAAGCCACCACCTGTTCTTCTTTAATCTGGAGAATTCGGACTATGCGCTGTGACAGCCGTCCGTTTTTAGCCTGATAAATCATTTCTACCTTTGTTTTGTTTTCCATAGCCAGATGAAGCACAGTTTCCATTTGTTTTCACTCCTTAAAGGGAACGTTTGTTCTTATTATATGCAGAATGCGATTATTTTACAACCAAATAAACCCTGGTAATTTATACCTAACCTGCCGGAGAAGAGTAACTGCCATTCTGCCTAATCAATAAACACTGCCTTTACGGGCAACAAAACGGCTGTGCTACAGGAGTCAAGAAAATAAAAATCCAGTTTATAAAGATGAGTGGAACAAACAGGTTGAAGCTTCAGCCCTTCCACACGAAGCCATGAGAGGGACAGGCAAAAATAAAAGGAGCCTGGGACAAAAGCATCGTGACCAAAATGAAAACCGAACGATTCCCAATTCGTTCGGTTTTTTTGATGAGCTAAAAGCAAATGCTATGAAAAGTGCCACTTTCCACTCCGGCAAGGTACTGCGCTTTCCGCGGGCATGGCTTCAGCTAACTTGGCAAAGCATACCGCTTTGCCAAGTGGATCTTCAGCTCGCGCTCATCCCGCTGGAGTCTGCGTACCTTGCCTCCGTTGAAGGAGATACCTTCTCTTCAGATGTGATTTCCGTGTTGCCCTATTTCTGTTACAGATAGAAAGCTGAGCTGCATGGAAACCGCTTATTTATGCTATTATCAGATTGTAAAGAATAAAGGAACCCCCATGCTGATTTTCGTCTTCGTCACTGTTTAGATACCTATCAGCCAATAGAAGAATACGGTTTATCTTGTCTTGATCATGTGGAAATCAGAGCACAAAAACGTAGCGATTCGAAGCACGTATCAAACAACAGGATAAAAAGAAAATACACAAATAAAACCGAACGAATTTGATTGGCATTTGGAATTCGTTCGGTTTTTGCTTTGTTGGTCATGTTTTGTCCCGGCCTCCTTATTTAGAAGGGAAAATAGAAAAAAATCAGAAACAAGGCAATAGCAATCAAAAAAGTTGCTCCATAAATGATACTTAGCAAGGGCACATTTTCCTTCATCGAGCGCTTTTCATAGTCCATCGAACGATCCAACTCCTGTTCATGCCGATTCTCGGCTTTTTCATAGACCCTCGCTTTGTCTGACTCCGACTTTCCTAATCGCAATGTTATAATAAGGGCAGCGATACAGACGATAAAGGCTGAGATCATCAAAAAAACATACATGTTATCCCCCCTAAAAGGTTCTCTGTCTCTATTATCTGTGTTTATTAGAAGAAAAACAACGGGAGAATGTGACACAGGGGACACCCTCTAACAGAAAAAGACAACGGACTGGGCAATTTTCCTTGTTTACATTACAATTAAAATAGGGAAACTGGTTAGTAAGCAGTACATAACTGCAAGTGCGGGTGCGAGGAGAATAGAACTTGTACATATTTAACATAGATATCAACGAACTTAGAGAATTAATTGAAAGTAATAGATTTGATGATTTGCTGATGCAGCTATTGAAAACGTATGAAGGCCTCGGACCGCTGCCGGGCATTTTACTGCCTTTCATTGAGGCTTTTCTGCCGTTTTTGCCGCTGGTCGTTTTTGTGCTTGCCAATGCAGCGGCATATGGATTGCTCGAAGGCTTTTTGTTTTCCTGGATCGGTGCCAGTGCCGGGGCTTTATGTGTCTTTATGCTTGTGCGCAAGCTTGGAAATAAACGTTTTTTTATTTGGCTGCGGAAAAATAAGCAAGTGGAGCGGGTGACCGAATGGCTGGAACGGCACGGATTCGGTCCGTTGTTTTTGCTAATGTGCTTTCCGTTTTCTCCGTCTTCTGTCATCAATATCGTCGCTGCGTTGTCCAAAGTCAGCTTTCAACAATTCATCCTTGCCGTGCTATTGGGAAAGACGGTGATGATTTTTACGATTGCCTTCGTGGGGGACAGTATTGTTTCTTTTGCCCAGAACCCGGTCAAGACAATCGTCGTCGGAATCTGTATTCTGTTGTTTTGGATCTTCGGTAAATTCTTAGAGCAGCGGCTGCAAAGCAAGGCCAGGGAACGAGGGTAGCTTTTAAATAGAGGATTAATATTTTTTCTGAAGGGTAAAATATGGATAGAAACAGCACCTGGAGGAAAAGACAATGAAAAGAATAAATTATTGGAAAGTATTACGGACGGTAGTGATTGCAGGAATACTGGCAGTACTTTTCCGTTCGTATTTATTTGCTAGTTATGTTGTGGACGGAAAATCGATGGAGCCTACCCTGTATGACGAAAACTTGATCATGGTGAACAAGATGGCCTATGACTTGCACAATATCAACCGGTTTGATGTGATTGTCTTTCACGCTAATGAAAAAGAAGATTACGTGAAACGTGTAATCGGCACCCCGGGAGATACGATCGAGTACAAGAACGACCGTTTATATCTGAACGGAGAGCCGGTCGAGGAAGAGTATTTAGAACCGTTTAAAAAGGATGATGGCAAACCGCTGACAGAAGATTTTTCCCTGGATGGAGTCACGGGTGAGAGTGAAGTGCCAGAGGGGAAACTGTTTGTCATGGGAGATAACAGACGGGAAAGCCTGGACAGCAGGTATTTCGGATTTGTTTCCCAAGACGAGGTCGTCGGAAAGGTTGACGTGAGATACTGGCCGCTTTCACAATTAGGTGTGAGCTTTTAAAAAAACTTTTCGCACGCTCAATCTTACAGTGATACAAAATGCAACCTAGTGAAACCTGAGAAGCTAGTTCTATGTTATTATAAAGTGCTTAGACTCGCTTTGACAGAATACTTCGCTTTCCGCAGGCTTCGCACGGAGAGCGTAGTGTATTTCCGTAGCACCGTATTAGCACCTTACATTACCATGATAAAAAATGGTACGCCATATACGTGGGATGAAGGTAATTGGGATAAAACGAAACAACCAACAGGGACAGTCATCTCAGGAGGGGCTGTCCCTATTGGTGTGTAATCAAATGATCAACAACAGCAGGGTGTAGCCGGCAACACCCGTCAAAAAAGCGCCGAAGCTGCTTTGTCTTTCTTCGGGAAGCTCTTCTTTTAAAATATTGAGAATGACACCGCCGGCAAGAAAAGCTGTTAAAAAGGAAACAAGGAACGGCTTCACCTCATACAAACTTCCTACTATCCAGCCGACCAGCACTGCCACGCTCAGCAGCCAGCGGCCGTATTTATCATAAACCCTTTCGTGTCGTTCGCGGAGACTGAAATCATTAATGATAAAATGGACAGCCAGCGCCAGAAAGTAAAAAAACATTCCTGTAATGTCCGTAAATTCCTCAGTAATCAATAAATAGCCAATAATCGCATTATAAAAAAAGAAGGAACCAATATGGGTCCAAAAAACTCCCGTATTGGTCTTACCCGGACCGGCAGCGTTATTTTTTCGTTTAGACACTTTTACCATCCGTTCCAGTCCATAAAAAAGGGTCAGTCCTGCAAGGGCGACCAGGTAAATATGTGATTCCAGAAAAGATAAACCTTCTGTAGTCAATGTCTCTTCGACAGCCTGCTGGTGTTCATTCAGATCGGGCAATAAATGAATAAACACATATGCGACAGCAACGCCGCCGGAAATAGACAGAAGCCTGCTCCTCGGTACATTGTTCAGGAACAGCAATTTTTCGGAAAATAAATGAATCAAAACAAAACACAAAGCAAACAAAAAACTCATCCAGAACATGTAAATTCTTCCTCCTTCCCTGACTCTTTCGTTATTCCCTGTTTGGTAAAGGATTATCCGGATTTTTTCTACCAAAAGAAAGCTTGTCCAATCTCTGGTCAGACCGCTATGTAATTGAATAAAACGAACGTTTGTTCTATAATGGGATAGAAACAGCAAGGGAGCTGTTTTTAATCAGGCAGCACCCTTGCAAAAACGGTCAGCCCGGTAAACAGGAGTGGAATCAGCAGCAATACTAGCGAAAATCCGATTGTTGGAGCTAAAGCAGATCCCATAGTAGCACCAGACAAAAGGGTAAACGAGTAAATCGCAACAGCACTTGTTCCGGCGGTTGCATGACGTCCAACCAGGAGTACAACCATGGGGATGGTCAGCGATGTGGATACAATCATGAAAAAGGAAGCAATTGCAATGGTTCCTACATTTAAATGAATAGCCGCTGGAAGAAACCCGGCTGCCATAATCGCCAAATGCAGCCGCAGTACCCGTTTGGCTCCGAATTTTTTCAACACAATGCTTGTAAAAAAAGAAGGGAGAATCCCGATTAAGCTGATGGCGCGGAACAACTGCAGCGGAATCGGAAATTCGGGCCAGCTGGTATAAAGATAGATTTCAAAAGCCCCATAGAACAGCATGATCGGAAACAATAGGAAAAAGGCGATCAGGTAAAGACTGCGGACAATGCGGTTGCGCAAGCATGATAAAATAGAAGCAGTAAGTTTCTTGAACTGAAGACCGTTTGCTTTGGCAGATGGTTGCAAGGTAAACAATAAAAAAATGAAACAGGAAAGATAAAATACACTGAAGGCAATGAACACACTGGAAACAGAAAAAATATCGGCGAATGCTGCTGCAATAATTTGACCGAATACACCGGCAAAAAGGAATCCGGTATTGATGAGAGCGATGGCTAATCCCTGCAGGGCGGGGGAAAAGCTGCGAAAACAATAGCCGAATGCCAGGGGTGCGAAACTTGCAGCAAGCAGCCCTTGTATTACACGCAATAATAAAATAGATTCGATGGAATCAGCCAGGGCGATGGCCGCGGTTATTAGCGTCAATATAGCCATACCGGTCAACATGATCCGGCTTAAAGGCAGCTGATCGGCTAAAAACCCGAAAAACAAAAGACCGAATGCGTATGCCAGGATAAAGAAAGAACTGGCCAGAGAAGCATTCCCGATTGATACGTTGTACGTTTCGGACAGCAGCGGATGCAAGGGGATCATTACATACAAACTGCTTGCGACAAAAACAGCACAATAAATCAAGGCGGCCGCGCTAATCGTTTGCTTGGCCATTCTGCCGCCTCCTTTTCGATAGACTAGTGTACTATATGTTTCAAGGATAATTTTGTGAAAAAGGGGAGAGAGTGACGATGGGTGTCCGGTTTTTATTAGGAAAAGCAGGGGCTGGAAAAAGTAATCACTGCCTGCAGGAAATAGAAGGAAAATTGAACGAAGATCCAAAAGGACCACCGCTTTTGTATATTGTGCCGGACCAAATGACCTTTCAGCAGGAATATGCGCTACTGAAAAGGGATTCGATCAACGGGAGCATCAGAGGGCAGGTATTCAGTTTTTCACGTTTGTCCTGGCGGGTTTTTCAGGAGACCGGAGGAGGCACCAGGAAGTTTATCAGCTCTACGGGTGTCCAAATGATGCTTCGGAAAATCACCGAGGAACGGAAATCCGATTGGAATGTGTTCCAAAAAGCGATTGAAAAGCAAGGCTTCATGGAGCAATTGGAGCAGATGATCACCGAGTTCAAACGGTACCGGATTTCCCCTGAAGCACTTGCCGGGCAAATCGTTAACATGGATCGCTTCACCCATAAGTACCCCGGGGAGAATGCATTGCGGAATAAGCTGGAAGACTTGAGTTATATCTATGACCGGTTGGTCGATGCGTTGCGAGATCAATATATTGATAGTGAGGATCAGCTGCAGCTGTTGGCGGAAAAAATAGAAGAGGCATCATCCCTTGAAGATGCAGAAGTGTATATTGACGGATTTCATCATTTCACGCCGCAGGAAATGCAAGTTGTCGAAGCATTGATGAAAAAAACAAAGCAGGTGACCATCACTCTGGCTATAGATGGGCCAGCAGATGAAGAAGCGTCTGAACTGGATTTGTTCTGTCTGCCGACCGAAACCTATCATGCTGTCCGGGCTGTTGCAAAGGAAAACGGCATCCCGGTCGATGAAATCCGGCACCTTGGGCAGGAAGAAGGACGGTTTGCCAACAGACCATATTTTTCTCATTTGGAGAAGTACTTTGATAAACGACCGGCACCTGAATACCCGGGCTATGTGCCGATTCAGCTGGCACAGGCTGTCCATCCGCGTGCAGAAGTAGAAGGAGCGGCACAGGAAATCCTGCGTATCGTCCGGGAGGAAGGCTACCGGTATAAAGATATCGCTGTTCTGATCCGCCAAACGGACGTTTATCATGATTTGATCGACACCGTTTTCGAAGATTACGGTATCCCTGTGTTTATCGATGAAAAACGGACGATGATGAATCATCCGCTGCTGGAGCTTATCCGTTCCGCACTTGATGTAGTGGAAGGGAACTGGCGCTATGATGCGGTATTCCGTCTTCTGAAAACGGGCTTTATTCCTGCATCTGACAGTGAATATCCTTTAACGGAAGATGCGATTGATGAATTGGAAAATTATGTTCTGGAATATGGCATCCGTGGTAGAGACCGCTGGTTCAGTGACCAGGAGTGGAGGTTTCAGCGTTTTCGGGGATTTGACCAGGCATCGCAAACAGATAAAGAACGGGAAATCCAGTCGAGGATCAACCGCTACCGCAGCCAAGTAGTCCAGTTTCTTCAACCGTTTGACGAACAAGTCAGGGGAGCGGCTACTGTCATGGATAGAGCGAGTATCCTTTTTGAATGGTTGGAAACGCTCCAAGTACCACGCCAACTGGAAGAAGTCCGTACGGAATTGGACGAGCAGGGGCGAAATGAACAAGGGCGGGAACAGGAACAAGTATGGGACGGGGTGATTCAGCTTCTCGATGAAATGGTAGAGATTATCGGGGAAGAGCGTTTGTCGTTACAGGTGTTCCGTACTACCCTGGAGTCCGGTTTTGAATCGCTCAAATTTGCCCATGTACCACCAAGTATGGACCATGTTGTCACCGGTACAATCGACCGGTCGCGGATCAGCGGTATCAAGTGTGCCTTTTTGCTGGGGGTCAACGAAGGGGTCTGGCCGATGAAGCCGGCAGCAGATGGCATGATTTCGGAAGAGGAACGGGAATTGCTTGCGGAGCAAGGTCTCCGTTTGGCAGATGGCAGCAAACGCCAGCTGCTGGATGACTGGTTTTATGTCTACCTTGCTTTTACTTGTGCACAGGACAAGCTTTGGATTAGCTATCCGCTTAGTGATGAGGAAGGAAAATCAAAAGTACCATCCCAGTTGATTAATCGTATCGAGGATTTATTCCCGACCTGTTGCGATCACCTGCTACTGCAGGATCCGGAAGAACTGATGGAAGCCGACCGGTTCATCTCGACCCCCATAAAGACGAGATCGGCGCTGACAGCGCAGCTGGCCCGGAATTTGCGCGGCTATCCGATTCATGATATCTGGTGGAATGTATTAAACTGGTATATCGAGCATGAGCCGAAGGATGGCACTGTATTTACCATTCTGCAAAGTCTGTTTTATAAAAATACGCCGACCAATTTAAAAGAGGAAACAGCCAAACAGTTGTATCCACGTGAAGTGAAAGCGAGTGTCTCCCGTCTGGAAATGTATTACCGCTGTTCCTATCAGCACTTTGCCAAGTACAGTCTAGGCTTGGAGGAACGCCGCACTTATAAACTGGATGCCCCGGATATTGGGCAGCTTTTCCATGAGGCATTAAAGAAAATCACGGAATGGATTCAACAAGAAGGCCGCAATTTTTCCGACTTGCAACGGGACGAAACCAGCAAGTATGCAAGCCGGGCGGTACAAAACCTTGCTCCTGTGCTGCAGCATCAAATCCTGCACAGCTCGAACCGGTACCAGTATATTCAGCAAAAGCTTCAGGAGATTATCGCCAGGGCGGCTTTCGTTTTAAGTGAACAGGCAAGACAAAGTAAATTTTCTCCCATCGGATTGGAGCTCGGATTCGGTCCCAACCAGGAGCTGCCGCCGATTACGATCGACCTGCCGAATGGTTTCGAACTGATGCTGCGGGGAAGAATCGACAGGGTCGACAAAGCATTGGAACAGGAAAATTTGCTTTTGCGGATTATCGATTATAAATCAAGCTCCAAGGGATTGAATCTCGTAGAAGTTTATTACGGTCTTGCCCTGCAAATGCTGTCTTATCTTGATGTGATTTTATCCCACTCGGAGCAATGGCTCGGCGCCAAGGCAAGCCCTGCCGGAGTATTGTACTTTCATGTTCACAATCCAATGATTTCCGGCAATAAACGGCTTGATGATCCGGATATCGAACAGGAGATTTTTAAGAAATTCAAAATGCAGGGGCTGCTGCTGGAAGACGAACAAATTGTCAAAATGATGGATACAGGGCTTGACAGCGGAATGAGTCAAATCGTCCCAGCCGGATTGAAAAAAAACGGTGGCTTCCGCAAAGGTTCCTATACTGCAGGACAGGAAGCTTTCGATCAATTGCGTGAGTATATCCGGGACCTGATGGTACAGGCTGGCACGGATATTACCGACGGTGGTGTACATCTCAACCCGTATCAGCAGAAGCAGCAAGTGGCCTGTACCTACTGTCCGTTTAAATCGGTTTGCCAATTTGACCCGACGCTCCACGAAAATAATTACCGCAGACTGAAGGATATGAAGGACGACGAAGTACTCGATTTGATCACCCGGAAGGAGGAAGACTGATGCCGCAATGGACCAAAGAACAGGAAGAAGCAATTTACGCAGCTGGAAGCGATATTCTGGTCGCGGCTGCTGCCGGATCTGGTAAAACGGCAGTACTTGTCGAAAGAATCATCCAAAAACTGTTGAATAAGGAAAATCCGGTGGATATCGATTCCCTTCTCGTCGTAACTTTCACCAACGCAGCAGCTCAGGAGATGCGGAACCGTGTAGGGGCCGCACTGGAAGAAGCACTACAGGAAAACCCCGGCTCTCTCCATTTAAAAAAGCAGTTGTCGTTGTTGCAGCGGGCATCGATATCGACGCTGCATTCCTTTTGTATGGATGTAGTCAGGCAACACGCCTATATGCTGGATATCGACCCTGGATTCCGTATCGCCGATGATATTGAAGGAGATATGATCAGACAGGAAGTCCTGGAAGATATGTTTGAAGATTGGTACGGAAAAGAAGGAGAGGAACAAAAAGCATTTTTCTCAGTGGTAGACCGCTTTTCCAATGACCGCAGTGATTTGGAAGTAGAAGAACTGATTCTTAAGTTATATGATTTTGCGACACAGAATCCGTGGCCGGATGCATGGCTGGATCAAATGGCTGCGATGTACGATGTGAATGAAGAGGCAGGTGAAGAATCGCTGCCCTGGCTGCCCATCCTGAAGCGGGAAGTGAACAGCCAGCTGGATGCGATGCAGCATGAAGCACAGTCTGCTCTTGACTTAACCAGAGATAACGATGGTCCCTACCATTATGCGGAAACGATTGATGCTGATTTGGAAATGATCCAGCAGGCGAAGGCATTGCTACAAATCTCATGGAAAAAACTTCAACAATTTTTCAAAGAAAGCAAGTTTCAAACGCTATCCAGAAAAAAAGCGGACTGTGCAGAAGAGAAAAAAGACAAAGTGAAGGAGTTGCGAAGCAGCTATAAAAAACGCTGGAATGACCTGGCTGAAGACTGGTTTTCCCGGAGCATGGATGCCTATTTGGCAGACATGAAAGGACTGCATCCAACCGTTGTCCAGCTTACTTCGCTCGTCAAGGAATTCAAACGGCGCTATACACAATTGAAAAAGGAAAAAGCGATTGTCGACTTTTCCGACTTAGAGCATTATTGCCTGCAGGTATTACTGGATGACACATCGACTCCGGAAAAACCTGTCCCATCCAGTGTTGCCGGCAATCTCCGCAACAACTTCACGGAAGTTATGGTCGATGAATACCAGGATACTAACTTGGTACAGGAAACGTTGCTTTCGCTGATTACCGATCAGGAAGGTGCAGGGAACATGTTCATGGTCGGGGACGTCAAGCAAAGCATTTATCGGTTCCGGCATGCTGAGCCTTCCTTGTTTTTGAATAAATACAAGCAATATGCAGATGAAGCAAGTCCAGGGAAACGAATCGATCTTGCCAGGAATTTTCGAAGCCGGGAGCAGGTATTGGCTGCGGCCAACTATATTTTCCGTCAGCTTCTAAGTGAAGACGTCGGTGAAATGGAGTATGAACCGGAGGCAGAACTGATTTATGCCAACCGTATTTATGATGAACTGCAGTTTGGTGACACAGATGCGGAACTGCACATCATTGATCGGGAAAACCAGGAAGAACGCCAGCAGGAAGATACAGGGGAAGAAAATTTCCAGGATTTAGAGAAAGCACAGCTGGAGGCACGTGCATATGCACGGATGATAAAAAAATGGATCGGGGATGAACAAATCCCGCCAATGAAGGTAGTCGATAAGGCGAGTGGAACCCAGCGTGACATCCAATACCGCGACATCGTGATCCTGATGCGGTCGATGACGTGGGCACCGACGATAACCGAGGAATTAAAACAACAGGGGATCCCGGTGTATGCAGAACTTTCAACTGGTTATCTTGAAGCGATTGAAATCAAAATCATGATCAGTTTGTTGAAAGTAATCGATAATCCGAGACAGGACATTCCCCTTGCTTCGGTACTCCGTTCCCCGATTGTCGGTCTCGATGAGGAAGACTTGGCGGAAATCCGTCTGGCGAAAAAACAGGCAGCCTATTACGATGCCTTGCAGTCGTTCATCGCCTCATCAGCCGATAACCGAAAAGTGGAAAAAGTCCGATCGTTCATCAACCAGTTAAAGGATTGGAGATTACGCGCACGTCAAGGTGCGTTGTCTGAGTTAATCTGGCAGATTTACCGGGAATCAGGCTATTATGACTTTGTCGGCGGGATTCCAGGCGGAAGACAGCGCCAGGCTAACTTGCGAGCATTATATGATCGGGCGCGTACCTATGAGAATACATCTTTCCGTGGGTTGTTCCGCTTTTTGCGGTTTATTGAGAGAATGGAAGAACGCGGCGACGATTTAGGTGCAGCCAGAGCTCTGGGCGAACAGGAGGACGTCGTCCGCTTGATGACTATCCATAAAAGCAAGGGGCTGGAATTTCCAGTCGTTATCGTCGGGGCAATGGATAAACAATTCAACCAGCAGGATTTGAAGCAAAAATACTTGCTGCACAAAGACCTCGGTTTCGGCAGTAAATATATTGATCCGGACAAACGCATCATGTACCCGACCCTCGCTTATCATGCGTTGAAAAAAGAGAAGCAGCGGGAAATGCTTGCAGAGGAAATGCGCGTGCTGTATGTGGCATTGACTAGGGCTAAAGAGAAGTTGGTAATGGTCGGTAATGTGGCGTCCTTTGAAAAGAAGCAGGAAAAGTGGCAGCAAATCATTGATCATCCCGAATGGGTACTGCCTTCCCATTTCCGTTTGGAAACCCAAAGCTATCTCGACTGGGTCGGACCAGCTCTGATTAGGCATGATGCCAATCAACCGCTCCGCGATGTAGAAGTAAGCGTCCAAGTTCCAGAGTCAATTCGGCGTGACAGTTCCGATTGGCAGGTCCAGTTGTTACATGGCAGTGAATTCGCCAATCTGGATACGTTGGAAGCGGTGGAACAGGAAAAAATCAAAACATCTGTACAAGAATGGAAGACCCTTCCTGATACGAGGCCAGAATTGGATAATAAAGTGGCAGCCCGTTTATCCTTTGTCTATCCAAACAGGAATGCAGCCTTTTATCGTGCTAAACAAACCGTAACAGAGTTGAAACGACAACGGGAAATAAAAGATGAGTATAGTAGTGATCAGCTAGTTCAGCGTCATCAGGCGCCTATCATCAGGCGGCCACGCTTTATGCAGCAGGAAAAGCGATTGACAGCTGCCGAAAAAGGAAGTGCCATGCATGCCGTCATGCAGCATCTGCCATTCGATCGGGCATGGAAAAAGACTGCGCTTGTCGAATTCGTCCAGGGGCTGGTAACCAAAGAGATACTAACGCAGGAAGAAGCCGATGTCATTGATAGTACAGCTATTGAGCGCTTCTTTACGACAGAAATAGGCAGGATGGCTATTGAAACAGAAAAAGTAACACGGGAGGTTCCGTTCAGTTTATCTATCAATGCAAAAGAAGTATATGCAGATTGGCAGGAAGAAACTGATGAACAGGTACTTGTCCAAGGGGTGATAGATTGTATTATCCCGGACGGTGAGGGATGGATCATCATCGATTATAAAACAGACAGTGTCGATGGAGACGTTACGCCCGAGCTGAAGCGGCAACTATTATCGCGCTATCAGGTCCAGCTTGATTTATATGGACGGGCGCTTGAACAAATTTGGAAGCAGCCAGTCACGAAAAAGTATCTGTATTTCTTTGATGGGGCATTGTTAATGGAAGTTTAAGAAGTTGCTTGTCCAATAGTTGAAAGAATAGAAGGAACCGGTTCGCTTTCTTGGCAAACCGGTTTTTTCTTCCTCATTCCAGCATACGTTTTCCCCTTCCCCTGGAAACTAGTACGTAATGAAGCAGGCAAGCGGAAAACATCTCCGCATCCGAAAAACGGACTAAGCGTTTGCGGAAACATTTTGATCTGCAACGTCGGGGTCAGCCGTATTTGTAGCACTCAAACCGCTGTTGGTATTGATGAAGTCACCGGTATTGAAAGAACCAGAGCCGGAACTTACTTTGGAAGTGCTTTTAGGGGAAAGATAAAAGCTGTCACCAAAGTTGATGACCCCTCCGTCTATACCGTTGATCTTGATTGGTCCGACTATCGACGGCATTATATGACACCTTCTTTTTTTGCATTTAATACATTGTATTGACCGGAGAGTTATTCTGTTCCTCCCTGAGAATACGAATGTGTTTTATCCGCGCTTCGGTATCCAGAACGTTCAAACTTCCCAACTGCACAGTGGAAGAAGCGGATACCCCAAGCACGCTGATGTTTCCTACACATATTTTGGGACGATGATGGATGGTTGTCTGTCTGACGAGGGGAGCAGGAGGAAGAGCCGCGGATTGTTTGCTGAATACGGGAAAGTCAGCAAACTCAACCGGCACATCCCCTTTCTTGGTAATCCCCTCTTCCTGAACGGCAATGGCCAGCATCTTGGCCCGTATGCTGCCTACATCCCCGATTTCAAAAATCGAACTATACGCCACTGAATTGACATAGATGGTATCTACATAGGAAGTGCGCTTCTGCATTAATAATCTTCCTCTGCTTGACGGCCCAACGGAACAAGGGAACCAACAATATAAGACTCAGGAGGGGTATCGTAAAAGGACTGCAAATTGATTTGTTCATTATCCCCGACCAAGAGTGTGGAAGAGGAAGAGACACCGGAAACTTCAATATTGCCGACATTTATGTCCCAATTGTGTACGGTATAATTCATTCAGGGAAATCTCCTTTTCGAAAAAATTCATGGAGGGAATGGTTGATTTCCTTCCAGACTTGATCTTGGATGAACTCAGCATCTGGTGTGTCCCCCTCCCTATGTTCAAGATAGTAAGCCGCCCGTTCTGGCAGCTGTTGTTTTATATCCTGGAGCAAAATATCGCGCTGTTTGGGGGAGAGTGCCCGTTTGTATTGATTGGACAATTTTTCCAACAGCATTGGAGCTTCGGACGTTACAAAGCGGTCCAGATTTGCGACAATTTGTTGTCCCGGTGGGGGTGAGTAAGGCTGAATAGCCGCTGGCTGCTGCTGGTTGACAGCAAAATCTTCAATGGATTCCAAGCCTTCAGGACTTATTCCGATATGCAAGGTTCCATCAAGGCGTTCTATTTTTAATTGATCAAAATGATAGTCGATTCTCTCAACATTCGTATGATTGGTCTTCTGATTATTTTCCAAGTCGGCCACCCTTGCTTCCAGGTCTCGCAGCCGCTGCTCCTGGTTTTGGATATATTGCTGCAGCTGGTTGAAGTATGCTTGCCAGTACTGTGGATGCATCGTTGGAAAACTCCTTTCTGGGCAAAGACCTATAGGTTACAAGGTTAGATTATGCTGAAAAAGCGAATTGGTGCATTATCCAGGTGGGGCAAGCGGGACGAGTGGTTCCTGTTCGGAAATTGCTTCTGCTTCCTCGGCTTGTTCGGTGTAACCGCCGGTATTATAAAGTTCCGCATTGGCTCGAATGATACCCGCGCTGCCAATTTGCAGAATGGATGAGTTGGAAACACTGTTCACTTTCAGCGTGTGGATAGAGATGGATTGATGGACGGTCAAATGCACAATGAATCCCCCTTATGGGCCAATATTCGGCTGATCAATTACGTCATCATCTTTAAAGTTTGTGACAGAGTTTTGGAGTTGGATTTGGATACCGTTCCCCGTATTGAAAGAGCCGCCGCCGGCAAAGGTTTTGGAAGTCGTGTACGGATTGATGGCGTAGACATCCCCGATATTGAATATGCTCGATGAAGATACCGTATTGACTTTTACCGCTCCTACTACCGCAGGCATAGCACGATTCCTCCTTTCTAATACTTTATGAAAATGATTAAAAACTGTTCGACCGTCCATGAAAATGTCATGGTACATTTCAAACGATTCAGCTACAATGACAATAGGTAGAAAGCAAATAGGAATAAGGGGGAAATTGATGACGAAGACAGGCTCTCCACTAAATGAAAACCAGCGGCTTATTTGGATAGATGCAGCGAGGGGGCTGGCCATTCTCGGTATATTCATGGTAAATGCGCCAGCCTTCAATGCTCCGTTCTTTCTGTATGGCGGAGCAGGTGATTACTGGGACAATAAACTGGATCATGCAGTACAGACTGGAATCGATATTTTTTTTCAAGCCAGCTTTTATACACTTTTTTCCTTTTTGTTCGGATTCGGGATGCAAGTGATGTATGACAGGCTGCAGGAGAAAAAACAAAACACAATCTATGTATTGGTCCGCAGGCTTGTGGTTTTGATTTGTTTTGGGATTATACACGCCTTTTTGATTTGGCACGGAGATATTTTGTTGTCCTATGGAATTATCGGTTTTTGGTTGTTTTGTTTTTACCGGAGGCAGAACCGCACGTTATTGGGGTGGAGTTTGGGCCTGCTGTTAATACCGACCGGGCTTCTAACCATGTTATCCTATGCAGCCAGAAATTTCCTTTCGGATATATCAGCAGGGGACAGTCAGAGAATTGCAGAGGCAATGGCCAACTATGGAGAAGGGAGTCTCTTGGACATTTTACGGCAGAATGCTGCGGACTGGTTATATGCCAATGGAGGAATTGCCTACTTGTTTTTGACATTCAGCCTGCTCCCGATGTTTTTATTGGGGATGTATGCTTCCCGCAAGAGGTGGCTGCATGACACCGACCGATATCGGTCGGTACTGGTCAAGCTTTGGATTTGGACTTGTATCGTATTTATCCTTATGAAAGTTGGTCCTTATATAATTGGCAATCCATTTTGGTTAAATGAGGCGAAACGGGCTGTTGGTGGAAGTGCTTCTGCGTTATTCTATGTACTTTCCGTCACTTTGGCGTTCCGCACAAAGTATGGTCGAATGTTGTTAATGCCGCTTGCCTCTGTGGGAAGGATGTCGCTTACTAATTACTTGGGACAGTCACTCATTTGCTTCTTTCTGTTTTATAGTGCAGGTCTCGGACTCTATGGAGCCGTACGACCTATCTATTCAGTCGTACTCGTCCTCATGATTTTCAGTTTGCAAATCTTCCTGAGCAAGTGGTGGTTCAGGTATTTTCGTTTTGGTCCTGCAGAGTGGCTTTGGCGGAGTTTGACTTACGGAGAAAAGCAACAGTTAAGGCGACGCGTTCGGTCTGTTGATTAAAGAAAAGGGAAGAGGTTGGGGTATTACATAACACAGACTAACCGAACGATGACAGGATAGGAAGTGTGAAAAGTACTTCTGTTGTGCTTATGGCTGGTGATGCAATGGAGAAAGCGAGGGACCAGCGAATGAACTTGGTAATAGGAGGCTTTCTAACTTTCTTTTTAGAATGAATGGCGGAAAAGACACTGATAAGCACTCATCAAAAAACCGAACGTGTTCGAATGTTTGAAAATTCGAATCAGCGTTCGGTCTTTGCTTTCGATACGATCTTTTGGACCAGCCACTTCTTGGTGAATTATGATTCTAGTACTTGTTTAATTTGCTCGACCGCCCAAACTAAATCTGATTTCTCGACTGTCAGCGGTGGAGCGAAACGAATGACGTTTTCGTGTGTTTCTTTGCAAAGCAATCCTTTTGCTTTCAGCCGTTCACAGTAAGGCCGGGCGGATTCCGTTAGTTCAACACCGATAAACAATCCTCTTCCGCGAACCTCTTTGATTGCCGGATTTTTAATCTTTACTAGTTCTCCCATCATGTAATTTCCAAGTTCGAGCGAACGATCCGCCAGTTTTTCCTCTTCCAATACATCAAGGGCTGCGATTGAAACAGCACATGCAAGGGGGTTTCCGCCAAAAGTGGATCCGTGCGATCCAGGATTGAACACACCGAGAATATCTTTATTCGCTACAACACAAGAGATTGGGAATACTCCTCCGCCAAGTGCCTTGCCTAGTATCAATACATCAGGGGAAACTTGTTCCCAATCACAGGCAAACATTTTTCCGCTCCTGCCCAGACCTGCTTGAATTTCATCAGCGATGAACAGGACATTGTTTTGTTTGCATATGTCATGGGCCTGTTTTAAATAACCTTCTGGTGGGATGACAATACCAGCTTCCCCTTGGATTGGTTCCATCAGGAATCCTGCCGTGTTTTCGTTAATAGCCTCTTTAAGCGCGTTGATATCACCATATGGTATCAGTTTGATTCCTGGTAACATTGGACCGAATCCACGCTTGTATTCATCCTCTGAAGATAGGGAAACCGCAGTCATTGTTCTGCCATGGAAGTTACCGGTACAGGCGATGATCTCTGCCTGGTCTTCCTGAATTCCCTTCACCTCATAGCCCCAGCGCCGTACTGCCTTAATGGCGGTTTCTACCGCTTCAGCTCCAGTATTCATCGGCAATGCCATTTCTTTGTTTGTCAGCTTGCATACTTTTTCGTACCATGGACCTAGTTGGTCGTTGTGAAACGCTCTTGATGTCAGGGTTACGCGGTCTGCTTGCTGCTTCAAGGCATCGATAATCCGTGGATGCCGGTGTCCTTGATTGACTGCTGAATAAGCGCTAAGCATATCCATGTAGCGGTTTCCTTCGGGATCCTCTACCCAGACTCCTTCAGCCTTGGCAACCACAATCGGCAGCGGGTGGTAATTTTTAGCTCCATATTCCTGCGTTTGGTCAATGATTTCCTGACTCGATCGTACCATGGTATCCCTCCGTTTCAATGTTAAGCATACGCTTTCAATTATAACAGTTTTTTCATATATAGGAAGTTCAAAAATGCGGGAAAAATGACACGGCGAATTTCGTCGTTAGCTTGCTGGTCCGTTCCTCATGTATCGAAGGCATACAATGCGGTACTCCCACCTGCGCTGCCTAGAACTTCTTGGTCCTTTTTGTCCTCTATTTGAACATTGTATATAGGGAGGAAGTTCAAAAATGCGGGAAAAATGACACGGCGAATTTCGTCGTTAGCTTGCTGGTCCGTTCCTCACGGTGAAAAGGAAACCTTCTACTAAAATCACCCACGTCCTGTAGGGATGTAGAAGCCACCACCTCCAGTGAAAATCCGCTCCGGTACTCCCAACTACGCTGGATAGAACTTCTTGTTCCTTTATTGAATGAAAGATGGTGTTCATAGAAATGTGCGAAAGGACACATTTTTCAAATGAAATGTTTTCGGAAAAATGATATGATAGCGTTGATTGAATAAAAAGGAGGTACGTCATGACGACGCATCTACATATCACTTCATGGGTACTAGCGTTTATTTTATTTGGACTAGCTTTGATGTTTAAAAAGCAGGGTAAAGACAAACCGGCAAAAATTTTACAGATGATTTTGCGACTCGATTACCTGTTGATCTTGTATTCTGGTGGTGACTTGATTGCGTACTACTTCCAGCAAAGTTATATGCTTGGAGAAGTCATCGTTAAGGGATTGGCAGGAATTTGGGTGATCGCAGCTATGGAAATGATTGCTGTGAAATACAGCAAAGGCAAGCCAGTTTTGGGTGTCTGGGTACAGTTTGCTATCGCGGTGCTCATTGTTCTGGTTCTAGGTTTTGGCAGACTGCCATTCGGCCTGCATTTCATGTCTTGAGTTTGTTCTACACCGTCTCCGCGGATATTCTGCGGAGACGGTGTTTTTTGTATGGGATTAAATTTGGGGGAAAAGTGTGCTATCTGTTTATAAAATCTACGAGAAACAACTTCAATCTTGTGATTGCAGCTGTTTCTTGAGGATCACTTGTGGCAAAATAGGCTTGACTTAGACACACTCTGGGCGCTTTTATCATAAGCATATAGAAGGGCTAAAAGAAAGGGTGTGTTTTCGTATATGTGTGGGATCACAGGCTGGATAGATTTTAAACGCAACTTATCCGGGGAAATAGCCACCGTTCGTAAAATGGCTGGGACCATCCGGCATCGGGGACCTGATGAATATAACGAGTGGATTTCCAATCACGCTGCGTTTGGTCATCAACGATTGATTGTTGTCGACCCCGAAGGTGGAAAGCAGCCAATGGAGTGCCTGCGCGGGGAAGAAAAATATGTCATGATTTACAATGGTGAACTTTACAATACAGAGGACCTGCGCCAAGAACTATTGGAAAAAGGCTGGAGTTTTACTTCCCATTCTGATACGGAAGTATTATTGAAGAGTTTTATCCAGTGGAGAGAGGCCTGTGTCGAAAAGTTAAATGGAATTTTTGCGTTCGCCATCTGGGATTCGGAAAAGCAGCAGTTGTTTATGGCGCGAGACCGCCTTGGCGTCAAACCGTTGTTTTTCAAACAGCATGGGGAGGGGCTCTTGTTTTCTTCTGAAATAAAAGCGCTGCTGGCTCATCCTGAAGTAGAACCTGTTTTGGATCGTGAAGGATTAAGTGAAGTGCTTGCGCTTGGTCCATCTCGTACTCCCGGTCATGGAGTATTCAAAGGGATCAATGAAATTCCTGCTGCTCACATCGGAATTTTTAATCAGGATGGATTTCAAACGCACCGCTATTGGAATGTAGTCAGCAAACAGCATGAAGACGACGTGGAAACAACAGCCCGGACTATTAGGGAATTGCTGACTGATGCTGTAGAACGACAGCTGGTTTCCGATGTTTCCCTCGGCACTTTTTTATCAGGAGGGGTGGATTCAAGCGCCATAACCGCGATTGCGGCCAATTACTTGCAGGCTAATGGAAAAGGGCCGTTATCGACATTCTCGATCGATTATCAGGGCAATGAAAAATATTTTAAACAAAGTTCCTTTCAACCGAATAGCGACAATGACTTTATCGGAAAGATGAGCACCTTTAGCGGGACCAATCATCATCCCTTTGTCATGGATAACATGACGTTGGCAGAAATGTTGAAAGAAGCTGTTGAGATGCGTGACTTGCCTGGGATGGCGGATGTAGATTCCTCGCTACTTTGGTTTTGCCGTCAGACGAAACAGGAGGTGACCGTCGCCCTTTCCGGAGAATGCGCGGATGAAATTTTTGGAGGATATCCTTGGTTTTATCGTGAAGACGATTTAACCCGGGAAGGCTTCCCATGGATTCGTTCCTCTGAAGTGAGACGATCCTTATTAACGGAAGAATGGAAACAAAAACTCGATTTACAGGGTTACATGCTGAAACGATACCAGGAAACGATCGATGGAACGCCGGAATATGAGGGGGACAGTCCCCTGGAAAAACAGCGCCGGCAAATGTTTTATCTAAACATGAACTGGTTCATGCCGACACTTCTGGATAGAAAGGACCGGATGAGTATGGGGGCCAGTTTTGAAGCAAGGGTCCCATTCAGCGACCATCGACTTGTTGAATATGTTTGGAATATACCATGGGAAATGAAGACATATAACGGTAGGGAAAAGGGGATTTTAAGAAAGGCATTGGAGGGGCTGCTCCCGAATGAAATCCTTTATCGGAAAAAGAGCCCATATCCAAAAACCCACAATCCTGTCTACACGGGTGCCGTTGTTTCATGGCTGGAAGAAATAAGCAGGGATCCGGATGCCAGGCTGTTTGAACTGTTTAGTCGGAAAGAAATCGAAAAATTGATTCAAACAGAAGGAAAACAAATAGAGGCACCGTGGTTTGGTCAACTAATGACTGGGCCGCAGCTGTTGGCCCATCTCGGCCAAATTGATCACTGGCTTCGAACCTATCAAATTAAGATAGAAAATTAATCGTATATTGTGTAAAAAAAGCTTGGGACAAAAGCATCATGACCAAAATGAAAACCGAACGATTTCACCATTCGTTCGGTTTTTTTGATGAACAAAAAGCAAACTTTCCACCCTATGAAAAGTGCCACTTCCACTCCGGCAAGGTACTTCGCTTTCCGCGGGCACGGCTTCAGCTAACTTGGCAAAGCATACCGCTTTGCCAAGTGGATCTTCAGCTCGCGCTCATCCCGCTGGAATCTGCGCACCTTGCCTTCGTTGAAGGAGATACTTTCTCTTCTGGTGTGATTTCCGTTTTGCCTATTACCGTTACAGGTAGAAAGCTGAGCTGCATGGAAACCGCCTTTTTATGCCATAGTCCAATTTCTAAAAAAATAAAGGACCGCCATGCTGATTTTTCCTCTTCATCACTGTTTAGATACCTATCAACCAATAGAAGAATACGGTCCATCTTGTCTTTATTAGGTGGACATCAGCCAACGAAAACGTAGCGATTCGAAGTACGCATCAAACGAACATCCAAATAAAAACCGAACGAATTTGATTGACAGTTAGCATTCGCTCGGTTTTTGCTTTGGTGGCCATGCTTTTGTCCCGGCCACTTTTTAAAACTATTTCCCATAGGGTTCTGCTTTAATGAAGTTTTCTTTTACCCAAACTTTGGACCGCCATCTCCGCAGCATCAATAACCCCCGCAGCCATTCATCCGCTATAAAAGCAATCCATACGCCGATTAATCCCAATCCAAGGTATAAACCGAAAAACCAGGCGAAAGAGACACTGACCCCCCACATGGAAAGAATCCCGATAAAGACAGGAAATCGTACATCGCCAGCTGCACGAAGCGAGCTGATGACCACAAGGTTAAATGCCCGGCCAGGTTCCAGGATAATGGTCACCAACAGCAAGGCAGCGCCTTTCTCCATAATAGTGGCATTATCGGTAAAGATACCCAGCAAAAAGTCGCTGGCAAAATAAATCAGTATGGCGGCGAACGTGGAGATGGCAATCGAGATTTGCAGGCTCTTGATGCCATACTTATAGGCCGTATCGACTTCCCCCGCACCAATCAGGTGGCCGATTAATATTTGTGTTCCTTGGCCGATAGCCAGAGCAAACAGGAAAATGAACATCATGATATTCTGGACATAAACCTTGGTGGTCAATGCCAGGGTTCCGAGCTGGGCGATAAAATAGGTGATAACCATCTGGCTGGCATTATAAGAAAGCTGTTCTCCGGCTGAAGGAATTCCGATATTCAATAAATCGCGGATATCCTGTTTGTTATAAGAAAAGAAAGAAGAGAATGGCAATGTTTTCTCACTGCGTCTTAACAAGAGAAGCAGAAGGACGGTAAATCCTAAGAAGCGGCTGACGATGGTTGAATAAGCTACCCCTTCCACTCCTAACACAGGGAAACCGAACGGACCGAAAATAACGGTATAGTTTCCGATTATATTAAGCACATTCATGCCAATCGTTACGTACATGGTATCTTTTGTGAATCCATAGCTTCTTAAAACAGCAGCGACTGTCATGATCAATGCCTGAACAAAGATCAATCCTCCGACAATGTTTAAGTAGACCCCTGCTTCGCCCATCAATTCGACAGGCAAATCCATTATCTTTAAAATTTGCTTGCTAAACAAAAACAAAGCGATGCTCAACAGCAGGGAAAACCATAAATTGAGGCTGAGCGAGGTAACAGCGATGGCACCAGCTGTATTCTGTTTCCCGGCTCCAAGGTTTTGTGCAACGAGCACACCTGCACCGGCGGCTACGAATCCGAACATGACGATAATGACTGAAATCACCTGATTGGAGACCCCGACGGCTGCCACGGAACTGTCGGAATATTGGCTTAGCATCAAGGTGTCTGCATTTCCCATCAGCATATGCAGTAGTATTTCAATGAATATGGGCCAAGTCAGAGCGAAGAGGCTTTGCTTTTTTATCTCTATTTGATTCATTTGATATCCTCACGATCAAAAAAATTAGAAAATCCAATTAAGTATATACCGCCAGTATGCATTTGTCAGTACATAATGCAACAAAACGTCTAAATGGTAATTATGACGCACTTGTGACACTTTTATGGAATTAGGGGAAATTGGTATGATCATGATTGACGGACAGGTCTGAGAAAGCTACCCTTTATTAAGAAAGCTTTTATGCTTCTAATAACACCTGTAGGAGGAACGGAATGTGAAGAAGTTATTGGCAGCAGCGGCTGTATTGCCGTTTCTTCTTTTTTACTCACAACCTATTAGTGCTGTAGAACAAGAAGATACATTGGCAGAAGAATCTATTTACTATATTCTTTTAGACCGTTTTGTAAACGGAAACTTTGACAATGACAAGGAAATTGATATCGAAGACCCCAATGCCTTGCATGGCGGCGATCTGCAAGGGGTCATTAGCAAGCTTGACGATTTGAAAGAAATGGGCTTTACTGCTATTAACATTAGCCCGCTCATGGAAAATGAAAAAGATGGTTATCATGGTTTTTGGGTAACGGACTTTACTGCGATAGAACCTCATTCGGGGACGATGGAAACTGCTGCTGAATTGGTGGAAGAAGCGCACAAACGTGACATGAAAGTGTTCATGGATTTTCCAGTCAATCATACGTCTGCCTCGCATCCATGGCTTACAGATCAGGACAAGCAAGGCTGGTACGCGAGTGAACATGATCAGCAACAAGAACAAGCAGAGCTTCTGCAGTCTCCATGGCTCGAGGACTTGCCACAGTTGGATTTGCAAAACAAAGAGGTTGTAGCTGCATTGAGTGAGGCAGGGGAGTTTTGGCTGAAAGAAACCGGTTTGGATGGCTACCGGATAGGTATCGAACCAGATACCCCAGCTTCGTTTGTAGCCGACTTTTCTGAAACACTGCATGCTGAACAGCAGGGATTTTCCCTTTTAGCCGACTGGAAGCATGCCGATAAGGAAGGAATGGAATCCTTTCGGGAAGCGGGTATCGATTTAATTATTGATTACGAGCAAACCAAATCCCTTGATCAGGTATTTCAGGCACCAGGGAATGAATTATCTAATTTATCCGATAGGAAAGAGTCAGGAAATAACGGTGTGGCACTGGACAGCCAGATGACAACCCGCTTCACAAAAATGGCGATTGAGCTCGAAGAAAATCCGGTGACAAGATGGAAGCTGGGATTGACTTATTTGTACTTGGGTCCGGGCACCCCTGTCATTTATCAAGGGTCAGAGGTAGCAATGGGGAATGAAGATGATGCACCAGATCACCGTACGGCGCAGTTGAATAGTGGCAATGATGAGCTGAGCCAGTATCTGGAACGATTGTCTGCTATTCGCCAACAGTTCGCTCCTTTTACGAAGGGGAATATGGAGCTGGTAGATAGCAACGGAGCAATGAGTTTGTTCAAACGTACTTACGAAGGGGAAACCGTTTATTTTGCCATCAATAATGCTACAGCGACTAAGGCTGTGACAATTGACGGTATTCAAGCAGGCAAACAGCTCCGCGGACTGCTCAACGATGAGACGGTTCGGGCCGATGAAGAAGGGCATTACAAAATCGGTCTGGACCGCGAAACAGCAGAAGTTTATGTCGTCGAGGATGACAAAGGGATCAATTGGTTGTTTGTTTCCTTTATTTTAGCAGTGCTTGGGGCATTTGTTTTTGCCATTGTTTTTCTGAAGAAGAAACAAAAGTCCAGGCCGTAGAACAAAACATCAAAGAAGAGGAAAATATCGATACCCGCACTCTTTTTTGACAGATAAAAGTGCCGTTCCGACCAAACCGGAACGGCACTTTTACTTACTTTATCTCTCTACCACGCTACCAAGGCGGGGGACTGACCCCGCCTGCAATTAGCCGTTTAGGACGACTCCGCCGTTGACATGGATCATTTGGCCGGAGACGTAGCTTGAATCCTTGCTGGCCAGGTAAACGTAAGCTGGAGCGACTTCCTTTGGTTCGCCGGGGCGGCCCATTGGATAGTTGCTGCCGAATTTAGCGACTTTTTCTTCATCAAAGCTTGCAGGAATTAAAGGCGTCCAAATCGGGCCTGGTGCCACGCCATTGACGCGGATACCTTTCCCGACCAATGATTCGGACAATGCCCGGGTAAAGGAAGTGATTGCCCCCTTTGTCGCCGTATAATCAATCAGGGAAGCATTGCCGACATAAGCATTAATGGAGGAAGTATTAATAATGGTACTACCTTCCTGCATGTGTGGTACCACAGCTTTGACCATATAGAAAAAAGGGTAAAAGTTGGTCTGAAATGTTTTTTCCATTTGTTCGTTTGTTATATCTAAAAATTCGCTCTGCGGATATTGGACACCGGCATTGTTGACTAAGATATCAACTTTTCCGAAGGTTTCAACCGTTTTTTGAACTGCTGAGGAGCAAAATTCAGCATTGGTTACATCGCCAGGAAGCAATAGGCATTGTTGTCCTTCCTCTTCGACCAATTCTTTAGTCTTCTGGGCGTCTTCCTCTTCATCCAGGTAAATGATGGCGACATCTGCGCCTTCTTTTGCATAATAAAGGCTTACAGAACGTCCAATTCCGCTATCTCCTCCGGTAATGATTGCTTTCTTCCCTTGCAATTTTCCGCTGCCTTTATAGTCAGGATCTACATAGTTAGGCAGCGGGTCCATTTCATGTTCAAGCCCTGGCTGCCGGTCCTGATGCTGTTTTGGTTGTAGTTCGTCTGCCATGTTATCCCTCCATGTTTGTTTTGTTTTAACCAATACCCTTCCTTAAACCCCAATAATCGCAGCGAGCAGGCCGGCAGATTATTCCGAGTTAAAGGAGATTGGGATATACCGTAAATTATTGGAAAAATCAAACGATAACAGGATAGGAATTTTAAAAGAACTTCTTAGTGGATTCACGGTTATGCAAGGGAAGAACAGCGGAGGATGGTGAACGCCTTAGATAGACTTTCATTCTGTTGTCGTGTTGCGCCACGGAAAGCGAAGTACCTTGCCCAAGTGGATAATTGCACCATTCTTTTGAGAAGGATAGTTTATCATTTAGTTAACTAACAGGAAAAAAGCAAAAACAAAAACCGATCGAGTTCGAAGCTTTGAAATTCGAAACATCGTTCGGTTTTTGCTCTGGTTACTATGCTTATGTCCCAGCCACGTGCATTTTATTGGTAGTCATCGTTCAAGAAAAACAAAGCAAGTGTTCCAGGACCGGAATGGGCGCCGATCGCCGAACCGACCATTTCAATATGGATATCTTCGGTTTTAAAGCGTTCTCTGATCATTTCGGCCAGCTGCCTGGCATTTTCTATATCATCTCCGTGGCTGATGCCGATTGGCTGGTTTTGAAAATCTTTTCCCCGTTCCTCCATTACATCTACCATTCGTTTCAACACACGTTTGGAACCACGGATTTTTTCCAGTGGTATCAGTTTACCATCTTCAACATGCAAAAGAGGTTTGATTTTTAGCAACGAACCGACAAATGCTGCCGTTTTGCTTACTCGGCCACCGCGATACAAATACTCCAGATCATCTACTGTGAAGATGTGCTCCATGTGATCAGCATGGTATCTGGCAATTTTTTCAATCTTAGTGAGACTTTCTCCTTCATTTGCAAGCTTGGCGGCTCGCAGGACGACCAATCCGTGCCCCAGTGAAGCGCAATGGGTGTCTAGCACTTGGACTTCCCAGTCAGGATAATCCTCCTTGACTTCTTGCATGGCCATTCTGCCTGCATTATACGTTCCCGAAAGTTCGGAAGAGAAAGCGATGTAAAGACATGGCTGGTTTTGTCTAGCATAGTTTTCAAACGCTTCACGGAATTTCTGCGGACTGACTTGCGACGTTTTCGGTGCTTTTCCTGCGCGCATGGCATCATAGACTGCTTTCGCAGATATTGTTTTCGCATCTTCAAAGTTTTCATTGTCGAGTTCGACAGTCAGTGATACCATATCAATGTTGTATTTTTCATAATGGCTTTGCGAAAGGTCACACGCAGAATCGGTGATAATTTTCACATTCATGTTTTCCACCCTCAATTCGGATCATTTTTAATACGGTAAAAAGTAAAATGGGAGTTTCCAAAAAAGAAACCAACATGGAATCCTGCTTAACAAACAGGCCCCGTCTGGATGATAAATTAATCAGTGCAGTTTATTTACAGTGTAAGCGTACAGCTACCGTTAGTCAAAGCTTTTTCCCATTTAGTTGGATTGACGTTGAATGCGATACTGCCGATTATTTGTACGATTAGCTGGGTATGGAAAAGAGAAGCTTATTTTTGCTACATATGGAAACGATAAGGACATGTAGAAAAAATAGCCCGATAAGATGATGAAAAACAACAGGGATACAGGGAGCGGCCACACCTGGAACCAGCCGTACAGGCGTGGCTTTTGACCGGGATAAACGAAGGAGGCAGTTATGTTTTTCATTGAAGCGAGAAGAATTTTTATCGTGATGGTGGGGGCATTGTTCAATGCAATTGCATTAAACTTTTTCCTGATTGCCGCGAATGTGTATGCCAGCGGTTTTACAGGTATTGCCCAGCTTTTATCAAGTATTTTTCAAGACTTTTTCAATATCAATGGAGTAAGCA
This sequence comes from Sediminibacillus dalangtanensis, assembly GCF_017792025.1. NCBI lineage: Bacteria > Bacillati > Bacillota > Bacilli > Caryophanales > Bacillaceae > Sediminibacillus > Sediminibacillus dalangtanensis. Next base: position 951,398 of record NZ_CP046956.1, read on the forward strand.
CTGGTATCATATTATTTATTTTGAATATACCGGTTGCCATATTGGGCTGGTACAAAGTCGGGAAGGGTTTTACGATTTACAGTGTAATCTCGGTCATATTCACGACGATTTTTCTTGAAGTGTTGCCGGTACAGCCATTATCAGAGGATATTATTCTAAATGCTGTTTTCGGCGGTGTCATCGGCGGTATAGGTGTCGGTATGACATTAAAATGGGGGGCATCCACAGGCGGTCTTGATATCGTGGCGATGGTCTTGTCCCGTATGAAGGACAAACCGATCGGTAATTTCTTTTTGATCATCAACAGCGGAATCATCATTGTCGCTGGTTTGCTGTATGAGGCAGAGAATGCCTTGTATACGTTGCTGACTTTATATGTAACAACAAGGGTAATCGATGCGCTCCATACCCGTCATGAAAAAGTGACAGCCATGATTGTCACGCGCAAAGCAGAGGAGATGCAAAAAGCGATTCATGACAAGATGATCCGTGGTATCACGATTTTACCTGCTCGTGGAGCATACAGTCGTGAACACAAGGACATGATGGTACTTGTGATCACCAGGTATGAACTGTATGATTTGGAGCGGATTATTTCGGAAGTGGATCCGCAGGCGTTCACGAATGTTGTGCAGACAACCGGAATATTTGGTTTCTTCCGGCGCAACGATTAATATCCTTTTTTGAAGCATAAGCCTGACTCTAGACTGGATAGGGCCGGCATCTTCCATTCGGTATGGGAAGTATTTTAAGCTGATTTAAGAGGATATAAAAAGAGCTGTTCAAAGAAGTGCAAAGACTTCTTGAACAGCTTTCTTTTTATGATTATTAACAAGGCATGTGCAGAAAACATGTGATTGCACTCAGACTTACGCCTTCATCCAATCTGTTTTACAGAAAATCTTAATATCCGTATTCGTTTAAAATAGCTTCCACTTGTGGGGTAAGTGACTCCCACTCCACATCGAATTTTTTGTTTACTGTGATGAAGTTTTGGAAACCGAAAACATTGTCGACTCCGTCTAGTTCCATCAGGTCATTCAGCACCTTGTGCTCACTTGTTTGTCCAGCCATCACGGACACGCTATTATTTCCCTCAAATATCATGGAATCCGTTGTAAATTTCATTGCATTTGGGTTCGGTGTCGCTTCCACTCGTACACTCATGCTTAGTCCTCCTATGTAACACAGATTTACGTCCATAATAGCAGATATTTGTCAATTACAAAAGCAATTGAGGATAAATGAAGGATAAGGAAAGAAGGGATTGTCATTGGATTCGTAAGTTATCAAGATACGCTCACTTATTTCCTGGGTAATAATTGTCTAGTCCTGTCGTTTTATGTTCATTTCGTAAAACACTCCTTGCATTTTTCTGGTTCCGTTAGATGGTACAGGGAGAGGGAGCACGCTATGAATTATTGAAAAGGACGGCACCCGGATGGATGCCGCCCTGTCAGTTTACTGCAATTGGTTATGACGGTTAAGCTGCTCTTCTAACTGCTGAAGCTGTTCTTGCTCTTCGGGGGAAGCGCTTGTATAAGCAGATTGGATTGCATTGCGAGCTGCTTGTTTCTCTTGTTCGCTGACATTCTGGCCGCCGTTTGTCATGTTGGTTATACGGTTCATCGCATTTCTAGCTTGCTGCATGAAATTGTTTGCCATTGTTAAAAACCTCCCAGAGTATGTTGGTCTGCTTGTTCCTCTTTACGCTCGACATCGGTAAAGCGTTCCCGATAAGGAAAGCGTTCATCGTGTCTTTTTACCGAATCCGCACCCTGCTGCGTAAATCGTTTCGACTTGCTTTTTCTGCTCATTTCCATTCCCCCTAATAGAAATGTCCACGAAAGACCTGCTGGAAGCAGGCAACAGACTCTTTGTCGCAACACCGACAGCCGTGAAAACCAGCGTACAAAAAAGCTTGAACGCTATTGCGTTCAAGCTTAGTATGGACTTCGTAAGGAAAAAGAATGACTTGAAAAAGATGCCAGAATTAAGCGCGTTATTTAGTACTGGTGCTTTGGACTCCGAGATGCAAATACTCTTCCAGGAAGCCACCAATACCATCCGCTTCATTGGTTTCGGCGACATGATTCGCCAATTTCTTCAGTTCCTCGATGCCATTTCCCATCGCCACGCCGACACCAGCATATTCAATCATTTCCAAATCGTTGTCTTCGTCTCCAAAAGCAATAATGTGTGACTGTGGAATATCAAAATAGCGGGCGATTTTTTCCAGTCCGACTGCTTTATTCAGCCCTTTACGGACGATTTCGATCACATGCCATGGAGCCCCCCACTTGCGGTGTTCGATGACGGAAGCGTGTTTGTCATCCAGGTGGGAGCGGAGCTCTTGTATATGTTCTTCCTGAGGGTGTATCAACAGGGAGGTTGGATCATTTTGTAAGTTATTTTTCAGGCTGCCGACAGTAACAGGATTAGCCTGGTCGGTGTGGAAGATTTTCATTAATTCTTCATCATACCGATCAAGGTAGACGTCGTCCCCGACCTCGGCCATGATATTGTTGACCTCCAAGTCATAACAAGACTGGACGATTGCTTTTGCTGTCCGGTTGGGTAGCGGTGAATGGACGGCATCCCATTTTTTATCTAATGGATGATGAATCAACGCTCCGTTAAAGTTCACCATTGGGGTGTCCAACTCCAGTTCCTTGTAATAGTCAATGCTGGCACGATGGGGTCTGCCGGTGGCAATCACCACGATATGGCCGGCTTGTTTTGCCTGCATAACTACCTTTTTTGTTTTCTCGCTTATTACTTTGTTGTCTGTAAGCAGGGTTCCGTCAAGATCCAATGCTATCAAATGCTGGTTCATTTTCATTTATTTAATCACCTCTTATGTAAGTATAGTTTATCGGTGAACAGGTTATCTGTAAAGAATGGGTTAATTTTACTGTTTGTTTTGCATGTTTTTAGCGTAACGATTATCATGGAAGTAAGACTACCACTATTGATGAGAGGATAAGAAGATATGATCAGCGTAAGCAGAGAAAAATGGAATGAGATTCCCGTCCTTATTGTCGTCGATGCAGAAAAAAGCAGAGAGCCACTGCCGGTCCTTACATATTTTCATGGCTACACAAGCGCTAAAGAACATAACCTGCCACTTGCTTATTTGCTCGCAGAAAAAGGCTTCCGGGTTATTCTCCCGGACAGTATCCTTCATGGGGATAGAGCCGAAGACTTATCAGCAAATGATATGAATATCCGTTTTTTTGAAATTGTCAGCCAAAACATAAAGGATTTGCAAGTGATTAAGAATATCCTGGAAGAAAAAGGGCTGCTGCTTGATGAAAGGTTCGGTCTTGCTGGAACCAGTATGGGAGGGATCACCACGGCCGCTGCCTTAACGCAATATCCTTGGATTAAAGCATCTGCGGTGCTGATGGGATCTCCGAAAATCACCGATTATGCGAAAGCATTGGTCGATCAAATGAAGAAATCCAGTGCTGATTTTGAAATGTCGGACGAACAGATTCATACCATTTATCAGCAGCTGGAGACCATTGATTTGTCGAAGCAGATGGACAAGCTATATGAACGGCCACTGTTTTTCTGGCATGGCGAAGCCGACCCGGTCGTACCTTTTGACCATGCATACAGTTTTTACAATGAAGTCGTTCCTTATTATAAAAATCCGGAAAGCATCCGTTTCTTACGCGAGGTCGGCCGAGGACACAAGGTCAGCAGGTTCGCTGTACTGGAGACCGTGAAATGGTTCGATATGCAATTGTAGAGGCTTCGAAGATTATCATTTAAAAAATGACCGATATGTGTTTATAATAAGAAGAACCAATATCAAGGAGGTTTGTATCATGGAGGAAGCGTTGCAGGAAAACTTGATGGGTGCTCTTGAGAACGTAATTGACCCGGAACTCGGGATAGATATTGTAAACTTAGGCCTTGTCTATGGAGTTGATTTAGACGATAACGGTGTGGCCACTGTCACCATGACATTGACGGCAATGGGCTGCCCACTGGCAGGCCATATTGAACAAGATGTCAAATTTGTTCTGAGCGACATCCCGGAGGTAAAGGAAACAAACGTCAATATCGTTTGGAATCCGCCTTGGTCGAAAGACCGGATGTCAAGATATGCAAAGATCGCTCTGGGTATTCCAGATTAATGATTGCCTAAACCTCTTGCACATCGCAAGGGGTTTTTTAGTTGGATTAAAAGTTCTCGGATAAATTAACACGGAAACGAACGGAGACCGATGAGAACCCTTCATCCAGGCAAAAAGTTCGAATGGAGACGGAGAGAAGCAAAAAAACTTGTTATCACGGTGATGAAAATGTGAATAAAGAATGATTATTGATCCTAACATATCACCAAATGAAACAGAATAGTGGATAAGGAAAAAAGCTGTCCGCATCATTCATGCTGGACAGCTTTTCTTTTATAAGAACAATATGGCAAGAATACCGACAATGAAGCAGTAGAAGGAAAAATATTTTAAGTTTCCTTTTGCCATGATATTTATAAACCACCGCAACGAATAATAGGTGGCAATAATGGCAGCCATAAACGCAAGCAAGTGAGGGATGAACAGGGCGCTGAACTGATCATCGTTCACAATCTCCCCGATGCTGAGCACAAGCGTACCCAGACTTACGGGAATATAAAGCAAAAACGAGTAACGCAGTGCGGTTTCTTTATGCATGCCAAGCAGCATGGCACCGACGATCGTGGCTCCTGAACGGCTGATTCCCGGTATCAACGCCACAGCCTGTGCCAGTCCGACGATAAGCGCATCCTTGAATGTGATCTCGCCGTCATTTTTGTATCCTTTAATATTGCGGATGATCCACAAGGCAATTCCTGTGACAATCAAGGTGATACCGACCATTTTCGAAAAACTGAATATATGTTCAATCTGTTCTTCGAACAAAATTCCGATAATGCCGGCCGGAATGGTTCCGACGATCAAGTACAAAATGAAATTAAAATCGTCTCGTGTTTCCGGCTGTTTGGTGAACAGATAACGGAATCCGTTTTGAATTAAACGGAAAATATCATTTTTGTAAACAAGCAGTACCGCAATTAACGAACCTGCGTTTACTAAAATTTCAAAGGACAATCCATGAATGTCCAACTGGAATAAATTCCTCAGGAGGACGAGGTGGCCGCTGGATGAAATCGGTATCGGCTCTGTAAACCCTTGAAACAATCCTAAAAATACATATTTGACTAAAATCCAAAAATCGTTGGCAAAATCCATGTTTTTCCTCCCAATTTTACAAAGCAATGCTTTTATCTAGTATGGTTCCTTGTCACCTTATATATAGTCGTCGCCCCTGTCACACACCCAGGCAGCTATGAATAGGCTAAAGTGTGAAGGAGGTAGTCAACATGAACAGACCACACAGCCACCACCATATATATGAGCTTTGCAAGTCCCATATGAATTCCTATGTACTTGCTGAATTGAATGATGGGTCCAAAGTGGACGGTATCGTTGTCGATTTGGACGAAGACTTTGTGTATTTGGCGGTTCCGATCCAAACAACTGTCCCAGAGTATTATACAGGATATGGAGACGATCGGCAGTTTGGATACTATCCTGGTTATGGCTATCCAGGATACGGTTATCCCGGATACGGATTTGGACCGGGAAGGTTCCGCCGTCTTGTGCTGCCGTTGACAGCACTTGTGGCTTTAAGTGCGCTGCCCTGGTATTAAATTTTTCCGTAAGAATAAACCCTTGCCGACTCCTTGTGGGCAAGGGTTTTCAACCAAAATGGCAGCGGATGCAGCCTATTCTGTTTCTTCCTTCAAGGCACCGCCTAAAAGAAAAATTGCTACAGAAAAAATTACTGTTAACACAAGCACCTGATCGAACGGTAGAGTTGCTCCGCCCATGCTTGATAATACATACGATATCAAAAAGCTAAGTAAAAATGACCAGATAACTGTCCAAAGATAACGCAATCATTTCACCTCATTTTTTACACATTCTATTTTCAGTTTAGCAGAAGCCAGTTAAAAAATAAATATAAAAAATAGTAATACACACAAAATCCTGTGCATAATGTTGGCGGGAATATCGGAAAGGGAGGGCGTTTCCTATGTATTTGGTTTTACCCTGCTTTGACTGGATCGGTTTTCATCTCTGTGAGAAGTTGCTGCAACAGGGCGAACAAGTTATTGGGATAGGGGAAGCAAGGACTGCCAGGCAAGATAATTTTTGGGGTTTTTTGGCACGGAACAGTTCCTTTCAATTATTTTCAACGATGGAGGAGTATCAAACAGGCAAAACAGAAGCAAAATTAGAAGCGATCATACAAATTGAAACGGTGCAAAAAACTCCCATGCTGGATGCCGGCAACATACCTAAAAAATTTTTCCTCAGCAGGGTAAAGCAAGAAAAACTTCAAGAAGAATGGTGCCATGTGCATTTACCACTATTATATGGCGAATGGATGCCCAGGACAGAGGACAGCCTGACAAGACCGGATGGGGGGACTGTCCCCTTTAATTCGGAATCTTTCCTTACTGACGCTGTATATATAGGAGACTTTTTTCAGGAATTCCTTCCTCTGTTGGAAATAAAGCAGCCGAGTAAGCACATTGTCATGTGTCCTCCCGGTAAAGAGGAGGATAAAAGAGAAGTGGATGCTGAAGTGATTCCCGTTCTTCCCTCAGAAAAGCCAGAGTTGCGTCAAAAGAAATTGAATCAGCATTATGAAAAATTTATGCCTTTTTACTAATGTAATCAGAATGTAATAATTCGAAGCGTTTACGGACTAGCAGTAAGACGGTAGAATAGTACTAGAGATTACTGACCGATTGGGAGTGCGCACGGTGAAAAATAGATACCGATTTGTTCCGCTTGTCTTCCTTGCCGGTTTCTGTTTCCTTTTGGCAGCCGGCTGCTCCACTATGGGTGGAGGAGAAATCAACAGGGTCGGCATGCTTGTTGAAAATTCCATCCATGATCAGACTTGGGGAAATAAAGGCTATCAGGGACTTTTGAAAATCAAAGAAGAATATGATGTAGACGTATATTTTAAAGAAGGTATCCAAACACAGCAGGATGTCAATCGAGCTGTCGAGGAATTCTCTAACCAGGGGATTAATTTAATCTTTGGTCACAGTAGTAACTACGGAAAAATGCTCGATGAAATCAATGAGGCGTATCCAGACATTCATTTCGTTTACTTCAATGGAGGATATACAGGTGATAATTTGACATCCGTCAATTTTAATTCTCATGCCATGGGATTTTTCAGTGGAATGGTGGCCGGAAAAATGACCTCTACCAACAATGTCGGATTGATCGGTGCTTTTGAATGGCAGCCGGAAATTGAGGGCTTTTATGAGGGAGTCAATTACCAAAATCCCGACGCATATGTACATATGAATTTCGTGAATAGCTGGAATGACAGCGACAGGGCTTTGGATTTGCTGGAACAAATGAGCGCAAAAGACGTCGATGTTTTCTATCCGACAGGAGATCAGTTCAGTGTCCAGGTGATCAACAAAGTAAAAGAAAAAGGATTATATGCAATCGGTTATGTCACCGATCAGGCTAGTTTGGGCAAAAACACGGTATTGACCAGTACCGTTCAGCATGTCGATGATATTTACTTGCAAACAGCGGAAGCTTTCAATGAAGGAAAACTGAAAGGAGATGTGAGGACATACGACTTTCAGGATGGAGGAATCACAATGGGGGAATTCAGTCCTGAAGTACCGGAGAGCTTTGTTGAAGAAATCCAGGATGCGATTGACCGATATAAAGACACCGGCTTGCTGCCAAATGAACAATAATATCTCCATATATAAGGCTGCCTTACTGCTGGACAAGCAGGCAGTCTTTTTTTGCTGTATAGGAAATGATAAATTTAACAGTGTGTGGATCATTATTGGCTGAACCAGCCACGTCCAGCTCCAGCGCCTACCCCCTCGAGGTCTTAAGCCCGCCCTCTGTGTGGCAAAAAGCGCCACGCCGAGGCTGTTCTTAAGCTTGTCGGAGGCCCAAACGATGTGGGTCATGCAGGCGTTGCCACAGGACGTGGCGGCTTTAGCCTGTACTCCTTTAAACAGGCGCTTGCGCTTTTGTCCGTTCCTGTTGTCTCCTAAAATCAAGCGTCCGTAAATGCACGGACGCAGCTTGGCAGCAATGGTCGTCATTTCCGGAATTGCTTGATTAATCCGGAGATTTCTCTAACGTATGGCGATAGTTGCTGATAAGTTTCCATTACAGTCTGGGCTGTGCCAAACAAATCAAATGACTCCGTTTCTTCCGCCTGGTCCGGTGCAGCGACAGCCTCCTTTCCATCCTGTGAAGCCCTTCTCCGAGGCCCGAACATCATTTCATCGAAGCGGTTGTATCCTGGTTCATTGCTATTTTGATTTCTTTCGGCCATTTTTCTCACCTCCCATACTATTTTATTGAAAGGCAAGCCCCGAAGCGCAGGCGGCCATCACGGATATGGTGGAATAGTCTTTGAAAAACTTGAATAAAATATAGGAATCGATTAAAATTAGTACCAAGTCTTAATAATTGATAGTAAACTCTGTATGATGAGGAGAGATAATAGATGAGGGCAGGTATAACAGGTACCGGTCACTATGTACCGGAAAAAGTGCTCACCAATTTTGATTTGGAAAAAATAGTTGATACAACAGATGAATGGATCCGGACGAGGACCGGGATTGAAGAGAGAAGAATTGCAGAAGATGATATGGATACGTCGGAAATGGCATACCGAGCCGCAGTGAACGCGATGGAAGAAGCGGGTATTACGGCAAAAGACCTGGATATGATCATGGTGGCGACCGTGACTCCAGATACACCATTTCCATCCGTATCATGCATGCTGCAGGATCGGTTGGGAGCCGATAAGGTTGCGGCAATGGATTTAAGCGCCGCGTGTTCCGGTTTTATGTATGGCATGGTAACAGCCAAACAGTTCATTGATACCGGTGTTTATAAAAATATCCTTGTCGTAGGAGTGGAAAAACTGTCCAAAATCACGGACTGGACGGACCGTAACACTTGTGTCCTGTTCGGTGACGGTGCTGGAGCAGCAATTATCGGTGAAGTCAGTGACGAACGCGGCATTTTATCTTTCGAACTGGGAGCTGACGGATCAGGCGGTAAATATCTGTTTCAAGATAAGGACTACTTGAGCATGAACGGCCGCGAGGTGTTCAAGTTTGCAGTACGGCAGATGCCAGAGTCTTCGGTGAATGTAGTCGAAAAAGCTGGATACAAACGGGAAGACGTCGATTATTTAATTCCTCATCAAGCCAATATTCGAATCATGGAAGCAGCGCGCGAGAAACTTGGCATTCCAGAAGAAAGAATGGCGGCGTCGGTAAAGAAATATGGAAATACCTCGGCAGCTTCCATTCCGATTGCTTTGTCAGAAGGAGTAAAAAACGGTAAAATAAAGGAAGATGACTTAGTGGTTCTTGTCGGTTTTGGCGGAGGACTTACATGGGGTGCGGTTGCATTCAAATATGGTAGATAAGAAATGACACGGGATAGAGAAGGAGGAGTATAAAATGGAGAATAGACGTGTAGTTATCACAGGGCTGGGAGCTGTCAGCCCTGTCGGTAATGATGTAGACACGATGTGGGGAAATATAATAGAAGGAACATCCGGAATCGATTTTGTGACAAAAGTAGACAAAGACGATTTTCCAGCGAAAGTTGCCGGTGAGGTGAAAGACTGGGATCCGGTAAATTACATGGAGAAAAAAGAAGCCAAACGGATGGATTTGTTTACACAATATGCCGTCGGAGCGGCAAAAATGGCGGTCAAGGACGCGGACTTGGATATCACGGAAGAACTGGCCCCGCGGGTTGGTGTTTGGGTCGGTTCCGGAATCGGCGGCATGAAGACATACGAAGAGCAATTCGAAAAGTTTCAGGAAAAAGGCTATCGCCGGGTTAGTCCGTTCTTTGTACCAATGCTTATACCAGATATGGCAGCTGGCCAGATCTCGATCCAATTGGGAGCGAAAGGCATTAATTCCTGCACGGTAACCGCTTGTGCATCAGGAACGAATTCCATCGGTGACGCCTATAAAGTCATTCAGCGTGGAGATGCAGATGTTATGATTACCGGTGGCGCGGAAGCACCGCTCACGAAAATGGCTTTCGCCGGTTTTTCCACGGCAAAAGCGTTGACGTTCAATGACGATCCGAAAACAGCGAGTCGTCCATTCGATCAAAATCGTGACGGATTTGTCATGGGCGAAGGTGCAGGAATACTGGTTATTGAATCGTTGGAATCTGCAAAACAGCGCGGAGCAAAAATTTACGGTGAGATAGTAGGTTACGGATCTGCTGGAGATGCTTATCATATTACTTCTCCAGCTCCAGAAGGGGAAGGCGCAGTTCGTGCTATGAATCAGGCAATAAGCGATGCAGGCGTTGACGCTTCTCAAATTGCTTATATCAATGCCCATGGAACAAGTACCGAATTAAACGATCCTTTTGAAACAAAAGCAATCAAGCAAGTTTTCGGAGGGCATGCTGAAAACTTGGCGATATCTTCTACCAAATCGATGACCGGCCACTTGCTGGGAGCTGCAGGGGCCATTGAAGCAATTATTTCGGTAAAATCCATTAATGAGAGCATTTTACCGCCAACGATCAATTTGGAAACTCCAGATCCAGAATGTGATCTCGATTACGTCGCGAATCAAGCGAGACAGCAGGAATACGAATATGCTTTGAGTAACTCGCTCGGATTCGGCGGTCACAATGCGACCCTCATTTTCAAGAAATACCAGGATGCATAAACTTTTCATGAACCCCATTCCCACTACAGGGAATGGGGTTTTTGCTTGTTAACTGAATGATGAATAATCACTGACGTTAAGTTTCTGTTTTAGAGGGATATCAAAATAAGATATCCGTTCGGGGTAGGTCAGAACAACATAGAGAAGCAAGTCCATAATGAATAAAGCAAGTAAACATTACGCATTAGCGACTTTTCGCTGATCTTTTTTTATAAGAAGTTGGGCACTAGCCCTTTTCTTGATCAAGCAAACATACAGGCATTAGAACAGCCTGTCCTACATACATATAAGTAAATGATCAAGGTGGACAGGCAGGGGGAAAAATCGTGGGCTATGTTTTATTGTTTCTTGTGGGATTCGGTTTAGCAGTATCTGGAGGTGTTACGTTCATTCTCTATTTGAACTTTATTCCGGCCGGCCTTTCCTGGATTGATTACTTTTTATTTATCCAGGGCAGATTGGAATGCTACTTTCTCCCGCTAGGTCTGCTGCTGATAATCATTGCAATTTATAAGTACCCAGGGTAATACCTGTTAATTATTAGGTTGGTTAGAATAAATATTCCTTTTTTGGCCATAATGTATCGTAAATAAAGGTTAAATATTGTACGGTTCACAGTTTCCGGCCAGGCCGTCTGGCAGCAGGCAGGACAAGATGATGGAAACAGCATGAGGGAATGCCGGCAAGCCTGAATGGGCCGCAATTTTCTAACGATCCAATTAATAAAGCGGGGGTTCGACATGTTGTATTTACACGACGTATGGGTGAATTGGTTTGAAGGCGAAGAAAACGGCTATAATGTTTGTGCATTTCATGAATGGAGAAAAGAAGACGGCATTGAACTGCTGGATCAGGTACCGGTTCTTTACATTGATGAAATGTTGTACCACTATATAGAAAATGATTTGCAGGATCTGCCAAAAAGCCTGCTCGAAGCAATCCATCAGCGGGCATATTTGCGGAAAAACCAGGAGCGGATATCTTTGGAATATGCGTGTGTGATCACAGATGGCCAATCGATTTTGGCAATCGATACGATGGGTTACCATCTGCCGGTTCGAAAAAGCAGGTTGATACCGAGACAGGAACGTCTGGTATATGATCTAATTGACGGCACAAGCAGGCTGGAGTTTTCTTTTTCACCGGAACAAAGGGAGAAAGAATATCATATATTGTCACTTTCACCTGATTCGATGCTCGGACTAACAAGGAAAGAACGACAGCTAAAGCAATTATTGATGATGGCTTTGGATCAGCTGGAGGGTACGAAAAACTTACAGGAAGTCCGTTACTGGCTGACAGAGTGGAACCCAGATCAATATTCGCAAATTCGGGAGATGGACTTTGACGCTGCCTGGCAAGCCTTGTATGAAGGCGTGAGCCCGGGATGGAGCAGAGCTCATGAAGAACTTTGTGCCAAGCTGGTAAAGGGGCAGCCATTTTTCGAGAAAATGTATGAGCTAGAACAGAATCAGGACCAGCAAAATACTTACAAACGAATGCTTTAACTAAAGAGAGAGACCAGATCACTGCCGGTCTCTCTTTAAATGTAAATATGGACAAGGAAAACCCGCAAATAGGACTGTGATTTTGCGGGTTTTTCCTTTAAAAAGCATTTTAAATACTTTGCTCGAATGTTACTTTTTCGGTTTCTTTTTGACTCTGCCCAGTCCCATTGCTTTTTTGGCTTTGGCAAGCATTTTGTTTGCTGCCTGCTCCGCTTTATCAGCACCGTTATCCAGAATGTCATCAAGCTCCTGCGAGTCGATCAACTCATAGTATCGCTCTTGGAGAGGCTTGAGTACGGAAATAACTGCATCAGCGGTATCCTGTTTAAATTGGCCATAACCTTTGTCCTGATACTTGCTTTCCAGTTCAGCGATAGAGGAGCCGGTACAACTGGCGTGAATGGCAAGCAGGTTGGAAACACCCGGTTTATTTTCTTTATCAAATTTAACAATACCCTCTGAATCTGTGACGGCACTTTTGATTTTCTTTTCGATTTTTTTCTCGTCATCCAGCATGAAAATGGATGCCTTTTGATTCGAATCTGATTTGCTCATTTTTTTGGTTGGGTCTTGTAGCGACATAATTCTTGCACCAGTTTTTGGAATACTTACTTCCGGCACGGTAAAGATGTCATTAAACTTATTGTTGAACCTTTGCGCTAAATTACGGGTTAGTTCCAAATGCTGCTTTTGGTCATCCCCTACTGGCACTATATCTGTTTTATAAAGCAAAATGTCCGCAGCCATTAGAGGAGGATAGGTAAGCAGTGATGAAGAAACTGCTTCTTTTCCTGCCGATTTGTCTTTGAATTGTGTCATCCGCTCCAATTCGCCGATATAACTGATGGATTGCAACATCCAACCCAGCTGTGTATGTGCTGCCACCTCGGACTGGATGAACAATGTCGATTTTTCTGGATCTATTCCTGATGCCAAGTAGAGAGCTGCCAGCGAGCGGATGTTGTCACGCAGTTTTAAACGGTCTTGTGGAACGGTAATCGCATGCTCGTCGACAATACAAAAATAACAGTGGTTTTCTTCCTGTAAGTCCACAAATTGTTTCATTGCTCCCAGATAGTTTCCGAGTGTCAGCGTTCCGCTCGGCTGAATTCCCGAAAATATAGTCTTCAATGTAATCACCTCTTCATAATCTGCAGCGTTGATAAAGGATATTGCGAGCATAAATTGAGCACAAAAAAAGCTCATTCTTTCCTTCTTTCGAAGGGACGAATGAACCGCGGTGCCACCCTTATTATCAAACTGTTATCCAGTTCGATCACTTAAGAATTCAACTTAGCTCGAAAGTCCAATTCCAATTCACCTTGATGCTTGTTTCCACCAACCACAAGCTCTCTATAAACCAGCGGGCAATTGTACTACGCCTTTTTCATTGCTAAAGATATTGATTTTTTATCATTATATAAAGACTTTTAACGAAATGCAAGGGCGAACCTCGAAATGTATTTCTCGATATGATAGGAAGGTGCGCATTGGTAATGAAAAAAGCGGCTTCACCAGTAAAAAGAACATACAATGAAGCAGGGGAGGACGAAAACGCCCTTCATTGCCGATGAAGATCAAAGTGGAGTTGAGAACCGACGAAAATGCACTTCACCAGGGCGATGAAGATCAAAGTGAAGCAGAGGAGCGATGAAAACGCCCTTCATCAGGGCGATGAAGATCAAAGTGAAGCCGAGAGACGTAGGAAATACCCTTCATCGGGGCGATGAAAATCAAAGTGAAGCCGAGAGACGTAGGAAATGCCCTTCATCGGTGTGATGAAGATCAAAGTGAAGCAAAGGAACGACGGAAACGCACTTCATCGGTGTAATGAAGATCAAAATGAAGCAGAGGAGCGACGAAAACGCCCTTAATCAGGATGATGAAGATCAAAATGAAGCCGAGAACCGTCGGAAATGTACTTCATCTTGTCTATAAAAAACATATCAAGATAGAAAGCAACCAAAATTATATGAAGTAGGCCCATTGATGGACACCTACCATTTTGTAGTTGCTTGCAAGTAGCCTTCTAATCCTTTGCTTAGAAGTCACAATTTGGCACCAATCATGAATGATATTGGTAGTAATCTTCACATCAGGAAAGAGAACCTCAAACTCTTTTACGGTTCGTAATACTGCCGTTTGTAAGGATTCCATAAACCCACAATCATTACAAACGCATTCTCTCTTCACAACATATACAGAAAATGAGTGGCATCTGAAACAAGTAATCCCTTTCCGTAATCGATCATAATCGTAGAAAGTTATTTGTGTATATGGGGAATCTGTTTTACTTATATCTGTCAGTTGATCAGCCAGTTTTTTATGTTTATCCGTTAATTTAGAAGTGATGGAGTTTAATTGTTTCATGTACTCATTAATCTGGGTGGGAAAAATCATCGGTTTATCTAAAGGGGCCTGGTATAAGGTGAAGGAGGGATTGATAAAAACACAAGCACCCTCTATTTGAAGGTTTGATCCAAGTCGGAGGAGCAATTGGCGTAGTAAGGATTCACTTCTACTCAACTGGTGTAGTGGATTTATAACTTCCAAACTTGGCTTCTTATAAAGTTTATCCGCTTCGTAAAAATAATCTCCTTGATAGTTTTTCACTTCAAAAAAGTATATTTTTTCTGGTGAAATAATAAGGGAATCAATTTGAAAGGTAGTGCTATTTACTTCAAATAATTAATCATTTAACACCAGGCATTCTCCATGGAGTTTTTCTGTTAGTCTGTCAAACATGAGTTCTCTCTCGTAGCCTCTTTGTAAATTGAAATAGTGCTGCTTACCTTTGCTGGACAAATTCATTCGCTTGTTTAATAAAGTAAGGATGATTAATTCCTTTGACTTCGTACGGGATTTAAAAATCAAGCATGTCCACCTCACCTTAAGGAAATCGTATTTCTGTTTATTATAAAGGGTCTATATTCGTTGTAAAATAGTTGTTCCGCCAATTAAGAGGCTGTGTTTTGTCCAAAAATGAAGTAAAAGACAGGGGAAAATAAAGAAGCGGATGCACATACCCGCTTCTTTATAAAATATTATATTCATAAAATTACCAACAGAGTACAGCCCTAACCTGCATAAAACCAAGCTAGCAGGAAAAGCATCAAAATCAGTAAACCGATACCCTGAAAGCACGCTGCTTTGACAAAGGAAATGCTTACTTTTTCAGAAGGTACCGTATCATTATCTGAAAGATAATCTCTCCGCTTGAAGCTCCGTTCGAAGGATTTCCTGAAACCATAAACGACGCCATCAAAAAAACCGCCATGGACAATCCATAAAAATATCCCGACAAACAGCCAGCATGCTCCGAAATAAAAAAGGATATTGATCAGATGTTCCAGTTGCAGTGCAGGAGCGGCAATCAGGAAAAAAGCAAGGCCGACTGCAAGGTTTATGCCAAGCAGCGCCCATTTATTTTGAAGGACTTTCATACATACACCAACTTTTCCATAGATATGAAGTATTATAGCATGATTGGACAAACGGTAAAATAATTCGTGATGGAGGAAATTGCAGACCGAAAATAGGGGATGAATAATTAGCACCTTGATATGGTTTCGTAAAAACAAGCAATGACTGACAATAAACTAGTCCAAAAGAACTATTTTGTGTAACTAGAATGCAATGTTTGCGGGGTTTGATAAAATTTTTGTAAAAAAAATGATGCAAAATTGTATGAAAACTTGTATAATTCAAATTGTGGATCAAACATCCGCGCAAATATTTAGAAAATTTAATCTAAGGGGAGGTCATTTACTTCATGAGAAAGGCAAATTGGCTATTGCTTGCAATGGCACTACTATTGAGTGTTTTCCTTGCAGCTTGTTCCGGCGGATCCAGTTCCGAAGGCGACAGCAGCGGTGAAGACACAGGATCAACGGAAGAAGGTACCGATGAAGGTACTTCAGAAGAAGGCGGAGAGGCGAGCGGCGAACAGGTGCTTAACCTGCTTGACACTTCACAAATTCCGACAATGGATTCTTCGCTAGCAACTGATGCAGTTGCATTCCAATACTTAGGCTCTACTATGGAAGGTCTTTACCGTCTAGGTGAAAATGCTGAACCGGTACCAGGTATTGCTGAAGGAGAACCAGAAGTAAGTGAAGACGGCTTGACTTGGAACATAAAATTACGTGAAGATGCAGTATGGTCCAATGGTGACCCGGTCACTGCCCACGATTTCGTATTCGCTTGGAGACGTGCTATCGATCCGGAAACAGGATCTGAATACGGCCCGTTCATGATGAACGACGTACTTAAAAACGCTACTGCCATCAACAATGGTGAAAAAGACCTTGAAGAGCTTGGCGTTGAAGCAGTCAGCGACTATGAACTGAAAATCACTTTGGAAAAAGCTGTACCATATTTCCACAGCTTGCTTACATTCGGTACTTACCTGCCGCTAAACGAAGACTTTGTAACAGAACAAGGCGACGACTACGCGCTAACTTCTGATAACTTGATTTACAACGGCCCATTCGTACTTGAAGATTGGGATCCGAAAGCAAACGAGTCATGGACAATGAAAAAGAACCCAGATTATTGGGATGCTGAAACTGTCCAGCTGGAAGAAATCAATGTAAATGTTGTAAAAGAAACAAGTACTGCGGTTAACTTATATGAAACGGGTGAAACAGACCGTGCTAGTTTGACTGCTGAATTCGTGGAACAATATGCAGGAACAGAAGATTACCGTACAATGCCTGAACCTACTTTGTTCTACTTGAAAATGAACCAGGCAAATGAATACCTTGCAAACCAAAACATCCGTAAGGCGATTGCGATGGCAATCAACAAACAGGATTTGGTCGATGTAATCCTTGCTAACGGATCAATTCCGGCTAACTTTGCAGTACCAGTTGATTTCACTACACATCCTGAATCTGGGGAAGATTTCCGTGATATCAATGGTGATTTGCTTACCACAGACAAAGAACAAGCGAAAGAATTGTGGCAAAAAGGTCTTGATGAGCTGGGTGTAGATTCTATCGAACTAGGCTATCTTGGCGGTGACACCGAAACTGCTACGGAAATGGACGCTTACATCAAGAACCAGCTTGAAGAAACGCTTGAAGGTTTGACTGTCAACATTTCTTCCGTACCATTTGAAGAGCGTCTTGCGAGAGATGAAGCTTCTGACTATGACATCCAAAATTCCGGCTGGGGTCCTGACTATCTTGACCCAAGTACATGGTTGAACATGTGGACTTCTGACAGCCCATATATGACAATGAACTATAACAACGAAGAATACGATGCATTGATCAAAGAAGCAAATAACGAATTATTAACAGATCTACCTGCACGTTATGACAACTTCCTTGAAGCAGAAAAAGTGCTGATGGATGATGCGGCAATCGCTCCTTTGTACCAGCGTTCCCGTGCATATCTGTGGAGACCATCTGTTAAAGGTGTTATTTTCAATCCAATGGGGGCAGACTTCTCATATAAGTGGGCTTATATCGAAGAATAAACTTGATAACTTTGAGATGATGTAATACCTCTTTGGTAGAGGAGAGGAGAGTGTACTGCCAGCTACTTGCCGGCGTATACTCTCTTTTTCAGTTTAACCAGATTGTTTGAATTATTAGAAGATTAAATATAATAGATTTAAATATAATAGATTAGGAGGGATAGGGATGGTTAGATATATACTGCAACGACTTGGCTATATGCTGCTTACGTTGTTTTTGATTGCTACATTTTCGTTCTTTCTCATGAAAATGCTGCCAGGCTCACCGATGAAAGCAGAGCAAAAGCTTTCCGAAGCACAGTTGGAAATCCTTTATGAAAAATATGACTTAAATGACCCAGTACCTGTACAATATATCAATTATTTAGGCAAACTTGTTCAAGGAGATTTAGGTGTATCATTCCAGATGAATAACCAGCCGGTAACTGCTTTGCTAGCTAACAGAATACCTGTTTCGGCACATTTAGGTTTCCAGGCGATGATTCTTGGAACCATTCTCGGTATGCTGCTCGGATTGGTGGCCGCTGTTCGAAATAACAGCTGGATCGATTATACATCAAACGTCATTTCGGTAATAGGAATATCGATTCCATCGTTTATTTTTGCCGGCTTACTTCAATACTTTGTCGGTGTCAAGCTAGGTCTTTTGCCAATCGCTTTCTGGGAAGGCTTCCAGCATACGATTATGCCGACAATAGCTTTGGCGATTTTTCCGCTCGCAATAGCGGCGCGTTTCCTGCGTACAGAGATGATCGAAGTACTTGGTTCAGATTACATTGTAACCGCACGGGCGAAAGGTGTTACAAAGGGTGGCATTATGTTCAAGCACGGCCTGCGTAATGCATTGATTCCTTTGGTAACTGTAATGGGACCGATGGCAGTCAGCCTTATGACAGGTACATTGGTTATCGAAAAGATTTTCTCGATTCCTGGTATTGGAGAACAATTTGTCACTTCGGTAACGACTGACGACTTTCCGGTTATTATGGGTACAACCCTTTTCTTCGCCTTCTTCTTCATCTTGATAATACTTGTAATCGATATACTGTACGGCATCATTGATCCGCGTATTCGATTAGCTGGAGGTAAAGATTGATGGACAAAGAAAAGTTAAATAAAGATCTGTTTGTACCTGCTAAGCCTGATGAAAATGAAAGTGAACAAATCCAGCGCCCTAACTTGACTTATTGGCAGGATGCCTGGAGACGTTTGAAAACGAACAAAGGGGCGATATTCGGACTGGTCGTGATCGTTTTGATTGGCATCATGTCCATAATCGGGCCCCACTTTAACGAAGATGGGGTAGATGACCAGGATTTAGGCTTGTCTAAGCTGCCTCCTCGTGTGCAAGGATTGGAATCTATTCAATGGCTGCGGCTCGATGGAACAAAATCGGAAACCTATGAAGCTGCCAGCGTCGATGCAGCCAAAGAACGGATGCGTCAGCGTTTTACCCAGACGGATGATGAATTCATTACTTATGATGTGAAACGTGAAGGCGATGGTAGTAAGGACTCTGCTAAAGTAACTGGCTACTATCATATTTATGAAGCAAAAGGAATTCAGGATGAGTATTTTTGGTTTGGTACCGATACATTGGGGCGTGACCTATTTACACGTACCTGGTATGGAACAAGGATTTCCTTGTTGATTGCGTTTGTTGCTGCGGCAATCGATATGCTGATTGGTGTAGCATATGGCGGTATTTCCGGCTACTTTGGTGGCAGGACAGATAACGTTATGCAGCGTATCATCGAGATACTTGTCGGCATTCCGAACCTTGTTGTGGTTATTCTGATGATCATGATACTCGACCCTGGTATAATTGCGATAATTATCGCGTTAACGATAACGGGCTGGACTGGAATGGCGAGAATTGTCAGGGGACAAGTACTCAAGTTGAAGGGTCAGGAGTTTGTATTGGCTTCTCGGACATTGGGATCCTCGCATCCTAGAATATTGTCGAAGCATCTGATTCCCAATACCATGGGGATGATCATTGTAAACACAATGTTCACCATCCCTAACGCCATTTTCTTTGAAGCGTTCTTGAGCTTTATCGGTTTGGGATTGCAGCCGCCGGATGCGTCGCTTGGTACATTGATCAACGATGGATTCAAAGCGTTGCAAATCAACCCGCATATCATGATTTTCCCTGCGATCGTCATTTCATTGATTATGATCGGATTTAATATTTTGGCAGACGGACTGCGTGATGCGTTAGATCCGAAGATGCGTGAATAGGAGGCATGTGCTGACATGGAGAATATTTTAGAAGTAAATGACTTACACATCTCCTTTGATACGTACGGCGGAGAAGTAAAAGCGGTACGCGGTGTTACCTTTGACTTAAAAAAAGGAGAAACATTAGCGATAGTGGGGGAATCTGGTTCTGGTAAATCTGTGACCACGAGAGCACTAGCGAGATTGATTCCCTCACCGCCGGGCCGGATAAAACAAGGAGAAATATTGTTTGATGGCAAAGACTTGGCAAAACTGAAAGAAAAAGAGATGCAGGAAATCCGCGGGAAAGACATTTCAACCATTTTCCAGGATCCGATGACATCTTTAAACCCGACGATGAAAATCGGAAATCAAATCATGGAAGGACTTATCAAGCACCAAAAAATGAGCCGTACACAGGCGAAAAGCCGTGCGGTCGAACTGCTGGAGCTTGTGGGACTTCCAAATCCGACGGAGAGAATCAACCAGTATCCGCACCAATTTTCAGGCGGGCAGCGTCAGCGGGTTGTCATTGCTATTGCGTTGGCATGTAATCCGAAAATCTTGATTGCCGACGAACCGACTACAGCATTGGATGTAACGATCCAGGCACAAATTTTAGAGTTGATGAAGGATATTCAAAAGAAAACAGAAAGCTCGATTATCTTTATCACCCATGATTTAGGAGTGGTGGCGAACGTCGCTGATCGTGTTGCCGTAATGTATGCCGGCAAAATCGTGGAAATCGGAACAGTAGATGAAATCTTCTATAATCCGAAACACCCATATACATGGGGATTGTTAGGATCGATGCCGACGCTTGACAATACAGAGGATAGCCTTATCGCTATTCCAGGTTCGCCTCCGGATATGCTGAAGCCGCCAAAAGGGGATGCTTTCGCTCCTCGGAACGAATATGCATTGGAAATTGATAAGGAAATGGAACCGCCGATGTTCAAGGTATCCGATACCCACTATGCGGCGACCTGGCTCTTGCATGAATATGCTCCGGACATTGAGCCTCCAGAGGCAGTTAAACGCCGTATGAAGGGATTTGCCCAGACAGGAGCCGGCGATTCGAAGGAAGGTGAACGGCCGTGACCGTGACTCAGGAAAAGTTATTGGAAGTAAGCAACTTAAAGCAATACTTTAAAACTGGCAGGCACAGTGTTGTAAAAGCAATAGACGGTATTTCTTTTGATATATATAAAGGAGAAACATTTGGCCTTGTTGGTGAATCGGGCTGCGGTAAATCAACAACCGGCCGTACGATCATTCGTTTGTATGATGCAACGGATGGAAATGTGAAGTTTAATGGTGAAGATGTACATGGTAAGAAAAACAGCCAGGATTTGAAAAAGTTCAACCAGAAAATGCAAATGATTTTCCAAGATCCATATGCTTCTTTAAATCCGCGTATGACTGTCATGGATATCATTGCAGAAGGACTGGATGTTCACGGCCTATCCAAAAGCCCGCAGGCACGTAAACAGCGGGTGGAAGAACTACTGGAAAGAGTCGGACTGAACAAAGAACACGCCAACCGTTATCCGCATGAATTTAGCGGTGGACAGCGGCAGCGTATTGGTATCGCCAGAGCTCTGGCAGTCGACCCTGAATTTATCATTGCCGACGAACCAATCTCTGCGCTTGATGTGTCCATCCAGGCGCAAGTTGTAAACCTGTTGAAAGAACTGCAAGAGGATCACGGATTAACCTATCTATTTATCGCACACGATTTGTCCATGGTAAAATATATCAGTGACCGCATTGGGGTTATGTATTTCGGAAAACTCGTGGAACTTGCAGACAGTGATGAACTGTACAAAAATCCTTTACACCCTTACACGAAATCACTGCTTTCGGCAATACCACTGCCAGACCCTGATTACGAAAGAAACCGCCAGCGTGTTGATTATGATCCAAGCCAGCATGATACCAGTGAAGAGCCGGAATTCCGGGAAATCACACCAGGCCATTGGGTATCATGTACCACAAAAGAATTTGAAGCATACAAGCAAGAGTTAAATAAAAATTGAAAATAGCAGATTCGTGATAAAATAAAAGGAAGGGCTTGACTTATTATAGGCCCTTCTTCAAAAAATCATCAGCATTTTTACCGTTATGCTGATGATTTTTTGTTTGTTTTATGCTTGCCATGTAGTGTCAGAGAATGGCAGTCACTTTCCATTTATTCTGCTGCTGTCTATTCGATCTCAGCATTCGAACATACCGTTTTCAATGGACATTTCACTGTTTCACACTTTAGACGAAAGGGTAATAAAATACGATAGTCAAAAATAGTAAAATAACGACAAAAACAGCAATTTCGGGTTCCAACATCCCCTATATTTCTTTTATAATAGAAGTACGCCTTAATACATAAAATAGGAGATTGATAGCGATGGGGAAACGACAACTGAAGACAATGATTTTTGCCATGCTCCTGCTGATGCTCGTATCCGTCCCAAAGGTAGACGCTGCGGAGGAAACGAAAACCATGAAAACACACCATAGGAGCATGAGTGGTGTCGAAACATATAAAGTTCCCGAACGGATTTCACGATTCTCCTATAACTCAGGCTTGAATTTTGAGTATCCTGATCATGTCAGGGGAATTTATGTAACCGGTAATTCAGCAGGTGGAGAGCGGTTTGACCGATTAATCAAGCTGATTAATGACACAGAGCTGAATAGTATGGTAATCGATGTGAAAGAGGATCACGGCAATGTAACCTTCAAATTTGAGGAAGACTCTCCATATGCAGACGTGGGAACTAATTATATCCGAAGCCCGGAAAAGATGCTCAAACGTCTGGAGGAAGAAGGGATTTATCCAATTGCCAGAATCGTGGTATTTAAGGATCCTGTACTGGCAAAAGAACGTCCGGATTTATCTTTTACCCAAAACGGAGAGGTTTGGGTAAATGGCAAGGGAGAAGCGTTTGTGAGCCCGTTTCAAAAAGAAGTATGGGACTATAACATTGAGTTGGCAAAACAGGTAGCGGAAATGGGCTTTCAGGAAATACAGTTTGATTATGTCCGCTTCCCGGAGGGTTTTGAGACCAGGGCCGAAGAATTGGAGTATGATCAGGGAGATTATGCTGATTTGGAAATGAATGGTGTCAAAAAACGAGTGAAAGCAGTTACGGATTTCGTTTCCCATGCCAAGGAAGAATTATCCGATTATGATGTCGATGTGTCCGTCGATATCTTTGGTTATTCTGCCACGATTGAAGAAGCGCCTGGAATTGGACAAAACTTCTCTAAAATAGCTGACAATGTGGATGTAATTTCTTCTATGATTTATCCGAGCCATTGGACATCTTATTTTGGCATTGATAATCCGGATGAGGAACCATACAAATTAGTTACCGAATATGCCAAAGTGGAAAACGAGGTATTGGGAAGCTTGGAAGACCCTCCGGTTTCACGGCCATGGATTCAGGATTTTGAAGCGCCATGGTTGTATAGCGGTAAAACGAAACAATATGGCAAAGACGAAGTCGAAGCACAAATAAAAGCTCTAAATGAGAATGGCATCCATGAATTTCTCATTTGGAATTCTGGAAACAGTTATACAGAAAATGTTGATTATACACCATTAGATGAATAAACAAACACTGCCGGTATTTCCGGCAGTGTTTGTTTATTCGAAGTACAAACGCATGATTAGAAAATCAGTCATCGGGAAAAACTAACTGGAGCCTGTGAGAAGATTTAACAATTGAAGGATATTCCGTTATAATAAAAAGGACTACAAATACAAGGAGTAGATCAATGAACTGGTACGAAAAGCTAAACAAGTATTTTCCCGTAGAAGAGATGAAGTCTCAAAAGCATATGGAAATGCTGTTAAAGGAAAAAGGCGACGTCTATTATAAAGACGAGGGACCCCATCATGTGCTTATGTACGCAGAGTTCAAATCGTTCATCTTTATCGATTATGTATATGTATCTGCAGCATCTCGAGGTCAAGGACTGGGACATCAATTAATCGAAAAGCTGAAAGCCAGGAACAAACCGATTATCCTGGAAGTGGAACCGGTTGATTACGAAGACAGCGACACGGAAAAACGGTTGAAATTTTACCAGCGAGAGGGATTTGTTCATGCACAGTCGATCGGCTACAATCGGCGGAGCCTTGCGACGAATGAAGACACTCCGATGGAAATTTTATATTGGAGTCCGGATAATCAGGATGAAGAAGAAATATATAAACAAATGAAAAAAATGTACGAAGACATTCACACTTATAAAGACGAAGAAATTTACGGAAAGTCCTACCAACCTGTTGATGAAGTACTGACGTATGATGATGATCGAGAAGCTGATGACATTTTTGATGCCTTAAAACAATCTGAAGGCGTGTGATCATTTCGAAAGCTGCCCTTTGTCACGGGTGGCTTTCTTCTATTACACATTTATTTTACGTCCTCTAAAAAGATGCTTATTGTTTTGACCAGAGGACGAAAATGAGATCTTGAAAAAATAAAAAAAAGTTTTTTAAAAAAAGGTTTAACGTAAAGGAAGCCGGGGTACTTTAAATATAAGTTTACTTCATTTTGTGACAACTTTTAAGAAGATGGCAAATTAATTCAAGAAATTGCATAAAAACCTACCTTCATATTGACAAGTATAGTATACTATACATAGAAGAGTTATTTAAAGTAATTTTAATTTAATATCTTCTTCAAATCATAAAATGACGATAAATAATCTGCGTTATGAGGAGTGAAGTTTCCATGGTAACACTTTATACCTCACCAAGTTGTACATCTTGCCGTAAAGCAAAAGCATGGTTAGAAGAGCATGATATACCATTCAGTGAGCGAAATATCTTCTCGGAAACCTTGACGCTTGATGAAATCAAGGAAATTTTGAGAATGACAGAAGATGGCACCGATGAAATAATTTCTACAAGGTCTAAAGTTTTTCAAAAACTAGATATGAATCTTGATCAACTTCCAATGAAAGACCTCTTTAACTTAATTCAAGAAAATCCTGGTCTTCTTCGCCGCCCAATCATTCTTGATGAGAAAAGATTGCAGGTAGGCTATAATGAAGATGAAATTCGCAGATTCTTACCTAGAACTGTCCGTACTTTCCAATTGCGGGAAGCGCAAAGAATGGTTAACTAATATAGCATAGAGGCGCGGGTCTTTTTAAAGGACCTGCGTTTTTTCTATTTCTAGAGGTTGAAAGGGTGAAGCGTCCTGATCGCCAACCCAGCAATAAAAAAGAAAACCTCACGTGACTTTTGGCCTCGGCATCGGTTTTGTCTGTCTTAACGGATCGGCAAACTGTGCTGAGGCGAAATAATGACTACCAAATTTTTCAGTAAATTCACCAGGTATAAAGGGATGACATTTTGCCATAAATAAGCTAAAATAAATATTTATAGACTGGTATTCTAAGGTGCCGGTTTGTATTTATTTAAAAAGATTAATCTTTGTTTTTTTAGAAAATATAGGCTTTTATATTTTCAAAAACAATTTTTTTATCATAAAATAAAGATAAGAAGCTGTTGCTTATATTTGAGGGTTGATGGAAACTCGTAACGGGTATGGATTTATAGGATTACAAATAGGTGAAGTTTTTCTCTTCCACCTAATAATAAGTAGAAGGGAGAGAGAAGAAAGTGGAAATCGAACGAATCAATGAAAATACAGTCAAATTCTACATTTCTTATATGGATATTGAAGATAGAGGGTTCGACCGCGAAGAAATTTGGTATAACCGAGAGCGGAGCGAGCAGCTTTTTTGGCAAGTAATGGACGAAGTCAACTACAAGGAAGATGATTTCAATGTTGATGGTCCACTTTGGATTCAAGTACAGGCACTTGATAAAGGATTGGAGATTGTTGTGACAAAAGCACAATTATCCAAGGACGGTCAAAACCTTGAATTACCAACGGAAAATGGCAAAACAATCGATATGCCGGTTGATGAGAAAATCGAATCCATGCTGGATGAAAAGTATGGCAGTTC
The DNA here is from genome assembly GCF_017792025.1 of Sediminibacillus dalangtanensis. Lineage (NCBI taxonomy): Bacteria > Bacillati > Bacillota > Bacilli > Caryophanales > Bacillaceae > Sediminibacillus > Sediminibacillus dalangtanensis. The sequence continues at coordinate 977,388 of NZ_CP046956.1, forward strand.
CGATGAGGCTGGTCATGAGACCAATCATCATTCCGATGATGATGAGGAGGGTAATTTGTCGTTCGTGGTTAGCTTTAAAGATTTTGAAGATATCATTCAACTAAGCCATTATTTTACTGAAACAGAAGGATTGACGGATCGTCTGTACCATTTTGAGGATCAGTACTTGTTATATTTAGAATTTGAAGAAAACTATATGACGGACGATGAGCAAGAAGATATTTTAAGTCAGCTGCTTGAATTCGGCCATGAATCCACGATTACCATCCATCGATTGGAGGAGTATGGCAAGCCAATATTTGCTGAGCATGCTCTTTCACAAATTAAGCAATATTTTCCTGCTAAGTAAGCAAAGCATTCGACAAAAGTCGGATGCTTTATTTTTTTGTATCTTTTCTTAAGTCATCCAGACAGGAATTGTTCATCAAGCGACGAATCCTTTTATATAAAGGCTGTTTTCTAAAAGATTGTTTCTTGCCTGCGTTGTTTGGACTGCGTGCAAACGAACCGCTTCGTCAGCATTCTTTACTTTTCGAGAACACGATCTCAGTCAAATAGTCGCAAGTTTCCATCAGCAGGGAAAAGTTTGAAAGAGCAAGAAAGTCTGCGAAAAGAGCCTTTATTAAAAAAAAGGAGGGATAGATAATTATGCTGCAAGCTTGTAATCAGGATGGCGTGCCGGTCATCCTGGCTAACTTTAAGCGTTCGTTTGTGGAGAGAATGCGTACAAAACAAAGGTTTTACTGTCCGGTATGCGGCGAGAGGGTAATTGTTAAAGCAGGCAGGACAATGATTGCACACTTTTCTCATTCCCCGAATAGTTCTTGCGCTGTTGTTAGAGGAGAAGGTGAGTACCATGAACGGGGCAAGTTGCATTTATTTCAATGGCTTAAAAATCAGGGACTGAATGTTACGCTTGAAAAGTATTTGCCGGAAATCCGCAGAAGACCGGATATTTTGCTTCGCCTCGGCAGGAAAGTGATCGCTTTGGAATACCAATGTGCAGCATTAGACAGAGAAGAATTATATAAGCGAACGGAGGATTATCGCAAACTTGCTATCGAACCTTTATGGATACTTGGTGGAAATCGCTTAAAGCGAACAGGCGCCAGAAAAATGCGGTTAACATCAATGGATCAGTCTTTTTTAACTCGTTATAATCAAAGTGATTCTCTGCTAATGAACTTTTATTGTCCAAATACTTATCAATTCTGTCTGTTCCGACAGATCCAATCTGCAGGAAACGGCCAATTTTATGGAGACTTGCATTTTCTTCCACGGAGGCACACCCGCTTCCTCCTTTTATTACAAGATAGGAAACCATTTCAACCATTTTTATTGGAGAGTTGGCTGCAAGAAAAGCAGAAGTTTCGAACAAAACCACCATCAAAATGGACAGGCCGCCTTCATCAGTCGTGGCGTCAATGGCTCTACCAAAAAGGTTACCACCAGAGTCTGCTGCCGAGTTATGTTTATCTTCCAGTTTTCGGTCAGTATAGAATGAAAACCCCGCCGTGGGATTGGCAAAGCAGGCTGTGCCTCGAATATCTAAAAGGTTTACCCCTCCATCGTACCGTCTCCCTAGCCCCCTGTTATCGTCTATTAAAGACGGAAATCAAACCCTCATCCGAATTTCCACTTATAAGCAGTCCGCACGATCCTATCCGCGAGTATTTAAAGTTGTTAGAATCACTGCAAATGGTATCCTTCGAGAATGAACACCAATTGAAAAAACAAACCCCGATTACTTTTCCTGAAAATGTGGAACAAGCCCTAAGTGATGATAGAAAGATTATCGAGGCCCTGCAAAAGCAATACTGATTTTCTCGAGCATCAACTCGCATGATTGAGCAGTAAGAACGATATAATAGAAAAGAGCTCTCCTTTTACAGGAAGGAATTTGCGGGATATACCGAGAATTGGGAAATGGATAGCTGAAAAAATTATCAAGGAGGAATAGATGTTGGCACAAGCGAACAAAGAACTGCAAAGCCGTGAACAAGTACCGTTAGAACGAACATGGAGACTGGAAGATATCTTTGTCATAGATGAAGAATGGGAAAAAGAATTTGAAGCGTTGAAAAGCAAGCTGCCGGAATTCAAACAATACCAGGGAAAGGTAAATGAATCGGCAGATACGCTTTATAACCTTTTAAAACTACAAGATAATGTGTCCGAGCGTTTGGGCAAACTTTATACATACGCTCATATGAGATACGACCAGGACACAACCAATTCACTATACCAGGCGTTGAATGCCAAAGCGGAAAATCTTCTTACACAGGCTTCGAGCGCGATGAGCTTCATTGTACCGGAGATTTTGTCGTTAGACGAAGAAAAGCTGAAGACGTTTATTGAAGAAAATCAAGAATTGAAACAGTATGAACATACCTTGAATGAAATAAACAGACAACGTCCGCATGTTTTATCAGAAAAGGAAGAGGAACTGCTAGCGGAGGTTTCCGAGGTTACCGATAATCCGTCTCAGACCTTTGGGATGTTAAACAATGCCGATTTAACTTTTCCATCGATCAAAGATGAGGAAGGAAATGAAGTCGACCTGACGCATGGACGATATATCAACTTTTTGGAGTCCGACGATCCACGTGTGCGAAAAGATGCTTTCAAGGCGATGTATGAAACATTCGGCAGCTTTAAAAATACCTTTGCTTCTACTTTGAGCGGAGCTGTCAAAAAGAATAATTTTTACGCAAAAATACGCAAATACGATTCTGCCCGCCAGGCAGCGTTGGATAACAACAATATCCCGGAAGAGGTCTATGATAACCTGGTCAGTGCGGTCAATGAACGGCTACCGCTTCTGCACCGCTATGTAGAGCTGCGCAAGCGTGTTCTCAAGCTTGATGAGCTGCATATGTATGATCTTTATACACCGCTGGTAAAGGATATCTCGATGAAAATATCGTTTGAAGAAGCTCAAGAAACGGTGCTGAATGGATTGGCACCAATCGGAGAGGAGTATGTAAATACCATCCGGGAAGGGTATAAAGATCGCTGGATAGATGTAGATGAAAACAAAGGAAAGCGCAGCGGGGCATACTCTTCTGGAGCTTACGGGACAAATCCATACATTTTGTTAAATTGGCAGGACAACTTGAACAATCTGTTCACGCTTGCTCATGAGCTGGGTCATTCCATGCACAGCTACTATTCAAGAAAAAATCAACCATTCCGTTATGGAAACTATTCCATTTTCGTCGCTGAAGTGGCATCTACTTGCAATGAAGCTCTTATGAATGAGTACCTTATCCAGAACACCGAAGATGAAAAGGAAAAACTGTTTTTGCTGAACCACTTCCTTGAAGGCTTCCGCGGTACAGTTTTCCGTCAGACTATGTTCGCTGAATTCGAGCATGACATCCATACCCATATGCAAAATGGGGAAGCTTTAACCGCGGATAAATTGACTGAGATGTATTATGAATTAAATAAGAAGTATTTTGGTGATGAACTGGTGATTGATGAAGAAATCGGCCTGGAATGGGCAAGAATTCCTCATTTCTATTACAATTATTACGTGTATCAGTATGCGACCGGTTACGCCGCTGCGACTTCGTTGGCGGCGCAAATATTGAAAGAAGAACAGCCTGCTGTCGATCGGTATTTAGAATTTCTAAAGGCAGGGAGCAGTGATTATCCAATTGAAGTGTTGAAAAAAGCGGGTGTCGACATGACGTCGAAGAAACCGATCTTAGACGCACTGCGGGTGTTTGAAGATAAGCTTTCGGAAATGGAATCTTTGTTGGATAAAGTGGAATAAAAACAGAGCAGACACCTGTTTTAAATAAGGTGTCTGCTCTGTTTCACCACCTGCGGCTTCTCATCCTGGAAAACCCCTTGAAGGCATGTCTGTACACGAAAGAGAAAATGGTGAGATATATCGTGATGAATAAAAGAGGTAACGTGAAGTACAAGGGTAAAAGCCTCATAAAACCGAGTAAGTTGAGGAAGAATGCAGCGACAGTTGCCAGCAAAAAGATAAAAGGCAGTAAGCCTTGCATGCCTTGGCCTCCCTTTAAAAGTTGTTAAGAAAATTGTATGCATGCTGTTATCTTGATAGAAGTATGACAGTTTTGTGAATACATGAGCAAAACTGTTGCTTCCTTTTTTTATTCTTGATATATTTTACTTGTGAGATAATTAACAAACAATACCCCTTTGTTTGACTTAACTTTCTCCCATCCCCCTTTGTCTATAGAACATAGACAAAAGGAAGGATATACTCTGTATATCCTTCCTTTTTTTATGTTTCATAAAAGATAGAAACTGTGCAATAACTGTAATGGGAAGTTCCATTGCCTATTCAAAAAGAGTGTCAACCAACGCTTCGGTAGCATACTCCGCTTTCCGCGGGCACGGCTTCAGCTAACCTGGTAAAGAAAACCGCTTTACCAAGTGGATCTTCAGCTCACCAGCCGCCCGCGGAAAGCGCAGGGTATTTCCGCAGCGCCGAAAACACCCACTCAGCGAATATAGGAGGGTTAGGAAGACGCATTCAACCTATTTCGCAGTATCTATCAATTGCGCTGTGTTATAAAAAACACCCCGGCAAATTATCGGGGTGTCATAAACGTCCTTTTGTGAACAAGAGGGGGGAATCAGCCTTTAACGTGGCGGTAAAAGGTTCCATACTTCACTGGAACTTTTTCCACCATTTGTTTTAACTGAAGTTTTTTCATTTCTTTTTCTGTTTTTTCTTTAGACCAGTCATAGACAACGGAAATTTCTTTGTTGCCGACAAAACCGTAATAGGAAATAAATTCTTCCAACTCCGGTTTTTTGGCCGGAGGCGGATCCATTTGCAACATTTGCTTTAATACCTTTACGTAAATGTCATAAGGGTATAACCCCGAGACTTTCAAGCCGCCTTCTTCCTCGGATTCATTAAAGAATACCATGGTGGGGATGTATTCGACTTCCATCTCTTGTGTTAACTTCAAGTCACATTGCAGTGCTTTTTTTGCAGAATTAGAATACAGGTCCTGTGTGAACTCTTGTACATCAAGGTTCACCTCTCTGGCACACTCAATCAAGGCTGTCTCATCCGAAATATCCCGTTTATTCAAGAACAGTTTTTCTTGTACTTTACGCAAGAAGTTTCTGCCCGCTTTTTTTCCTTGTAGCTCGGCCGCTTTGATTGCAATGGATGCAAGCCATGGCAGATTGACGGGGTTCTCCAGCCATAAATCACCGTCACAGCTCATCCCGGTACGGGAGGCTGTCCGTTCCCATATTTCCTTTAATTTTTTTGGTTTATCAAATTTATCTTTATTCAACACGGTAAGATGCCCGCTCAGAATCGGACGAATGGTGAAAAACCTGCCATATTCAATGGAGAGCTTTTTCAAGCTTGGTTCCAAAGACCAGCATTCCGGACATAAAGGATCTACGAAGACATAGATTTCAACCGGTTTTTTCAACAAATCGAAAAAGCCATACTGCGCCGAGTTTCTTGTGTCTGCACTACTAGTTGGCCCAGTTGGTTTCCAGCTCACAACGATTCTCCTTTCTCATCCTCAGGTGTATTCATCATATGCGATGCTGTCATTGTCAATCGTTCAAAAATGGCACTTCGATAGGGCTCTTCCACTTCGGCTTCTGCTAAGGCTTGTTCCATGCACTCGAGCCAGGCGTCACGTCTGGTCGGGGTGATCGGAAACGGCAAATGTCGTCTCCGAAGCATGGGATGCCCGTGTTCTTCCGTATATAAAGCTGGGCCACCGAACAGCTGCGTAAGAAACTGTGTTTGTTTTCTGGCGGTTTCTGTTAAATCATCTGGAAAAATCGGTATTAATGCCGGATGTTTTGCCACCCGTTTATAAAAGGCTTGAACGAGTTCTTCTATTTTTTCCCTGCCGCCTATGGCTTCATACAGGGTAACGGAATCAGTCATGTTTCATTTCCTCTCCAACTTTGCAAGAAAGTCACTTTTAAGCTTTCCCCAACCGTATATTTTCAATTTCCGGATGTACGAAAACAAGCTTAACAAGATTTTTCCTTATTGTAACAATTGCCGGTTATATTGGGCAACTTATCTGTTTTACATGGAGTCGTAGAACCTTTTAATTTTGTTCGGGGTCTGTTTTTTGCTAATTTCCAGGCGATCAAGAAGTTCATCGAATACTTGCTGGCCATGCTGCCGTTCTTTTGCCTCCACTTCCAATTCATAATCGGTATACCCGTTATAAGTGCTATGGTCCAATACTACTATGGTTTCTTTGAATTCTGTTTCGATTCTTCGGGTACTCAGAGCGCCGCCATAAGCCAGTGCCGCAAAGTCAATTCCGAGCTGGTTAAGTTGGGTTGCAACCTGTGGTTTTGGTATGATGTCTCCATTAATCCACGAAGCTGCTTCTTGTTCTGTCAGTGTATCGTGTGTTTCCAGTAGCCCTTCTGGATGAGGTTCCTTCAACGTCAATTGCCATTCCCCGTTTTTTTCACGTATGCGCAGTGCAGCTCCTTGCTGCTTCAATTCAAATCCAGGAGTTTCAAAATAATGATTCGTATGACTTAATGCCCCTGCTTCTTCTACTTCTAAAAATTCACACAGACGATCATATTCTGTTTTAGTCAGCAGGTTTTTAAATTCTATTTCTATTTCCTGTGCCATTCTCATTCCTCCTGTTCCATCATTCCTTGTATCTCATTATGGTGGAAATAAACCACCAATTGCAAAAGAAGTCTCTTTGGAAAATTCCGTTAAGCCATATGTCTAAATGGTAAACCAGCAGGAATTTTATGATACAATTAAGGTTGACGAAACCAGGAGTATCAGCAAGCAAGATGATCGAAGGTGGTGCGTGACAAGTGAATTGGGAAGCTTTTCTTGCTCCGTATGTGCAAGTTGTAGAGGAATTAAAGGTAAAACTAAAGGGGATGCGGGCCCAATTTGAATTTGAATCCCGGCATTCGCCGATTGAATTCATTACTGGAAGGGTAAAACCCGTACCAAGCATCTTGGAAAAAGTACATCGAAAAGACACGGATTTGCCTCGTTTGGAAGAGGAAATACAGGACATCGCCGGTGTCAGGGTGGTATGCCAATTCGTAGATGATATATATACCATTATCGATATGCTTCGAAGCAGGAATGATTTTTCCATAATCGAGGAGAAGGATTATATATCTTCCAAAAAAGATAGTGGTTACCGTTCTTACCATATGATCATTCGGTATCCGGTGGAGACAATTCATGGAGAAAAAATGGTCATGGCTGAAATCCAAATACGTACACTGGCTATGAATTTCTGGGCGACAAATGAGCATTCATTAAATTATAAATATGACGGGCAAATACCTGCAGATATTAAAGCGCGTCTTCAGGGCGCTGCCGAAGCAGCATTCAAACTGGACGAGGAAATGGCCAAGATAAAAGACGAAGTCCAGGAAGCACAGCGAATTTTCCATAAAAACAAAAGCAGTCGCTAAAAGGAGGGCGAGAGCCGATATGAAATTTGCAATTACATCAAAAGGGGATACTAAATCTGAAGAATTGAAAGCGACGATTAAGCAATATTTGGTTGATTTTGAACTGGTCTACGATGAAGAGGAACCAGACCTCGTAGTTTCTGTTGGTGGTGATGGGACATTTCTGGAAGCATTTCATACATATATCAACCGCTTGGACAAAACGGCATTTATTGGGATTCATACTGGTCATCTGGGCTTTTATGCTGATTGGGTTCCGGATGAGGTGGAAAAACTGATTATCGAAATCGCCAAAAATCCATTTCAAGTGGTGGAATACCCATTATTGGAAGTCACGATTTGCCCTAAAGAAGGAGGAAAAACGGACCGCTTCTTGGCGTTGAATGAATGCTCCATTAAAACAGCTGAAGGTTCGGTTGTATTGGATGTGGAAATAAAAGGGGAACACTTTGAAACATTCCGTGGGGATGGTCTGTGTATTTCCACCCCGTCCGGGAGTACGGCTTACAATAAAGCATTGGGTGGCGGCATCATCCATCCATCATTGGAGTCGATTCAAATAACCGAAATGGCATCGATCAACAACCGGGTGTTCCGGACGATCGGCTCGCCACTTATCCTGCCAAAGCACCATGCCTGCGATTTTCGGCCGATTTATGACAAAAGTTTTTTGATTACAATCGACCATATTACCAAAACGTACGCAAATGTCGAACGGATTATTTGCAAAGTAGCGGATGAGAAAATAAGATTTGCCCGATTCCGTTCGTTCCCGTTTTGGAAAAGAGTGCATGATTCGTTTGTTGCAGATGAAAGATAAATTAATGGTGAAAAGGTGAGATGCTTGAATTGGAAAATTACAGCCGAGCATGAAGGCATGCTTATTAAAGAATATCTACAACAAATTCAAGGCTTTTCACGGCGGATATTGCGTTCAGTAAAGTTCGGCGGAGGAGCGATTTTGAAAAACGGACAGCCTGTAACTGTCCGGCATGAACTGGCTGCAGGCGATGTACTGGCGGTTGTATTTCCGCCGGAAAAGCGGGGCAGTCACTTGATAGGGGAGGACATCCCGCTTGACATCGTTTACGAGGATGAAGATATCCTTGTCTTGAACAAGCCAGCAGGGGTTGTCACGATTCCATCCATGCTGCATCCAACCGGGACAATTGCCAACGCGCTGATCGGTTACTATGAACGTCTGGGCCTTACCTATACGGTTCATGTTGTGACACGGCTGGACAGGGATACATCGGGATTGCTGTTGGTGGCGAAACATCGGTTCAGCCATTCTTTGCTGTTTGAAAAACAAAAGGCTGGAAGCGTGAATCGCAGTTATTATGCGCTGGTAGAGGGAGAACTTGAAACGGAGAGTGCAACGATCGACGCTCCGATTGCCAAAAAAGAGACTTCGATGATCGAACGGGAAGTAGTTGCTGAAGGAAAGCGAGCCGTCACCCATTACCAGGTGATCCGGCACACGGCCGGAGGCAGCCTGGTCAATGTCCGACTGGAAACGGGAAGAACCCATCAAATCCGTGTACACTTTGCCCATATCGGGCATCCCTTGATGGGAGATGATTTGTATGGCGGCCATGAAGATAAAATCGAAAGGCAGGCTCTTCATTGTAAGACGCTTGCCTTCCAGCACCCGGCAACGGGAGAACGCCTTGAATTTTCTGCTCCCATGCCTGAAGATATGAAAAAACTTTTAGACGAATAATATATGCTTGGAACAAAGACAGTGGCCAAAACAAAACCAGACGGTGCTTCGAAATGCTCTGCATCCGAACTCGTTTGGTTTTTCTTATTTGCTGTATCGCATTTTTGATGCCTGTTATTAGCGGATTTGATATAAACTGCGACGTAACTGTAATGGGAAATTCCAATGCCTATTAAAAAAGGTTGTAAACCACCGCTTCGGTAGCATACTTCGCTTTCCGCGGGCACGGCTTCAGCTAACTTGGTAAAGAAAAACGCTTTGCCAAGTGGATCTTCAGCTCGCGCTTTTCCAGCAGGAGTCTGCGTATGCTACCTACGCTAAGAGGCATGCTGAATATCGCAAGCGTAGAAACTTTTTCTTAGAGACTCAACAAGCTATCTTACAAACAGTTGTCAGGAAATATGTACTTCTTTTCATAAAAAGACAGTCGGGGTTCCGTCTTTTCTCCTTCTCTTGGACTTTCTGCTTGTTTTCCCGCAGCGCCGCACCGCACTTCACTCAATAAAAGTAGGTTAGAAAGGCACATTCAAGTTATGTCGTAGTCTATATTTTGTGTAAAAGCAACTATCCTTGTAGAAAATAGCCTTTAGGTCCCCGCTCTGTATCAATCAAATGATCGGAATTTTTCTTCCATGAATGGCTGTTGTGAGGGTACGGACACGGTTTTTTCCTCAGGGAGCCTGAATGCGGTCAGCTTATTTCCGAACACGCATCCGGTATCAATGTTGATCGTACGGTTAACGATCCTCGGTTCACGGACGGGCGTATGCCCATAAACAATCCAATCATTCCCCTGGTACTGCTGAGCCCAATCGCGTCTGACAGGCCGTCCGTCTTCATGCGTTTCGCCCGTAATATCCCCGTATAGGACAAAGGTCTTTACTTTTTCACCTGATTTACCGATTAAATTCTGGCGAATGCCGGCGTGAGCAACGACAGCATGTGCTTCAGGCAACAGCAAATAAAGCGGGGCAGCTTCATATAAATCCATGAAGTGGTGTCGGACCAACTTTTGTTGTTTACTGTCCAATGCTTTATATTCGGCAACGGTTGTTTCCAGGCCATGTTGTTGTTTCACGTTATTTCCCAAAAAATAGCGGTAAAGCTTGTTGCAATGGTTTCCTGGTACATATTTTGCCGCTTTCTTAACGCGCACCATTTCATAAACCAGCTTGACCACCGAAACAGAGTCTGGCCCACGGTCGGTCAAATCCCCGATAAACACTGGAACTCTTCCATCCGGATGCACAGGAATGCCTTTTTTCATATAGTAGCCGAGCTCTTCAAATAAGTGTTGCAATTCTTCATAGCAGCCGTGGATATCACCGATGATGTCCAATTTCACGATTGATCTCTCCTGTTTCAAATTTTCCACCACCAACAAAAAAGGGGGAAGCTATCTTCTAGCATTCCACCCCGATGGTTAATCAAACATATATTGTTTTGTCCGCGATCGGATATTCAAGGCAAGCCCGATGGCAATCATATAGGTGAGCGTCGAGCTTCCTCCATAGCTAAGGAACGGGAGCGGAAGACCGGTAATCGGAAGGAGCTGGACCGACATTCCGATGTTTTGGAAAATTTGAAAAGCAAACATACCGATTAAACCGGTGATAATAAAGCTGCCATATTCATCATTGCTTTGCAGGGCAATATATATCAGCCGATAAATCAGTAAAAACAACAAGGTGATAACAATACTAGCACCTACGAAGCCGTATTGTTCCGCTATGGCGGTAAATATCATATCGGTTTGTCTTTCCGGTACATCTACTTCAAAATCCCGCATCCCTTTACCGGTTAGCTGTCCGGATGCTATTGCAAGCATCGCTTTTTTTAGCTGATAACCTGATTCCGCATATTTTTCAGGATCAAGCCAGCCGTAGAAACGGCTCTCCACGTGCTTGAAGACACTTTCTTCCAAAGTTGTCCCCACCGTATCGGGGAACATTAGGGACAGACCGATTGCCGCCCCGATAATCATAAGCCCAAGCAGTGTTACTGCCGACAGGACACGCCAGCGGATGCCGGATACGAGTACCATACAGGCGACAATCGCAGCCAGCACAAGAAAGCCGCCTAAATCAGGCTGGACGGCAATAAAATCTTTGCTATCAACCATAGGTCGCTTTTATTGGTGCGCGTTTTGAATTTTTCATTATGGCTGACCAAAACATGTGCTAACGCGATGACTAGAAACACTTTGAAAAATTCCGCCGGCTGGATGGTCCCTATTCCAGAGAATATAAACCAACTGGTCGCGTTATTGGCGGTATGGATGATTTGCGGCGGAAAATGGAAGAACAGCATCAACATCAACAGGGTGACCATACCTGCTCCATATAAATACCAGGAAATATGGCGGAAGCGGTCGTAATCAATCCACATAATCCCACCGACCACTAGACCGCCTGCAACGTACCAGGCTATCTGTTTTAGAAAATAGTTATCCTGCGCTTCACTGCCCAAATAAGGATGGACAGAATATAGTGTGAAACAGCTGACGATTCCAAGCAAAAGCACGATAAATATTAATGTATAATCGATTGAAGAATTGTTGTTAGAATTCATAAGGTTCCTTTCTTTCCTGACTATTAACAGAGTTAAACAGTCAACCATTTTACATCCGGCCCATAGATTTTGTTTAATATATTGAAACAATCAGGTCTTTCTTGTACATTAAGATGAGGTTTTCTGCCTTATCGAGAAGAAAGGCAATCGCTTTATGCAAAAAAGTATCTGTTATGGATTTTTTTCGATAAAATATAGAATAAATTACTTTCTTGTTTATGGAAAGTAAAAAGAAGTCAAAGTCATACATAGTTCAGCTTACATCATATTGTTAATAATTTTAAGCGTTGTTTTGGTTCTTCTAACAAAAAATACAAAAACTACAACGTAAGTTCACGTTTCTGTCGTTGACAAAAAGTCAGCCGGCACTTACGATAATACTTTCTAGAAGTAAGGGGGATTGTATGGATGGAGCATTTAGATGAACAAGAAAGAGAGCAATATTGGGAAAAAATCCAGGATGCCTTGTTCAATCAGCAAATCGACCAGTTTCGGGCAGAGTTTCTCGAACTGCATCCTTACGATCAGGCGAAAATCTTCGAAACACAATCGGAGCAGGTCCGCCAACAGATTTATTCCTATCTGGCATCTGAAGAAATAGCAGATGTAATGGAAAATATTGATATAGAAGATATCGAGCCATTCTTTACTGAAATGACAACCGCTTTTGCGGCGAATGTCCTTGCGGAAATGTCCACGGATGACGCGGTGGATATACTGAACCAGCTCGATAAAAACAAGGTAGCAAGCTATTTGACGATCATGGAAAAAGAAGCTGCCGAAGAAATTAAACAGCTGTTGCATTACGAAGAAAAGACGGCAGGAAGTATTATGACGACAGAGTTCGTTGTGCTGAATGCCAACCAGACCATCAAAGAAGCAATGAAGCATTTGCGTAAGGAAGCGCCAGATGCGGAAACGATTTACTATACCTATGTAATTGACAATCAAAAACGGCTTGTCGGTGTCCTGTCGCTTCGTGACTTGATTATCGCAGAAGGAGATTGGCTCATTTCCGATGTCATGAGCGAACGGGTTGTTTCTGTGCCTGTCGGTGAAGACCAGGAGGATATCGCGAAAATGATGCGTGATTATGATTTCCTGGCGCTCCCTGTAGTCGATTTTCAAGATCACTTGCTTGGAATTATCACAGTTGACGATATTATGGATGTCATGCAGGAAGAGGCTAGCGACGACTACTCCAAACTGGCCGGTATTTCGGACGTAGACAGTCCGGATGACAGTGCGATTGCATCAGCGAAAAAACGTCTTCCTTGGTTGATCATCCTGCTGTTTCTAGGTCTCTTGACTGCAAGTCTTATCGGTCGATTTGAAGATACACTCGACCAGGTTGCCATCCTGGCGATATTCATCCCCTTGATTGGCGGTATGGCAGGGAATACAGGGACACAGGCATTGGCAGTCGCCGTTAGAGGAATTGCAACTGGAGAATTTGAAAAACAAGGCAAGTGGAAAATGATTGCCCGTGAGGCGGGAACCGGACTGATTACTGGTTTATGCTGCGGGACAGTTATAACCCTGGTGGTTTATATCTGGCAGGGGGATATTTTTCTCGGCTTATTAGTCGGCATTTCTATCATGGCCACGCTGATTGTGGCCACCATCGCTGGTTCTTTGATTCCGATCATGATGCACCGGCTCAATATTGATCCAGCAGTAGCTTCCGGGCCATTTATCACGACAATTAACGATATCATCTCAGTCTTGATATATTTTGGAATGGCTACAGCATTTATGAACTTACTAATACATGGATAGGAGGTTGTGACATATGGAGCATGGAGAATCAGTAACCTCCCTGGTGATTGTCATTCTAGCGGCATTTTTCACCCCGATCTTAATGCATCGCCTACGTTTGAAAGCCATTCCTGTAGTCGTAGCTGAAATCATCGTCGGGTTGATCATTGGACATAGCGGCTTTAATATCGTAGATGACAGCACCTGGCTGGAGACACTTTCCACGTTGGGATTCATTTTTCTTATGTTTTTAAGCGGTCTGGAAATAGACTTTACAATATTTGCTAAAAAGGGCAGGAACAAACGCAACAGCAACCAAACAAATAAACAGCCAAGTGCAGTATGGATTGCCATAATCGTGTTTCTGGCCATTTTAGCGTTGTCCCTGCTGTTGTCTTACTTATTCGTTTTGGGCGGCTTTATCGACAATATGTTCTTGATGACATTGATCATATCCACTATTTCACTCGGTGTTGTCGTGCCAACCTTAAAAGAAGCACAGGCAATGAAGACTACTGTCGGCCAGACAATCCTGTTGATTGCCGTGATCGCCGACCTGGTGACAATGATTTTGTTGGCGGTGTTCGTTTCATTTTATGGAGAAGAAGCGGGCAACATGTGGCTTCTGCTTATTCTATTTGGTGCCGGAGTGTTGCTGTACTTTGTCGGCAAACGATTCCGAAACCAGACATTTTTGGAGACGATGTCGAAGGGAACCATCCAAATTGGCACTCGTGCCGTATTTACACTGATCATTTTCCTGGTGGCCTTATCGGAAACAGTAGGTGCTGAAAACATCCTTGGTGCGTTTTTGGCTGGTGCATTGGTTTCCTTGTTATCGCCTAACCAGGAATTAGTACAGAAACTGGATAGCTTCGGCTACGGCTTTTTAATTCCCATATTTTTTGTCATGGTCGGTGTCGATATCGACATTTGGTCCTTGTTCAGTAATCCGAAAGTACTGGCATTGATACCTTTGCTCTTTATTGCTTTATTGGTATCTAAATTAGTGCCGGTGTTGATTATGAGAAAATGGTATGATTGGCGGACGGTTGTTAGCTCTGGGATGATTCTCACCACGACCTTATCCTTGGTAATCGCTGCTGCCACGATTGGAGAAAGAATGGGCATCATCGACAACCAAATGGAAGGTGCATTAATTTTGGTGGCCGTTTTGACTTGCCTGGTTACTCCGCCGGTCTTCAAAAAGTTATATGTAAATAATGTAGAACCGGAGCATAAGCAAGTCGTTTCCTTCATCGGGACTAACCAGGCAACATTGCCGGTTGTCCGGGAGTTGGATAATAATATGTTTGAAATCTATATGTACCATACGAAAATGGAAAAGCTCGATGAGAAAATCACCAGATCGATTTTCGATATCACCCAGTTGGACAGCTACGACATTGGTTTAATGGAAAAAATGAATGTTTTCGATGTAGATATTCTCGTTGTATCCACCGGGAATGAAGAGAAGAATGCGGAAATTGCATCTTATGCGAAAGAAAAAGGTGTCGAGCGTGTCATTGCCCGTGTGGAAAAACCTGGACTCGATAAGGAATTGAAGGAACTGGGAATCGATGTCTTCTCTGTATTGCTTTCCAGTAAGGCGTTGCTTAAAGCGTTGATTGTAGCGCCGAGTGTCGTGGATATTTTGACCGAACAGGAGAGCGCCCTTTACGAAATCAACATGAATAATCCGATGTATCACGAAAGTCTTATAAGAGAGTTTCCGTTTACTGGTGATGTTATCATGGTGCGGATATTCCGAGGCAAAGATTCAATCGTTCCTCATGGGGATACGGAGTTGCGGTTGGGAGATCACCTCATCGTCACAGGTTCTTCTGAATATGTGGAAGAATTACAATCATTGTTAGAATACGGTTTTTAAAACATCCTGTCCGGCGTTGTGTCGGGCAGGATTATTACTTTTATGCGAGAATTACTAGATTGGTTGGAAATCGTGAAAAGAAGTTGAGTTTTATGCAACAGATCATTCCGCATATCACCGTTGAAAACTGCAAAGAGGCATTAACGTGCCAAAAGCATAGCAAGGGCTGATCTCGATAAATCAGTTGTGTTTACCGGAAAGTTTCGATAAGATAATAATAGTATCAGGTACTAATAACTAGTATTAAAAACAAGCATCAACCTCAAGGAGGAAAAAGGAATGAAGTTTACACTGGAAGGTCGTACATATGTCGTAATGGGTGTGGCCAATAAAAGGAGTATTGCCTGGGGAATCGCAAGGTCCCTGCATGAAGCCGGGGCAAGACTTATTTTCACTTATGCCAATGAACGGTTTGAAAAGCCGGTAAAAGATTTAGTATCCACATTAGAAGGGCAGGATGCACTGTTTTATGAGTGTGATGTTACCAATGATGAAGCAGTCAACGCCACTTTTCAGCAAATTGGAGAAGATGTCGGCACAATTCACGGACTAGCCCACTGTATTGCATTCGCTGATAAAGAGGATTTGAAGGGCGAGTTTGTCGAAACGAGCAGG
Organism: Sediminibacillus dalangtanensis; assembly: GCF_017792025.1. NCBI lineage: Bacteria > Bacillati > Bacillota > Bacilli > Caryophanales > Bacillaceae > Sediminibacillus > Sediminibacillus dalangtanensis. The sequence goes on from NZ_CP046956.1 coordinate 993,395, forward strand.
GACGGCTTCTTGCTATCGCAAAACATAAGTGCTTTCTCACTGGTCGCTGTCACAAGAGCTGCAGAAAAACTGATGACAGAGGGCGGAAGCATCGTGACCATGACGTACCTAGGTGGAGAACGTGTCGTGCAAAATTACAATGTTATGGGAGTCGCAAAGGCCAGTCTTGATGCGAGTGTGAAGTATTTGGCCAATGACTTAGGAAAGCGCAACATACGAGTCAATGCCATTTCTGCAGGTCCGATTCGTACTCTGTCGGCAAAAGGCATTGGCGAGTTCAACAGCGTACTGAAGCAGATCGAGGAAAAAGCTCCGTTGCGCCGGACAGTAACCCAGGAAGAAGTTGGCGATACGGCCTATTATCTGATGAGCGATCTTTCCCGTGGAGTGACTGGAGAAACCATCCACGTCGATTCCGGCTTTAACATTCTCGGTATTTAAGCAGAAAAAAATATAGAGTAAAAACCGCACGCCAATTGGTGTGCGGTTTTTTGCAATAGCTCCTTTTTTATATTTGTGTGACATTGAAGGTTGGAGTGGATAGAAATTGCGACATAGTGAATACGTCTTCCTAGTCCCCTATATTAAGGGGGGGCCGCTGCGGAAATACCCTGCGCTTTCCGCGGGCGGCTGGTGAGCTTCCTCGAGCTAACGCTCTGCGGGATCTCACCGAGGCCTTTCCTCCCGCTGGAGTCTCCGGGTATTTCCTTCGCTAGGACCAGCTTTCTGTATCTGATGGGGGTATTGCCCTTTTCCACTTGGAAACAAGATTCTTTATTTTACTAACAAATATTAGTTTGGGCTGTCTGTTATAAGAGCTTGACTGGAAGAAGCAGAGCCAGCCTTCAAAATTAGGTTTATTCGTTTTCCTTTAGGGGCAATTTGCTTCCTACCTGCCGATAAATATTCTCAGAAGCTGCAAATTTTCTGTTATTCAAGATAGATTTCTGATAAAAAAAGTACTCAGAAAGGTCTAACACGTGGTATTCCTAACCAAATTCAGAAATCACCACCAGCGGAGTCAGAACACGGAGACTCCTAAGGGAACAGAACGTGTCCGAAGACCCCGCAAAGAAGCGTTCTTTGCTTCTGCGGAGTCTGAGGCCGTGCCCATGGAAAGCGAAGTGTTCTGCCGCAGCGAGGTTTTTCACTCATCCATCATCAGAATAAAAGAGTTACTGCGTAGTTTATTTTTATTGTAACAAAAGCAACTCCTTTTCCAATTTATAAAAATAGGCACATCCCCAGGAAATACTCATATAATGTGGGGAAGAGTTTTGAAGAAGGGGAGGAAGCCATTTTTATGAATGGAAACAAAAACACCGCCCGTGAACCGATGTTGTATATAACCCAGCCCAAAATGGAAAAACCAACTGCCTCCATGCAAACCGACTACCGGACACCGAGAAAAAAGAAACGTAAACCGGATCGCGGAAGCTCAATAAAGGAGAAAGAACAAAGGAAGCGAAGTAGTGGAAAAGAATTGGAAGCAGAAGCGAATACCTTGCAAGAATCGGAGCATCCCCCTGCTGAAACGGAAACCATAGAAAAAGAAAAAATAAAAGAAAAAGCACAGCCAGCAGAAGTTTCCGAGAATGAACCGGAAGCGAAAGAAACGGGAACAAGTCAAAGAACGAGCCGCAAACGGTTTCGGGATATGACAAACGAAGAGAAAATCAACTACTTTGTCGGGCTGCCGAGAACCGTGCCACGAATGAAATGTGAGGTTGTCACAGACAAAGAAACGCATCGAGGAATCATCTATGACTATCAGGAAGGACTTGTGTACATGAAGACGATCAAGCGTCCGTTCAAAGCACAAGTCGACCAGGAAACCATCAAAAGTATTAAACTACTTGGATTTTAAGCAAGAAAAAGTCCGGCCGTACCCGACCGGACTTCTTTCTATAAGATGGAGTGCTGTAAAAATTACAAAGCGCTGATGGCTGGCAGACAAGTAACATGGCAGAAGCAGTTCAAGTCTACAGTGATGCAAATTCCAGTTACTTCTAGATGGCTGGTGTCCTGGTCAACTGGAGATTTTGGATCATCGTCGTGATCGTTTGGCTCACGCAGCAATTCCAAAACCGCGCAACAGTCGTCATCCACACTTTTTACCCGGAAATAGAAACTGCTGGTTGCATCGCCTAAATCGTCGGATGGCACACCAAATCCTTTGAAAGGCTTGCAGCTCCCTTTGCAGTATAGAATAACCGGTACTGTATCCAACCCATTGTTGCTAGGGTCGTTACCGCCTAACAGGTCGCTGATGGATTGCTCACAGCTGGTGGTACAATCAGAAAGTACATCGGACTGTGCATCGGAGATTTCCCTCAGGATATCGCATACACAGCTGCCAGTTTTATAATCACTTCCACAACTCATTCTATCTAACCCCTTTCCAATGATGATTGACTTTTGTCCTTAATAGAATATGTTCGAAGGGGGTTAGTGTGTGGGCAATTACCATATATATTGTCTTGCCTTTCAGGAAAATTTTTTCGCACTTCCTCTTGAACAGGGCGGATGTCTATACCTGAAATTAGACATTCACATAGGATAATAGCGATCAATACTTTACTAATAAGGAGCGCTCATTGGAGAACGTCCAGCTTATAGTCCTCATCGGCTGCAACTACGAGGGCAGTAGGCGATCCGGGCAGGATGCAAGCTGGAAAGGGAGGGAAGGATAAGGGTCTTTTCCTGCTAAGTGAGCAGCATTAATAAGGGAGTGAAGAGGAAAATGTCAGAAAAGAAAAAGGTTATTTATGTGAAGGACCTGGTAATCAAAGCGGATAACGTCACCTTTGAACCACCTCGTCAACCACGGCATCATGTTGATCCATTTTTCGGTCCTAGGAGAATGGAAGCCGAAGAAGTGGGAGAAAAGGAACAAGAAGAGGCAGTGGAAGCTGTAGAAGAAGAACATGAAGAGCATCACCAGGAAGAGGATGGGAGAAAAGGTTTCTCCTGGATTTAGTATCAGAGGGACAGCTGACTTGCTGTCTCTTTTTGTGTATCACTGCTGTCTATGGATTTTTCGTATAAAAGAGGTGAAGGTATGGTCGACAAGTCCGACATCTTTCCGATGAAAAAGAATTTGCAAATAATCGAAAAGCATTTACACAAAAATGAAAAATGGCTGCGATTGCCGGAAAAGCATATCGCCGAATTAGAAAGCAAAGCTACTGCCTGGAATACGCAATTTCTGAAAGAAATGGATCAGCTGGAAGCCGTCATGAAGGAATTGCAAGATTTTATAGATAAGGAATAAGCACTAGAATACTTTTTGGGAAAAGCGGGTATAGATGAATAACCAAAGGTAGGAAAAAGGGGTGTAATAGGTGGGGTATTTGTTGCCAGTCCCGCTTTATCAGTATCAGGATTACCAGGAGCGTGTAACTAGAAATGCGCCAAGCCCATTCTATATCGAAGGCGTCTATAAGTCCCACCTGGATACCAAGCATAAACAAATTGAACAAGAAGAAAATAGAAAAACGCAAGTTGACTGTAAACCTTCAGAAATGAAAAAAGTGCTGTATGCTCCAAGGACCGTCCACAAATCCTATTTAGCAGAAAAGATATACGCTGATGTGACAGGAAAAGGACGCCATTTTAGCGAAACCATATAACCAGACAAAGGGTCCGCTGCGAAGCTGGTGCATAACTGCCCGGCAAGGCGGGCCGTTTAGTTTTGAGAAAAGGAGCAGGTTATATGGAATTCCAACCATTAAAAGAAGGGACATGTTACTACTTTGAGGGACCGGTCAATATCGGCTATTTACGGAATGGTGAGGAAGGAATGCTGATTGATGCAGGGATTGACGCTTCTACCATGAAAAAAGTGTTAAAGTGGTTGAAGCAGGAGGAATTACCTCTCACGCATTTGTTCATTACCCATGCTCATTCAGACCACTATGGGGGAGCTAACTATTTGCAAAGCCGGCAGGGGGTGCATACAGCAGCACCGGTCTTGGAAGCGGCGATTTTACAATATCCAATTCTCGAACCGTTGTATTTGTTTGGCGGGAACGACCCGCTTCCCGAGCTTCGAAACAAGTTTTTGGAAGGGGCTCCGATTCAAATAGACCAAATGATCGATGAAGGGTTTTGTCAAATCGGCAGTTTTGCTATCGAAGCGATCCTTTTACCAGGTCACAGCTATCATCAACTTGGGCTTCTTTACCAGGAAATTTTCTATGCTGGAGATAGCTACTTTGGCGAGAAGCAATTGGAAAAACATGGAATCCCTTATCTTACCGATACACAGCTTGCCATGGATAGTTTACATAAATTGAAAGGAATAACGTGCCAGGGAGCGGTTCCGGGACATGGGACATATGAAGAGAATTTCCAATCCACTGTTCAGTCGAATTTCGATTATCATGAGCAGCTGCTTGAGTGGCTTGAGGAAGAAATCGGCAAAAAACCGGATGGTATGAGCCATGAGGATGTAATTGCATCGATGTGCGCCAATTATCACGTGCGGGCTTCGCAGCTGTCACAATGGCTATTATTCCGTACAGCTGTCACTGCCTATTTGACCGCTCTTCTAAAACAAAATCGGATAACGAGCGAAATTAAAGATTACCGTTGGTTTTTCAAGGTTCTCCGCTGATATGGAAACAATTCTTATAAAGGACCTTAAGTCGGCAGTTGTCAGTGTCCGACATAAGGTCTTTTGCTGTCTTTAGCTTGCTCCCATACCACCATCAATTCTATATTGGGCACCAGTTATAAAACTGCTGTCCTCCGATGCGAGAAATAGGACAAGTTTTGCAATATCACTGGATTCTCCATAACGGCCCAACGGGATATCCTTCATGAAATCATCTTTGGCCACATTGGCATCACTCGGGTTAGCACCAGCTTCTAATGAGCGCATCATACGGGTATCTACAGGTGATGGATGGATAGAGTTGACTCTTACATTGTGTGAGGCAACTTCCAATGCGGCTGTTTTCGTAATACCTATAACTGCATGTTTGGAAGCAACATAAGGGGCGACACCGGGACTACCCATCAAGCCTGCCACAGAGGAAGTGTTAATAACGGTACCGCTGTTTTGTTTTATCATTACTGGGAGGACATGCTGCAAACCGAGAAAAACGCCGCGAACATTGACACTCAAGACCTTGTCTAGATCCTCGATTTGTTGATCTACAATCGGTGCCACTTTTCCTTCGATCCCGGCATTATTGAAAAAGATATCAATCGAACCAAATTCGCTGACGGTTTTGTCAACATAGTTCTTGACGTCTTCCTCTTTCGATACATTTGCTGGAATGGTTAGTACGTCACCGAAAGATTTTAACTCTGTCTTTGCCTTGTTAAGCGTTTCCTGATTTAAATCCACTAAAGCAACCTTGGCTCCTTCTTCCAGAAAATACTGAGCGGTCACTTTCCCGATACCGCCTGCTCCGCCAGTGATAATTGCCGTCTTTCCATTTAATCTGCCCATTTACGATCGCTCCTTTTGATGTAGTTCCATTGGCTTCCTTCCATTCATTCTTGTAGTAAATTTTCCCTATTCCTAATCCAATAAACATAGAGCTAGAGAAAATCTGGAAAGCACCAAATCAAAAGGAAAGGCGAAGAATTTAATTAATACGGTTGGATATGCAGCGGATGGCCTTCCTTCCATTCAGCAAAAAATACATCTTCTGGCGACTGGACCTCTTGTTTGGAAAGTTCCGTATGTAGCCACTTTTCATCTAGATCAGCTTCGGCTAGATTGTCATATAATATTTCGCCGTCTGATATGAGGGTGAAGGCCAATAATGGTTCCTGCGGCTGTAGATTCATATCCTGTCGCGTCGGGGGCTGGGCCTGGGATTTTTTCATGACCGAAATGGATCCATCGGTTTCCAGGATGGCGAAGGCTACCTCGTTAACAGAAAATGCCCCCTTAGCACGCAGTAGATGCTGCAGCTGGTTGATATCAAGCTTGCTTTTTTTCATCTGTTCTCGCTGTAAATGCCCTTTATTGATGATGATTGCAGGCATTCCTTCCAGCAGCCTGCGTGATTTTTTGAACTTTTGGGTAACGATCTCTGTCACATAGAGTAAAATTCCCCATAGTAACACCGCGTAGCCAATTTCAAACAAGCCCGCCTGATCGTCAAACAAAGCGTTTCCGACCAGTTCACCCAATATGAGTGCAGCGATGAAGTCAAAAGCGGTCAATTGGGTGATTTGAGTTTTTCCTAAAAATTTCGTAATCAAAAACAAAGCGAAAAATCCAAAAATCGTCTCTACTAATATAGAAACGGCATTATCCATTTTCACAACCCCCCTAGCGTTCTTTTTTATCCTTGCCAATTATCAGGGGGGGCATACGGAAAAAGGGGTATAAAACAGTTCCTGGTTTCATGATCTGCGGAAGGAGAGGGCTATAAAAAAACCTTGCCGAAAAGACAAGGTTTCATCGTACTTATAATTCTTTTATCATGGTGACATGCGGGATGCCGGCGTCCATGAACTCCCCAGAAACGGTTTGATAGCCAAGTGATTTATAAAAATCCTCTGCGTGTGTCTGGGCATTCAGTTTGGACTTTTGGAATCCGTTTTCCAGAATGGCAGCTTCCATTTCTTTGATTATCTGTGAACCGAAAGAGCGGCCGCGATACTCCTTGAGGACACAGATTCTTTCCAGCTTTCCATACGGGTCGACAAATCGAAGCCTGCTTGCTGCAACTGGTATTTCATTTTCATAGCCGACGAAATGGATGGCTTCCTCTTCAAGCTCATCGATCTCCAGTTCCGCCGGGACTTTTTGCTCCTCGACAAAGACAGTGTTTCTTACATGATACGCTTGTTTTTGTTCTGTTTCTGTTTCCACTTGTTTGACTTGCATTATTTAATTCTTCTCCTCGCCGAATGTAAAGGTTTCAAATACTGTCCACGCGCCATTTTCCAACTGGTACATCAACTGAAAACGATCGACAGTCTGCTCCAGGTCAAAGCTTTGCATTTTTAAACTTCCAAATACATCCGAGTATTCGTCGTGTGAAAGCTTTTGGGCAATGGTTATGTGTGGGACGAAAGAATACGTTTTTTCTTGCGGCAGGTTACCGGTATGCAATCTTTCGTTCAATTTAAGCAATTCATCGACAGGCTCAACTTTTAAGTATATCGTGTTGGTCACCGGGGAAAAAGAGCTTACTTTATGAATCTGTAACGGAAAAGGCTTTGTTTCTGCCGCCACTTTTCGTAGTTCTCCCACAATCGGTTTTAAATCATCTTCATTGGCCTCGAACGGCTCTTTTAATGTAAGATGTGGCGGAATGAGTGCATAATGTGGATCATACCGCTTTCTGTATGAATTAGCCGTATCTTGAATTTTCTTTTCTGGAAAAATAGCAATACCATATCTCATGAATATTCCTCCTGTATGATTGGTTTACGTTAGGCAATATTGAATAGCTTGGTATTTTGATTGATCATGTAGCTAATTCCAATTCGGTTACCAACCATTATATCAAAAATTGGTAAAACGGGCGTAGCCTAAATTAGTGAAAATGCACAAATTTAAAAAAACGCTGCTTGGAGCCCTGGCAAAGGATCTTCGCTGGTAAATCGTAAGGTTGCTTATACACTGTTATCCATTAAACATGGTGACAAGGGCCCGCTTCAAGTCCTTTTGCCAGAACTTCCATGTATGATTTCCGTCAAGTTCATGGTACACATAGTTGGTGTCCTGTTGTTCGATAAGCTCGCGAAGCTTTCGGTTCGGTTCCAGAAAATCTTTGCGATCCCCTGCTGTTGTCGGGACATCTGTTTCCTCGTTTCCGATAGTGTGGTATATATCGAGGGTGTCGACCGACTTGGCAGATTGAACAGCATTCAGAACTTTTTCATCAACATACGGTGACTGCATGATTACTTTTCCGAAAGTGTTCGAATATTTTAAAGCTGTCATCAAAGCCAACGTTCCTGCCAGTGAGTCGCCAATCAATGCCCGGCTGCCACCTACGTGATATGTCGGCAGTTCTTCATCCAACAGTGGAACCACCTCGTGGAGAAGGAACTGCATATAAGCAGCCTGCTTACTGCCGTTAGGATGATATTTATCCTGACGGTCGTATTTATCATTATAATGAATCCCTACAAAAACAGTATTTTCAATCTCTCCGTCGCTATGCAGCCGATCGCTCAGTGTCGCGATCCGGCCAAGCTGAAAGTAATCATCTCCATCCTGCATAATACAGACATGGTACTTGTACAAAGGAGAGAAAGACTCCGGCAGATACCATTTAATCGTCATGATTTCATCTAAGTACTTGCTGTCGATTTGTCGATCAAGCATCTTTCCTTTTCTACCCATTGTAACTCACTCCCTTAACATCCAGCCAAGAAGTATCCTAAAAGATTCCCCCTGCCGCCCACAACTAAACAAATCTAAGCCCAGTTTAACATAAAACAACAAAAAAAGAACATAGGAGTGCAGGGAGTGTGCAGGGGGGACAGTCCCTCCGTGAATCATTTCACAAGTAAATTGCCATTAGATTTGGGGACAGTCCCCGATAAATGGAGGGATAAGATTTATCTGCGCTCCCGCCGGGTATAGAGTGGTAAAACCTTTAAAGGAGGCTGACTTAGATGGAAAGTAAAGTCATTGGCGGTGTTTTCAAAACGCAGGAAGATGCAATCAAAGCGATTAAAGAGCTGCAAGAAAAAGGCTATAAGAAAGATGATATATCGGTATTCGCCAAGGATAGCGATGAAGCAGAAGCGATTGGCGATGAAACGGATACCAGTGTAAGCAAAGATAAGAGTGGACGTGGCAAAAATGCCGGAAAAGGACTCGGTATTGGAGTTGGTACCGGCGGCGTACTAGGAGGGATTACCGGTTTGATTGCCGAAGTAGGCCTTCTGGCTATACCCGGTGTCGGAGCCATCGCTGCGGCAGGTCCGATCGCTGCTGCTTTAACAGGAGCAGGCATTGGAGCCGGCGGTGGCGGTATTGTCGGTGCACTTGTGGGTGCAGGTATCCCCGAAGAACATGCCAAGGAATATGAACGCCATCTAAAAAATGGACATATCGTTGTTTTAGTCGAGACAGGGGAGAACGATCGAGAAGTTTATAAAACCTTCCTGGCCAATAAAACGGAAAACCATACCATCTATCCAGACGAAGTAGTGGTTAACGAACCGAGAAGTCATCAGTAAAGGACTGATGAGAAGAAAGTGGGGACAGTCCCTCTGTGAATCTGCTCACAGAGGGACTGTCCCCATTCTTTTAATGCTCCATTTTGACAATCGGTTTTACGGTAGTACCTTGTTTCGAATCAGCAAAAGCTTGGTTGATGTCTTTCAATTCATAGAAATTGATGAGTTTATCGAATGGAAACTGTCCGTTTTTGTAGTACGCAATCAATTTAGGTATGAACAGTTGGGGGATGGCATTTCCTTCAATGGCTCCTACAAGCCCTTTACCCAAAGCCATGATGTCCTCGAAAACGTTGAACTCCGTTTCCTGGGTAACGCCTACGACAGCAGAGATTCCTAACGGCTTCAATGCTTGTACAGACTGACGAGCCAAAGCGGGTACGCTGGTTGTTTCAACAGCATAGTTCGTACCCCGCCGGTCAGCTTTCGGATTTCTTCTACTGTATCGACTTCTTTGCCATTAAGGACGTGACTGGCCCCTAATTCTTTTGCCAATTCCAAGCGGCTTTCATGCACATCGATTGCGATGATTTGGGAACAGCCGACAATTTTCGCTGCCATCACAGCGCTAAGACCGACAGCTCCGCATCCAAAGACAGCTATGGTTTCACCAAAATTCGGCTGTAACTTGTTCAACACAGTACCACTCCCGGTCTGAATGCCACAGCCGAGCGGTCCGAGTAATGCAAGATCGACATCTTTATCTACCTTTACCACATTGCGCTCATTTGCAATGGCAAAAGTTCCAAACGAGGATTGGCCGAAGAAGCTGGAAACGGACTCTCCATCTTGCTTAATCCGAGTGGTGTTGTCATTCATTTTCCCTCCGAAATTCAAATCATTAAAAAACAAGCAGTAAGCAGGATGCCCGGACAAACAATTCTCACAATGCCCACAGGATGAAAAGGATAGAACAACATGATCTCCTTTTTCGACCGTATGGACATTGGATCCGACTTTTTCAATAATGCCGGAACCTTCGTGTCCCAGAACAGCAGGGAGCGGGACAGGAACTTCCTGATCCCTTGCCACAGCATCCGTATGACAGACACCAGAAGCAACTACCTTTACCAATACTTCATTATCGGTTGGTTCCGCCAGTTCCACTTCTTCAATTTGAAAATCTTCCCCTTTACCATGAATTACAGCAGCTTTCACTTTCATTTCCATTCTCCTTTTATCGTCATTTCCTCGTAGCTTTCCCAAAAAAAATGAAGATAACCCGCAGCGGGGTCAGTCCCTCTGTGAATTATTCACAGAGGGACTGACCCCAAAAATCCACCACGAAATAAGCAATACCAATCAACTCACATGATTTGTCTGTTTTCATCCATACTAGTAGCGGAGGTATCTTTATGAAAACGTTTCTTTTAACAATTTTATTGGCGTCGGTTATTTCGGTCCAGCAGCATCCGCCCGAACCGCCAAAGCAGCCAACCAAACCAGAAGTACAACAACCGCCGGCGTTCACGGTCACCCATGAAGGTAAAACAATCCATCAGATAACAGGTAAAGATGTGAGTCTTCCTTATATAGAGGGAATGTGGCTTGATATGACAAAATACAATCAATTCCAGGAAGAAGTCGCTTCACAGGTATATCGTGAACCAGTCAATGCCAAAATTGATGAGAGCGGACAAATAAAGCCGGCAAAACCTGGCCGTGAACTTGATCGGGAGCAGTTCAACCACCAATTTGCGAGCTACTTTTATGGACGTGAAGCTTCCAAGGTGGAGACACCGCTCCGGGTTGTCCATCCACGTGTCGATGAAGAACTGCTTGCTTCTATTCGTGAGCGAAAAATCGGCCAGTATGTCACTTACTATAATGAAAGCAATAAAGAACGATCGAAGAACGTAGCACTCGCTGCTGAGGCAATCGACAGCCATGTCGTGTTTCCAAGCGAAACCTTCTCTTTTAATGGTGTTGTAGGAAAACGGACGAAAGAAAAGGGCTACCTGCCGGCACCGGTGATTGTAAAAGGGGAATTGGCGGAAGATATCGGCGGGGGCATCTGCCAAATTTCCTCCACTCTTTATAATGCAGTCGACCAGGCAGGCGTGAAAATAATCGAAAGGTATTCCCACAGTCGCCGTGTTCCATATGTGCCGCCCGGGAGAGACGCTACAGTCAGTTGGTATGGTCCGGACTTCACCTTCGAAAATGATTATAACCAGCCTATATTAATTCGGGCAAAAGCAGTAAATGGGAGAGTATTGATCAACATCTTTTCATCCGAAACAATTGAAAATGAGAAACGCGAAGTACCGGAAGCGGATGCGGAACCACCAAAAGAGGTGCCGGCCGAGTAGAAACCGCTCAATCGATTCCTTGCACCCCGAGATCATCAAGCAAAATTTTTAACTCTTCCGCCGCCCGGTCCGTGCCCTTGTAATAGTCCTCTATGCTGCAGTCTTGTAAGTAACGATAGCGATCGATAATATCATCGAGCGCCACTCGTTCTTCATCGGCTGCATTCAAGTAATAGGGAGCCAGGGCGGCACATAACACGGTGAACGCGCCCTGGCTGTTTTCTATATAATCAACCGTAATGATACCAGCCATCGAGTTATTCTTTTTTATGTTCAATGCCCGCTTTGCAGCAATTTCAAGCTTGATTGCAATTTGTTGACTGAACACATGAAACAGTCCCTTCTTTTCCGATTTCATTTATACCATCTTACCAGAAGAGAAAGCGCTTTAAAAAGATAAAGACCTTTTTTTGTAGATAGACCATGTTATAATAAGCGCAAAAGACGGCAGGGAGATTAGAAAAGATGAACATTGTGTTTGATTTGGACGGGACTATTTGTTTCAAAGGAAAACCCGTATCAGAAAACGTTTTGCAAGCGTTGGAACAGCTCCAGGAACATGGCCATTCGATTATTTTTGCTTCGGCACGTCCGATTCGAGACATGTTGCCAGTGCTTGATTCGCGATTTCATACATATACCATGATAGGGGGAAATGGATCACTGATTTCCGAACGAGGAAGTCTCACGCATAAAACTGCATTTTCGCATCACCAACTAGAAGTTATCAAACATTTGATCGATAGCCAAAACGCTGCTTATTTAGTTGATGGAGAGTGGAACTATTCTTATACAGGGCCGGCAGACCATGCCATTTTAAGCAAGGTAGATCCAGGCAAATTAGCAAAAAATATACCGATCGAGCAACATCCGGCTGTGGTAAAAGCACTTATTCTATCTGCTGTTGATATGAATTTGCTCGCCAGGGAACTGGAAAAAATAGATGTTGTTCTTCATCGTCACTCCGCAGAAAATGTGCTGGATATTAGTCCTGAAAATATTGATAAACGTACAGCGTTACTTACGATTGGCATAGATGATTATATCGCGTTCGGAAATGATGCTAATGATATACGGATGTTCCAAGGGGCACACCATGCAGTAATGATCGGCCATCATGCCGAGCTTGCTTCTTTTGCTTCGGAAGAAATCCCGTTAGATGGAGACTTTGAAGCGGTGATAGCTGAACGTATTGTACAACTAAGCACAGCCTGCGAAGGAAGTAAGGTATAAGAAAAATTCAGACTAAGCATGGCTGAACCTTTCTTTATCGCCTATACGTTTACAAGAGACAAGGCAAAAAAGAATAGTATTGACAAAAGGGGAATTACCTATTAAAGTAATAGTTGTCGATAAAATATTATAATGTGATTCCGTAGCTCAGCTGGGAGAGCGCCACCTTGACAGGGTGGAGGTCGTTGGTTCGAGCCCAATCGGAATCATACCCAGAACCCTTGATAGAAAAGGGTTCTTTTTTTTGCCTGAAGTGAAAAAACGGTTCTCTGTCAATTACAAAGTTAGGTGCGTAAAAGGGCTTTCTCTGATATTTTTTATATAGCATAGTGTATGGAAGGTGATATATTTGCTTAAAGTTTTAGGATATTTTTTTACCATAACTGTAATCATATACATAATGTTTACAGTATCGGCAACAATGCTGGACGTTAATAGTGAAGGGGCGGTTTTTCACATACTCATATTTATGACTTTGCTTTTGACCCTGATTTCAGCTTTGCTAATTAGGATAATTGAACTGATGAAAAAATAGTTGATTTAAATAATTCTGGTTGTCCATCTAAATAGCAAAAAAGACAGCGATAACAGAAATACATAAAAAAAAGAGTGGGATTTAAGCTTACACGCTAAATCCCACTCTTTTTTTGAAAGCAATAAATTCAAGGGCATAACAAAAAACCATTGAATCATCTTGGATTTCATGGTAAATTAAATAGGTATGTATTGGTGTAAAACGAAATACTTCATACTACCTCTATTTTAATTATACGACTTACACAATGCATTAGTCAACCCTTTTATAAAAATTTTTAAGGAGTGTTGCTATGGGATTGGATTTTCAGCAGGAGAAGATGCGGTTAGCCCGGGTTCAAAAGACACTTACGGAAGAAGTCGACAGACTTGAAGAAGAAACTTCCAGGCGAAAAAAAGAGGTTGTTCATATCCGGAAGCATTTTTGGGATGAAGTGAAGGTGAACACCGAAACCTTTGATGATTACTTGGAAACCATTATTGGTTTGAGACAAGAGGCGCAGGCCTTATCGGTAACTCAGAGTATCCACCGACATGCATCCAAGCGGCTGTCAACATTGCACCGTATGCAGGACATACCCTACTTCGGCCGGATTGATTTTAGGGAAGACGGGGCTTCTGACGTGGAGGAGATTTACATTGGCATTTCCTCGCTTAGAGACGATAGCGGCGAAAACTTTCTGATTTACGACTGGAGGTCGCCGATTGCAAGTGTTTACTACGATTTTCAGCCTGGTCCGGCAAAGTATGCTGCTCCAGGTGGAGAAGTCCAAGGTGAATTGAAGAAAAAGTGGCAGTACCTTATTCGCGGGGGTGAGCTTGAATCTCTGTTCGATACGAGTCTTACCATAGGGGATGAAATTTTACAGGAAGTCCTGGGTAAAGGTACTGACAAACAAATGCACAGTATAGTAGCGACAATTCAACAGGAGCAGAACCGTATTATCCGTCATGATCATGGAAGACTGCTAGTTGTTCATGGTGCAGCTGGAAGTGGCAAGACTTCGGTCGCTATGCAACGGATTGCTTATTTGCTCTACAAATATCGAGATCGCTTGCATGCTGATCAAATTATTCTGTTTTCGCCTAATTCCATGTTTAGCAGTTATGTGTCCAATGTATTGCCGGAACTGGGAGAAGAAAATATGCAACAAGTTACGTTTCAGGAATACCTGAATCACCGATTGAATAAACAGTTTCAAGTAGAAAATCCCTACGAACAATTGGAATATGTTTTAACTGCTGAGAACACCTCTTCCTACCAGACAAGGCTAGCGGGCATCCGGTTGAAAGGATCTTCCAGCTTTGTCGATGCGGTCCAATCGTACAGACGGTCTCTGGAATATACCGGAATGATTTTCAAGGATATTGCCTTCAGAGGGGAATCGATCATAACTGCGAGACAGATAGAAGAAAGGTTTTATAATCAAGACGCATCTCTTCGCTTTCCTAACAGACTTGAAAAATTGAAGGATTGGTTAATCAAAAAAATAAAAGAAATTCAAAAGGTAGAAAGGAAAAGGCCGTGGGTACAAGAGGAAATCGAACTACTAAGTGACGATGCGTACCAAGAGGCGCGAACCTTCTTGGCGGAAAAACGAGGGTTGAAACGAGAAGAGATTGCCCACTATGAGGTCGAGCCAGACGAACTTGCACGGTTGATCGTTCATCAAAAGTGGATGCCGTTACGAAAAAAGATCCGCTCGTTTCGTTTCATCGATTTTAAAGGAATTTACAGGCAGCTTTTTGATGATTCCTCTCAATTCGTAAAAGGAGAAAATACAGCGAAGTGGTCGGCTATTTGTAAGGCGACGCAGGAAATGCTGGATGAAGATAAACTATTTTATGAGGATGCTGCGCCATTTCTATTTCTGAAAGAGTTGATTCAGGGCTTTCAGACGAACAGCTCGATCAAACATCTCGTTGTTGATGAGGCTCAGGATTATACACCTTTTCAATTTGAGTTTTTGAAGCGTTTATTCCCCTCAGCAAGGATGACAGTGCTCGGCGACTTTAATCAGGCAATATTCGCCCATGCCAATGGAAGGGTAGATTTCGACACGCTAACCAGCCTGTACGGTCCGGATAGAACAGAAGTGATCAATTTAGCGCGGAGTTACCGATCGACCAAACCGATTATTGAATGTACAAGAAGACTTGTTCCTAATGGTGGAGAAATAATTCCTTTTGAACGTGCTGGGGAACGACCTGTTCTGAAACAAGTAGTTGATCGAGTAGAACTGCACAGTTGTATTGTCTCCCAAATAGCAGCGTTGCAAAGGTTAGGACATAAAAGTATCGCCATCATATGCAAATCCGCCAAAGAAAGTGAAAGGGCATATGAATCCTTGGCATGTATTAAAGATATCAAGCTGTTAAAGAGTAACTCGGCGACCTACGAACAAGGAGTCGTTGTGTTGCCGGCATATTTGTCCAAAGGTGTGGAATTCGATGCTGTGATTATTTACGATGCATCGGAAAACGTGTATGGAGACGAGAGTTTGCGGAGAATATTTTACACAGCTTGCACCAGAGCTATGCATTATTTGCAGTTTTATAGTGTCGGGGTACCGAGCCCCTTTTTGCGGACCGTGTTGCGGAATGGGTACGTTCAATGTGCCTCCACCTAACGGAGGTTTTAAACACCAGATGATATCAGGCTAATGCCTAAGGTATAGGAATAAACACAGAAGAGGAAGAAAATGCGTGGTTGTTCAAGTAAAACCTATTGGACTAGAAATGGGAGGGATTGTAATGGATGCTTTTGTTTTGAAATTTCAAGACATCGACAACGCAAGACAAAAAGTGGTCGGTGGCAAAGCGATGAATATGGCCAAATGCTCGAAGCTGGAAGGAATACACGTGCCAGCAGGGTTTTGTGTTACCACTGAAGCTTATAAAAGAGCCATTGGGGAAAACCAGGCGTTTCATGAACTGCTGGATCGCCTGGCAGCTAAAAACCTGGGGGAACGAGAAGAAATCAGGGGAATAAGCAAGAAAATCCGTGATCTGATTGAGGGAATTGAAATTGAGAATAGAATCAAAGAAGATATCGATGAATGTCTTTTATCTTTGGGTTTCGAACAAGCGTATGCAGTGCGTTCCAGTGCGACTGCTGAAGATTTACCAGACGCCTCCTTTGCGGGTCAACATGAAACGTATCTAAATATCATAGGAAGAGAATCCATTCTGCGCTATATCAGAAAGTGTTGGGCATCCCTGTTCACAGAGCGTGCTGTCGTTTATCGTATGAGGAATGGATTTGAGCACAGTCAAGTGTATTTATCCGTTATTGTTCAACAAATGGTATTTCCACAGTCCTCAGGAATTTTATTTACTGCTAATCCCGTAACCTCCAATCGAAAACTGCTATCGATCGATGCCGGTTTTGGGCTAGGTGAGGGGCTTGTCTCTGGTTTCGTGTCGGCGGACAATTATAAAGTGCGGGAAGGGGAGATTGTGGAGAAGAAGATCTCTAACAAAAAGTTGGCTATATACGCACGGAAAGAAGGTGGAACGCAGCGAAGGGAAGTGGAATCTCCGCGACAAAATCTTTCCACTCTGACAGATGAGCAGGTTTTAGAACTTGAAAAAATCGGCAGAAAGATTGAGGCGTACTTTGGCTGTCCCCAGGATATTGAATGGTGTTATGTGGAGGGTGCACTCTATATCCTTCAAAGTAGACCGATAACGACTTTATACCCGATCCCCGAAACAGGTGATCAAGAAAATCATGTCTTTCTATCTGTCGGCCATCAACAAATGATGACCGATGCGATGAAACCGTTGGGCCTCTCTTTGTTTCTGTCGACGACGAATGCCCCCATGTTCGAGGCGGGAGGAAGACTGTTTGTTGATTGTACACAGTCTTTGGCTTCACCTTCCCAAAGAGAAACATTGCTGAACACCATAGGACAATCAGAGCCCCTCACAAAAGACGCCCTCACAAAGCTGGTGGAACGGGAAGGTTTTATCCAACCCAGACCAAACGATCAACAAGAAAAAAAGTCGGAAGGCAGCAATATGCCGGCGAACTTCGAAGACGAACCGTCTATCGTTCCTCATTTGATGGAGCGGCAGCGAAAGTCAATAGAGACGTTAAAGCAAACAATCCAAACGAAAACAGGAGCGGGCTTATTCCGTTTTATTTTAGAGGATATCCAGCAACTAAAGAAGAACCTGTTTAACCCTGAGGGATTACGTGTGATCAATGGGGCGATGAAGGCTTCGTCGTGGCTCAATGAAAAAATGAACGAGTGGTTGGGCGAAAAAAGCGTAGCAGATACGCTTTCTTTATCTGTACCAAACAATGTCACTTCAGAAATGGGCCTGGAGCTGATGGAGGTCGCAGACGTTATCCGTCCTTATCCGGAAATCATCCGGTATCTGGAGGATATAAAAGACGATAGCTTTTTAGATGAACTGGCTATATTTAATGGGGGGCAGGAAGCCAAAGATGCTATCAATGCTTACCTCGACAAGTATGGAATGCGATGTCCCGGTGAAATCGATATAACGAAAACGCGTTGGCGTGAAAAACCATCCATCCTCATCCCGATGATTCTCAGTAATATTCGTAACTTTGAACATGGCGCTGGCACAAGGAAATTCGAGCAAGGACGACAGTTGGCTTTGAAAAAAGAACAAGAGCTGCTAGTTCGATTAAAACAATTACCGGATGGTGAACGAAAAGCCGAAAAGACAAAACAAATGATCGGCCACCTTCGAAGTTTCATCGGCTACCGGGAATATCCTAAATATGGGATGGTAAGTCGCTACTATGTGTATAAGCGGGCTTTATGGAAAGAAGCCGGACAGCTTGTCGCGGCCAATATCATTCATGAAAAAGAAGACATTTTCTATCTTTATTTTGAAGAACTGCTCGAAGCAGCAACCACACGTCATTTGGATTACCGGCTCATCATCCAACGAAAAAAAGACTACCAACGGTATAAAAAACTAACCCCGCCACGCGTGCTCACTTCCGAGGGAGAAGTCATCGCAGGTGAATATGAACGAGAAAATCTTCCTGATCAAGCCTTGCCGGGCCTACCGGTTTCTTCCGGAGTAGTAGAAGGGAGAGCGCGGGTCATCATGGATATGGAAGAGGCAGAGTTGAAAGATGGTGATATTTTGATCACTGCTTATACAGATCCCAGCTGGACACCTTTATTTGTGACGATAAAAGCCCTCGTCACCGAAGTTGGCGGACTGATGACCCACGGAACGGTGATTGCAAGGGAATATGGCTTGCCGGCAGTTGTCGGGGTGGAAGATGCTACGAAGCTGGTTCAGGATGGACAAAGAATTAGGGTGAACGGTACGGAAGGATATATAGAGATACTCTGATTAACGGATAGAAGGTAGCGGGTAATATACCCGGTACCTTCTCAATCCGATAAAAGGCTGGAAGGTTTTGTTGTCCAGCATGAACCCAAAGAGCTTACAGAAGTCGCTTCTTTTGAAAGAAATAGGTGGTGAAGTTGTGAAATCGCTTAATTTTATTATTGACACCCCACAATAACAGTGGTAAATTAAATTTGTAAACGCCAACAATATCATAAACAATTTAGGAATGTTACCTATCTTGGGCATAACCTGAATCGATTTGAGCGACGCATTGCTATGTGTCTATTCAAAACGGTTCAGGTTTTTTATTTACAAAAATACGAAGGAAAGACAGGGGGAATCACGATGAAATACAATCAATTGGCGAAAGACATAATCGAAAATGTCGGCGGCAAAGAAAACGTTAACAGTGTCGTCCACTGTATCACACGCCTTCGCTTCAAATTGAAGGATGAAGGAAAAGCGAATACAGAAACGTTGAAAAACATGGATGGCGTTGTCACCGTTCGCAAAAGCGGCGGCCAGTATCAGGTCGTCATCGGAAACCACGTAGCGGATGTTTATCAGGCTGTAGTCGAGGAAGGCGGTTTCCAGGCACAAAAAGAAGTAACCGGTGAGGAAGAGACGGATAAAGGGAGTCTGTTCAATCGTTTTATCGATATGATCTCCGGAATCTTCACCCCGATACTTGGTGTATTGGCGGCTTCGGGTATGATCAAAGGATTCAACGCTCTGTTTGTGGCACTCGGTTGGCTGAATGAGGAGGGCGGAACTTACCAGATTCTGAATGCCATCGGGGATGGGTTGTTTTATTTCTTGCCGATTCTTTTAGGGTACACAGCGATGAAAAAATTCGGCGGTACACCGTTCTTGGGAATGGTTATCGCAATGGCACTGGTTTATCCCGATTTGGAAGGAATTCCGGCTTCGGGTGACCCTTTGTACACATTGTTTTCGGGAACCATGTTTGAATCACCAGTGTATATTGAATTTTTTGGTATTCCGGTCATTTTGATGACCTACTCGATGTCGGTTATCCCGATCATTGTCTCGGCATTCTTTGCGGTTAAGGTGGAAAATTTCCTTAAGAAAATCGTACCGTCTGTTGTAAAGATGTTTTTGGTTCCCATGTTCACCTTGCTGATAATTATCCCCTTGACCTTTATCATTATTGGTCCGATTGCGACCTGGGCAAGTCAGTTAATCGGTCAGGCGACAATTTGGGCTTATGATCTTAGTCCAGTTATTGCGGGAATTTTCCTTGGAGGTTTCTGGCTGGTGTTTGTCATGTTCGGTCTGCATTGGGGACTCGTTCCAATCGCGATGAACAATATTGCTGTTGGCGGCATCGACCCGAATTTGGCATTGATTTTTGTCCATTCCTTTGCACTTGCAGCCGCGATATTCGCTGTTTGGTTACGAACAAAAAACCAAAATACGAAAACATTAAGTGTACCGGCGATCATATCTGCGATTTTCGGTGTTACAGAGCCGGGGATGTATGGTATCGCACTTCCGCTTAAGAAACCATTTGTTTTTACGATTATTTCCTCGGCAATAGGCGGAGGAATCCTTGGGCTGTTTGGTACCCAAGCTTATGTCATGGGCGGTCTGGGAGTGTTCCAATATCCTTCCTTTATCCATCCGGAAGAAGGGCTCAACACAGCGGCCATAGGTGCACTGGGGGCAGTGGGAGTCGGCGCGGTTTTGGCTTTCGTTTTAACTTACTTCTTCGGCAGTGTCAATAAAATAGAAGAAAGCACAGCAGGATTGGAAAACACGACGTCTTCCGATGATTCTCGGGGAGAGATAGCCGCAGGGGAAGAAAAAGTGAACGACGAAACGATTTTCAGCCCTCTAAATGGAGAGGTAAGAAACCTGGCTGAGATTGAGGATACAGCTTTCGCATCTGGTTCGTTAGGAGATGGGATTGCGATTGAACCGACAGAAGGAAAAGTGTATGCGCCAGTTTCCGGTACCATTTCCGCTTTATTTCCAAGCAATCATGCCATTGGCATCCTGTCTGACCAAGGTGCAGAGGTGTTGATTCATATCGGAATGGATACGGTACAGTTGAATGGAAAACACTTTGAAGCTCATATTGAACAGGGAAGTCGGGTGGAATTAGGTCAACTCTTGATTGAATTCGATTTGGATGCCATTAGGAAAGACGGCTTTTCCTTGACCACACCTGTAGTGGTTCCGAATTGTGATCATTACGAAATCAAAATGACGAGCGAACAAGAAGTAAAGGCTCAAGATGTATTGTTTGAAGCAAAAGCGAGATAAAGTAATACTGTAGCGGAGGCTGGTAAAAAAGGCCGGTCTCCCCTCTTACTGATAAGGTGGTATGGGGATTGAACACTACAGTCATTATTTTTGATAAATGAAAAATTGGAGGAATAAACAATGGCAAAACGTTTTCCACAAGGATTTCTATGGGGCGGCGCAACAGCTGCCAATCAGATTGAAGGCGGTTTTCATGAAGGAAATAAAGGACTGAATATTGCCGATGTACTACCAGGTGGTAAAGAAAGATTATCGCTAATAAGCAATCCTGGTTTCGACTTTGAGATTGATCCAGAAAAGTTTTACCCGAACCATGAAGCCATCGACTTTTATCACCGATACAAAGAGGATATCGCCTTGTTTGCGGAAATGGGCTTTAAAGTGTTCCGCATGTCGATAGCATGGACACGCATTTTTCCAAACGGCGATGAGCTCGAGCCGAATGAAGAGGGCCTTGCCTTTTATGATCGAGTATTCGATGAATTACACAAGCATGGCATTGAGCCGGTGGTTACGATTTCCCATTATGAAATGCCGGTTCATTTGGTGAAAGAATATGGCGGATGGAGAAGCAGGGAAGTGGTCACCTTTTTTGAAAGATACGTAAAAGCGATCTTCAACCGCTATCAAGGCAAAGTGAAGTATTGGATGACTTTTAATGAAATCAATAGCGGTCTGATGATGCCGATTATGGGGCTAGGTTTCTCCATCCAAAAAGAAGCAGATAAGTATCAGCCGACTTTCCAGGCATTCCATCATCAATTCGTTGCCAGTGCCAAAGCGGTCAAGTTGTGTCATGAAATGATGCCGGAAGCACAAATAGGCTGCATGATTATTTTCGCTCCCGTATATGCTTACGACAGTAATCCCGAGAACGCCATGCACGCACTCCAGGAAGAAGAACTGTTTAACTACTTCTGTGCTGACGTTCAAGTGAGGGGGGAATACCCGGCCTTTATCAACCGCTATTTCAAAGAACATGGGATTGAATTAGAAATGGAAGACGGGGATCTCGACATCATCAAAGAAGGGACCGTAGACTATATTGGATTCAGTTATTATATGTCTCGTACCGAAAAGAAAGACAAATCCGACTTGGATGGAATCCAGGGCAACATTATGCAAGGGGTTAAAAACCCGTTCTTGAAAGCGAGTGACTGGGGCTGGGAAATAGATCCGATCGGTTTACGCATTTCCTTGAACAAGCTATACGGAAGATATGAAGTTCCTTTGTTTATTGTGGAAAATGGCTTAGGCGCTTATGACAAAGTAGAAGAGGATGGTCCGATCAACGATGATTATCGGATTGAATACCTCCGCGAACATATTGAACAAATGGGCGAAGCAATCGAAGATGGTGTGGACCTGATGGGATACACAAGCTGGGGCTGTATTGATTTGGTCAGTGCATCGTCTGGCGAATATTCGAAGCGTTATGGGTTTATCTATGTAGACAAGCATGATGATGGCAGCGGTACGTTAGAAAGGAAGCGGAAAAAGTCCTTTTATTGGTACAAAGATGTCATCAACTCGGATGGGGAAAAGTTGTAAATGAAGAGTGTTATTGAGCAAAAAATGACTCCTGCCAGGTTTGGAATCTACCGGGAGTAATGCAATAAAGAAGCCGCGTTTTGAAGAGACTTCAAACGTGGCTTCCTTTATATCAAGGAGTCAATGTGATTTTTTCCGATTTTTCTCCCCAGTCAATCTCAAATGCAACTGCTTCTGCCTCTGATTGCGCACAACCTTCACACATACTGCCACTTCCTTCAATTAATCCATTTTCGTTCAATATGTCTTCACCTTTTGTGCTGCCGGTATCATAATCAAAAGCATAGGAAATCCTTTCTTCCGGTAACGGTTCCACTCCTTTATAGGAGATACTAAAAGAGGTTTCTTGCTTGTTTTCTTCAGGTTGATAGATTTCATATCTGACCTGCCAATTTTCGCTTTCTCCTGTGTACAACTTATAAGTTTGATTATCATTATCACAAGCTGTTAAGGAAAACACGATTAAAAAAGATAAAAGCAAAAGTTTATTCAATAGAAACACTCCTAATGATGTGTGGGCTTTTACAGAGTGAAAAGCGGATTTTTCACTGTCATTTTAACACATGGGAACTTGGTCAAGAAAACCTCCAAAGTAAACGATTACCAAATAAAACGGTTAAAAGAAAAGTCAACAGCGAAACATCCGATTTTGCTGTTGACCTTCCTGGACATTGAGAACCACAATCTATTTTTCTTTTACTCTGGAAACGGTCAATCCATCTCCTATTGGAATGAGCAATGACTCTAATTTAGGATGATTGGCAGTAAGCTCGTTGAAACGCTTCATATGCTCGGTATAACGTTTTTGCTTAGCATCCTTATCTGCTACACTACCTCCAGCCAAAACATTGTCGGCAACAATTAACGCACCAGGTTCGGCGAGCTTGATGCAACGCTCCAGGTAATGGTGGTAATTTTCTTTGTCCGCATCGATAAAGAAAAAATCAAACTGACGCTGATCAACTGACAGCTGCTCAAGGCCTTCCAGTGCAGGCCCCATAATGTAAGTGACTTGGTTGCCAAAGCCCGCTTTAGCTAGATTGTTTCTTGCCACTTCAGCGTATTTTTCCTCCAGCTCCAGGGAAGTCAAATTTCCACCACTGCCAAATCCCCTTGCAAGGCAAATGCCGCTATAACCGCCTAGTGCTCCGATCTCCAGTACATTCTCAGCACCAGTAAAGGAAACAAGCATGGTAAGCAGTTTTCCGGAGGATGGAGATACGGATATCGCCGGCATGTTGTTATCCCTGATGGACGCTGTTACCTCCTCTAGAATTTCGTCTTTGCTGACAAAAACACTGTCAATATAACGGTTTATTTGTTTCATTATGAATCTCCTCTCAATTAATCTATTTCCATCTATTATACTACATGGCGTTTTTGATAACCTGTATCTTAGTATTTGCATTCCGGATAACAATGGAAAGTGTTTTTCCTTCCGTATAAAAGTAGGAAAAAATCATTTATACTTAATATACAGAAAATGGCAAAATGATTTCTCCGAATGGAAACAGGTCAGTCTTAAAAAGGAGGAACGGGATGAGAAAAAGGTACACGTGGAGAAGTTTTTCATCTTTAATCGCAGCAATTTTGTTGTTGGCCGGAATGTGGCTTCCTTTTCTAAATGTTGTAGGTTTTAATTTGATGATGATTGGTGCCGTGGTTAACGTGGTGTTCACCATTTATGGATAAGTACGGAAAAAAACCATTGCTAATCCTAGGGTTGATCATCACTTCAGCTCAACTTTCTTTTGTCTTTATCACAATGTATGTGATACGCCTTGCTCCTTGAGATCTCTATACTGCACGACTAAGTCAAGAATCCTGCCCCCCTTACTGAAGGGAGGCAGGATTTTTGCTATAGACAGAAACTATTTTCGCCCAGATGTTTAGTAGAAGTGCACATTTTTCTTCGACAAGATATTTGTCTAGGACAAACCGTTTTTTCTTTCATACAATGTAGTATCCCTAGAAGAAAGGGGGGAGATAGAATGGGACGTTATCATAATCGTGAAGAACGGAGGAATGCCGTTTCACCGAGCGAGACTTCACCAGCAGGGGATGAAATGGTAGTCCATCCGACAGAAAGGGTAGTTAACACTAGAACAAGACAGCGTGTCGTGAAGAATGTTCATCCGACCGAAGTAGAAAACGTTAATAGAACCGTTGTAAGAAACGAGAATTATTATCCTGTCAGAAATTACGATGTAAATGAAACCGTAGTAGAAGATTATGACTGCGGTAGTGACCTCAACAACCCAAACTGCAGACGTGTCAGTCCAGCTTCGGATAGTAATGATAATCGAGGACATTGCGGACGTGTCAGCCCGGCTTCAGAAAATAATAATCGTGGACGCGACAGATGTTGCTGCCGCCATCATAGGCGAAGTTGGATTTAAACAGGAGCACCCATTATGGGTGCTTCTTCCGAATTACCAGTGCATTCAGATTACTGCTTAGTAAATTTTTAATATTCGTTTTATTTTCCGAGGAGGATGAACATGACAAAAATATTTATTGACCCTGGTCATGGCGGTAGTGATCCCGGCGCTACTGGAAATGGATTACAGGAGAAGCATTTGACCTTAGCCATTGCCCTGAAACTACGCGATATTCTAAATAGTCAGTATGAAGGACACTCTATCATGTTGTCGCGCACTACCGATCAAAACATCTCTTTATCCCAGCGGACCAATATGGCCAATAACTGGGGAGCCGACTATTTAGTATCGATTCATATCAATGCGGGTGGCGGAACAGGGTTTGAATCGTACACGTTCAATGGCAGTTATTCTGGAAAGGCGGAAACAAACCGGCTAAGGGGGATTGTTCATGACGCGGTTGTCAACCAAACTGGGTTTAGAGACCGTGGCAAAAAAGAAGCAAACTTCCATATGCTTAGGGAATCTGCTATGCCGGCGGTGTTGACGGAGAACGGTTTTATTGACCATTCCGCAGATGCAGCAAACCTTAAATCAGATGCTTTTCTTACCCGAATTGCCCGAGGGCATGCAGTCGGACTGGCGAACGCACTCGGTTTGACTCCAAAAAGTAGTGGCGGAGATACCGGAACGCAGAAATTTGTTGAGATTATTGTGGATTCCTTATGGACCTACAATACGGCAGATTGGGATGATAAGGCTGTCGTTGTGAATAGAGGAGAAGTTTTTACCGTCATCCGGGACAAGTTCCCAGTTGGTGGTGGTTATATGTATCAGATTAAAAGTGGGTTGTATATCACAGCAAATTCATCATATGTCAGGTATTATACGAGGTAATGGCACAAAAATACCGTTTCACTGATTATTTATCCGTACAAGAAAGATATCCTTCCTATTGGTTGATGAGCACTTCTCATCGGCAGTCAAGATAATACGCTTTCCAAGGGCGCGGCTTCAACTTTCCTCCGAATACGAAGTACGTGTACTATTCAAATAACCTAAGGGTAGGCTTGAGAGCTGGACAGCATCCTGCCAGATTATATAAAACTTATTACCACAAAAAGAAAAAACCGAACGAGTCCAAGCATTCCGGAGCATCGTTCGGTTTCTGCATTGGCCGCTATGTTTTATTCCAGCTTCGCTGAGGGTTAAAACAAATTGTTATTACAACGACTGACTGTCATCAATCGCTGTTTGGTCATGAAATCTTTTTACATGGAGCTTGCCTAAAATACGCGAAGTCAGCGTTCCGGAGACCATCGCCCCGTTCACGTTCAAGGCAGTTCGGCCCATATCGATGAACGCTTCGATCGAGATCAACAGCCCGGCTAACGCAACCGGCATATTCAAGGAAGACAACACGATCAACGCTGCAAATGTTGCGCCGCCTCCCACACCGGCAATACCGAAGGAACTGATACCGATGATGAGTACCAACTGTAAAATGAATAACGGATCAAGCGGATCGATTCCGACCGTCGGGGCGATCATGACGGCCAGCATAGCTGGATAGATACCAGCGCACCCATTTTGCCCCATGGTCGCTCCGAATGATGCTGAGATATTTGCAATTCCCTCTTCAACTCCAAGTGCATTTTTTTGAGCGGAAATAGTTAACGGAATCGTACCGGCACTAGAACGGGAGGTAAACGCAAAGCCTAACACTGGAATCACTTTTTTCAAAAACGTCATCGGATTCAATCCGAATACTCCTACTAATACCAAATGAATCACAAACATTGTCAGTAATGCTGCGTAAGAGGCGAGTACGAACTTACCCAGTTCGACAATGCCGGCGAAATCGGTAGTCGCGACAGTATTAGCCATCAAGGCTAAAATGCCATATGGAGTTAAACGCAAAATCAATGTGACGATGCGCATAACTACTGCATAAACGACATTTACCATATTGGTGAACGCTTCGGCCTGTGCTGGATTTTTCCGTCGCAATCCTAAGACAGCAATTCCGACAATAACTGAGAATACCACAACTGCAATGACGGAAGTGGAACGCTGTCCGGTCATGTCCAGGAATATGTTTGAAGGAATGAAGTTCAATATTTTTTGTGGGGTGGATTGTCCTTCCACCACATCATCCAAGGTTGCCTCCAGAGAAGAACCTCGCTCCTGCTCAGCTTGACCTGCCTCGATTTGTCCAGCATCCAAATCGAAAATGGTAGCAGAGACAATACCGACCAACGCTGCTACCATGGTGGTAGTAATGAGAATACCGATGATCCAAGCGGACATTTTCCCTAACTCCGCAGATCTGTCGAGATTAATAATGGATTGAATAATCGATACCAGTACAAGCGGAATAACAATCATCATCAGAAAATTCACATAGCCACGTCCTACGATACTGTACCAATCTGCAGTGGTGATAAGCACTTCTGAACCACTGCCATAAATCCATTGTAAAACAGCCCCGAGAATGATTCCCAGACCTAATCCGGTAAAGACCCGTTTCGAAAAGGAAACGTGCTTTCGCTGAAGGGTAATTAATACACCAATGATTGCAAGCAATACAGCGATATTAAGAAAAACCCAAAGTAACACCATCCATAAACCTCCTCCACTTTTGTATTCGTTAGTATATGCACCCGAAGAATGCATGCTTACTAATATCTATAAATCCTATCTAATTTGTATGCTTTAAGGGTGTAAAATTAATTTAAATTATGAATTGGTTTGATGATTTCTGAATCTTTAGTCTTTCCGGATAAAAAGGCGTATAATGGAATAGGTAATCTACATAGAAGGGGAGGAAAAACAGATGACCAAGAAAATCGATAAAGATATGGTAGAGGCTTTTTCGAATAGTCTCTATAATGATCCGCAAAACCAGGTGATAAAGGATGCGATCATGAAAAACGGCATCCAGGCTTCGATTCAGAACAATGATTCGGTTGTAGCGATGAATCACGTGTTTTCGGAGGAAATCAAAACGGGAAAAGTGACCAATCAAAAGCAAAGTGGACGCTGTTGGATGTTTGCGGCATTGAACACATTTACACACAAATTGAACGATTTGTTTAATCTCAAGGATTTTGAGCTATCGCAAAATTATACGAATTTCTGGGATAAGTTCGAAAAAGCAAATTACTTTTTGGAAAACATACTGGATACAGTGGAGGAACCATTGGATGGAAGGTTGGTTTCCTGGCTATTAGATACCCCGCAGCAGGACGGCGGGCAATGGGATATGTTCGTTTCGTTGATTGATAAATATGGGGTCGTACCGAAACAAGTGATGCCGGAAACCTTTCATAGCAGCAATTCTTCTCAATTGAATCAGCTGTTGGACGCCTCTTTGCGCAAGGATGCCGTTGAACTTCGCAGACTTCATGGAGAAGGCAAACCGGAAGCGGAGCTACAGCAAGTAAAAGAGGGGATGCTATCGAACATTTATACCTTGCTTGTTTATGCTCTCGGTGAGCCTCCTGAGACGTTTGATTTTGAATTCAGGGACGAAGATCATGGCTTCCATCGCGAAGAAGGTATAACCCCGCATGCATTCTTTGAAAAATATGTCGGGATCAACCTTCATGATTATGTAAGTGTCATTAATGCCCCGACAGAAGATAAGCCATACGGAAAAACGTATACCGTTTCGCGGCTGGGCAATGTGATCGACGGAACATCGATCAAATATTTAAATGTCGATATGAAGACGTTGAAAGAGCTCGCCGTCAAGCAAATCAAGGATAATGAAAGTGTCTGGTTCGGCTGTGATGTCGGTCAGGACTCCAATCGGAAAGAAGGGATCATGGATACTGCTCTATTTGATTATGAACAGGCATTCGGCTTCTCGCCTGGGATGTCGAAAGCGGAACGGCTTGACTTTAAGGACGGACTGCTGACACATGCTATGGTGTTGACGGGGGTCAATCTCGTCGATAATAAACCAAATCGATGGAAGGTTGAGAACAGCTGGGGAGAAAAAGTAGGCGACAAGGGCTACTTCGTGATGAGTGATGAATGGATGAACGAATACACTTATCAGGTAGTCGTACACAAAAAATACTTATCAGAAGAACTGAAGCAAGCCTGGGATCAGGAGCCAGTGGTCTTGAAGCCGTGGGATCCTATGGGGTCGCTTGCTGTTATGAAGTAAAGAAAAAATTGGCCGGGACAAAAGCTTGGCCACCAAAGCAATACCGAGCGAATTCTAAATGCTATTCGAATTCGCTCGGTTTATTTAATGAAATAGAAAACCCCTGGCTATGCCGGGGGTTCCGGAGAGCTTACAGCGTGGTAATAAAAAAACCTCTCTTCATGGTAGGATAAAGTTGGTTTCCCGACCACTTCATCTCACCAAAGAAGGAGGTATGCCCTTTGAAGGACATGAATAGTTTAGCACATACAACATGGAATTGTAAGTATCAC
Source organism: Sediminibacillus dalangtanensis (assembly GCF_017792025.1). NCBI lineage: Bacteria > Bacillati > Bacillota > Bacilli > Caryophanales > Bacillaceae > Sediminibacillus > Sediminibacillus dalangtanensis. The sequence goes on from NZ_CP046956.1 coordinate 1,022,664, forward strand.
GTAGTCTTTGCTCCCAAGTACAGAAGACAAATCATTTATGGAAAGTATAAAAAGAGTATAGGGCAAATTATAAGAGATTTATGTGAACGGAAAGGTGTAATCATCCATGAAGCAAATGCCTGTCCGGATTACATCCATATGTTAGTCAGTATTCCACCCAAGCTAAGTGTATCTCAATTTATGGGGTACTAAAAAGGAAAAAGCAGTCTGATGATATTTGATCGGCACGCTAATTTGAAATATCTATATGGGAATCGGAAATTCTGGTGTCGAGGTTTCTACGTTGATACAGTGGGCAGAAATAAGAAACAAATCCAAGAATATATAAGAAATCAGCTAAAAGAAGATTATATGGCTGATCAGTTAACCTTGTTCGAAGAACATGACCCATTTACAGGGAAAAAAATCGGAAGAAATAACGAAATTATTTAGAATTAGTGAGTGAATGTGGTGCAGGCGGGAAACCTTTTCGGTGGGCCTTTCAGGCTGAGGCCGGTAACAGAGGCTTTCAGCCACAGAACAAACCACCAGTTCACACTGGTGGTTTTGATTTTAAAATCTTTATCCGAGATTGTTAATCATAATATGTTAGGTCAATACCACTGCTGCCATAAGTTGTTCGTATGTTAATATAAAATTCAGCAGTATCATTACTACCATCTACGTATCCACCTATATTTCTCCAAATTGCCCATCCACCTGAAGAATCAAGGTAACGTACCGCTAATTCTTCTGGAGAATTTCCTGATTCATCTTCTTCAAATAGCTTGACTTGGATGGTGCCTATGGAGGAAGGTCTATATGGGTCTACTTTTACAGCAAAGTCTCCGCCGTTAGAGTCAACTGTATAAGTGGTATCCCAAGCATTATTATTCAGCGGTCGATTCCATGATGTATCTACTGCCCATGAAGGGTGGGTATATACTTTATCCCAGCTTCCAGCACCTAGTGTACTAATTCCAGTGACTGCAACATCATTCGATGACGGGCTTGCTGCGTGTGTTTTTAATGAACTTAATGGACTAACCGCTAACATTACTATCAAAAAACCTGATAAAATGAATCTTTTCTTCATACTTAGCTCCTCCTTTTACTTTAAAGAATTAGCTAATTCCATTTAATAATGAGCTCACTATAATTAGAGTATACTTAATTTGCGGAATTTTGTAAACTCTTGATAATATTTTCTTTTTATATAACTGCATTTAACATTTATGTTAAAATGAAAGCGACAGAGAAAATCAAAAGGATGAAAGCATTGAATAAAAGATTACATGGTTCGAATGATTTAATACTATTACTGTTTGGTTTTATAAGCATCAGCCTGGTAGCCATTTACAATGCAGAACAGTTGGAACAATACAGCGGGGAAAATTTTCTTATTAAGCAATTGTTTTGGTTTGTATTAGGGTTGGTCATAATTGCATTGATTCAATTAATCGATTTAGAAAGCATATACTTATTAAGCTTTTATTTATATTTAGCCGGCTTAGTTCTATTAGTAGTTCTTCATCTAAGTCCTGAGGCAATAGCACCGAATATAAACAGTGCAAAAAGTTGGTTCAGAGTAGGTGGTATTACTTTCCAACCTTCAGAATTAGTAAAAATAACTACAATTGTTTATTTGGCTGCTACAATATCTAAGCATAGGAAAAAACACAAAAATAGAGATGTCAAAAGCGATATAAAGCTGTTGCTGAAATTGTTGATAATCGGAATTATACCGGTGGGGATTATTATTCTTCAGCCGGATTTCGGCACTGCTATGGTTTATTTGGCTATAATGGGAGGAATTATTTTTTTGTCTGGTATCGATTGGAAAATAATTACTTCTATCATTTTATTTGTTGCCCTGACTGTAGGAATTATCGGAATGTTAGTAGTGAAATTCCCTGAATTTACTCAATCTACGCTTCATATTGCGCCTTATCAAATGGACAGGATAGAAACTTGGCTGGGATTTTCAGAAAGTGATTCCGATAACTCGTTCCACTTTCGAAGATCTTTACTGGCTATTGGTTCAGGACAATTAACTGGAAAAGGGATTAACAATACAGAAGTCTATATACCGGAAGCCCAAACTGATTTTATTTTTTCTATAATCGGAGAAACATTTGGTTTTACCGGATGTGCGATAGTGATACTGTTGTATTTTTTACTAATATATAAATTAGTCTCATTGGGGCTTAAAATTCACCCTAACTATGATTTTGGTGCTTTTGTATGTTTCGGTTATTTAATTTTAATTTTTATTCATACTTTTCAAAATGTAGGTATGACTATAGGGGTTATGCCAATTACTGGAATACCGTTACTTCTAATAAGCTACGGTGGCAGCTCTGTGTTATCTGCAATGATTGGCTATGCATTGATTATAAAGGTCAATAGTGAACAAAATAGGCTTGACAATTCACTTTTTAAGTGAATTGTCAAGGTAAATAATCACCACGTAACTCCTGTTTATTTAGCGATTTCTTTCCTCTAAAAAAATAGGAAAATGGTGTTTTTGGTATATCGAGTTATTTTATTGGAAAACGGTTAAAAATGATTAATTACCATTTTGTGGAGGGGTCAATAGTTATTGAATATGGTTTAGTTCCTCGTTTAACTTCCTAAACTGATTTTTGAAATAAAGGTAAAAGCAAATAAATCCAGCGCACCGCATATAATGTCAGCGTTATAACAAGGAATAACAGCATGCTTGATGTTCCAGTTGGAATCCAGCAAAATCTAATAGGTAAGCACAAAGTAAACAACTATGACGGTGAAAGTGAAGGATGGTCTGCTCGATTTGTGATAAAGTCCTGATTTCAAAATAAAGAAGTTTCACAGAAAATCCATCCGCATAATATAGAGACAAGCGATTTTTTAGGAAAAGCCACCCCCATCGAGTACTTTTTCATCTCCAAAATACACCAGAGTATTAGTAGCCAATACGGCAATAAATGCACCAAAAAAGATGTCAATCAAGCTTCTGAATAAAAAGGTTTTCACTTTTTATCCCTCCTGTTCATTTTTAATATGGAACTGATTACTGACTTAATAACGAGATGCATATTCCTTCGCCCGGATTTGAAGTGGACACAAAGTGTGCCGTTGAAGGTTGTTTCGAAGTGGCTGATTTTAAAAAGATTTACGACAAACGACTTGGAAATCCTAATAAACCGGTCCCTAGGCAGAGTTTGGTCCATTTCATATAAATTTTCTTTGACCTATTCCTGCTGGGGTTGCTGCCAGGACTGTATCCCGTTCTGATTGAAAATAATAAACCTCCTCTGGTTTCAAAATATGTTATTGCTCCTCGTTTTTCCCTTTCGAGCTGAAAATCAACTTGGAAAAGCGCTTTTCTTTACCAAGTTATCTGTAGCCGTGATCGCGGAAAACGAATTACCTCGCCGTAATGAAGGGCTAGAATGGTTGCTTTTTCTAAGTGTTTATTTAATAGGTACATTTTAATGGGATTCGTTCGGTTTTTATTCTGTATACTATGTTTTGCCCCGGCCCTTTTTATTAATGTATCAAAATATTGCCGCTGCAGTCCGGATCCGATTCTTAAACTGCAATTGAAAAAGTTACTCGCATACTCCCTTAATTTCTCAGTGTTAGGTATTCGTTCTCTTACAATGTGGTAATAATCGGCCCTTTCTTCGTAAGGATAATCGTATGTTCGTATTGAGCAACAAAGCTTTCGTCGGTTAGGAAGGTCCATCCATCTTTAGATTGGAAAACTTCCTCTTCCAATGTAGAGATGAAAGGTTCGAAGGCAATTACCATCCCATCTTTTAAAATTTCGTCGTCCCAAGGAGAGTGGAAATTGAAAATATGTTCCGGTTCCTCGTGAATGGAGCGCCCGATACCGTGTCCGGTAAGATTTTTTATGACTGTTAAGCCATGCTGATTTGCTACATTGTGTACAATTTTTCCGAGCCCGCTTTTTTTTAAACCTGGTTTTGCATGCTTAAGTCCGGAGTCGAATGCTTCTTTAGCCACGTCACATATTTTCTGTAAGACCATCTGACCTTTTCCAACAACAAAGGAAATGCCGGTATCAGCGAAATAACCATTTTTCGAACCAGAAACATCGATATTAACAAGATCCCCTTCATGAATAGTCCGTTCCCTTGGGATTCCGTGTGCTACTTCTTCATTTATACTAATACACGTAAATCCTGGAAAATCATATTCTCCCTTTGGGGCAGATTGAGCTCCTGTTTTTTCAAAAAGCTCTCCTGCGATTTTATCAAGTTCTTTTGTGGTGATTCCTGGTTTGGTGTAACAAACTAATTCTTTTCGAATCGCTCCACAAATTTCGCCAATTTCTTTTAAACCCTTAAAATCTTCTTCCGTCTTTGCAATCATTGGTTATCCTCACTTTTTAACGTATTGTATGATCCGTATTCCATTCAGCTTCTAGTATAAACGGAACGTCTTTTTCCTCAACAAATGGTTCATCGAAAGGACAGGCAATCAAGAGAACATCATATGCTGAAAACTTTCGTATACCTTACCCCAAGCTATTTTCCACTCCTAAAGAGAACAAATAATAAGGCAAATGTCAGGATACCGGCAAAATTTATTGATACTGCCAAAAAAAGAGGATATCAGCTTTTATATAAACTAACTATTCTCTTATTATAGTCTATTGAACGAAACCGATGGTGAGTAAGGCGCCCTGCGTATTTCTTATTCAACATGCTGTAGCTCCTCGTTTAGCTTTCTGGACTGATTTTTAAAATAAAGGTAAAAACAAATCCAGATCACTGAATACAAGGCCAGTGTTATCACTAGGAATAACAGGATACTGGATGTTCCGGCCGGAATCCAGCCGATTTGATAGGCCAGTACAAAGTAAGCAGCCATGGCCGTAACGAAGTGAAGCCCGGTTTGCTGAAATAGCGATAAAGATCTGATTTCAAAGTAAAGCGGGGTAACTGAAAATAACCATCCACAAAATATTGATCCAAGCGAATTTTTTAGGAAAAGTCCCCCGTCGAGTACATTTTCCCCTCCGAAATACACCAGAGAATTAGTAGCCAATACGGCAATAAATGCACCAAAAAAGATGCCAATCAAGCTTCTGAATAAAAAGGTTTTCACTTTTTATCCCTCCTGTTCATTTTTAAAATAGATCGGATATTACTGACATAATGCCGTGAAGCATATTCCTTCGCCCCGGATTTGAAGTGGACACAGAGTGTGCCGTTGAATGATGGTTCGAAGTGGCTGATTTCATAAAGATTTGCGACAATGGACTTAGAAATTCGGATAAACCGGTTCTTAGGAAGGATTTGATCCAGTTCATATAATTTTTCTTTGACCTTGAAGAAACCTGCTGGGGTTGCTGCCATGACTGTATCTCGTTCCGATTGAAAGTAGTAAACCTCTTCCGGTTTTAAAATATGTTGTTGATCCCCGTTTTTCCCGATAATAAAGTTTGTTTTTCTGTTCTCCAGGAAATCGAGAACTTGTTTAATCGAATCGTCGATTTCCCTGCATTGGATCGTAACGGTTGTACCTTTATGATTACGATCCACATCCAATAACACCTTCACCATTTCCCCTCCTTTTGTTCGATTCGTTAAATCCAGTATAGAGGGGCTTTCATTTCTTGTCATCATGATGGAGACAAAACGTCAAACCGAAAAGACAAGATGCAATTCTCTTTCTGCAACCTGCAAAGGAGTGCTTGGAACAACAGGTGGTTCTATGTATCTCTAATCAAAAAGGGGGACTGTCCCTGCAAAACAGTCTCCCCTTTCATTTTTAACCTAATAATAGCCCCCATATGGTGGATATCCATAATATGGCGGATAAAGCAGCGAGCTCCCTAACAGTCCGCCGACCACACCTCCAAGAAATGGAGAACCAAAGCCTCCATATCCATGAAACGGCAGTGGTCCGAAGAAAGGTCGTGGTCCGAAAAAAGGTCTTGGCCCATAAAATGGGCGCGGACCGTAAAAGGGTCGCCCGCGTTCTTCTATGAAACCTTGCTGCTGCTCGTAAGATGGATATCCTTGTAACGGCTCTTGCATACTCATTTCCCCCTCTTTATAAATAGCGTTGCTTCATTTTATTTAAGAGGGGGGCAAATGTAGCCTGTTTCCTCGATCAGGCTGAAAAGTTGGGCTGCTATCCCTCATCGAGTATTTTTTGTACCAAGGGCATCGCGTAGCTTGTCGATGGATTCAGCCAGGGTCATTATTCTTTTTTCGAAACGGATTAACAGATATAAAACCAGGACGACAGGAAAACCAAGATTGCTGATCAATGCCATCCATGTTGTAATGGATGTCTCCACTATGGATCCCCTCCTTATTATTCCTTCTATTTACTAAAGAGCTGCCTCTCCTGAAAAAGTAAACCAGAACAAGATAGTTATATTTACACTAGAAATTGGAACAAATATTGCGATATAATGACAAAAAAAGCGAACGCATGTTCTTATTTTTTCGGAAATTAGTTTATTTTTATTCTGTTTCAAGCTCTTTACATAGTAGGAGGGATTCATCTATGGAATATGAGCGCTACTCAAACAATCAGCATGACATCGTGGAAGAGTTCTTTGAAAGGTATCACAATTTCGCAAGGCAACCGGTTGTCAAGTCGTTCTTTTCGACTGAGGAAAACAAACTGCTATTGGAAAAGGCATTGGTAGAAAGGACAGAAGAAAGTCGAAAAAGACTGGATAATAAATTTCGAGATTATTATCACCGGGCAAAATTGACCAAGTATTTTTCGAATTTGATTTATTTTAATTCAATCAATTTTGATAAGCGTACACGTACGTACTATGAAAAGTATTTAACGATACTCAATCAGCCGTTGTCCGATAAAGAAACGGATTCTGAAGATGAATGGATCGATATCATTTCCAAAGAAACGTTTGATCCTGTGGAAGAGATCGTAAGAGATAGTGAAAAATTGGAAGATCACATCCTGGATGAAGCGTTATACGATGCCATTCAGCAATTAAGCATGCTTCAAAAAGAGGTGCTCGCACTCATATATGTAAACCAATTAAAAATCAAAGAAGTAGCTGCTGTAAGGAAAACCTCCTCTCAAAATATATCCAAAATTCACAGGCAGGCAATCGCCAAGTTAAAAAAATATCTGAAAGAAAGGTGACACGATGAAACAAGAACACTATTTAATTACCGAGTTCATTACCCAAATGGAACCCAAAATAAAAAAATCGATCAAATCCACTTCCTTTCAGGAAAGAGACGATTTGGAACAGGAAATAAAATTGAAAATGGTCGAGACGGTATCCAGAGGAGTGATCAAAGAAACGCCTGGTTTCTGGGAGTTCAAACAATCATTCGAATAAGAGAGTGGACACCAGCCAACTTATTTACAATGTTTGGCTGGTGTCTCTATGTAGTAAGGATAGAGTAGATTTCGATTAGGACTTATGATAGTTTGAACAAAAAGGACTGTACACCAGTATCTTTCTATAGGAGTTGTACGAGATAGGTCCTAACTGGTATGAGCAGACCATTATCAAATAAAATGGAACGGAAGAGATTATAGGGCAAAGGGGGAGGGAGCGATTGAAGGGCAAGTTTATTTCATTTGATGTGGGCGGGACGAAAGTGAAGCATTCGGTTATGCTTGGGGACGGCACCATATTGGAAAAGGATCAATACGATACACCGGTCTCTGATTTAGAGAAATTTTTGATGGAAATGGAACTTATCATCAAGGAGTATCGTTCCCGCCATTCGGTTAACGGGATAGCGATTAGTATGCCTGGTCCGATAAATCCTGTAACTGGATATTTGGATTCTGATACAGCGGGTAATGTGGTCTGTATAAGAAGAAGGAGCATTAAAACGTTGTTGGAAGAGAAGATCGACTTGCCGGTAGAGGTGGAAAACGACGGGAATTGTGCTGCTTTGGCTGAACAGTTCAACGGTAATGCACAAGGCGTAAAAGATTTTGTATGTGTAACGATCGGGACAGGAATTGGCGGAGGAATTGTGGTCGACGGAAAAGTTTTGCGCGGCAAGTCATTTAGGGGTGGAGAATTCGGGTTTATGATAACGAATAGGTCACTTCCTGACAAAGCGATATGGCATCGTAATGGTGCGACCGGAAGCCTGACTCAGAATTACAGACAATCCATGCGGCTTGATACGAACTATAGAGTGGAAGGACAAACGATTTTTCGACAGGCCGAGCAGGATGAACAAAGTGCTACTATGTTGGATGATTGGTTGACAAGTGTTAGCTGCGGATTGTACAACCTGGCTGTTACACTGAATCCGGAGATCATACTAGTGGGGGGCGGTGTTAGCGCGCAAACGGACCTTCTTCAAAAGATAGAAACGAAGCTGGAGCAACTGGAATTTTGGAAGGACTTCCGTGTCCCGCTTGCTGTTTGTAAACATAAGAATGATGCAGGTATGATCGGGGCCGTGCAACATTTTTTGTTAAGACAAGGACAAAACCTCTAACAAGTACAGAATCTAAAAAAGCAGGAGTTATGCCTGCTTTTGTCTGGGTCTATATGATGAGAATGACACGAATAATTATGTTAATATGAGGACGAATCCAGATTTTTGGAGGTGGTTGAGTGGTGGAGGTAAGACGTGCACGCGCGGAAGACGTTGAAGGAATCGCACAAGTATGTATAGAAGGATGCTGGGATACTTATGCAGGAATCAGAAGCAGGGAAAATATTGAACGGAATAATCGCATTTTTTATAATCACGAACGGATAACAAGCGAGCTTCAGGAGGAAGATGGCTGGGACGGATACATAGTGGCCGTCGATAATGAGGAAGTGGTAGGAGCAATCGGCGGAGGAATGATCAGTGAAAAAGAAAGTGAAGTATATGTGCTATATCTTGATCCCGGGCGGCGTAGAGAAGGAATTGGCAGCAAGTTACTGGAGTTCCTGACCGGTATTCATTTGGAAAAAGGGGCAAAACGACAGTGGGTATCTGTCCAAAAAGGGAATCAAAAAGGACTCCCTTTTTATGAAGCAAAGGGGTTTCAATACCAGTCGGAGAGACCTGCTTATTCCAATGTTGAGGGGGAAAACTACCTTTCCTTCCGAATGAGCAGGGAAATAGGAAAAGGCGATGCTTAATAAAAAGCTTGTAGAAAACCTTTGTTTTTTCTACAAGCTGAGTGCAATTCTTTAATTTACTTCACGGAGGTAGTCATTTCCAAGGCATCCAATGGCACCCGATCAGTCCTCAACCGATAAACCTTATCCTGCTCTTGCCACCGTATATCCACCTGGACCTCTTTGCCGCCCTGAGGATAATCTACCAACACGGCGCCTGTATTTTCCGGTGCCGGAAGCATATGGGTTTCCAGGTACTCCACCATTTTTTTCGCAATGCCGGGCTGGTCCATATCATCTTTAGTAAGGGAGCTAATACTGAAAAGCCAGTTCCCTTCTTGCCAGCTGAAGTAATGATGCCCCGCAGCGCCTTCACCATAACCGGTAATACCATGCCCCAAGTCTGTTGCTCCTTCACTATAGGAGGGGACTTCTTTGCCACTCTGGAATTCGTTCATCGCACTGCTGGCAGCTTCTGCTGAATTATATAAAGTCCCGGAAAAAGTGGCAACCTCTTCTCCTGATGAAGTCTGATATTTAACTGTATAAGCAGTTTCCGAGTTTTTCTCTATCTTTGGTTCAACATCTTCTTTGGTCGGAAAACTGGTCGGCAGTTTGATAACGGACTGTTTCATTTTTAATTGTTCGCTAACAGAAGAAGATTCTACATTGCTTGTTCCGGTGTTCTCGTCCGTTTCGTTCTGTGTATCGCTATTTTTTTCACTAACTTGTTCGCTTTCAGTTTCATCATCACTGCCTGCCTCAACATTTTGATTTTCAGCCGATGGTGTTGTCTCAGAGTCTGCTTGCTGATCATTATTATTGTCGGATGTACAACCTGTCGCAACTAGAAAACTTCCTAACATGAACGGCAGAATAATGGAACTTTTCATTGTCATTTTTGATTCCTTCTTTGCTTTTTTTAGTAGTGTTCCCAGTAGAATAATCAATAAACAATTTATCGATACTAAGAGCCGCTTTCGCTGGAAAATTCATAGCTGAAGGGGGGGTTAAAAAACCTCAAAGATTGTTTTGTCTCCTGATAGGCAGGGTATTTTTCTGATAAAGCGATTAAAAGGAGTGACAATAGTTGAAAGCGTATATACGATTTGCCGGCATGGTTTTAACTTCTACCATTGTTATGTTTATCTTCAAATATTTTAGTACTTATCAGTTGGATCATGTGTTTTTCAGTGAGACAAGGGTCTATATGGCAATCATGATGGGGGCAGCCATGACGATGATTATGTTGCTTTTTATGTTTCGCATGCTCAAGAACAGAAAAGCCAATATCGGAATTGCAGCGGGAAGTATTGTAGTGTTTTTCTTATCGTTATTTCTGCTCCGCAGCCAGACTTTGGTCGATGATACAGATTATATGGAAGCAATGATCCCGCACCATTCTATCGCCATATTGACAAGTGAACGTGCTCAAATAACAGATCCGAGAGTCCGGAAGCTTGCCGATGAAATCATCAAGGCACAACGCAGAGAAATAGGCGAGATGAAAAAACTGATCAAAGATCTTAAAGATGAGTAATGAACGATTCAGGAACTAGAGACCGGTCTTCAATGGCCGGTTTTTTAACTGATAAGAAGTAATGATTTCATGATTATACTGTTCCAGTCCCTTCCGTCTACTTTTCTGAAAAATCTTCATTCCATCATATATGGCAATAGACCGCCATCGTGTGTCTTAAGCTAACCATTTGGAAGAGCTGACTTCCCTTTACTTATCCCCATATCCTCCAGTACTTTATTTCTTGTATATTACGAAAAAAAAGAAATAGTTATTTAAAGAGATGTTGTAAAAAAACATGAAAATAGCCTGCGCCTGCGTAATCACGATTCAGGAAGGGAGGATAGATATGTGGATAAATGTAGTAGATTATGGAGCGGTCGGTGACGGACAGACAAAGGATGCGGTTGTAATTCAGGCTGCATTGGATGAAGCAAGATGTACAGAAAGGGGGGGAATGGTGATAATCCCTGCGGGGACGTATCGATTGGAAAAAACCTTGTACGTGTCTTCCAATACACATATTATTGCCGCCCCCACTGCCAGATTGTTGAGAGATCATGACGGTTACCTTGTTACCAATGGTCGGCCCAAAGAGTCATTCGAGGGGTATGATGGCCATTCGAACATCACCATAGAAGGCGGTATTTGGGATTTTAATGGAGTAGAACGACGAAAAATGCATAACTGTTTTGCAATCGGCCATGGGGAAAATATAACATTGGAGCGGATGGAAATAAGGGACGTTGCCGGAGCACATGCAATAGAGGTTTGTGGCTGCCGAAACGTTTGGATCAACGGCTGTAGGTTCTTAGGGTTCATTGACACTGGGGGTCGCTCCTTTTCGGAAGCTGTCCAAATTGACTTGATGAAAGCTGTTTGGGTATTTAGTGCATTCGGTGCTTACGATCAGACCATTTGCGAAAACATATGGATCAACGATTGTTATTTCGGTTCCTCCGACACAGAAGGGAGCCAGGTGTGGCCGCGCGGAATTGGAAGTCATTCATCCACAATCGGTGTCTGGCATGAAAATATCGTGATAAGCGGTAATGTGTTCGAAGGTACCTCAAAACAGGCTGTGCGAGGGTATAGTTGGAAAAATGTCCAAATCCATCACAACCAGCTATTGCATTGTGGAGCAGGTATAGAGGTTTCATCCCCTCCATTAAGTGACGCAAAGGATACTAAAAATATCTTTGGAATCCAAACCGGGAAGAGTCAGCCGTGTGAAAATACGGAGATTGTAAGCAATATTATAACAGGCGGACTTTCTTATCATCACGGTATCGCCATTATCGGGGAAAGGACCGGAATAATGGAAAACGTCTCGATTAGCGGCAACATTATCTCGGATTCAGCAGAGCAAAGCAACTATTCGGGTGTAAATATTGTTTATGGGGATACCGTGAAGGTACACAATAACATACTGAAAAACTTAAAAGGAACAGCAATTACTGCTGGGAAGGGAAATAGTTATAATATCCAGGATAATGCTATTTCTCGAGCTGGTGGGGATGGCATTGCTATTATCGGCTCGACCGATGGAGTGGATATTAAAAATAATTCTATCCATTATATTCAGGATAATGGGATTGTGATATCGGATAAGGTAAAGATGGCTGTTATACACGGCAACACAATTAACGGAGTGAATGGGAGGAATATGGATGCTTGTCCAATTTCAGTCAAGCAGGCTGATTATGTAACAATCAGTGCTAACACCTATTTTGATGAAAAGCCTGAATTCCAAGTTTCGACAATGCTAAATATTGCTTCCTCCTGTAACCATGTCTTGCAGAATGAAAATTATTTTCCGAGTCCTTCCAGAAACGCTTCTCAGTCTTGAACAGATGAATCCTTCTCCATTTTCAAAAGAAGAAGAGGATTGGCTGATTCTTGCAATCGAGTATTATATGAAGCAAACTGAAATGCTGACAGAAGAATAGGTGCACTCACTCCTGCTGTTAAGTAACCTTCAGGTAACCATCTTACCCGTAAGTGCGGTCTTCCCTTTCTTTTTTTGCTTCGATAGAATAAACAGTGCGGGTTCATTCCGTAAGCTGTAAAGAAGGAAAGGGAGGATTTTGATGAGTAAAAAAATCGCGGTTTTAGTTACTGATATGGTGGAAGAAATCGAATTGACGGATCCAGCCGAAAAATTTAAGGATGCCGGGCATACTATTGAACTAATCGGGCAAGAAGCCGGGAAACAAATCACTGGTAAAAATGGAGATTCCTTTACGATTGATAAAGGAATCGAGGAAGTATCCGCTGACTCCTTTGATGCATTATTGGTACCTGGAGGTTTTTCTCCTGACTTGTTGCGTATCGATGAACGGAATGCGGCTTTCGCACGTTCTTTTTTTGAATCTAAAAAACCCGTATTCGCGATTTGCCATGGCCCTCAGTTCTTAATTGATACAGATCAACTCAACGGATTGGATGTGACAGGCTTTACTTCCATCCGGAAAGATTTGATCAATGCAGGTGCCAACTTCAAGGATGAGGAAGTAGTAGTGGATCAAAATCTTGTTACCAGCCGTACACCGGATGACCTTCCAGCATTCAACCGTGAGGCACTGAAGCTGCTTGAAGGGTAACGAAGTAAAAAGAACAGCCTAACACCACGGGCTGTTCTTTTCTTTACTGTATAGAAAATGATAAATTTAACTGTCTGTATATAATTATTGGCAGAAACAGCCACGTCCAGCTCCAGCGCCTACCCCTCGAGGTCTTAACCCCCCCTCTGTGTAGCAAAAAGCGCCACGCCGAGGCTGTTCTTTAGCTTGTCGGAGGCTCAAACGATTGTGGGTCATGCAGGCGTTGCCACAGGACGTGGCGGCCTGTACACCTTTAAACAGGCGCTTGCGTTTTTGTCCTAAATCGATGCCGGACTTTTGTCTAAGGTGCAACAATTATAAATTGTTTATGACTCTTTCACAATACCTTCTTCTTTTAGCTGATCGATCCGTTTTTTCCCCCACTCATACATCTGTTCGATGATGGGCAATAACGTATATCCAAGTGCTGTCATTGAATACTCCACTTTTGGAGGCGTCTCTGGATATACCTTCCGTTGAATTATGCCGTCCTCTATCAATTCTTTTAATTGATTGGAAAGGGTTTTATGGGAAATGTTTTTGAAGAGTCGTTCCAAATCACTAAAACGATGGGTTCCTTCCACGCCTAAATGCCATAAAATTACCACCTTCCATTTTCCGCTAATGATGGAAAGGGTTAACTCTTTTTCACAATGATAATCCCCGTTCTCCAGCTTTGTTTTTATTTCTTCCCGCAATGTATTGCACATGGGTAACTTCCTTCCTGGTTCAATAGGTTTTATTCCTATAGAATAATCTGTTTCTATTGTTAGTTCAATAACTAAACTTCGAACGCCTCGATAAATGAAAGGCATTTTCGAAAAAGAGAAAGATCAGATATGCTGCAACTTCCCATTAGAGGAACGCAATCTTGTATAGCCGGCAATTGTCAGCACCGTCATGCTGACAAGAAATGCGATAAAGTACGGCGATATGGAATCACGGACCACCCCTGTAAAAAAAGAGCTGCTGATGATACCCAGCGAGTAGATAGCCGACATAAAACCAAATGCTCTGCCATGGCTTTGTTTGCTTGTATTGTCTGTGACTGCTGTTGCCATCGCAGGCATGACCAAGCCGGAGAAAATACCAAGGAAAAACAATAATACTGCCAGAGGAAGAACCGATGTGAAAATACCTGCCAAGGCCATCGCCATTCCAAATAAACCGATGACTAGACGTTTAAAGGGGGAGAAGCGATTGACAAAAAACATTGACAACATCAGTAGAGTGCCAATGCCCATATAACTGAACAGTCTGCCAGTATCAAAAGTAGATAACCCATTTTCTACGGCTAAATATGGTACTTCGTAAATGACGACCCCGTGTACATACATGGCCGCAAACCCGATCAGATAGACAGCGATTAATTTGGGATTCGTTTCAAACTTAATGGTAGCATTCGATGGGGAAAGGGAAACTACTGGTTTCGTTTCCTTTAAGGAACGTGCAGCATAAAGCCCGATAGCCAGCATGGTACTGCCGATAATCCAATAAGTGTTTTGATAACCAATGAGGACAACCAGCTTACCGCCGATCAGTGGGGCGGCAATACCAGCAATGGTAGAAAACAGTCCGTTGATCGCCATATTTTTTCCTTGCTGTCTGCTGTTGTCGGCGAATCCGGAAAGCATGGTAAAAGCTGCAGGAATCAAAAATGCCAGAGCAAAACCATTCAGGGCATGCAAAACCAACAAGTCGCCAGAATCATTGGCGAAGGCATGGGCAATAAACAACAACCCAGAAGCAAAAATAGGCAGTGTGATGAATAGTTTTTTACCAAGCCGGTCGATTAACGGGCCGGCGAGAACATTGCCGGATAAATTGGTGAATGAGGTAACACTCAGGATGATGCCGATAAAAACGCTGGTTGCTCCGAATGCTGCCGCATATGGTGTGAATACGGGAACCTGAACTCTCATTGCTAAACTGATAAAAAACAAAACGATAAAAATGTGCCATTTATTAGCTGTAGTTTTTTTCATTTTCTCACCTCGTAAAACTTTATGAAGGAGAGGTAAGAATTAGACGAGCAATTGGTTCCAGCTTGTTTTTATAAATCCAATGTAAACTTTGTTAAGTCTGCTGATTAGGATATTTTATCTAGGCCCTCGAAACAAGTCTTTCATCCAGGAAAACCAGACTAACTTTTCTAGTCCTTTATAAGTCGGAAAACTGGATGAGGGAGTAGCTGCATAGGCCTATTCAATCAAAATTACAGCAAATCGACATTTTTACGTTCTATTTATCTTTCTTCAATAAAACCAGATTAATATATTACTTGAAATCATAATTTGGAGGGAAACCTATGAATAACAAACGCATGTTAAAAAGATTGGCAGTTCCACTAGTGATAACAGGAGTAGCCCTGGGAAGCTTATTTACCTTCTATACTCCATCGGAAGCGAATCAAGAACAAAACCATGCAAAAGTAAAAAATGTTATTTTTTTGATTGGTGATGGCATGGGACCTGCCTATAACACGATGTACCGTTACTTGAAAGATGATCCAAGTACACCAATGATGGAGTCTACTGCCTTTGATTCTTACTTGGTGGGGATGCAAAAAACCTATCCCCACGATCATGAAGAAAACATTACGGATTCTGCTGCTGCTGCAACTTCCATGGCTGGCGGAGTAAAGACATACAATGGTGCGATTGCAGTCGATACAGAGAAGCAAGATGTTAAAACAGTGCTTGAGCAAGCAAAAGAACAAGGAAAGTCGACTGGTTTGGTCGTGACCTCCCAGGTCAATCATGCGACACCAGCTGCTTTTGGTGCGCACGATGAATCCAGGCAAAACTATAATCAGATAGCCGATGACTACTATGATGATTTAGTAAATGGCCAGCATAAAGTGGACGTACTTTTAGGCGGCGGAACAAGCTATTTTGAACGGGAAGACCGAAATTTGGTAGAAGCATTTCAAAAGGATGGGTACAGTTATGTAACCAGCCGTAAACAACTGCTGAAGGATGATCATAATCAAGTTTTAGGGTTGTTTGCCCCGGTAGGAATGGACAAAATGATTGATCGAAACGCATCCACTCCCTCTTTAGCTGAAATGACTAATTCTGCTCTTGATCGTCTGAGTAAGGATAAAGACGGTTTTTTCCTTATGGTTGAAGGAAGTCAAATTGATTGGGCAGGACACGATAATGATGTGGTTGGGGCTATGAGTGAAATGGAAGACTTCGAAAAAGCATTCAAAGCAGCGATTGAATACGCAAAGAAAGACAAGCATACCCTGGTAGTTGCCACAGCTGATCATTCTACGGGAGGATTGTCTATCGGAGCTAATGGCCCGTATGTTTGGAATCCGGCGCCAATAAAGGCGGCAAAACGAACTCCGGATTATATGGCACAGGAAATAACGAATGGTGAGCCAGTGAGATCTGTGTTGGATAAATACATTGATTTAGCTTTGACGGAAGATGAGATTCAATCAGTGGAAACAGCAAGCCAAAGCGGAGAGGTAACGGATATCGACAATGCCATTGAAGCGATATTTAACGAGCGATCTGGAACTGGCTGGACTACAGGCGGACATACTGGTGTCGATGTGAATATCTACGCATATGGACCGGGTTCTGACCAATTTGCTGGTTCACTGGAAAATACAGAAACAGCTGAGAAACTATTCGACTTTTTACGTAATTGAATAACAAGCTGAATATCCTGAGACAAAAGCATCATGACCAAAATGAAAACCGAACGATACCACCATTCGTTCGGTTTTTTTGATGAGCAAAAAGCAAAACGTTTTACACTATGAAAAGTGCAACTTTCCACTCCGGCAAGGTACTTCGCTTTCCGCGGGCACGGCTTCAGCTAACTTGGCAAAGAATACCGCTTTGCCAAGTGGATCTTCAGCTCGCGCTCATCCCGCTGGAGTCTGTGTACCTTGCCTCCGTTGGATGGAGATATCTTCTCTTCAGGTGTGTTTTTCGTTTTGCCTATTCATGTTACGGATAGAAAGCGAAGCCGCATGGAAACCAGGAGTACTTCTTTAGCCAATTTATGCTATAAAGAAAAAAGGCCCCCCAAGCCTTTCGTCTTCGTCACTGTTTAGATACCTATCAACCAATAGAAGAGAACGGTCCATCTTGTCTTGATCATATGGAAATCAGACCACGAAAACATAGCGAAGGCAAGATACGGAGACTCCTACGGGAATAGCACGAGCTGAAAATCCCGCAATAAAGCGTTTTTTTAACTTTCTGAGGAAGTTGAAGCCGTGCCCGTGAAACGCGTAGTATCTTGCAGTAGCGATTTGAAACACACGTCAAACAACAGGATAAAACGAGACTACACAAAAAAACGAACGGATTTGATCGGAAACTATAATTCGTTCGGTTTGTACTTTAGTGGCCACGCTTTTGTCCCGGCCTCTTTTAATTATATTTTATAAATGAAATGATAGATTGGTTTCTACTTTAGAAAAGATAAAATGGGTAACCGTTACAGCAAAGGTACTTAACGTATTAATAAATTCTTCTGCCTGTGTAAAATCTTTAAAATGCAACTTAAGCATATAACATGCTTTGCCGGCAATTCGATAACAAAACTCTACATTAGAGAACGTTTGGATTTTATTTTTAAAGGCTTCGTAGTTTCCGTCTTTCACGGTAGCTTCTATCAAGCATTGTATCGGATAGCCCAACTTTTCATAGTCGACTTCGAGGGTATATTGCTGGATGATTCCGAAAGATTCCATTTGTCTCACCCTTTCCGTCACAGATGGAGAAGAAAGATTGACTCTCCTGCCAAGCTCACTCATTGACAAACGGCTGTTTTTCTGTAATTCATCTATTATTTTTACATCGATATCATCTATTTTCATATTTTAAATGATTCCTCCTTATTACGTTTGATTTCTAAAGGATTTTGTATATTTTCTTTAAAAAGTGTATGTGAAAGATTTAGTTATTATCTTATCATTATAAAACAAGGAGGGATAGGGATGGTCAGAATTAATCAGTCGAAAATTGGGGAAACGCCTTTCCAACAACTATTGGGGCATAACCCGAGGATAATGGAAAGTTGGACATTGCTCGGGAAAGTGTTGGAAAAGGACGGACAACTGTCGGTAGAACTTAAAGAGCAGGTGAGAAGGACGCTGGCTCAGCGAAATGGCTGTCAATACTGCAAAGCAAAAGGAAAACCGAACCCGCATATTGTGGATGAAAGAGTACTTACCGCAACAGGATTTGCTGAAGTTTTTGCCAGGTTACATGGAGAAATACCAGACTCCGTGTTCGATGTATTACGGGATGTGTTTTCAGAAAAAGAAATCAGTGAATTGATCGCTTTTATTTGCTTTACCACTGCTCAGCAAAATGTTGGAGCTGTTTTGCAATTAGAAGCAGAGGCTTGATCGGATAATATGCCGTGAAAAAAAGTTCTCCATCCTTTATCTTAGTAATAGATCATACATTTTTAAGGCTGAGGGGTGAGAGGATTGAGAATCGAAAAGCAGACATTCGGTACAGAAGGTGCATACGCAATAGCATATTTATGGGAGGATTCTTCTCAATTCAAGACTGGGGAGAAACGTCCGGCAGTGGTGATATGCCCAGGAGGAGGCTATACCCACACTTCCGACAGGGAAGCAGATCCTGTGGCGATGAAGTATTTCTCAGAAGGATACCATGTCATTACTGTCAGATATTCTTGCATTTCTTCTGATACACCTTTATTTCCCGATCCTTATGTACAGCTCGGTTCAACTTTTTTGTGGCTGCGTTCAAACGCGGAGAACTGGCATGTCGATTTGGAGCAAATCGTCCTGACTGGTTTTTCGGCAGGAGGGCACCTTGCTCTCACATTTACGGCAGAAAAGGAATGGGTAGCTGGACTACTGGGTGTTTCTTCGAAAAAATTGCATGTTAATCACTTGGTATTATGTTATCCGGTCGTCAATTTCACATATGGATGGCCAAAAGAAGTAGAAAAGGAGAAAAAAATCAAATATTTATTCGGGCATGACTTTCATCAACCAACAAAGAAAAGGCTTATCCAACCTGACAAGTATATGCCGGACTCACTTCCAAGAACCTTTATCTGGCATACAAGGGATGATGCTACGGTGCCGGTGGAAAATTCGATGAAACTGATGCTCGCCCTTCAGGAAAAACAAATCCCGCATGAGGCTCACTTTTTTGAAAGCGGGGTACATGGCCTTTCGTTAGGCAATGCCGTCTCGGCTGCATACAAAGAGCAAATCAATCCGTATTGTGAACCTTGGTTTGACCTTGCTTTAAATTGGTTGAAAAAAGAGATCAAGCAATGAAAAAACATGGCACCTATCTATTTGGTGTCATGTTTTTACTATGTAAGGCTTCTTCCTATTCAGCTGCTAATTCAATGGTATAGGTTCCACGGTCGGTCGTTAAAGAAAAACGGGAATCCTCGTATTGATATAAAGTAGAATCCTCAATCGGAATTTCGTACACCTGATCTGGAAGTGGCTGTGCATTTGCCGCATCCGTAAGCATGGTACCGTCGCCGTTTAACTGCAGCTTATGCTTCGCTTGATAGTCGTCGATTCTTCGTGTATCCGTATCATAGGAAACGGCATTTAACCGAAGGACTGTCTCATCATAATCCCCGATTTCCTGTTTTGTTACTTTAATGGTCTTGCCATTCCATTGCTGTAATAATTGATTGAAACCTTCGATTGATAAAAATTGTGGTTGTGCCATGATCATCCCTCCTTGGTTTAGCGTTTCCGAAAAGCAGAGAATCATACGATTTTTGCTTTCGACCAAAGTAGGGGAGAAGGGTGAAAGCTTTTATGCGAAAAAGTTGTTAATGGCTTATAACACCCTGAAAATGGTAAACTGTACCCAGTGTATTAAAAATCATCTGTTACAGGAAAAAAGAACAGACTGCGGGTTAAAGACAATTAGAGAAAAAAGGAATAAGATATCGTGAAGCTTCTCGTTTATTAAGAAACAGAGACAATTTGTTTTGGGGAGTGTGCAAGAAGCTGATCGAGCTTATCTATACAGGAGGGTACGACTATGAAGCTTGTGGGAATATCAGGATCGTTGGTTGGCTGGAAGACCCATGTAGCCATCAATAAAGTGTTGGCAGCTGCTAAAGCGATTGACTCAGATGTGAAAACGGAAATGATCGATTTGAAGGACTATGATGTGGAATTTGTGCGCGGAACGCCGCTCGCATATTATAATGAAGATACATTTCATGTAGTAAATAAAATATTGGCCGCTGATTTTATAGTTATCGGCACACCGATTTACCAGGCATCTATTTCTGGCGCATTGAAAAATCTGCTTGACCACTTCCCTGTCGATGCTTTTAAGAATAAAGTTACAGGAATTGTGACTACTGGAGCAGTCGAAAAGCATTTTCTTGTCTCCGAATATCAGTTAAAACCGATTCTTTCTTATTTGAAGGGATTGGTACCAGCCTTGAATGTTTTTATCCATAACGACTCATTTGACGATGAAAATGAAATCATTGACGAAGAGGTTACCGAACGCATCAGGAAATTTGCGGCAGAACTGGTAAGATTGCAGCAGAATATCAGTTGACCGGATTAAAAGACAGCAAGAGAAGGAGGAAGCATGATGGAACTGGACGCTCTGTTACAAGACATTTCAATATGGCGGGCTGAGCAAACGGAAATTGGAGAGCCGACTATTCCGAAAAAAATTCTAATCCACCCCACGATATTGGAAGCAATTAGAACAGATGAGCGAATAGATCAATATAGTACAGGACAGGAAGAGGACAATTCTTTCGTAATGTTTGGCGCTCGTGTGGTCCCCACCATAGATGTGTTGAAATGGGAGATAGAATAAGCATAGATAATTCACAAAAATACTTTAAACCAGCAGCTGAAGGGACAGTGCTGGTTTTCATTTTTGTCAAAAAGGGCTGTATCTAAAATCTGGAGGACGCTCCTTTTTCACTAAGAGCAATTTTTTACCATACTGGTCGTTTGCTTCCTAGTCATTTTGTTGATAAAAAGCGGCTGTAGCTTTTGCCATATCGCTGACTTTGTTATGTAGCCGTTTTGGTTTTAGGACCCTGATTTGATTGGCGAAACCTAAGATATATGCTGCTGCTTCCTCTTCTGTATTGAAAACTAAATCAACAGGAACCCACCCTTCTTGTGATGGATCCTTTACTTTGAGAATCCGGACAAAACGTCCAGTGAAAGTCAACCGGGGCAGGATTGCTTCAAAAACCTGTACCGAAACGTGGTATTCAGGTAAATTCTTGATAAATGCTTTTGTAGTAGAATGCCAATAACTTGCAAGGTCGAAACTCTTCGGACGAATAAAGGTTTCAGCGGTTGGTTTAGCGGCTTTTATTCTGGAAATTCGGTAACTACGGATTTCGTTATTCTCTTTACCAGCAATAAAATACCAGTTGTTTCCTTTAGCAACTAATCCTAGTGGTTTTACTATCCTCTCATCCTCACTGCCATCTGCACGCTGGTATTCTATCCTTAATTTTTTTGTTTGCCAGATTGCTTGCTGAAGTACAGAAAATGAAGCCACATTTTCTTGTTTTTGTCTCCAATTACTCGTATCGATATAGATGCGGTTCCACACTGCTTTAGCACTATTTTGTTGTACTGCTGGAAGGGATGCGAATAATTTGTTTCTGGCGTCTTCAGCTTCACGTTTAAGTCCAAGATCCTCTAGCAACTGTATCGAGTAAGAAATAAACAAGGCATGGACTTCAGCCTCTTTAAAACCAGTAAGGCTTGTTTTATAGTTATCAAGTAATGACCATCCGCCTTGCTTGCCACGTTCTGCAACAACTGGGATACCTATCCTGCTGAGCACTTCCATGTCTCGATAAATCGTCCGTTCTGAAACTTCCAGTTTTTCGGATAGCTGTTTTGCTGTCAACTTATCGTACGACTGCAATAATAATAAAATCGATATTAGCCGGTCTCCTCTCATCGTGTTCACCTACTTTTCGTATATACAGATTATTTAATGAAATATGACAGAGGTTGTCAAGATAGCTTGTTTACAATGAATACATCTTTTATAGAAAGGGTGTAGTGATTTGAAAAAGTTAACAGGGAAGATTGCATTGGTGACTGGAGCAAGCAGAGGTGCAGGGCGGGGGATTGCAATAGAATTAGGGAAAGCAGGAGCGACAGTTTATGTTACAGGACGTAGCTTAAAAGAGAGGTCTACCCAAAATTTCCCTGGATCTATCGATGAAACTGCAGAGGAAATTATAGAGGCAGGAGGGATGGCAATTGCCATTCGATGCGATCACACGAAAGACGAAGAGACAGCAGCGGTAATAGAACAGATACGAAGGGAACAAGGAAAACTGGATATTTTAGTAAATAATGTCTGGGGAGCACATGATCTTGGGGTGGAAGGAGGGCCTTTTTGGGAACTTCCTTTAGAACATTGGGATACGATGTTCACGGCTGGTGTCCGTGCCCAATTGGCGACGAATCATTATGCGGTTCCTTTTATGCGGGAAAATCAGGAGGCGGTTATTTTCCATACAACCTTTTGGGATGATGGTAATTACACAAGACAGTTCTATTATGACTTGGCCAAGAATGCACTTGTACGCATGGCTTATGGACTTTCGATAGAGCTAAAGAAGGATAATATCGCTGTAATTGCTGTTTCTCCGGGATTTATGAGAACGGAATTAGTACTTAAATATCATCAATCAGATGAGGAGCACTGGCAGCAGTCAAAGGATTTACAAGGTACAGAAACCCCGTTTTATATTGGTCGGGGCATTACAGCTTTGGCTGAAGATCCTGATATTATGGAGAAAACGGGTAGAGTATGTAAAGTCGCTGACCTTGCAAAGGAATACCAGTTTGCCGATGTGGACGGACGTTATATTCCTCCTTTTACAATAAAATAAACAGGCAGAAAGCATCCTTACAGGGTGCTTTTTCTATTATCTAAAAGATGTTCTGAAAAGTTAACTATGTCGCAGTTCCTATCAACAGAAATAATTAATAAGCTGCGAAGCATGCAAATGAAGGGGGGGTGTTTTTTAATAATTGTTTGGAAAAAAATGAAACAAAAAAATCCGTTTACCAGTCTAAAAGTTGGAAGGGGGATTCACATGAGGGATAATCGCGATATTCCAATACCGTTTGACCAAGAGGAAGTTCATGAACAAGAGAAAGAGCAAATACTGAAAGAACTAATGGCTTCCTATTCACAAAAAGTGTTCTTGCTTGCCTATTCCTTTGTACAAGACCATGGCATGGCAGAAGACATTTCACAGGAAGTTTTTATTAAGTGCTATCAGAATTTAAAACAATATCGGGGTGAAGCCTCGTTATCCACCTGGCTGTATCGGATTACAGCAAATACATCAAAAGACGTCTTAAGAAAAAATAAACTAGCCATCCTTATGCAGCCGAGGCAATTTTTTGAACCATTTAAGCGCAGCGAAAGTCCAGAAGTGTCTTATCTAAAACAAGACCAACGGGAAGAAGTATTGCAGAGTATTTTCTCGCTCCCGATTAAATATCGGGAAATTCTCATCCTGTATTATTTTCACGAACAAAAGGTGGAGGAAATTGCAGTTTCCCTTGCTATTAATTCCAATACTGTTCGAACCAGACTAGTCCGGGGGAGAGAAAGATTAAAACGAGTGTTAACTTCTCGAATAGGAGAGTGATCCTTAATGGATAAGAAGTTAAAAGAGACGAAAAGTTACTATTACGATCATTATTTCTCAAAGGATACAGCTAAAAAAATTGAAGACAGGGTTTTTGAAAAGTTGCAAGCCAAGCCAAAAACACAAGGGTTCGGAAAGAAAGTAATTTATTTAAGTTCAGCAGCAGTCATTCTTATGGGTCTGTTAATTGGTTCTGCATTTACTTCTCCGACCGTAGCTAACGTCCTTGCGCAAATCCCGGTTCTGAATGGACTGTTCGAAAAAGGTTCTGACTCTTCTTTAGTGGGCTCAATAGTTGATGAATTGCAAGATGAGGGCTATAAGGTTGGTGGAGCCAGCCTGCATGTAAGAACCAAAACAATCGGAATAGAAATAGATGGTTCGGAAAGCTATTATGAAGAAGTCAAAGAAGAAGTGAAACGAAAGGCCATCAACCTTCTGGAAGCAAAGGGAGTTGATGCCTATAAGGTGAATATAACCTTACACAAAGAACCAGTAGACCCCGAGTCAGAGATGACAACAGAGCAAATAAAGCAGATGGAAGCGTATCAGGAGCAAAGTCAGCAACTGCAAAAAGCCATTCTCGAAAAGATGGAAAAAGAGGGGTATGAGATTCTTTCGGCAAACGTTAGAATCAATGACATAGAACGATTTATTCCATTGGAAATTCCTATTACGGAAACCCGCATAGATGAAATGAAAGCAATCGCAAGAGATTTGGCTGAGGAGACCGAATTAGGCGATTTCAAAATAAAAGTATATAAAATAGATCCGGAAAAACAAAAAGCGGAGCAAAGATGGATGCCTGTTATAAGTGCGATGGGAGAAGGATTAATCGGAATGGAAGAGCTTAAAGTCGAAGGATTTGCTTATTCCTTTTATCCATCCCCACTTACGTTCTCCATCAGGACTTCGATTGAGGCTGATCAAAAAGATGCTAAGGAACTGGTAGCCGAGATTGAAAGGGAAGCCCGGCAATTTATTGAATCGGATGAAGTGAAAGAAAATGTGAAGGATGATGAATACATCATTAATATTTATAGTAAGGACGAGGAAATATTGAACCACTAATTATGGAAGAAGCGTTTCTGATTTATATCAGAAGCGCTTTTTTTGCAGGTGATACTCCCACTTGTGGAGAAAATTTTTAGAGTGAAAGGAGTTGGTATAAAAATGAAAAAATATGATAGGAACCTTTTCGAAGGAACGGCAACCTATTATGCAAAATACAGGCCGGTGTATCCTTCAACTCTCGTTCGATTTTTAGTGCAGCGTTTTTCCTTGAATGGCGAACAACCATTGATTGATATAGGTTGTGGGACTGGACAACTGACTACCCGCTTTAGTGATTGGTGTAGCAGGATTGTTGGTCTAGATACGGATGCAGGAATGATTATGGAAGCGAAATGCCTTCAACAAAAACTACGATATGGAAACATTGATTGGATACATGGTGATTTGCAGGATTATATTCAACAACATAACGAGGAATTTTTTCAGTTAGCAATCATTGCCAAGGCATTTCATTGGATGGAACGCGAGAAGACATTGGAACTATTATATCCGTTACTAAATAAAGGAGGGGGAATAGCAATAATCGATTCTTATAACTCGAACGGTTCACAGGAATTGTGGAAAAGAAAATTCAAGGATGTGGTGACTCATTGGTATGGAAAAGAACGGAGGGCTGGTAATACTACTTATCGACATCCCGATCGAAGTTATGAAACAATCATTAACGATTCTGATTTCGATTTAGAAGTTCACCGGCTTCCGTCCTATGAAGTGACTTGGACAGTTGAATCCATCATCGGAAATTTATACTCAACCTCTTATGGAGCGAAACGATTTCTCGGTAATAGAGAGAAGGAATTCGAAACAGAAGCGAGGGAAATATTGCTCTCCACGAATCCAGCCGGGGTATTCAAGGAGCAAGTAGAATTGACTATTAAAATGGCTATCAAGTGACCGGGGGGCAATCTTGTTGAGGTTGAAATTTGTTAGAAAGGAAGCAATAAAGAAGCTTCCTTTCCTCTATTCTTAGCACTTACGGCAGATTAGCCCTGTCCCAAAGCTGGTTACGCAAAATAAGACGGCTAGTAACAAAACGAAAAGTGCTAGAATTATAATGGAAATCAAACCAAAACATTCACCAGGTTGTTCGGGTTCTGGTTCGGGTTCTGGCTCTGGCTGCGGCGGGCAGCATGGTTGGCAAGGCGGCTGGCATATGTCTCTCCACCGTGGCTGCCAGGTAGAACAAATCATAGGTATCCTCCTTTGCTGACGTATAGTATAGAGTATGGAATTGTAATCTTGCCTGATTGGTACAATGATGGAAATTATGGTGTAATGTGTGTATAATCCTACTTTGCAAAAGTAGTCGATAGATAAAGCGAAAGGGAGATATACATATGCCAGAATTTAGTACGGAAAGATTGGAAATGCACACGTTGACAGCTGATATGATGGAAGCAGTGTTAAAAGGGGAGGCGGAGTTTGAGCGTACCGTACCGTATAAAATCGATTCCGAGTGGCCCTTGGAAGTTTATAAGAATCTTTTTCCTTATAAAATTGAGCGCTTCCGTAAGGTTCCTTCCGAAAATGAATGGGAAGGGCTGATAGTTGATAAAACAGACAACAGGATTGTCGGCGATATGGGATTTAAAGGCGGACCAAACGAAGAAGGAGTGATTGATTTAGGTTACAGCATCATTCCAAGTTGCCGAGGCAAGGGATTTGCCACCGAAATGGGAAAAGCAATGGTAGAATGGGGACTCACTCAGCCCGGGGTGAAAAAGGTGATGGCTAGTTGTGATCCCGACAATGCTCCTTCCATCCGTGTATTGGAGAAAATAGGTTTTCAACCGACGATACAAACGGATGATTCGATCTATTGGTTGTATTGAACAGCATATAAGTATTAGCCAAAAAGAGGCATTCCTTTACTGATGAAGCCTCTTTTTTGTTTATACTGAGAAAAACAAAAACCTTGCCTTTATGTTTCTCGTCTAACTACCAGGGAGGTGATCAAATTGGAAGAATACACAGCAGAAGATGTAATAGAGGATAGAGAAGAAATAATCGATCAACTCATGCAGGATTATGGCCAGGATATTTTGCAGCTTGCTTTTTCTTATGTAAAGGATAAAGGAGCTGCTGAGGATTTAACACAAGAAATCTTTATAAAATGTTACAAGAAGCTTCATACATACGATGGAAAATCGAAACTGAAAACATGGTTGTGGAGAATTGCCATTAATCATTGTAAAGATTATTTGAAGAGCTGGTACATAAGAAATGTTTTCACTGATGGATCTGACAATTTCCAGAAGAGCACCAGCCCGGATGATGTAGAAAAGACAGTTATCCAAAAAAGTGAGGATCAACAGCTTATGGGAGCCGTCATGGAACTTCCGGTGAAATACCGAGAAGTGATTTACTTGTTTTATTACGAAGACTTGCCACTGAATGAGGTATCGATTGTAACCGGGAAAAACGTCAATACGGTGAAGACACGATTAAGAAAAGCAAAAAAATTGCTGCGAAAAAAGTTGGGAGGCTGAACAATTTGGAGAAAAGGCTGAGTAAATTGAAAAACGCAATGGACAAAACGATCTTCAAGGATTTGGACTTTTCGGAACGTCACAGAAGTGCCGTGTTTCAAGTAATAGGAAAGGAAGAGAAGAAAGAGGAGGATGTATTTCGGGCTGTATTACAGCTGCTTGTCCAAGAGAAGACAGGTGTTGAACTAGCAAAACTACTCCGGGCAAGGGGAATAAAAAATTTCGAGAACAACGAAGGATTTCTTTATACCACGCTCCATCGTCTTGAGCTAAAAGGACATTTGGCTGCCAAT
This sequence comes from Sediminibacillus dalangtanensis, assembly GCF_017792025.1. Lineage (NCBI taxonomy): Bacteria > Bacillati > Bacillota > Bacilli > Caryophanales > Bacillaceae > Sediminibacillus > Sediminibacillus dalangtanensis. The sequence continues at coordinate 1,050,380 of NZ_CP046956.1, forward strand.
TGGAGTGAGGAGGGAGAAAAACGGTATCAATTAAACCGGAGAGGAAAGCGCCTTTTGGCAAGAATGGAAAAGAGTGCTATTAAACAAGGTGATTTGAAGTTATGGCTGGAAGTGACAGCTAATGAATAACAACAGGAAAAGATTTCTTGAAACCGTTGTGAAAGAGATAAGATCACCGTCTGTCCGAAAAATGATAGTGACCGAGCTTGATCACCATATTGATAAAGAGAAACAACGTTTTATAACATCAGGAATGAGCGAAGAGGATGCGGAAGAAAAAGCGGTTGCTCAAATGGGGAATCCTGTTCCATTAGGGAAAGAATTGAAAAAACTGCACAGGCCCAGAGTTGATTGGTGGATAGCAGGTCTATTGATGATGGCTCTCTGTTTCGGCTTTTTACCATTGTTGGCGATGGACGAGAATTTAGGATTCGTGCCACATAAGATTATCTACACAATAGTTGGGGTAGTGATTACAGGGGGACTGATGCTGGTTGACTATTCAAAAATAGTCAAATTTCGATGGGCAAGTTACCTTGGTGGACTGTTTTTGTTAGTCTTTTTAATCCTTTTTCCAACTGCTTAGTAAACGGCTTCCCTTATGTCGAACTGGGACCGCTCGTTTTTACCATTCTGGATACGATTCCATTCTTTTTCATTAGCTGGACTGGCTTGTTAACGGATAGAAAAGCGAATGGACTTATCCTTTACATTCTCCACCTAGTTCCATATTTTCTGTTTGTGTTTATTGGAAATGTGTTGGCTACGCTCCTCTATTCATTTATCATTATAGGCATGGTTGTGTGGGCTGATATGGCTCGACTTAAAAAAATATATTTGCTCATAATCGGTGCGTCTGGACTGGTTATCAGTTTGGCCACGCGCTTAAAAACGTCTATTACAGGAGAATACACAGAGGAAACAACGTTTGTTTATTCCAATATTCAAGAAGTATTTACCCATGCCAAATGGCTGCGGATGGGAGAAGGGAATCGAACTGCAGGTGTGCCGGAAGCTCATACGGATTTAGCCCTTGTTACCATCATTCATCAGTTTGGTTGGCTGGCCGGATTATTCACTGTAATCGAGCTTATTGGACTCCTGGCAAGAATGCTGTTCATTTTCCCGCGTGTGAATGAACCGTTGGGAAAAGTACTGATTGGCGGTGGAGTAACCTTGCTTGCCTTCCAAACATTCTACAACCTGGGTATGATTTTGGGGATTTTCCCGCTTGTGGGGGTACCGTTGCCATTTATTAGTTACGGTTCTTTTCCGATTGTGCTTAATGCCATCGTGCTTGGACTCGTGCTTAGTGTTTATCGACGAAAATCGACCTTCCATGCAATCAAAGTAGAGTGAATTGGTGAAACCCGTTTGGGCAAAAGTGCCAAACGGGTTTGTGTATGCCGTTCGTGTTTGTAACTATTGGACAGTAATTACGCCTTCCTTTTTTATCCGCGACTTAAGCTTCAAAGCTTGTGTAAATTCATTCTGTCTGCTTCCCAGTGGATTTTATATATTGACTTGTTTTAGCAGCAATTTCTCTGGCTTCATTGGCAAATGGAGTATCTTCAAAAGCTTTATAGAATGGACGGAGCAGGGATTCAACGACCGCATTCCGGATATTGGCAGCAGAAAGCTCTTCAAACAAGACATCCGCCAAGTCAAGCATGTTTTTTGGTGTTTGTTTCGGCCTGGTTCTGATATCCTGTCTCAATCTTCCTAATAAGTGAAGAATGTCCCCTTTTGGTACTCGATGAATTTCAATATTATTTTTCAACATTTCCATTGCTTCCAAATCTAGAAGTGCTTTTTTTTCCTTTACCATGACCGGAAGGATTTCTTTTATATACTGAATAATCGTCCTTGCGGCTTTTACCGGATCTAGTGGGGCATCATGCGTCATTCGCCAAGTAATGGAGATATGTTGCATCATTCCGTAAAATAGGACAGCTGCTTCATAAGAGTAAGGCCGTACTTGTTCCCCGAAAACGTCGGTAAACCGTTCGGCCAGCCATTCATGTTCATGTAATCGATGCAGGGAAATCATTTTTTTCAATTCTTTGTCGCCGGAATGCAGAATTGAATTGTACACAGCAATGAGGTTTTGCTGATGATTGATGTTTAATAGAACGGATATCTGCTGGATCAACAACTCGATATCTGTAGGATCGTTACCAGCTAGCATTTCCTGCCTTTGTAAACTAGCTTCGTAACGGGCCCTATCTAAAATGACGAGTACGCACTCGTTTTTTGACGCAAAATAATTATAGAAAGTTCCTTTGGAAATACCGGCCCGCGTTAATATGTCCTGAAGCGAAGTTTGCTCGATCCCTTTCTCGATAAATAGCTGCAAGGCGCTGTCAATAACTTGCTTTTTTCGATCGCTCATATAATTCCCCCGAAATTATACCGATGGTATATTTTATAAATGCTTATATCATAGCGTTTACTAATTAATTTTTCAAATCCCTTGATTTAATTATACCACTAGTATAGAATGTCTCAAGTGACCGGAATTATGGAGAAGGAAAAAACGCTCCCTGGTGGCTCCGTTTTATTCAGTGAATCTGTCTTTGCCACTTCAGGAGTAATAATAAAGAAATTTCCTATGAACTAATACTATCTATTTTAAGAAAGAAGGAATACCATGGTTGAGAGTCAAAACGCTGCATCGTCACCGCAAAATATCAATAAAATTCCTCTGATGATCGTGCTGATTTCCGGAGCATTTGCTGCTATTTTGAATCAAACATTGTTAGCAACTGCTTTGCCGCACATAATGAGGGATTTGGATTTAAATGCAAATACTGCCCAGTGGCTGCAGTCTATTTTTATGCTGGTAAACGGAATCATGATTCCAGTTACCGCTTTTTTGATTGAACGGTTTACAACTCGTAACTTATTCTTCACCGCCATGGGGCTTTTTGGATTGGGTACAATAATATGTGCATTTGCCCCTGGTTTTTCCATTCTAATGGTCGGCAGAATCCTGCAAGCATCCGGAGCAGGGATTATCATGCCGTTGATGCAAACCATTTTGTTTTTAATATTCCCTGTAGAGCGGCGCGGAACCGCGATGGGAATGTTCGGTTTGGTTATTGCCTTTGCTCCCGCAATTGGCCCGACACTTTCCGGCTGGCTAGTAGAAAATTATCCATGGAGAAGTTTGTTTTATGTTATTTTCCCGATTATCGTGATTGATTTGATTGTTTCTTACTTCATTTTGAAAAACGTGACCGAACAAAAAAATCCACGGGTTGATGTCTTGTCGATTATCCTTTCATCACTGGGATTTGGCGGTTTATTATATGGATTCAGTACAGCCGGCAACAGTGGATGGGGAAGCTATCAGGTGGTTATCTCCATGATAGTCGGCGCGATAAGCTTATACTTCTTTATCACTCGTCAATCGAAGCTTAAACAACCGATACTCCAGTTCAAAGTATTCCAACACAAGATGTTTACCATTACCACTGCTCTTGGCATGATCGTATTTATTGCCATGATTGGCGGTGCGGTTATTCTGCCGCTGTTTATGCAGAATATGCTTGGATATACTGCCTTTGAATCGGGATTGATGCTGCTGCCTGGTGCTTTACTGATGGGAGTAATGAACCCGATTATGGGCCGGTTGTTCGACAAATTTGGTGCCAAGTGGCTGGCGATTATCGGGCTGGCAGATTTGGTCGTCACTACATTTATGTTTACGGACATGACAGGTGACACAACCTTCACTTACTTGGCTACTGTGAACGCGGCTAGAATGCTCGGTGTCGCGATGGTAATGATGCCGGTCACTACAGCTGGTCTCAATCAGCTGCCACCACACCTGATCCCGCATGGCACAGCGATGAACAACACCATGCGTCAGGTTGCCGGAGCTGTTGGTACAGCACTGTTGGTAACGGTTATGACCAATAATGTACAGCCTGAAAATGGAATCGATGGTGCTGTCCATGGGGTGAATGTTTCCTTTATCGTGGCAGGTATAATCGCGATTATCGGACTCGTTTTGTCATTCTTCATCAAAAACTCCCGTCCTTCTGTCGGAGAGGATACGGAGCAGGCTTAAATGCACTAAATTCAAAAAACCAGTCAACTGTTGTGTTGACTGGTTTTTTTGCTGTAAAGGAAATTATAAAATTAATTGACTGTGGATAATTATTGGCTGAACCAGCCACGTCCAGCTCCAGCGCCTACCCCCTCGAGGTCTTAAGCCCACCCTCTGTGTGGCAAAAAGCGCCGCGCCGAGGCTGTTCTTAAGCTTGTCGGAGGCCCAAACGATGTGGGTCATGCAGGCGTTGCCACAGGACGTGACAGCTTTAGCCTGTACTCCTTTAAACAGGCGCTTGCGCTTTTGTCCCTATCGAACAGTAGCATAGAGAGGAATGTTTTTTTTGATCTAAGTACAGCGCATCCAACAGTCTCTACATACATAAGATTAACCCTCTTGAAACCACTGGAGGTTAGACTTTCTCTGGATTTAAGCCTCTCCAGAAAAAATCAACGATTTGTTCGGCGGTTTGCGTTGTTGTCGGAAAAATGCCATTTCCGTTCCGATTTCGATAGTTGCCAACCCGCAGCAATGCTACGTAGGCATGGGCAGCAAATGTGGAATCAATACTGCTTGTTTCTTTCTTTTCTCCTGCTTCTCTAATCGCTTGTTCAATAGCTTTATATAATTGTTCCTCAGCATGCTGCATTCTGGTTATCTGTTCTTCTGACAAATTATTTTTTGTTTCGCGCATGAAACTGTCTAAGTCTATATTGAATGTGGCAGTCAAGTGTGCTTCGGCAATTTCCAGCAGGCGTTCGCGTAACGGAATATCTTTTTGTAAAATCCCTTGGGTTTGTCCATGAATCCGGGTAATTAGTTGTACGATGGTTTCTGTAAACAAGGAAGCCTTGCTTGGATAGTAATAATATATGGTAGCTTTGGTGAGGTTGGCAGCCTTGGCTACGTCGTCCACGGATACTTCCTGGTAACTATGGGCTAAAAAAAGCTCGATGGCTGCCTGGAGGATGATGTCGGTTGTCGGTTGTTTTCGGTCACTTGCGCGCGGTCTTCCCAGCGGCCGTTGGTTATTCGCGGTCAATCTCGCTCTCTCCTTATTTCCTTCTATTTCTGCAAGTATATCATACGTTTTTAATAAAGATATTTCCTGTAAATTGAAAATTAACCAACCGGTATATATAATTAATATCAGTACTTACTTTCAATCGGAGAAGGGGATGGCATGAACAATTTTACAGAATGGTTAGGCAAAGCGATAGCAGGTATGAGAACCAGATGGTTAACCGTGGTGATATGGGTTGCCCTTGTGGCAGTAGTATCGATGGTGTGGCCTCAGGTGAATAAAGAAGAAACAGGATCGAATAATCTGTTACCGGGAGATGCAATGTCGGAAGAGGCTGCCAGGCTTGCTGATGAACAGTTTCCGGATAATTCGGGTGTTCCGTTACTTGTGGTATGGTACAGAGATGGCGGATTGACAGAAGAAGATTTTTTATCTGTACAATCATTGTTCGGCAAGTTGGAAGAAAACCCGCTCGAAAATCAAAAAATGATTCCAGGATTTGGAGAAATGCCTGTGCCGGTATTGCAAGAGGCAGCCTCAGAAGATGAAATGGCACTAACGACTCCGATATTTTTTAGCGAGGAAGCTGTCACAGATGAACTGCAAGCAGCGATGGTCAGTTTGCAGCAGCGCATAAATGAGATTTCGGAGGAGCAGGTCTTTGAAAAAGACCTCGAATCTGAAGGGCTTCACGTAAGATTTACCGGCCCGGCAGGCATTCAGACGGATACCACTGCTTTGTTCAGCCAGGCGGATGTGACCTTGTTGATTGCGACTGTCTTATTGGTATTGGTATTGCTGATTGTTTTATACCGTTCTCCTATATTAGCGGTTGTTCCGCTGATAGGTGTAGGTTTTGCGTATGGTTTGGTCAGCCCGTTGCTAGGTTTCTTTGCCAGTCAGGGCTGGATTGTCGTCGATGCACAGGCAGTATCGATCATGACTGTCCTGTTATTTGGGGCTGGAACAGATTATTGTTTGTTCCTTGTTTCCCGTTACCGGGATGAACTGCAATTGGAGGCGAATAAATATAAGGCACTGCAGCTGGCGATTGCCAATTCCGGTGGGGCCATTATGATGAGTGCACTTACCACGGCGATTGGTTTGTTGACTTTATCGCTGGCGCAGTATGCTTCTTACGATCGATTTGCTGTTCCCTTCAGTCTTGCGATTGTTATTATGTGTATTGCTGTGCTAACCTTGCTTCCGGCAATTTTGGCCATTTTCGGTAGAACGGCTTTCTTCCCATTCATACCAAGAACAGAAAAGATGGCGAAAGAATTAACAGAGAAAAAAGGAAAACCAGTTCGGCAACCAAAAACGAGAAGCAAGTTCAGTAAAGCGGCAGGTCGACTGGTTACGGAGAAGCCATGGGCAATTATTATTGTCTGCCTTCTTTTCTTGGGCGGACTGGCAGCATTCGTACCAAAAATCGATTACACGTATGGCGTGCTGGATTCTTTTCCAGATGATATGCCGTCCCGGGAAGGTTTTGCTGTAATTGCTGAACACTATCCTCCCGGAGAAATTGCTCCAGTCGATATGATCGTCGAGACAGATAGCGGGATAGATGAAATGCAATCGGCTATCGCTGGAATGGACAATGTTGCGAGGGTAAGTGATCCGAGATTTGGGGAGAACAATGAGGATTTTGTTCATTACTCCGTCACGCTATCTATCGACCCTTATTCTTCTGAAGCTGTAGCCATGGTTCCGGATTTAAAGGATCGTGCAGAGGATGTACTGGAACAGGAGGGCATGGAAAATGCTGATGACCATGTATGGATTGGCGGAGAAACAGCAATTCTTTTTGACACCGAACAAATAACCAGCCGTGACCAAAATATCATTATTCCGGTCATCCTTGTTATCATCGCTATTTTGCTGCTGGTATATTTACGTTCGATTGTTGCAATGACTTATTTACTGTTGACGGTTGTTTTGTCTTTCTTTTCCGCATTGGGGCTGGGTTGGCTGTTTATCCATTACGGAATGGATGAGCCGGCGATGCAAGGGCTGATCCCGTTATACGCCTTTGTATTTCTTGTAGCACTAGGCGGTGATTACAATATTTTTATGATATCGAGTATTTGGAGAAACCGGAAACGGATGCCGTTAAAACAGGCAATTGCAGAAGGGGTAGGGGAAACCAGCAGTGTCATTACTTCCGCAGGCCTTATTTTGGCAGGAACATTTTCTGTTTTAGCTGTCATGCCGATGCAGGTGCTTGTTCAGTTTGGTGTCGTCACCGCCATCGGTGTGTTACTCGATACCTTTATCGTCAGACCGTTGCTCGTCCCCGCCATTACCACCGTGCTGGGAAAATATGCGTTCTGGCCAGGGGCTTTGTGGAAAAAAACGGATGCTCAACTCCAGAAAAAAAGAAGTTCATGGTAAAAAGAGTACCGCCAGCCAAACTGGCGGTACTTCTTTGCATGGAAGGTAAGAAAGTATGAGTTCTGATGTGATGTTGTCAGGACCTTTCCGTGGTCTTAAGCCAATCCCTGTACAGCAGAAGGAATCCACTCAGAGGTTTCTCTCAAGCTGATTGGTGGTGAGTAGAGAGATTCCTCGTTTAAAATTGTAGAGAAGTGGAGGGGTTTGCGGAAATGATGGCCAGCCTCATGTATTGAATTAATCAGATTTATTTGTAACGATAGATAACATTTTTTAATGATTGTTTGATAACAATGGCGTATATTAGGTACAAGAGGTGAAGGGGAAATGGGAAAATGGTTTCCAACAGTCTATGATTTTTTCATGAAACCTTTGGAGAAACATAGGTTTAAGGATATTCGAAGCAATCTTATAGCAAAAGCAAAAGGAAGAGTTCTAGAGATTGGTTCCGGCTCAGGAATCAATTTACCACACTATCAGCACTGTGTTGAACAAGTGACGGCTATAGATCCCAATGAACAGATGTTGCAGCGTTCTGCTAAATTTGTGCGGCAGGGAAAAGTGCAAGTCCAACTTATAAAGGCAGAGGCGGAGAAACTTCCCTTCGCAGACAATACATTTGATACGGTAGTAGCAACGCTGGTATTTTGTACGGTTGCGGATCCACAAAAAGCCATTTTAGAAATAAAAAGAGTCAGCAAACCCGGAGCAAGGATACTCTTATTCGAGCATGTTAAAGTACATCATCCGTTTTGGGCGAAGATCCAAGATATACTAACACCGGCTTGGAAAAAAGTATGTGACGGCTGCCATTTAAACCGGAACACACTTGATTATATAAAACAAGCGGATTTATCTGTCCTTGAATTTAAAAATTACTACAAAGGAATATTTATAACGGTAGATTGTTCATACCAGCCAGAAGTGAATAAGAAATAGGTGTCACCCAGCCTAAATGATTCAAACACAAGCAAATTAGTGAAGTGAAGTTGTTTAGAAGGGCTAATATGTTTATATAGTAGAAAAAAGTCTCCGGAATAATTCCGGAGACTTTTTTAGGAGTTCCTTACTAAATTAAGCAACTTTACGGCAAGCATCTGCACACTTCATGCAGATATCCGCACATTTCTGGCAATGTTCTTGTTCGTGCTTTTTACATTCATTTCCACAGTCTTCGCAAATTTTTGCACATACAGAAGCAAGTTCCGCTACATATGGTGTACCACGCGTAATTGCTTGAGCCAGGTAACCGCAAATATCCGCGCATTCACGATCAAGGCGAATGCATGGTGCCATCATTTTCACGTCGTCTTCCTCTAGACAGGCATCATAACAGTGGTTGCACTGTACCATACAGTCATGTAAAGTGTTGAGAAGCTCTTGATATTTTTCGTGTGCCATTTTATCGTCCCTCCATTAAGTATATTACATATAATCATCTTCCCCGTTTGAAGCCAGATTAAACCGATAGTTATCTGACAAGGAATATGCGAGGGAATCTGATGCTTAAACCCTCGCAATGGATAACGAATGAACTTGGTGGACAAGTACACAATAATGCCATAGGTCATTATGCATAGGAGAAACATTACCTTTGTCTTATTGACTGCGACAAAGGTAATGTTAGTGTTTCTTGAATGGCGTTTACATGTGACTTATGATGATAACGTCTGATATTATCTTATTTTATTGAAAGGAAGTATAATATGGCTCAATCATCTGTAAAAGTTGCAATACAGAAGTTTGGTAATTTCCTTAGTTCCATGGTATTACCCAACATTGGTGCTTTTATTGCCTGGGGTTTGATTACGGCATTGTTTATTCCGGATGGAATCATTCCGAATGAAGAGCTTGCCAAGTTAGTTGACCCGATGGTTAAGTACTTATTGCCGCTGTTAATCGGTTATACTGGCGGTAAATTGATTCACGATCAACGCGGAGGGGTGGTCGGCGCGATTGCCACCATCGGTGTGATTGTCGGAGCTCCCGATACGCCAATGTTCCTTGGCGCGATGATCATGGGTCCTCTTGGGGGATATGTGATCAAAAAATTTGATCAGTTAATCGAAGGGAAAATCAGAACCGGTTTCGAAATGCTTGTCAATAACTTTTCTGCCGGTATTCTTGGTGGATTGCTTGCAATCCTGTCTTTCCTTGCGATCGGCCCGGCTGTAGACGGATTCACGCAAGTGTTGGTTGTAGGTGTCGACTGGTTAGTAGGCGCGGGCTTATTGCCATTGACAAGTATCCTGATCGAACCGGCAAAAATCCTGTTCCTGAACAATGCAATCAACCACGGGGTGTTGTCTCCGATTGGCCTTGAGCAGGTACAGAATGCAGGGAAGTCTGTGTTATTCCTGCTAGAAGCCAACCCGGGACCAGGTCTGGGTGTCTTGTTAGCCTTCTCTCTCTTCGGAAAAGGTTCTGCTAAACAATCTGCTCCAGGAGCAGGAATCATTCACTTCTTGGGCGGTATCCATGAAATTTATTTCCCATATGTATTGATGAAACCTATGTTGTTCATCGCTGTTATTCTTGGCGGAATGAGCGGCGTATTTACGTTGGTACTGTTGGGCGGAGGCCTTGTGGCTCCTTCCTCGCCGGGAAGTATTATTGCTATTACAGCTGTCACTCCACCACAGGCAATGTCTTATGTCGCCAACTATGCGGGTGTGATAGTGGCTGCGGTAGTTTCATTTGTTGTTTCGGCAATTGTGCTTAAATCCGGAAAGCAGTCAGAAGAAGATATTGATCAAGCAACCAAAAAGATGGAAGAAATGAAAGGAAAGAAAAGCTCTGTTGCAGGCTCTGTATCTTCGGGAGCTGCAGAAAACACAGCGGAACATGGTGTGATGCCTGAAGAGGTAGACAAAATCGTATTCGCCTGTGATGCCGGCATGGGTTCGAGCGCCATGGGAGCTTCCTTGCTGCGTAAAAAGGTAAAGGAAGCTGATCTCGATGTGGCGGTGACGAATACGTCGATCAGCAACCTGCCGAGTGACGCGCAAATCGTCATTACACAGGAAGAGCTGACACCACGTGCTCAAAACAAGCTGCCGAACGCTTACCATATTTCGGTGGATAACTTCTTATCCAGCCCTGAATATGACAAGCTGATTGACAGCTTACAAAGCGGGGTATCAGAAGAACTGGCTGAACTTACGGAAGATTCTCAGGAAGAGGTAACAGAACCAGATCCGGGAAAAGCAGATGATGATGATGACTTGCTTCTCGAAGAGAACATTTTTATCGGCCAGGAATTTGACTCGAAAGAGGACGCAATTCGCTTTGCTGGGGAAGCATTGGTGAAAGCGGGCTATGTAGAAGAAAGCTATGTTGATGCCATGATTGAACGGGATAACATAACATCCACATACATGGGGAACAATGTAGCGATTCCACACGGCACGGAAGATGCAAAAAAAGCGGTGCTCAAATCTGGTTTCACAGTTGTACAGGTACCGAATGGTGTCGATTTTGACGGAGAAGAAACAAAATTGATTTTCGGAATCGCAGGAAAAGACGGTACCCACTTGGAAATCCTTTCAGGAATTGCAGTCATTTGTTCGGAAATGGAAAATATCGAACAGATGGTCCAGGCAAAAACAGCGAAAGAACTGAAGGACATCATCAACAGTAAATAAGTGCAGCATAGAGGAGAAAGGCGGGGGTATTCCTGCCTTTCTGTTCTACTTTCAGCCCAAAAACTGGAATGAGGAACAAGAAGAGGTTCGCAAGCATTTTCTTGTTTTCCTGTATAGATGGACCAAGTACTTAGAAGAACATTTTAATGTAGAAATGAGTGGGTAATATGTTTATTACATCACGAGAAAAATCCATCATCAATCTGATTGTTAGAACCTCAGGAAAGCATACCGCACAATCTTTGGCTGCGTTTCTCAATGTAAGCGTAAGGACGATTCAGCGTGATTTGAAATCAGTAGAAAAATCATTGCGACAATTTCAGTTGGGATTGACCAGAACGTCGAGTGATGGGCTCGTCATCGCTGGAAAAAATGAGCATATTTACCGTCTGATGCAGCACCTTTCCAGTCTGAATCCGACAGATGAAACGCCGGAGGAGCGAAAACTTTACCTGTTGATCACTTTGCTGCAGGATGGGCCGTCTTTTAAGACGCAGGTGCTGGCAAAACAGCTAGGCGTCAGCACGGCGACTTTGAGTGCTTATTTGGATGATTTGGCTGCCTGGCTGGAGAAATTCCGGGTGAGGCTTTCGAGGAAACGTGGAGTAGGCGTGGAATTGAACGCACAGGAGTCCGACAAAAGGAAGGCTCTGGCCGGCTACTTTTCCGTGCATTTCCATGAAGAGCTGATCGAGCAATTATACTTGCTGCAAAAAGGGAATCAGGTAGAGGGACCTGTGTTGAGTTACTTTTCCCCACAATATCTATTGGAAATAGATACGTTGGTTAGCCGAACGATCAATAAGGGACAATCCAGACTTGCCGACAGCGATTACATCGGTTTGGTTATTCATATTTGTATCACCATGCAGCGATCGGAAAATCAATATCTATTGGAGGAAAATGACCAATCTGTGGACAAATCCTCCATGGAGTACCAGGGAATGAAGCAAATATGCGAAGAGTTGAAACAGAAGTATGGGGTGCCTCTTACGGAAAAGGATGTGCTATTTCTGTCGGTTATTTTAAAGGGGTCCAAGCTACAGGCTGCTGATGCCATTGAATACGACAGCATCATGCTGGGCAGGTTGATCAAAAATGTCATTGCGGATGTTTCCAAACAGCTCCATGTCCATTTGGCGGATGACTTCTCGCTATTTCAGGGTCTGCTCGCGCATATGGAGCCTTCTTTGTTTCGCCTGCAACAAGAAATGGAATTATTCAACCCTTTGACCGAAGATATAAAGCGGAAATACCCGGTATTGTTCATGGCTGTCAAAAAAAGTTTGGAAGATAACTTTGAAGATGTCCGGTTTCCGGATGAAGAAGTAGCTTTTATCGTACTTCATTTTGGCTCGGCAATGTTGATGAATGAGGAGAAGACATCGATACAAGCGGTGGTTGTCTGTCCGACGGGGATAGGTGCTTCGAAAATGCTAGCGAGTCGTATTCAGCAGGAAATCCCGGAAATTGAAAAAGTAGATATATTATCGATCAACGACTTTCAACATGCGGATCTGGATTCGTTTGATATCGTCATTTCTACCGTGCGGCTGCCTTTTACAGAATTTGATTACATCCTGGTGAGCCCTTTGCTCAGCGAAGAAGACACGGAAGCGATCCATGATTTTTTACAACGAAATCTGGAAAAAATGACAAGCAAAAAACACTATCTGCGACCAGCGGAAGAAAATGGATCTGTAAACCATTCAGAGCAACCGGCAATTCATGATTTGTTGAAGGAAATCAAGGAGGTCCACTCCAGCATAGAAGGAATTCTTGCTAATCTTCGGGTTTACCGCCAGCAGCAATCGACTGATCACCGGGAAGTATTGTGGAAAATGGTCGAACAAGCTGAGGACGACAACCTGCTGGAGGATTCGAAAAAAATCGTGAAAGAGCTTGAGGAACGTGAAAAAAGAGGCGGCTTAGGGATTCCGGGGACGAACATGGGCTTGTACCATTGTCGGGATGATCATATTCAAGAATTGATTTTTCAAATATCTCATCTAGAGCAGCCTTGTACCATTAAAGGAATGGATGGTCAGGAAGTGCAAATGAAAAACTTGTTGTTAATGCTTGCACCCGATAGCATGAGCCCTCGTGAGCAGGAAGTCCTTAGCCTGATTAGCACGAGTATAATTGAAAATGATGTCGCTATGATGATTTTTTCATCATCAAACGAAGCCATGATTCGCAAAAAATTGGAGGACCTGTTTTTGGATTACCTTCAAAATAACTTGATAAAGGAATGATGACGTTGAAACAAACCGTTCACTTTGGTGCAGGAAATATCGGGCGTGGTTTTATCGGTGGTTTATTCGCCGAGTCTGGTTACCATGTTACTTTTGTCGATATTGCTGACCAAATCATTGATAAATTGAATGAACAAAAAAGCTATCAGGTTAAATTGGCTACCGAGCAGGAACAAACGACCACAATTGAAAATGTATCCGGCCTAAACAATATGAAGCAGGAAGAGGAAGTGATCGAAGCGATCAAGGGTGCCGTATATCTGACCACGGCAATCGGACCGAACATTCTACCGCGGATTGCTCCGTTGATTGCCCGTGGGTTATCAGAGCGTGTCTATGAAACGGATGAACCCCTCTATGTCATTGCTTGTGAAAACCAAATCTCTGCTACTGATATCTTGAAAAAACATATCTTGGACAATCTGGATGAGGACACCAAAGAAAGACTGGAAGGCAGGGTGTTTTTCTTCAACTCTGCAGTCGACAGAATTGTTCCTATCCAGGAAGATCCAGAGTCGCTTGATGTTCTGGTCGAGCCATACTTTGAATGGGTAGTCGAAACAAAACAAACTATCCCGCCAATTGAAGGAATGACGGTCGTTGAGGAGCTGGCACCTTTTATTGAGCGTAAACTATTCACTGTAAATACAGGTCATGCAGTGATTGCTTACTTTGGTTATCTTGCTGGAAAGAGTACAATTGATAAAACATTGGCAGACGAGACGATTGCTAAGCAAGTACAAGAAACCTTGAAAGAAACCGGTGCCTATCTCGTGAGGCAGTATGGACTGAATGAAGAAGAACATCTCGCCTATATCCAAAAAAACATCGAGCGCTTTAAAAATCCGTACCTGAACGATGCTGTTACCAGAGTGGGCCGTGCTCCGATGCGTAAGCTAGGACCAGAGGACAGGCTGATCCGCCCGGCAACAGAGGCCCAGAAAGCGGGATTGTCGTTCACAAATTTAGCGAAGGCGATCGCAGCAGCACTGCTTTTTGACTACGAAGAAGATGAAGAAGCCGTGAAAATTCAGGAAATGCTCAAGGAGCATGGACCGGCATATGTGCTGAAAGAAGTGAGTGGCCTGGATGAAGGCAGTGAAATCAGCAAAAAAGTAATCGAGCAATACCATGCATTGAAACAATAAAATTCAGTTATGATGAAAACGCCTGGAGGAATGCCTTCAGGCGTTTTTGTTAGCTTTTTTTATGTAGGGTCGTAATAAATATAAACTACGACATAGCTTGAATGCGTCTTCCTAACTTCCTACTTTTATTGAGTTGGAGTTCGGCGCTGCGGAAATATCCTGCGCTTTCCGCGGGCGGCTGGTGAGCTTCCTCGAGCTAACGCTCTGCAGGATCTCACCGAGGCCTTTCCTCCCGCAGGAGTCTCCGGGTATTTCCTTCGCTTGGACCAGCTTCCTGTTTCTAACGGAGAGTATTTTCCATTCTCACTTTTAAATGTATTTTCTTCATCCACTAAACATTGATTGTGTGAGTCAGCAATCTGTCAGAGATAGGAACTGTTTTCGTTTTTCGGAGGCTTCATTAAGGTTTTGACTCTGCAGAATATTATCCACAGACACAATGTATAAGGGATAAGTTCTTCTATGGAGAGATTCGTTACCAAGCTGCGAGAAAATGCGAGACTCCTGTGGGAATGGAACAGTCTGAAGACCCCGCAGCTGGCGTTTTTCCAGCGAGGAGGCTGAAGCGTTCCCCACGGAAAGCGAGTGTTTTTCCGCAGCGTTGGATTAGCACTCATTCTGTTAAGACTAGGAGGAAGAGACATCAGGGTTATGTCGCAGTTTCTAACCAATACGAAATATTAACAGTGGAAGGGTAATTATTTTGTCATTGAACGGTTAATGACGGGCGGACCGGATAAAAATACGTTTTTAAACAAAACTAACAGATAGAAGGTTTCATATTCCTATTTACAATTCCTCATAACTTTCAGGAAAGGAAGATAACATGAAAAATCGCTTAATTGATTGGCCGACTTTTATTGGAGCTTTAATAATATTGCTGGCAGTTACCATCCCGCTAGTCTTGTTTCCTGAACAGGGAGAAGCATTTGTCCTGGCGGCCAATGATTTTGTCACCCAAAACTTCGGCGTTGTTTATTTGCTCGTCGGCTTTGTTTTGTTTTTCTTTCTGATATACGTGGCGTTTAGCGTGAACGGACACATAAAACTGGGCGAAAAAGACGAAAAGCCAGAGTTTAACACTTTTTCCTGGGCGGCTATGTTGTTTTGTGCCGGAATTGGTTCCAGTATTTTGTACTGGGGAACGATTGAATGGGCGTACTATTATCAGGCTCCACCCTTTGGGATTGAAACAGGTTCCAAAGAGGCAATCCAGTGGGCCAGTTCTTACGGAATATTCCATTGGGGGCCGATTGCCTGGGCGATTTATACTCTTCCGGCATTGCCGATGGCTTACTTTTATTACGTCCGGAAGAAACCGGTGTTAAAAATAAGTGAAGCTTGCCGGCCATTGATCGGGCGGCTGACTGATGGTCCTGTCGGTAAACTAATCGATATTTTGTTTATGTTCGGATTGATGGGCGGGGCAGGTACTACACTTGCCCTTGGAGCACCGATGATTGCGGAGGGTGTTTCCCGGCTGACGGGCCTGCCCGCGAATATGACCATGCAGACGATTATCCTGATTTTGTGTACGACGATTTTCGCTATCAGCGCTTATTCGGGGCTGCGGAAGGGTATCAAAGTGCTCAGTGATTTGAATCTTTGGCTGGCTATCTTTTTGCTGGCATTCATTTTTGTATTCGGCCCGACTACCTTCATTGCTGAGACGACGACCAATAGTATCGGCTTGATCTTGGATAATTTTTTTCATATGAGCACGTGGACAGAACCATTCAATAATTTAGGGCCGTTCGAACGTACAGGTTTTCCAGAAGGATGGACGGTATTCTATTGGGCATGGTGGCTTGTATATGCCCCATTTGTTGGCTTGTTTGTCGCGAAAATTTCCCGTGGCCGGACGATTCGCCAAATGGTTCTTGGAACGATTATTTATGGTTCGCTTGGTAGTTTATTGTTTTTTGGTATCATGGGGAACTTCGGACTGTATATGCAGCTTACCGGTCAGTTCGATGTAGTTAGTGTGTTGAATGACCAAGGTGCACCTTATGCGATTATCAGCATAATCAATCAACTGCCATGGGCGCCTTTGATTATCCTTGTTTTTACCGTCTTGGCGATTATCTTTCTAGCAACCACGTTTGATTCAAGCTCCTATATTCTTGCTTCTGTTGTCCAGTCGGAAGTGGAGGATGAACCATTACGCTGGAATCGTTTGTTTTGGGCATTCACCCTATGTTTGATGCCGTTGGTGCTGATGTTTATCGGTGGGTTGTCGACGTTACAGACAGCAAGCATTGTCGGTGGTTTTCCGTTATTGTTTATCATGCTTATGTTGGCATGGTCGTTCATGAAAGCATCCACCGATGACTTGAAGGCATCCGAACACTATAAACCGAAAACAATCAATCTTGACTCCAAAAAGATATTGCAGCGGTTGAGGCGAAAGAGGAAAAGGCAGGAAAAGCCTGATGAACCAGAAAGCTGATCGGAGTTTGCTAGTGAAGGATAAACGTTCCAATATGCCCTTTAGTTCTCTTCTTCATAATCCCTCCTATCCATCCGATATTAAATAAGAAGGAAATAAAAGGAATATATGGGGGAAAAGTCATGCAGTTAGGGTTTAAAAAGAGAAAAGAAACAAGCAGGGGGACTTTTATCGACGAAACACTTGTCGGGAACACAAGGATGAACATCGATCATTATCAAGATTTAAAGAAACAAATCAAAATGATCAACCTGCAAAAACAGGATTTAGTGGTGCTCGTTTCCTTGAAGCCTTTTGTTCAGGAGAATATCCATGCTATCGTGGAACAGTTTTACCGCAATTTGAAGCATGAAAGTTCTTTGATGGGCATCATTGAAAGCAATAGTTCGGTCGACAGGCTGAAACAAACACTACTCGTCCACATTCAAGAGATGTTTGACGGGAAGATCGACGATGATTTTATTGATAAACGGCTGAAAATTGCTCATATACATTTTAAAATCGGGTTGCAGCCCAAGTGGTATATGTGCGCCTTCCAAGACTTATTGCTGTCTCTTATTGCCATCATCCACGAAAAAATACAAACAAAAGAAGAATCGCTCAAGGCGATCGAAGCCGTAACTAAAATATTGAGCCTGGAGCAACAACTCGTATTGGATGCTTTCCAGCAAGAAAATGAGAAGACCCATCGTGAACAAGAGGAAGAGATGAATCTGTTGCACAGTGAAATCAAGGATACCTCCTCCGAATTGGCAGCTGTGTTTGAAGAAACCACAGGATCGATCGGAGAGCTGGTGGCTAACTTAGAAGGGATTCTGCGTATTTCTAAAGAGGGAACCGAAACATCTATGGATGTTGAACAGACATCCATCACCGGAAAACAAGACCTGGAAAGTCAGCAGGAAAAAATGACGGATATTAATGACCGGATGGAAAAAATCAAAAAAGAAACAGAGAGTCTCCTGGAAATATCCAATCAAATAGGAGAAGTTGTCACCATTGTAACCGGAATTGCAGAGCAAACGAATTTGCTAGCCTTAAATGCCTCGATTGAAGCTGCCAGAGCAGGTGAACATGGGAAAGGGTTTACTGTAGTCGCCGATGAAGTACGGAAGCTGGCCGAAGAAACAAAGAATTCGGTAGCAAGTGTCTCCGAGCTTGTTGGAAAAACGGACGCTCAAATCAATGGTGTTTCTTCCTACATTTCGGAAGTTAGGGAGTTAATCCATAACGGAACGGATGACATGAAACAAATCAATCAAGTGTTTGACACGATTGTATTAAAAATGAAGCAAAGCAAGAATCAAAGTGATTCGATTGAGGTGGAAATCGAAACCTTCAAAAGCAGTCTGGATGAAGTAAATAATGCTGTGACACATGTAGCCGGATCCATTGATGGGCTGGTGGAATTGACGAAAAAATAAATTTAAATAATTCTAGTCTTTCTTAGCAGTTTCTTCCGATAGGATCATCAGCGTTTTCCACGATGCTGGTGATTTTTTGTCTTTGTATAGGAAATGATAAATTTAACTGTCTGTGGGTCATGCAGGCGTTGCCACAGGACGTGGCGGCCCTAGCCTGTACTCCTTTAAACAGGTCTTGCGCTTATTCTTTAGGTTGTTGGATTTGAAAGTGATAGCGCTAAGCATTAGCGCGTGTTATCCATCTACGAAAAAACACCCGCTTTCCGCAGGAAGCTGGAGGGGGGGATTTCAGTAATTCCTTTTTTTTTTACGCTGAATTCTTTCTTTATGTTCCCTCTGCTGACCTCAGGTATCCTCTTATTCAACCAAGACATGTTTTCTCATCGTTTTTTGCATACCTTCATCTCTGGGAGACAAGGTTATGTAAAATATTACACCTGTTTCTGTATATAAGTTCTACCTCTTTCATCTCCTTATATACTCTCAATGAGAATAAAAAAGGAGTGAGGAAATGCTGAAAAAGGTGCTGGTTGTATTTGTTCTGTTGTTTGGTCTACTTCCCGCAGCGGTACTGGCGGGGTCATTTGGAAAAGGGGATCCTCCAGGGAATCCAGGAGAATGGTATGTCGGTACAACACCTTCCAATGGTTCGGATGCCAATCATCCCATTTTGTTCGTTCACGGTCTCAACAGTTCTTCCTCCACATGGTGGGAAGAAAATGACATGTATGATACAGCTTTTGTAAATGGATTTGAAACAGCGTTTATCGATTTATATCCGACCAGGGATATGTGGGACAATGGAGAGTTGCTTGCTCAGAAGTTGCAGGAAGTATATTCTTTTTATGGAGAAAAGGTTGTCGTCGTGGCTCATAGTAAAGGTGGGATCGATGTTCAGTCTGCTGTGGTTCACTACGGGGCAGCACCATATGTCGAGAAAGTCATTACCTTGTCGACCCCACACCACGGCAGCCAGCTTGCTGATCTTGCTTACAGTAGCTGGGCCGGTTGGCTGGCGGAAATATTGGGAAGCAAAAATGATGCGACCTACTCGCTCCAGACTGGTTACATGGCGAATTTCCGATCCATTACGGATCAGGTTACAGGCGAAATTCCTTTTTTCACGTTTGGGGGAACGGAGCGAGGAAGCTTTGGCAGCTCACTGTATTGGGGAGGTTTGTATCTGAGCAGTTATGGACCGAATGACGGTACTGTGACAGTCGCAAGCTCCAGGCTGCCTTATGGAATGGAGATAAGCGCTGGGGCATGGAATCACCAGACCATTAAACAAGGGAGCTCTACCTTTGAACTGTTTTCTGGCTTTTTATCTGAAACTGGAGAAGAAACTCAAACCTTGAACACACCTTCTCCATTAGAGAAAAACGAACAGGCGGTTCAACAGGATGAGCAGTATGGATTTATACTAAGAGGCGGTCAGTCACAAGGGAAACAGACAGAATCTTTTTATGTAGAAAAGGGGGCGGAAGGATTACAAGTCGACTGGATAAGTGATGAAAAAAATCCACGATTACAACTTGTGGGTCCGGACCGAAAAACATATACAGCCTTTTCCATAGAAGCAGATAAGACGGATTATTTAATGGGAGCGTACCATCATCGGATTTTGATATCAAAACCAATCTCTGGTAAGTGGTCGATTTCAGCTGACACTGATCAGACGCAACATTACTTGCTTCAAGCAGCTATCGATAGTCCACTTAATAGGAACCTGAAGGTTGAGATGGTGGATAATCAATTTAACGTTGCTGCAATTGATCAAGCAAAACAACCGACTGTAACCGTGAAACTGGAGAAATATAAAAATAGTCAGCAACAAACACAGGTGGTACACCATCTTGATCGGGCTTCCAATTACCGCTTGCCAGATTTGGGAGCGGGAGTGTATAACGTAACATTCGATATTCAAGGTGAGAGTGGAGGAGAGAAATATCAACGGACGGTTGTAAAATCGATTTATGTAGATGATAAAGGGAGGATGTATCCATGACTTTCATGAAAAGGAGACAGCACTGAGTAGGAAATAAGCAGGAAGAGCCAGCTTTTTCAGCTGACCCGTGATTACCAGCTTGCTTTCTTGACGCCAGGAATTTGTCCTTTATAAGCTAATTCTCGAAAACAAATTCGGCATAGCTTGAATTTACGAATGACAGAGTGGGGACGGCCGCATCGCTCGCAGCGCGTATATTCTTGTACTTTGAATTTTTGCGGGCGCTTCTGTTTCGCTATCATTGATTTTTTAGCCAAGATAATGTACCTCCTTTTATGAAAATATTTATAGAAAGGATAGAATCTAATAGATTGAAATAGATATTATACCATACTATGGATGAATAAGATAATGGGAAAGTCACCCAATAGAAAAAGGCTTGTACCAGAAAGTCTATGTAAATTCATCTGGCCAATTGTTCCCACTGTCCATAGTAATAATAAATCTCTTCCAGCACACTTTGATCATCTTCGGCTTCGACAGCGCCGCGAATGCGGGCGATCGTTCCGTCTATTTCCAACAGTTGTTCTTTTTCTACACTGAATTGTATGCGCCGTGCGATTTTATCCCAGGCTTTTTCCATCTTGGCGGTTTCCGTCTTTACCTTGCTCCAGTCTTTGTTTTTTACACCAGCTTCAATAAGTTGAATGGATTCATATAGACGATCATCTTTTCCAAGTGGCTGTTTTAGAAAGGCGCCACTATTCATAACGGCAATGAAAACAGACAAGGTTAATAATGGAATAAAGTATAAAAGAAACTTTTTCATCAGTGGTTCCCTCCGTCCTTAGTAAGGTCCATCATAGTCGCCCATTTCAGTTTCCTTTCCAATATTATCGTCAAATTTATCGACATAAAGACGGTCGTTTGGAAGGATTAAAGCGTAGGAAACTTCCTTGATATTCTCGATATTGTGGGCACGAAGTTGCTGGTGAAGCCAATCCCTGTCTTTTTTTCGCTGCTCAAGATTCTGGTCCAATACCACGCCGTCCTGAATCACTTCTGTGGCCAGGCGTCCGGGTTTAGTCGGAATCTGCAAATCCTTGCGGGTGACAGGAAGGTATTCCGGTTTTGGTTTGATAGACAGTTCTCCGTTAATTTCGAATACGGCATATTCCACTTGTGTGATATCAAAGATTTGTTGACTGCGCAACAGGGTCATCAATTCGCTCAATTTTATCCGCATTTTTCTCAGATTGGTCTCCAAAATCTTGCCGTTTTCTATTACAACTGTTGGTTCTCCATCGAGCACTTTTCCGAGATACCGGTTTTTAATCGTAATGTATTGTAGCAATCCAGTCAACAAAGCATAACCAACAAGCCCCAGCCAATGCGCCCATGCCTTGGCGGATAGATCTGTTGCCAGAGTGGCCGCAATGGATCCGATCGTAATGCCGTTGATATAGTCAAAAAAAGTGAGTTGACCGACCTCTTGTTTGCCGAGCAATCTGGTGAAAATCAGCAAGGTGAAAAATGAAATAATGACTCGGATGATTACAACAACGGTTTCATTCATCGCAGGCATCTCCTTTCTTTCATCATTCTATTTTTTACAGAACCAGAAAATTTATTAGCCTCGATGAGTCATGTTTGACAACCCCTCATAACGGAAATAATACAAGGAAAGGAAAAAAGATTCACAATTCCGTAACAAACTTTTGACAAAGATGTGAACAAGATGGATAATAGAGGTAAGAATAAAGGAGGATGAGTTGGATGGCAACAAAAGCTCAAATTCTCAATGCAACCAAAATAACAGGGGCTGTCGTGCTGACGGCAGGTATTATCATTTTTTTGGCAGGTTTCTTTGCAAGCGGTTCCAGTATTTTGACGCCGATTGGAATCGGGACTGTGATGGGAGCCGTGTTTATCTTTCTTATGGGTGTTTTCTTTGTAGTGACCGAAGAAATCCTGGAGAAAATCGAACACCGGAAGCAAATGGGTTCCAAACATGCATAAAAAGAGCACCTGGCAGCAGGTGCTCTTTTTCTATTATTTATACATAACCCCAAATCATTGCCAACAGTGTTCCGAATACAGTAAGCAGGGCAATGATGACACCGTAATAAATATTGAGATAAATCGACCCTCTATCCTCTGATTCGCCGGCATGCATGAACACGATCAGCTGTAAACCGGCTTGAGTGAAGGCTGTTAAAAGCAATACAGTCATGCCAACGGCAAACGACATATCCAGAAAGTAAACCAGCAGCGCAACGATCGTCAGGATTAACGAAAAGACAAAGCCCATGACTTGCTTACGTGGGAATAGTTCTTTCATATTACATCATTCCTTTCAAGTAGACGAAACTGAATATGAAAATCCAGACGACGTCCAGAAAGTGCCAGTAAAGCGAGAATATGAATGATTTATTTGCCGTTTCCGGAGTGAGGCCCCGTTTTTTGATTTGGATGAGGATGAACAATCCCCAGAACAAACCGAAGGTGACGTGTGCTCCGTGTGTCCCTAAAGTGGACAGCAGAATCGACGTGAACGCACTTGTCTGCAATGCAGCTCCTTCTTCAATATACGTGAAGAATTCCACTACCTCGAATCCGACAAAGGCAAGTCCTAACAGCAAGGTAATGCTGAAGAAAGCGATTGTCGCTTTTTTATTCATCAGTCGCATTGCATGGACGCCGAGACCAATGGTAAAACTACTGGTCAGCAGGATAAAGGTTTCAAAGATGACCGGCATGATTTCAAAAATTTCGCTGCCGGAAGGACCGCTTCCTGTCCGGCCTTCTAATGTAAAATAAGAGGCGAACAGGGTGGCGAACAGCATGATTTCAGCCCCAAGGAACATCCAAAAGCCTAATATATTCAAGTTATTTTGTTCCGTACTGTATTCGAGAGGCTTTGTTTGGTCTACCTTCATTGTCGGGCACCTCCCAATTTTTCTTCCGTTTCTTTCACTTCTTCTACCGGTATGTGGTAGCCGTGATCCTGTTCAAAAGAACGGTGTGCCAGGCAGGCAAAGATACCAAGCAGCGCAATGACTGCCAAAATCCAGATGCTGAATACCAAGGCAAAACCGAGCACAAAGAAGATGGCACTCATGATAAAGGGAACCCCGCTGTTATTCGGCATGTGAATTTCTTTATACTCGCCAGGAAACAGCTTGTGACCGTTTTTCTTAGAATCCCAGAATGCTTCACTGGAATTGACCTGCGGTGTAATCGCAAAGTTGTAATCAGGTACAGGCGTATGGGTGGCCCATTCGAGCGAGCGGGCGTCCCATGGATCAGAACTGATGTCTCTGGATGCATAGCGTGTGCTGTAATAAATGTTATAAACGATTGTCACAAATCCTGCGGCCAGCATGATGGCACCGACAAAGGAAATCATATTCCAAATGCCGAATCCAGTTGCTTCCGAGTACGTGTACATCCGGCGCGCCTGTCCGTCCAGTCCGGAAATGAACATCGGGAAGAAGGCGACACATGTACCGATGGAAATCAGCCAGAAGGATAATTTGCCGATTCGTTCGTTCAGCATAAAACCGAACATTTTTGGCCACCAGTAGGTGAGTCCTGCCAGCATGGCAAATACAACTCCTGGAATGATTACCAGATGGAAGTGGGCAACCAGAAACATCGTGTTATGGTATTGATAGTCGGCTGCCGACATACCAAGCATGACCCCGGTAACACCGCCGATTGTGAAAATCGGAATGAAGCCTAGCGAATAAAGCATCGGAACAGTGATCGTGATTTTCCCTTTCCAAAGGGTGAACAGCCAGTTGAAAATCTTGATTCCGGTCGGTATCGCAATCGCCATCGTCGTGATGGAGAAGATACTGTTGACCATTGCCCCTTGTCCCATGGTAAAGAAGTGATGCACCCATACGACAAAGGAAAGCACGGAAATCAACACAATCGATGCGACCATCGATTTGTACCCGTAGAGATTCCGCCGGGCGAAAGTCGGGATGATTTCACTGTAAATACCGAAGGCCGGTAATATGAGAATATAAACTTCCGGGTGTCCCCAAACCCAGAACAGGTTGGCCCACAGCATATCCATTCCGCCATCGGTCGTGGTAAAGAAGTTACCGCCGAATAAACGGTCGATGGTTCCCATGGCCAAAGCTACTGTCAATACAGGGAAGGCAAACACGATGATCAGGTTGGTGATCAAAGCCGACCATGTAAACATCGGCATTTTCATCAGTGTCATGCCCGGTGCCCGCATTTTTAATATGGTTACGATAAAGTTGATACCGGTAATCAGTGTACCCAGACCAGCGATTTGAATCGCAATCATGTAATAGTTGGTACCAACTGATTGGCTGAATTCATTTCCGGCCAACGGGAAGTACGATGTCCAGCCGGCATCTGGAGATCCGCCGATGACAAAGGAAATGTTAAACAGCATGGCTCCCCAAAAATAAAGCCAAAAGCTTAACGCGTTCAGACGAGGGAACGCAACATCGCGCGCCCCGATTTGCAATGGTACGACAAAGTTCATCAAAGCCATGATAAATGCCATGGCCATAAAGATAATCATCACTACACCATGGGTGGTGAATATTTCGTTGTAGTGCTGGGAGTCAAGCAACGTATTTTCAGGGAGGGCAGTTTGTGCCCGCATCATGATGGCGTCGGCTCCTCCGCGGAACAGCATCAGTAAAGCGGAGATTAAATACATCATACCGATCCGTTTATGGTCTACGGTAGTCAGCCACTCGCGCCATAGATAGCCCCATTTTTTTGTATAAGTGACACCTGCGACGATCGCTACCAAGGTGAGCGTAATGGCCACCATGGATGCATAAATCACAGGACTTGGATGAGGTATGGCAAATCTATCAAAAAAGTCCATCCTTTTGTGACTCCTTTCAGGAAATAACTCGAATAGTCTAACCTAACTTGTATTCTGTCAATCTACTAGTCTTACTCAGATGGATCATGGCTTTCATCCATGTTTTCATGGTCCATATCCATGTTTCCTTCTTCCGAGTCTTCTGAGCTGCTGCCATGGTTATGACCGCCATGCTCGCCCTCGGGAGGAGGAGAGAATTCCAAGTGTGTGCTGGAAAATGTCAACTGTCCAAGATGTCCTGGCTCCAGCAGTTCTTTGTACTTATCTTCCGTAAGCGGTTTTGCCGTATCTTGGACCTCATCGACCCATTCATCGAATTCATCCGGTGGAACGGCGTTGACGCTAAAAGTGTTTTCCGCAAAACCTTCTCCGCTGAAGTTGGCATTCCTGCCCATATATTCACCAGGTGCGTCAGCTGCCAGGTGAAGGGTGGTCACCATGTCAGACATCGCATATTTTTGTCCGCCAAGCTGTGGTACCCAAAAGCTGGTGATAGGCCCTTCCGAGTAAAGCTTGAATTCCAATGCTCTGTCGGTTGGAATGTAAAGGTAATTGACTGTTTCTATCCCTTCTTCCGGATAACTGAAATGCCATTTCCAGTTGGAAGATTGAGCATAAACAACCAATGGATCTTGATCTTCGTAACCTTCTGGAGTCGCCTCGACAAGATAGTTGCTTCGTACAGAAACGATCGAAAGAACGATAACAATAAGGACTGGTATCCCGACAATAATGCCTTCGACAATGTGATTTCCCTCGATATGGGGAGGCTCATAATCGTCGCTTTGATTCGAAGCGCGGTATTTGACCAACATATAAATTAAAATGGCAAAAACAGCTATAACGATAAAGGACATAATACCAATCGATAATAGGATGACATCTGCCTGTGTCTGGGCTTGCGGCCCTTTAGGATTTAAAATCATCAATGGTTCACAGCCGGTCAATACAGTCATGACTGCAAACATAAGTAATATCAAAGTGCCTTTTATTTTCATGAAAGGTACCCCTTTCTGTTTATTTAGTAGCTTATCAAGCAGCTAAAGCGGTACATGGTCTTTTCATTTAATTATCATAGTACGGCGTATGGAAAAATACAATTATATGTGAAGTTTGTCACAAAAGGTTCATGTTTTATTGTGATTTTTGTCACTGAATGTTCATGATTATATATAGGGAGAAATTGACGAATAAGATGTTCGCCTTAAATACGGAACAGCCGCTAGTCTGGTGGGACTTTCTGTTGGTGATTTTGTTTTTTTACAGGGTCTTATTTTAACACTTTTTTAGAACTACAACGCCATCGATGGAAAAAGGATCCGTCAAACCAAGACAAATTTTTTTCTGTTTGTCTTTTATCATATCCTCCTGCTAGACCGTCATTTAGCATCGAAGTATGGCAGTCCGTTTACCCATTATCGAAAAACTACCAGTGAATTCATTCCCTTTATTTACAGAATTTACTCCACTAAGCGTTATGAAATCGCCATAATAACAGGGAATGAACATGCAACTTGTTTTGTAATTAGTAATACCATTAGGGGCAAATGGGTAAAGTAAATGGATGTTTTGATCCATACAGCAGGAGGGACATTATGTCGCTTGAACTACTGTTAAACAAGATAGTCAACAGTGAAGTGATTATTTGGGCAGGGGCTGGCTTTTCTCTTTATGCCGGTATGCCTGCTGTCGATGAAATCAAACGGGAAGTCCAAGATTCATGCAGTGTCCAGGAGTGGAAACAACTTGAAACGATAAAGCACTTTCCAGATATGGTAGAGGAATTTATTCGCCTGCGCCATGGTTCCCGCAAACCAATTGTCGAAATCATGAACAGGATGATTGACAAAAATCCGGTGAATCTTTATGTTCATAAGCAACTTGCCGGGATTTCTACCATCCATACCATCATCACGACAAATTATGATCGGTTATTCGAACTGGCTTATGGAAACAGATTAGCAACAGTTTTCACAGATGCCCAGTTGGAAGAAGCAGACGAAAAGCCTGTACAGCTATATAAAATCCACGGTGATATCCGGACTCCGGAAAGTATGTTGATATCCAGCGGGGATTATGCAGATTATGAGGAAAGGCATACGAGGAAGATTTGGCAAAGACTGAAGTCATTGGCGGCTCAAAAGTCCATTTTGTTCATTGGGTACAGTTTTGCAGATGAAAATAATGATCTTTTCATCACCAATGTGTTAAAACATCTGGAAAAAAACGACCAACCATCATACTTAGTCATTCCTGATCTGCCGGAGCTGAAACTGACTCATTTACAGAAGAAAAATATTGAGCCAATCAATCTTACGGGTGAAGCGTTCGTCGATCATATCTATCAGCACGTGAACGGAAGTGGAAAGTCCGTTGAAGTGTGAGGTAATAAAAAAGCCCCTTTCTCCTTATAAGTCGAAAATTGGGGCAATATGATCAAGTTTTATAGAAGGTGGTTGACTTCGTTTAAGGAAACACCAGCTTTTTTCAACTTTGATTCTGCCTCTTGCTCGACCAATTGTCGAAACGAGGTTAGCGCCTGATCGAAGTCTGTGTGTTTGCCCAACATGAAACTCATTTTATATTCAACTTCCAGCCAGGTAGCAATGTCTGCTTCGTTATGCTGTAGTTGTGCTTCCAGCTTATCGAGAGCATTGGCGACTTTTGCTTCATAACTGGACTTATCCTCAAACTCCATCCACAGCTGCTGAATATCATTTCCTAAATCACCACCAAGCATCTTACGGATGTTTTCAATTGCCTGAAGCTCCCGTTCTTGTTTTTCCATCTGTGCCTGCTGGTTGTCCATTGTATCAAAAGCTGGGATATCCGTTGCTTCTGCTTCCACCAGGTCATGAATGGTGATCATTTTCAAAAGCTTTGCTGTATCGACTTGTTTGCCAAGATATGGTTCCAGAAAAACCGCCATCAACGTCACCCGCCATGAGTGCTCTGCGACACTTTCTTGCCGTCCATTTGATAGCCAGCTGTGCCGCAGCTCATACTTTAACTTTTCAGCTAATTTAAGTACTTCTAGTATTCGTTTCAATGCTTCATTCATGGTTTATCTCCTTCGTTAGAGCGGAACGCTCTCTCATTTTTTCTTTCTTTAACTCGTTCAGTAGTAAAGCAAGTTGATTCACTTCTGAATAGGTAAGGCTGTCAAAACGATTTAATTGGTTTTGAACAAATTCAACTGTAGGATGTTTCGTTTGCTTTTCTTTCACGAAAAAAGTAGTTATCGATCCGGTAAGCATTCCGATTATGCCTATGCCAATTAACATTAAAAACACAGCAATCAACCTCCCCGGAGCAGTAGAAGGGGAAATATCTCCATACCCCACTGTGGTGGTAGTGACAATCGACCACCACAGCCCATCCATAAAACTGTCGATATTTGGCTCAACATATCGCACAATGATGGTTGATATAAAAATTAGCAGGACAGACACTGTTAATACTCTATCTAAGCCATTGGTCCGAAGTATAGCAAATAGTTGCTTGTAATGATTTTTAGACAACGAAATGATTCGCAAAACTCTATATAACCTAGCTATACGAGCTGTTTGAAAAAGGGCATCAAGTGGCAACGCCGCGATAATATCCAAAGGGTTTTTTTTAACATACTCCCATTTTGCAGGACTGATTATTAAGCGGATAGTCACGTCCAGAAAGAAAAACAACCATATGACAAAGTGAAGATAAGTCCACCTTTCTTCATCAAGCCAGATAAAGAAAACGGACACAAAGGCAAGAATGGCCATAAATACTTCGTAAGCTAATGTCCAACTGGTGTTCCTGAAAAAGTTCCTATTCATTGTATCATTCGTTATTGCAGCTTGCTATCTACTATTCTACTAAATTGTGTATAATTATGTAAATATTCTACGGAACCGGCTTAGGGGCATTTTCTATAAAGGGGGTACTCTACGTTGGTTGAAGGGTGCAGCGTCTAGCTATTCCAAAACGATAATGAAGAGAAAATAAAGAGCCTGGGACAAAAGCATGGCCACCAAAGCAAAAACCGAGTGAATTCTAAATGCCAGTCAAATTTGTTCGGTTTTTATTTGTATTTTCTCTTTTTATCCTGCTGTTTGATGCGTGCTTCGAATCGCTACGTTTTTGTGTTCTGATTTCCACACGATCAAGACAAGATGAACCGTATTTTTCTATTGGCTGATAGGTATCCAAACAGGGAAGAAAACGAAAAATCAGCATGGTCGTTCCTTATATTCTTTAAAAATCGGACAATAGCATAAGGATAAAGAAGTACTCCTGGTATCCATGCTGCTTCGCTTTCTATCCGTAACGGCAATAGGCAAAACAGAAATCACACCAGAAGAGAATGTATCTCCTTCAACGGAGGCAAGGTGCGCAGACTCCAGCGGGATGAGCGCGAGCTGAAGATCCACTTGGCAAAGCGGTATTCTTTTCCAAGTTAGCTAAAAGCCGTGCCCGCGGAAAGCGAAGTACCTTGCCGGAGTGGAAAGTGGCACCTTTTTATAAGGGGGAACGTTTTGCTTTTTGCTCATCAAAAAAACCGAACGAATGGTGGATTCGTTCGGTTTTCATTTTGGTCAAGATGCTTTTGTCCCAGGATCTTTTTATTCCTATAGCTTCAATACAAAATGAAGGATCGTTCCAACAGCCAAGAAAGCGATGCAAATCCAGGTGATTATGGTTTTAAACCGAGAATCCCCTTCCATGCTCATCATTCCAGCATGTGCTCCTGACTGCTTAAATTGTCGGAAAAGCCAGAGAGTGAACAGGGCAATCAAGGCAAAAGCGATATTGAACCAAAAAGTATAATCGACTTGGAAAGGACTTTCGTTCATGATTTGTCGACCGGATTCCGGCAGGATACCTAGTGCGGCAAATCCCCCGTGGATAAGGAAAGCTGTAATTACAATCGAAACATAAAATATACCAGCTATATAAAGAGCCAACTTCCAACCATAGTATTTTTTGTTGACCATCACGATTGGCGGAACAATCAAATCTGAATAAATAAACGCCATGATACCAGCGAAGGTCACGCCACTTGATGCCAAAATGGTTGATATCGGAATGTTTCCCATCGAACCGATAAAGGTTAATGCAGCAGCCAGCGGAGCGATCAGGGCATTTTCCAATACTACCCAAAAACCACCATCTGTTCCTGCCATGAATAACCCTTCCCAAAATGATTCTGGAACAACGGTTGCCATGATTCCGGCGATAGTGAAACCAATCGTAATGTCCTTCCATACCATTTGCCAATTCATGACGAACTCATGTCCAACCTGGTACCATCCTTTTTTTGTACGGATCTTCTTTTTCCAGTCAAACTCCTCCTGGTGTTCATCTTCTGTGCGGTCGCGGGCAGCTTGAACCCATTTTTTCGGCATGGTGATACGGGCCAGGATGGAGACAACCATGATCAAAAGAATACCTCCGATGATTTCTGCTACGACAAATTGCCATCCTAAAAAGATATAAATCAAAATTCCTAATTCTATTACCAGGTTTGTTGATGAAAATAAAAATGCAAGTGTAGCGACAAAATGTGCGCCTTTTTTGAATAAGCTTTTTCCGGCAGCAAGAGCTGCAAAGGAACAAGAGGAGCTAATTGCCCCGAAAAGTGTTGCAAGTCCGATTGATTTAGCATTGTCTTTTCCAATATATTTGGCTAATTTTCCTTGAGGGATGAAAGCCTGGATCATCGAGCTGATTAAATATCCGAGTATGAATGCCCATCCAGCTTTCCAAAAAAAGCCGAGGGACGTAATCGCTGATTGTCCGAATTGTTCCCACATAGTAGTCACCTCCATTATTTCTTATCGTAAATACCAAGAACTGTTTCGATGGGATAAAATTCGACTTCTCATGTTTTATTTCCACTCACTTCCTGCCGCTAAACGGTACGAAGAGCTTATGTATTCTTGATAGGGTGGGGACGAGGAGAATACGCCTATTCGCGCATATATACTGGCGGCAAAAGAAATATTGCCTGCAAGAATAGCAGGTAACTCGTCTGCTTCTCATCCGGTCTGGCCTGAGATGAATCTGGCGGATGTACGTAAAGGATGCGAGAGCACCACTTGAACGTTGAAACGATTTTGGAAAATGGGGAATTCGATAAGTTAGTAACCTACCAAACCAGTACAGGAAAATCTTGTACACATTCGCTAGGCGACATCTTGGTTCATTTGGCATTGCATGGTGAGCATCACCGCGGCCAAATCATCAACGTCTCGGGAACATGAAAAAGAACATGCGGATTTCATCACGTTTCGTCGTTAAAGAAGCTACAGATGCTGATATAACATAGAAGCGGCGACTAATTAGTTGTTTCCTGAAATCGATGGTGGGATAATAGTCCAGAGGATAAATCGAAAAAGGCAGATTAATAGAAGGAAGGATACATGTGGCAAGAAATTTTTTACGGTCGGTAAAGCATCGGACAGCAATGGTTTGGAATATTCCTTCATTCCCTATTTTATTGCTTTTAAATTTTATGGTAGGGCTTTCGATGTCTTTGTTTGTCCCTTTTTCCTCGATATTCGGGTTGGATGTAGTTGGTATGAGCAACATGGCATATGGTGTGTTCATGATGATAATGGCTGTAGGGGGAGTGGTCATCAGTACATACATCGGTAAACTGTCGGATCGGAACATAAGCAGGAAGATGATTTTGGTAATTACGTCGGTCGCTGCGATATTTGGGTACATCGGCTTTGCTTACATTCGTGATTACTATTTATTATCGATGGTGGCGTTTTTTCTGCTTGGCATGGCTTCAGCAACGATGCCGCAGTTATGGGCACATGCTCGGGAGATATTAGAATCCTCTGAAGTTCCTAAGAGGGAAATCCCTTTTGTGATGAACATATTTCGCATGTTTACGGCGCTTGCCTGGACAGTCGGCCCGGCTTTTGCAGGTTGGGTACTGGTACTTGTTGACTTCGAAGGACTATTTTTATTGGTGGCGTTTGGCTTTTTCCTATGCATCATCGCAGTGGTGGCCTTTATCAAGGATGAACCGAAAAAACAAGATATGTCCGGAAAACAAGTGGTACTAGGGAAATTCATCTTCCGTCCTTATATTTTTGCCAATATAGTAGCCATGTTTCTGCTGCATGCAGCAACGACAATCAACATGCAGAACATCCCTCAGTTTGTCACTAAAGTCCTCGGGGGTACGGAAGCACATGTCGGGATGATCTTTAGTGTTCCCCCTGTTTTTGAAATACCGTTAATGATTGCTTTCGGTATCCTGGCGACGAGGCTTGATCTAGGATGGCTAATTAAACTCGGCTTTTTATTTTCATTTGTTTACTTTTTGCTGTTATGGAACGTGACAGCTCCATGGCAGATATACCCGCTGCAACTATTGAGCGCAGCCAATGTGGCAATAACTGCTGGTTTGGCAGTGACTTATTTTCAAAATTTCCTGCCAAAAGAACCGGGAACAGCCACAACCTTATATATGAATGCGCAAAAAATCGGGCAGACAATCGGGTTTTTATTGTTCGGTTATGTTTCCTCCCTATTGAGTTATGAAAATGTATTTATTATTTGTATCATTTTTACGGGAGTCGGATTCCTTATCTTGCTTGCTGCCGGAAAGAAAAAAAGTGGCTCTTCTCTTCCCTTGTATGATGGAGTCAGATAAAAGGAGAACGGTTTTGAAGGCTGACACATAAAATAGGAAAGGATCGGATGTTACTTCCGATCCTTTCAGGGGAACGACGGGGTATTTTAAACATTGGAAAGGGGAAGGGATTACAGTATATCCAGCTGGGCGACCAGGGATACCAGGATTTGAATAAGAACCTGGATGGATGCTGCCACATCCGTATCTGTAGTGGTCACCGTGACACCTTCCGAACCATCAACTACAATCAGCTGACGGTTGGATTGACCAATGCGAGAGTACTGCAACAGTTCCTCTGTCACCTGAGTAGCACGGGTATCATCCGCAATCGAAATGTGGATGACGATGGCAATCGCCACCTGAAGGGCAGCCTGCAGTGAAACGGCTACCTGCGTGTCCGTAGTATCCACCGTTACTTCTGTAGAGTTCAATACAAAGATTGCTTCCCTTGAACTTTGCTCGAGGTCGGCAATTTGGTCAGCGTATTGGCTGACATGATTTGCTGAGTTGCTATTTTTACCCATTTAAAAATTCCTCCTTGAAATTTTAAATTCAGGCCTCGGGGCCTTTATTTTTTTGTTGAATTTGTTGCAGTTTTTTTAAGATTTCTTCCGTTTGTGGTTGGAAAGCATTGTTTTTGTTTTGTTGATCGGTAAGAAATGCTTCTGCCTGTGATTTCAGACTTTCCACCGATTCTTTGATCTGCGCTTTTTCATTCGAAGATAATTCGCGCAGTCGTTTATTCCCTCTTGAGATATTAAGCCGGTTAAATAAATCCGAAACATGCATTTGAATCAGATTGCCGGAAATTTCATTTAAATTGCTTTTAAAATGCTCATCCGCCAATATTCTCCCTCCTTTAGCACTTGTATTGAACTTCTACTTTATATATATTTCTTTTTTGAGGTTAAGGAAGGGTTCCTATCATGGTAGTAAGAAAAATAGATAACTGTATCATACAATTTGTCCACTATTTCGGTGTATTGGAAAGAATGAAATAGAAAAAGCACAGAATTTTTTTCTGTGCTTCATCGGTTTGATATTCGGTTGGGAACTTCTTTTCTTAAGGCATTTTCATGCTGTATCTTAACATCCACCTCTACTTCTATATTCATTTTTGCGTAAATTTCCGGCCAATTTTTTTTGATGCGCTGCCAATCTTTCGGGAACTGTTCGCGTATCGTTCTGCGTAGAAATAAAACATCATGATTTTCTTCTTGCATTTTACGAATCATTTCTGTCGTCAATGTCTTAATATGGTTTGCAGTCGCTTTTTCCATTTCCGAGATACTCATTTCTGCAGGGCTGTCCATTATGGATACTTCTTCATTAATTCGGTAATGGACTGTAGGGGAACTACCATTTACTTTGATTGTGGGTTTACTCGATTGCGTAATACTACTGGTGATCAGGTTCCCTTTTTCCGTGGGTATTTCCAAGATGGATCGCTTACCTACCTTCCCCGTCAAATACATCCAAGCTTTTGCATCTAATTCAGTAAGCTCCGTTACCAGCTTGTACTGGTCGTAAAATGCCATTTTGTTTACTTGTGCCCATGCGTTTTGTCCGGAGGCTTCTGTTTTGTTCAAACTAGTATTCATAACCATATTGGCCATAGGCGTAAAAGCCAGTACATCTGGATCCGATTGGTGAACTAATAATTCATTTAAATTTACAGGACGATAGGTTGATGACCGATTGGCCACATTAAGAATGTTTTTGACCCCGCTCGCCAGGTTTGACTCGAAAGGGGTTTTTGAACGTAATAGATTTTCGGCCTTTCCCTTCGCTGTTATGATATTTACGGTTCTTCTTATCTCGAATTCCCGATCAATGGTTGTGATGACATCCTTTATTCCATGATTGGCTACTCCTTCCCCAATCAATATCAATTCCATGTGGGAATAGATTGGGGTACGGGGAGAGATTTCTGTCAGCTTAGCCATTGCCTGTCCAAGTGAGTCAGCTTCAATCGAGTAAGTCGTGTTTTCCTGACTGCCGGTGCTTTGGGATCCTCCTGTTGAAAACTCTTTTGGCAGCGCCCATTGAAAGGTCACGCGCAGCTTTTCTTCATCCGTTATGTCCAACGCCATCCCCATAAGGAAATTGATATCTGATATTTCATTTCGATCCCAGCAGCCTGTCAAAACGAGCAACCAAAAGAAAATAAGGATTCCTTTTTTCACTTTAGTTTGCAGCATGGTTCCTCACCTTTACCCGTATAAAAAAAGTTAAAAAGATCAGGATTGGAAAAATCGCCTGGAATAGTAAACACCAGTAGACCCACTGATCAAAAATGAATAGAAACAGACTTGAGGTATCCGGTAAGAGTGTGACAATACAGATAAACCCAACAATGATTAAAAAGAAATCGAGGATTTTTCCGTTTTTATTCCGATTCAAGGTGTGTTTCAATGTTTTGACGGATACGGAAAAAAAGATACCGCTGACCAACAGTATCGCTCCGGCCCAGATGGTAACGAGAAAAATTTCCATTCGTTCCATGAACTCGCCCATTTGAATCATGGTGATTAATTCTACTGTTGGATATTGAAGGCGCTGTAATTCAAACGGAGAAAATACGCCGACTTCTTCTACAATTACAAGGCTTGTCAGTAGAAAGGCGAAAAAGACTCCTGCGAATATTTTTCTATGCTTGCGCTTTTCGTTTTTATAGTTAACGAATGGAAACAGCGTAGCGACTAAGAAAACTTGGCCATAGCTGGCGAACGCAACAATCGTACTATATGCAAATCCTTTTGCTTGAGAAGGCAGAACCGGTTGATAATAGGGTAAGTTAATTTCCGGAAATACAGAAAGTGCCAGGAAAGTTAAAGTAAAAATCAAAAGAATCAGTACCATGTTGCTTGCCCGGGCCAGTACTTCGATTCCCAAAAGAGAACAATACAGGCAAAGCATTAATACCAACAGTAGGATAGAAATCATCGGCGTAGTCGGAAGAAATAATACCTTGAATGTGGTCACAATCATTTGAACGTGAATGATAAATAGTACAAAAAAGTAAAGGAAATAGCAGCCGCCTACAAAAGCTCCCAAAAATTTTCCGAATAAGTATTGCAGGACAGCAGGAAAGCTTTTGTCTGGAAATTGCTCAGCTATATATAACATCATTTTCATCAAAGCTACTGCCGCAATGGTGGCCAAAAGTAAAGGAAGCCATAAATGTTGTCCAACGTGTTCAGACAACACAGCAGGAGCATAAACGTAAATTTGCACAATCAAAGTGAGCATTATTAAAGATGTCATCTGGCCATGGGTGATTCGCAACATTAATCGTCCTTTTTACGATATTTTTTACCGGGATTTCGTTTACTTGGAAATTGTTTAAGAGAAGGCTGATCAACAGTAAACTTTTGATACCTTGCCTGCTGAAATAATGGAAATCGAAAAATGGTATCGCTTAAACCTTTCGGGAATAATGGGGCATGCGGAGCTAAGTATGGATAGCCGAACGACCGGAGGCTTGACAAATATAGGTAAAGTCCAAGCAGGCCCCAGACAATGCCGAAAAAGCCGAATGTTGCCGATAAAAAAATAAAGGCGAACCGGAGAATCCGAAAAGATACACCCAAACTATAGTTTGGAATAATAAAGGAAGAGATAGCTGTAATCGAAACAATGATAATGACCAAGGGACTGACAAATCCGGCGCGTACTGCGGCATCCCCAATAACAAGTGCCCCGACAATGCTAATCGTGTTTCCGATTGCTTTGGGCAGGCGAAGTCCTGCTTCCCGCAAAAATTCAAATGTAATTTCCATAAATAAGGTTTCAATTAAAGCTGGAAAAGGGACTGTTTCTCTGCCGGCAGCAATGCTAAGAGCCAGCGCGGTAGGAATCATCTCATGGTGAAAGGTAGTAAGTGCTATATACAGGCTGGGCAGCAGCAAAGAAACAAATAAGGCGGAAAACCGGATCATGCGCAGCAATGTTGCAATGTACATGGAATCATAATAATCATCAGGTGCTTGAAGCAGGGAAAACATGCTGATCGGTCCATATAATACAAAAGGAGAACCATCGACGATGATCGCTATTTTTCCCTCTATGATATTAGCCGCGATTTTATCGGGCCGTTCACTGCTTCCGACTAGCGGCACGATTGCATAAGAGTGATCTTTGATAAAGGATTGAATTTGATTGCTCGATTGGATGGCGTCTACTTCTATCCGGCTTAACCGCTTTTTAATTTCATTGATGATTTCCTCGCTGGCCACGCCATCCAGATACATTAAAACAATCTCCGTTTGTGAGATTGTACCAGCTTTTTTCTTTTCCACTTTTAAGTGGTGGCTGAAGATTCTTTTTCTTATCAGAGAAATATTGGTTTGGAAACTTTCTGTAAACCCTTCGCGTGGTCCTTTTATCGTTGCTTCTGCTGCAGGTTCTTCAATAGCGCGTTCTTTAATATCCTGTATATCGATTACGATGGCTTCTTTACTGTTAGAAACAAAAACGACAAAATTCCCTCTGGTCAGCGCCTGAATAACATGCTTGAAACTGGTTTCTTTTTTATAGCTGAAAGGGAGGTGCTCCAGCATGGAAGTTTCCTCTTTTTCGACAGCTTTCTTGAGATAATTTAGAATTTGTTTTACTTTTTTATCGTCGACCAATGTCTCTATGTATGCAATTCCAAATACTTGTGTGATAGAAAACACTTGTAAATCGTCATTGTTTTTTAAGTAGCGGGAAGAAAGTAAGTCCATATTATCTTGGAGTTTAGTGGAAATCGCACTTTCGTCTGTGGTGAAGCGGCTGGCATAGGAAATGTTCCTTGTCTTTTTGTCTTTTCTCCTTTTCCACATGAAGCAGCTCTCCCGTCGTACAGATTGGTTTCCTCTAGTGTGCACGAAAAGAGAGGGGGTCATGCACTTATCGTTTAGATTAGCCATTTGTTTGGAGGTTTTTAGGAAAAACAGGTAAGGTTATAAAGTGCTTATCTTTAGATCGGTATCATTAGAAGATTGGAAAAAGTTGTTGTCGAATAATGTAGAAAAATAACTGGGTATTTCATGAAATAATGGTATAATTGATGAAAGGAAAACAGGCGTATTCCGGATCTTGTGTTCGACAATAGATGGCAATACTGTTTTATTTTACGTTGTTTCGTTGGCTTATGAGGGGGCAGTAGTCTGAAAGGAATCCGACAATGAGGAGAACAATCTATGTTTGCTATATTTAAAGATCTTAAATACTTTGATCTTATCTTTAACAGTATTCCCGATATGGTCTTCATGATTTCTCGCGATAAAAGCGGGGAATTTTATTATGTTACAGCCAATCAGTCTGCTGTCGATAACCTCAAGTTTCCAGCTGATTATGCTGGCAAAAAAATAACAGAGCTAGTGCCGGCCTATTCAGCAAAAGTCATCATTTCAATGTACGAGAAAGCTGTGAATACCGGTGACGCTGTTTTATATGAAGAAATAATTGAATTTCCCGATGATAAAGCGGGAAGTCCCAAGACTAGGCAGGGCTGGGTGGAGTCAAGGCTTACCCCGGTATTCAATGAGCAGGGTGAGTGTGAGTATATCATTGCCATCACTAGAGAAATCACTGATCGTAAGAACCGGGAACGGGAATTAAACCGGGTGAAAGAGCAGTTCGAATTGATTTTTCAAAATGTAGCAGATCCTGTTTTCACCTTTGATGAGGAAGGCAATTATCAGCATGTAAATCCCGGTTTCAGCAAGCTGTTTGGCTGGTCAAGGGAAGAGCTGGCTGCTAATCCAGCCATCAGTATTCTCCCGGATGCTGAAAAAGAAAAGGATAAATTCTCTGAAATTCTGACCAGGCTGAAAAATGGAGAAGTAATCGAAAATGATTTTGCTGAACGCCAAACGAAAAATGGTTCAACAATTCGTATTCTCGCTTCTTATACGCCTATTCTTGAAGAGGGAAGAATGACCGGCGGGATTGCCGTTTATAAAAATATTACCAATGTCGAAGAATTGCGTGAACAGCTGAAAGAAAGCGAGGATAGGTATCGGATAATCGTCGAGAATTCCAATGACTTGATCGGGGTTACCGATAGGGAGGGAAAGATTGTCTATGCATCTCCTTCCCATAAACGTATATTAGGATTGCATCCGGACTTCTATGTAGGGAAGTCGTTTCTTTCTTTTGTCTGCCAGGAAGATATGAGTAAGGTAGAGGATTTTTTGACAAGGATATTGGAATCTGGTGATTCGGATGAAATGGAATACCGCCGTTTAGATAAAAGTGGAAGGATTATTTGGGTACATTGCAAAGGCGGACCTGTTAGAAACACAAAGGGGGAAGTCGAGAAAATCGTTTTTGTGTCGAGGGATGTTTCCGAACGTAAACAAAAAGAGATAGCTCTGGAAACCCAGGCATTGCATGATGAACTGACCGGATTGCCAAACCGTACGTTGTTTGCCAGATACCTGGAAGAGGCAATGAGTGACACCGACCGTACCGGTAGACAAACCGGATTAATGATGTTGGACTGTGACAATTTCAAGTGTGTCAATGATGAGCACGGTCATGATGCCGGTGACGAGGTCATCCGTGAGTTCGCAAGACGGATTGCTGCTGTTATCGGTACGGAACAGATTGCAGCCCGCTTGGGAGGCGATGAATTCCAGGTTTTATTGCCGGAATTAATGGAAAGGGAAAAAGCAAAATCAATCAGTGAGGGGATCATCGCCGCAATGGAGGAGCCATTTGTTATCAACGAAGTTGCGCTTTATTTGACCACGAGTATCGGCATTGCCTACTATTCAGCGAATGAACAAAAAACAAAAGAGGATTTGGTGAAGGAAGCTGATTTGGCACTTTATCAGTCGAAGAATCAAGGAAAGAATAGATATACCATCTATCAAGGGACAGCAAATAGAATAAAGGGTATGAAAAGAAGCTGGCTGAGACGTCTGTTTCAAAAAGCACAAGGTAAGTGAAATCCTGCTGAAATAATCAGCAGGATTTTTATGGTTGATTCTATCAATAGGAAGCATAGCAAAAACTTCTACCTCATTCGTGTGATGGGGACTGACCCTGCCCTCGTTTTACGAGGACAGGGTCAGTCCCCCAATGCTCTTACCGAATGCTTAGTTTTTTGGTAGGAGGTTTTGTTCTTCCAGGTATTTGATTATGGTTTCTGCCGCCTGTTTAACAGTGCAGTGTTCTGTATTGATGGTCAGTTCTGGGTTGATAGGGGCTTCATAGGGGGAATCGATTCCCGTAAAATCCTGGATGATCCCTTTTCGCGCTTTTTGATAAAGTCCCTTTGGATCCCTGCTCTCACACACGTCGAAAGGACAATCTATGAAAATTTCATGGAATTCCCCTTCTTCAAATATCTTTCTAACCTGGTCCCGGTCTTTTCGATAGGGGGAGATGAAGGCAGTCATAACAATCTGGCCGCTGTCGACAAATAATTTTGCCACCTCGCCGACTCTCCGGATATTTTCCACTCTGTCTTTCGGGCTGAATCCGAGCTCTTTGTTCAAGCCATGCCGAATGTTATCGCCGTCCAGGACGAAGCTCCTTATCCCTAGTTCATGAAGCTGGTAATCCAGTTCGTTTGCCAGCGTCGATTTGCCAGATCCAGAATACCCGGTAAACCACAAGGCGCAGCTTTTGTGATTATTCAACTTTTGGCGATCTGATTTTGTTACCGTGGCAGGATGCCAAATAATATGGTTTTGTCTCATTTGTCACTCCCCATTTCGATTACAGTTTCCGCCATTCCCTCTATCAACTTGCTTGCAACTTCCGGCCTGCTGAATTGCTTCGGAGGCATTTTGCCTTCACGTAGCATTTTTCGCACTTTGGTTCCCGACAGTGCAACATGATGTTCCTTTCCATGAGGACACGTTTTACTGGTCCCCATCCCTTCACATCTCCGACAGAAAAAGCTATTTTCAAAGCGTAAAATCGTTATGCCGATTTCCTCTTCAGAAAATTGCTCAAATATCTTTTGGGCATCGTAAGTACCATAGTAATCGCCGACACCTGCATGATCACGGCCGACAATAAAATGAGTACAGCCATAATTTTTGCGGACAAGGGCATGGAAGACGGCTTCCCTTGGGCCTGCATAGCGCATGGCTGCCGGAAAAACGGCCAGAAAGACTCGGTCCGCAGGATAGTAGTTTTCAAGTAAAATTTGATAACATTCCATACGAAGGTCACTGGGAATATCACCGGCTTTTGTTTCGCCGACCAAAGGATGGAGCAATAAACCATCAACATTTTCCAAGGCCGTTTTTTGAATATATTCGTGGGCCCGGTGAACCGGATTACGGGTCTGAAAGCCAACAACGGTTTTCCAGCCGAGCTCGGTGATTTTTTCCCTCGTCTGGATTGGCTCCAAGTGGCATCCGGTGGAAAATGCTGCTTTTGGTGGGAATTTAATCAACGTAATCGGACCGCCGAGATAAATGTTCGGGCGTTGATAAAGTTTTTTTACGCCAGGGTGTTCCTGATCCGTCGTTTGAAATACATTAGCTGCCTCCACCTCTTTGTCTGGTGTGAAAATATCCTCGATTGACATGATGCCGTATATGGTTTCATCGTAAACGAGGTTGATTGTATCGTGGATTCTGACACGGCTGGCCGTATCGGCATCGACCGGCAAAGTAATGGGAATGCTCCAGGGGAGCCCGGAGTCCAACCGCATCCCTTCGACTACTGTCTGATAATCTGCTTTATTCATGAAGCCGGTTAAGGGACTATAGGCACCAGTGGCTATCAGCTCCAAATCACTGAGAGCCATTTCGTCCAATTGAATTTCTTGGTTATTTTCATTCGGGAGATAACTTGTATCTACCCGGTCTACGAGTTTATCACCATGGGGTTTTATCATTTTTTCATTACCTCCTGGTTGGTTAAGACTACAGGCTTTTCATATAAGGGGTTCGGCTGCTCGGCTGGCTTCCATAAAGACAGAAGCCCGACGAGACCGACAAAGGCCAAAATCATCAAGACACCTGATAAATCAAAATCAATCATTATTTTCACTAGATTATAAGAAATGACCAAGGAGAATAGCGGAGAGAGCAGCCAGGTTTTGACCAGCTTGGCAAAAATTGCACGTTTCCATAGCCGCTTTCCCTGATCTGCTGCCCCGGCTCCTAATATACTGCAGGTGGTCACTTGTGTATGGGGAACAGGAATGCCGAAAAGCGAGGAGGTTATTACCAGAATAGCGCCAATTCCGGAAATGGCGCTTCCTTGAAGCAAGCTTAAATCGGTAATCTTCTTCCCGTTCGTTTCGATTACTTTGCTTCCTAGAAAAAATGCTCCGAAAGCGACAAATATACCTCCAAGCATCGTTCCAAGGCCGATTGAAATCATACCTGATGCAACCAAAGGGCCGACAGCATTGGCGACGTTGTTCATTCCTGCCGAGAACGCCTCCATAAACCCCGTGAAAATGACCAAAACAGCGAGCGATTTTTTCCAGCGGTCACTTTGTATAGTTGGAAAAACGGCCTCGATTTTCCGAATCAGTTTATTGGCTGTAAAGGCAAGCAAAAATGCCAAACAGGGAACGAAGAGCCAACAAAGGACAATGATCAACAATGTTTTAAGATACAGTATCTGAAAGGCTATCCCGACACCTACAATTGCGCCTACGGTGACTTCACTGGTGGATAATGGGATACCGCCCAGGTTGGCGATAAATAATGCCAACCCAGCTGAACTGAGGATAACAAGTACGATAGGGACGGAAATGATGTTTTCCGGCACGATGTCGGAACCGAGCGTTTTGACAACTTCTCCACCGCCATATACGGCTCCAAGAAATACCCCGGCTGCACATAAGAACAATGCCATTTTACGCGTTTTGATGGCGCCTGATCCATAAGCAATTCCCATGGAAGCAGCGGCACCACTGGCTCCGATGTTTATAGCAAAGAAACCGGCAATCACGAATGCAAGTATGATCATAATCATTGGCAACTGCCCCTAATCAGGCTTGATGAAGCCCACACTCTTTTTTGGAGAAATTTGTCCACCGGCCAGACCGAAAATCACTGTCGGATTCAACCGGAACGGTACATTTTGCACAACCGATGCTGGGATAGTCATGGTCATGCAGTTCGTTGTATGGTAATTGGTTGAGCTTGATATAATTCCATACATCTTCCCATGACCAGTGGATCAATGGACAAATTTTTATCTTGCCGAATTTCTCGTCTTTGTTTACATAGTTGACTTTGCTTCTGGATGCAGATTGCTCTCGCCGCAGGCCGGATATCCAGGCATCGACATCCTGTAGCTGCTGTTGCAGCGGTTCGATTTTTCGGATGTGGCAGCATAGGTTAGGGTTTCTTTCCCACAAGTTGTCTCCGTAGTCGGTCGCCTGTTGTTCAAGTGTCTTGGCTGGCTTTGCCATGATGAGGTTAAGGGCAGGATATTTTTTCTTTACTTTTTCGATAAGCGAATAGGTCTCTGCAAAATGTAAATCCGTATCGAGGAAGATTACTTTTGCCTCCGGATTCACCTTCGAAATTAAATCAATTAGCACCATCCCTTCAGCTCCGAAACTACAAGCATAGGCAATCCGGTCTTTATATGTTCGGTAGGCCCATTTGAGGACATCCATAAAGTCTTTCAACTGTAAATCGAGTTGGTGCTGTTTGCTTTCCTCCCATGTTTCAAACGTTAGTTTATCTGTTTCCATTATTCTCCCTCCGCTTTGTCCGGCATTGTTTTTCTGCTGAAAAAAAAAGACGCACTGCTTTCTTTTCAGGCATTTTGGGTGTTTGCCTTAAGGTAATTGTATTCAGACGGTCGCTTGATTGTTAAAAGTGGGCTATTTCGGAAGGTTGTAACGAAATGCTTCTGGGCGAATATACTTGGTGTAGGCTGTAGGCTTGAAAAAGACCAGCGAACTGGAGACGGTACGGAAGAGTCCGTGTGCCGGCTGGCAAGGCTGAGGAGTGCTTAGAAATTTCGACGGTGAGGTGAATGGAGATTGACAGAAACAAACTTACGGTTACCGATAAGAGAGGGCAAGCCGAGAGAAAGCGGCATCACAGTGTTAATCGACAATGGGGCACCCTTCCAATTACTTAAAGCTACAGTAGATAATGCCAGTGACTATATCGATTTTATTAAATTCGGCTGGGGAACCTCTTTGCTATCCAAAAACTTGCAACAAAAAATCAATTATCTAATCAGGAAAGAAATTGATTATTTTTTCGGTGGCACCTTGTTTGAAAAGTTTTTGAGTCAGGAAAAGGTCGAGGCCTTTTATGACTACTGTCGCAGTTTTGATTGCAGCTATGTAGAGA
Source organism: Sediminibacillus dalangtanensis (assembly GCF_017792025.1). NCBI lineage: Bacteria > Bacillati > Bacillota > Bacilli > Caryophanales > Bacillaceae > Sediminibacillus > Sediminibacillus dalangtanensis. The sequence continues at coordinate 1,094,535 of NZ_CP046956.1, forward strand.
TTTCCAATGGGACACTCGCTATTTCTAATCATCAAAAAGCGGAATATGTAAGGGAATTTTCCAGGGATTTTTCTGTTTTCAGCGAGGTTGGCACAAAAGATTCTTCCGCTGCGTTAAAGGAACATTCCAAAGAATGGTTGTCTAATATACATGAGGACATCGAAGCGGGAGCCGCTAAAGTAATCACAGAAGCGAGGGAATCCGGAAGCGGCGGTATTTGCGGAACGGATGGCAGCATTCGCGATGATATTTTTGATGAAATTGTTGCTGCCGGTATACCAATGGAGCGGCTTATATTTGAAGCTCCGACCAAGTCGTTGCAAACTTTTTTTATCAAACAAATCGGTTCCAACGTCAATTTGGCCAATGTTGCTTTAAACGATGTGATCAGTCTGGAAACACTGCGACTAGGCCTGCGTTCGGATACCTTTCACTTATAACAGGGATCTAGTTCATACTTTGTTGCTTGTTGATTAGACGTAGTTGAAAGAAACTGCGCAGTAACTTGTTCTCTTCTGTTGTTCTTTACTAGAAAATGTGTAGTTTCCAATGCTGCGGAAATACCCTGCGCTTTCCGTGGGCGGCTCGAGCTTGCGCTCTCCGGGATCTCACCGAGGCCTCTCCTCCCGCAGGAGTCTCCGGGTGTTTCCTTCGCTAGAACAGCCGCCTGTTTCTAATGGAGAGTACTGCCTTTTCTCACTTGGGAATACCGGTTCCTCATTCTATTGGAAATCAGTTGGGCGAGCGGTCTGCTATGAGAGCTCAACTGGAAGACGCAGACCCCGTAAAGAAGCGTTCTTTACTTTTGCGGAGTCTGAGGCCGTGCCCATGGAAAGCGAAGTATTCTGCCGTAGCGAGGTTTTGCACTCATCTTTCATCAGAATAAGATAGTTAGTTCGCAATTAATATCGTTTGTGCAGAAAAAATAATCTCTTAGAAAACAGCTTAAATTTTAAAAATGAGGTGGAGGAAATGAGAGAAACGAATAAAGTTTTTCACTTAGCGATTCCGTGCAAGGAATTAGATGAAACAGTTGATTTTTACGAGAAACTGGGCTGTAAACTGGCCAGAAGATACGATGACCGGGTCACTTTTGACTTCTTCGGTGATCAAGTGGTTTGCCATTTAAGTCCGAATAACATTGATGAAAATCCGAAAATGTATCCAAGACATTACGGGATAACGTTCTTAAATCGAGAGGAATATGAACAGGCATTGGAGTATGCCATTGCAGAAAAATTGCCTTTTTATACGGAACCCATGGTCAGATTTAAAGGAAAACAGGAAGAACACATGACCTTCTTTTTGATCGATCCGGCCAACAATTTACTGGAGTTTAAATATTACCATGATTCTTCCATGGTTTATTAATCCGAAAAGCTAACCCGGCGTAGTTATGTCGGGTTTTTCTCGTGGAGCTGTTCATCCCTTGAGTGAGCGGCATCTTGATTTTGTAAATTTCTAATCGAGTAATTTAAACAGAAAGGGTAAAGACAAATTTTATATGAATCTGTTGCTGATTAGATTGGTGGAAAAGGGATAAATAGAAGTTCATTCAAGGTATGAAGTTCGAATTATAGTGGAGGCAAGCGAGAAAAGAAGTTCATTCGAGGTATGAAGTTCGAATTATAGTGGAGGCAAGCGAGAAAAGAAGTTCATTCAAGGTATGAAGTTCGAATTATAGTGAAGGCAAGCGAGAAAAGAAGTTCATCCAAGGCATGAAGTTCGAATGGGAGTGGAGGTAGGTGCAAAAAGATGTTCATCGGGCTCGGGAAGATCAAGTTTGGCTTTAGTTTTGAAAAACCTAAAGAGATTTCGTAATTTTTATAATTGACTATTCTGCCAATTCAAGCGAAAAAAATGGTATGATGTAAAACAAGATATTCTACGGTGGGGAGGATGATTGTTAATGTTCATAGGAGGAAATGGCTCTGTCCTCCGCTTGTTTTCCTATGGGCAGGAAAGAAGAGTTCGAACGGGCAAGTGAGTATGGAGGACCGAATCAGGATAAGTCAAATATAGCAAAGTCGGGAGGAATCCGGATGTATCTTGGAGCTATCGAAGCAGGCGGCACGAAATTTGTTTGTGCTGTCAGCAATGAACAGTTGGAAATCGTCGATCAAGTCTGTATCCCTACGACCACTCCTCAAGAGACGCTGCGAAAGGTGTTTTCCTTTTTTAATCAGTATGAATTGCGATCAATGGGGATTGGTTCTTTCGGTCCGATAGATATAAACATACAATCAGCTACATATGGCTTTATAACAAGTACACCAAAACCTGGTTGGAGAAATTTTGATTTTCTCGGTACGATCAAAAAACACTACCAAGTACCAGTTGCCTGGACGACAGATGTGAATGCGGCAGCCTATGGAGAATATAAAAAAGGTAGCGCCAGGGACGATGCAAGCTGTCTATATTTGACGGTCGGCACTGGTATTGGTGGTGGAGCTGTGATCGACGGTAAGCTGCTTGAAGCCTTTGGCCATCCGGAAATGGGGCATGTGCTTGTTCGCACGCATGAAGAAGACACTTTCCAGGGTTCCTGCCCCTATCATGGCAACTGTCTGGAAGGCATGGCATCCGGTCCGGCTATTGAAGGAAGGACTGGGAGAAAAGCGCAATCGCTAAAAAAGGAAGATTCCGTATGGGAAATGGAAGCATATTACCTCGCTCAAGCTTTGAACAATTATACATTGATTTTAAGACCGGACAAAATAATACTAGGCGGCGGAGTGATGAACCAAATACACTTATTTCCGCTAATCCGAACAGCGTTTGAAGAGTTGAATAATGCGTATGTTCCGGTACCGGTTTTAGAGCAATATATAGTAGCACCTGGTTTGGGAGACCATGCAGGCATAACAGGCTGTTTGCTGTTGGCATCAACCTTAGAAGTGGAAAAGGAAAGCTGACAGAGCATTGTGGATATTGAAGGAGGGGGAGGTATGAGCATTCCTATACCAGACGATGAGTCGCTGTTCAACAATGTTAAATACCTGCAAGGAACGGACTACTTGACCATTGAAGGAACGGAGGACTTGACGGATCGGCAACTGCAGCGATTAATCCAGTTGCTGGCTGACCATCCAGAGTTCAGAAAGATTCCGACCATTACGATACTCGTTGAAGGCACTATCTCGGAGCACATGGAAAATATACTTAGGAGCAGGAGCTTTCATTTACATGATGAAGTTGTCTTTTATCAAAGAAGGCTTGAAGATTTAATAAATGTTCAGTCAGCTTGGACCATACGATCTTTGCACGAGCTAAATCAAAAAGACTTTCTAAAGGTTTGGGAGAAGGTCATTTCTGGTTCTTTGAATGCGTCTTCAATTCTTTCGATGGAAAAACAGATGGACAGTGTCAAAGCTGAACTTGGCAGCCGGTATAAGGATTCCTGTCTTGTAGCTTTTGAAGAAAAGAAACCGATTGGGATACTAATGCCTCACATCGAACCAGGTACGGAACTGGAAGGACGATTGTTTTACTTTGGCCTTGTGCCCGATGAAAGAAATAAACGACAAAGCAGGGGGCTCCACTTGCATGCCTTAGCTAGATTGAAGCATGATTTTCATGCTGCCGTGTATGTTGGAAGTACAAGTATAAACAATCTTCCGATGAGAAAGGTTTTTGAGCAGAACGGCTGCCAATGGCTCGGCAAAAAACTGGTTTATAAACGTACAGCAACTTAAACCGGGAAGTTCGGCTATTTGCTGTATTTTCTAACCGGGCAATTAATTAATAGGTATAAAAGGAAAGTTCGGAAACGGCATAAAGAGGAGGAGATCGTTTGAGCTCAAATAGTAACTTGATCATTCCAGCGGGTTTGTTTATTGGATTAGGCTTTGGCATGTTATTTCACAACCCTGCCGCAGGGATTTTCATCGGTTTAGGAGCGGGCTTTTTGCTGCGCTTTGTACTTTCTTTATTTGAAAACAAACAAAACACCGGGGGAGACTAGAATGAAATTCAAGGCTGTAAGAATAATGTTCATTTTAATTGTCATCGGCTCTTCAGGCGTCAACCTACTGGCTGGAGACTCTGACTTGCTCCCGTATACGATGCTTGCGGGAGCAGCTTTACTTTTATTGAATGGAATGAGTGAACTTAACAGATCCAATCCGACTAATTGGGGGTATATGAGTTTAGCGGTGTCTTTGTTTTTATTGATCGTATCCATTGAAGGATTTTTAAGTTAGAGATTCTTTTTCCTGAATATCAGCGTTTATTCTAGTCGTAGAGGAGACATGGACTGCAAACGAAAGAAAAAATTCGCAGTGCCATCTTTCCAGCTTTGTTTGAACTTGACTAAAAAGAGAGACTTGATTGAAAAACACAACCACCACGACAAACCGACTTAACATCAGACCGCTTATGAAAGGGACGCATTCAAATGGGGGAGAGTCGGCTACACGGTTCACAATCAACTTTGGCGGAAAGGCTATGGAACCGAAGCGATCAAGGCTGCCTTGCAAATGGCGTTAACAGATTTGGGGTACCACCGGATCGAAGCGCATATCAACTTGGATAACAACCCGTCGATTAATCTCGCTGTCAGCTGTGGGATGGAATACGAATGCACAAGAAAAGAATTTATTTATGAATTTGATCAATGGACAGACAATCATGTTTATCATATGAATGCTAATGGATAGTAACTATTCTTCTTGGAGGAAAGATAATGCCGTATTGTTGCGTAGAAGGTACCGAGTTTTATTACCAGAAAATCGGACAGGGAATGCCAATGTTGATGCTTCATGGGTTCGGTCCAGACTCAAGATTGATGGGCGGTTGTATGGAACCTGTTTTTGAAAGACGGAATGGATACCAGCGGATCTATGTCGACCTCCCTGGGATGGGAAGGACAAAAGGGAAGCCCGGAACCGAAAGTGCCGATGGCTTTTTGAGATTGATTATTGGATTTATTGATGAGGTTATAAAAGGGAAGCCTTTTTTAATTGCTGGGGAGTCTTACGGTGGGTATCTGGCCCGCGGACTGCTGGAACATAGACGGAAACAAATAAAAGGGGCTGTGTTTATTTGTCCTGTGATTTTTCCTGACAAGCAAAAGCGGACCCTGCCGGAAAAGATACAAGTCTACCGAGATGAAGTGTTTCTTCAATCACTCGATCGTGAAAATAGGGAAGCATTCATAGAAGAAAATACGGTGCTTAACCGTAAAACATGGGAACGTTTCCGAGAAGAAGTATTAGCGGGACTGCGGATGGCCGATGGGGAGTTTCTTGCCAAAGTCCAGGACAACTATCAGTTTACTTTTCCAATTGACACGGTGGTTTTTTCTGAACCAATTCTGTTTTTATTGGGAAAGCAGGACGCAGTTGTCGGTTACAAGGATGCGTTCAAGCTGGATGGAACATTTCCGCGCGGTACGTTTGCTGTACTGGATAAGGCTGGACATTATCTGCAGATCGAACAAGCGCGATTGTTTGAAGTCCATATGCATGAATGGTTCGACAGGGTGGAGCAAGGGAACATGTAGCGGCCGGAGGGGAGGAGAATAGGATGCAACATCAGAAGGCAAAGAAACATGCGATGTTATTGTTGGTCGGGGTGGGGATTTCTTCCTTTGGAGACTTTATTTATTTGGTTGCCATCAATGTTCTCGTCCTTCAGTTGACTGGGTCGGCGGCCGCTGTTGCAGGGCTATGGATAATGGGTCCTGTTGCTTCTATTTTGACGAAATTCTGGTCTGGAAGTTTGATAGACCGGTTGAACAAACGGAGGCTGATGATCCTGACAGATGTTTTTCGCGCTTTGTTAGTAGCTGTCATTCCGTTTATAACTACTATAGGGCTTATATATTTCTGTTTGTTTTTCCTGTCTGTAGCCAAGGCATTCTTTGAACCAACCTCCGTTTCTTATATAACCGGAGTGATACCAAAACAGCAGCGGAAACGCTTCAATTCTTTCCGCAGTCTTGTCACTTCCGGCGCTTTTTTAGTCGGTCCTGCCATTGCTGGTGTGCTGCTTATGGTGACGACAGCGAGTATTGCTATCTGGATAAATGCCGTTTCTTTCTTGCTTTCTGCCTTTTTTCTAAGCTGGCTGCCAAATCTGGAACAGAAAGAAGATACTCCCGGAACGTTTGCTTGGAGGTTCCTCAGAGAGGACTGGCAGCAGGTCATCGATTTTAGTAAAAAACATGCATATGTCATGTCGATTTATTTGTTTGCCCAGTTATTCACGGTGGTGGCATTGGGAATGGATGCGCAGGAAGTCGTCTTTACTCAGCAGGTGCTCGGTTTGACAGAGGCGGAATTTGGATTGCTTATCAGTATTACCGGGGCTGGTTCTATCGTCGGGGCAGCCACCATATCGATTCTTGCAAAGAAACTATCGATCCGGCTGTTGGTTGCCAGCGGCTATTTACTGGTTGCGGCAGGTTATCTCATTTATGCACTGTCCTTTTCTTTTTGGTCGGTGGCTGTTGGATTTATTATTCTTGGATTCTTTAATGCTTTTTCGTCTACAGGTCTTCTGACGTTTTACCAAAATAATGTACCATTATCAATCATGGGCAGAATCACCAGCGTGTATGGTACCTTACAAAGTCTGTTGCAAATCGTGTTTATTTTGTTGATTGGGTTTACCGGAGACTTGGTTCCGTTACGTTACAGCATTATTGCTGCTTCCTTGTTGACGGTGGCCTTGAGTGTCGTCATGACAGCATTGGTTTACCAGCCTTCCCGGAATCGGCATTTTGCAGAAGAATCAGAAGCTGCAGAAATGGCCAATTAAGTAGATTGGAGCTGATCAGATGAATGAAAAACACGCTTTGGTCATCGGGGGAACAGGTATGCTGGCAAAAGTGACATTATGGCTGGCAGACAACCATGCCAACGTTTCCGTGATTGGCAGAACGCAAAAGAAACATCGGGACTTGATAGAGAAGGCAAGTGACCCGGCACAGCTCAACAACATCGCAGTAGATTATTATGATTTGGGCGCACTGGAAACCAAACTGAAACAAGCTATGGACAGGTATGGGCCGATCACCGTTGCGGTCTGTTGGTCGCCCTTTTATCCTGCTGTCGAACGGATTTGTCAGGTGATTTCCGAAAGGACAGATAACTGGCAGCTTTACCATGTAAAAGGAAGCAGGCGATATTTTGAAGATGAACCATTAAGCGTGCCAGCATCCTGTCAATATCGCAGTATTTACTTGGGGTTTGTCTTAACGGGAAATCTATCAAGATGGTTGACTCACGATGAAATAGCTGGTGGTATAATAGAAGGTGTGAAGAAAGATGAAGCTAGAGTTGTCGTCGGGACGATTCATCCTTATGAGAATCGCCCTCGCTGAATGGATGAAAAGAGGTGCATACCGTGGATATCAGACATTTAAAATATTTTATAGAAGTTTGTCAGTACAACAGTTTTACTCGAGCCGCGGATCATTTATACGTAACGCAGCCTACCATCAGCAAGATGATAAAAAATCTTGAAGCGGAGCTGGGCGTTGAGCTTTTTGATCGATCAAAAAAGCAGTTAGAACTGACGGATGCTGGACGGATTATATTGGAACAAGCCCACACCATCGATAAGGCGTTTGACAATTTGCAAACAGAATTGGATGATCTATTAGGATTGCAAAAAGGGCATATTCGTATCGGTTTACCTCCGATCATGGATGCCGATAAGTTTATTCGTATTCTAGGAGACTTTCATCAACTGTATCCACAAATAACATTTCAACTTATAGAAAACGGGATGAAAAAAATCGAAGAAGATATTTACCATGATGAGTTGGACGTGGGAATCACCGTGTTGCCAACAGTGGAAGATGAGTTCCATTACTTTTCTTTCATGAAAGAAGAATTACGAGTAGTAATCCCTGAATCCCATCCGCTCGCTTCCAGAAAACAAATAAAGTTGGAAGAATTGAAGGAACAGCGTTTCATATTGTTCAACAAGGACTTTGCGCTGAATGATCAAATTTCAGAGGCTTGTAGAAATGCCGGATTTATTCCACGGGTAGTAGCTGAAAGCTCCCAATGGGACTTTATCGGGAAAATGATCGCGACAAATTTAGGTATTTGTATATTGCCTTACAGTGTTTCCCAGCTTCTAAAAGAAAATGTGCAGACAATAAAAGTAGTAAAGCCGACAATTGAATGGGACTTAGCTGTCATATGGAGAAAAAATCATTACTTGTCTTATGCGACAAGAGAGTGGCTGGAATTTACCCAAGAGCGATTGACATTAGGAAACACCTCGGAATAGAGGTGTTTTTTTTTGCTGTATAGGAAATTATAAATTTAATTGTCTGTGGATAATTATTGGCTGAACCAGCCACGTCCAGCTCCAGCGCCTACCCCCTCGAGGTCTTAAGCCCACCCTCTATGTGGCAAAAAGCGCCACGCCGAGGCTGTTCTTAAGCTTGTCGGGGGTGAGCAAGGCGCTTGCGCTTTTGTCCTAGCGTTTTACAGAATCAATGGGTTTCTAGTGTGGACTGAAGCGATTACATAGATAAAATCTATCCGTTCCATAAAAAATATCCATTTTACGAATCCTTTCCGGCAGTCTTACACTCAATATGTACACAAAAAAAGAAGGAAGGATCGATCCAATGATTGATGCAAAGAATCCAAAAGAAAGCTTGATCGTCAATACGGATCAGGTAATGATCAATGATCTGAATAATTATAATACATTGTTTGGCGGCGTGTTGATGAAAAAATTGGATAATAACGCTACCTTGTCGGCAAGGCGTCACGCCAGAGTCAAAGAATGCGTGACAGCCTCGACAGATTCTATTGATTTCCTGCACCCAATCCATCAGACCGATTCGGTTTGTGTCGAATCATTTGTTTCATACACGGGAAATAAATCGATGGAAATTTTTTGTAAGGTCATTGCCGAGGATATGCTTACAGGCGAGCGAAGGATGGCAGCCACGGCATTCTTAACGTTTGTTGCACTTGACGAAAACAAAAAGCCGATTAAAGTACCGGAAATCATCCCGGAAACCGAAGAAGAAAAATTTCTTTACGAGTCAGGGAAAGAGCGTGCAGAAATCCGTAGACAACGTAGAAAGCACAGCAAGGAACTAACGGAAAAAATCGGCATACGAAAGCCGTGGGAAAGAGGAGTGAAGGTGCATGACCAATAAATTAGCTAGTCTGACAGAAATCTATCAGGCAAAGGCAGATATAGAACAATTAAAACAGCAAAAACCGGAACTGTATGAACAACTTCTTCACGTAGTGAGCCTTACAAGACAGCTTCAGATCAAATACGGTTATTTGGGTTCCTTGTTGATGGAGGAAAGCACACCAAAATATCAACCGAAATTTGTAAGGGAGTCCGTTCTCAGTCTTTATCTTGAAGAAGTAGAAAAGCTGAAAAAACATCAGGACATCGGGTTAGTGAGGGATATCATCGAGAGGAACCGCCAGGTAAGCGAATCGAAAATATGCCTATTGTTGCTTGGAGCCAAGCCAGAGCTGCTTCAAGGATCCATGATTATGAATTAAGAAAGACGGACTGTTGAGCTTTGTATGGTTGCTGAATAGAGGATAGCAAAAGATAAGCTGTTCCGCATCCGCTGCAGGAACAGCTTGGTTTTTTTAGAATTTATGCTTTGCCAGTGTCATGGCAATGTCGTCTTCGATAGCAGTGATACCAGAACGAGCACCTAAATAATTGTTTACCATGATGGAAAAGATCAGTTTTTCTCCATCTTTGGCAGTTACATAGCCAGACAGCGTTGAAACGCTATTCAATGAACCTGTTTTTGCTTTCACATTTCCTTTTGCAGGTTCTTCTTTCATCCGGGAACGAAGGGTTCCACCGACCAAGCGATCGGAAATGCCCGCTACAGGGAGAGATTGCTCCCAGACTGGGAACCAGCTTTTTTCTTGGGCGTTGTACAATAACTGCGACAGACTATTGGCAGGGATATAGGTTTTATGCGACATACCTGATCCGTCACGCAGTTGAACAGTATTGGTATCTACACCCAATTTTTTCGCAACAGCCTCGGTCACCTGCAGGCCTTTTTCCCAGCTTCCTTCTCCATGCGCTACTTTTCCCATCTCTTTTGTCAAGATTTCTCCGTGTCCATTGTTGCTTAACTTCATAAACGGAACCAACAGCTTCTGTAAAGGCATGGATTTCTTTTCGGCAAGCTTCGTTGCTTGCTTAGGGGTTTTATGGAAAACAGTATTTTTATTCCCGATAAAAGAAATGCCTTCTTCAGCCAGCGTCCGCCGAAAAACATTCAATGTATAACCAGTGGGCTCCCAAACGGAGGACCACGATTTAGATGTCGATCCGTTTAACGGCATGCTACCCTCAATGACGATTTCGTTTGTCCCGTGCTGGCGTGTAATGGAAATATCCTTCGAATCATCTTCCGCAACCATTCTGGTCTGGTTGTTGATCGTTAGGTAGTCATTCTCAGGCGTCATATGGATGTTAGCAGGTTCTCCAATCTGATCAGAAGGTGTTACCTCGACAATGACCGTTCCGGCATCATAATCGGAATCAGGAGACAGAGTAAGAGCAGATACCTGGGCACCGGTATAGAATGGTTCATCCGACCAATTTAAGTCTTCAGACAAACGAACGTCATCATACCAAGTGTCATCTCCAATCAGCTTGCCTTTAATTTTGTGAATGCCTCGTTCATGCAATTCTGCTGCAAATTGCTTTAAGTCTTGCTCCAGTAATGTCGGATCCCCTTTCCCTTTGAGATAGAGATTGCCATGTAATACATTGCCTTTTACTAATCCATCAGTCCATACCTCTGTTGTAAATTGGTAGTCCGGTCCCAATGTTTCCAAGGCGGCAGTACTCGTCAACAATTTCATATTGGAAGCAGGCCGCAACCGTGTATTTCCGTTTTGTGCGTAGATCAATTCGCCTGTTTTGGCTTTTCGGACGCTAACTCCCGTCACAGTACCGGCGAGTTTATCATCTGCCAGAATTTCATCTAACTTTTGTTTTAATGTAGTTGTCTCTGCTGTTTGGCTCTTAGGAGGATCTTCAGAAGCAGTGAGTTGGAAGTTGATGGTTTGTCCGGTTAATGGAAGGAAGACTAGAATTGCAAATACTAGCAGCATTAAGGTACGCTTTTTAATGATAGACAAGTTTTCACATCCTTTCTTAAAGTGTTTGAATAGTTAAATAATAATGGATTTATATCCTAATATGGTGATTTTTTTGGAAAACAATTCCGATTACCTAGTTGGGTGGAAGCTTTTATGGCTTTTGCAGGAGGTATATAGTTGGAGCCTTTATTCAGCCTATTAAAAAAGTGTAGGAAAAAGAAGTGGTTTCTATACAAGTGTTCATCGAAAACATAAGCACGAAAAGGAGAGAAGGAGTTGGAAAAGAAACGAAGATTATCCCCAGGTGTAAAACAGTTCGAAATCGAGTCCAGCAAAAATGAACATTACCAGCTGATGTTGAGTGTCCCGGACAAGGAGGTACCGATAGAAGGATTTCCTGTATTTTACGTGTTGGATGGAAATGCTTTCTTTCATACGATACGTGAAATGGTACGTGTGCAATCGCATAAGCCGGACAAAACCGGAGTCGTTCCGATGGTTATAGTTGGACTCGGCCATCCAACAGAAAAGGACTTTGATCCAGCATACCGAATCCGAGATTATACCTTTCCGATTAAAAACGGAAAAGTTCCCCCTCAATTTTCTGATTATGAAAATGGACAGGCAGAAGCTTTTGCGAATTTTATTGAGTCAGAAGTCAAACCGTTGATTTCAGAATATGTATCCATTAATACACAGAAGCAGGCGCTGTTTGGCCATTCTCTAGGAGGATTGTTCGTTCTTTATTCACTATTCAACTATCCTGGTTCATTTCAACGTTATGTCGCATGCAGTCCGTCTTTATGGTGGGATGATCGGGGAATATACCGTTTTTTTGAAAGATGGCAAAATAGGATAAAACGAACAACAACAGATACAAGGATTTTTATGGCAGCAGGATCATTGGAAAGGGACTTCATGCGGGAAGACGTCAGGCGGCTCGCCGATAGGTTTGCTGAATGGTCTCCTTCCTTGTTTTCCGTCTATCATGAGGCGGAAGGGGAAAACCACATATCCGCTGTCCATAGTGTGATAAGCAAAATCCTCCGCTTTGTCTCCTCCTGAAGGCAACGAGCCGTAGGTAGATCAATTGAACCGTTACAAAAGCCCCGGGAAAGGGATGAGAAGTCAGAATTTTCCTTCTTTTGGTCCCTTTCTCGTATCCTCTTTTTTTTATAAAATGAACATACTTCTTCACACAGATGAACGGATGCTTATGTACAACCTCATTAAGCTTTCTTTGAAAAAATTCCCTTATCCCCAATGACTTTATAAAACAAACATGTTAAAAATTTTCTGAAAAAACAAAAAATAGCTTGTTTTCTTGAATTTTATTCCCTATAATAATGCTCATCATCCTTTTTATCCTAATTTTTCTATTTGTGATAAAAAATGTAATATAACATAAAACAGGGAGGGAGAATATTGGCTGATACGTTACTAGAGGTTAAGCACTTAAACACGTCTTTTCGAATTAACGATAATTATTATGCTGCAGTAGATGACGTGTCGTTGACGGTAAATAAAAATGAAGTGTTGGCTATTGTCGGTGAGTCTGGTTCTGGAAAAAGTGCTTTGGCTTTTTCCATCATGGGGTTACATAATCGGGCGAAAATAGAAGGCGGCATATTTTTTAAACAACAGGATTTGGTTGGATTGCCGAAGAGCAAGCTCAATAAGCTCCGCGGCGACGAACTTTCCATGATTTTTCAGGACCCACTAACTGCTTTAAATCCTCTCATGAATATTGAAGATCAAATAGGGGAAACCATTCTGCTTCACCATAAGAAGTTATCCAGAAAAAAGCGGAAAGAAAGAGTGATCGATTTACTGAATCAAGTGGGCATCCCTCGTCCTGAACAAATCTGTGAGCAGTTTCCTCATCAACTTTCCGGGGGGATGAGACAACGGGTAATCATTGCCATTGCAATAGCAAACAATCCGGAATTATTAATCGCCGATGAACCGACAACAGCATTGGATGTAACCATCCAGGCGCAAATTTTAGATTTAATCCAAGACTTAAAAGAAAGCATGCATACCGGAATCATTTTGATTACACATGATCTAGGGGTAGTGGCTGAAATGGCGGACAGGGTCGCAGTGATGTATGCAGGCCAGATAGTGGAGCTAGCAGACGTCCATACGCTATTTGAAAAACCGCTCCATCCTTATACACGATCACTTTTGCATTCGGTTCCGAATGAGGGACAGGATAAACTTCATGTCATACAAGGGATAGTTCCTTCACTCCAGCATCTTCCGAGACAGGGCTGTCGGTTTGCAGAGCGTATCCCGTGGCTGGATGGTTCTGCGCATGAGGAAAATCCAGAATTGCATGAAGTGAAGCCAGATCATTTCGTGCGGTGCACGTGTTATCGCCATTTCCATTTCCCGGCTGAAAGGGAGGGGTGGACGCATGGCATTTCTTGAAGTGAAAAATTTAAAAGTCCACTTCCCGGTCAGGGGTGGATTGTTCAACCGGAAAATAGATGCTGTCAAAGCAGTGGACGGTGTATCTTTTACGATTGAACAAGGAAAAACCTACGGATTGGTGGGGGAATCCGGTTCAGGAAAAACAACTACCGGACGAGCGATCATCGGCTTGAACAAAATAACGGCGGGACAGGTGATTTTCGAAGGGCAAGGTTTAACGGGTAAAAGCTCCAGGGTGCAAAAAGATGTACAAATGATCTTTCAAGATCCTTACTCCTCTCTGAATCCGAGGAAACGTGTGCTGGATCTTATCGCCGAACCGCTCCGGAACTATGAAAAGCTAACCAAACAGGACGAGCTGGAACAAGTGATACAGCTCTTAAAAAAAGTGGGACTAAGCCAGGATAGCATCTGGAAATATCCGCATGAATTTTCAGGTGGTCAGCGGCAGAGAATCGGAATTGCCCGGGCGATAGCATTGAAACCGAAACTGATCATAGCCGACGAACCAGTTTCTGCGCTCGATGTATCTGTCCAAGCCCAAGTGCTGAACTTTATGCAGGAAATCCAGGAGGAACTAAACCTTACATATCTGTTTATCAGCCACGATTTAGGAATCGTCAAACATATGAGTGACCGAATCGGGATTATGTACAAGGGCCGTTTTGTCGAAGAGGGAACAACAGGAGAGATATTCAATAGTCCGCAACACATATACACAAAACGACTGGTCGCGGCGATTCCAGACATTGATCCGAAAAAACGGTCTTTGCAAAAACATCTGCGCCAAGAAGTACAATCCGAATACAAACGCTCTTACCATGATTATTTTGATGAACAAGGGCATGTCTATGATTTGCGTAACATCTCTGATTCCCATCTAGCAGCATTGCCGGAGAAAGGTTGATGATCCTATGTGGAAATTCATTGTTAGAAGATTGTTTATTACCATGCCACAGGTTTTATTGCTGAGTGTCTTGGTGTTTCTAATGGCTCAGATGATGCCCGGTGATGCTCTCTCTGGACAAATCGACCCGAACATCGATCCAGCGGCAATCGAGGCACAACGAGAAAAACTTGGCTTGAACGACCCTTGGTATGTGCAGTATGTGGATTGGGTAGGTTCTGCTCTTCATGGCGATCTCGGTCAGTCTTTCCGTCACAAAATGCCGGTAACGGACCTGATTGGACAGCGGCTCGCCAATTCGTTTTGGCTTGCTGTTGCAACCCTGATTCTAACCTATCTAATTGCAATACCGCTTGGCATTATTAGTGGCAGATACAATGACACACTTCGTGACCAGCTGATTACCGGTTATACCTATATAGGATTTGCTACTCCACTGTTTATTTTTGCTTTGGTGTCTTTATGGGTCTTCGGATTTAAACTGGAATGGTTTCCGACTGGTGGCAGCGTGGCACCAGGACTTGAGCCAGGAACCTTCCCTTATATTGTGAGTAAACTGCAGCACCTTTTATTGCCGGCCCTGTCCATGGCTTTGATTACCACGGTGAATACTGTCCAATACTTGCGCAGTGAAATCATCGATACCAAGCAAAAAGACTTTATCATCACGGCAAGAGCAAAAGGGGCGCCGGAATCCAGAGTCTATCATCGCCACATCCTACGAAACTCCCTGCTACCGCTTGCTGCATTCCTTGGTTTTGAGATCACTGGTTTGATAGGTGGGACCATTTTTGTAGAAACGATTTACAGTTACCCGGGAATGGGATTGTTGTTCATGGATTCTATCACGCTTCGTGATTATAGCGTGGTCACTTCGGTCGTATTGCTACTGGGAGTAGTCTCCATCTTAGGTGTGCTGCTGTCGGATATCATTTTAAGTATGGTAGATCCGAGAATCCGTATTAAATAAAAGATAAAGAGGTGATACACATGGCTGAATTACAGGCTGGCGCCACTGGTAGGCAGGAAAAAAGCCCTTCCGCATTAAAAATTATGTGGAGAGAATTGGCCAGGGACAAGGTCGCATTGATATCTTTCATTTTCTTGCTGATGGTAACAGTTTTTGTATATGGCATCTCCTTGTTTTTGAATCAGGATGAAATCGTGGCAGTCGACTTGTTTGAAATTCATCAGCCTCCAACCGGAGAATTTTGGCTGGGCACTGATTATGGTGGCAGGGATGTGTTTGGCCAATTGATTATCGGTACGCGCAATTCTCTGTCTATCGGTATTCTGGTCACCTTGATGACCGGTATCATCGGCGTACTATATGGGTTGATTTCCGGTTACTTTGGCGGAACGGTTGATAACATCATGATGCGGATTGTTGACTTCTTTCTTATCCTCCCCTTTTTGATGATTGTCATTGTATTTTTGGCCATTGTTCCAAAATATGATATTTTTTCGTTTTCTTTGATTATGACGTCCTTTTTGTGGATGGGGATTGCCAGGTTGATCCGATCCAAAGCTTTGCAGGAACGGGAGTTGGATTATGCACAGGCATCCAAATCGCTGGGAACTCCGGAATGGAAAATCATGTTTTCGCAGGTCCTGCCAAATTTAAGTTCTTTGATTATCGTTACCATGACGTTGAATTTAGCTGCGAATATTGGTTTGGAGTCCGGGCTGTCTTTTTTAGGATTCGGATTTCCGGAAAGCACGCCAAGTCTTGGCACTTTGCTTGGTTATGCAAGGAACCCGCAAACCTTGGAGTTCAGATGGTGGATTTGGGTTCCTGCAGCAGTGTTGATTTTTGTTCTAATGTTAAGCGTACGCAATGTCGGAGAAGCACTGAAGCGTGCTTCCGACTCAAGGCAGAGGAGAGGATGAAGGACGTTCAATTGATACTCACATCAATAATCTTGTTATTGATGATGTGTATAGATAGTCAGTTCACTAGTGCTGACACACCATTTTAAGGGGAGGAAATTAGATGAGAAAAAAACATTATGGCAAGCTGTTGTTCTTGTTGATGCTGGCCTTTCTGTTCTTCGTTTTGGCGGCGTGCAGTGACGAGGATGCAGGAGCGGAAGTCGAAGGAAAAGACGATGCGGAGAAGGGTGAGTCTGCACAGGACGAGGTTTTCTCGATTGATGATTTTGAACAAATCAAGACCAATCAAGGAGAGGCAATCGAAGGTGGAACGCTTAACTTCGGCTTGGTTTCCGATACCGCTTTTGAAGGTACATTGAACTTTAATTTTTACTCCGGAAATCCAGACGCACAGGTGATTAGCTGGTTCGATGAATCGTTGTTGGACGTAGATGAAAATTATGCCTATACGAATGATGGAGCTGCAACGCTTGATGTAGACCGGGAAGCAAAGACAATCACATTCAAAATCCGTGATAATGTCAACTGGCATGATGGCGAGCCTGTGACAGCTGAAGACTGGCAGTTTGCCTATGAGGTGATAGGCCACCCGGACTACGACGGAATTCGTTATGGATCGGATTTTACGATTATCAAAGGCATGGAAGCCTACCATAATGGAAAAGCAGATACGATATCCGGAATTGAGGTCATCGATGAGAAAACGATGAAAATAACGTATGACACCTTTACCCCGTCGCTTTTGTCGAGCGGAATTTGGTCCTATGCGATGCCAAAACATATCTTTAAAGATATTCCGGTTGCAGACATGTCTTCCTCCCCGGAAGTACGTGAACACCCAATCGGGATGGGGCCGTTTAAAGTAGATTCTATTGTACCCGGTGAATCCGTGACGTTCGTGAAAAACGAAGATTACTGGCGGGGAGAACCGAATCTCGACGGGGTTACGCTAAAAGTAATCAACCCGAATGTAGTCGTGCAGGCACTGGAAAATGGAGAAGTGGATTTGGTGGATAGTTTTCCAACCGATCAATATCCGGAAAATGCGGATATGTCCAACGTAGAGTTTGTCGGTGACGTGGATCTTGCTTATACGTATATCGGATTTAAATTAGGGAAGTGGGATGCAGACGCCGGTGAGGTGGTCCCAGATCCGGACGCAAAAATGGCAGACGTTGATCTTAGAAGAGCCATGTGGCATGCCGTAGACAATGATGCGGTCGGCAAGAAGTTTTACAATGGTCTTCGCTGGAACGCCAGTACACTCATTCCGCCTTCCCATCCTGACTACCATGATGATAGTATCGAAGCACCAACTTACGATCCTGACAAGGCGAATCAGCTTTTGGATGATGCTGGCTATGAAGATGTCAATGGTGATGGTATCCGCGAGGACAAAGATGGCAATGAACTTGTGATCAATTTTGCTTCGATGTCAGGCGGTGACACTGCAGAACCGTTGGCTCAATACTATATCCAGGCGTGGGAAGCAGTAGGTTTGAAAGTTGAGTTGCTTGATGGACGCTTACAGGAATTCAATACTTTCTATGACCGTGTGGAAGCGGATGATCCGGAAATCGACATTTATCAGGGTGCATGGTCTGTAGGGTATGATGTCAATCCGGCTGGTTTATACGGAAGGGATGCCGCTTTTAATTACACCCGTTATGCAAGTGAAGAAAACGACGCATTGCTGCAGGAAGGTGTATCGGAAAAAGCATTCGACGAGGCATATCGTCAGGATGTCTACAGTAAATGGCAGGAGCTGATGGTGGAAGAAATTCCAGTATTCCCGACCGTTTACCGGGCAGTGATCATTCCGGTGAACAACCGGGTGCAAAACTATGCTGTCGACTTCAAAGAAGGTGTCGGCATCTATCGTTACCAACTAGCGGTAACCCAGGAAGAGGCAGTAACTGCTGAATAATTCATGAAGCTAGAAGTGCTGGGATAAAAGAACAGTGACCAAAGCAAAAACCGAACGAATTCGAAGTTTTATTTCGAATCATCGTTCGGTTTTTCTAGTAGCATGAAAAATGAGGAGATTGTCGACGAAGTTAAATGGATTAGGATATAGTATATGTAACGAAGGTGAAGACAAATTTTAAAGCGAATCCAAAAGGAGGGAGCCCATGCTTCATAATGAGGAAAAACTGTTGCTGGAAGGCAAGGACATTTATTTGCGCCCGTTCGAAAAGGGTGATGCTGCTCAAACACTTCAGCTGCAAAAAAGGAACAAGGAATTTTTTGAACGGTTTTCGATGACTCGAAGTGAAGCTTATTATACCTTGTCTACTCAACAGAAGTTAATGGAATCGTTTCGTGCGAAAAGAGAGGCAGATGAAGCGTATCACTTTGGAATCTACCAAAAGAGTGACCACCAGCTGGTAGGGAACATTCAGTTGTTACAGGTTGTGCGCGGTTCTTTGCAAAGTTCATTTATCGGTTATTTCGTTGATGAGAGCCACAATGGAAAAGGGTATGCCTCCGAAGCAGTAAAGCAAATAACTTCCTATGCATTTAATGGATTAAAATTACACCGAATTGAAGCCGGGGTCATGCCGCACAACAAAGGATCAATACGGGTGTTGGAGAAGGCGGGTTTTCACCGGGAAGGAATAGCCAGAAAAAATGTGTTCATTAACGGGAAATGGGAAGATCATCAAGTATTGGCTCTTCTTAACCCCGCTGATTCGGTTTCCTGACATGGAGGAGGTGCAATATGATACAGGCTGTTCTGTTTGATCTGGATGGCACCATGCTGGATCGTGAAAGGAGCATCCGGTTATTCATCCAAGGTCAGTATGACCGGATGGAGAACTATTTAAGAGATGTGGATAAAACAGATTTTATCGAAGCTTTTTTGAAATTAGACGCCGGCGGATATGTTTGGAAAGACAGGGTGTATCAGCAGCTGGTCAGTAAATTTTCAATTCGCTCTGTTTCCTGGCAGGAATTGCTGGATGATTACATAAGCCAATTTAGACACAGTTGTATCCCTTTTCCCAACCTTAAAGTAGTCCTGGAAACCTTGAGATACAAGCGGTTAAAGTTAGGAGTCATCACAAACGGCCGTTATCCTTTTCAACTGGATGCAATCAAGGCGCTCGGTATCGAACGATATTTTGATTTGCTGTTAATTTCTGAAAAAGAAGGAATCGGGAAACCGGATCCAGCTATTTTTCATAGAGCTTCAAAGCAGCTGAACGTTCCGCTGGATAAATGTTTATTTGTCGGTGACCATCCGGAAAAGGATATGGAAGCGGCAGGAAAAGCAGGGATGGTTACTGTTTGGAAGAAAACGACAGGCTATAAAGCGGAAAAAGCGGACTATACCATTCGCCGTTTAGAAGAATTACTTGAGTTAGAAGTTGTTTAACGATGGCAACCATGGAAAAGAGGTAGGAACAGGAGAAGAGATGCTCTCCCCTTGTTCCTATTTTTTATCTCAATAGACCAATTGGTTTTGTTGACAAAAAGCGTGATGTATCATAAGATAATCCTCATGATTAAATGACCAGTTGGTACTAAAAAGTAACCGCTTGGTTTTGGGGGGAGACAGATCAGTAAAAAGCAGGTTTTAAAAGAAGCGGCAATTCGACTATTCGCGGAAAAAGGCTACCATATGACCTCCATACAGGAAATCGCTCTAGAGACGGGGGTTTCCAAGGGAGCTTTTTACAAACATTTTGCCAGTAAAGAAGCGTTACTAATTGAATTGGTTAAGGACTGCCACAATAAAATGTTTCTAAAAGCCCATTCTGTTCAAGTTGACGGGGCATTGACCGGAAAGGAATTACTACAAAAGCGAATAGAAATTGAGCTCGAACAAACTCGGAAAAACAGTTCGATTCTCTTTACCTTGTTCAAAGAATTCCCTCCTGGAGAGTCGAATGAAATTTCTCAAATGATGAAAGAGTTCCATATGAAATTAATTCAGTGGCATAAACAATGTCTAATCGAGGCATTTGGAGACAGCGATGCGATCTGGGATATCGTCGTGATGTTCGAGGGGATATTGAAAGAGTATATATCGCTGCTGGTATTCAAGCAGACCCAAGTACCAGTGGGCCGATTGGCTCATTTACTGACAGATGTTTTAGAATCTATGATTAATCGAGCAAAAAATCTGGAACCTATTCTCAACGAAGAGACGGTGTTACCGGACAAACAGAATGATAATCCTGCCATCCTGAAACAACAGCTGCATAAACTAATGGAGTCTGTCAGACAAGAGGCTGAAACACTTCTAGTACCGGACAAAATGAAGAACGATACATTAGCGGCTCTGAATCATCTTTCAGAGGAAATACAAAAAGACAAACCGCAGATATACTTGCTTGATGCATTAATTGATTATTTAAAACAGCAGGATTGTTTAGTAAGCAGTATTCTGCAAATCGAGCACACACTAAACAGATTATTGAGGGAAGAAGGAGAAGATAGATAATGGCAGAAGAAAACCAACAAACAAGCCAGCCTGATATAAAAATCGGTCCGATGCTAGCCGTCATGTTAATCGGTGCATTCGTCGGTTTATTGAATGAAACTTTGCTGGCAACCGCATTGCCATCCATCATGGCTGATTTTGGTATTACAGAAAATAAAGTGCAATGGCTGACCACAGCTTTTCTACTGACGAACGGGGTGATGATCCCGATTTCCGCTTTTTTAATTGAACGATTTACGACAAGGAAGTTGTTCATGACTGCTTTCAGTATTTTTGGGTTAGGTACATTGATCAGTTCACTGTCCCACGTATTTCCTTTACTACTAACGGGCCGGGTTATCCAGGCTGCAGGATCGGGAATCATGCTCCCGTTGATGATGACCGTCATTTTAACCGTGATCCCGAGAGAAAGGCGTGGTGCGGTTATGGGAATGGCGGGAATCGTCATCTCGTTTGCCCCGGCAATCGGACCGACGCTGTCCGGATGGCTATTAGAATACTTTTCATGGAGGGCGCTGTTCTATATTGTGCTGCCCATCGTGATTTTGACCATTGTGTTTGCTTACTTTTCAATGAGGAATGTCACTAGATTAACCAAGCCCAAGATCGATATTTTGTCGATTATCATGTCATCATTCGGTTTCGGCGGATTGTTGTATGGATTCAGCAGCGCTGGGGAAGATGGCTGGAGCAGCTCCAAAGTACTTGTTTGCTTGATCGGCGGTGCTATTATCCTGGCATTATTCATATGGCGCCAGCTAAAACTGGCTACACCGCTGTTGCAATTCAAAGTATTTAAATTCAACATTTTCAGCCTATCCCTAATCATAACCATGATCGTATTGATGTCGATGATCGGTGCAGAAACATTGCTGCCGCTATACATGCAGAATTTACGTGGTTTTACACCACTTGAGTCCGGCCTGATGTTGCTACCGGGTGCGATTGTAATGGGAATCATGTCGCCGATTACAGGGATGATGTTCGATAAGTTTGGAGCGCGCTGGCTAGCGGTGCCTGGTTTGGCTATAGTTGCAGTCACAACCTATATATTCACGAACTTGTCGATGGACACCTCGTTTACCATGCTTGCTATTGTGTATGCTGTTCGTATGTTCGGTTTGGCGTTAGCCATGATGCCGGTTATGACAGCCGGACTAAACCAAATTCCAGATGAATGGAATGCCCACGGTTCAGCCATGGCGAACACAATGCAACAGGTGTCCGCATCGATTGGCACAGCTATCCTTATCACCGTGATGACAACTGCTGCCAAAAACTATCAGCCGGATATGTCTTCACTGGCAGGACTATCCCAGGCGGATGCGAAGCAGCAGGTAGCCAATAGTGCGCTGTTGCATGGCTATAATAGCGCCTTTTTGTTTGCTTCCATCCTTGCTTTGGCCGGGATGCTGCTCGCACTGTTTTTAAATACGAAAAAAACTGACGAGAAAACGACGACAGTAGAAGAATAGCAGTAGCGGCATACTTCTGGTAATCCAGAGGTATGCCGTTTTTTTAAAAGATAAGAAAGTATAAATTTCAGAGATGTCTAGCTCCAGCACCTACCCCCTCGAGGTCTTAAGTCCACCCTCTGTGTGGCAAAAAGCTTTACAGGAAAAGTAGAAGAAAGGATAACTCGATACAGCATAACGAATAATGTCGGTTCCCACATTTTTTCGCTGAAGATTTCAGGTTTACGAGTTTTCTTTATCTGCTCTTTTTCCTGAAGACTGCCGGAATGGACTGCAGCCGTATCGACTTCCATACTTTTCCTTTCGCCAGCGGACCACTACCTCGTGCATCTCATTGGTAAGGCGAAGCAATTCCTCATCTGACAAACTGTGCGATTTTTCATAAACTACATACATTTCCCTTCTTAGCTGCTCCATCTTTTTTTCTAGCTGTTTCAACATATTACTTCTCTACTTTCTTATGTAGATTGATTCATTACCACCATGCTTTTCAACAATAGCTGATCATTTTTCCTCAGAGACTTTTCGTAGAACCTTGTGTCTTGAGATGAAAAATTGGAAGGACTTTTGTTTGTAAAGCAATTTTATTTTCCACTCTGTACAGCAGTATCGCTTATGGGAAGCTGGTAAGAAAAAAGTTGTTATCTGACATTGTATTATCAAGGAAAGTTCACTCCTATTCAAGGGAACGTGTGTTCTTATTGTATAAGAACAACAGTGAATAGGCAAGCATACGATAGATGTATTTTAAAATGAAGTATAAAACGAAAGTAGACAGGATGTGGGACGATGTGAATCTTGAGGATGATACAGGGTCTGGGAAGTACCGAACGAAAACCGATTTAGTGAATTGATTTTGTTTTTTGGAATTCATTGAGCAGCTTATCCAGTGCCTGGGAAATTTTTAGGACTTCATTCCCGTCCGGCTCACTGCTATAGGCTTTATACATCTTCAATCTTAATTGTTCTATCTCTCTTTCTAGATCTTTTTTCATAAATTATACCCTACCTTATCTATGATTCTATTGAAATAGTATCTTTTTTTTCGAATTAATTCAATTAAAAGTAGTACCTTTTTCACAAAAATTCCTTTATTTGGATACAGAAACGAAAATTAGACGGATGACATACAATGAGATGTAACCATAGGGAAGGAGGTTCAGAATATGTATCATCCATGGCAGATGCCTTCAAATCCCCCATCTGATTGGTGGGAAAGGGGACAAATGGATACGCAGCCAGGTACTCCTGGTATTCCGTCATTTCCGCCACCGACGCAACCGCCAGGAGGTTCTCCGCAGGCAGGACCCCCGACCAGTCCGCCGCCATCAGTAGTGCCGCAGCAACCACCATATCAAACCTATGCGGTCGATCCAGGAGGAATCCGCGGCTGTTTGTTCCGTTTCACCTATGTTTGGCTGGAAGGATTTGAATCCTTCTGGTATTATCCAACCTTTGTCGGTCGCCGAAGCATAGCGGGTTACCGCTGGACTGGATTCCGGTGGGTTTACTTCGGAATTGATTTGAATCGGATTGAATCGTTTCAATGCTATTGAGGAAGAGTCCCCAAATAAGGGCCGGTAAGAAGAAGCATCCTTCTCCGGCTTTTTTCTGATTTTAAAAAATTCGATGATCGCTTCCTGTATAAGAGGGTGGAATGTATTTTTGAAAATATTTTAAAGCGGTTCAGGAACTGATTTGTGATGCAGCAGATCGGGTTTTCTCTGATGCGTTTCTTCCAGTCAATCGACTGAAAATGACAATAGTGACTGTTCCCATCAAAAGAAATGCAACCGTTAAGACAGAAGTTGACAGGAAGCTGCTGAGAAAAATAAACAAACCAGCAATCACAGCTCCAAGAATTGTCATTAATCCAAATACGGCCATGTATGTACTTCTGGCATGGTCTGGTACCATATTGGCCAGCATTGTCTGTTTTACTGGAATGTGCAGCAATTCGCCCAAAGTAGCAAAGAACATGGCGGCAATCAGCACAATGGCTGAATCGTGAAAGCTGAGCACGGTGTAACCAAGGAAGTAAAGCACGAGTCCTCCAAGTAAAACAAAACGATCGTTCAGCCTTCTTAATAAGTAGGATACGACAACGGTCAAACATACAACCAAAATAGTATTTTCAGCTTTCAAAATCCCTAGTAAATTGATCCCATCTGCTTGAAACGGCAATAATGGGACCAACTGTCTCGCTTCGGGGATGTCGTCTGCCAGACGAAGCCCGATGTAATTAGTCAATTGTTCCTCTGTCGCGACGATAAGCAAATTTGCTAAAGTGAATACCGCAAAAGTTTTGTGCCTTAAGACGCTGAAATAGGTTCTGACTCCATTGCCCAAACTTTTTTGAGGTACTGTAGCTTTCTTAGATTCGCTGGTTGCTTCGGATTGAAACGATTCCTTGATAAAAAATATAGTCATTACGAGCGAAGTCATGGTGGCGGCTGCAACCCCCAAAAACAGAAGGAAATAATGGTCCATAAATAGGAAGGCACCCGTAATCCCGCCGATCGATATGGCAAGGTTTTGCAGCCAATAAGAAAATGTGTACACTGCTTTTCGGTTTTCTGGAGTGCTTTCATCGATGATCATCGCTTGGTAGGCAGGGGTTGCTGATCCGAGAAAAAAATGAATGACGACAAATAGAACAAAGGTGAAGTAGGGAAGGCTCAGCCAGGGGGAGTTGACTGCTGCGACAAATAGAAAGCCGCCTAGCACGATTGCTTCAGAACAGACTATTACAGGCTTTCTTCCCTTCTTATCTGCTATGTATCCTCCGGTAAAGGAACCGGCGATATTAGCTGCCATTACGCTCAAAAACATAAAGCCCGTAATCATCGTTCCCAGCATACTGGAGAAAAAAACGACTAGATAAGGAGTAACGGCAGCGTTAGCTGTTGTGGTGATAAATTGAAGGACTAATCGAATTTGGATGGTTCGGGAAAAAGTAAAAAAATTCATGTTTCTATCTCCTTTTTTGATTGATTAATCAATCATTTTTGCTGTATAGGAAATGATAAATTTAACTGTCTGTGGATCATTATTGGCTGAAACAGCCACGTCCAGCTCTAGCGCCTACCCCCTCGAGGTCTTAAGCCCACCCTCTGTGTGGCAAAAAGCGCCACGCCGAGGCTGTTCTTAAGCTTGTCGGAGGCCCAAACGATGTGGGTCATGCAGGCGTTGCCACAGGACGTGGCGGCCCTAGTCTGTACGCCTTTAAACAGGCGCTTGCGCATTTGTTCATGCGAACCGTTATCCTATGGAATGTTCGGTCCAAATAACTGCATGGCAACCGGCGAAAAGTCAGACCAAATATCATGATCAGGCTGATCGGCCAAATTTAGCCTGATTCCCATCAGAAAGGAAGTGTAGGCAATAGAACAGGTGAGAGGATCTATCTCACTGCGAAGCTGGCCACTGTTTTGACCTTGTGCAACCAAGTCTGCAATTTTATAACGGAAGGTATAATAAAATTGATCAAGCTCTTTAAATTGGCGTTCGAATCGTTGGGGCTGTCCGATTACCTGGGTAACAAGCCGCAAGTAAGTACCGACACTGGCAAATAAGCGGATATGCTTATCGATCATGGTTTCTAATTCCTTGTATGGGTCTTCTGCATTTGGATTGAAGTCCATTAACAGAGGGGAAAGTTCTTTCAGACGCTCTACAACTGCATGATGAAATAACGCTTCTTTGTTTTCAAAATACGTAAATACGCTGCCGAAGCTTACTCCGGAAGCTTTTGCAACCTTGGAAATAGTGGTGTCATTATAACCGTGTTCTGAAAACAAGATAATCGCCTGTTCCAAAATTTTATCTCTTTTTGCATTCATTTTTTCGATTTGATTAGCTGAAAGTGGCATGTACATCTCCTTACTAACAATTGATTGATCAATCAATTGTTAGTATATAACAAAGATATAATAGTTGTAAACGTATTTTTTTCACAAAATCCTATGTGTCCTAATAAACCGCGAAATAAGTTTTTCATGACTTTTTAGCATCTTTACAGGAACATGCTAATTAGGCGCGCGGAAAAATACAAGCTTTCCGTAATGGACGCTATAGCAAGGAGACTCCATGAATCAGCTTCTTCACTCCCTTGGGACTGCGGTTACTTTCCCCACCGAAAACATTTGATTCGGGGAAGCCAGCAACGTAGCCTTTCTTGAAGATAGCTATGAACATAGATAAATTTGTTTTTAGAAAGTCAGATAGTCGAGGGCGGGAATAACGTCAAATTGTCCGCTCTCCTGCAAAAATCGGGTGAGTAAATGGATGTGCCCTGCTCCGATTATCAATAGTGTCCGATCCCCAGCAGCAGTTATTTCAGCAAGATTCGCGTAAAGGATTAGATTTCTTTGGTACCACCACCTTAGCCAGTCAATGCCAACATAGTTTTCTTCCTTCCCAATACGGGCTACAGCCATATTCATTTCATGATCAAGTGTGCTTCGTACCTCCATGTTACAAGCCATGATCAATTCAACTATATTGGTCGTAGCGGAATAGGTGTTGATTTGCGGTTGGTAATGCTCCGTAATTAATTCGTACATTTCCGGCTGTTCTGTTTTCGCCCAGTTTATTGCCTGACCAATTCCGATATTTCCGAGCGATTCCATCCAATCGACCGCATACACCTGATGATGATTCAATTCGTCTGCACACCGGAAACCGAATTGATGAATTTCGTTTACTTCAAGTGAAAATTTCCCGTTTCTGTATTGCTGAAAGTCATGGTTCAGGGTATTGTGATGCTTTTTTTCGACTTCTAAGGCAATTTTCGTCGGTTGAAATTCTTTTAAGCAGTCGACCACCTTTTTAATATCCTGCTTGTTTTGCTCCGTTAAAGTTCCGTCCATTTGATAACGAAATAAGTCTGGGGTGTAGCGCATATGGAAAGTGCCAAAGACCATTATTTGAGGTTTTGCGTTACTCAATTTCCTTCGTTCCCCTTTCTTATGGTTTTTCTGTTTAGACAAGTTGGTGTATATAGGTCATGATACCTGAATACTCCAAAAAAAGGAATGCTTATTCGGCTTATAATGGAAAGCACGCTTCATTTGGAATAAGGAGGATGGGTTAATTAGAAACTATCGATAATTACAGAAAGGAGGACATTAAATGTCAGGTAGACGTGAAGGCCCAAAACAACAAAAGCAGCCCAACCTGCCGAAAAGTCCAAGTCAGCCTTATGGAGAACCATTAAGCGGGTCCCATCAAGTGAAAAATCAAAACCATTCTCGTCAGAAACGAAAATCTTCTCATGATTTATAGAAAAAGGCAGCCGTCCGGGCTGCTTTTTTTCTGTATCTCAGAAAAATGAAAAATCGGCTAAAATATCCAGCAATGGAGTACTACTATATAGCCGTATCCGTCAAAGGTACGCCAATCGACGAGTTTTCTGTACAAAAGTGCTTGGCACTTTACAGTTTAGCGGTTTTATCTAGTATAATGGGGATGTCTGGGATTTTGTCAGAACAAAAAACTGGACGATGGGTAGAAAAGCAAACAAGGAAATCTGTTTTGCCCGTGCAGGGTATTTGATAAATAGAGGAATTCGAATGGCTGTCGAGGACAGCGAGAATCAGCAAATAGGGAGCTAATAAGGAATGGAGATTATTCAAATTCAAGACGCGCCTCCAGCGAATAACGAGCCAATCATTTTATGTATCGGAAAATTTGATGGTGTCCACCTCGGTCACCAGTCGATATTACGGCAAGCCGGGCGCTTGAAAGAAACCGGACAGTCATTAGCGGTCATGACCTTCCACCCGCATCCCCTGTGGGCATTAAAGCGTGATGAACGATATAGACAATGTGTGACACCGAGCAGGGAGAAATACCGCCAGCTGGAACGTCTTGGTGTCAGCAAAGTATATGAAATCGAATTTACGGAAAAATACGCAGAGACGACCCCTGAAACATTTGTTTATCAGCATCTATCCTTGCTGAATATTAAAGGGATTGTAGTAGGGGAAGGGTTCAATTTTGGCAAAGGCCGTAAATCGGATACCGACCTTTTGACAGATTTATCAGCTGATATCGGAATTCCGGTAACAATAGCGCCGTTAATGACAATTGGCGGTCAGAAAATCAGCAGTACGGATATCAGGGCCTCCATCCGAGAGGGCCAGTTTGAAAAAGTTAACACATTGCTTGGCAGAAACTATTCCGTAAACGGAAAAGTAGTGGAAGGGGATGCGCTTGGCAGGAAGCTTGGCTTTCCGACCGCTAACTTGGCACCGGATGGCGATTATGAGTTGCCGGGAAGCGGTGTATATCTAGGAAGCGTCGAGATAGCCACAGAGAACGACATGGCGGGCGAATGCTGGTATGCACTAATCAATGCAGGTTACCGACCAACGGTAAATGGGAAAGATTATCTGATTGAAGCCTATTTATTGGATTTCTCTGGCGACCTCTACGGCAAATCGATGAAGGTGTCGTTCATTCAAAAAATGCGTGAAGAAGAAAACTTTGCTTCCCTTGATGAATTAATCAAGCAAATGAACAAAGACAAAGAAGAGGCGCGCGTGAAACTTGGACTAAATAATCACTCCTGAAAAAGCCGAAGTTTGCGGCAGAGAGAGGGGCTGACAATGGGAATAGTGGTTGTCGAAATTTGCGACGCCAGTTTGATCAATGAAGTGGATGTTGAACAAATTTTGGAATCGGAGTATTCGGAAGTTTCGGTAGTGAAATACGATTGCTTGTCCTTTTGCGGACTTTGCCGGGTACGTCCCTATGCCATGGTAAATGGGACCCGCGTGTTCGGCAAGACTGCAGAAGAGTGTCTGAAAGCAATCCGGAGCCAAATCGACGAAGAACTGGCTTTTTATATGGATTAAACTGGACAAAATACGTCTCCGACTAGCTTCAGCTGTGCTATAATAAAGATCGTTCCGATTTTGGGAGAGCTGGCTGCAGGAGTTGAAGAACGTGGAATTGATAAAAATATTCAAACACAGCATTGCATTGCCGAAAAAGCAGGCTGTGTTCTGGCTTAACAGAGTAAGCATGCGCGATACCTTGGTATATATTTTCTTGTTGATATTTGTTTTATATTTACCGGAAGGCTATGCTTTGGCCTTTCAGAAAAACCTTTTATTGGACAGTGATTTGCGGAGTGTATTCATCCTGCAGAGCATTACTTTTTATCCGATGTATGTCATTTTCACCGGATTGGTGGTCATTTCTGCCCTGGCTGCTGGCGCTCTGCTAATGGCACGTTTGCTGCACAGGAAGCTTGCTTTCCAGCATCTCTGGAAAATGACAGCCTTTGCTTTGACATTGCCGCTTATTATTTATACTGCGATAAAATTGACAGGCTGGGGAAATGGTTACCTTGTTTTGCTGTTGCTTGTCGGTCTTTATTTGATTCTATACAAAATGATTACCGTTTATCCAAAAAGAAAAAAGCAATCAAGTCGATGAGTTATCCAAAACCTTTATCATTTGTATTTACGAATGGTAAAGGTTTTTTAAATTGTAAAAATATTTTTGAAATATTCGGATAATTACAAGGTCGTGTGCATAACTTTAAAGAAAGCGCTTTCATTAAAAGGAGGAGATAGCATGAGGTTGACTACCAAGATTTTTATTGGCCTGTTGCTCGGTGCTGTAGTAGGACTTATTTTGCATTTTTCTGCGCCGAGCTTGTTTGAAACACTTGATAATTATGTATTCAGCTTACTCGGTACCCTGTTCTTAAATTTAATCAAAATGCTTGTCGTTCCGATTGTGTTTTTTTCCATTGTTCTCGGTACTGCTTCATTAGGGGATCCCAAAAAACTTGGCCGTATAGGCGGCAAGACCGTGGCGTTTTTCCTGGCGACCACGACGATTGCCATTACCATTGCTTTGGTTCTCGCTTATTTGTTCCAGCCTGGTAAAACAGGTATCGATACAACAGGCGCCACTTTCGAAAGCAGGGAAGCACCGACCGTAGTGGAAACTTTCACGAATATTATCCCGGTTAATCCTATCCAATCGTTGGCTGAAGGAAACATGCTGCAAATTATCGCTTTTTCGATATTTGTTGGATTTGCACTGGCGATGCTTGGTAAAAAGACCGAAGGGGTATTGCGTTTAATGGAGCAAGGCAACGATATTATGATGTTTTTGGTTAACTTAATCATGCGTTTCGCACCATACGGTGCCTTCGGTTTATTGGCCTCAGCTATTGGGACAATGGGATTGGATGGAGCTAAAGCAATGGCCTCGTATATGTTGGTAGTCCTTGCAGGTCTTGTGATTCATGCGGTCATTACCTACGGTACAGCTGTATCTTTATTAGGAAAAATGAATCCAGTCCATTTCTTAAAAGGATTTTTCCCAGCTATGACGGTAGGCTTCAGTACTTCTAGCAGCAGTGCCACACTGCCGGTGTCGATGAAAACGGCACAGGAGAATTTGAATGTCCCCAAATCGATTAGCAGCTTTGTACAGCCGCTGGGTTCCACCATCAACATGGACGGGACGGCAATCATGCAAGGGGTCGCAACGGTGTTCATCGCCCAGGTTTATGCTGTGGATCTTTCTTTTTCTCAATTGTTGATGGTCGTGTTGGTCGCTGTTCTGGCGAGTATTGGGACGGCTGGTGTACCAGGAGTCGGATTGATTATGCTTGCAATGGTATTGACCCAGGTATCGCTCCCTGTCGAAGGCATCGCTTTGATTATCGGTATCGATCGACTGCTTGATATGACAAGGACTGCCCTGAATGTGACGGGAGATGCGGCTTGTGCTGTTGTGGTGGCGGAGTCAGAAAAGAAACATCAGGATGGTGAGGAGAATCCTCAACAGCTGCATGCTTAAAAATTAATAGCAGATGTCTATACGGCAGAAAGATCCTGGGACAAAAGCATCGTGACCAAAATGAAAACCGAACGATACCCCCAATTCGTTCGGTTTTTTTGATGAGCAAAAAGCAAAACGTTCTATCCTATGAAAAGTGCTACTTCCCCCTCCGGCAAGGTACTTCGCTTTCCGCGGATCAGCTAACTTGGCAAAGAATACCGCTTTGCCAAGTGGATCTTCAGCTCGCGCTCACCCCGCTGGAGTCTGAGTACCTTGCCTCCGTTGGATGGAGATACCTTCTCTTCTGGTGTGATTTCCATTTTGCCTATTGCCGTTGCGAAAAGAAAGTGAAGCCGCATGGAAACCAGGAGTATTTCTTTATCTTTTTTATGCTATAAAGAATAAAGGAATCCCCAAGCCTTTCGTCTTCATCACTGTTTAGATACCTATCAGCCAATAGAAGAATACGGTTCTATTCATCTTGTCTTGATCACGTAGAAATCAGACCGCAAAAATGTAGCGAAGGCAAGATACGGAGACTCCTACGGGAACAGCACGAGCTGAAAATCCCGCAAGAAAGCGGTTGTTGCTTTCTGAGGAAGTGGAAGCCGTGCCCGTGGAACGCGTAGTATCTTGCCGTAGCGATTTGAAGCACACATCAAACAACAGGATAAAACGAGAATAACAAAAAAACCGAACGAATTTGATCGGCATTTAGAATTCGCTCGGTTTTTGCTTTAGTAGCCATGCTTTTGTCCCGGCCCCTTTCTGTCTTTTTGCTTTCTAAAAAATTCGTGAAATTTAAGTCTCTATAATAGAATTCCTTTAGGAAATCAGTTAATCTATTGAGGTGAAATGAACAACAAAAGAAAATACATAGATGACAGACCGGACGACACGGGCTGGAAAGAGAGAGGAAGAAGAATATGACTACAACCAGCTACAAGAGATCGACGATTGTAACCTTACTGCTGGCCGGGGCCTTTATTGCCATTCTTAATCAAACATTGATGATTACCGCCATACCTCCGATTATGGAAGAGATGGGAATATCGGCAAACACGGGACAATGGCTCACCACTGTTTTTATGCTTGTCAATGGAATCATGATTCCCGTCAGTGCATTTTTACTTGAACGTTTTACGACAAGACAATTATTCATCACAGCGATGAGTGTGTTTGCATTCGGAACGTTGGTTGCCGGGCTGGCTCCCAGCTTTCCCCTTTTACTGCTTGGGCGGGTGATTCAGTCAGCGGGGGCGGGTGTCATGTTGCCGTTGATGCAGACAGTATTTCTGATGATATTTCCTGTTAACAAGCGCGGAGCAGCAATGGGGCTTATCGGACTGGTTATTTCGTTTGCTCCTGCAATTGGTCCTGCATTGTCTGGATGGATCACTTCTCATTATTCCTGGCGGCTATTGTTTTTCATCATTTTGCCGATCGCGATTATTGATATTGTAGTGGCTATATTCGCCATGAAAAATGTGACCGAAGTAAGCAGACCGCGGGTCGATATCCTTTCGATTATTTTATCTTCGCTGGGATTTGGCAGTTTGCTTTACGGATTTACCAGTGCGGGAAACAACGGCTGGTTCGCACCGTTGACCCTTATCTCGCTCGGAGTCGGAGTTTTGGCCCTGGTTCTGTTTATCAGCAGGCAACTGCGGCTTGAACATCCAATGCTGGAATTCCGGGTCTTTAAATATCCGATTTTTCCACTAGCTGTCATGGTAGGGATGATTGTATTTATGGGGTTAATCGGTGTGGAGACCATCATCCCGCTATATATGCAAAATATGCGTGAATTCAGTGCGTTTGAGGCAGGTCTTGCTTTACTTCCGGGTGCCTTGATTACCGGGTTCATGTCACCTGTAACTGGCAGGATTTTTGATAAAGTGGGGGCCCGCTGGCTGGCGATCATTGGACTAACTATCATTACTGGTTCTTCCTTTGTGTTTTCCAACCTGGGCACTTCCACCTCGTTTAGCTTTATAACCATCATGTACAGCATCAGGATGTTTGGGTTGTCAATGGTAATGATGCCAATCGCTACGGCAGGCTTGAACCAGCTGCCACAGCGTTTAATCCCACATGGAGCGGCGATGGACAATACAATGAGACAAATTGCAGCCTCTGTTGGCACCGCTATCCTGGTTACCGTCATGACAACCTCTGCTTCCAATGCAGCAGATAGGCCTGAAATTACTTATCCGGATATATACGGAGCAAATATGGCATTTATTGTTGTTTCCCTGTTATCCTTGCTGGGACTGCTTCTTTCCTTTTTTATTAAAAATACCAAGCCAGAAGCTGAGCCGAAACGACAAGGAGATAACGGCTGAATTAGCCCTTCTTGGCATACACCAAGAGGGCTTTCTAGTCCAATTGTCTTATCTTAAT
Source organism: Sediminibacillus dalangtanensis (assembly GCF_017792025.1). Taxonomy (NCBI): domain Bacteria; kingdom Bacillati; phylum Bacillota; class Bacilli; order Caryophanales; family Bacillaceae; genus Sediminibacillus; species Sediminibacillus dalangtanensis. Next base: position 1,127,988 of record NZ_CP046956.1, read on the forward strand.
CATTGACACCGTTTATTGCTTATGTTTTAATGAAAGAAACCGCTAACAATTTCATAATAATGGATTGTTACTGTTCGGCAGGCAAAACCTAAGTTTGTGGTAAAGTATTCTGAAAGGGATATTTATGCCCGAATTTAGGTTTTTTTATTTTAGTAGCGTTTTTCTTTTTATCATTCATTTACTTATTGAGGGCGAGCGATTATGGAAATAAAAAAAGTCTTTAACAATAATGTCGTATTAACGGAAAATAAACATAGTCAGGAAATGGTTGTGATGGGAAGAGGTTTGGCGTTTAAAAAACGGCCTGGTGATCCCATTAACCCAGACAAAGTGGAAAAGACATTTGTACTGGAAAATCAGGGGGTATCAGACAAGCTCGCCGAATTGCTTAGTGAGATCCCGGAGGAGTACTTTGATTTGTCCTACCAAATCATCGATTATGCCAAAACACGGCTTCCTTATAAACTAGACGATTATATTTATGTTGCACTGACCGATCATCTGAGTTTTGCCATCAGCAGGTATAAGCAGGGAATCCATCTTCCCAATGCCTTGTTATGGGAAATCAGGAAATATTATAAACAGGAATTTCAGGTTGCGATGGCATCGCTTGATATAATAGAAAAATCAATTGGTGTGAGATTGGAAGAGGATGAGGCAGGATCCATTGCACTTCATTTGGTCAATAGTCAGTTATCAGGGGAGAGCATGGAAGCCACCGTGAAAATGACCAAGATGGTAAACAACATCTTGAATATCGTCAAGTATTATTTTCAAATTGAATTAGATGAAAGCTCCATTAATTATGAACGCTTTCTGATCCATTTGCGTTTTTTTGCGCTGCGGTCGGTCCGAGAGGAAAAGGCTCCTGTCGAGCATTCGGATGACTTTTTATACGAACAAGTGAAAAAGAAATACCATAAAGCATTTTTATGCAGTGAAAAGGTCGCTGCCTTTGTTGAAACAAACTATGACTGGCATGTGACAAAGGATGAAATCATCTATTTAACGCTCCACATCCATCGTGTCACCAATCGGCATGATATGAATGCCGATCCTTCTGATTAGTTCGAAAAACCTAAGATTAATACAAGCGGTTCCCTTCTGGAGGGGCCGCTTGTATATTTTTTGCCGGAATCTCTTGTCCTCGATAGAATATTTGTCCTTTGCTTTGAACGCTCCGTACTCTTTTTGTTATCCTTTTTGACACTTGGCAAAAAGGCTCGAACAAAAAAGCTAACTACACTTTAAACAGCATAACATCAGCGCTCTTCTTACAATGGATGGCTAAAGACATAGATTTTACACCAGCCGCCAACCTTCTATCATGAATCGGAACTTGAGGAATGCCTAAGTGAAATGCTTGTATTTCTTTCTATCTTTTTTTAAGCTGAAATCAGCATCATGGTAAACGCTTACACATATAGTGGATAAGGAATACTTAACAGATTCTATCAAAAAAGATGAGGGAGGGCGTTTCATTGAGCAGTTTGTTAGTTGCTGCAATTGGAATCATTATCTTCATTCTTGGTTACCGTTTTTACTCGAAGTTTGTAGCAGAAAAAATTTATCGGCTTGATCCGAATTATCTGACCCCGGCACACCAGTATAAGGACGGAGTCGATTTTGTCCCAACCAACAAGTATGTTGTCTGGGGGCACCATTTCACATCGGTCGCGGGGGCTGCACCAATTCTCGGACCTGCAATAGCCGTTTATTGGGGATGGCTGCCTGCATTCCTGTGGGTCGTGCTTGGAACGGTTTTTGCCGCAGGCGTTCATGACTTCGGTACCCTGGTTTTGTCTGTCAGGAATAAAGGGCAGTCGATCGGAACACTGGCCCACCGGTTAATCGGTAAAAAAGCAAAACTACTATTTTTGTTTATCATATTGATTCTAGTTTTGATGATCAATGCCGTTTTTGCCTGGGTGATTTCGAATCTATTTATTTCTTACCCTGCCAGTGTACTTCCGGTATTTATTCAAATTCCGCTGGCGATTTGGATTGGCTATGCTGTATATAAAGGGAAAACAAAAATGCTTTTGCCTTCCATCATTGCCCTGGTGGTCATGTATGGTGTAGCCATTCTGGCCAGCAATATAGACTTTCTGCAAATTGATGTCGTTGCGTACTTTGGAGGGGAAGGTGCTGCCGGCCTGTTTGGAATGGGCGCAGTTTCCAGCGCTTTTCTAATTTGGATTGTGATATTAATGGTTTACGTTTATATTGCTTCGACCCTTCCTGTATGGAAATTGCTGCAGCCACGTGATTATATTAATTCCCATCAGCTGGTAGTTGGAATGGCTATCCTATATCTCGGGCTGTTGTTCACCAATCCTGCGGTGACAGCTCCTGCTGCAAGCTCGGCAAGCGATGTATCCTGGTTCCCGCTGTTGTTCATTACAGTTGCTTGTGGTGCTATTTCAGGGTTTCATGGATTGGTGTCCTCCGGAACTTCTTCCAAGCAGTTAAACAAAGAAACGGACGCTCGCTTTGTCGGATATTTTGGAGCCGTGGGCGAAGGGGCACTTGCGTTAGTATCGATTCTGGCGGTTATTACCTTGTTTCCTTCGGCTGGTGATTTCACGGCAGCCTATTCCAGTTTCGCCCAGGCGAATGCAACCGGGCTGGGGAACTTTGTCGAAGGTGCGAGTCAGTTGGCAAATGGGCTGGCAATTCCTCCTGGAATCGCCACCACGATTGTTTCAATCATTGTCGTCAGCTTTGCAGCAACAACGCTCGATACTTCGGTAAGATTAATGCGATATATCATTGCCGAACTCGGCGTCGAGTATAAAATCCCTGCGTTATCAAAGATGCATGTAGCAACAAGCATTGCTGTCATCCTGAGTGCTGTGCTTGTCCTGCTGCCGGAAGGCTCCAAAGGATTTGGATCCGGAGGGTACTTGTTATGGCCATTATTCGGTACCTCCAATCAGCTGCTAGCGGGTATCAGCTTGCTATTGATTTCCATCTGGCTGAAACGGCAGGGAAGGAATTTCCTGGTCACCTTGATTCCGATGGTGTTTCTGTTGATCATGACGCTGCTTGCGATGTTCAACCAAGTGCTTTTCCAATGGTCGTGGTTTGGTTCTGATGCCAATATGCTTTTATTTGTTCTGGGAGCAGTCATTTTTGTGTTTGCCGTGTGGATTATCATCACTGCCATCTCCACGTTGACCAAGAACGATATAAAGGAATCCTGAATGAGGTATTACGCCTGTCCATAAGGGAAGCAACGTTTCTTTATTGAAAAAGGGGCACATTGCTGCCCCTTTTTTCTTAAAAGATAAGAAAGTATAAATTTCAGAGATGTCTAGCTGTCGGATGCCCAAACGATGTGAGTCATGCAGGCGTTGCCACAGGCCGTGGCGGCTTTAGCCTGTACTCCTTTAAACAGGCGCTTGTGCTTTTCTTCAAGGAATGGAGGATGAAAGATGAGGGATAAATTTAAAACACTGGTTCAATGGTACGATGAAATGCTAAGCCTTCCGCATCGTAGTGAAGTAGCCCGGGAATTACGGGATGAAGACGACTTGTTTATGCTGCTTCTCTATTCGGAAATGGTAGGTATACCGAATCCTGTATACTATTACACGCTTGAACTGTATCCTTATATGTTGGAAAAATTCCATGACTGGCATTTGCGGATGGGGATGGAAAAATCACCGCTGGACGGTATTCGCTGTTGTTGAATAGGAGGATGCTACGATGAATGATCTTTTGCAAAAGCCGATTTTATTTGTGGGTGGCAAAGGAGGAGTGGGGAAATCGACAACGGCAGCATCGCTTGCATATTCTGCTGCCGAAGCAGGAAAACGGGTTTTGCTAGTGTCGACCGATCCTGCACATAATCTTGGGGACATTTTTAGCTGTGAAGTGGGTGCGGAAAGCTTCCATGTTGCTGATTGTTTATCCGTATTAGAGGTTGATGCCGCTAAGGAGGCAGAAGCTTATATCAAAGGTGTCAAGGACAACCTATCTGGTTTAGTGAAATCGAGCCTAGTGGAAGAAGTGAACAGGCAGATGGATATGGCGAAGGCGTCGCCAGGAGCTGAGGAGGCGGCTTTGTTCGATCGGATAGTATCCATCATTTTGGAGGAGCGGGAACACTTTGACTATCTTATTTTTGATACAGCACCGACCGGCCATACAGTGAGGCTTCTTAGCCTTCCAGAATTGATGGGTGTGTGGATGGACGGCATGTTGGAGAGAAGACGCAAGACAAATGAAAATTACAGTCAATTGTTAAATGACGGAGATCCAGTCGAGGACCCAATATTTGACGTCTTAGTGAAGCGGAGGCAAAAGTTTGAACATGCGCGAACGGTGTTGCTTGATCATAAGGAGACAGGCTTTCTTTTCGTGCTCAATCCAGAAAAGCTTCCTATCGAAGAAACAAAGAAAGCTATTGCTCAGTTGGAACCTTTTCACATCCACATTGACTCCCTGGTAGTCAATAAAGTGCTGCCGGAATATGCCGATGGTGATTTTTTTCAAAGGCGCAAACAAATTGAACAGCCTTACCTGGATGAAATCGCAAGCGTTTTTTCCAACAAAAAGTTATTTTATGTTCCGCTTTTCTCGGAAGATATGGCTGATATCGACAGTCTGTCTACCTATGCAACGTATTTGACCAATTCGGAATCTGTCAGGTAAAGAAGAGTCTATTCTGTAGATAATTGCTTCTGTATAGACATAAATTGCGGACTATATGACAAATGTCATACGGGAGGCTTGACGTTTGTGTCTGTTTATCGGCACGTTTTTCCTCTAACATGGAGTTAAGCTAAGCGGTTTATCCCAGAAAAAGTATGGACAAACATGCTTGAGGAGGAAAACAATGAGTAAACAAAAACAAGCGGAATTAAGAAAAAATGTAGCTCCTTATGAAAAAGCGGACAAAAAATCGAGCGTTATACAACTGTTGAATACAGTACCGGCCTTTTTCATTCTTTGGTTTTTGGCTTACCAAAGTCTGTCTGTTTCCATTTGGTTAACCATTCCTTTGGCAATCGTGGCAGCTGGTTTTGTTGTACGGATGTTCATAATCTTCCATGATTGTGCCCATCAATCATTTTTCAAAAACAAAAAAGCCAATCGTATCCTGGGAACGTTGACTGGTATTATTACACACTTTGCATTTGAAAAGTGGAAAAGAAGCCACTCTATTCATCATGCTACGAGTGGGAACTTAGATAAACGAGGGACTGGCGATATGTGGGTAATGACTGTGGAAGAGTATAAGCAAGCCTCATTTTGGCAAAAGCTTACTTACAGAATGTACCGCAATCCATTCGTCATGTTCGGTCTCGGTCCGATTTTCTTATTCCTGATTGATAATCGGTTTAATCGCAAGGGAGCAAGGCGTAAAGAACGTTTGAACACTTATTTGATCAATGCTTCGTTGGTGGCCATCTACAGCTTGCTGCTTTGGGCAATCGGCTGGGAAGCGCTGCTGATCATTCAAGGAACCATTTTATTTGTATCAGGAGCTCTAGGCATCTGGCTGTTTTATGTACAGCACCAATTTGAAGACTCCTATTTTGAAAATGAGGCAGAGTGGGATTATGTCAAAGCTGCTGTAGACGGCAGTTCTTACTATAAACTGCCAAAAGTGATTCAATGGATTACAGGGAGCATCGGCTTCCATCACGTTCACCATTTGAATCCGCGTGTTCCTAATTATTATCTGGAAGAGGCGCATGCATCCACTCCACCGCTGCAAAAGGCTACGACGATAACCTTTCTATCCAGCTTGGAATCCCTGCGATTCCGGTTGTATGATGAACAAAGCAAAACCTTTGTCAGTTTTAAGTCTGTTAAAAACATCCGACAAACTGATCAAAAAAAATCTGTCAGCGACCTTAATCTAACGAACAGAAGACCAGGTTTCCAGGAAAAATAGTCTCCTATTGAATAACCCTCCGAAGGTACAATTGGAGGGTTATTTGACTGTATAGGAAATGATATATTTAACTCTCTGTGGATCATTATTGGCTGAAACAGCCACGTCCAGCTCCAGCCTACCCCCTCGAGGTCTTAAGCCCAACCTCTGTGTGGCAAAAAGCGCCACGCCAAGGCTGTTCTTAAGCTTGTGGGAGGCCCAAACGATGTGGGTCATGCAGGCGTTGCCACACAGGACGTGGCGGCTCTAGCCTGTACTCCTTTAAACAGGCGCTTGCGCTTTGGTCCTTAATCATTCTATTTCCATTGAAAGTATGCAAAAAAGAAGGTTTTGAAAGAAGATAGGCTATTATTCGTGTTTTTGCTATACTTTCTTTAGGTGTGAATAGAAATTTGAAGTAGCAGGAGGAACGTTATGCATAATTGGTTCCACATTATTCCCAAAAACACCGGCCTTAGTACTTATGTCTGGATTATTTTTTGTGTTTTGCCATTTTATTTTATTTTCCGTTCCTCAGCTTTAATGGAAATCCTTTTCGGTATAGGGATGATTCTTTCGTTTTTCATTTCCTATCGATTGTCTTTTATTAAAAAAGGGTGGCCGGTTTATATTTGGGTGAGCGTGGAGATGCTCATCAGCATTGTTATGACTTTATTTTTCGGTTACGTATATTTCGCTCTCTTTTTAGCTTTTTTCATTGGCAACATTCAACAAAAGGGCGGGTTTATCACTCTTTATATCATCCATTTAACCACTACTATTGCGTCTATCACCTATGGTTTTTTCTTGCATTTTGATTTATTTTTTACGCAGCTTCCTTTTATCATTATCAGCTTGATCGGAGTGATATTATTACCGTTTAACATGTATAATCGGATTAAACGGGAAAAACTGGAGGGGCAGCTGGAGGATGCGAATAATAGGATTTCACAATTAATGGTCATGGAGGAGCGCCAAAGGATTGCCCGCGATTTGCATGATACGCTGGGACAAAAGTTATCTTTGATTGGCCTGAAGAGTGATTTGGCAGGAAAATTAATTACTTCCAAGCCAGAAGCAGCTAAATCGGAAATAAATGATATCCACCAAACAGCACGGACAGCCTTAAAGGAAGTTAGAGAAATGGTTTCTGGAATGAGGGCGGCAAAGTTACAGGAAGAAGTATCGCATATACGGCAACTTTTGAAAGCTGCTGATATGGAGTTTACCATCGAAACCAGTCAGGAAATGAACGATATTCCGCTGTTGGTGGAAAATGTACTTAGTATGTGTTTGAAAGAAGCAGTAACTAACGTAGTCAAACATAGCCAAGCGACTTTTTGTAAAGTAGCGATACAGCAGTTGCCAAATGGCTGGCAAATCGTAGTGGAAGACAACGGCCGGGGAATTGGACAGGATACTGCTTCCTTGGGAGGGCATGGATTAAAAGGGATGAGAGAAAGGCTTGAATTTGTCAACGGCAGCCTCAAAGTGGAGTCGAAAGCCGGCACCGAAATCTGTATTCGAGTGCCAAATCCTGTCCAATAAGAGAGAAAGGAGGAATGGCTTGTGATTCGAATAGTGATTGCTGAAGATCAGCAGATGCTCCTCGGAGCACTAGGATCGTTGTTGGATTTGGAAGAAGATATGGAAGTGGTCGGAATGGCCAGGAACGGGGAAGAAGCGGTGTCGTTAGTCCGGAAAAAGCAGCCCGATATCTGCATGATGGATATCGAAATGCCTGTAAAAAGCGGATTGGAGGCAGCGGAAGAGTTGCAGGATAATGCATGCAAAGTGATTATATTAACGACTTTTGCCAGGCCGGGTTACTTCGAGCGGGCCCGAAAAGCGGATGTGTACGGTTATTTGCTAAAAGATAGCCCTAGTGAGGAATTGGCGAATTCCATCCGGGTCATTATCGACGGCCGCAAGGTTTATGCACCGGAATTGATCGATATCGCCTATGCGGAAGCAAATCCCCTAACAGGTCGGGAAGAACAGGTTATCAAGCTGATGGCGGATGGAAAAGATACGCAAGAGATAGCAGACCAGCTGTCTATCACCAACGGAACGGTTCGTAATTATATTTCCGTGATCCTCGACAAACTAGAAGTCAGCAATCGAATCGAAGCCATTTCGCGTTTCCGGGAAAAGGGCTGGTTCAAATAGTTTTTAATACAGCCATATTTTTTTCTAAATAGGCCCAGTTTTGCGGGAAATCATAGCCTATCCTCCAGTAGGCTGCGCCTGCCAATTGATAGGCTTCCAAAAGCTGATATTTGATCGAAAGGCTGCGAATATCTTCGAACCAGACAGTCCGCTTCTGTTCATTGAGAGTGTAAGTATAGTAAGGGGAGCGGGCTTCCTGATCATATTCAATGACCGTGTAATTTTCCAATGCTTTTTGCTGGGCTTCCAGCGCAGACAAAGCTGTCGCGGGCCCGGTCGTGTTAGCAGCGGAAGTGCCCGGCCAGTCATAGCCAAACAAAGCAATGGCAATCGTCAGGCTGCTTTCAGGAATCAAGCTTGCAGCATAACGGACGACATCTTCTACCCATCCAATAGGGGCAATTGGATCGGGTGGTCCTTCGGTATATCCATAATCATAAGTCAATACCGTTACCAAATCCGCCGAGGCTCCGATTGCCAGATAATCGAAAGCGCCGGAAAATGGATTGTCTGGCATATCTTCCGATTTAGCAAATACATTGACGTGCAGCAGCAAATCGCCGATAGCAGCCTTCAGTTCCTTGAAAAAGGTGGTGAAGGCCTCCCTTGATGAAGGGGGGATGAATTCAAAATCAAGGCTGACACCTTTGTAGCCTTTTTCTTCGATTGTATGAACAATGTTGTTGACTAACACTGTTCTTGCTTCCGGTTGTAGGACACTTTCCGCTAATTCAGGGCTGAATGTACCTTCCGCGTAATTGCTTACGACCATCAATGGGTCGATATCACGGTGAATCAATGCTTCAATCAGTTCTTCGTCATCTACGTCGGAGAGGCCTCCGTCAGATTGTGCAGCGTAAGTGAATACTGCTCCATACGTCAAGGAAGCAGACGGTTCATCTAATAACTCGGGAATGGATGCCGGGTCAAATGCATCGATAAAACCGATCGTTCGAATCGGATAACGAACTGGAGATGGAATTGCCAGTACATTTCCTATCGGTAGATTAGTCGGAGATATATCTGGATTGGCCTGCAGCAGGAGTGGAATGGTAGACCGCCATTTCCTTGCCAACTTTGCCAGACTGTCGTCTTGTTGGATACGGACGTAGCGTACCGGTAAGACGGCAGGAGATGGAACGTACAAAGCAAGACCAGGCATTAACAGATCACTCGTCAGCCCATTCGTTTTCCTAATGGCTTCAATGGTTGTCTGATAAGCAAATGCAATAGACCAAAGGGTGTCCCCCGGCCTGACCACATGAATCTCCATATACATCCGTCCTTTCTGTTACCACAACACATTTTATGGCGGGAACAGTACCATTTATGCATGATATGTATAGAAGACTCGTTAAAAAACGAGGATGGAACAAAAAAAGCACGCTTTTCGCAGAAGCACGCTTTTCGCAGAAGCGCGCTTTTTTCTCGTGCCTAGAAGGAAACTGGGAGGAGCCACGAGAGAGCAAAGTGTGTGCCAAACAACTTCCTTTTTACGCATACAAATTCTCAAAAACGTATGACCGAATTTTATTCCATTTCATCGAAGTAAACATCGATCAGTTGCTCTGTTTTGGGATTTACCAGGACATAAACGCGGACTTCTTTCGTTTCATCCCCCTCAAGTGTAATAAGAAAATTAAATTGCTCCCTTTCATCAGAAATAAAAACTTTTCCCTGGTAGGCGTAATCGGTTGCATTATAGTCTGGATACTGTGCTTTAGCATCTTCTAAGGCAATACTTCCCCACTCGGCGTATTCGGGCTGGGCAAGAGCTATCATAGGGAACATAAGGAAAATCATAGCAAATACAAGGGAAACTTTTACGGCATGTTTGTGAGGCATTACTTTCAGCTCCAATCATCTTTTGCTTTATTTTTCGCCGCAGCCGTCAAGTTATACATTTTTCCCCGCGTATTTACCCAGATTATTGAAGCAAATGGTGCAAGAGCCGGTCTTTATCTTCAAAAAACTGTTTCATGATTGTATAATGGCTGGTATCCTCCAAAGGAACTTCCTCAATTCCCGATTCACTTAACTGAAGGATTTTCGCTCCGGGATAGGCCATCAAAATCGGAGAGTGCGTGGAAATGATAAATTGTGACCCTTGTTCGATTAACTCATGAATACGAGCGAGCATGGACATCTGGCGTATTGGTGACAGCGCAGCCTCCGGCTCATCTAGAATATACAAGCCGTTTCCCCGGAAACGGTGAAGGAATGCTGCAAAAAAAGATTCACCATGAGACTGCTTATGTAAGGAACGTCCGCCAAATCCATCGATGACTTTTCCTCCCCCCGGCCCTTTGTCCAATTCTTCAATATTGCTCGCGACATTATAGAACGTTTCCGCCCGGAAGAAAAAACTGTCTGTTGGCCGCTTTACTCCTTTTACCAATCGGATATAGTGATCAAGTTCCGAATGGGAATCATAGCTGGAAAAGTTGAAATGTAGGGTGCCGCCTTCGGGATTAAATCCATAAGCAATTGCTATAGCTTCTAACAAGGTTGATTTCCCCATGCCGTTCTCTCCTACTAAGTAGGTGATCGTGGGATGAAAATCGATTTCATCCAGAGAACGGACCGCAGGTAAATGAAACGGAAACCTATTAGCGGCGGGAATCTCTTCACCGTTCCATGTAATGGATTTAATAAACTGCGTCGAATTGGTTAATTTCATCGTAACCGCCTCCTTTTGTTTCCTGTGTCTATTGTACAGCTTTCGTGTAAATTCGTAATCCAAAAGTTGCTTTTTGTTTTGCGCCAGGCATGTTATGATGAGAATGCAACTAAATAAGAGGTTCTAGCTACACCCTCTATAAAAAACTAAGGAATGACTATACTTTCTTAGGTATAGTTTTTTTGTGTTCGTTTTTTGTTTACTTGAAAGATCGGTGCCTGTATTTCCGTCTTCTTTTACAGGGAACGATTCAACTCAATGTGTAGATAGAATTCTCGTTTCAATTGGAAAGGGGGATTTTTTAATGGAAAAAAACAAAGCGGTGGTTGTGTTTAGCGGAGGGCAGGACAGTACCACGTGCCTGTTTTGGGCTATGGAAAAATTTGATGAGGTCGAGGCCGTGACGTTTGATTACAATCAACGCCACCAAGAGGAGATCGAGGTTGCCAGAGAAATCACTGCCGATCTGGATATCAAGCATACGGTATTGGATATGTCGTTATTAAACCAACTTGCCCCGAATGCGCTGACAAGAACGGAGATAGAGGTGACAGAAGGAGAAAATGGCGGACTGCCATCTACGTTTGTACCTGGACGCAACTTGTTGTTTTTATCATTTGCTACGATTATGGCGAAACAAATAGGTGCCAAACATGTGGTGACAGGCGTATGTGAGACGGATTTCAGCGGCTATCCGGATTGCCGTGATGTATTCGTCAAATCGTTAAATGTTACGCTGAATTTATCGATGGATGAACAGTTTGTCATTCATACACCATTAATGTGGCTCAATAAAACCGAAACATGGGAACTTGCCGATCAACTGAACGCCTTTACGTTTGTCCGGGAAAAAACATTGACCTGTTACCATGGCATACGGGCTGATGGCTGTGGAGAATGCCCTGCTTGCAAGCTTCGTCGTGCTGGATTGGATGCCTACATAGCAAAGCGGGAAGGAGCGCAGGCTTAATGGAAGGGCTTGGTTTTACCATTGTAGAGAAGTTGGAGAAACTCGGGGAAGATATTCAAAAAGAAGAGTTGAGATATCATCAGAAACGGGTGCTGATAAGCAAAGAGTTCACTTTCGACGCTGCTCACCATTTACATGCGTACGAAGGAAAATGTAAAAATCTTCACGGCCATACCTACCGGGTGATCTTCGGCATCAGCGGGTTCACGAATGATATTGGAATCGTCCTGGATTTCGGCGATATAAAAAAAATATGGAAAGAAAAAATAGAAGTGCAACTGGACCACCGTTATTTGAATGAGATGCTGCCAGCAATGAACACGACAGCGGAAAATATCGTCGTCTGGATTTATCGACAAATGGACTTGGCACTAAAAAATTTGGATAATCGCAGTCTTCGAGTTGAGTACGTTAAACTGTATGAAACCCCGACAAGTTTTGCAGAAGCGCGGAGGGAGTGGATGGAAAATGATTAAATTCCCCGTTCTGGAAGTTTTCGGTCCGACCATACAAGGAGAAGGGATGGTTGTCGGAAGAAAAACAATGTTTGTCCGAACGGCCGGCTGTGATTATGGCTGTTCCTGGTGTGATTCAGCTTTTACGTGGGATGGCAGTACAAAGGAAGACATCAGGATGATGACTGCTGACGAAATTATGGAAGGACTGCAGGCAAAAGGCGGAAGCCGATTTGACCATGTGACGATTTCCGGCGGCAATCCAGCATTGCTGCAAAACTTGGGCGAGCTGATCAATATGCTGCATGACCAAGGCGTCGAAGTTGCATTGGAGACACAGGGCAGCCGCTGGCAGGATTGGTTTATCGATATAGATGACTTGACCATTTCTCCTAAACCGCCCAGTTCCGGCATGAAAACGAATTGGCAGGTGCTCGACACCATTGTAAACCGGCTGGCTGACAGTGGGAGGCAGTCCCATACCAGTTTGAAGGTGGTCGTTTTTGATGAGGAGGATTTGCATTATGCCTCCGTCGTACATCACCGTTACCCACAGGTGGATTTTTATTTGCAAGTGGGCAATGACGATTTAGCAGAAGCTGATCCTGCAATCCTGGCAGCTAAACTGTTGGAAAAGTATCAGTGGCTGATTGACCAGGTTATGCAATCTGACATGCTCAACCATGTCCGCGTTCTCCCACAGGTGCATGCACTCGTATGGGGAAACAAGCGTGGCGTATAGGAACAAGAAGAAAACAAGAACCGCTATCAACTCCTTTAGGAAGCGGTTCTTGTTTTTTAATGCAGTAAATTATCTTTGCTATCGATAAATAGAGAGCCGTCTTGCTGTACTTCTGCGTAAAAGACATCTTCAACGGAATCGACACCAGCCTGCTGAAGCTGCTTCTCCAGCCATGCATTATCCAAATTTAATTTGGACAAATTTTGAGAAAGGATTTTCCCGTCAGAGACAACCTCGGTGGCGAGTGGATATGTAGTCGGTTGACTGCCTACCATCATATCGCTTTTGTTCACCGATTGCTTATCTTGTTTTTTCATGACGGAAAGCTTTCCGTTTGTTTCAAAAATAGCATAGTCAACATCCTTTAAGGAAAAAACATTTTTCTGTCTTAACATCGCTTTTAACGAGTCCAGGTCCAGTCTGCTTTTCTGCATGGCATCTTCAATGATTTTCCCCTCTTTGATGACAGTGATCGGAGTGCCAGTAACCACTTTTCTTGCTTGTTTGGACTTTATATCGATTAAGTCCATGATCAGGGTAAAGGCACTCCAGCCTGCCAAGGCAATAATACCGTTCCGTAAACTGAAATTTTGATTGGCAACAAGGTTTGCTGTTATGGAACCGATTGCGATAGCCGATACAAAGTTGAAAAAGGTCATCTGGCTGATTTCTTTTCTTCCCATTATTCTTGTCAGGACAAACAAAGCCAAAAAGCCGATGGAAATTCGAAGTATTAGTTCCATTATATCCATACATAATCATCCTTTTTCTTTTCTGATTTCTGCTTAGTTATTTGTCTCTGGGAAAAAACTATTCGATAGCAAGGCAATTTTAAAATTTTTTTGCACTCTTATAGCATCCTGCATAGCTCGTCACAGAAAACCGGCTGCGGAAATATTGCGCTGTTTGCTTCCTATTTGGAAATGGATTACACAGTTTTCTTAAGTCGAAAAGGTCGAAATATAAAGGAATTTCCATGATGAAACCGAATAAGTAATGTAGAGTGTGAAAGAGGTGATCATGAACATGTTGATGAAGCCAGAAAAACTGAAGCCCGGTGACCGGGTTGCTACGATTAGTCCTTCTTGGGGAGGGGCGGGAGAACCTGAATTACGCTGGAGATATCAGCAGGGAATCAAAAGACTTTCAGATGTTTTCGGTCTTGAAGTGGTGGCAATGCCCCACAGTCTGAAAGGAGCAGCGTTTCTTTACCATCATCCTGAATCCCGTGCGGAAGACATCATGACCGCATTTCGGGATCCAACCATTAAGGCGGTTATCGCGAATATCGGCGGGGATGACAGTATCAGACTGCTGCCTTACATTGACTTCGAAGTGATCCGTCAGAATCCGAAAATTTTGATGGGGTATTCGGATGTGACGATTGCGCATTTGTTTTGTCATAAAGCTGGTGTGTCATCTTTTTATGGGCCAGCAATTATGACAGATTTCGCTGAAAACGTGGAAATGGATGCCTATACGGTTGAGAATATGAAACGAACATTCTTCCGTACGGAACCAATCGGAGAAATCAAACCTGCAAAGCAGTGGACGAGTGAACGTCTGGAATGGTTAGAAGAAAATAAAAACAAACGAAGAAGTCTGCGTCCAAATGCTGGCTATGAACTTTTACAAGGAAAAGGGCGCGTACAAGGCCGGCTTATCGGCGGTTGTATAGAAGTCCTGGAATTTGCGAAGCAAACCATTCTGTGGCCGGATGAGGAATATTGGGAAGACAGCATCTTGTTTTTTGAAACGTCTGAGGAAAAACCGGAACCAGATTTTATCAAGTACTGGCTGCGCAATTATGCTGCACAGGGAATACTGGAGAAGGCGAACGGTATCATCTTTGGAAAACCAATGGACGAAACATATTATGAGGAATACAAATCAGTCATCAGGCAAGTGATGGAGGAGCATAATCTTACCAAGCTGCCGATTCTTCATAATCTGAATTTCGGACATACCGAACCGAAATTCATCCTGCCATACGGTGCGAGGGCGGAAATTGATTGTGAAGACTTGGCTTTTTCTATCTTAGAAAGCGGTGTGAAAGAATAAAGGAGGGACCAAAGAATGAATCGTTTGAATTTGATAACGCTCGGCGTCCGAGATATGGTGGAATCCTTGCATTTCTATCGTGACGGTCTCGGTTTCGAGGTTATTGTCTATGGGGAGGAATCGAACCCTGAGGTGATTTTCTTCAATAACCGCGGGACAAAAATTTCGCTTTTTCCTATGGAACAACTGGCAAAAGACATCAACGAACAAGACCCGCCGGTGTTAAATCCGAGTGCTGCCGCAATCAGTCTAGCATACAACGGAAAATCGATACAGGAAGTCGATGAAGTCTTCGCCAAGGCTGCTGAAGCAGGGGCCAGAATCGTCAAACAGCCTCAAACGGTGTTTTGGGGTGGTTATAGCGGCTACTTTCAAGATCCGAATGGATTTTATTGGGAAGTTGCTTATGGGGAAAATTGGGAATTTGATGACAGTGATATGTTAATCATGAATTAAGAGGAGAAAGAAATGAAACTTGAAAAAACGGATAATCAGTCAGATAAAGAGTATATAAGAGAAAAATTAATTGAACATAATATGAGCCAGCTGCCCAATCATTTGAAAACCCCGAAAGAGAGCATCTGTTTTACGGTGACATCAGAGAATGGTGACATCATCGGCGGGATCACCGGGACAATGTATTGGCATCACCTGCATATAGATTTTCTTTGGGTGGATGAACGCCATCGTTCCAAAGTATATGGGGCACAGTTATTGAAGCAGGCCGAAATACTTGCGGAGCAAAAACAATGCCGTTTGATTTTTCTTGATACGTTCAGCTTCCAGGCGCCAGAATTTTATCAAAAGCAGGGTTATCAGGTGTTCGGGGTCCTGGAAGACCATCCTAAGGGATTCGATCAATATTTCTTGCAAAAAAGACTATAAAACGTGGGAGGCTGATATATCGGCCTTTCTTTTTTGCTTTTAGCACTCTTTTTTTCGAATGCTTTATAGCCACTGATAATAAGGCACAATAAATTGTTAGAAAACTTTGAGTGTTAATATCCTTCATTTTTGCAATGAAACCTTATTTTGCAGGGTTTCGTACTAAAGAAAAACATCAGATTAATTGGAAAGGTGGTTGGAATGAAGAAAAATATTGTTTTGCTCGACATTATTTTTTATGTCTTATTTCCATTATTTATTTGGCATTTTATCCGTGATTTCATCGGAGATTATTATACTATGCTGCTATCTTCTGTCCCGGGGATTATTTACAGTGTATATCGCTTTTTCGAATTGAAACGAATCAACTTTTTCGGCGTCTTTATTCTCGTTACGCTGATGATCGAGACGTTGGTTGATGTCCTGGCAGGCTCTTCTCTGCAATTGCTTTGGAACAAAGTCTTCTATGCTGGAGCTATGAGTTTGTTTTTTTTCAGTTCCATCATTATCAAAAAGCCGATTACCCTTTACTTCGGTTTGGATTTTGCTGAATTGCAAGGCTATGATCGGAAGTTTAGTAAATGTCTTTATTATCAGAAACAGCTTTTTCTGATTTTTCAGCTGATCACGCTTGTTTTTGCGTTGAGGAGTGGCGTCCTTGCTTTGGTAAAAGCCTGGTTGATTATAGAATACGGAGTGGAGGCATTCGATAAAGGGATCATTCTTCGTCAGGCATTCAGCTGGCTGTTAACCGGGATTACGATCGCAGGCTTTTTCTATATTGGAAAAGTCATCTATACATCGCCGGAATTAATCAAGAAAGCGGAAAGGGAAATGGCAGAGAAGGAAGCACGTCCTAGTTGACAGATAACTTTCGTGTTTTTTCTGTAAAAATATATAAATAGGAGGAGTTTTCGTCTAAATGCTTTTTCTTACTGCAACTCCTGCGCTAGAGTTGGAACATATTAACAAAATCCTGAAAACCGAGGGAATGAAAGAGATAGCGACTGAGTCAGGAATTAATAGATTAGGAGAAGGTGCCTGGCACTTTGCCTATTTGATTGAAGAAGAACAACTTGTTCTGCGTATTCCAAAGAAAATTGCCTATGAAAAAGAAGTCCTTTTCAACGAAAAAGCATTAAGGGAGGAATATGCTGCTACGCTTGCGTTTTACCAGCATGCGAACAAGGTGAAAAAAGGGATTTGTCCTGAGCATTTTAAGTTCCGTGTAAAGAAGGATATGACCTACACAATGGAATCCTATATGGGGGATTCCGCTGGATTAAGCCAACAAACAACAAAAGAATCGAAACAATACGGAAGAGAGTTAGGGATGTTTTTTCGGGCGCTTGAATCGGTGAAGCCTCCTTATAAGGGGATAGGTTATCTTGAAGAAGGAGAAAACGGTGAACTAAGAGGTAAGATGGGAAAGGATTTGCATGCATTTCTTTTGGAGGAGTCAAGAGAATATGAGGAAGAATTACAAGAATTGGTTGCTAGTCCCTACGAGTTTAACAAAGAAAAAGTGATCAAGAAGGCAGAGTGTCTTCTTTTAAATCGCTCGGTAGATAAGGAACAAGTCGTCCTGACCAATCAGGATACGTCCCCTGAAAATATTCTTTTTACGCAACGTGGCGCTAAAATGATCGATCCTTTTCCCCTTCTATATTCTGGGACATCTCTTGCTGCTAATCACCTTTTCAACTATCAAACCTTGTTTCCCACCTTTTATAACACAATAAGGTATGGAAAGGGCAACTATGATCGATATATTCCTCAGTTAGCAGCTAATGCCAAAGGGTTTATGGAAGGATATACTGCAGGTTCCAGACAGAAGCATGCTGATTTACACGTGGAAGTATTCTTAAAGTTACTGACAATGTCCTACACCCACCTTCAGTTGTTAAAAGAGGAAGTGTTAAATCGTGAACAAGTAATTCGCTTTGGTACGAAAGCACAGGTGGAAGAACGTTTATTGATCTATCTAAAAAAACTGGAAGGTTATCCACTCTTTTAGATTATTCCTACTGTCTCCTATGACGGATTTATCTGTAAATATGGGTACAAGATACTTGGATTGACACTAAAAACGAGCACATGATATATTTATCTTGAATTAAAGATATTTTTGGAAGAGTAGAAATAGGAATGAGACATTAGCCGCCGGGAATAGCTAAGGCGTCTACGGTGGCTCGTGATTTTATACATGGAGGAATAGAGATGAACCAGTTGAAAGGAATTCATCACGTAACAGCGATTACCAGCAGTGCGGAAAAGAACTATGAATTTTTTACGTATGTTCTTGGAATGCGGCTTGTGAAAAAAACAGTCAATCAGGATGATATCCAAACATATCATTTGTTTTTCGCTGATGATACAGGCAGCCCGGGTACCGACATGACGTTTTTCGATTTTCCCGGGATACCAAAAGGCGAGCATGGAACCAATGAAATTTTTAAAACATCCTTCCGGGTTCCGAGTGACGCTGCTTTGGACTATTGGGTGAAGCGGTTTGACCGTCTGGAAGTAAAACATACCGGCATCAAAGAACAGTTCGGCAAAAAAACGTTGTCGTTCGTCGACTTTGATGACCAGCATTACCAATTGGTATCCGATGAACACAATGAAGGGGTCGCATCGGGAACACCATGGCAGGATGGCCCGATTCCATTGGAATATGCCATCACCGGCCTAGGTCCGATATTTGTGCGGATTGCGAATTTCGATTACTTTAAAGAAATGATGGAAAAAGTTCTGGTCTTTAACGAAATAGATCAGGAAGGTTCTTTCCATTTATTCGAAGTTGGTGAAGGAGGAAATGGTGCACAAGTCATTGTGGAACACAACAAAGTACTTCCTCAAGCACGCCAAGGATTTGGTACCGTCCATCATGCCGCTTTCCGTATCGAGGACCGGAAAGAGTTAGAAGAGTGGGATCAATGGTATCGAAGATTTGGTTTTCAAACCTCCGGGTATGTTGACCGTTTCTTCTTTAAATCATTGTACACAAGGGTGGCACCGCAAATTTTGTTTGA
The DNA here is from genome assembly GCF_017792025.1 of Sediminibacillus dalangtanensis. Taxonomy (NCBI): domain Bacteria; kingdom Bacillati; phylum Bacillota; class Bacilli; order Caryophanales; family Bacillaceae; genus Sediminibacillus; species Sediminibacillus dalangtanensis. The sequence goes on from NZ_CP046956.1 coordinate 1,146,872, forward strand.
GTTGGCAACCGATGGTCCAGGCTTCATGGGCGACGAACCATATGAAACGCTGGGAGAAAAGCTTTCACTGCCGCCATTTCTCGAGTCGAAACGTGACCAAATCGAAAATGCGGTTCGGCCGATTGATACGGTCAGAAGTACGAGAAAGATCGAAAAAGAATATGAGTAAATACAGCAGACACTTGTATGGAGTTTTTTCTTCATGGCAAGTGTCTTTTTTTATTAGTAAGTACATTATCCGTCTCCGTATCCTCCCGCAGGCTCGCCAACCTTTCTTTATTGGTGATGAATAGCTCTACTATTAAGCATGTTTTTCTTGTTTCCTGCATCGGTCTGATAAAATGACGATAGTTGAATCGAATAGCAGTTATACTAACGATAGGAGGTGCCCGGATGGAATTACGTCAATTGCATTATTTTTTAGAGGTGGCAAAACAACAAAGCATCACCAAAGCGGCGGTATCACTCCATATTTCTCAACCGGCATTAAGTAAAATGATCAAAGCCCTCGAGGAAGAATTGGGCATGACGTTGATCGTCCGATCCAATAAAACGAGTGAACTGACAGATGCCGGTATGGTGGTAAAAGAATATGCGAAGAAAATTCATGGCCAATTGGATGATATGGCAACCATATTGAATGATTTGACGCAGTTGGAACGTGGTGCCATTCATATCGGACTGCCTCCGATCATCGGCAGCTTGTTTTTTCCGAATGTGTTATCTGCCTTTCATAAGAAATACCCAAACATTAAAATAACCATCACCGAGTATGGAGGTGCTAAGGTTGTGAAAAGTGTAGATGAGGGGGAACTGGATCTGGCGGTCGCTGTGCTGCCCGTCGATGAGGATATATTTAATATCTATCCGATTGTAGAAGAAAAAATGAATGTTGTCGTGCCGCAGGAACATCGTTTTGCCAATCGAAAATCAATTGATTTAATGGAATTAAAAGATGAAGAATTTATTTTTTATCATGAAGATTTTGCCCTTCATGACATCATTCTGGAGAAGTTCATTCAGGCTGGTTATCACCCGGATATTTTGTTTAAAAGTTCGCAATGGGATTTGATGGCGGAAATGGTCGCGGCCAATCTCGGGATTACGATTTTACCTGATTCGATCTGTAACAAAGTGAAGAACAGCGGTTTGCATATTCTGAAAGTGAATCCAACCATTCCTTGGAATCTTGCGGTGATTACAAAAAAGGAAAAGTACATTTCTTATGCAAGCAGGACGTTTATTGATTTTATCCAGCAGATGCACGAACGAATATAACCAAAAGTTATATGTTGTATAATATTTATGTATTTTACGAATGAAGACAACGGTTGTAAGATGAGAATAATCGAATTTTTAAGCTTAGGTATAGGAGTTTGGAGGGAAAGGCTTTGAAAATCATTACGATTCTTATTCAAATTGTCTTCATTCATTTGTTTCTGCTTCTGGGAGCTGGTGTCAAAGTACTTATTCCGATTCCGATACCAGCATCGATGATCGGACTTCTGCTGTTGTTTTTGGCCCTCTGCCTGAAGTTGGTAAAACTGGAATGGGTCGAGCAGGGCGGAAACTGGCTGATCGCAGAACTGTTACTGTTTTTCGTGCCATCTGCGGTCGGAATTGTTAATTATGATGAAATGCTTAGCTGGCAAGGCTTCAGTACAGTGTTGATCATCGGAATAAGCACTTTTATTGTCATGGGCACCACCGCCTTTATTGCAGATAAAATCATGATCCGGAAAGAGCGTGATACCCAATGAGTATCATCTTTTTTATTTTCGTAACCAGTTTGTTATATATGTTGGCGAAGGCAGGATATAAACGCATGCCGCTGCCAATTTTTCACCCGTTGCTGTTAAGCCCGATTTTGATCATTGGTTTAATCAGTTTGCTGCATGTGTCTGCCGATCAATATTTAGACAGTGCAAGTCTGCTCACGCATATGCTGGGACCGGCAACCGTTGCATTTGCCATTCCCATTTATAAGCATTTATCCGTATTGAAAAAATATATCGGTACAATCGTGACCAGCATTACCATTGGTACGCTCGTTGCAATATTTTCTTCTTTCTTGCTTTCGATGCTTATGCACTTGAACAATCAATTTCTGGTCAGTGTACTGCCAAGGTCGATTACCACGCCAATTGCCATCGAAGTTTCAAAAGATATTGGCGGTATTCCTACCTTGACAACCGTTTTTGTCATCCTCACCGGCATTATCGGCGGGATCATCGGACCAGCCGTGATCAAGCGCTTTTCGATAAAATCGACGATAGCAAAAGGCCTGGCGTTAGGTACGAGTGCGCACGGCGTCGGAACCAATAAAGCAATGGAATATGGCGAGCAAGCTGCAACTTTCTCGACCTTGGCGATGATTTTCGCCGCCAGCATAACTGTATTATGGGGCAAGTTTTTAATTCCCATGCTTGTCTCGTTTATCGGCTGACCTGAATGCAGGTCAGCTTTTTTTGTAAAAACCTTAGTGGTAAAACAGCTTGCTTTTTTGAAATTTTAAAGGGATTTTATTGCTTCTCATGGAATTACCAGGGAGTGGAGGCGATGAAATTGACAGAAGAGCTATTGGAAAAAAATAGGTCCGGTTGGAATGCAGTAGCACACCATTTTAACGGACAGGATGCGTTGCCGGGATATGGACCATACGCACAGTCGGAGGAAGAATTACAGTTATTTGGGGAGATAGCCAGCAAAAAGGTACTGGATATTGGTTTTGGCAGCGGTCATTCACTAAAATATATGGCAGAAAAAGGTGCAGCAGAGTTATGGGGTGTTGATTTTTCAGAAGAACAAAAAGGGATTGCGGAAATTACCCTGCAGGATCATCTGACTCACTTGTTCTGTGCACCTATGGAAACGGAGATCGGCCTGCCCAAAGCATATTTTGATTACGTTTATTCGATTTATGCAATCGGCTGGACGACAGATCTACCCGCAACCTTTCAATTGATCTATTCGTATCTGAAAGTAGGAGGCTCCTTTATATTCAGTTGGGACCACCCTTTATATCCCCATATGAAAAGCGAGGATGGACGTTTTTATTTAGATGCCTCTTATCAGGAGGAAGGCATGCTGCAATTCGATAATTTCAAAGGGGAAAATAAACCGATGGCATTTCAGCGACGGAAGATGAGCACGTACCTCAACGCCTTGATCACTGCTGGATTTACTATCGAACGCGTGATAGAAAGCGATGTTCCAGCCGATCTAAAAGACGTAAAAGCAGAGCAGTCTGACGGTTATTATTCCTTGTATAAGGCACAACGATTTCCTGCTGCGATGATTATAAAAGCCGTGAAAAAATAATGACATAAACGGAGTTAGGTTGAAACAGGCAGACCATTGGGGCAGGGCTGCCTGTTTTGTATTTTTCCTAGAGAGATATAATTCCTCAACAAGATTCTGAGAACTTCCTCGTAAAGTGGTTTCAGAAGAAAAACGTTTGACAAGAACAGCTATTATGTATTACTATATACCAGTAGTAAGTATTGCTTATTACCGGTAATACAGAATACTGATTAATACAAATGGGTGATGAAGTTGGAAAAAATAACAGAATTGCTGAAAGGGGTGCTCGAGGGTTGTGTGCTTGAAATCATCAGCCGTGGAGAAACATACGGCTATGAAATCACACAACAGCTGCGGGAACTTGGCTTCACTGATGTAGTGGAAGGAACAGTATATACAATTACCATACGGCTTGAGAAAAACAACCTCGTGGATATAGAAAAAAAACAATCCACTGTGGGACCGCCGAGAAAATTTTATACACTGAATGCAGCAGGTCAAGAACGCCTTGAAAATTTTTGGGAAAGATGGGAATTTATTTCAGACAAAATGAATGAACTAAAAATGAAAGAAATCAAAAGGAGAAGGTAAAATGAGTTTTTTTGAAAAAATTATCGGGAGTCTGGAAGAGAAGCGGGAATGGAGGGCTATGGAGGCTCGTGCGAAGGCACTTCCAAGTGAGTACCATAACGCTTATAAAGCTATTCAAAAATATATGTGGACCTCCGGTGGCCTCACGGATTGGAAGGAAACTAGCCGGATCTTTCGCGGCATTCTTGACCTTTTCGAGGAAGGGGCTGCGGATGGCAAGAAAGTCACTGACCTTACGGGTGAAGACGTGGCTGCTTTTTGCGACGAACTAGTGAAGGATTCGAAAACCTGGCAGGATAAATATCGTGCGAAGTTAAATGAGACAATCGGGCGCAATGAAAGGTGAAATGAGATTGAGTCTCTCTGCCATCTACACATAGCCAGTCTGAAAATAACATTCGCTTTCGCTCCGCATAAATCATTTGTCGGTGAACTGGTGGTACGTGCTAAAGCACATCGGCTAAGCACCATGAAAATTTCAATTACCGTATGAAACATTGAAAACGAAATGCAAAAAATCATTCTGACTGAATGGCTGGTAACAAAAGATCTGTTGCCAACTTCCCTATTCAGTTCTATTTTTAACCTAGTAGTAAGTGGTACTGAATACCAGTAACACTAAGTAGAGATAAATTATCTAGAACAGAGCTCTGCAAGGCCCTTCAATGATTGAACGTTCATTGTCTGAAGGAGAACAATCCTCTAGCTTATCAGGCAGAGTGCCCTAAACTCGGTTTTCGGAAGCGGCTTGCTGGCGCTTTTTATAAGGAGGAAAACTAAAATGAGCAATACAGCAATTACGGTAAAAAGATTAAAAAAAACCTTTAAAGACAAGGAAGTCTTAAAGGGAGTCGATTTTGAGGTGAAACATGGTGAAATTTTCGCTCTGCTAGGCTCAAACGGAGCCGGCAAGACGACGGCGGTTAACATCCTCTCGACGTTGATGAAGCCGGATGGCGGAGAAGTAAGTATTTGCGGCTTTGACGTTCAGCGTCAACCAGAACATGTTCGCCAACGCATAAGTTTGACAGGGCAGTTTGCTGCTTTAGATGGCATGCAAACCGGGTGGGAAAATCTAATAATGATTGCCAAGTTGCGGGGAGTTTCTAATCCCACTCAAGTCGCCGATAAATTGCTTGCGAAATTCCACCTGACTGATGCGGCCAACCAACGCGCAGACAAGTATTCTGGCGGAATGAAGCGCAGACTTGACCTTGCCATGAGTTTGATTGGGAAACCAGAAGTCATTTTTCTCGATGAACCGACCACAGGGCTTGACCCAGAAGCGCGGATTGAAGTATGGGAAACAGTCCAGGAGCTTGCCGGCAGTGGCACGACCATATTGCTGACGACTCAATACCTGGAGGAAGCCGAACAACTAGCCGACCGTATCGCCATCCTTCATGGCGGAAAAATCATCACCACTGGCACCCTCACCGAACTAAAGGAGATGTTCCCGCCAGTGAAAGTGGAATATGTCGAGAAGCAGCCGACATTGGAGGAAATTTTTCTCGCAATCATTGGTAAAAAGGAGGGGAAGTAAATGAAAAGGAAAACAGGAGTATTACTAGGTCGTTTAATGCGTAATATCTTGCGCAGCCCGGATACCATCATCACAGTTGCGGTTACGCCGATTATGATGATGCTGCTTTTTGTTTACGTATTTGGCGGAGCCATAGAAACAGGCACGGATAACTACGTCAATTATTTGTTACCGGGAATCTTGCTAATCGCAATCGCATCGGGTGTTGCTTATACTTCCTTACGGCTATTTACGGATGTGAAAAGCGGACTGATGGCGCGTTTTATTACAATGCCCATCAAGCGTTCATCGATATTGTGGGCACACGTATTCACCTCGGTTGTTTCCAATGCACTTACTGTAGTGATTGTTATACTCGTTGCGCTCTTGATGGGATTCCGTTCTGACGCCGATATCCTGGATTGGCTGGCGGTAGGTGGCATACTTGGACTATTCACACTGGCACTGACGTGGCTGGCGATCATCCCCGGATTGACAGCAGGGTCAATGGAAGGGGCAACAGCATACTCTTATCCACTGATTTTCTTACCGTTTATCAGTTCTGCTTTCGTTCCCACCGATACGATGCCTAAGGCTGTTCGTGCATTCGCTGAAAACCAGCCCGTCACTTCCATCGTGAATTCCATTCGTGCCCTCTTGTATCAAGGTACTGTCGGAAACGGTATCTGGACTGCGCTTGCCTGGTGTGTTGGAATCATGATCATCGCTTATTTGATAGCCAGTAAAGTTTTTAAGCGCCAGTTAGGATAAGCGTATTAGAAAATAAGTTCAACATAAAAAGATGGATATAAAAAGTACGGGATCACGATTAAGTAGTTCTGTTTCCGGTGGAGAAAAATACAAAATAGCATATTAATCAGAGACCAAATCGCATATGATTAGGTCTCTGGTTTTCCCCTATATCAACGATTATTGAATATACCACTTGAATTAAGCTTTACAAAATCGCAAGAACTTTATTAACACGCTGACAGTCTCTGTTGTCAACGATTTATTGATATTAGTTGCTATGTTGATTCTTCTACAACAATGCAGGTCAATGCTTTTGAGATATTATGTTAAAATAAATAGACAGTTTATTAAGGATTGTTCTTAACCGTTGCAGGTCAGTTTCCCAGATGAAGGGGGAGAATTTGATGTATAAGTTTGTGGTCATTTTTATACATGTTTTACTATTCCTGGCGACAACCGTAATTGGGTTGGGAGCAGTATATAATATCGCTTCACCAGACCCAAGTAGAACATATGAAGTTTGATTCAAAGCTGTTGCCATTTTTAATATCCTTGTAATACTATCCATTTTTGTACAGTTAAAGCTAAAAAAAGTTTGGGTGTTTTTAATCACAGTTTTTGGCTTAATTGTCTTATTCTATTTCTTACCAAATATAGTGTTTTACATTGAGGGTGTTTTTTAAGAGTGGTCAGCTCATAACATTAACATACAGTAATACCCTGCTGGTTGGAGTTTCCCTTAGTTAAACTTTAGGGATGCAATAATCGAACAATCAAAGGGATTGAATTGATAGTAAAAAAGATATGGGGGCTTCCAAAGTATGACTGAAATTAAAGAAATAGGGTCTTTATGTCCTGTAGACGACAAAGGCTATATCATAAACCAGTCTGATCCAAATAAAATCAATGATAAATATCGAGAAGTTGTCCGACTAATAAATGAAAGCTGTCTTTCCGTTTTACCAAACGAAATTCACAGCATTTACATAAGAGGTTCTGTCCCAAGAGGGTTAGACATTGAAGGTGTATCGGATGTGGACGTAATAATCGTAACCTATTCCAATCCTGAAGAACTTGATCTTTATTGGGTGGAGGAGGCGGAACAAATTATTGATCAGAAATTCTCCTTTATAAATGGTGTGGAATTAGGGTTCAGCCCTTTAAGTGAGGTTGAGGAGTCAACATATTGCTCCATGATCCCGTTTATTCTAAAAACCTATGGTATCTGTGTGTATGGCGAAAACCTAATAGGTAAGCTCCCTGATTATAAACCCGATAGCTCTTTGGCGAATGAACACCTCATTCACTTAACAACTCTGATTGAAAGAGCGAAGGATGATTTAATGGGAAATGACGATATTGAGGACATTAAGGATTGCTGTTCATGGATCATGCGAATTATTGTGAGGGCTGGCGCTGCGCTTGTCATTGTTCAAGAACAGGCTTACACAAGGGACCTATTCCCAGCCTATAAACTGTTTTCTAATCATTACCCTGAAAAAGAGCCTCAGATGAGAACGGCTCTCTGGTACGCAATCAACCCTTTAACAGAGTCAGAAGAAATATTGAAATTCTTGCATGGCTTTGGAAGTTGGATAAAGGCAGAAGCAGAAGATTGGCTTAACGTTTATAACCCGGCAAGGGAAATACATCTACCGCTTTAAATAATGTACTCCTATTGATTTAAAGGGCGTATTTAGATGAACAGGACATTGACAAAACAAAGAGTCGTGACCAAAATAAATGGCACCGAACTTTGAAAAGATAAGAAAGTTTAAATTTCAGAGATGTCTAGCTCCTGCGCCTAACCCCTCGAGGTCTTAAGCAAATCCTCTGTGTGGCAAAAGCCCACCACTTCGAGGCTTTGCTTAAGCTAGTCGGAGGCCCGAATGATGTGGGTCATGCAGGCGTTGCCACAGGACGTGGCGGTTTTAGCCTGTACTCCTTTGAACAGGCGCTTCTGCTTTCCTTTATTAGAATAAAGGAAATCGTTCTGTTCTACCCTTCACTTATAAAAAGACGATGAAAACGTAGCGAAGGCAAGATACGGAGACTCCGACGGGAACAGCACGAGCTGAAAATCCCGCAAGAAAGCGTCTTTTGCTTTCTGAGGAAGTTGAAGCTGTGCCCGTGGAAAGCGTAGTATCTTGCCGTAGCAATACGAAGCACTCCCCAAACAACAGGATAATTTGTGATCACTGTATTATGGGCTAAACGGAATGTAATCGAATATTAATTCTCCTGTGATGTTAGCCCTCTCGACGGGATTGCAACTACTTTAAACAATCTAGTGGTTCTTAATTTCCTAATTGTTTAAACTGTTGATTCCATAAATCGGCCTTAGCCAATGCGAAGGGATCGTTTTGTATCTCACCAGGTTTGTTGGCCTGACCGATGATATAATCGGAAAACTCGACACCAACGTAATCAAAAATCGCCTTGAATTGTTGAATCAAAGGAAGCGCTGAAATTTTAGGATCAGGTGAATTACCGGTTATGATAACATACGCTTTTTTCTGTTTGATCAACTCTTTAAAACGGAAACGAGGATCGCGCATATACTGGCTCCAACGGTCAAAAAAGATTTTCATCTGTCCGGACATACCAAACCAGTATAAAGGCGTGGCGAATACAATGATGTCATGATCCAGAAATTCCTTGAGCAACCTTTCATAGTCATCCTCCACAGCTGTAAAGCCTTCTTCCGTATGTCGTTCGTCTATAATAGGATTCATTTGATAATCGAGCAGGTGTATGGACGTATGGTCAACACCACCAAGTGCCTGTTCGACCAGGTAATCACTGTTTCCATCTTTTCGAGAACTGCCTAGTAAGGTCAAAATGTTCATGATTCGATCTCCTTTTCATCTGAAAGTACCGAGTATTGTTTCCCCAGTTTATAAGCTTCTTCAAGTAGCATATCCACATGGTCTGGGGTCGGATTGATTGTTTGGTAGAACAATTCGAAATGAGAGTGTTCGATGCCGCAGTAGTCGGCAAGTCCTATATTGAAATAACGACGCATCATGGAATCGTACTTCCTTTTACTGAATCGTTCAGGAGGAGCGCCTGCCAAGGTGAGCCATAGAACGCGTTCAATCGGAAGTTTATTCCCTCCGTACGCAAAACCATAATTCCACACGCGGTCGATATACCCTTTCATCAAAGCCGGCATACTCCACCACCATAAAGGAAAGACAAACGCCAAGCCATCATATTGTTTCAACCGTTCCATTTCTGCTGTTGTTTGAGGGGAGAAGTGCTGGCAGGTATTATTCCAATCAGGTTCATCGTCTTCTTCCACTAATGGATTAAAACCGCTTCGGTATAAATCGAGCTTATCGGCTATATGTCCAGCGTCTTTTAGCCCTTCCATAAATTTCTCTGCAACGGCAAATGTCAAAGAATTTTTTCGTGGATGGGTAATAAAGGTCAACACCTTCATGATGATCACTCGCCTTCCAATTGAACTGTTTATAAGAACAGTCTATAATAGAAAGTTGATTCAGTAAAATTGAAGTTTTAGATAGTTTTATTCGATAAAAATGATAATAAGGAGGTATTGCATGGAGTTGCGTCATCTCGTTACTTTTGAAACCATCGTGGAAAAAGGAGGGTTTAAAAAAGCTGCAGATGAATTGGGATATGCACAGTCCTCGATAACTGCCCATATTAAAGCTTTGGAAGAGGAACTTGGGTATCCCTTATTTGACCGGATGGGAAAGACGATCACCCTTACCGAGACCGGCAGGCGATTTTTTCCATATGCCGTTGACATCATCAATTTGTACGCCAAATCAAAACAAATCATCAAGGAAGGCGACCAACCAGCAGGGCCTTTATCCATCGGAGCAAGTGAATCACTGATGATTTATTGGCTGCCAAGTAAAATCCGGCGATTCATGGAGCAGTATCCCTTGGTGGAGTTGACGCTTAAATCAATAGATTATGAAAATCTTTCCGGCCAATTAAAGAAGGGAGATATAGATGCGGCGATTCTGGTAGATGCTGCTGATTGGCAGCCCAAGGATTTAACAATTGAGAAAATCAAAGAGGAACGCCTTACACTTGTTGAAGCAGCAAAACCTTCTGCCCCGCGTATAGCTGAAACCATGCTGGTAACGGAGTACACATGCAGCTGGAGACCATTGATTGAGGACTATCTAAAAAAAGAAGCGGGATATGCAAAAATAGAACTGCCGAGTATTGAAGCAATCAAACAGTGTGTTTTGAGTGGATTGGGAAAAGCCATGTTACCTTCTTTTACAGTAAAGGATGCAGTGGAAAACGGTGAATTGACAGCAATCCCGATAACCACTGGGAATGAAATTGGGATTTATACTGCTGTCCACAAAGACAAGTGGCGTTCGCGCAATTTACAGGCATTCCTGTCATTGCTGTCAGAATAGAAAACAGAACGAGAAGATTCTTATAAACTTCTTTCTTCATAAGAGGATTCGTATGTTACGATAGAAAAAGTTATTAGTTGAACAACCGAAAGGAAGTTACATAAATGAACGCTAATATAATCGCTGATAAGATGACACCGGCCAATGATCCTTGGGAAGCGTACTTGGATGTAAACCAGCACGGGGAAATGGTGTTGTCCAATGTGGAATTTACAACGACGACGTTATGCAATATGCGCTGTAATCATTGTGCAGTGGGATATGCCCTGCGGGATCGCGATCCGGAAGCACTTCCTATGGACCTGATTTTCCGGCGTTTGGATGAAATTCCGCATTTGCGGGCAATCAGCATTACCGGCGGAGAGCCGATGATGTCCAAAAAATCTGTCAGGAATTATGTCCTGCCCCTGCTTCAATACGCCCATGCCCGCGGGGTGAGAACCCAGATTAACTCGAACCTAACCCTGCCATACGGACGTTATGACGATATCATTCCTTATCTGGATGTTCTCCATATTTCCCATAACTGGGGGACGGAAGAGGAATTCGCAGAAACAGGGTTTGCTCGAATGGAACGAAAGCCGACGATGGAAAATCGCAAAAAGTACTTTGCGCGGATGGTTGAAAATGCCCAGCGCCTTTCTAAAGAAGGCGTCATGGTTTCCGCCGAAACTATGCTGAACGGCAGGACATTTCCCTACTTGGAAAAAATCCATGACCACATACAGGAAATGGGCTGTACACGGCACGAGATACATCCTATGTACCCTGTCGATTTTGCTGAAAATCTGGAAACATTGAGTTTGGAACAAATAAGAACGGCTATTCGCCGGCTGCTTGTACACCGGAATGAAGACATTTGGATGCTGTTCGGAACGCTTCCGTTCTATCCATGCAGTTCTTCACCCGAAGAGTTGGAATTGCAGCAGCAGCTATATGCCGCCAGGAATGTTTCTGTCCGTAACGATCCAGATGGCCGCTCGAGGCTCAACGTCAGTATTTTTACCGGGGAAGTAACAGTTACTGACTTTGGCGATGAACCACCGCTTGGAAATATTCAAACCGTTCCTTTACAAGAGTCCTATCGACGCTGGATGGAGACGAAAACCGCCAAATCGTTGAACTGTCATTGTCCGGCAGTCAAGTGCTTAGGTCCGAATGTTTTGGTGAAGAATACGTACTACCCAGATACCGATTTCCAACAAAAACAAGCAAACATTAGCAGATGAGATAGAAGAGCAGGAGCAAACGTTCCTGCTCTTCTATTCATCTAGTGTAGCTAGTCACCGGGCTTTTCTAACCCGCGTTGGTGTTCTCCATTAACAGAGGCAGTTGCTCCGCGGTGTCCAGCTTCTTTGCGGAAGCCTTTCTCTGGTTTTCCGGCATTTTCGATGTTTCCAGTTGCTTGATAACCAGCCACTTCTTCTGTTGAAGTGGTACCATACAGTCCCATGCCGCTTAGTTCGGCATTCGCTTCTTTTTCGGGATGACTTTCCTTGTCCGTCATACCTTACACCTCCTTATAACGTAATGTAACCAAACGGAGCTTATCCATTGCGATTAATTTTGCAAACAGTCGATTAGAAAAAAGAAAGGGGAGAGCATCAAATGAATTTGAAAGGCGAAATGTTATTCTTAAGAGAATTAAAGCGAAAAGACTGGCTTGATGTTCATGCGTATGCGGCTTTACCGGAATCCAGCTCTTTTCAGCCATGGGGACCTAATACAGAGGAACAATCCCGACAGTATGTAAATCAATGCATGCAGGAAGCATGCGTGTCCCCGAGGCATCGATACGCGCTAGCTATTACTTTGTCCGGGACAGGTGAAATGGTTGGGTGTTGTGAACTAAAACTTCGCGATGTTGTCAATAAAACAGGGGAATTATCTTATATTGTGCATCCAAAGTATTGGGGGCGAGGAATCGCTTCGGAAGCATCGGATTTAATGGTTTCCTATGGTTTTTGCCAGTTGGGACTTCACCGCATTATTGCTACCTGTGATCCGAGAAACAAAGGTTCAAAAAGAGTATTGGAAAAGCTAGGGATGAAAAAGGAAGGGCTGTTGAGAGAGAACATTAAACCAGAGATGGAATGGCGTGATTCCTTGTTGTTTAGTATTTTAGACAGTGAATGGAAAAAATACTGAGCTGTACGTCTCCAGACTGATATTGTATTCCAGCAATTTACAAGACCTTACCCCTCCCGTAAAATAAAAGCAATCAAGAGTATGGGAGGATGATGGGATGGAGACAATTCTTGAGGTCAATCAATTAAGGAAAACGTACAAAAAAAGAAAAACAAAAGAAGTTGTCCAAGCGGTCAATGGCATTTCGTTTAAAGTCAATCGCGGAGAAATATTGGGGCTGCTAGGGCCGAACGGAGCCGGAAAAACGACAACCATCAAAATGATATGCGGTCTATTGACACCGGATGATGGGGCGATTGTGATTAACGGTGTGGACCAGCATAAAAAGCGACTGAAAGCTCTGCGCCACATCAGCGCTGTTTTGGAAGGAAACCGAAATCTGTACTGGAGACTTTCTGTGCTTGAGAATTTAGAGTATTTTGCGGGCAATCGCGGTTCATCCCGCAAAGAGGTCGCGGCTATCATTGATGATTTGCTGATCAAATTTAAGCTCAAGGAAAAAGAAAATGAACTGGTTAATCGGCTTTCTCGCGGCATGCAACAAAAGCTGGCAATTGCAGTTGCCATGTTGGCGGAAAGCGAAGTAATCCTCCTCGACGAACCGACACTCGGACTGGATGTGGAAACAGGTTATGAGGTCCGGGAAATATTAAAAGCGATTGTTCGTCAATATAACCGGACAATCATCATCAGCTCCCACGATATGGATGTTATTCAAGATATTTGTGAACGGACGGTTATTATCAATCAGGGAAACGTTGTCACCGATGACAGGGTGGAAAACCTCTTGAAACTGTTTGAGGTACGTTCTTACGCAGTCACACTTGGAAACCAGTTGGATGAACAACAAAAACAATTACTCACCGAAAAATTCCCATTTCACCTCTACACTGAAGATTCTCTTCAGTCAACCTTGGAAATCGACCTTGCAAAAAGCGATGAAATCTATGATTTGTTTGATATATTGAAGCTGGCTTCTACGCCTGTCGAAGCGATCGACCGTAAGTCGGTCAATTTTGAACAAATTTTCATGAAGATTGTAAAGGGGGAAACCAGCCATGCGCTTACTCAATCTTCTTAAAGCCAATCTGCGTAAAGAATACATAGAACTAAAGCGTTATTTGCCCAACACCATCGCACTTTTGCTTACCTTCTATATCATTTTCCTAGGACTGTTTTTTGGCATACAGGTCATTGGAGATCCGTCCACACAGGCAGTTAACACTCAGTTTGTCATCGTCAATTATATTTTTTGGTACCTGACCATGGTAGTGGTCAACGACATTGGTTGGAAAATAACGAATGAGGCGACACAGGGAACCCTGGAACAGCTGAGCATGTCACCAATGGGCATCTGGCGCATCATCACCGTCCGGCTGATCGCTTCCACTTTCCTTCATTTTGTCATCATGGTTGGATTGCTTTACCTTTCAATGGCAACTGCCGGAGAGTGGCTGAATCTGGATGTGCTAACCCTGCTGCCGATTTTCGTGTTGACCATCATTAGTATGTTTGGTGTTGGTTTTATGATTGCAGGTCTTGCCATTATCTTGAAACAAGTGCAGGCGTTTCTGCAAATTCTCCAGTTCATTTTGGCTGGTTTGGTTTTCATTCCGCTTGCCACAGCACCATTTCTCGCATTTTTTCCAATCGTAAAAGGAGTTGAGCTAGTACGCCAGGTAATGATTGACGGAATCACACTGACTCAAATTCCGAGTGGTGATTACCTCACTTTACTGTTTAATGCAGTGTTCTATTTTGGTCTTGGTCTTGGTGTCTTTGTCTATTGTGAGCGAATTGCGAGGGCCAAGGGTTTGCTTGCCCACTATTAAGGCGGAGACTTGAAGTTTTGCAGAACAAAGACAATATACAAAATGACTGTCGTTAAAAGGAGAAACGATCTATCATGGATACCCAACAATTGACCAATCGATTAAAGCAGCTAAAAAAGAATAAAGATGCTTGCATTTCAGGAGAAGAACTTGATTTGTTAACAAAAGAAATGCTTTGCCACATAGGAGTTACCGATCCGATTCTTCGTGATGAACTGATTTATCCTGTGTTCAGCCAACTAATCATGAACGGTGATTATACGAAAGAGCAGTTGGCAGTCCTATTAGTGGTATGTCTTGATGAGAGTCATTTATTTTATAAAGTCGGCGGGACAAAAGACGACTCGGTTTTTACCAGGTCGTTTTCTTCCCTGATCATCGCTGTTCTGTTACATAAAAATTTGCAAACTGGCTTTCTTAATGCAAAACAACTGCTGACGGTAAAGCAAGCTTTGCTGACATATTTGAAGGAAGAAAAGGACATCAGAGGCCTGGTGGAAGATAAAGGGTGGGCTCATAGTATTGCCCATGCAGCAGACGCCATCGGTGAACTGGTCCAACAGCCTGGCATCGAATCCTGTTATCAGGAGATATACCAAGCAGTTGTTCGGGTGATGGGTTTTTCGAGCGGTTTTTATGGTTTAGAAGAGGATGAGCGGATGGCATTGCCGGTTACAGCAATGCTGGAACGGGGTTTCAGCGAGGAATCTGTACTCCAGGAAATCACCTTTGTTACAGAAGAGCTGGAGGCTAACTTTGCTGTTGGGAGCCAACAGCTATTTATCCACCGGGCAAATATAAAGCAATTTTTAAGAAGTTTGTATTTTCGCCTAGTCTACAAGCGAAGTCACTCAAACTTACAAGAAGATATAAGGAGGGCGATTATTCAAATAAGCCGGCCATACTATAGTTGATGTACATCTTACCTTCGTGGGGAGCAAGCATGGACAGTTGCGCAGCACTCAAGACTTCGGAACAGGAATAAAAACCAGACAAGAGATGATGCATGCGAAATGAAAAAGATTAGAAAGGTCATCACCAATCAATCATAGAGTAATAGGGGAGGAGAAAGAATGGATATTTCAACCGTTATGAATGAAAAAGAAGACTTGGAGGGACTGGCAGCTGTCTATTGTCGTGTCCATCATCCTGACAATCCGGAACACCATCTTGAGAGAATGAAAGAAAGGATTCAAAAACACGCTGCATATCCAGGATTTAAGGCAATGAAGGCGGTAAATGAGACCGGCGCGCCAGTTGGCATGGCTTATGGATATACGTCGATGCCTGGACAATTCTATCGCAGCAAAATCGAAGCTTTTTTGGACGAGAAAGAAAGGCGTGCATGGCTGGATGACTGTTTTGAATTTGTTGAGCTTGCTGTTGATCCTGCTTTTCAAAGAATGCGAATGGGCAGCAAGCTCCATGATGCTCTACTTAAAGAGTCGCATCATGCTGTTTCGGTATTGACGACACAGGTCGATAATCGTGCCGCAAAAAGTCTTTATGAGGCCAAAGGATGGGTAGTGATCAAATCTGCAATCCGTCCGATGGAAACCGGCCCGTTGCTAACGTTGATGGGTAACAGTCAGTTATCCAGATTCTGATTTTTCTGATCGGAACGAGTATCCGCTGAAATTAAACCTTGTCATCCCCTTTGCTACGTAATATAATGACGTAATATTTACTTTTAAAAAGGGAGGAAGGAAGTGTGATACAAGAGGAGGCGCTAGAGAAAATTACTGCAAGCCTGCAAACGGATCCGCTAGTTCGGGCAGTGTTTGTCAAGGGCTCGATAGGACGCGGGGAGCATGATGAGAACTCGGACATTGATCTTTATTGTCTTGTGGAAGAATCGGACAAGCAATCATTCTTGGAGCGTCGTCTCCTTCATTTGCAGGCCTATGGATCCTTATTGTTTTACGATGATATATTTATCATTGCTCCACAAATTATTGCCGTGTATGAAGATTTACTGCACGTGGATTTGTTCACGGTTACAGAAGAGACTTATATCGATAAGGATTATTTCCGGGTAAAGTATGATCCGGAACGGCTGATGGATAAATATGTAGCAAGGCAGCATTTAACTTTGTCGCAGGAAGAATTTTTAGATGATGTAACCGATGTTGCTTGGTTTTTGCTGCAGTACCGTAAAACCGCTTTGCGTGGAAATGATTTGTGGGCTGCAGGAGTTTTACACCATGTTGCAGTCCATCTTACCAGGGTACTGCTGCATTGCTATTCGCCAACCCGGGCCCAGTTGGGATTGAAAGCAGTGGAAGACTCGCTTCCCGTAGAAATGAAGGCGGAAGTGCGAACCATCCTTCAATACATTACACCGGATTTGCATTCACAAGCAGCTGCTCATGTTGTCCGGCTTTTGCAGGAACATAAACAATGGCTGTTACCACAAATGGCTTCTGCTCCTTATGTGAAGCGTTTGTTGACGACAATGATAGCCGCGGAAACGTGGGAATATCAACCTACTAAGCTGTAAAGGGGGCAAAAAAATGTTTACTTATCCACTTGACGAACAGTCCTATTTGAAAATGTTGGAACCAGGTGATGCGGCTGAATTATTTTTGCTAACCTGGAATTCGATGGATCGTTTGAAGAAATGGCTTCCTTTAATCGGAAGTAACAGGAGACAAGAAGACACCGAAGCTTTTATCAAATCTTCCCTTATACAATTGAGCGAAAACAATGGGTTTCAGGCAGGCATTTGGCATCAAGATAAAATAGCCGGTGTTATCGGCTTTCATTACGTTAATTGGTATAACCGCACAACAAGTATCGGTTATTGGATCGGTGATGGTTTCGAGGGAAAAGGGTTGATGACCAAAGCCTGCAGGGCGATGGTTCAACAAGCATTTGAAAACTGGCAGCTAAACCGGGTGGAAATCAGGGCAGCAGAGGAAAATGTGAAAAGCAGATCCATTCCGGAAAAGCTGGGTTTTACGCAAGAAGGAAAAATTCGGCAGGCCGAATTATTACAGGGAGAGTACGTCGACCATGTTGTTTACGGATTGCTAGCAGAAGAATGGCAGAAACAGTAACGATAAAACAGTTGATTCATTAAATTTTTCTTATCTAAACGAACATCGTGACCATCTAATAAAAGCAGCATAGACTGGTATTGCAAGCAATTCTTGTCCTTAACGAGAGACACATATCTTTTCAAATTGGGCCATTTCTTATAAAATGCTATAGGACTTGTATTCTTGCAGGGAGAGGAGGATGTGTATGGATAATTTCAATGATTCCATTCAATCCTTGATAGAAGGGGCAGGATGGTTGGCCCCCGCACTATTTATTCTTATTCATTTGATTAGGCCCTTTTTGTTTTTACCGGTGATTGTCGTATGTATCGCCGGAGGTGTATTGTTTGGATTTGTAGAAGGAGCGGTATTGTCCTTTATTGGGTTATCGCTGATGAGTCTCATTTTTTATAAATTGGTCAGTAGATTTCCGCGTTTTCGGGAAGGAGTAGCCCGCCTGAAAACCAAGTTTTTGCATGATCGAACGATTACGGTCAGTCAGGTGATGGTTCTTCGTGTCATGCCGTTTGTGCATTTTCATTTATTGTCGTTGTACTTGATGGAAATGACCAACGGTTTTAAAAGTTATATGTACTACTCTGCTTTAGGAGTTATTTTACCGGCCGTTTTATACACTGCTTTTGGCGAGGCGATTACGGAGTTTTCATGGTATGTAGTCAGTTTATTCATGCTTTTATTAGCTGCTGTTTATGCGCTTTTAGGAAGAATTCATCAAATGAATATAGAAGGCAGTAACAGTTAATCGCCCCTGGTTTACCGGCCAGAAAGTAAGGGGCTGTCCGTCAGTTCTTTGGACTAATGGGCAGCCCTTTTTTTGATGATGAGAAAACCACGGGACAGCAAACCTGAAAAAACAAATTTTTTCTGATTATCCGGATGCAGTTAGTGAATAGGAGGGTCAGTCCCTCTGTGAACTCATTCACAGAGGGACTGACCCCAAAAAACGCTGGATAAAAAAGGTGAATGACAAAGAAAATGTTGTGAATACTAGAAGTATTATTTGGATGTTAATGGGAAGGAAGTGTATACAGAATGACTGATAAACAGATTGTCATTGATGCAATTATTAATGGGGAAAAGTTTAAAGCTGAAAAACAGGCACCCCGGGAAAACCCGGCGAGACCGGATGAAGTCGTCGGATATGCCCCCATCAATACACGAGAGGACACCGTCCGAGCAATTGATGCCGCCCATGATGCTTTTCCATCCTGGGCAGAGTCCGACATGCAAGACAGAATTAAGCGGATGCGGACAGCAATTCAGAACATTAAAGATCGTACACCCGAGATAGCTGAATTGCTGAGCCGCGAGCATGGCAAGCCATTATATGATTCAAAAGGTGAAATAGGGGTTTCCTTGGCATGGATGGAGTTTGCCTGCGATAATGTGGCAGAAGTCTTGGAAAACGAAGTCCAACAACATGATGGTGGAAAAACAATCATCGCCAAAGATGCGATCGGTGTTGTCTCCGCCATATCACCATGGAACTATCCGATATCCCTTTCCACCATAAAAATCGCTCCCGCTTTGCTGGCAGGTAACACCATGGTCTTGAAACCTAGCCCACTGGCTCCGCTAGCCGTTAGTGTGGTAACCGAAATCATTGCAGATGCTTTTCCGCCAGGGGTGCTGAATTTAGTACATGGTGAGGCGGATGTCGGTGTGGAACTTACTTCCAATCCTAAAGTTGCCAAGATAGCCTTTACTGGCGGCACGGAAACGGCGAAGCATATTATGAAAGCTGCTGCTGAGACAATCAAGCACATGACCTTGGAATTGGGAGGGAATGATGCCGCGATTGTTCTGAAGGATTTTGATGTAAATGATGAAAAAGCCATGCGCCGTCTTGTCATATCCAACTTTCTTACCGCTGGGCAAATATGCATGATTGCCAAGCGCGTGTATGTTGACCGGTCCATCTATGAACAATTTGTCGAGAAATATATTGAAGCAGCCAATAAATGGATACGGGTGGGGGACCCATTTGGTAAAGATACGACTATCGGCTCGGTGAATAATAAAAAGCAGATGGAGTTTGTTCAAAGTCTGGTGGATGATGCCAAAGACAAAGGCGCCAAAGTAGTAAAGCTTGGCAAAATTCTCGATCAGGATTTGTACGAAAAAGGGTACTTTATGCAGCCTACTGTAGTACTGGGTGCCGGATATGATGATCCAATCGTGGTAGAAGAGCAATTTGGCCCTACTGTACCTATACTGCCATTTGATGATGATCAGCATGCAATCAATTTGGCGAACGATAGTATTTTTGGCCTGACCAGCTCGGTTTGGGGAGAAGAAGAGCATGCCGTGAAAGTTGCCAAACATATTCAAGCAGGAACGACGATGATCAATACAGCAGCAGTCCAGGGGCTCGATGTCCGTTTTCCATTTGGCGGTGTAAAACAGTCTGGCATGGGACGTGAATATGGAAAAGAAGGGATTCTTGCCTACACCGATACACATGTCATAAACATACCCGATGAACGCGATCTTCCATATATTCCCGAATAAGGAGGAAAAGTGATGGAAAGCCAACGTGCAAAAGCGATCAGACAGTCACAAGATTTAATCAAGGTTACCTATCAGGGAAATCCTGTTTACATTCAAGAAATCGACGAACAGAACGGAACCGCACAGGTATATGTCCTGGAGGATCCATCACGTCAGCAAAACGTAGCAATTGAACAGCTCCAGGAAAGCTAGTCGGTCTTAAAGCTTGTAGAGAAACGGTTTCGTTTTTCTGCAAGCTTTTTTTATACTACCCCTCGAAGAGAAGACTCCGAAAAATTACTAGCTACGAGAATACTCCCAACACTGCTCCATTATTTCTACCAAAAACGAAACCGATCGATACCAAAAAACGTAAATTGGTTATAACAAAAATAGGGCAGGTGATCCATTTGCAAGGATTGCTGGTAGAAGAGGTTTCCGTAGAAATAAACCGGGAACAAATCTTGCAACATATTTCATTCCAATTGAAACCTGGGACCATCACCGCATTAGTGGGTCATAATGGAGCGGGAAAGTCGACCATCATGAAAACATTGATTGGACTACAGGAGAGGAAAACGGGGAACATTGTTTTGAATGGCGTCTCCCACGAGGAAGATTTTCTTCCCTTTAAACAAATGGTATCCTACATACCCGAAGAGCCGTTTTTGCTTCCGGAACTAACCGCTATGCAGCATTTTCAACTTTATGGCCGAAGTTATCAAATCGATGAACAGGAGCTAGTGAAGAAGGTTGATTACTTATCCGGAAAGATGGAAATAACCGATAAACTTGATGAGTTTCCCGAATCATTATCAAAGGGAATGCGGCAAAAAGTACAGACGATATGTGCACTGCTTCCCGAAGTTCCCTTACTGCTTATTGATGAACCATTTATGGGGTTGGACATTTATGCTTCTGAATTTTTAGCAGAAGCCATGAAAGAGAAAGCTGAACAGGGAACGGCGATTTTATTGACTTCCCACCAATTGGATCGTGTCCAGCAGTTAGCAGATCATTTTATCATGCTTCAGCATGGAAAAGTGGCAGACCATGGAGATATAAACAGCTTTCATGTACTGAAACGGAGATCCTCAGAATGACTGGGTTTGAAAATCCCTGGAGTGTTTATCGCTATGTAAAAAGACATCGATTCAGAAAAAAATCAAAGCTGTACAAGCTAGCCTTCGGTGTAAGCTTTGATGTGACTATATCAATCTATTTAGGGGCATTCCTGCTGTTTGGGTTTTTCATTTTATATGAAACGTTGCAAGAATCGGCTGAAAGAATTCTCCAGCTTCAATCGTTTGTTACTGCCAATTATCTCAATTTAATGCTAATCATGCTTGTGCGCCCTGTTGTGACGTCCTATACCAGGCCAGGGGTGCTTTTCTCGAGTGCCGAATTGAAATTAAGCATGCTGCCATTTTCCAAACAACAGCTTTGGCAATATTGTATAGGAGAGAAAATGCTGAAAACCACGGCTTTTTGGACGGTGCTTGCTAGTCTTATCGCTTTTATTACGCCGCTTTCTTTCCGTTTTGTCATGGTGACAGCCGGTTTGATTATTTTAATGGAAGTGTTAGTGGCGGTGCCTCAGTGGCGGTTGTATCAAAAACGTTTTTTAATGAAATTGATTGCAAGCGCAGGAATTGTCGTGATAGCAGCAATTGTCAGGATGCTTAATATGTTTGTCGGCGGTTCGGCTTGGTGGATGGCAGCATTGTTTGTATTGCTTACTGGTACAAACATATTGCTGCTAAAAAGAGCAACCCAATCAGTAAACTGGTCGAAAGTCGTGCAGACGAATGACTTGATTATCTGGAATATGTGGTTCATCAACAAAATTTCGCAGATGGAAATAAAGCCTCCACCCAAGCAGGGATGGATTCAGCAATTATTCACAAGTAGAGTGAATCGTAAAAGATTTGATTACTCCGACCCCGTTAGCATTTATCGCAGACTCTGGAAAACCTATTTATTGGAACAGAAAGAAGCGGTAATCCGTACGATTGGCAGTGTCTTGATTCTATTGGTGCTTCTAGGTTCCCGCAATGATTGGCTGTTTGGGTTCGGAATAGCGCTGGCGATCTTTTTATTTGTGCAAATGGCTTCCAGTTTTTTTACTGGTGGTTTCGGCAACAGGCTAGTTTATTGTTTGCCTTGGGAGTTGAAGCAGTGGAAGCGTGGTTTCTTCTTCTGGTTTGCCCGTGCGGGACTGATCATTTGCCTGGTGCTTACAATGTGCTTACTTATGTTACAGGAGCAGCTGTGGTGGTTCCCGGTTCAATTATGGTTTTATATAGGTTTAACGAAGCGATTTTTTGATTATCAGTTGGAAATCAAGATGTCGGTTTTAGCTAAAACAAAACGTCAAATGCCCGTTGATCAGACTTTAATGGTTTCCTTGTTATTCTGCCTGGCTGCCAATAGTATTGCTTATCCATTTGTATCAGTTATCGGTATGGTCATGTTAGGCTGGAAACAGAAGGAGTATGTTTTACTTGCTGGAAAAGGAGGAAGATAGTCTAGGCGTGTTAAAAAGCGTTTCGTCAGATTCCTATTGAAAAAAGCATCTGTATGCATGGAAATAAAAGTGAAAAAGCGCCATCCCCTTGTTCGACCAGGGGAGGTAAGCGAAATGCTTAGAAAGACATACAGCAGTGGAGGAACGGGGAGATAGAATAGGCAGCATAAGGCGGAGTTACATAAAAAGCGGCTCGACGCTCAGACCGCCAAGCCGCTTTTGTTAACAATTATCAAAAAATTTATTGTGTGGACAGTTACTAAATAAACGCTGCTGTTACTTGACACCTTGCATTTTCTTTTGAATGACAGGGGAAAGCAGGAACAGCAACAAGCTTAGTACCAATGCGGATCCACCGATAATACCAAAGTAAAGTGTTTCGGTTTCGTCGGTGTAGAATTTAACAATTTGTGCGTTGATCGCCTGGGCTGCTGCATTGGACAGGAACCACAGACTCATCGTTTGAGCTGAGAATGCCGCAGGCGCCAATTTCGTGGTGGCTGACAATCCGACTGGAGATAAGCACAATTCACCAAGCACCACGATAAAGTAACTTAGTACCAGCCATAACGGATTGACTAATGCATCTCCGCTCATTGCTCCGGGTACCAGGATAACGATGAACGACAAACCGGCAAACAACAGACCTAAAGAGAATTTCTTTGGTACGGACGGCTGGCGATCACCGAGCTTGACCCATAACCAGGCAAATAAAGGTGCCAGGAAGATAATGAACAACGGATTCAGTGACTGGAACCAAGCCGGAGAAATATCAAAACCTGCGAATTGTAATTGCGTACGCTGATCGGCATAGTTAGCCAGGATTGTCGATCCTTGTTCTTGAATAGCCCAAAACATTACCGAAGCGATGAAGAGGGGAATATATGCGATAATCCTTGACCGTTCAACAGTTGTTGTCTTCGGACTACGGTACATGACCACAAAATAAGTAGTAGGAATCAAAATACCAAGCACGCCGATCAATCCGATAAACGTGTCAAAAGTAAGCAGTCCCATTGGAATAGTAAAAGCGATAAGCACAATGACCACTATAGCAGCCAGTACCAACCATTTAGTGAATTTTTTCTTTTCCTCTGCTGACAGAGGATTACCAACATAGTTTCCGGCAAGACCTAGGTTCTTCTTTCTCGTAAAGATATAAACCATTAATCCACAAAACATTCCGACTGCAGCTACACCGAAACCTAGATGGAAGTTAACTTCTGTTCCTAATGTTCCGACAATCCATGGAGCAAGAAAACCACCTAGGTTAATGCCCATGTAAAAAATACTAAAGCCGGCATCACGACGCTGGTCTTCCTCACTATAAATCTCACCGACCATGGTAGAAACATTCGGTTTCAATAAACCTGTTCCCAAGACGATCAGCACCATTGATACAAAGAACAATGTAATGCTGCCTGGGATTGCCAAGGCAATATGCCCGAACATAATCAAAATTCCACCATATAAAAGTGCTCTTGAAGTACCGAGGACTCTATCGGCAAGCCAGCCTCCAATTATCCCCGACATATATACAAGCGATCCATAAATAGACATAATAGCAAGCGCGGTGCTTTCCGGCAGGCCTAATCCACCGCTGGATACTTCGTAGTACATGTAAAATACGAGAATCGCTCGCATTCCATAGTAGGAAAAACGTTCCCAAAACTCAGTGAAAAATAGCGTAAACAAACCTTTCGGGTGACCAAAAAAGCCTTTCTGAGGTACGCTGTCCACAATTTTCTGTTTTTTCTCGCTAGTCATAAGCAACCTCCTTTTATTACCTTTACCATATTATTTCTATCTAGTTAAAATGTCAAAGTAAAATTCAGGCAATAGCTTGCAAATATTGATAGGGAGGGATTATTTTTAATAGGAAGAAGGTGAAGTAGAGGTGTTTTTACGGATACCTCCTATTTACTGGGTGGAGAAATAAATACCTATTCATTTTATTTTTTACCAAAGACCTTTTATAATTAATCTAGTACATATAATAGAAGAAGAGAGGGACCAATATGAAATTACTGGAAGAAATTTTAGCGCACAATGAGCAGTTTGTCGAGAGCAAGGACTATGAAAAATATCAAACAGACAAGTTCCCAAATAAGCGGGCGGTCATCATCTCCTGCATGGATACCCGTCTCGTCGAATTGCTTCCACAATCGATGAATATCGGAAATGGAGATGCAAAAGTCATTAAAACTGCTGGAGCAATTGTCGCTGATCCGTTTGGCAGCGTTATGCAGAGCATACTCGTAGCTGTTTATGAACTGAAAGCAGACGAGGTATTTGTTGTCGGCCATCATAACTGCGGCATGTCCAGTCTAAACGCTGAATCGATGTTGGACAAAGTGAAAGAACGTGGGGTAAGTGAAGAAACGTTGACGACACTGGAGCATTCCGGTATAGATCTTGATCAGTTTTTACAAGGTTTTGATCGGGTGGAAGACAGTGTCAAGCACAGTGTCAAAACCATCAAGCATCATCCGATGCTGCCTTCCGATGTGCCAGTGCACGGATTGGTCATTGCACCTGATACCGGAAAACTAGACGTCGTGGTAGACGGATACAAAAAATAACCGAAAAAAGAGCCATTCTGCTGATGCATTTCAGTGGGATGGCTTTTTTTATTATATAGGAAATTATAAATTTAACTGTCTGTGGATTATTATTGGCTGAACCAGCCACGTCCAGCTCCAGCGCCTACCCCCTCGAGGTCTTAAGCCCACCCTCTGTGTGGCAAAAAGCGCCACGCCGAGGCTGTTCTTAAGCTTGTCGGAGGCCCAAACGATGTGGGTCATGCAGGCGTTGCCACAGGACGTGGCGGCTTTAGCCTGTACTCCTTTAAACAGGCGCCTGCTCTTTTGTCCTTTTGACGAAGTTACTGAGATAAAAATAACACTTGTTTTTCTGTTTTTCTTTCTATTCTATTTTACCAAAAGACTAAATTCGCCAAGAGAGTCTCCCAAAAAGGAAGGAATTTTTATAAAATTTGGAAAAAGGGTGGAAATAACTAGACAAGTAATATAGTATAAACGGGAAAGGATATTCTTTTTATTACCATTAAAATAGATAAAAAATACTATTTAAAATTGATTCTATGAGACTAGAAAAGATAGTAGAGAGGATTTTTTTAGTGGGGAAAAACGTTAGGAAGTTAATGATTGTAACGGTGGTGGTTATGCTTTTTATGACTAGTTTCTATTTTTCTAAAAGTAAACACGTCCAGGCGTCAGGAGTTCGGATAAAAGGAATACCGGTTTTCGATCAATACCCCGAACTTCCAACAGGCTGTGAATCGACAGCACTGGCAATGCTGTTAAATTGGGGTGGAGTCGAAATAAGTAAGTTTGAAGTAGTAGAAAGGCTGCCGAAAGGGAAGAAGGTCAGAGAAATAGATGGACAAGCTGTGGGAGCAAATCCCCACTTTCAATTTGTTGGCGACCCATATTCGGAGGAAGGCAGCTTTGGAGTCTTTGAGGGACCTATCTTACATACGATTGATCAGATTATGCCTGGAAGGGCAGTTGATTTAACCGGAAAAAATTTTCAAGCGATTTTGGATGTCATCCAGTCTGGAAAGCCTGTGATGGCATGGACTACGATTAACCAGCAAAAAACCTATCATAGTACTTCATGGGTAGATGAAGAAGGCGAACAAATAGATTGGTATCGTTATGAGCATGCTGTTGTTATCGTTGGTTTTGATGAAGAACATGTTATCGTCAACGACCCATATACTGGCCAAGAGGAAGTGTACGATCGGGCACTATTCAAGGAAAATTGGCGATCAATGGGAAGAAGAGCTGTGACCTTGAAAATGGATGAAAAAGACCTTCAACCGCCAGAAAAAGTGGAAATGAAAAGTTTTACGCAACCGAGAAAAACGGCCAGCAGAACTAAAAAAGAAACAAATTCAGGCAACGAATCTCCTGCAATACTAATTAAGGGAGAAAAAAGTCAGCGAAAAAATGATTTAAAAGAAAAAAACAAGAATCGAAAAGTGAAGAGTAAAACAGTAGAAGAAGATACACATGCTAATCAATCCACCTCGTTATGGAAGCATATAACGAGTACTAGAACGTTAGCTATCAATGCGTTGAAAATTTTATGGTGAAGTACAGGAAAGCGGTCCCTTTTTATAAGGAGCGGACCGTTTTTTTATCAGGAATTCTGGGAGTTTTTTATGAATTATTATAAGGACAGGCCATTTTCACATGCTTAGTTGCACTTTGTGTAAGTTGATAGAAACTACGAACTAGCTCTCTTATTCTGGTGATAGATAAGTGCGAAACCTCGCTGCGGCAGAATACTTAGCTTTCCTTGGGCACGAATCCAGCCAGGGTATTACGTGAACAACCTTCTTTGCTTCCTTGGATCAAGGATACCAGCTACAGAGCTTTACTTATGAGTCCTGTCCTTAAGAACAACTAGACATAGACATCTTATAAACGCTTGCCAGGAAAGGTGTGCTTCTATTCGCTTTTCTTCTTCTCTTGGATTTTCAGCTTGCTTTCTTAGCTATGTTTTTGACAAGAAGTTTCAGGTAGTATCAAGTGAATCAAGAGAAAAATGTGCCAGTATATTCGTTTAGAACAGGAAGCTGTTCCTGGCGAAATACTCGGAGACTCCCACGGGAGGAAAGGCCTCGGTGAGATCCCGCAGAGCTTTCAAGCTCAAGGAAACTCACCAGCCGCCCGCGGAAAGCGTAGGCTATTTCTGCAGCGCACATTTCAGCTCAACGCCTGATGAATGGGAGAAGTCTCTTGGTAGTTACGCTGCAGTTTCTATCTTTTTATGTAATAGCAACCGTATTAAAAAATAGCCAGAATAACAGTAATAAAAGGGGGATATTTAATGAAGCTTAAAATCATACATACCAATGATCTGCACAGTCATTTTGACAACTTTTCCAAAGCCGTGTCACTGATCCGACAGCAGAAGGATGAACATACCTTACTGCTGGACGGCGGCGACTTTGCCGATTTCAAAAGCATCGAACTACAGGGAACAAAAGGAAAGGCAGCAATCGAGTTGTTGACAGAAGCTGGATACGATGCATTGACCATCGGAAACAATGAAATGTTCAATGGTATGGAGACACTGAAACATATGGCAGGAAACAGTCCGATTCCATTTATCAGCAACAATCTTTTGAAAAAAGATCTGTCCCCGATTGAGGGAGTGGTTAGTAGCACAATCATCGAAAAAAATGGGCTACGCATCTTGGTAACCGGTTCGTCTCCAAATTTGGAGGAATTCAACGACGGGCTCGGTATCCATGTATCCGACTATAAAACTGCATTGCAAACAGAATTGGAAAGAAGGCAAGGATTGTTTGACCTTTGTGTGGTATTAAGCCATATCGGAACGACCGCAGATCAAAAGCTTGCAGAAGAAGTCGAAGGAATTGATGTTCTGATATCCGCTCATGACCACCAGCTTTATGCCGAACCGAGGCTTATAAATGGCACGATTTGCAACAGTGCTGGGTCATTTGGAGAACATGTAGGCGTTCTGGAGTTAATGGTAGAAAACGGGAATGTCTGCTTGACCGACAGTAGCATGCTCTCTACAGATAAGGCTGAAGCATCAAGTAGCATTACCGATATACTGGCAAACAGTAAAGAAAAAGCAGTTAAAAATTTAAGTCAGCCCCTTTACACATTGAAGCAGCCGCTATGGCATGATGTTGTAGAGGAAAACCCGTTGTCGAATTTAATCGCCGACGGGTTGAAAGATTTATTGCAGACCGATATCGGCTTGATCAATAGCGGTATCGCCCTTGCAGGTATATTTGAGCACGTATCGGAGAAAAAACTGATCGAAACCTGTCCTTCTCCATTAAATCCGACGTCCTTTGAGATAAAGGGAAAAACGTTAAAAGCTGCGGTGGAGCAGTCACTGGATGCTCAGGTTTGCCTGGCAGATGGCAGAGGTCCGGGGTTCAGAGGTAAATATGCCGGCAGACTGCATATTTCCGGAGCGACAGCTGTGCATGACGGCAATCGTCTCATCAAGGTAACCATTGCCGGCCGGGAGATCGAGGATGAAATTTGGTACACAGTGGCCAGCTCGGATTACTTGCAGCGAGGGTCAGGCTATCCGGTTCTGGCCGATAACCGTAACCCTGTGTTCAAACCGGAGTACATCCGTGACGTCATCCGAGAGTATGCTGCCAAACCCTCCTTCTTGAAACAAGCGACAATCGGACGCTGGATTAAAGGTGCCGATATCCTTGTTTGAAAACAGATGGAACAGGACACTCTTACAGGAGCGCTTTGTCAAAAATATCAAGCATCACTTTAAACAGGAAGGCGAAGCGTGGCTGGAACGACTGCCGGAAATAAGCCATCAATGTGAGCAAACTTGGCAGGTGGAGATGATGAAACCATACGAGCTGTCAATCAACTATGTTGCACCTGCAGTTGGGAAAGATGGAAGAAAATTGGTCGTAAAGCTGTCGGTTCCAGGGGAAGAATTTACTTGTGAGTTGGAAGCGCTTCGGCAATTGGAATCCCCGGCAATGGTCCGATTGATAGCTTTTGACGAGAACCTGGGAGCCCTTCTTTTAGAACGAATGGAACCGGGTGGAACGCTGGCTGAGGTAGAAGAGGAGGATAAAGCTTGCCGGATTGCGGCGGATGTGTTTGAGCAGCTGACAAGAGAACCACTGGGCGAAACAACGCTCCCGACCACAGAGGACCGGACGGCGTCCTTGGCAAAAATTGTTTCCTATTATCCAGCTGGATGCGGACCGATCAGCCGATCGACACTGCTGGAGGCACAGCAGACCTTTAACCGTTTACACAGGACAAGGAAAAAGCAATGGCTGTTACACGGTGACTTCCATCATTATAATATCCTGCAAGACGGAGAAGAGAAATGGAAAGCGATTGACCCCAAAGGCTTAATCGGAGAACGGGAGTACGACTTGATACAATTTTTACTAAACAAGCTTCCGGAAGAAGATCCTGTTTCTGTCATCGACAAACGGATACAGATTTTCTCGGAATTTCTGAAGCTTGATAAGCAGCGCTTTGTATTATGGGGATTCTGCCACAGTGTGTTGGCTACCTGCTGGACGGTTGAGGGAAACGGCAATTATAACCGTCCGTTTTACCGGGCGATCGCTGCTTTCCAACAGATTCACCAAAAATATTACCATCACGAAGTCCACGAAGCGGAAATACGCTAATCGAATGAGTGGTCTGAAGTGGCTTGCATTTTTTTTAACCGCTTGAATTTTTCCAGGGCAGTCGGCCAATTCACCATTTGTCCTTTTTTTACTTGATATAGCAATTCATGAAAGACGGGTTGAAGACCATAGAAATTCCGGATACGTTCGAAAAGATGTGCAACAGGTTCCCTCCCTGAATAATACCGCAGTACCTGGCGGGTAAAGGCCGGTCCGAAATCCCAATAAAATCCGGCAAAATCAAAGGCTGGATCCCCGTACTGGGAATCAGTGAAATCGATGATACCGGTAACCAGTCCGGATTCCTTGTTAAAAATTATATTGTTTGCAGATAAATCTCCGTGAATCCAAGCTTGTTGGATTGGTTGTTGTTCAGTTTCTTGTAGAAATCCATGAAAAAAATTAGAGACGATCATGCTTTCGTCTTCAGCTAAATTGGGAAGGATATGCGTTTCGACTGAATCAAATAACCGCTGCCAGTACTCCTGTGTATGAATAGTCAAAAGGGGACTGTCAACTTGCTTGGCAGGAATCTCGTGCAGCTTACTGAGAAATTCGCCAAGCAGCTTTGCGTTGTCTTGATTAGAAATCAGTGCAGCATGTTGAGGACTTGTCAGAGCCTCTCCCTTGATAAGCGGGTAATATACAGCAATGGTTCTGCCTTGCTTATCCCGAATCACCTGAAAGTTGGGGACCTGCAACGGCGGACTCGTTTTCTCGATTGCTTTCAACAGGGCGGTTTCCCGCTCGGTATGGCGGCGGACGGCTTGATTTTGGGGAAAGCGGAAGACAAGCTCCTCATTTATAATGATAATGTCATGGTCCCAGCCTGAATAGTTGAAGCTGGTTGTTTCAATGGTTAACCAGGGAAGATGTTGGCTAATGATGGATAACATCGTCTGTTCATTCATTTTTGCTCTCCTTTCTTGCCGATAAGTGGTTAAACCAGAGTTGTGTATAATCGACCCACCCCAGTGCATTCAGCTGAATTCTTTCTACGTTTTGCGGATAGATGGCGAACTGCTCTAATCGATATAAAAAAAGGAAATGATGGTGGGTGCACAACTTCGCTTCTTCCTGCTGTAATCCGTAAACACATTCCCTCTCTGAAAGACTTTCAGCAATAATCTGTTGAATCCGTGTTCGGCTTTGGCCGGGCAGGTGGTGGGCGGGTAAACTGTGCGTTCCCTGAAAAAAGGTCAAATAGGTGAGGAGACGACTCTCGTCGGCAAGCTGCTCTCCCAACAACATATCTGCCTCCTGGAGATTCTGTTCCATCAATTCCTCATAGGGAAGAAAATGTAAGGACACTCTCACACCCGTTTTTGCTAATTGTTGTTGAATCCACTTGCCATCCAATTCGTTCCCAGCTCCTGTGTAACTATATAGGTGAAATGTTTCCCCTTGATAGCTGCTTGCATGGAGTAGTTCATGTGCCAAAGCGGGATTCCGAAGTAACGAGACGTCGTTTTCGGTATCGCGAAAAAGTCTGTCAGCTGGTAAGTAACGATTTCCCTGCAGCTGTTTAATCAATTTCTCTGGTTGTAACAAATGAAAAATAGCTTTGCGCAGTAATGGGTCAGTGGCCAGCTTTCCTTTATTGCCATTCAAGGACAACAGCTTGCACCCTTGATCGACCGCGGTTGTTTGCTGGAAGTTTGCTGTCGATTTTGAAGCGTAAGGGTATTGATAAAAATTGACTCGTTCACTTTCCACCACATCAGTGGCTTGGTTGTCATACAACTCAGGGAAAAAATACATAATGACTTCATCCAGGAAGGGGCGGGTTCCGAAAAAATGTTCAAAGGTCCGGAGCCTCAATTGTGTTTTAGTATTTTCAATTTCCTGAAACGGCCCTGTCCCGATTGGTGATCCAACAAGGTTCCCTACAGGTACAATGCTACCACCCATGCTTGCGGCAAGATGCAAAAAATAAGGCATCGGTTTTTGAAAGGTAAACTGTATGGCGTAAGTATGAAGCGGCTCCGCTTTTTCAAGGTTGTCCAACATCCAGTGATAGGCTGAGGATACCGACCGATGGCGAAGATAGCTGTAACATACATCCTCTGCGGTCATTTCTTTATCATCATGAAAACGAACCCCTTTTCTTAACTGAAAAATCCATACGGTATCGTTGTGGTGATGGGACCAGGCATGCGCCAGCTCGGGCACATGTTCTGCAGCTTTTTCGTCATAACGGACCAGCCGGTTGTATATGTGTCGCATGATATGGTTTTCCGAGCGGCGATGAACCAGTAGTGGATCCAGTTTCGGCAGCGGTCGGTAAGAAGGGAATTGAAGCCGGTCGATTGTATCGATTTGTTTCGTATGGCCCCCATCAGTAGTGAAAAACAACCAGTCGATAAACAGTTGCTGCGTATGTCTGCTGATGGAAAACCGTTGTAAAAAACGAATTCCTTCTTCCATCGAAACGGTGCTACGTTCTTTTGCTTCAGCGAGAATCAGGTCTTCCAGATCAGCTATTAACTGAATGGAGGAAGTGTTTCCCCTTCCTTTTCCTGGCTTCCATATAATCCAGCCGGCTTGTTGCATACGGTGGACGATCAATTTGGCATTTCGTTCTGTACAGGCTAAGTGTTTGCCAAGCTCTCCAATGGTGATAGCGTGAGTCTTTCCAAGGTCGGGCAGTATCCCGTATAAACGTTGATAGTGTTCCAACAACCTCATTTTGTCACCTCTCTTGTAAAAGGGGAAATACAGTTGTCTCGATTATACACTTTTTTTCCTCTTTTTAGCATGTAGACTTTAAGAAGAGGGGGGAGATTTCATGAAAAAGGGAACCAACAAACACAGAAGTGGTGAAACGAGTGATGTTGGAAAAAAACAAATCATCGGAATAGCATTCATCACAGCAGCATCTGTTCTGGGGGATGCCATGTTGCTGATCGCGCTGCCGATATATTGGAAGGATGCTGGACTTGACTCGCTGTGGCAAGTAGGAGTGCTTCTGTCGGTCAATCGGTTTATCCGGCTTCCGGTCAACCCACTGATCGGTTTGTTTTATCAACATTTTCACCGACGTACCGGTATCATGATAGCGGTATGCTTGGCCGTATTAACGACGGCTTCATATGGATGGATGGCGAATTTTTGGCTGCTTCTGCTCATGCGGGCAATATGGGGGATTTCCTGGTCACTTCTTCGGCTCGGCGGATATCTGTCTGTGATTGAGGCGTCGAATGACAGCAATCGGGGTCAGTATGTTGGATTATATAATGGATTATGGGGGCTCGGAGGATTGACCGGTATGCTTGCCGGTGGAATGTTGATTGATCAAACCTCTTTTCTGTTTACTTCCAGCCTGTTTGCTTTTATCGGACTATTGGCAATTCCGGCAGTATATTGGTTCATACCGTCCAATCATCAAGAAAGTTCTTCTAAGCCTGGAGCGCAGTCAGCAGTAAGAAAATGGTGGTCGGTCCATACATGGTTAGTGCTTGGTACTGGTGGGGTAGTTGGCATCATGGTGTTTGGTTTGTTTGCGACAACGCTCAGTCAATTGATAGCTGGCAACATTTCAACTGACTGGTCTGTAGGCGGCTTTGCCGTTGGGGCGGCAACAATTGCTGGTGTCATACAGGCAGTACGCTGGGGCTGGGATCCATTTGTTGCTCCAATGATTGGAAAAGCACTAACGACGCACCGTGCTATGGTTCGGTCGTTGTTGGTCGTATTGTTTTCTGGCGGATTTGTTTTCCTACTGCTCGGAAACGCTGCTTCGCTGACCATTCTGTTACCAGCATTGTTGATATTCCAGCTGATTTCTACAGGGTTTGTCACCACATCCGACACAATGGCCGCTAGTACAGCGGCGAAGACAGATCGTATAAAAATGATGACCGCCTATACCATCATCGTCGATGTAGGGGCAGCATTGGGACCGCTCATTTCGTTCTTTTTGCTGGATATAACAAGTATTGCGCTGGTCTACACACTGGCCGGGATTATCTTTTTCGCAGTTGGCTTATGCTGGCTGATTGCTTATGCTACCAATAGCAGCGGTTTTAAACATGAAGGATGAAACGATGGGTACGTAGAAGGAATTTATGAGTAGAATCTAGAATGAAGAGATGGATTGGAATATGAAATCCAGAAAGGAACTAGAGCGATGAACCAAGAGAATCAATCGAAAGCAGATGTCCAGGCCCAGTTTGGAAAAAATGCAGCCAATTATGTAACTAGTACGATTCATGCCCAGGGAAAAGATTTGGAAAAATTGAAAGCAATTATCGATTGGACTGGTGAAGAGTGCGTATTGGATATTGCAACAGGAGGAGGACATGTAGCGAATACGCTGGCTCCTCTGGTGAAAAAGGTGACTGCCGTCGATTTGACCACAGAGATTCTAGCTGTTTCCCGGACGTTTCTAGAGAAAAACGGGCATACAAACGTAGAATTTATGGAAGCAGACGCTGAACAGCTGTCATTTCCAGATGAATCCTTTGATAGTGCTGTCTGCAGAATTGCTGCCCACCATTTTTCAAATGTAGCAGCATTTGTCCAGGAAGCCTACCGGGTGCTGAAAAGAAGCGGTACATTCATCCTCATCGACAATACAGCACCAGAAGCAGAAAAAATGGACTTTTTCTATAACCAGATTGAAAAACGCCGGGATTATAGTCATCAGCGTGCCTTGAAAAAATCGGAATGGGTCCAGATGATTGAGGAACAAGGGTTTGAGCTGGAGGAACTGTATCGGTTTCCTAAACAGTTTTATTTTGAAAAATGGTGCAAAACGATGGACTTGCCCGATAATGAAAAACATGCCTTATCAAAGGAGATGCTTCAGGCGCCGGAGGATATCAAGAGGAAGTTCTGCATCACGGAGGAAGAAGGGAAGGTGGCTAGCTTTCAAGCGGAGGCGAGCCTTATAAAAGCTATAAAAAGATAAAATTTTATTATAATAATGAGTCATCATACTTAGTTCGTTTACTGGACAAACAAAGATACACTTGATAAAATATCCCTGAGAAAGCGATTACAGCTGAAAGGGGTGGAGACGGAGAGTGAAATCGATACTTTCCGGCAGCAAATGAAAAATCAAAAACAGCTTTATATTATTCTTGTAACTCTGGTAGCAACACTTGGCGGATTGTTATTCGGTTATGATACTGCTGTCATTTCCGGTGCAGAGGGGGCATTGCAGGCTTATTTTGCCGATAATCTGAATCTCAGTGCGCTTGTCCATGGGATAACGGTTTCGAGTGCCCTGATTGGATGTATCATCGGGGGGCTTCTGTCCGGTTACTTAGCTTCCAACCTTGGCCGGAAGTATTCACTCGTGCTGGCAGCCGTGTTATTCCTTGTTTCCGCACTAGGATCGGCATTTCCCGAGGTTCTATTTTTTACAAAAGGAGAACCGACGATGGCCTTGTTGGTGACCTTCAATCTCTATCGGATAATTGGAGGGATCGGTGTCGGACTTGCTTCTGCAGTGTCTCCGATGTATATCGGCGAAATTGCACCTCCCGAAACGAGAGGAAGCCTTGTTTCACTGAACCAGTTCGCCATCATATTCGGCATGCTGGTCGTCTATTTTGTGAATTGGGGTATTGCCAAGGGGCAATCCGTCGCTTGGGTAAATGAAACCGGTTGGCGCTATATGTTTTTATCAGAGGCAATACCAGCAGCACTGTTTCTCTTTTTGCTCTTTTTTGTACCGGAAACGCCGAGGTACCTTGTTTCCAAGCAGCAAAATGAAAAGGCAAAGGAAATACTCAGTAAGATTTACGATAAAACAATGGCAAAGGCAACGATGTTTGAAATTGAAAAGTCCTTTGATGAAAAAAAGGGAAAACTATTCGCTTTTGGCAAGAGGATAATTGTGATCGGTGTTTTGCTATCTGTTTTCCAGCAATTCGTCGGCATTAACGTTGCGCTTTATTATGCGCCGCGCATCTTTGAGAGCATGGGAGCTGCCCGGGATGCATCCATGTTCCAGACAATCATTATGGGACTGGTCAATGTCGTCTTTACCCTCATTGCCATCTTCACAGTCGATAAATTCGGACGGAAACCATTGCTGATAATCGGCTCGATCGGGATGACTGTAGGAATGTTCGGTGTAGCCGGCATGGCATTTTCTAATGCGATCGGGATTGGCACCCTTATTTTCATTATCATTTATACGGCTTCCTTTATGATGTCTTGGGGTCCGATTGTCTGGGTATTAATCGCAGAAATTTTTCCAAACAAAATCCGCGGACAGGCAGTTGCGATTGCCGTTGCGGCTCAGTGGGCAGCCAATTATTTTATTTCTTCTACTTATCCATCGATGATGGAATTCAGCGGTGGATTGACCTATTCCTTCTATGGGATAATGAGTATTCTCTCTGCCTTGTTCGTATGGAAAATGGTACCCGAGACCAAAGGCCGTTCTCTGGAAGAACTGGAGTCGATTTTGGTAAGGAACAAGAGACATTCCGCTTAATGTATCCGGTTTCTTAGTGAATAAAGGACGAAACAACCATCCACCGAGATAAATGGTGGATGGTTGTTTATTGGTCTAATTGGGTTATAGGATGCCCAGCTTGCTGAGAATGTGGCCGGGCTGCCTTGAACCAGTGCAGGCAGACGAGAAAAATGAGGACTGCGTCAATAAAATCCCCTCCGTAATACATCAGCATACTGCCGGCTTCTGCCTCCGATGTGGAGACTTGGGCAGGCGGATTGGCATAGAGATATTTTGCCAGTATGGCGTGTCCTGCCAGCGCTGCCAGCAGGATGCTGGCTCGATAGCGGTAACCCGCCCGGTGTGGTGTCGGGTCGATATAGACCATGGAAGCGGTGAACAGATATCCCGCGATGAAAACATGTAAATGGATAAATATGTGCAGCAGGAGACTCTGATGCATGGCTTCGTAAAATCCCGTCGTATATAATATCCAGAGTCCGCCGATATTTAAAACGGTGGCAAATGCCGGATCAGTAAACAAAGAAAAAGGGCGGCTTCTTAACAGCCACGAAACACGCCTGGCATAATACACAGGCAATGCACGCAGTAATAGCGTTAGCGGAGCACCGAGAACCATTAGGAGCGGAGCAAGC
Organism: Sediminibacillus dalangtanensis; assembly: GCF_017792025.1. Lineage (NCBI taxonomy): Bacteria > Bacillati > Bacillota > Bacilli > Caryophanales > Bacillaceae > Sediminibacillus > Sediminibacillus dalangtanensis. The sequence continues at coordinate 1,183,778 of NZ_CP046956.1, forward strand.
ATTCCTACTAGTAAATGGCCAAGCATATGAAAGAAAAAGCTATGTTGAGCAAGTACCGCCAATGGTCCAGCAACGGCAATTCCTGCCAACATACAGCCAGCGGACCAGCTGCATGTCCGCAAAATCGACCAACGACGCTGGCGTCTGGCCGAATATATTACTCCGATCATATACATGAAACAAGCAAGAACGAAAGGAAGCAACAGAAGCAGCTGGGCGACTATGGATAAAGAATCATGCATTGGCTTATCCATCCTCCTTGATTCTTTTAGGTCGTGTACGAATGAGTAATAACAGGCCGGACAGCAACATGCAGAAAGCCGTGATATTCCAGGCAACATCATAGGGGAGAATGTCAACGTCATAGCGGATTTGATGCAATTTCCACAGCTTATGTTGTATCGTTCCGTCGTACAGCTGAAAGAGTCCGGCACCAGTCAGTACTCCGCCAAACCAACGTTTGACATACCAAGTATTCCGACGTCGTAAATCTGCCACAAGAAATAAGCTGCCAATGGTAGCGAACCAGCTGAAAGCATGAAAAAAGCCGTCAGAAACAAGGCCGATATTCGTTGTAGCCTTATCATAAAAATGATGCCAATGAAGCAGCTGATGGAAAACGGCCTCGTCAATAAAAGCAATCAAGCCCAAACCGAACAGGAAACCGGACCATAAGTTTCGGGAAGCATATCGAACTGCAATCGGATAATCCATTTTTTTTACATCATGCATAAAACTGGTCCTCCTTTGATAATCAAAAGTACGTTTTTTTATTTAGTTTGTCTTAAAATAGGGGAATGAAAACCTGTTGATCGAATTTTGAATGTATTAATTACTACCCGAACAAAGAGATTGATGAAACCAGAGAAGAAAGGGGCAGACCTTATAGTGTATAAAAGAAGTACAACTCCTGTTCGTGAAGAAGAGCGATAATCCCGGAAAGAAGATCAACAACAGGAAAAAGAAGAGCGACTATCGGGAAAAGAGGATCAACTTCCGAGAAGAAGAGCGATAATGCCGGAAAGAAGATCAACAACAGGAAAAAGAAGAGCGACTCGCAGGAAAAGAGGATCAACTCCCGTGAAGAAGAGCGATAATGCCGGAAAGAAGATCAACAACAGGAAAAAGAAGAGCGACTATCGGGAAAAGAGGATCAACTTCCGAGAAGAAGAGCGATAATCCCAGAAAGAAGATCAACAACAGGAAAAAGAAGAGCGACCCGCAGGAAAAGAAGATCAACTTCCGAGAAGAAGAGCGATAATCCCGGAAAGAAGATCAACAACAGGAAAAAGAAGAGCGACTCGCAGGAAAAGAAGATCAACTTCCGAGAAGAAGAGCGATAATGCCGGAAAGAAGATCAACAAAAGGAAAAAGAAGAGCGACTCGCAGGAAAAGAGGATCAACTCCTGGAAAAAGAAGAGCGACTATCGGGATAGGATGATAAACTATGTGATCCTCTCCAAATGCCTTTTGAACAGTTTCATCACTAGCAGATGGATTATTGCCTGACTATATTTATAGACAAACCAGGGCAGGGATGGCTGGTATTCATGAATGGCTATCAGACAATGGTTGCTTGACGGAAGCTGGCAGAATTCCAGCCTGCCAGCAAGGTTGGCTGCTAGAAGACCTCCGGCTATGCGATAGATGGATCGGCCAGGAAAGCTGTTTTCTTCTGAATAGTGCAGAGTGAGCAGCGGACGACTGAGAAGAACAGTGCGCACGCGGCAAAAATTTCCATGCCATTCTGTTTTAATCAGAGGGCTTCCTATACGGTTGAGCCATTTTGTATAATAAAATGCCGCCCATTTTGCGCCTTTTCCACGGGGCAGTCTGACACGCTGAATAGACCGGACGGCCCCAGTAGAGGCCGGGAATATAGTTGGGATCTCGATAAGGCTCGATGGAAGGGGGATTGTTTTCACAGGTACTCCCGAAGTCCCGAGCGCTTTTTCCACCTCTGCGGGGTTGCCGGAAGGTATCCACCCATTTGGCTTCATATAAATAATTTTTCCTATACGAGTCTCCCTTACAGCCCTGGCAAAGCTGTCAGCTGCCAGAACCGCCATGTCCGGCAGTAAAGCCTGGGATAAACGTACTGCAGGAAATTCAACAGGATATAAAAATACCGCCAAATCTGCCCCCTGCAATCCGCTTATGATAGAGTCTACGTTAAAAAGATCACATTGTTGTGTGGAAATATTTTTAGAGTTCTGTTCCATATTTTGTGAGTTGCATAATCTTATAACTTTGTAGTTCCTGGCAAGCCTGGCTAGTACTTTATCGCCTGGTGTTCCGCTTGCCCCTATAACAGCAACTGTCAATCGATTTCTTTGTTTCATTGTCTACCTCCGGATCATTCAGCTTTGCATTCTTTCTTTTCATTGTAAATCAACCATGTTCATTTGTTAAAATGTAGAAAAGCTAAGGTGAGGAGAGGATAGGGGTGAAAGAGTTTAAAGTAACCTATTTTTTCGATCAGGAACACTATATCCGTCGGTTTATCTTTGCCGATTCGCAGGAAAAGGCCGAAGAGCTAATTCAAAGTGAGCGGAATGACTATGTCTCGTTTCGTGACAGCAGGGGAATTTACCACGAGCTCCATCCGCGTGACGTCCGGGTAATTCAACTATCTGAGTATTTCCGAAAACAAAAAAAGCCAAAGTAGGGCAAGAAACAGGAAAAGCATCCATCCGGCGTCTGTTGCAGGATGAATGCTTTTGTATCAACTTTTAGCTAGTCGTAAGTACCGCTGGTATCCGGTAATGGCAATCAGTACACCGATTGCGCCGCCGACAAGCAAGATGGCTATCGGCCGCCATATATCCAAAACCCCGCCATCATGGAGAATGATCTCTTTATAGCCTTCCAATCCCCAATATTGCGGGATAAACTTGCAGATGGTCTGCATGATGTCCGGCATGATTTCAATTGGCATCCATAGCCCGCCAAGTAACGCTCCTCCCAGTGCAATGATTTGCGTCAGCGCAATGCCCATGTTTTCCGTTTTCACTAGTACTGCCATGGCCAATCCCCAGCTTGTTGCGAGAAAAGCCTGGAACAGGGACATGACGATGAGTGCAGTCGGATCACCGAGGGGCAGGTCATAAACAAGGACTCCGAACAAGAACAAAACAGCGATTTGCAAGAGAACGATAATCATAAAAGGAATCCACTTGCCCATAAAGTAACTGCTGACAGAAAGCGGAGTACTGGCAATACGAGCGACCATTCCGCGCTCCCGGTCCTTAATGAAAGTAATTAAGATAGAGATCATGATAAAAAACGTGAATATGACGGTATATCCAGGAATGATTTGGGTGACGGTTTCTGTATATTCAACCCCTTCTTGACCGGAGAAAACAGCAACAAAGACAATAATGAAAAGAATCGGTAAAATAAAAGTCCAAAACCAAATTCCTTTATCATGCATATTCTTTTTTAATTCCATTTGAGCTATAGCCCACAATGTGAATCCTCCTCTCGTTTAGTTATCGCGCAGCTTTGTGCCGGTCAACTGGAAGAAAATGTCCTCCAGCTTCGGGTAATACAATTCCAATCTCCGTGGCTGCAGACCAAGCTCACGAAAACGGACGAGCAACTTCTCTAAGGTGGCAAGGGGCTCTGCATCGCTGACTAAATAGCCCTCCCCTTTAGGAGCGATTTGATAGGGATGGAGGTGCTCCGCTTCTATCGTATCACCGGAAACGTATAAAGAAGGGGTGCCGTACTTTTCCATCAACCTGTTCATGGTTCCATTTTCCAATAATACCCCTTTATCGATAAGGCCTATTCTGTCACAAAGCTGTTCGACCTCTTCCATGTAATGACTGGAATAAATAATCGTACTGCCGTCTGCTTTTAATTGCTCGATGATCGAGAAAATAGAGTTTCGTGATTGTGGATCTATTCCCACGGTGGGTTCATCCATGATAACAATTGCAGGATCATGCAGCAGGGCACACCCAATGTTCAACCGACGCTTCATCCCACCGGAAAAATCCAGTACAGTATCTTTGCTTCGTTCCGTCAAACCGATTTTTTCTAACACGTTATCAATACGATTGTTCAAGTTTTTTCCTGAAAGTCCGTAAAGTCGACCGAAAAGCAGCAAATTATCCCTGGCTGTCAATGTTTCTTCCAGACAGAGCTCCTGCGGGATATAGCCAATCAGCTGCTTGACCGCTTGTTTTTCTTTTGCTACAGAAAATCGATCAACGACAACGTCACCTTCAAAATGCCTTAAGATGCCAGCAAGGATTTTCATCAATGTCGACTTTCCAGCACCATTCGGACCGACAAGACCAAAGCAAGATCCTTTGTCAATCGTAAACTCGATATTGGTCAATGCCTGGATTTTGCCATACGACTTGCTCACTTGGGCTACTTCAATCAAATTTTCCCCTCCTTAAAAGTTCCTTTGTAACAACATCTAGTTAACTTTACGCATGATATGGATGAAAGTTTCAGAATATTTTAGAAAACAGGAGTGTATTACGAAAAAAAGGGAAGACTTCCCTTCGTCGCATACTTTGTTGTTCGTTCATTGCCGTGGGTGATAGAAATTGTGCCATAGCTTGAATGAGTCTCCCTAACCTCCACATTAATGGAGTCGGAGCGCGGAGCTACGGAAATATACTCTGCGCTTTCCAGGTGGCTGGTGAGTTTCCTCGAGTTTGCGCTATGTGGAATTTCACCGAAGCCATTCCTCCCGCTGAAGTCTCCGGGTATTTCGCTATGAACAGCTTCCTGTTCTGAAACCTGTAAAGGGGGAAGGAAGCCACGTGAGGGTTGCGCTGCAGTTTTTCCTTTTGTGCAAAAGCAGCAATCACTTGGAATTCTTTCTAAAAAACGAGGCCTAACAATAATGCTTGAGGGAGAGGTTTCAAAGGAAAGGGCTGCCAATCGACAAAACGAACGATTAGCAGCCCGGCTGTCTTCCTGGTTATCTGTTCACCAGCGGATTGATTTTATTGTATGAAGCAGTTTTCCTTGCTCTGCTTCACAGATTGGCCAGTTTTTTATTTCGGACCTCAATTCCGCCATTGTGATCCAGCCTTTCACAAAACTGTTCAGGCGGGCTGGTAGGGTGGCATTGTTAAAGGCCTCGAAAGAAGGGTACAGTTCTTGCAATTTGTTCACTGCATCTGGGTACCTTTTTATGAAGTATTTTTGGTGTCTTTCTTCAGCTAGTGTGAAGCTGTAAAAAGGGGCGATTTCTGTTTGAATTGTCTTTGATGACTGCTTTTCCAGTTTATTTTTAACGCTCTGGATTGCCGGCAATTCACAAGTATCTTGATATAACAACAAAGACAAATATTGGCGGCCTTTATAGCTGTCACGGTTAGGGTTATGGCTCTTCCAAAAATGTTCAAGCAGTGTTTGATAGGAAAGAAGCGATGGATCGAAGTCGATTTGAACCATTTCGGTATGATCGCCGATCGTTTTATATGTTGGATGATTTGTCGTTCCACCGGCATAGCCGGTGCGGGTACGAACCACTCCTGGTAAATGCCCGAACCGGGCTTCTGTACCCCAGAATCAGCCCATGCCCAGGGTAGCGGTTTGCAAGAAGTCTGTGCTGCTCGTTTCCATGATAACCCTCCCAAAAGCTGTTTTCCTTATCATATGTGTTTGTCTTGGCAATGTCCAGTGGATGGTATAAAAGTTTTATAGACTTTTCAGCTTAACATGATAAACTATAAGTAGTACATAAAGGGAGACATTTCTATGAAACTCTGGTTGAAGAAAATATCTGTCATCTTGATCACGTTCATGACGCTGGGTATGTACATCCCGCCAAACTATTTGGATACGAGCGCAGCAGAAAAAGACGAAGTATTCTCCAAATCTGATTCCGATAGTCATGCTGAAGTCACCGTTGGTGTGGTGGACAGGGAAGAGGAAACGTCAACCGATGAATTAGCAGACAATAGTCAGTTGATTGCTTCCTTCAGAGAACAAGCTGCTGAGCGGACCGTTGCCAAACTCGGCCCAAGGATTTATCCCAAGGTGGAGGATGAGTTTACGTCTACTATTCTTCCGGTGCTCGAACAAGTGGTCAATGATATTTTAGTAGATGCCGGAGAAGAAAAAATCCCTTATTTTGTTATTACGGAACAACCAGGAAGTGGTTATGGAGAGCGTATTTTCAATATTCACGACAATCAGACCGATGAAGATGTAGCTAAATTTCATGTAAGACGTGATAACCGTCCTGGTGAAGGATATTGGTTTAATTTCCATTATCATATAAACAGGGATGGCTTTGAAGGACACTATACAATAGGGGAAATTTATTGGGATAAAAATACGCCGCCGAAGTGGACGGTATAAGTAATAGAAGAAAGAGAAAGGCAGGAGCTTTCGGCTCCTGCCTTTCTCTGTTTTTTTAGCCGTCTTAATCTTCCGCGTCTGCAGCATCACTTCCATTTTCTCCGGTATTGTCAGAATCAGCTGCATCAGCCGATTGATTTGTCTCGCTCTCTCCTTGGCTATTTTCTTCTTCTGCGGTTTCTGGGTCTTCTCCTGCTGCATCATTATTATTTTCCGCTTGACTGTCTTGATTAGCATTCGTATTCTGACTTTCATTATTATTTGATTCATTTTCACCATTGTTTTCTTCATTACTGTTCTCACTTGATTCAGTTTCATCACCATCTGTTTCTTCGTCACTGTTTTCACTTGACTCATCAGAGGAATCGGAGTCCTGTTCTTCTTCATTTTCTTCTTCATCGGATTCCTCATTTTCTGAACCTTCTCCTGTGGCCCCGCTGTTATCTTCTTGATTATCGTCATTCTGGTCTGCGGTGTCCTGATCACTGTTATTTTCAGCCGTTGTTTCTTCCTCGTTTTCTTGTTCTGACTGATTATCCGTTTCGTTTTCTGTATCTTCTTCCTTGTTTCCATCTTCACTGGATGACGAACTGTCTTCCTCGTTCTCTCCATCTGAATCAGTTTCTTCACTTTGCTGTGAACTGCTTTGATTGTCACCGTTGCTGGTACTGTCTTCTTCTTCTGTATCGGTATCGACAACGATGGAGGCGGGATCGCTTTCTTCTTCTTCCGATACAGCCCGGACAGTAAAGGTGTAAGATTCTCCCGATTTGATAGAAGGAATGGTTATTTCTGTTTCGTCTGTTTCTTTATCTGTGATGGAAGAACCCCCTTCAGCAGAAGCTTCCACTTCAAAATGCACCTCCCGGTCGTCGTCTTCATTCTGTTCATAATCCCAGTCTAATTGGACCGTAGCTTTGTCTTTATCGTAGTCAGCAGACAACCCTTCCGGTGCAGGCAGTTCAGGGATAAATTCATCTGATTCCTGTTTTGGTACTTCTCCTTTTACAAACAATTCTGTTGAAATTTTATCCTCTGGCGTAAAACTGCTGGCTAGCTTTGGCGGGTTGGTTCCTTCTTCTATCTTTTTCTCTACGACACTATCCGGTTTTTTGAAATCTTCCGTGTCTTTCTCCTCGGTAACGTTGGCCATGACATGCTTGAATATCTTTTTGGCGATATCTTTCTCATTTCCTGTTAACGGATTTTTTCTGTCTTGATAACCAGTCCAAATTGCTGCGGTATAATCTGTCGTGTAACCTGCAAACCAGGAATCCGGTGAACTGTCTTCCGGAATATTGTATTTTTCAACTGAATCCTCTGAGTAGTTTGTGGTTCCTGTTTTGCCTGCAACAGGCAAACCGGAAATGTTCGCCTTGTATCCGGTAGCCTCTGGTTTTTTGATTACATCTTTTAACATATCCGTAACCATGTAAGAGGTATAGTCTTCCATTGCTTGATGGCTTTCATGATTGGTTTCCAATGTTTTTCCGTCTCTTTGTTCGATTTTCGTAACGGTGTATGGCTCGTTATATGTTCCGCCGTTGCCGAATGCGGCATATGCCCCGGCTATTTGCAGAGGACTTGTGCCTTTCGATATTCCGCCGATGGCAGCACTTTCCATTAACGGTTCTTCCAGGTTCAAACCAAGCTTTTTTGCGAAATCGGCGGCGTTTTCGTGTCCAGCTTCATTGAAGGTTTTGATTGCCGGAATGTTCCGGGAATCCCACAATGCTTCGCGTATCGTAATTTCTCCTTTATACTTTCCATCCCAGTTGTGTGGTTCCTCGCCATTTTCATACTCGAATTCTTCGTCATTCACAATATGGGCGGTGGACCACTTTTTATATTCAATTGCTGGTCCATAAGCCAATATTGGTTTGATGACGGAACCAGGCTGCCTGCTTGTGTCGGTGGCAAAGTTGAAGGCGCGTTTGGTGCTCTTGGCATAGTTGCGGCCGCCACCTACAGCGCGAATCGCCCCATTTTTTGTATCGAGCAAGGTGATTCCAGCTTGGAATGGCTGCCCGTCCTTGTCTTCTGGGTAATCAATTGCATCCTCCTTGTTCAGCATATCTTCTATTGCTGATTGGGCATCAGGGTCGAGGGTAGTGTGGATCTTTAATCCATCCTCATAAATGTTGTAATCACCGATGGCATCTACCTCACTGATCACGACGTCTATAAAAGCTTCATAACCATCAGAGGCGGACAAGTAAGTTCGTTCTCCATCATCACGTTTAACGAGTCCCTCGGTGATAGGAGTTTTTTCTGCCTTCATCCGTTCTTCATGCGTAATCTTATCATGTTCTTCCATTAGCGACAGGACAATGTCGCGTCTTTCCTTTGCCCGTTCGGGATGGTCATAAGGATTGTAACCGTTCGGACTCTGAGGCATACCGGCAAGCAGGGCTGCTTGCGGCAGCGTGAGCTCATCAAGCTCCTTGTCGAAGTAGTAATCTGCTGCTGTGGCAATACCGTATATGTTATCGGAGTAATAAATTTTGTTTACATACATTTCAAAGATTTCCTGTTTGCTGTATTCCTGTTCCAATTTCACAGCCAGCCATGCTTCCTGGGCTTTTCTTTTCAAAGACTTTTCCGAAGATAAAAATGAGCGTTTTATGACTTGTTGGGTGAGGGTGCTTGCACCTTCTGATCCAAACCCTTCGGTTATGTTCGCTATTATTGCCCCGCCAAGCCTTAGAGGGTCAATGCCGAAATGCTCATAAAATCTGACATCCTCAGTGGCTAAAATGGCATCCTCTACTAAACCGGGAATCTCGTCATAATTTACCTGTTCCCTTTTTTTGTTCCCTATTGCCGCCACGACGTTGCCGTCTTTATCAAGAATTTGGGAAGCTGCCGGGTCTACCAAATCCTTTTCATTTAAAGGCGGCGCCTGGTTCGCATAATATGCAAACACACCAGCACCAGTCAGAAGGCCGGCCAAGCCCAATAAAAGAATCAGGAAAAATAGCTTCAGCCACAGTGGTTTCTTTTTCCTTCTTTCCATTCGAGATTTCTGTTCAGCCATGTTTGTTTCCTCACTTTCAATAAATCGTACATAGTTCTTCTTTTTTTGAACTGCTTCATCCGAAGAAATAAAGACCTTTAATTGTATACCCGATCTAGCAAACAGCCGAACTTTCAGTTTCTGCCAAAACTTTATGCTGTACAGTCATGTTTCCTTCCGAATTGGAATCTACTATAGGGAAAAAGCCAATCTTGAAGGACAATCTGGAGGAAGGCTGGACAGTCTATCCGGCAATCAGTACAATTTTAGAGGAGGGGAGATGAAGATGAGCGAAAAACAAAAAGCGATTATTCAAGTGAGGGATAATGGTTCCATCCTAGTCAAAGGGGATGTAGAATTGTTGGATGCAGATGGAAATGTATATGAAACAAAACCTGCTTTTTCTTTATGCAGATGCGGTGCTTCCAGCAATAAGCCGTTCTGCGACGGTACTCATAAGAAAATTGGCTTCGAAAGCAAAACGCGGGTACATGACTAAGAGATAATTGAGCATGTGAAAAAGTAATAGGGGGAGCGGTTATGGAATTTATCGGATTGATCATTTCGATTGCGGTTACCATCTACTTGGTGGTCGACGCGCCTAAGCATGGAAAGAGTCCGGTTTTATGGGGAGTTCTCGGCTTTATATTCAGTTTGTTGACGCTTGGAATCTATTGGATCCAGACAGGAAGGAAAGTGATTGGCTGGATTCTGACTATCGTTATCATTATTGGTGTTATTTTGATTCTGTTCGCGTTCTTTGTGTTGTTTTGGTTCATAGTCGATTCTCAATAACGGAGATTTGCTAAATGAAGGAGGAGTAGAAAATGTTTAAAAAGGTAGCTTCAGATGCGCTTGGATTAAGTGATATCGGGAGTGTGATCACACCGGAAGATTATGATAAAACGGATGCTGACGACTATGTCATGCATGAAGATGGAGAAAAAATTTACTTTCTGATCAAATCGAAGTCAGATGAGTATTGTTTCACAAACAAAGCGTTGATTCACTTAGATGGTACGAGCGCCACCAGCAAGAAGAAGACATTGCATCGATATAGCTACTATGCAAAGGATGTCTCGAACGTCGCGCTTGAAACAGCCGGTACAATCGATTTAGATGTAGAAATCAAGTTCACGCTGGGCGGGACTGCATTTTCGATCGATGTACATAAAAAATTCATCGCTGAAATCAAGGATTTATACAAGACACTTCTCAAAATGGAAGAAATCACGGAGGACAACCAACAGTACCTGGATTATGCGAAGCAAAGTTTGGAACTGGCTTCTGCGACGCTTAACCAAAGCAGAAGCAGTGAGGCTCGTATATCGGAAGAATTCAACGATATCAATAACGCAGCATTTGACTGGCTGAAAAAACAAAAGCAACTTTATACAAGAAAGGACTACGGAGAAGTTTTTGAGCTGTTTATCAATCAATGAGGAAAAGGGCTGTACATAAGTCGGTTAACGACTTTTGTGCAGCCCTTTTTTTAAAAGATAAGAAAGCATAAATTTCAGAGATGTTTAGCTCCAGCGCCTACCCCCTCGAGGCATTAAGCCCACCCTCTGTGAGCAAAAAGCACCACGCCGAGACTGTTAGCTTGTCCGTGTGATTGTTTCATCTTATTCATAGCTTTTTGCGGATATAGGGGCATCTATAGGAATTAAAGAGCTATTTGCTGGGAGCGATAAGTCGCTGCCGAAGCTTTCAGGTGTCACAGGAAGAAAAACCCTCTACCAAAGGCACACAGCGGTTGCGAAAAGTTAGGGAACACGGGTATAACGCTTCAAAAAATGGAAGCCCTTTCCTGAAAAACCTTGTCAGATAATCTTACAATGGAATTGCGCGAAAATTTTGATACTGTTAACTTTATACTTAACATTTGATGTTAACAGACATCACATATAAGGGGAGGAGAACTTATGGATCCTATTTTTTTAATGAATAATGTTTGGATCATGGTTAGCGGAGTACTCGTGTTTTTAATGCTTGGAGGGTTTATCTTACTGGAAGCAGGCTCGACCCGGATGAAGAATGCCGGTCATATTGCAGGAAAGACAGTATTCACTGTCGGAATCACCTCGTTGGTATTCTGGGCTGTCGGCTGGGGCTTCATCTATGGAAGTGAGGGAACTTTAATCGGATTTGGCGATTTCTTTTTTGGTGATGCCACTACCATGGGCGAGGGATTAGCCGGTTCTACCGACTTCTTCTTCCAAATGGCATTTGCTTGTATCGCAATGACTGTTGCTTTTGGCGGGTTTGCGGAAAGAGCGAAATTATCTGCTTATGTAGTATTTGCTGTTCTGTTCTCGGCGCTTGTTTACCCGGTCGTTGCCCACTGGATTTGGGGCGGCGGCTGGCTGGCGGATCATGGGAAACAGGATTTTGCCGGATCGACAGTTGTCCATTTGACTGGCGCGATGGCTGCACTTGCTGCAACCATTATTTTGAAGCCAAGAATCGGTAAGTATAACAAAAATGGTTCTTCTAATGATATTGCCGGACATAATCAGGTTTATACCGCTTTAGGCGTATTGATTCTCTGGATCGGCTGGTTTGGATTCAACGCAGGTAGTACACTGGAAGTAGCAGATGCATTCTTCGGTTATGTAGCATTGAATACGCAATTGGCTGCAGGTGCCGGTGCTATCGGTGCAATGCTTATCGTATGGGCAGTCACAGGAAAAGCGGATGTGCCTACCACCTTGAATGGTGCACTCGCAGGCCTTGTTGCCATCACGGCATCTTGTGCATTCGTGGAACCTTGGGCAGCGGTCGTCATCGGATTTATCGGCGGATTGATTGTTTTCTTGAGCATGAAGTTTTTCGATAAAGCAAAAATCGACGACCCAATCTTCGCATTGTCTGTCCACGGTACAGTTGGTGTATGGGGAACGTTGTCCAATGGTTTATTCGCGACGCCGGAACTGGCAAGTGTCGGTCGTCCAGGGTTATTCTATGGCGGCGGCTTTGAACAGCTGGGAGTCCAAATCATGGGGGTTGTTACAAGTGGACTGTATGCCTTTGTGGTTGCCTTCATCCTGTTAAAAATCATGGATAAAGCCATGGGCGGTCTCCGCGTTTCGGAAGAAGAAGAAATTGTCGGCCTTGACTTGAGCGAGCATGGCAGCTATGGTTATCCTGAAAACTTGCCACAGACAGATAAAAATACAAAAGCAACTGGAGCGTAACGTTGTCTAAAAGGGTGGATTCGGTTGTGAAAACCTATCGGGAAATGAAGGTTAATCGTAAGTGCCTTCCGGCGGCTGCGGTAAATCATCAAAAACTGAATGCATACCATGATCAGCTGATGGCACAAACCGTACAATTTGCAATGGAAAAAGTCAGAGGAGAGCTGGGGGATCCCCCTGCTCCCTTTGCTTTCTTTTTAATGGGTAGTGCCGGCAGGTTTGAACAATCAGTATGGAGCGATCAAGACCACGGTATTATTTTTGCTGGGGATGATACATGTAAGTCTTATTTTTTAAGGGCAGGAACTGAAATAACGGACGCATTGGAATTGGTTGGTTATGAGCGATGCGATGGAGAAGTAATGGCTTCCAATCCGCTGTGGTGCAAGTCAGTGGAAGACTGGCATCAGCAAATAACAGACTGGATGACAGAAGCCAGCTGGCAGTCCTTGCGTCATTTCTCTACTTTTTTCGATTCGAGGGTATTGATAGGGGATGCTGGCTATTTGACGGAGCTGAAAAAAACCGCTTTTTCCATCCTTGAAAAGCAGCCCGCCCTTTATCAACGTCTGATTGACAACGTGGATTTTTACAAAAAAGGAATCGGTATATTTGGACAGTTGCTTCCTGAACAGCAAGGGGAGCAGTCCGGTACCATCCATTTAAAACAGAAGGCATTTTTTCCGTATGTCAACGCACTTAGGCTTCTGGCTTTAAAGAATAAGATTTTCGCTCCTTCCACCTTATCAAGATTCAGGCAGCTGCCAGAAGAATATCATTCCTTGCAGACATATGAAAAAGACTTCAAAGCACTTCTGGAATTCCGCCTGAAATTTCGCAGAGAGGCAAAGACGTACAAGGAAGTACACCTTATTCCGATTCAGGATTTAAACAAGCAGGAAAAACAGGAGTTAAAAAGCATGATGAGAAAAGGATATAAGCTTTTTTCCAAAACGAAAACCAAAATAGAAGAAGCGTGTCCAAAATGATCATGGATCAAATGATTCAATTTGTAAAACAGATGTCGGGTAAGCTTGGGGCAAGTCCTTATGCCGCGCTTCCGAATCAGACAGACCCGGGAAAAATGGCTTACATGCGAGAATTGCAGCGCGAGTTGAAAAACAAAGATGTACTTGAAGTCCCTTTGTCTGAATTAAGTGTGGTTGTCTTTGACTTGGAAACGACTGGTTTTTTTCCGTATAAAGGGGATCAAATCCTTTCCATCGGTGCTGTGAAGATGCGAGGTAGTCAGCTAATCGACAATGAAACGTTTTATGCACCTGTACATTGTGAAACGCCTCTGACTGAAGAAGTGGCGAATCTTACCGGGCTGACCGATGAGGTGCTTGCAGAAGCAGATACCATTCACGATGTTTTAAGAGGATTTTATCAGTTTATCAAAGCTGATCCGTTAGTGGCACATCATGCCAATCATGAAAAACAGTTTATGAAGCATGCAACCTGGATGTCGCTTCGTATGAACTTTCAACACCGGATAATCGATACATCGTTTTTGACGAAAACAGTGGAACCAGAGGCACATTTGGTAACATTGGATGAATGCTGTGCCCATTTCGGAATTGAAATTGAACATCGACACCATGCGCTCCATGATGCCATGGCCGCCGCCCGCCTCTGGGCAGCAGGTATAGAAGCGATTCAAAAACAAGGATTTACCAACCTAAAGGAAGTATATGCACACGTGGCATCCAAATGAGACCACCTTTTGAGAGAAAATAAAAGGAGGGGAAGGGGTTGAACCACGACATTCCTGACGATGTAGCTGCTTTCCCGATGCGTGTAGTAAAGGATCTAACAAGTCTGTCCGCCAGGCAAATTCGTTATTATGAAAAACACGGGCTGATTAAGCCTGCCAGAAATGAGGCAAATAGAAGAGTATATACCATGAAGGACATTAACAGGCTGAAAAAAGTGAAGGAACTAATCGATAAAGGGATCAATATTGCCGGAATTAAGGCAATGCTTAAATCTTGATAAGAAACGGATAGCTTATTTTAGTGCTTTTGAAAGAAGTGGAAGAATAGAGACGGAGACAGACTTTGGTTGAAAACGAAAAGGCTTATGACTGCTTGTACACAGTCATAAGCCTTTTTCTATCCTGCCTTAATGGTCGTGGGGGGGAGCAGGTTCGGTTTTGTGATTCTTTTGATTAATAATTAACAGCATCATAGGAATTGATTCTGCCATGCTCGAAATAGTAACCGGTTCCGCTGATCGGATCAGCTGTCTGTTCGATGGCCTGCCGGATCTGGGCATTGTTTCTTCCTTGTCCAGCCAGTAACCCGGCAAGACCAGCCACGTGAGGGGAGGCCATCGAAGTTCCGGACATGTAAGCATATCCATTGTTAGGAACAGTGGCGGCAATATCAACCCCTGGTGCGGTTACATCCACCCAGGTTCCGTAATTGGAGAAGGATGCCTTCTGATCGTTTCGGTCGACCGCTCCGACCGCGATGACATTATTGTAAGAAGCAGGTTCAAAAGTAGTGGAGACGCCATCGTTTCCAGCTGCTGCAACAACAACTGTTCCTTTGTTCCAAGCATAATTCACTGCATTTTCCAATGTTTGTGTATCACAGTTGCATCCCAGCGATAAGTTGATGACTTCTGCGCCATAATCGGCAGCATAGCGAATGCCATCTGCGATGTCAGCTAGCGAACCACTTCCGTTGGCATCGAGAACACGGACGGCAAGAATGGATGTATTTGGCGCCATACCAGCGATACCGGCTCCGTTGTTTGTTTCAGCAGCGGCGGTACCTGCAACATGCGTGCCGTGGCCGTTCAAGTCCATTGGCGTGTAATCGTTGTCGACGAAATCATATCCTCTAATCGTTTTGCTGTCCAAATCGGTATGGTTGTAATCGACGCCTGTATCCAAAACAGCTATTTCCTGGCCGCTGCTACCTCTCGTTACATCCCATGCTCTGTCGGTGGAGGTATTCTGTGGTCCGTATTGATAATTGCGATAATACGTATCATTCGGTGTCCAGGTCGCACTAAAGGTGTAATTTGGCTCCGCATACTCCACATTCGGGTTTTTCTCGAGTGCCTTGACGACTGCTTCGACATTGCCGACTTGCAGCACTTTGAAAGGGGAGTCCACCTTATCTTCGTCAGGAAGGACTTTTGCATCCAGACTCTTTAGTGCCTGGCTCTGCAAGGATTTTCCTGCTTTCTCCTTAAATTTGACGACCACCTCGCCTTTTTGGTAACTCCCTTTCTCGACAGATGCTACCGGAGCTGGGGCTTCTTTTGATTTTTCCAGCTGATCGGCAGCGGATGCTGCGTCAGTCAGCGATGGAAAAATGGCCAAAGAGACAACAAGTGACAAACCGGCAAACAATGAACTTTTCATACAATTCCTCCTTTAAAAGATTTATCTACCAATTCTGCGAATTAATAGGAATACCTGCTAAAATAAGGTTGGGAAAATCCTATAAATTTACTTGGATAAAGGAAGTGTTTAAACAGTATGTTTCCTGGGGCAAACATATGCCAAAAGCCCCGGTTCGTGATTTTTTCTGCAGTAAAAGAGGAAAGTTTAAGGTAGTAAAGGAGGGATAAACGGGGATATAGCTATACTGATTGAAAAACAAAGAAAAACCCTGCGTATGAGGGATACACAGGGTGAAAAGCTAGTGCTTTTTAAATTTTGAATTGTTTGACCAGGTCTTGCAGTTCTTCTGCCATTTGTGACAGGGAAGTGGCGGATCCGCTGATCTCCTCCATGGATGCCAGCTGTTCTTCTGTCGAAGCAGACACATTTTGGGCACCGTCTGAAGTGAAATCTGCAACCTTGGCTACTTCTTCAAATGTGCTGACAAATTGCTCTGTACCAGAAGCGATTTCCTGGATTTTAGAAGTTACTTGTTCGATTTGCTGGGAAACAGTGGTGACAAACCCAGTAATTTCAGTGAAGGATTCGCCAGCATGGTGAACGACGGTAATTCCTTTTTCCACTTCCTCCGTACCAGATTTCATTGATTCCACCGCATTCGATGTTTCCGTTTGAATCGTCCCGATCATTTGACGGATTTGGTCTGTCGATTGTGCCGATTGTTCAGCTAATTTCCGCACTTCATCAGCAACGACCGCAAATCCTTTGCCGTGTTCGCCGGCCCGTGCTGCTTCAATAGCAGCATTTAATGCCAGCAGATTGGTTTGTTCGGCGATATCGGTGATGACATCGACAATTTTGCTGATTTCCTTGGAATGACTGCCAAGCCCTTGAATACTGCCGGATAGTTCGTTGACTGTTTGCTTGATATATTCCATTTGCCCGACAGTAGTTTCGATTGCTTTGTTTCCTTCTTTAACAGCAGAAGAAGCACTGGCTGTCGTAGACGAGACTTCATTTGAGCTCTCTGCAATTTGCTGGATCGATTTGGACATTTCCTCTGCCATTTGCGTACTTTCGACAATCCGTGAAGATTGGCTGTCCATTCCGGAAGCCACTTCCTGGATGGAGGAAGAAATCTGCTCGGTGGCGGACGTGTTTTGTTCCGTGCTGGCGTTCAACTGCTCAGAAGAAGCTGCCAGGCCGCTAGCTTTTTCACGGACTTGTAAGATGACATTGCTAAGGTTGTCACGCATTTTGTTGAACGCTTCGCCAAGTTTACCTAGTTCATCATTGCGCTGGACATCGACATTGACACTGAGGTCTCCGTCACTGATACGATCCGCTGCGTTGACAAGATCGCTGATCGGTTTATTAATGGAGCGAATAATAAAGAAAATGACTGCTCCTCCGAGTAAGATTGCGATGGCGATGACGATGATGGTAGTAATCAGGATTGGCATTACTGCAGATGTGACTTCGCTCTGGTACATGGTGCCGACCACTTTCCAGCCTGTCACGTCACTTGTCGCAAAGGCAAGCTTCTTCTGTTCCCCTTCGAAACTATAATCAAAACTCCCTGATTCATTAGCCTGGATATCTTGGAAAAAATCTTCCGTTGCTTCAGAACCCGCTTCATTGGTCGGATGGCTAATATAATGGTTGGTGCCATCCAGTAAAAATAAGTAGCCTTCTTTTCCAATCGAGACCTGGTTTGTCATATCGGTAAGACTGCCCAGTTCCAGATTGACTGCTACGACACCCTGGTTATCGGCAGTTGCCTTTGCCAATGTCACCACTACCTGCTCGGAAGACTTTGAAACGTATGGATCGGTCACGATGACATTGCCCTTGTCCTCCATTGCCTGCTGGTACCACGGTCGTTCGCGCGGATCGTAGTCAGGCGGATTTTTGAAGGATGTCGGTGAATTCATGAATTGTCCTGTCTCGGTACCAATAAAAGTCTGCTCCACGTCTGCCTTGGAATCCTGGATGGTATCCAGTAATTCGCGAGTTCGGGCATCACTGTCGTTTTCAATGTCGGCAGCTTGAATCGCGTTGGATAAGTAATCGATGTTTTCCTGCTGGGCGGATACGAATTGGTCTACCGTCTGACTGACAAGATCGACATTCT
Source organism: Sediminibacillus dalangtanensis (assembly GCF_017792025.1). Lineage (NCBI taxonomy): Bacteria > Bacillati > Bacillota > Bacilli > Caryophanales > Bacillaceae > Sediminibacillus > Sediminibacillus dalangtanensis. Next base: position 1,201,822 of record NZ_CP046956.1, read on the forward strand.
TTTCTGCGTTTTGTACCATTTGGCTTTCCACTTTGTTTGCGGCGCTCATGTAAGAGCTGATTGCGATGATGATACTCGGAATTAAAAGCACTCCTAGAAAAGCAATGATCAATCTATTTTTTAAACTAACGGACCGATTGCTAATGTTTTTCTTTTTCATTTGTTTTCCCCCTGTTCATGTTGCAAAATTAAACATTTTGTTTTTGTTTTTTGCCCGCTCTGATTATATCGTCTTAATTTACAACATCTTAATAGGGGGAGACCATTTTCTTCAAACAATTTTTCATTTGTTTTACAGGCTGTTCAACTGCTGATACAGCAAAGAGGATGCGTCAAGAGAGAGGTCGCGATGGTAGGCAGCAAGACTTGCTTCTAAACGGGGTGCTTGCATGTCATCGGCGAAAAAGCGGATGATCCGCTGTTCCAGATTTTGCATCCCGACGCTGTCTATGGCGATGCCAAGTTGTTTGATCAGTTTTAGGTTGATCTCTTCTTGTCCTGGTAAAGCATGATAGATAAAGACCGGTTTTTGCTTTCTAATACACTCGCTGATCGTAACGCCGCCCGGCTTGCTGACGACGGCATCGACTTGGTCGTATATTTCATTCATTTGTTCTCGGGACTCGATATATTTTAGCGGTCTAATAGATACGGAATGCTCATTTTGTAAGCTCGTGTACAATTTTTGATTTTTTCCGCAAAGGACATAACAGGTACAATTATGTACTTTCATATCCCCAATCAGCCGTTTTAAGCCGCCGACCCCCAAACTTCCTCCACTAATCAACAGAGTCGGTTTGCCCTGGTCGGGCAATCGGAACGGGGAAGGCTTGATCGCCTTGTGGATGGGAATTCCTGTTAGGAAGATGGTATCGGGATGCGCTCCTTTTTTAACCAAGTCATCCTTGAAAATACGAGAGGAAACAAAATGCATATCTGCATCTTTCTTTGCCCACATATGGTGAGCGAAAAAATCGGTATAAACATTGATGAGTGGAACATCCAGGTGTTCCTTCTGTTTCAAGCGTCCGATAATGTAAGAGGGGAGGGAATGTGTACAAATGACAGCATCTGGTTGTTCCTCTTCCAAAAGCGTTTTGAATGCTTTGGTGAACAGGAAGTCATATAAAGGAAAATTTTTTTGGGCAATTGGCTCGTCATATACCGATTTCTGGTACAGCCAACTGTAGGTTTGCGGCAAATATTGAATCCATTTTAGATAGGTTCCAGAAATGAGGTTTTCCAGTTTACCGAAAGTATAGGCAAGAGGATCTATTTTCTTGCAAATAAATCGGTTATCGAGATCCAGCATATGGTCGATGATTGTATCGGCTACTTGGTGATGTCCTGATGAAAGCTGTAAAAATGGCAAAAAGAGAAGCTTTTTCACATCGGATTCCCTCCATTTTTTATCCTATGGATTAGTATGGGCGAAAATAGTAATTTTTCTTCGTCTCGTGATGAGTATCTCTCTGGCAGCGAAACCAGTAATTACTAGTCCAGCGTCCTACCGAATTCCTGTATAATGGAGGGCGGAGGTGCTGACGATGTTACTATTATTGATAGCCGTGGTGACTCTTTTGACCGCGATTGGAATGAAAGCTTACCAGAACACGAAGCATGTTGTAATCAATACGTTGGATCTCGGATCAGCCCATAATACTAAACAGGAATCCCCGCTGCAGATTTTGCATCTGTCAGATTTGCACTTGGAAAATATATCGATTTCTCCCCAGCAGCTCTACGAAAAATTAAAAGATGAACCGATTGATTTGATTGCTCTCACAGGAGATTTTCTCGACAGAAAACGTACAATTCCCAAATTGGAACCATATTTGCAAAAGTTGAATCATCTGAAGCCTACTTACGGAATGTATGCTGTCTTTGGAAACCACGATTATGTACTGAATAAGGAAAGTTTTCAGGATTTACGAGAGGTTCTGGAAGCGAATGACTGTACAGTGCTTCAGAATGAAAACAGAACCATATTTTTAGATGAGCATCCACTTCATATAATAGGAATTGATGACTATGGTACAGGTCATAGCGAACTTTCGCCGTCCTTTAAAGGGATAGGAGACGGGTATCGACTTGTTTTGACCCATGATCCGAACGTCGTGTTGGAAATGGAGGATTATGCTTATGATTATCTGTTATCCGGTCATTTTCATGGCGGCCAAATTCTTTATCCAAAAGCTTACCATTTGGTGAAAATGGGAAAACTGGTCAGGATGAATATGATTAAGGGTTTACACCAGCACCACGGTAGGAAGTTTTACATTAGTGAAGGTCTTGGCCAGACAGGCTTGAATATTCGGATCGGAAGCCGGCCGGAAATTACCATTCACCGGGTACAATCAGGGTTGAAAGCTATCCAGGAGAAAGCGGTAGGCTAAAAGCCAACTAGCTGTTAACCAGCATGGTTGGCTTTTTGTCTTTTATAGGGATTATTTTTTGTAGGCACTCAGCAATTTTTGTTTGGACATAAATAAATACATTGGTTCCTGTTTGAGTTTATGAAGGCTGGAAGTGTTCGTCGCAAGTTTATTGATGGTCGAGAAAATAACTTGCTTGAACCATTTGTAAGCTGGATTGGAGATAGCATAGGTTTCAAAGCCGAGTCTTCGGCAGATTTTGTGATTCAGTACGGTAATCCCGATGATGCCTTTTATTTGCTCATGCTTAACATGGTCTCTTACATAGGCTGCCAATCCGGGAAGCGAGGCTTGTACCGTTTGATAAATGTGTCGTCCTTTTCGGATTTCGCTCGAAATATCATATGTTTCATTGATTAACCGGATGTTGTGAAGATGGATTTTGATCAATGTATCATTTTTGGTGATGGAAGTGCCGTCTGCCAGTGTAATATCTTTCCCCTGGTAAGAAGTGAGCCGCACCCTGAAAATATTTTGGAAGTCGTTGGTACTTTCTTTAATATAGGTGAGCCGGGTGCATTGAAAGTAAATGGGATCTGAATAAGTCCAGAACTGAATAAGGTTCCTTCTCACTTTTTTTCATTCCTTTCGTTAGGATAGCCATATTTATTTTGGAGAAAAAAACAGATATTATTTACTTTCCGTGGCGTTAGCATAAATTCCCTTTTGTAAATGGCTCTGAAGTGGAATATGCCTAGTTTCATCTACTGAATGAATCGTAATCGATTGTCTTGCGTCGGCTTTTAACGAATATTGGACCTTGCGAGAAGAAAAAAATTAGTAATAGGTTGTTAAATTGACATGCCTGTCTTCTTTATTTAGTAACAAGCGGTTGGATAACCACTCAAATTGTCGAAGGTTCGGCGCCGCTTCGACAGTCTGCTGTATGATGCCGACCTCTTGTTCCCAATCATTTATGAAGGAGCTGGTATAGATGGTACGAGTAGCGATTGATATTGGCCATGGATCAAACACATGGGAAAATGGCGGAGGAAAAGGGGTTATTCGCAACGGGGTCGTCTATGAAGAGCATGACTTCAATTCTCTGGTTGCACAGGAACTGGACCGACTGCTCCGCAGTAACGGGATCGACACATTGCTTTATCAGCAGCCGTTTTCACCTGAGGTCGGCTTGACCCAACGGACAAATTACTATAATGCCCAGAATGTCGATTTGGTCTGGTCGATTCATGCGAATGCAAGTTCTTCAACCAGCGCGGAAGGGCGTTGTGCCTTTTACTGGTACACAGCGAGCGAAGCACGCCGGCTGGCAGAATTATATGTCGAAGAAGTGCGAAATGCCGGTTACAGCACGCATGGAACCGGTCTTCATGCCAGTCAGCCGGGCAGTTGGACGAATCTGCATATTTGTCGGGAAACCAACATGACTGCCGTTCTGACAGAAAACGGATTTATGACGAATAATACTGATTTTCAGCGGATTTTCGGTTCTGGACAATCGACCTATGTGGCCAACATCGCCCGGATTCATGCTAAGGCTATTTGTCGATTCTTCGGCATCAGCTTTGAAGATGACGGGGGCGGCAATACCGGACAACAATATATTGAGATTCTTGCTGATTCTTTATGGACATATAATACAGCGAATTGGAATGACAGGGCGGTCATTGTCAGCCGCGGTGAAGTGTTTACCGTCATTCGCGATCGTTTCTATGTGGATGGCGGCTATATGTATCAAATCAAAAGCGGGTTGTATATCACTGCCAATCCGACATATGTGCGAGTATATACGCGGTAATACGTTATTTCGGGCTGCCGAGAGAAATCTTGGCAGCCTTTCTTTTTTCTTCTTTGCCAGTTATTACATATTCAAGCCCAGTCTGGAGATGCTATTGTTTGATAACAACAGAACCCGGGAATCAGAATAAAAAACTACATAGATTCCAATAATTAACTGGGAACTGCCCTTAAAAGGAGATGTTACCATGGCCAGAGACACTCGCATACCTCGGGAAAAAGGGTTGGATAACAGCCTGTCGCTCATGCAAGAGGGATACCTTTATATACCGAACAGATGTCGTCGGTTTCAATCAAACATTTTTGAAACACGACTGCTGGGACAAAAAGCGATTTGCATGGGCGGCGAAGAGGCTGCAGAGATTTTTTATGATAACGACCGTTTTCAACGGAAGGGAGCTGCACCAAAACGAGTACAAAAGACGTTATTTGGTGTGAATGGTGTCCAAACAATGGATGGAGCTGCCCATCATCATCGAAAACAATTGTTTATGTCGCTGATGACAGAAAAAAGATTGAAGGTATTGAACGATATTACTGCAGAACAATGGCAGGCGAGCATCAGTGAATGGGAAAAGCAGGACAAAGTAGTTCTTTTAGAGGAAGCCAGACAAATCATGTACCGGATTGGTTGTAAATGGGCTGGTGTGCCGGTGAAAGAGAAGCAAGTGGAGCAGCATGCTGGCGACCTTGGCGCGATGATCGATGCATTTGGAGCCGTCGGTCCCCGTTATCAAAAGGGACGCAGGGCACGGACGCGCATGGAACAATGGGCTCGTCAGATCGTAACGGATGTACGTAACGGGAAATTAGAGCCGCCTGAGGAATCGGCTGCTTATGCGATGGCTTTTCACCTAGATTTAAACAATAGAAGGTTAAGTACGCAAATGGCAGCGGTGGAATTACTGAACATCATCCGTCCGATTGTTGCTATTTCCCGGTTCATTACTTTTGGTGCCATGGCAATGCATGACCATCCGGAAGTTCGGGAAAAGGTGAAAAAAGATAGAGAAAGTTACCGGAAATGGTTTGTACAGGAAATTCGGCGTTTTTATCCATTCGGTCCATTTACAGGAGCAAGAGTACGTCGGAATTTTACTTGGAAAGGACATGCATTCAAAAAAGGCACACTTGTCCTGCTTGATCTTTATGGCACAAATCACCATCCGGAGATTTGGGAAGAGCCGGAACAATTCCGGCCAGAACGTTTTCGCCACTGGAAAGGGAGCCCCTTCGATTTTATCCCGCAAGGCGGTGGGGAATACGATATGGGACATCGCTGTGCCGGCGAATGGGTCACTATTGAAGTCATGAAAACCAGCCTGGCTTTTCTGACGATGATTGATTATGAAGTTCCCCCACAGGATAAGAGCATTGATATGGCCAGGATGCCGACCTTGCCAAAAAGCAGGTTCGTCATCACAAATGTAACCAGTAGAAGATAAAAGAGCCTGGGACAAAAGCATCATGACCAAAATAAAAACCGAACGATTCGTTCGGTTTTTTTGATGAGCAAAAAGCAAAACGTTTTACCCTATGAAAAGTGCAAATTTCCACTCCGGAAAGGTACTTCGCTTTCCACGGGCGGCTGGTGAACTTCCTCGAGCTTGTACTCTATGGGAGCTTTGTAAGAAGTAATACTCGTCACCTTTCAGATGTTTGAAAATTCAAATAAATATTGAATTGTTGTCGAATCGGTGTATAGTAGATGCAAGGGGGAGTTAATATGAAGTGGGAAGTACCGCCACATAGCAGCGAAGGTTTCAAATTAATTGGAACCGAAAAGATAAATGGAGAGATTCTGTTATATGTTATTGGTTCCAAAGTGAACAGAGAGAAGGTATGGTTAAGCCATATCCACAAGGAGAATGAAGCTTTACAATATTATGTTTCTTCTTATTTGCCTAAAATCCTTTCAGGTGTATATGATATTGGTTTGACGAGTCCTAAACCTTATTACGTGTCCAGATGAAAGCTGTTGGTTCGATTGATAGCGGAAACAGACAACTCTTCTAGTAGTTATAGACAGAAAAAAGGGATCAGTGACTTTTTAACTGATCCTTTTAGTAGTAGGGCAGAATTACATTCTTGTATCGGCACATCCCCTCGAGCAGGGGAGCCTGGGAAAGTCAGCAAGACGACGGCCAAGTTTTCTTTTTTCTTTATTTAAATAGTTTTTTAATTCCTTTACCGGCTGATTTACCTGCAGCACGTCTGCCGATTCTTTTACCGACACGCCCTTTTCTGACAGCGTCGATATCATTCCATATCCGAAGTATTTTGTAGATATTTGATTTTAGGCCCATCTTTCACCTCTCCTGTTTCCTACTAGATCAATGGTCGTTTCACTATTCCTCTCCATCTCTTACTCCAATAAAATACAGAGCCAAGGGACTTGATAGGAAATTTGATTCCAATCTGGGTGGCAACTAGAGCTAAATCTGCCGCATCCGATGATGATTGGTTCAATGCCTAACAAACTCATTGATTTTAAAAAATTATCGGCAACATAGGTGTCGAGGTTGATGTCGACAGAAAAATCCAGTATCAACCACTCGATATCCTGTTCCGTGACCGTGGCGGGAATATGATGCAGAAAGCTCAACACATCCTTCCAATCTCATTTCTCTTTTTACCATGACACAATTTACTATATTTGTCATGATGCTTAACAATTTCTGTTTTGTAAAGAATTACACGAATTTATTCCGTTCCTTTTGGGTCTTTTAAAACATCAAACAAATTCAACGCTTCATCCAGTGTCTGGGATATTTTTAAAATTTCCGGGCTTTGTGGATCACACGTGAACACTTGATACATTTTCCAACGAAGAGTTTCGATTTTCATTTCTACTAGCTCTATCTCTTTCATGTGCATCCCCCCTTTTCTATCTATCTTTCAGAACGTGTGTTCTGGACAGATTAACGTCATTATAAGGGATTTTTTAGAAAAAGGATAGGGAAACGTTAAAAAATACAGATTTTGATGGTTATGGTATAGTGAAAGTATCTTTTTATGGAGGTGGACTAGTAATGGTTAAACAACAAATCCTCGGATATATTGGTACATACACGAACGGGGAAAGCTTAGGCATTTATTCGTTTGCGCTGGATCAGTCGAATGGGGAGGTTTCCGTCGTAGCGGATGCTGCTCATGTAGAAAAACCAACTTATTTAACGATAAGCAAGAATAATAAGTACCTATATTCTGTCATGCAGGAACAAGATGGCGGGGGTGCGGCAGCTTACTCTATTAATGAAAATGGTACCCTTACTTTGGTTAATAAACAGGTGTTGGAAGGTGCTGCTCCTTGCCATATCAGCATTGACAGTTCAAACAAACAATTGGTTACAGCCAATTATCATAAAGGTACGGTCGATGCCTACCCAGTCGATGCTGACACAGGAGCAATTGCCCCTGCTTCATCCATAGTCGAACATGACGGGTCCGGACCTCATGAAAGACAGGAAAAACCGCATGTTCATTTTTCGGGTTACACGCCAGATGAAAACTATGTCGTCGTAGTTGATTTAGGGTCCGATACGATAAAAACATACGAAATCAATGATAGGAAACTGGAGGAAGTAAGCAGCCTTTCCACTAAACCAGGGAGCGGACCACGCCATATTGTGTTCCATCCCAATGGGAAGTTTGCCTATGTAATGACGGAGCTGAGCAATGAGGTCCTTGTTCTTGCTTACGATCAGATGAACGGAAGTTTCTCCCAAGTCCAGTCGATTTCGACCATTCCAGAAAGCTTTACGGAAAACAGCCAAGGCAGTGCCATTCATATTTCATCAGATGGACGCTTTGTGTATGCCGGAAATCGCGGCCATGACAGTATTGCCTTGTTTGCAGTGGAAGAGGACGGTGAAAAGCTGACGTTTGTGGAACACTATTCGACAGAAGGGGATTGGCCGCGCGATTTCTGCTTGGATCCTTCTGAAAAATACTTACTGGCATCTAACCAAAATTCCAGTAATTTGACCTTATTTACTCGTGATACGGAAACCGGAAAACTGGAACTAAAGCAAAAAGATGTGACAGTGCCGAATCCGGTTTGTGTGAAATTTATCCATCAGTAAAAAAAGGAAGGAGGCATTCGCTCGTCTAAAGTGGATGCCTCCTTTTAGTCTTTATGGACTTTTTTCGTTTTTCTCTCGTCTTTTTCTTCTGTTTTCTTTGCTTTCTTCTTACCAAAAAGAAGCGCCCTGACCTGGTCGCGCTGCTTTTTGTGGGTAAGAACATACAACGTATCCCCGGTTTGAAGGATTGAGCTCCCTGTAGGAGTAATCACTTTTCCTTCCCGGATGATAGCGGTGATCAGTGTTTCTTCTGGAAGAGTTAAGTCCTCAAGCGTCACTCCTGTCGCTGGTGTATTCTCGCTAATGGTTGCCTCCATGATTTCCGCTCCGGATCTCCCAAGTGTAATCAATTCCATCGTAGGAAAAGGACTTGCCTGCCTCGTTTCTGTCAATTTCAACTTGCTGCCAAGCCAGGATAACGTGCTTCCTTGAATCAGGGCGGAAGTAAGCACCACGAAAAATACGACGTTAAAAATCAACTGACTGTTTTCCACCCCGGCGAGCGTTGGATAAGTGGCGAGGATGACTGGTACTGCCCCTTTCAAACCTGCCCAGGAGATGAATGTCTTTTCCTTGCCGGAGTATTTCATAAAGAGCATGCTGAGAAATACACCGACAGGCCGTGCGATAAACATTAAAACCACTGATAAGAAAAGACCTTGCCAAAAGATTTCAAGTAGTTGTTCAGGGAAAACTAGTAACCCCAAGAGAATGAACATGATAATTTGCATCATCCAGGCAAAGCCTTCGTTGAATCGTAAAATTGAAAATCGGTACATCAAATCATTGTTGCCGATATAAACCGCCATAACGTAAACGGCAAGCAGACCGCTGCCGCCGACAGCGGAAGTGAAAGCATAGGTGAAAATAGCACATGCAAGCGCAAGAACAGGATACAAACCGGAAGCATCGAGCGTGATTTTATTGATAACAGTGGTCGTTGCTTTACCAAGCAGGATACCGATCACCAATCCGATTCCCATTTGCCAGAAAAAGCTTCCGACTGCAGTCCATATAGAACTGTCCGGCAGCTGAATGACTTCGATGAACGTTACGGTCAAAAAAACGGCCATCGGATCGTTGGTACCGGACTCGGCTTCCAATGTAGAGGTGATTCGCCGCTTGATATTTTTGTTGCCGAGAACAGAAAATACTGCCGCAGCATCCGTCGAGCCGACGATGGCACCGAAGAGCATTCCTTCAAGCAGGGACAGGTCCAGGATATACATGGCTGCAATACCCGTTACGACCGTGGTAATCAACACGCCGATTGTAGCAAGAATTCCTGCGGCTCCCAGGACTGGGCGGATATTTCCCCACTTGGTTTGCGTACCACCTTCAAACAAAATGATGATTAAGGCGACAATACCGATCAATTGGCTGAGTTTCGCATTTTCAAAGAATATGTAATTGTTTAGAAACATACCGACCAGTAGAAAGAGTACAAGCGAGGGAAGCCCTAATCGTGTGGAGAATTTTGTAGCCAGCACCCCGATGATCAACATGGTAGAAAATAAAAATATCAATGCTTGAACCGATAACTCCAACTTTTGTTCAATCCTCTCACAAATAAATAATTTTCTTTCTATTATCAATAGTAATCGTATTTTTAGTAAATAACAAAATTCTCGCATTGTTGGAAAGAAAAAACATGAATGGACAAAAACAGACTGCCGAAATACGGCAGTCTGGCGAGCCTGTAACGAGCTCTATTTTTAAGGGGGGAGGAAGTTTCCATCTACTTCTACCTCACCAATAGGAAGTAGAGAATAACCATTTAGATGAGATGTATAGATACAATATCCTCAATGGCGAAAGATTAAACCTATTTTTTCAAAATAAAATGGATGGCTTATACTCATTCGGCATAGCGATAATCCTTTTGTTCAAAATATAACTTTCAACAAGGCTGTATTCTATGAGTTTTTACTGCTGCACAAAAGATATAAACCGCGAATTAACTCTGTTGCTGCTTCCTCCTATTCTTTACAGATGAGTGCTAATCCAGCGCTGCGGAAAGCGCAGGGTGTTTCCGCAGCGCTGTTCTCCTATCCAATAAAGGTTGGATGTCAGGAAGACGCATTCAAACTACTGCGCAGTTTCTATCCAATACACCAATTAATTCGGAACAAGAGCCTTTAACAAACGGGTGTTATTTATCATTGCTAATCAATAATAAATGAACAAAATATTCTTGTATTGCTACAATTACCGAAATCAGAATTGCTCCGGTCAGGGTGATGTGGATATCCGAAAAAACAGCAGCAATAAGCAGCAGTAATCCTATAGTGGCTGCGAAATCGAGTAAGATACTCAGCCAAAATGTCTTTCTCCGCAAAAGTAAAGCTTCCATCACGACTCCAACCACCGCAAGCAAAACGATCGCTGCAATGGTCTGCCACACCGATTCAAATTGGACTCCTTCATAAATAGAAGTGAAGAGCAAAATAATAATTGGCAGCATCACGATTTTAATCAGTAAACTAATCATCCCAGCAACCTCCTCTTTCCCAAGTATTACCTTTGATCCTTTTTATAAAACCAATTCGTACGTGGAAGCAGTAACTTTTCGTTATTGGAAATATCTTCTACAGGCTGGTTTTATAAAAAATCTAAATTATCACTTCTCAAATTCATTTGGTTAGGATATACTTTAACTGTATTACTAATATTAATACAGTTAATACAGTTAACCGGAAGCGGAGGTTACGCGATGTTCGATCTCGATGTTAGAAGCCGGAAGCCCATATATGAACAGTTGGTCGATAAGCTGAAAGAGCTGATCATCAACGATGTTCTTCAAGTAGATGAAAAACTCCCCTCTGTTCGTGTACTGGCCCAACAATTAACAATCAATCCAAATACGATTCAAAAAGCTTATAGAGAACTGGAGACACAAGGCTATATTTATTCGGTCAAAGGAAAAGGAAGTTTTGTCAACAAACTGGTAAAAACGGAGAAATCGGAAGAACTGCAGAAAGTGAAAGCCCAATTGGAAAAATTAATAGCTGAAGCAATGTTTTTCGGGATGACGAAGGATGAGTTACAGACATTGATCAATGAAATAGAGGATCAAGTAAAGAGGGGGGAATCGCGATGATTGTCAGTAACAGTATTAGCAAGAAATATGAAAAATCTCATGTGTTACAACATGTCAGTTTACAGGTTCGCAAGGGCTCTATTTACGGCTTGCTGGGATCGAATGGAGCCGGAAAAACGACTTTAATGAAGATCATTGCCGGAATTGCCAGACCGGAAGATGGAGAAATAACGATAGACGGCAAAGGTGTTTTCGAGGATACAGAAGTGAAGGCGAAAATGTTTTTTCTTTCCGACTCCCTTTATTTCTTTTCCCAATACACCATCAAACAGATGGCTGACTTTTTTCGGGATACGTACCCTGACTGGAATCAGGAGCGTTTTTTAAAACTGCAGCACTTGTTTCAGCTGGATATGAAAAAGAAAATCAGCCAGTTCTCGAAGGGGATGCAGCGTCAGGTCGCGTTTTGGCTCGCTTTGTCCACCATGCCGGAATATCTCGTTTTAGATGAACCATTCGACGGATTGGATGCCGTTATCCGGAAAAAAATTAAAAACTTGCTTGTACAGGACGTCGCAGAAAGGGAGATGACGATTGTCATTTCTTCTCACAACCTCCGGGAAATAGAGGATATTTGTGATTATATCGGCATTCTTCATCAAGGGAAGCTTTTGTTGGAAAAAGACATTGATGATTTGAAATCAGATATCCATAAGGTTCAGGTAGCCTTTCGGGAAAAGCCGGACACGGAAGTCTGGGATGGCCTGGACATATTATACAAAGAGAGACGCGGCAGTGTGATTTTGGCGATTGTGAGAGGGAAGGAAGAACACATCGTTTCTCACTTGGAACAATATCACCCAGTCATTCTCGACCTGCTGCCATTAACACTAGAAGAAATATTTGTGTATGAAATGGGGGACGCCGGTTATGCGATCGAAAACATCCTTGTTTAACAAACAGTTATTGAAGCAGGATTTATTGAGTACAGGCTGGATTGCTATTGTTTACTTCGCGGGTCTGGTATTTTCACTGCCGTTGAACTTGCTGATGTTAGAAACAAATGAACGGATGGAATATTCCTTTAATAGTTTGTTTGAGTCTAATGGAGAGATTCAATTATTCCTTCTATATATTATCCCGGTACTGGTCGCCGTGTTTTTATATCGATACATGCAAGTGAAAAATGCTTCAGATTTCATACACAGCCTGCCAATCACTCGAAGGAAGATCTTTAACCATCACTTTCTTATCGGAATAGCGCTTATAGTAATGCCTTTACTGTTAACAGCCGTAATTTTGTCATTGATGCTGCCGGCCCTGGATTTGTACATGGTTTACACGCAGGCAGACATTTGGGAGTGGTTTGGCGCTTCTGTCGCTTTTTCTCTCTTGCTGTTCTCAGCGGGAGTATTGATTGGGATGTTTACCGGTATTTCTGCGGTGCAGGGTGTATTGACGTACATTTTCCTCCTGTTTCCAGCTGGTATTCTTGTATTGATTTATTCCAACCTGAATGTCTTATTGGATGGATTTCCAACGTCTTACTATCACCTTACCAATGTGAACTTGTATTCACCGTTAACAGATTTTGTTGATATGAACGATTGGAAGTTTCATGGCTGGAAGTTTAGCATCTACTTACTACTTTCTGTGGTGTTTTACGCCTTGGCTTGGTTCATTTATCACAAAAGGCCGGCTGAAGCTAGTGGTCAGCCTTTGGCATTTCACCAAGTGCGGCCAATTTTTAAATATGGCGTAACCACCTGCATGCTACTGTTCGGAGGGTTTTATTTCGACGAAACCGACAACTACTTCGGTTGGATAGTCTTTGGCTATGTATTGGGCTCATTTATCGGCTATTTGGTAGCCGAGATGGTCCTGCAAAAAACGTGGCGTGTATTCGGCAAATGGAAAGGATATGTTCTGTTTCTAGCAGCCGCAGGGGCCGTCATTCTTCTGCTTTCTTTCGATATTACGGGTTATGAAAAAAGGATACCGGAAGCGGAACAGATTGAATCGGTTTACTTTAATGAAAATCCAATGTACTACAATGATGAACGCTCAACAAAAAACATAAGGAAACTGGCAATCCAGGATCCGGCAATCATTAGAAAGATCCAGAATTTGCATCAGCAAATTGTTGAACAATCGATTAGTGGTTTGCCAGAAAATCGCGCTAATAAAGAAAAATTGTTTTTCAGTTACCAGTTGAAAAACGGAAGCAGGATCAATCGGGAGTACTATATCGATTTAGACGAAACGTTTGCACCATACTTGAAGCCGATTTATGAGTCCCGTGAATATAAGGAAATCAAGAACAGGATTTTGACACTGGATGAAAATGACTTTAGCAATTTGGTTATTTTCAATGAATTCGATCGTTCTAGCAGCACTCGTATTGTGGAAAAAACTGAAATTAAAGAAGCCCTGCAGAATTTGAAGCAAGATATTTATGATCAAACATATGAGGAAATGGTCCATCCAATCGACACCATGGCTTATATTGAATTTCCAGAAGGGGAAAACATGATGTACCAGCTTCCAATACTGCGTTCTTATGAAAGATTTGGAAACTGGCTGAAAAAACAGGGGATTTACGACCAAACAATCATCCAGGCTGAAGATATTTCTTATGCAGTCATATTGGATGAAAGAGAAGAAAGTGAAGATGTATATCAGACGTTTTATGAAAGCAAAAATGGTGACAACGGTCTGGTTGTCGAAGATAAACAAAAACTAAGAGAGACTCTGGAAACGACAGCAAGTGAAAATCATGGGACGAATGTTTCTTCCCACTATTATGTTGGTCTTTTCCTAGAAGGGGATGAACAGCCGGTTATCCGTCCTATATCCAAAAATAATGTGCCAGCATTTGTTACCGATTATTTTGGAAACAAATAAAAAGGAGAGAGAATGGAAATGAAAGAAGCTAAGACGGGGGAGGGAATTTGTTTTGAAGCCGTTTATCAACAGTATTACCAACGGATGTATTTGGTTTCGGTCGGTATAACGAAAGATCGTTGTCTTGCCGAAGATGTCGTTCAGGATGCTTTCATCAAGGCCTATAAGCATTTTGATAAATTGCGTGACCATGACAAGCTCGGAGCATGGTTGACAAGCATTGCTTACCGGACTGCTATCGATGCAATCAGGAAAGAGAAAAAGCGGACTTATGTCCCGCTTGAGGATGTGTACTTGACCAGCCAGGAAAGCAGCTCGGAAGAACGGGTGGTTGAAAAACAAGTGGAATACAAATGGACCGAAGAACAAATAAAGCGGCAGGTAGTCTTGCTGAGCCCTAAACTTCGCAAGGTCTTCACCTTGAAATACCAAAACGAGTGGACTGATAAAGAAATCGCCGGCAGCTTAAGACTCGCCCTTGGAACCGTCAAAGCAAGATTATACAGGGCCAGAAAACGTGTCAAAGAAGGAATGGAACAGACAAGCCCAACCACCAATATCAGCGCCTGAAAACTTTGTCCGGGAGCCGGGGGCGGATCCGGGGTCCGGATCCGGGGTCAGTCCCCGGCCAGGGTAAAACCAGGGAAGTAAGCCCCTTGAAGACCTTTTGGGGTCAGTCCCTCCGAGTGTGGAATCGGGGATTTTAATGGCCATTAGTGGGCCGAGGGGACAGACCCTGAACCGGTCTTATTGCAGGCGGAAATTACAGGAAAGCTTGAATTATCAAGAGATTAGGGAGTTCGGGGACAGTCCCCGCGATTATAAAATACGAAGGAAAACTGGCTTGTGGGGTCAGTCCCTCTCGACGTAATTCGAGGTTGTGAAGGATTGTCGGGGGACTGACCCCATACTTCTGTTTGACTTTTTAGGACATGCTCTATATAATTAGTCGGGAAATAAGGAGATAATCCGTTTGATCGGGAGAGGTTCTTAGCGAAAACCCTCTATAAAAAACTAAGGACATTAACAGGTGCTTTAGGCCATGTCCGTTAGGGGCATGGTCTTTTTGTTCCGATCTTTTAAGAAGATGTGTTATGACAAATAATCCTTGCTGGTAAACAGACAAGTAAAAAGGAGCGTTCAAGATGGCAGGAAGAAGAGATGAAGAGCTGACAGACATAACATTGCTGGGAAGTCAGGGGACGACCTATCAATTTGACTATACACCGGAAGTACTTGAGACATTTGATAATAAACATCCGGATCGTGATTATTTTGTGAAATTCAATTGCCCTGAATTCACCACACTTTGCCCTAAAACAGGACAGCCCGATTTCGGGACCGTCTATATCAGTTACATTCCGGATGAAAAAATGGTGGAGAGTAAATCTTTGAAGTTATACCTGTTTAGCTTCCGCAATCATGGTGACTTTCATGAAGATAGTATGAATATCATCATGAATGATCTAATTAACTTAATGGACCCTCGGTATATTGAAGTATGGGGGAAATTCACTCCTCGTGGAGGAATCTCCATAGATCCATTCTGTAATTATGGTAAGCCGGATACTAAATTCGTTCAGATGGCTGACCATCGAATGATGAACCATGACCTCTATCCCGAAAAAATCGATAATCGATAAAAATCTTTCTTAGTTAGAAGAGGGTACTACCTAGTTCCTTTCCTTGTTTCAAGACGAAAGGGAGAAGAAGCAATGTTGATTTATTTAAATGCACTATTCACCGGTCTCTTGGTAATTTCCAATGTGCTCGGTGTGAAATTATTTGCTGCAGGAGGTGTAGTCCTGCCGGCAGCCGTGATTGTATATGTCATCACCTATTTGATAACCGACGTAATCGGTGAGGTTTATGGAAAGGACGCCGCCCGAAAGACAGTTCAAGCGGGATTTATTACCCAGATATTAGCAATGATTTTTATCTTTATTGCCATCGAGCTACCGGCGGCACCTGTGTTTGCAGAACAAATCGAATTTGAAACAGTACTTGGCGGTAGTTTCCGAGTAATGCTGGCAAGCTTGGTGTCCTATATAGCCAGTCAAAACTTAGATGTTTCCATTTTCCATTCTTTAAAGAAGAAACATGGAAGTGAGAAACTATGGCTGCGCAATAACTTTTCGACAATCACCAGCCAACTGATTGATACGATTTTATTCGTCACCATAGCTTTTGGAGGGACAGTCCCCTTCGGTGTGCTTGTCGTAATGATCGGTTCGCAGTATCTCTTTAAAGTAATAGTTGCTCTCATCGATACACCAATTGCTTACCTGTTGGTCAAGATGGCAGGAAAGTCGGAAACCAAGCAACGCGCCGTCCTTTCCAAGTAAAGATGAAAGTTAAAACCGCCGTTTCCTAGTGAACGGCGGTTTATTTAATTAGGGACAGTCCCTCCCCTGCTTATATTTTATCCCCAATCCCGCTCCTGCCAAGGATTTCAACCGTTTTGGATATCAGTAAGGTTGTTTCTATTAGACAAAAAATGCCTATATGGGGTCAGTCCCTCCTATATTGAAAATCAATAAAAGTTTCAATTTAGGCCTCTTTTGGGGACTGACCCCCTTAGCTACCCCCTTAGCGCCCCCTTAGTCGTTTTCTTTTCAAAAGATGGTTTGTATTTTTTCTGGGTTATGGTAAGATTTAACTGTTATACATGAAAAGTAGAGATACATATTTTTGTTTGAAATAGGGAGGTAGTATGATGGCGGCTAATTATCGAGTGATGAAGGATGCAGATGCTTTTTACTTTGCCGGCAATGAAATTGGCGTGCTGGTTATACACGGATTCACCGGTACGACGCAGAGTATGCGATATATAGGTGAACAGTTTGCGGCAGAAGGTTTTACTGTCCTGGGACCGAGATTGGAAGGCCATGGTACTGATCCGGAGGATATGGAAGCGTCTACTTACCAGGATTGGATTGATAACGTAGAAGCGGGCTTGGCAACGTTAAAGGAAGAATGCTCCAAGTTGTTTGTCGCCGGTTTGTCCATGGGTGGTACGTTGACATTATACTTAGCGGAGCAGCACCCGGAAATAAATGGGATTCTGCCCATTAATGCTGCTGTGGATATTCCAGAAATGGCTGAAAATTACCGGAAATTGTCCCAGACGGATACTAGATTTGTAAATGGAATCGGCTCCGATATCAAAAGGCCGGGGGTCAAAGAACTTGCCTACGAAAAAACCCCGGTTAAATCGATGGGAGAGATAGTCACATTAACGGAAATGGTCAAGCAAAATTTAAGCAATATTACGGCCCCTGCCTTGATCTTTTCTTCTAATGAAGATCATGTCGTTCCGCCGGAAAATTCGAAACTTATTTATGATTCGGTTTCTTCGGCTGAAAAAACGTTGTTTCCCTTGGAAGCAAGCTACCACGTTGCCACTTTGGACAACGACAAAGAAGTGATTGCGAATAAAGCGATTCAATTCATTAAAGCAAACTGCTAAACGCAGAATTTCATAGTCACAGGACATATAAATCAACCACCTTTATCACACCAGGTGGTTGATTTATTCTATGTTATGATTGCAAACTACTAGTCTGAAATAAAGAAAAAAGCTAAAATAATCAGTAGAGTATTCTAGGATTCACTAAACGTTCATAAAAAAAGACAGAAAAGCGCAAGGAAAGGATGCTGCAGACATGCCGAGAAGCGGGAAAAGAAAACGGATGGGCTGGTTCGGCTGGAGTTTGACTGCTTTAGGTATCACATTGGTGGTTGCGGTTGCTTTTTTCTCCTTTGTTTTTGACTTAGGGGGCATCGGACTATTCAATGACCGGCAGACAGAAACTAGTGAACAGCAGACCGAAGAGTCTTCTGAATCCGGACAAAGCCAGGAGGAACTGGAACAAAAAGCGGAAGAGACGAGAGAGTCGGTAGGTAAAGAATACGAAGATGTTGGCGACTTTGTAGCCGAAACTCATGACTTTTATAACGATACCACGGGTTATGGCCGGATTGACAATCTCGATTGGTCCGAACAAGAAACAGAGGCAGAGGAGATTCTCGCTGTGCTGGACGAAATGCTGCCGAAAGTGAAGGACGATGCCTTAAAGAGTGATTTGGAAAAAATTGATCAGCTGGCAACTTCAGCTCTCGATGATGACAATAAAAAAACAGTTAGAAGCTTGCACCGTATGTTTCATGATTTGGATATCGCCCTCAATGATTACCAGGGTACGGATAAAATTTGGGGAGTAACCAATACTTTGAAGTAACAGCCAAAAAGCAAACAAAAAACGAGCTTAGAATATAAGCTCGTTTTTCGCAGGTTTGTCATCTATATGAAAACCTCAGCCTTCCTGCTGCATGATCTGTTAAGAATTGTTGTTTTTATTTTGCTGTTGGCGTCCGCGTGTTTCTCCGCCTTTTTTGCCGATTTCTTCATAAAATTCTTCGTCATGGTTCTTAGACGTTGTTTCTCCGCCCTTTTTACCAATTTCTTCATAGAATTCCTGGTCGTGATTACGAGAAGTTTTTTCCCCACCTTTGCGACCTGCTTCCTCTACAGACATTTTCTTGTTATTGTTCTTGTCAGCCATTCTATAAAACTCCTTTCGTGAGTGTTATATGATGCTTACATAACTACTATTCACTCTGTACAAAATACTAAACATACTAGGATCGAAAAATATATTGTTTACTCTATCTTGATAACGGGCAAATTATAACCAACAACAGCTGAGGAGGTAAATATAGATGGTAAGAGTTGCAGTAGAACAACCATTCGAAGATGTGAAAAAGCAATTGAACAAAAAAGGCTACCAAGCGGAAATGCTCGAACGAAAAGTGGATGCTGCCGAATTTGATGCGGTCGTTGTAAGAGATCTGGAAGACTTGACGGACATCCACATGAATGTACCATTGATTTCCGCCCGCGGACGAAGTGTAAAAGAAATCGTTGCTGAAGTGGAAGAAAGACTACAACGCGCTGGAACAATCGATAAGAAATCCGGTGGCATCTCTGGTAAACAACTTGTAAACGGCCTTGCTGTAGGGAGCATTGTCGGAGTCACCATTGGTTTTATGCTAGCTCCAGCCAGCGGCAAGAAGACACGTGACAATTTGAATCAAAAACTGCAGCAGACGAAACAGCAGACCATGAATCTGACCGGCAAAGTGAAGGATAAGGTGCCAGGCCAATCCACCAGTAATCTGGATGATGACAGTAAAAATGAGCTTGCTGCCCAGGAACGGGATTTAGAATTAATCGGTGGCACAGAGCTGAAAAAATAAATGATGGTTAAAAAGGCATCCTTCTCCGGGTGCCTTTTTATTTAGCATGTTTCAACAGGCCGTGTAAAACCGTTGGAAAACGCTCGATATGCATGCAAGGGAATGGGGGCAAAACATTCCGGCTTTTCGGCTTTCCTTCCGTCTATAAAGGCGCATCAGCCATTAGGCTGGTGCGCTTTTTTATGGTTATGAAGAAAAATATAATAAGCTAAATGACAAATATATATTGCAAAAAGACAATTTTAATATATAATGAAAACAGAACGAGAGGAAGATAAAGAGGAGGGATGCAAGTTGGCTTTAGGAATTCAATTGAAAGATGTGACGAAGAAAATCGGCGGAAGTACGATTATCGATCAGCTGTCGCTCGACATCCATAAAGGTGAAGTATTTGGCTTACTCGGTCCAAACGGGGCAGGGAAAACAACGACAATCCGGATGATAGTTGGCTTGATGGCCATTACATCGGGAGATATCCTGATCGATGGTATATCCATATCAAAAGAACGCTCGGCTACTGCTCACAAACTCGGTGCGATTGTCGAAAATCCGGATTTCTATTTATATATGAGCGGTTTAGATAATTTACGCTACTTCGCCAAGCTTCAGGATAAAAAGATCAGTAGGAAAACCATCGATGATGTGGTACGTGTTGTCGGGTTAACCGAAAGCATTCAAAAAAAGGTGAAGACCTATTCACTCGGCATGAAACAGCGTCTCGGTTTAGCGCAGAGCTTGTTGCATCGACCAAAGGTGCTGATATTGGATGAACCGACGAATGGATTGGATCCAGCTGGTATCCGTGAATTCCGGGAGTACATCCGCAGGCTGGCGAGTGAACAAAATATGACCATAATAATATCTAGCCACTTATTATCAGAAATTGAATTGATGTGCGACCGAGTAGCGATTATACAAAACGGGCGGCTGATCCGTACGGAAACTATCAAAGAGAGACCAGACAAAGAGAACTTTGAAAAACCGGCCAGTCAAGTAGTGATAGAACTGGCCGACAGCAAGAATGCCGAACAGTTACTTCATCAAAAACTGCCATCACTTGAAACCCGCCGCTCAGGAGAGCAGCTTTACATCCAAGCAGATAAAGAAATGACCGCGAAAGTCATTCAATTGTTGGCAACTGAAAGCCATGCGATCTATCGGGTAAGGGACGGCCAGCAAACATTGGAAGATCGTTTTCTGGAAATAACCAATGAAAAGGGGGAGGCATATGCTGACGCTCACTCGCAATGAATGGTTTAAACTAAGCAAAAAGCCATCTATTTATTTGATGGGGGTGATTATTGTCCTGCTGGTCATAGCTACTGGGATGATTGGTAAAATCACAGAGGATGCTCATTCGGTGCCGGATAATTGGCAGGAGAACCTGGCTGCAAAAAATGAGCAGATGAAAGAGCAAAACCAGGAACATGCGAATAATCCAATTTTGACAGAAAACAACCGAAACCAGATTGCAGTCAATAACTATCGAATCGATCATGACATCAAACCCGGCGCCGAGCTGAGTGTCTGGTCTTATACAGTGGAAAATGTTCCCTTGATTTCTGTTGCCGGTTTATTGGTGATGATCATTGCAGCCGGAATTGTATCTTCGGAGTTCAGCGGGGGAACGATTAAGCTGGTGATGATCCGTCCTGCCCCGCGTTGGAAAGTATTGCTGGCCAAATATTTGACGGTATTGGCCTATGGCTTGCTGCTTGTGGTGCTATTGTTCATTGCCTCATTGGCAGTGGGTGTCATCTTGTTCGGCATGGGTGAATCTATGGTCCACTTGACGGTCAACAACGGAGTCGTTTCCGAAGAGAATGTGCTTGTATATCTGCTTCGTTATTTCTTTTTCTCCACTATCGACCTATGGATGATGGTGTCGCTTGCTTTTGCCTTGTCCGCGATTTTCAGGAATACAGCAGTATCTCTCGGTGTTTCGCTGTTTGCGTATTTGATGGGAGGCACTTTCACAAGCTTGCTGGCAGAACGGTTCGATTGGACCAAGTACTTGTTGTTTGCCAACACAGATTTAAACCGTTATGTGAGTGGGACTCCTTTTGTGGAAGGAATGACGATGACATTTTCGATTGTTATGCTGTTTCTGTACTTGGCAGTGTTCCTTGGAACAGCTTTTATGACTTTCACCAAACGGGATATCTCCTGATCCATCATGCAGAAGTACGGCTTTCGATAATCTGTTCCGCCTGCTAAAATAAAACAAGAACCTGCAAAAAAGGGTGGTAAAACATGAACAATCCTTTTAAAAGGAATAGACGAAAAGATGAGCGCATTACCAATCTGCAAAACAAAATCTATCGAGAGATTTATCATTTGGTATTGATCATTTGCGTCCTGTCCTTGATTTTCAAGTATGCAACTAGTGGTGCTGATTTTAAGAACGTTTGGCTTGAACTGGTCATTTTACTTGTTACGTCGATTTATTATACGGTACGATCGACGGGAATGGGGATTTTTTCTGCCGAAGTAGAAATGCATGATCAGACAAACAAACGCCCGATGAGTGTAAAAACCATTTTGATCGGTGCTTTGTTTGGTGCTGGATGGGCTATCTTTCTAGGGATTCACAGTGCAGTGAGCTACGCTGATACAGCAACGCAGTCGGTTTATTACTTCCTGCTTACGTCGGTTGTTTCCTTTATAATCTATATTCCATTCTTGATGATCGTGAACGGTTTCGCTTATTGGGGAGCGAAGAAAAGGAGCGACAGGGCGGTTGCAAAAGAATTGGAAGATGAAGAAGAGCAGGATGAGGAAAGATGAAGAACATCCGGATGAAAGTAGCCAGAACAGAAATGGATCTGTCACAGGAGGAATTGGCCAAGCGTGTCGGCGTATCGCGTCAGACCATTGGACTGATCGAACTGGGGAAATATAATCCAAGCCTGAATCTGTGCATTGCAATTTGCAAAACGTTGTCTAAAACGCTCGACGAATTGTTCTGGGAAGATTAAAAAACCTCCGTGCCCGTTTGGGTCCGGAGGTTTTCCAATTATTCCACAATCAAAGTCGAGGACATATCTTCATGGCCTTCGCCGCAAGGTAGGGCACATTTAATCACGTATTCGCCGGCTTCCAGTGTAGCTGTTGCGGATCCCTCGTTTTCAATTTTGACATCCGTTCCTTCGATTTCGATGGCATGGACGCCTTCTTCATTGGTCAGATTGAATGTGATTTCTCCAGCGGGCGCCGTGTATTCTTTTTTGTCAAACTGCCAGTTGCTTGCGGCAATATCGACAACTGCGGCAGAACCACCGTCATCCCCTTTGGCTGCTCCGGCATCATCACCACCGCCGCAAGCCGCCAGCAATAAAATGAACATCGAGACCATAAGTGCTAAAAGTGCTTTTTTCATCGTTAAAAACCTCCCGGAAAATTGTTTGAATGCTTTTCACATTTTTAGTGTAAAACACCTTCCGGATGAGTGGCTGTGAGAAATGTCACATTTCCCATCTGTTCAAAATAACGTAACAATTTTTTACCAAATAATAATGCAAATGATTGAGGCGAGGAGTATGATGAAAGTATCAAGAAGGGGATATTTATCATCCTTTATAAGATGTCAGTGAATCCTACGCTGCGGAAAAACACTACGCTTTCCGCGGGTGGCTGGTGAGCCTCCTCGAGCTAACGCTCTCCGGGGTCTCGCCTAGGCCATTCCTCCCGCAGGAGTCTTCGTGTTTTTCCTCCGCTGGTGACATGCTTCCTGGCACTCAATCTCTTTTTCATCCAACAGAAACGTAACAAAGGAAGCATGCATCTACTCTGTAGTCTTGTACAGCACTTATTTATGAAAACAGCAACATCGAAAAATGGGGAGGCGGATTACATGGTGACAGCTGTAAAACAAGAACAGGCAGTCGGCAACACCTGGCAGTTCACAAAAGAAAGCTTTGAAAAAATACAAGGGATCATGTATCAACACGTGTTTTCGGCGGGCTCCACGTTGTTTTGGGAAGGGGACGAAGCAGAAAAACTTTATTTTCTTGAGAGTGGTTCCGTCCGCCTGGTGAAAACAGCTGATGATGGAAAGGACCTGTGCCTCTATTACTTTCATGAAGGTGATTTGTTCGGAGAAATCCAATATCCCGGGCAGGAAGGACAGATGTCGTATACTGCCGAAGTCCTGCAGGATGCGCGGATCGGCATCATTCAGCAGCGTGATCTGGAAATACTGTTATGGCAGCATGGTGACTTGGCGATTGAATTCAGCCGCTGGCTCGGATACATGCAGCAGCTTACTCAGGTGAAGCTAAGGGATTTGATGTTCCATGGGAAAAATGGAGCGCTCGCTTCCACCCTGATCCGTGCTGCCAACACGTATGGCGTGCAGGATGGCGGAACCATCCGCTTTACCGAAAAATTCACCAATGCAGAGCTGGCCAGCCTGATCGGCGCTACTCGCGAGACGGTCAATCGGATGCTGAACCAATTGAAAAAGCAACAGATAATCGACATCGAACACGGCCGGATCGTGATTCTCGATTTGGCTGAACTAAAAGCCATTTGCCATTGTGAAGAATGCCCGCTTGGCATCTGCCGTTTATAGTGAATCCGTCTCCCCGGGGAAATCCCCGGTTTTTTGTTTCTATGAAGGCTGCTATAGCGGGTGGAATAGTTTCCTGTCTAATCGAGTGAAGCATTTTATCTTGCCTTGGATGGTGTTTGAAGTGTTATATTCATTTTTCCATCTCTGAATCGAACATATGGATCTTCTCTTTCACCTACAAGTAATTTTCCTTTCCATATTTGTGCTATTTCATGATACTCTTCTCTTTTTCCATTCACCTCTGCTGTTATAGAAATATGGTGCCAGAAAGTATGGCCATCAGCATATTCCACCTCTGAAATCTCGTAATCTTTGATGGCGTAGTTCTGCTCTTTTAAAAAGGCTGTTTTTTTCATATAAAAGTCTTTCGCCTCTGCTTCTGTTAGTGCCGTTCCGGTAGACAAGTGTTCGTTGGTGTTTTCTTGATAATCGTATAGGTACAGAACGTCAAATGCGTCTTCATATTTTCCGTTGATAAGGGATTGATAATAGTGATTGATCATATGTTCTGCATCTTTTTCCGGAAAGTAATTTTTTCTTATGCTGGGCCATGAAAGAACAACTATACCGAGGAGTGCGACGAAAACAACAAGCGCAACAACTTTTTTGATGGTAATCCCCCCACTTTTTCATGCTAATCTACCGATTGATTCTATCACATTTTTGCTGATAGAGAAGCGAGAAAAAGGAATCCTATGTGGTGATTGATTCAATTCCCTTTTAAAACCTACAGAAATTCTGCCGACTAACGCGATTTCTGAATCTTACACCTTATACAGCAACGTACAGGCAATTCTTTCAATCTACTATCCTTCATTCAACGATGAAGTGGTCGTTGCTACATACATCAGGATATTGTCTGAAAAACTGGCTGCTCCATCCATATCTCTGCAGTTCCGTCTCATCCATTCCCAGCCATTCCAATGACTGAAAACATTCGTAGAACGATACAGGCTTCCTTTTTTCTATACATCCACAAACCGTTTTCAGCGTCTGCTGACGCCGATATAATCCATGAAACGGAATCGGGGTGTTTTGGATATACGGAACGACTGCCGAATGACCCGTTTGTTGAAGTCTCTCCTTCATCGCTGCTGCCGCTTGAGAGGATAAAGCGGGCATATCACAGCTGACCAGCCAGATTAAAGGATAGCTGGCAAGGGAGAATCCGGCATGAATTGCCCCTAATACCCCTTTGTTTTTGTGAAAGACGGTGACAACGCGGATATCTGATCCGACCAATGGCAAAAATGTCATCGGATTATCGGTGACGAGCACAATTTCCTCGACAAATTGCTGCATTTCCCTGATTTGATGGTCGATCAACCTTTCCCCATCCAGTTTCTGCTGGGCAATCTCTTCCGCATATGGATGGATGCTTCGATCTGCTATTATAATGCCGCTTTTCATCCTTTCCCCTCCCTTGTTTTTTCCTGTTCAGCATAACTGTTTTGAAAATACAAAACTGTAATGGAAGTCACATTCCCGACTTATTGAAAAGGATGTGATATTTATCACAGAATCGACCTGTCATGTTCCGCTACAATCAAATTAGATTAAAGGGAAGGGAGCGTTCACGATGGCGAAATTGGATTCTGCCAAATCGTTCGAAGCCGAAAAAGAGCACGCCGGGAAAACAGAACCGAAGCTTAACGGAACCTTGTTGTCCGTCATGCTCGTCGGAGGATTCATCATATTATCCTGGATCGGGGTGTACGCGCTTTATCTATCCAGGTAGGAAAAGGGGGAGTAACAGATGCACATGCACAAGTATGAAAAAATATGGCTGATTTTTGGCGGTATCACCTTGATTGTATTCCTGTCGGTAATCGGTGTCAGCGCATTTGCCATGGGACATCATCCACCAAGCGATATGACGACAATCGACCCGGAAAAAGTAAAGGAAACAGCACCTTTCGATGACCCTGGTCTGAAGAAAATCGGTGACAATGAATATGAAGCGGTGATGGTTGCCCAGGCGTTCATGTTCGGGGAACCCTTAGAAGTGCCGAAGGGGGCGACCGTTCATTTCAAGGTGACGAGTGCGGATGTGGTTCATGGCTTTTCGATTCCGGGAACGAACGTGAACATGATGGTCACACCAGGGCATATCAATACGATTACCCACACGTTCGACGAAGCCGGTGAGTTTTTGATCATTTGCAATGAATATTGCGGAGTCGGCCACCAGGCCATGAGCGGAAGGATAGAGGTGAATTAAATGGAAACCACGTTGATCAATCGGAAAGATGCGAA
The DNA here is from genome assembly GCF_017792025.1 of Sediminibacillus dalangtanensis. Lineage (NCBI taxonomy): Bacteria > Bacillati > Bacillota > Bacilli > Caryophanales > Bacillaceae > Sediminibacillus > Sediminibacillus dalangtanensis. Next base: position 1,228,132 of record NZ_CP046956.1, read on the forward strand.
GTTGAGTCTTGCCCATATTTATGTAGGCTTTATCGCCGTATTGCTTGGAGGGATTGCCGGATTGCTGCAAACCTTTGTCCGCAGCGGGGCGATTACATTGCCGGCGGGGATTGGCTATTATCAGCTGTTGACCGCCCATGGCGTTCTGTTAGCACTTGTATTCACTACTTATTTTATTATTGGATTTTTGTACTCGGGCATCAGCAAAACAACGGGAACGCTGGCTGAAGGACCACGAAAACTTGGCTGGGCCGGCTATTATGTCATGACGACAGGAACCGTGATTACCACGATCATGATTTTGACTAACGATGCCAGTGTGTTGTACACGTTTTACGCGCCGCTTCAGGCCTCGCCATGGTTTTATATTGGGCTTGCACTCGTCGTGATCGGAAGCTGGATCAGCGGAGCCGGCATGTTCCGTCAGTATCGTAATTGGAAAAAAGCCAATCCTGGTCAGCTTTCTCCGTTGTTCAGTTTCATGGCAGTGATGACGATGCTGCTTTGGCTGATCGCCACACTGGGAGTGGCAGCTACTGTCGTCCTGCAATTGATTCCATGGTCATTCGGCTGGGTGGACACCATCAATGTCCTGTTGAGTCGCACTCTGTTTTGGTATTTCGGCCATCCGCTTGTCTATTTTTGGCTGCTGCCTGCTTATATTTGCTGGTATGTCATCATTCCGAAAATCATTGGCGGAAAAATTTTCAGTGATTCGTTGGCCAGATTGTCCTTTGTCTTGTTCTTGCTGTTTTCGATCCCGGTCGGCTTTCACCATCAATTGCTCGAATCCGGAGTATCGCATACATGGAAGTTTATCCAGGTAACCTTGACCTTTATGGTCATTGTCCCTTCGTTGATGACAGCCTTCTCCTTGTTTGCCACCTTTGAATTGAGCGGCAGGCAGAAGGGTGCTAGAGGACTGTTCGGATGGGTGAAAAAATTGCCATGGAAGGATGCACGGTTCTTTGCACCATTTATGGGCATGCTGATATTCATTCCTGCCGGGGCAGGCGGCATCATCAATGCCAGTAACCAACTGAACCAAGTCATCCATAACACGCTTTGGGTCACCGGTCACTTTCACTTGACGGTAGCAACCAGTGTCGCTTTAACCTTTTTCGGAATCGCTTATTGGCTGATCCCGCATTTGACAGGGCGGACATTGACGAAGAAAATCAATTTGCTTGCCAACATCCAGACAATCATTTGGGTAGTCGGGATGGCGATGATGTCCGGGGCGATGCATACGGTCGGATTGTTAGGGGCCCCGAGAAGAACCGCTTATACGACATATAGTGATTATCCCGATGCATTGGGGTGGATTCCTTATGAAGTGGCAATGGCTGTCGGAGGGAGCTTCTTGTTTATCGGCATTCTCGTCTTAGTTTACATTGTCGTCCATTTGAGCTTTTTTGCACCAAAAGGGGTGGAAGCGTACCCTATCGGCGAAGTGGCGGATCAGGCAGAACGTACTCCGGCAATCCTGGAAAATTGGAAGCTGTGGATCAGTGTTTGCGTCGCTTTGATCTTGTTCGCTTATACGATCCCGATAATGGAAATTATCGAAAATGCTCCTCCAGGGTCACCTGGATTCAGGCTTTGGTGACATTAAAAAATAAGAATCTATTCCATTGAAAAAACATGCCGGAATCCTCGAGGATCGAGGACACTGAAAAAGTCTTTTCTAATCTAAAAGAGCTGTTAAAGTTTGTTGTTGATTCTCACGAATCGCTTATCGGTGGATGCTTGCCGCGGGCACGGCCTCAGCTAACTTGGTCAAGAAAATCACTTGACCAAGTGGATCTTCGGCTCGTGCTGTTCCCGCAGGCGTCACCACCGAACGCTCATCGTGGAATCAACAGATGGTAAAACGAAAAAGAGTGATTTTCTTTGATTTATAAAAGCAAGTCACTCTTTTTTCTTACCAGGAAAGTAATACATAAAAGGAAGGGATTCAATGTTAGACCGATGGCGATTTTCACAGCTAATGTGAAACGAATCGTTAAACTAATGAAGGAATAGATGGCACAAATCACTTGAAATTAGATAAAAAGTGGTCTGTATGGAAATTCAGTTCCATACAGACCGCTTTTTTAAAATTCTACTTTTCAAAGACCTCCAGTTTTTCAGTGGCCTCGAATCTTCTGGCATGTTTTTGTTTTTCTCTTTCTAAGTGAAATCAGTTCAGTATCCGGTACATCATCAGGTCATCGACATACTTTCCTTCTAAAAAAAACTCATCTACCAATCTTCCCTGTTCTACATATCCGTTGCGTTCATAAAAGTGGATTGCTGAGAGATTGGTTGCCAGGACGCGCAGACATAATTTATGGATGCCCTGTTTTTTTGCTTCTTTTTCGACAAATCGCAAAAGGGTTGAACCAACTTTTTGTCCCTGAAAATCTGGGTGTACGCCAATCACCAACTCCCAAACGTGCCGGTTGGAATCTAGCGGTATAGGACTCCGATAACGGATAAAACCTGCAACAGATTCATCGATTACAGCAACGTATTGACTGCCGGGAGGACAGCGTTCCTCATAAGCGGCAAGCGATTCCCACTTATGTGGGTGTGGAGTGTTTTCCACATTCCAAATGAGATTGTTTAGCTGCATTAATTGCTGTGAATCCTTGTGCAAAGACGGACGTATTTTCACGATTTTCCTCCTAGACGGATTACCCGGCCGGCTTTGGTCTTGACGCTGGATAACCATGTCTCTGCCGATAATTTTTTCTTTCAGCGGTAAACTCAAACCACTGTTTCTTGCTGTCCGGGTTTTCTGCATAATATACCACACAGCGAAGCTGATCCTCTACACACGGATCAATTGGTGTTTGGAGCTTCTTTTCCAGGCAATCCAGCAACTCAGCTGGATTTTCGCCACGCACCTCTTCAAGGGTGTACTTTCCAAGGTGATTTACCAGATTTTCTGCCAGACGACAGCCAATCGACGGTATTTGTTGGAAAGTGGCCAATCCTTTTAACAACCTGGCCCGATCATAAGTGATATCCATTAAATCAGATAGTGTTTTTAACTCTAAATTGGCAATCTGATGGAGTCTAATCTTTGCCTTGCGTAAGGAGCTTCTCTCTTCCGCGGTCAGCGGAAGTTTAGGGGTTTTAGGTGTGCACATGTAATCACCTCTATTCCAAATAATTGCCTCCTCATTTAATTCGACTTAACCTGCTGCTTTCCTTTAAATATTTTCTTTGTTTTGCAGGATTTTTGGTGATTTTCCTTGTATCTTTGTAGGGAGAGTAAGAGGAATGGTAAAGGAAGCTGATCTTGGCGTTACCGATACGTAATCGGCAGCCCTTCAAAATAAACAATCTGGGAAATACGGATATGGAGTGCCCGCGTTTTACTGATGTTTAATTGGATATGATCCACTGCAACGCCACTAAGCAGTCCCTCCACTTTTCCCGCAGTAGTCATCACGCTAATTTGCTGGCCCTGGTGCCGGCTTAAGTGGTCGATATAGACGGGGTCAAAAGGGGCCATATACTGCGTTGGTTGGGGCAAAGCCGGGACAGAATAAACAGGAGTTGTCGGCGAGGGCATTTGGTTGATATATGCCGGCTGTACGATCGGCTGCAGCATTACTGGGGTTTCTTCAGGTGTTCCGTCACGGATTTCCGATTCGGCGTTAAGTTGGGAACGATCTCTTTCTTCCATATTCCTATCACGTTCCTTCCATTGATGTATGGCTTTATATGTATGTCGCCAACATCCTGATTATGCCGGTTTAAAAGGAGTTGACAGGAGTGTTAGTAACCAATCATTGTATATTGCAACTGTTACAGCCCAGTGATTATGAAAGTATTCTCCGGCTTTATCGAAATGAGAAAGTGAGAAAATATCTTGGTGGCACTGTACCGGAACATAAAATCAGGGAAAACTTTCAGCATTTATTTGCCTCCGGTACGCCCTCTTGCCATTGGACGGTAAGGGAGAAATCAACGGAGAGCTTTATCGGCACGGTTTCGCTCGATCTGCATCACGATGGAGATGCTACCGAGATATCGTATCAATTTCTCCCTTTGTTTTGGGGAAAAGGCTATGCAACAGAAGCTGTCCAAACCGTAATCGATTATGGGTTTGCTACCTTGGGACTGCCAGAAATTGTGGCAGAAACACAAACGGAAAATGAACGATCAAGACGGCTTTTGGAAAGGCTGGGAATGGAAGAGTCACGATCAGTCGAACGTTTCGGTGAACAGCAAACGATCCATCGATTGCTGAATTTGAATTGATTGTTTTTTTATGAGTAAAAAGCCTGATAAAAATGCCGGTAGGTGTCTTGTTGCGACCTTATGTCGGAAAGTGGAACATACATCCAGCCCATTTCCTCCAGAAAGGCTTCATATCTTCTAAGTAGCTCTGTCTGCTGCAGCGCCATCTCTACATGCGCATTTCTCAACGCCATGTCCTTCATCATCAAAGCAGAAGAAAAATTGTCACCTGCCATTTGCTTAGCCGTGGAATGGACCTCCAAGGCAATCCACTGATCGTTTTCTCCCGCTTCTCCATTTTGCCAGTTTTCATATCCTTTTTCCTCGAATACATATAAAGGCGGTACTTCAATCGGTTCATGAAAAGCAGGATCAATAAAAGCGAGCATGATATGGACATGACCCTGCATGGCATTGGCCTGCTGACGGATGATTTTCTTCAATTGTGACGACTGGACCATTCGCTGGTAAACGTTCAGTTTATGGATGATTCCCTTGTGCGCAGATAAGTGCTCGGCCATGATTCCCAAATCGGCTGCAGGAAGAATGTGCATAACAGCACCCCCGGTAAGTTGTGTTGATTTCACTATATGAATGGGCAGGAGATGTGTGCGATTAATATAGATAGATTTTGATTTATATTACAGAATTTTAACAATAATATTGCAATTATACATCATGATGGTAAAATAAGGTAGTGAATAGAATGTTAAATAATTTGCTTATAAATTCCTGATGAAGGAGGGAGGCGTGTGAAAAAATACCTTCCAGTTCTATTGATCACAATACTCGCGCTGACGTTAACAGGCATCAAATTGTATCCGACGATAGCCGGGGCGTTGAATAAAGAAGAAACGCAAAAAAAACAGCAGCTATCAAATGATTCAGATGAAATCGCCCAGGAAACGAAGCATAAAAATCCCCTGCTCGATGATGACTTCCCATTTAAACTCGAGGAACAAGAAAAATATGCGCAAGAAAATCCCGATAAATTTGCTATCGTGGAGAAAATGTATTATGCATGGGATTACATTGACAATGCCGAAGGGTTGTATGAATACGGAAATAACGGCCAAGTGGAAAATCGGGTTACCTTTCATGTCGATTTTGAACAAAAGCAAAACAAAGCCCTCTATGAGACATTGGAGAATGGAAGTGTGGTGGAAACCGAGCACTTTTTATTGCATGACGGACAGATGACGGGCAGGCTTGATGAACAACAAATTTATTATCAGGAGCCTGTAAAGAACAATCCGCGGCAAGACGATATCAGTGCATTGACCGATGCGCTGGGAAAAGATGCTGGTCTAATCATTGGCAGTGAAGAGTGGATGGTTCTGTTCGATAATTATGACAGCTGGGAATATGAGGAAACGACAGCATTCGGCATTCCTGCTTTCAAAATAAAGGGAACACTCACAAAAGATACTTCAGAGATGCTGGCTGGTCCGTTTGAGATGACGGTCGCCAAAGAAACCGGCGTATTGCTCGATTTGCAATGCTATGGAGAGGAAGACAAGGAAAAACCCGTATATTTTATAAAGGTCGCGGATATTTCCATTAACGACGGGATTGAAAATGCAGAGGAAGTTTTCCAACTGGATGTATCAGACAGTGAGGAATTGCCTTTTGAAGAATATGGTAAGGAAACATATGGCGCCAAAGCCGGTGGCGAGAAAACAGGATGGGATTAGGATGCGGGTGTTTTGGAAAGGTTATTGGTCATGGAACCACCTGGTGGCTGGTTTGTTTTATATGCTGCTTGTGATCATGGCCTCGATTGCCATGTCCCTATCGGGGCCTTATAATCATTCTTTATTTGACTTTATAGTGAATCTGCGAGGCGGTGGAAGCGCAGGTGCGACTGTGCTGCTATATGGAGCACTTCCCATTATTACGCTAGTATTCCCATTGATAATAGACAGGATGGAAACCGTAATGGTCGTCACCAGGTTGAAGCAGCAAAAACAACTGTTCTCTCAACATGTAATCTTTGCTGTTTGTTTCAACTTTTTGTTGATTTGTTTGATGGCAGCGGCTGGATTGTCAGCTGCATATTTCTTGACCGGCAGTCTGGAAAATTTATGGGGAGAAGAATCGGGAGCGATTTATTATTTTCTCGACAATAAAGCGCATTTCCCGTTTTATGTGCCGCACGTGACGGGTTGGAAAGTCTGGTTCTACATATGGAGCAATCGTTTTTTCTATTTAATGATGGTCAGCATGTTCGTTTTATGCTTCCAAACAGTGTTCCGAAAAAAAACACTCACGTTTATCGGCATGATGGTTTTGTTCGGAACGCCATTTCCCTATTTACTCGATTTTTCGGTGTTTTTACATCCGATACACATTGAAATGCCGTTATGGCTGTCCTGGCAGGATCAAATGTTTAATCTTGTTTATTTACTGTTTTGGAATGCAGTTGCTTATTTCCTAGCAAGCAGGCTGTACACTAAGAAAGAATTTTACTAGAGAAAAAAAGGGGGGATTCCATGCTGGGAATGGAATGGAAACGAGTTTCTACACGTCCTGCATTTTGGTTGGCAATAGTGGTGGGCGTTGTGTTGGCCGTCGTTCCGGCCATACAGATGTGGCCGCAGCATGTGACAGAGGATTACTATTATACGTATCCGAGAAGTGCTTTCATCTCCTGGTTTTACTTTGATGGAGCAGGCTTGTATTACATATATGCGTTGCTTGTGCCGATTCTTGCTTCGATTGCTTTTGCAGATTCATACGCTGAGGATGCAAACACAGGTTTTATCAAAAACATCTTGACCAAAGTGGAAAAGAAAAAATATTTTCTCGTTCGTTATGTTTTTAATTTTGTTATAGGCGGAGTGGTGGCAGTATTTCCGTTAATCCTCAATTTTCTGCTTGAAATGGCGGCATACCCGTTAATTGAAAACAACTACTATTTCGGGATGAACCTGGTTCATAGCGAAAATTTGTTGCCGAACTTGTTTTACGAGCACCCGCTTGCCTATGTACTAGTGGTCGTGCTGCTCATTTTTTTGCTGGGCGGTATGCTGGCTTCCTTAGGCCTGGCATTTTCGTTTCTGGTGAAGAACCGGTACATCGTTTTGATACTGCCCTTACTGATTTTTATGGCTTTAGATGTACTGATTCCTTTTTCGCATAGTATTTCTGCGGTGTTTTTGTACAACGGCAGTTGGAATTTCGCCGGCACGGCTTATTTGGCAGTAGGTATCTTCGGCTCGTTTATTTGGTGTATTGTACAGGGGTACAAACATGAAACAATCTAACGTATGGACGATCACCCGCAAAGGTATTGCATCCCTTGGAAGCCGTTGGTTCTATGTGTTGATTTATTTCTTGCTTATCATTCTGGGGCTGACTTTTTCTGTCTTCTATAACTCTGTCTCCAGTGAGGAAGGATTGATGGAAAAAGTAGGGGTTCTGGATTTAGTGGTATTTCTCGACAAAACCTCCGGAACCACGAATCATTCCATGCTCACTTTCCTGGCGATCCCGTTGATCGTCAGTATCGTCCACTTGCTGGTGCAGTACCAGGAGAGAAGCAATGTGATCCTGAAAATCGGTTCACGGTTTACATTATGGCAAACCCATGCCGCTTTCGCCTTCATTGTTTCGTTCGTCTTGACTGTTTGCCTGTTAATCGTTTCGTACGTACTAAGTGGACTGATAGTCGGGTTTGACAATACTTGGATTACGAAGGACAGCATTTTATATGAATTATTAGGTGATAAACAGCTTTTTCCCTCCGTCGTGCCTTATGTTTCGACAGGGAGAGTTTTGACGATAGTTTTTGTGACCAAGTTTCTCAGTTTTCTGTTAATCTTTTTTCTAGCGTTGTTTCTTAAACGCTTCATCAAAAATATAGCAATCATTTTCATCATCCTGCTAGCTATGTCTGGACTAGATAGAACGGGCATGGTTCCATTTGAATTTTTCACTTTCTTTGCTTCGCTATCACTTGAAGACTGGCTGCATCCGGTGCACATCTATTATAAGTGCTTCTATTTATTTGTTCTATCCCTTTTTTTATATGGGATAACCGGGCTGCTTTATGAAAAGAAGGATTTTTTGCAATGAGAAAACGACTTGTCTTTAAGTGGTTGCTCTATCGCGATATAGCCTACAGCTTTTCCTACAGCAAAATAAAGTACGGTATCTTTTTTATTCTTACGGCATTGTTGGCGGCAGGCAAAGCGCTTCAGCTGCAAGGCATAGACTCTGCCGGCAGTGTCGATGTCCTCTATTTTATGTTGAAGGATGAAGGATACTTTTTGAATCTTGATAATTATCAAGTCCCTGTCGATTGGATTTTCTTTCAAACTGTCGCGCTATTTTTGCTCAGTGACTATTATGTACACGATTTGGGGAGAAACGCGCTGTATGTGACCATCCGCAGTTCTTCCAAAGCAACTTTTCTGCTGGCAAAGCTTTGCTGGTTGATTTTGCAGACGGCTGCACTGTTTGTCGGGGTGTTCTTGGTTGTTTTCTGTGTGACAGGATTGGTGCTCGGCCACTTTTCTCTGGAAGTTACGCCTTTTTATCAACACCACATCATGCCGATGCTGCAGCTTGATAGATCGCCGTTGCAATTGATGGCACAGTTGCTGATCGGCTACATCGTGACGACGTTGGTTCTGTCGACGGCTCAACTGCTGCTCGTCCAATTTTTGGATCCGATCGTTTCGTTTTTGATTGTCGTTCTGTTGCTCGGAATCTCGACGATAGTCGACAGCAGATGGCTGCCTGCTATTCATTCGATGATTTTAAGACAGGAAATCTTTGATCTGGAGCACGCACTTAGCTGGCAGTTTTCCTATCTGTACAGTGCTGCTTTGTTTATCGTTTTATCCATAGCTGCCTTGCTGGTATACAGGCGAAAGGACATTTTATAAAGGGGGAAACAAGATGACTGGCACTGCGTTTTTAGAAGCCAACCACGTTTCAAAACAAATTAAAAAAGAACAGGTATTGGCGGATATTGATTTATCTTTACATAAAGGGAAAATTTATGGCTTCCGCGGAAAAAATGGATCGGGAAAAACGATGCTGTTCCGCCTGCTTTGTGGATTGATACGGGCTAGCGAAGGTTCCGTGAAAGTAGACGGGAAAACGCTTGGGGAGGATATTTCCTTCCCGCCGAGTGTCGGTGTATTAATCGAATATCCAGGTTTTCTAAATGGATACACAGGTTTTAAAAACCTGAAGCTTCTCGCTGAAATCAACAAAATCGTCGATGATGAAAAGATTAAGCAGTCGATTCGGATGGTCGGTCTTGACCCTGATGACAAACGGAAATATCGTAAATATTCGTTGGGGATGAAGCAGCGGCTGGGAATTGCCCAGGCGATCATGGAAGAGCCGGAACTGATTATTCTGGATGAACCGACAAACGCTCTCGATTCTGACGGAGTGGAAGAGATAAAAAAAGTGCTGCTCGATCTCAAAGCAGATGGAAAATGTATTTTGATTGCAAGCCATGATAAGGAGGAGCTGGATTATCTTTCCGACGAGATTTTCATGATGGAAAACGGCAAAATCGTCGATCACTATGCGCTGGAAGGTGATTCCGCGTGAACAGGAAAAGATTTTTGGCATTACTTCTCGTTGTTGCCGTTGTGGCGGCATACTCGGCGCGAGTCTATGCGGTCAACAAAGGGGTGGCGAAAGAATACAGCATTGAATCCTTTGCAGTAGGAGATGAAATTTCCTTAGGGGATGCCGTTCTGACAGTGGAAGACGTCCGCTATGGAGATGAAACCGAGGAAAAGCATGGTCAGGAGTGGATACAGTGCACCGTGACAATGGAGTTGGAGAACACTTCGGAAGAAGCAATTTCGAAGGTAAAAGCCATCGAAACCAAGCTTGCTTACGGTAGGGATGTGTACCAAACGAACCAAGGGGATTTTGACATAAATGCCCTGCTAAACATTGAGCCCGGGAAGCAAGAGAAAATCGAGTTGACTTATGAAGTCAAAGTCGAGGACCGACAGGGGCAAGGCAAGCTTTATATCGTACAGGATTTGTATCCGGAACTGGTTGAGAAAGCGTATAAACAAGGCAAAAGGTATGGGATGGCAGTTGAATTTTAGTAAAGGTACCGATCTCTTTAAGAAGGTTAAGTGCTTGAAATCGCTTCGGCAGCATACTTCGCTTTCCGCGGGCACGGCCTCAGTTTCCTCAGAAGGAGCCCGCTTCTTGCGGAATCTTCGGACTCGTGCTATTCCCGCAGGAGTCTGCTCATGCTGCCTACGCTAGTTGTAGTTTTTTATTAAAAATCTTTAAAAAAAGATAAATAATTACAAGAGGGATGTAACAATCAACGAAAATGCTAAGAAGGTTTAATAAAAAACACATTAAAGACGAAGGAAATACAGGAAGACTCCTCGAAAATACAAAACGATTTTCTTCGTGCGATGCATCGCTGCCGCAGCCTTCCTTGGGACTGCGGTTACTCGTCCCACCGAAAACACCTGTCCTGCGGGAGGAAAGGCTTTGGTGAGATCCCGCATAGCGTAAGCTTGAGGAAGCTCACCAGCCGCCCGCGGAAAGCGTAAGGGTATTTCCGCAGCGCCGCATTCCAGCTCAACGAGTGAATGATGCTAGAAAGTCTTTTTTTGAAATTACGCCGCAATTTCTATCAAAAGTATAATGTGAATGAGATAGAGTTGGCGAACAGTGCCTTTTTTAAAAACAGGTATCCATAGGATAGCTGTTTTTCCTTTTCCGTCTGTTTTATCTCTTTTCGGGAATGGGTACAGCATAAGGATGAGCTGTACCGAAGGAAAGAGGTGGAAATATGGACAGAGCTAAAAAGAAAGCGCCTGGTGCCGTTTTTTCCGTCAGCTTTTGCATCATCGTATTGTTCGTCGCTTGGGGAGTCGTTTTTCCTGAGCAGTTGAGCCAGGCGTCGACAGCCGGTCTTCACTGGATGCGCAATTACTTTAGCTGGTTTTATATGCTGGCTACGACGATTTTTGTGTTAACTTGCTTATACCTTGCCATCGGTCCTTATCGTCATTTGAAGCTGGGCAAGCCTGACAGCAAGCCCACCTACTCCTTTTTCACCTGGCTCGGGCTTTTGTTCGCGGCCGGGATGGGTGTCGGTCTCGTCTTCTGGGGCGTGGCAGAACCAGTCTTGCATTATGTAGAACCGCCGCCGGGCTACGAGGCGGAAACGAATGAAGCGGCCAAAGCTGCATTGACTTACAGTGTATTCCATTGGGCGCTCCAGCCCTGGGGAGTATTTGCGATCATCGTCTTATCGATGGCGTTTTTTAAATTCAGGAGAAATCGTCCTGGATTGATCAGCCATGCCTTTTATCCTTTGCTCGGCGAACGGACGGATGGAGTAGTGGGAAAAGTGATCAACATTTTTGCCACGCTTGCTACTGCAATAGGAGTGGCAACAACCTTTGGGCTCAGTGCCATGCAAGTGAGCGGCGGAATTTCCGAAGTCTTCGGAACGCCGAATAGTAAAGTGACCCAGCTGATTATCATTGCAGTTGTCACTGGCTTGTTCATCACCTCGGCGGTTTCCGGGGTAAACAAAGGCATGCGCTACTTAAGCTCAAGCAATATTATCATCGCAGGTGTGCTGATGGTTTTCGTGCTTGTCCTTGGCCCGACCGCATTTTTACTGGAAAGCTTTACGACAGCGGTCGGGCAGTATATCGGTCAATATATTCCGATGAGCTTATCGTTGTCGCCTTATTCAGATGGTTCCTGGCGGGGACAATGGACGATTTTCTTCTGGGCCTGGGTAATTGCCTGGGGACCCTATGTCGGGACGTTTATAGCCCGTATTTCACGAGGCAGGACGATCAGAGAGTTCGTTTTCGGTGTCTTGTTTGTCCCGGCTTTGCTTGGTGCGATTTGGTTTTCCATCATGGGCGGCACCGGCTTGCATATGCAAATCAGCGAAGGTATCGACATTGCTTCCAGAGCACAACAGCATGAGGAAGTGGCATTCTTCATGATGCTCGGCAACCTTCCGCTAGGATTGGTATTGAATATATTGGGTATTTTGTTGATCACGATTTTCTTCATTACTTCAGCTGATTCTGCTAGTTATGTGTTAAGTGTTTTGTCTTCAAAAGGTACACTGAATCCTAAGACCCTGACGAAGCTTTCTTGGGGGTTTCTGATTTCGATCACGGCAGCGGTCTTGCTTCTAAGCGGCGGACTGGAAGCATTACGCGCAGTGGCAATCATGACTGCGATGCCGTTCACAGTGATCATTCTCGTGATGATCGTCTCGTTAATCAAAGGGCTTCGGGAAGAGTTCGGCAAGCATCCGACAAATTGAAGAAAACCGGCAGGTAATTTGCCGGTTTTTTTAGGAGAAAAAATTTTATAGAAAAGCTCTGTTAAAATGAATTATTTGGCTTACTAAACAAACGTTAATTTTTGTTTGATAGTTAGCAAGTACTTAACTTATAGTTTTGTGAGACTGTCCCGGTATGAAAACTCCCCATTAATTGAAGAAATACATTTTACTCTTTTTTTGCAGTAGCCTCGAATGTAATTATTTGGTCCGAATCAGTCGGATATTGTCCGTACTTATAATCAGCCGAAATGATTATGTCTTCAAACCCTATCTTTTCAAGCAACATTTTAAACTCTTCAACGCCATACCATCGCAATGGAAATTGTTCTAGTTCAGTGTGGAGTAGCTCGCCATTATTCCATTTTTCATAGCGGTTATGAGAAATTTTGTACTGGTTTAAATAGTCAACCTCGACTACTTTTGATTCCAATGTAATGATATCGCCATTCTTCGTTTTCCAAGTTCTTGTTGATATTTTGTCAATTGAAAAATCAGTTTCTAGAAAAGTATCTAAAATCAGCCGACCTCCATTAGAGAGGTGGTTATAGAAATTTTTTATTGCTTTGATAGAGTCTTCTCTCTTATGTAACAGCAAGAATGTTCCATTCGGCACGATAATAGCTTCATATTTTGTATCTGATGAAAATGACTCCATCTGACCCTCGAATAGTTTTGGGTTGAGTCCTCTATCATCACAGTTATGACGGCATATTTTTAACATTTCTTGCGAAACATCCATGCCATCCACTTTCAACCCGCTTTCTAAGAGAGGGATAAGCATTCGTCCAGTTCCAACTCCTGGTTCAAGGACTTGACCCTTACAAGAGGCTAATCGATCGCCATAAAATTCAACATCTCCAAATGAAAGGCCAATATATTTGTCCATATCATATACTTCTGAAGAAAGTTTATGATAATAACCTAACACTGTATCATCTCCTCGTATATTATGTTTAGGCCCTCAAATAGAGCCTTCAGTTTTTACATTTTTTCCTGCTATCAATGTCAAAAAGTCTTGGACACCCTGAGATATTTCTAGATAATGGTCTTAGGATCATTTGGGACAATTCTTTCATCTCCTGTGGCTCGACCACACTTTAAGACTGTTTCCCAGTGTACGTGCGGAACTTCCTACTCGCAGGCTGTGCACCTTGTTCTTCGAACCTAGAAAATAGTAGCTCTAGGGCGGCTTTCGAACCAAGGATAGTACTGATACACGAGGTTGCTGATCGGCGTTCACACTAGGGATATCTCAGGGCGTCCAAGAAATAAGTACCAATGATTCTAATTTGAAAGGAGGGTATCCCCCGTGAAATTATTTGCTGGATTAGATGTTAGTTCTTTTGATATCAAGGTTTGCTTACTAAATGGTGAAGGAGATAAACTCAGAAGCTTCACCGTATCCAATGATCTACCAGGTGCAACTCTATTACGAGATTCTATTCTAGAGTGTGTCGAAGGCCAAAAAGTCGATATACTCAAAATTGGTCTTGAGTCTACGTCGGTCTATAGCTTTCATCCATCTATGTTTTTTCATAATGACGAGTCACTCAAGGCACTTGGTACACAAGTGTTTGTCATGAATCCTAAACAAATTAAGAACTTTAAAAAGAGTTATAGTGATATGGACAAAACCGATGAGATTGATGCATTTGTTATAGCTGATTACCTGCGCTTTGGCCGAGCCAATATGTCTGTTGTTAAAGAGAGCCAATACATAGCACTCCAACAGCTTACTCGTTCGAGATACCAACTCGTTCATCAGGTGACCAAAGAAAAACAGCACTTTCTTCAACACTTGAGTTACAAATGCAATACCTTTCAAGAGGAAGTGGACTCCTCCATTTTTGGTAATGCCATGATGGAACTCTTTTTCGAGAAATTCAGTTTAGAAGAACTATCTCAAATGCCATTGGAAGATCTAGCTGCATTCCTTCAAGAGAAAGGGAAGAATCGTTTCAGTGATGCCGAATGTGTAGCTAAATCAATCCAAAAAGCCGTTCGTTCTTCTTATCGATTAGACAAGGTCTTGGAAAACTCTATTGATCTCATCCTTGGCACTACTATTGAAGTGATTCGCACACTTCAAAAACAAGTAAAAGAGATAGATAAAGCCATCAAACGGATCATGGCTGGATTAACGGAAACACTTGAAACAATCCCAGGGATTGGACCTGTGTTTTCTGCAGGAATTATTGCAGAAATTGGCCAAATTGAACGCTTTGATGATGAGACAAAGATTGCTAAATACGCAGGCCTCTATTGGCGTAAAAATCAATCAGGACGTTTTACAGCTGATGATACTTCGCTATCTCGTAATGGGAATCAGTACCTTAGATATTACCTTGTTGAAGCCGCCAACTCGGTAAGAAGACAAGTTCCTGAGTACCAAGCGTATTACGCGAAGAAATACAAAGAAGTACCAAAACACCAACATAAAAGGGCACTCGTCTTAACCGCAAGAAAATTAGTACGGTTGGTTGATGCGCTACTACGCAATCACCAAGTCTACACGTCGAAAAGGAGCGTGAATGAATGAAGCATATCTAGCTTCTAAATCCTTTTTATTCCATTCCAGTAATTTACATATATTACTGGTCTAGTTTGGTGTTGCCTTTTTTGATAAAGTGTACCTTGATTATCAAATATTAATTTAATTTTTGTTTGACATATTACCGCAGGTCTTTTTATCTTTTTAGTACACCTTCACCTGTAACAATTATGCTTCGATCGATAAATAGATAACCTAAGTGTACCATAAATTACCATATTCTGTATCAGAACTATTTCATCATTCAGTCTTTCGTAGTGACTTCCTTATTAGCCGTTACCAGAGCTTATAATGAGAAGGCTGACAGGCACGTTTTGGAGAGAAATAAATTTATTAGGAATACCCTTCATAAATGCTTATAAACAGTTTCGCGGTATGGCTGGAAGCCCTTGTTATGATAAAAAGTCTTGGCTGATTCATTGGCGGTCCAGTAGTCCAGTTCAATGCGGCTAATTCCTTCAGACGCGGCCCTGTCGAATATTTCTTCCATTAACCTGGAACCAAATCCTTTGCCTTGATAGGCGTTCTCTATGCTTATTTGATGGACATAAATGGATTGGTATGTATCCAGATAGGCAATTCCAGGATAGGTTCTTTTTTCAATCCAGGCAAAACCGGCTGGTTGTTTGTCCTCTTCTACGAGCAAAAAGGTAAATTCCGGTTTATCGATGATGCTTTCAAAGAAACCAAGTGCCTTTTGGGCATTGTATTCGTCGAAGATATCGGGATAAAGCTGCCGGTGAAGCTGGTGTACGGTTTGATTTAGATTTGCGATAGTTTGGCAGTCGGTTGTTTCAGTGATGTTCAAGTTTTATTCCCCCTATTAACGGTTTGCTTGTATTATAGCTTATAATAGACAGGAGTAGGGTGGAATTTTAGCGCTCATACTAGAAACGAAATGAATAGAGACAACAGAAAGGATTTTTTATAAATGCCACAAGGAATCGATATGTTATTTTTAGAGCCTCGACCGTATTTGCGTTCAGCGTGGGAAAAGGCTGGTTTTACAGTGCCGACAGCAATCCAGAAAAAAGCAATTCCGGAGATACTGCAAGGAAAAGATGTGATTGCGGAATCACCGACCGGAAGCGGAAAAACGCTTGCTTACATATTACCGCTTTTACAAAAAATAGATCCAGAAAAAAAGCATGTCCAGACAGTGATTCTTGCATCCTCTCATGAGTTGGTCATGCAAATCCATCAGGAAATCCAAACCTGGGCTGCCGGCAGCGGAATTGGCAGTGCATCGCTTATCGGCGGAGCGAACATCAAACGTCAGCTGGAAAAGCTGAAAAAACGCCCGCAAATCATAGCCGGTACACCGGGAAGAGTGCAGGAACTAATTAATAAAAAGAAGTTGAAGATGCATGAAGTGAAAACGATCGTATTGGATGAAGCGGATCAATTAGTGGTTACCGAGCATGAGAAAACAATCCAGGCCATCATCAAAAGCACCTTGAACGAGCGGCAGCTGTTGGTGTTTTCCGCTACCATTTCCAGAGCAGTGGAAGAGGCCGCCTTGTACATGATGGAAGAACCATCCGTAATTCGTATAGGCAGAGAAGAAACAGATACCCCTCCTGTCAAGCACGGCTATTTAGTAGTAGAGGTACGAGAAAAGCTGGAAGTGCTGCGCAAACTGATTCGTCGTAAGGACCATATAAAAGCGTTGGCCTTCGGCAATGATATCGGCAGCCTCACTGTCCTTGCTGAAAAGCTGGAGTACAAGGGAATCAATGCTGGTATCCTGCATGGGGATTCCAAGAAACAGCAGCGAGAGCGAACAATCAAGGCCTTCCGTTCTGGTGAATTGGATCTTCTCTTGGCGACAGACGTAGCTGGAAGAGGTCTGGATATCAAAGATATTACCGATATCATCAATATCGATCTACCTGGAGAGGCAGACCAATATATCCACCGAGCGGGAAGAACCGGACGGCTCGGTACCACTGGAGGAGAAGTCCTGTCCATCATTACAGCACAGGAAGAAAAGAAACTCAAAAGGTATAGCAGCCAGCTCAACATCCCGATAACCAGAAAAAAACTCTACAAAGGCACCTTGCAATCTTATTAGAGGGGTCAGTCCCTCCAAGCGGTCAATGACCTTTGGAGGGACTGACCCCAAAAGGTCTCTTAAAGCGGTGATTAGAAGGGGAAATACTAATTTTCCGGGGTTTGTAGCGGTTTGGGGTCTGACCCCAAACCGCTTTCTACTGCGAAATAACCAGAAGAAGGGACAGTCCCCGAAACGCTCATAAAAGCATAAAACTGCTTTTTAGATGGGTTCGGGGACTGTCCCCTCCATTTTTTTGGAACTTTTTGGCTTGCTTATTCGTATAGGTAGTAATGAGGGAAAGGCAGGTGTTTTGTATGAAGGCTGTGTATTTTGGGTTTATCGGGGTTGGAGTGGCACTAATTACAGCTTTTGTTACAACCGATTTTACGTATCTTTATAAGATTACGGGAGCGGCTGCATTGCTTTGTGTGACTCTTGCCGGTTTGACATCTGGGGCTTTTGTCAGCGGTCAGCAATATGGAAGGAATATTCATTCGGAAACAAAACAGACAAGACAAGAAAGGTATGGCATGATGTTGTTTTCGTTAAAAGCTGCCGTTCCCAATATCTGTTCAGCTATCCTATTTTATTTATTGATTGCATAATAAAGTTCGAATCCTTACATAAGGAGGGATCAATATGACGATGTTTGGCTGGATTTTCTGGGGAGCAATTGCGGTGATAGTAGTCATTGCCATCATCTTAAAGCTCAAATTTAACATGAAGTCGCCTGATTCTAGTAAGTCGACTGCTCAAATGCAGGCGGAGGAACGGGCGAGAAGCCAATTCGACAAGCTGCCGCCCGGTGGTGGTTTCGGTGGCTAATTTTTTTCTGTATTCTCAGGATAATCACAATATTCGATGATGGTACCTTCTGTATCAGCTGGATTCAAATAAACCAAGCGACGGCCGTGCTTGTTGACACGAAAACTGTCAGGCAAGGTGCGGATTCCTGCTGTTTTTAAATCCTCCAAGGCTTTTTCCAAGTCATGGACGTGGTAGGCTATGTGATGGACTCCTTTGCCTTTTTGCCTGATGAATCGGGCGATGGGGGAGGTTTCATTATTTGTCGGTTTTAGCAGCTCTGTGCGGTTTCCGTTCACTTCCATAATAGCAATTTCGCTCTCGACCCCTTTTGTTTCACTTCGGTAACGATCGATGAGTTTTCCGCCCAGGACGTGTTGATAAAAAGCAATGCTTGCTTCTAAATCACGGACTGCAATTCCAATGTGATCGAGTTCGTATGTCATAAAAATTCTCCTTTAATCAGGTTGAGCTCATTTTACCATATTCTCAGAACCTATAAATCTTAAAAAGGTCGGTGGATTCTATGCAACACTTATTTCTATTCGGCGGAAGTCCGCCATTTACGCCAGAGTTGGGAAAGGTTTTTGCCGAAACTGCCAGGCAGGCAACCAAAAAAGTTGCCATTTTATTCTTGGAGAGAGAGGGCTGGGAGGAGTATATGTCGAAGTATACTTCGGTATTAAAAGAGCATGGTCTGCAGGACTTCTTTTACATGCCGCTTCACGTCCACGTCTCAACAAGTGAATTGGAACAGTTAGACGCATGCAGCGGTATTGTCATCGGTGGGGGAGATACCGTTCGCTACCGTAACTACATAGTGGATACGCCAATTGGTGAACGGATAAGGCAGCGTTATCTGTCGGGAGTGCCGGTAGCCGGATTTTCTGCCGGGGCATTGATCAGTCCGGAGCACTGTGTCATACCTCCTATCGATAATCGGGAAGGAAAACATTTATTTCTTCCTGGTTTGGGGCTAATCGAAGATATCATCATCAGTGCCCATTTTACGAAGTGGCAAGAAGAAGCAAACCTGCAAAAAGCACTCCGGAAAACGGCCGTTCCCACAGGTTATGGCATAGACGATGATGCTGGGTGTTATTTTAAGAATCAGTCATTGGTTCTAACAGAGGGAAATATCAAAGTAATGAGAGGCTAAAGGGGGAGTAGAATGATTCAATTGGCTGACGACTATAAAAAACGTTCGATTCGCTTCTTAGAAATTTGGCAAAAGCAAGGTTGGCGGATGAAGGTTTACGGTATTTCCTATCAGGGAGGGCAACCGAGGAAAGAACTGGTCGATACAGCCAGAACATTAGCATTGCAGACAGTGCCTTTTCCGGCGATGAACAGCGACCGTTACGGCGTCGGGTTCATCGGCGTGCACGATGGGAAGGATTCAGATTTTATTTTCATCGACTGGTGGTCCAATGAAAATGAACTAAACCATCATGTATATATTTCAAAACATGGAGAGAAACCGCAGTTTGAATATTGCACACCAAAAGGACTGATAGCCTGTACGTGGGATCTCAAGGTATTGAATTTCGAAAGGGACTGTTGGGTGATGGCGGTGTTAAACAATCCAGCCGGCACTCCCGATATAGATCAGTATTTACAGTATCACATGAACGAGGATTTCTAAGTATAGGATTTATTATAAGAGGATAATGCTTCTCTACAGCAAATGTTGATCATACAGCACCCTGTCTGTACCACGTTAACCGAGTGTAATTCCGTAGTGTTAATTAGCATTCGAGTCATGGACATAGCTCAAGATTCTATTTGAAGCAACAAAATCTGTGAAAATACCATAGAAAAAAAGGGTCCTCGAAACATAAGAAGACCCTTTAACATTTCTAATCTTTTAAAACGGAAATGGCCTTTGAAAGCTTCCGCGCAAAATCTTCCGGTTTTTCAACAGATTGAACGTGGAGGTACTTGATATTCGGCTCGGCGAACAACCAGTGATTATGCAAAGCAGTAATTGTAAGATCGTTTTTACCGAGAGCCCTTGTGAATTCGGGTATTTCTTCCGGGAGTACTACAATTTCAGCATGATTCAAGGCAGTACCGTCTTCTTCCAGGGATTCAAAATGAATTTCCATCGATAATTCGCTTTTGAAGGGACGCCCTTGAACCGTGACGTCCAAGTCCCGTTCTTTTTCAGCTTCGCACATTCCGTCCTCGACTTCGGTTTCCACACCGAGGATGTCACCGAAAGTTTTCGCTATTTCCTGGATATCTGGCATACAAGTCATCTCCTTTAAATTGTCTATGTAATTCCTTTTTCCCTATGAAGAAGAACGTACACCCTTGATTTGGAAAAAATAAAAGCAAGCCAATCAGCTAACTAAAAGGAAAGAGGAGAAGCAGTTTGATAACCATAAAAAAAGCCCAGCCGGAACATGCAGCTGGAATCGCAAGCGTATGCACGAAGGCTAATTGGGATACATACAGGGAATTGCGGAGTGAGGCATATATTGAAAGAGTCATTGAAGAATATTATAACCAGTCGCGAATTCTCAAGGAAATCGAAAAGACGGGCAGATCCTGGGGCGGCTGGTTTGTAGCGCTGGAAGAGGGAAATGTAGTCGGAGCAGCTGGAGGCGGAATGACGGAAGAAAAGGAAGCGGAGATATATGTGCTTTATCTTGATCCGGCACGGCGGAATGAGGGAATTGGAACCATGTTGCTTGAGGCAGTTACTGAACAGCAAAAACATTTGGGTGCAATCAAGCAATGGGTGTCCGTAGCGGAAGGTAACCAAAAGGCGATTCCCTTTTACGAGACTCGTGGGTTCCAAATTCATTCCAAGCAGCCCGACTATGGAAGTTCCCAAGACGAGTATTACCAATCACTTCGCTACATGCGCCTATTATGAAGAAGGGTAACAATGTCAAAGAGAGGAGGGTTCTAATGGAGGGTACCTTGATCGCAGTAGTGCTGTTTCTGATTATCGCAGCAAGCATTGCCATGAAATTCAGAAAGGCAATCGGGTTCAAAGTGGTTCATTCTGCGTTTTCCTTAAAAGAATACAGCAGGATCGCTTCCCGGCTTGAGCAAAATGGAATCCCTTTCAACGTAACGTCCCACCAGAAAAACCATGTACCAATCGGGACGGTTCAACCGATCAAGACAGGAGAAACCTTTACCCAGTATGACTTTTTGGTGAAAAAAAGATACGCAGCCGAAGCGCGGCATGTTTTGCAAAATGAGAGGGGTTGATTTTTTGTCGCGGAAATGGAGAGACTTTGCTGTCATTCTCCCGGGCACGATTGGGACCTGGATGTTTTTTCGTGATGGAAATATGGCGATGGGCATCTTGTGCCTGATTTGCGGATTCATTTGGGTGGTAAGCACAGTAAAGGAATACCGCAAAAGTGATCCACAGCATTAAGAAAAACCAAGCTCTCCACTAAGAGCTTGGTTTTGGTTTACCATTGTATATCGACCGGGAGGACCTTTTCGATCGCTTGTCGATAGCTATTTGTTTCTTCTGGCTTCAGCCAGATGTGGATGGTGCCATTATCGTTACTAGACCTGATCAACCTGCCGATCCCTTGCCGAAGCCGGAGAAGCATATAAGGCTCATCAACCGATTCAATTGGATTGGCAGCATGCTTTCGTTTGGCCTGAAAGACAGGATCATGCGGCGGGAAAGGAAGAGAAACGATGATTACCTGCGTCAAAGCATCTCCCGGAACATCCAATCCTTCCCATAAGTGATAGGAACACAGCACCGAAGACGGATCCAATTGAAACTTACGTACTGTTTCACTGATTTCCCGATCTCCTTCATAAAGCATGCTGAAGGACCAGTCTTGCTTGTCCGCCCAAGAACGGAACAAATCCATCTCTTGTTTGGAAGAGAAGAGAAGCAGGGAGCGCCCTTCATTTTCCTGTAGTTGTTCCCTGATTCGGCTCCACTTGTCTTCCTTGTCGACGTGTCCGTAAATAGCCATTTGTCTCCCATAATCAAATGGGGAGGAGACAGAAAAAGAGTCATAGGACGCAATCCCCAAACTGCCTGCCAAGTGGGAGAAATCTCCTCCTTGCGATAAGGTGGCCGACGAGAAGATGAACGGGATGCTTTGGGAAAAGACTTCTTTTTTTAGTACATCTTCCACTAAACGCGGCATGATGACCAGCGTCGTATCTGTCCCGGCTTCTTCCAGCCAATAAATTCCTTCATCGTCTTTTAACAAAATCGATAACCCATAGGAGAAAAATTCCAGATACTCTTCAATGATCCGAATGTGGTAAGGATCGATGGTAAACAATTCAGAATCGAACACTAACTGTTCCAGGACCTGTTGTACCTTTTCATTTAACGTATGTGCCATTCGCAACAGGTTGTCCGTGAGCGTGACTTCCTTACGAGAGGATCCTTCCACTATAGTTGATTTTTCGGATAAAAGGCCAAACCAATCTTCATGAAGGGTAAGAATGTCTTCAATCAAGTAAAGGGTTTCTTCCCGTACATCCTGACTCATGTAACCTGTCAACACCTTGGTCAAGGTGTCGGCATGAAAACGGTACGTCAAGCCTTTTTGTGCAGCAAACTCCAACAGATGTCCTTCATCAAAAACAACACAACTGGCTTCTGGCAGCAACGGCATTTGGCCTTCCCGTTTCCTCGATTCTTTTGTCCAGACATGCTCCATGTAAAAATCGTGGGAACAAATAATCAAATCAGTGGCATGGCGGTAGTACTCCCTGTTCAGTGTCTGGCCGCTCCGGTGGCGCCATTCACAAGTAGAGCATTGCTGTAAAGGATCCCAGGCAATTTTCTCCCATGTTTGATTGGAGACCCACGGATATTCTTTCCGGTCGCCATAACGTTCGAATGCCTTCATGGATGCTCCCTGGTCAAAAACAAAGTCAGGTATTTGATCGTGGACACCCAATACGCTCTCATCATCGGTCCGATTTGCCAGGGCGTCCAGTTTTCGCACACAGACGTATTGCTCCCTGGATTTGGCCAGACGTACATCGACACTGAGACCGAGAGCTTCCTCCAGCTTTTCGATATCGCCGCCCTTTTTGACCAGCTGTTCGATCAACGTTTCATCCGCACAGGAAATGATAGCAGGTTTACGTTGGTGGCGTGCATAACAAATGGCATAAAGCAGGTAAACAAACGTTTTTCCCGTACCGACGCCTGCTTCTGCAAATATGGTCCGCTTGTTTTTAAAGGCTTGTTCCAATTGAAAAGCCATGTAAATTTGTTCATCTCTCAATTCGTAACCTTGTTCCGGTAACATATCGTAAAAAACGTCGCCTACATAGTCGCCGAGGCGATCATAAAAATTTTCCGTCTTGTCAACGGTAAATGGAAGTGAACTTGTTTTAGACATAACATTCTCCTCAAATACATGATCAGTCGCTAAACTTTAATGATACCATAAAAGATGATGTCTTACCGGGAGAAAAATGGAAAGGAGGAATTTTTACAGGCATTCACTGAAACATTTTTGACATAACTGTTATGTAGAGAACTATAAACAAATAAAATCCGCACCTGATCCAAGTGCGGATTCATTCTTCATATGTCAGCCTGTCTCCAGATGAAGGAGGACAACACCTGCTATGATCATGCATATCGACATGATTTTCAGTCGATTGTATGTTTCGTGGAAAAACAAAATGCCGATTACCGCTGTCGAGACTACCGTAACTCCAGACCAGACTGCATAAACGAAGCCAACTTCAAAGTGTTGCACAGCCAGCGTTAAACAGGTCAGGCAGAGGGCATAGCACAAAAAAGCCGAAATAGTCGGAACAGGTCTTGTATAACCTCTGGCCAGCTTAACCGATAGATTCGATAAAAAGGCCAGCACTAGGCTGCTGATTAAATAAACATACGCCATCATGCTCCCTCCCCGGCTGAAGGGGTTTTTTGTCTTGTACTGACGTTCAGACCAATAACGCCGGCAATAATCAGCAATGTTCCTGCAACCTTTACAGCAGAATTGGATTCTCCGAAAGCAAGGATTCCGACACTGACAATCAAGGCAGTTCCCACACCGGACCAAATCGCGTTCACGACACTGATTTCTGAATGATACGCAATTGTGATGTACAAAGTGAATGAGATGGCGTAACAGACAGCGACGATGGCCGCTGCCATCCAGCTGTTGTCTGCCAACTTCATGAACGAGGCACCGGTCGTTTCCAATATGATCGAGGTACTCAGCAAGCCGTAAAATTTCATGATGTTGTCCTCCTTGAATGTTGAACTGGTCCCAGGGCCGTTAAAGTTTATTGCTTCAAATAAATTTGCATTACGATACCTCACAAAAAAGACATTAAAACTAAGCGGGCAAAATTTTAACTAGTTTGTAATCTTTTGCGAAGAAATATGGCTAGCTGTTAATAGAAAGATTAAACTTGCATTTTCGTTTAGGAGGAAGAGGGGCGGAATCTTTTTCATCAAAAAGCTTGTCAGATATGTTGACAAATGATTAGATAGGATGCCTCCCCTGTGATACATTGTTAGCAGATAAGAGAGAAAAAGGGGAGTCAATACACAGTACGAAGCAAGCAGTCCGGGGGTAAACAGATCATTGCTTGACAGCAAAGCCTGGTTTGCAATTTCAAACGACCTATAAAATGGATTTTGCTTAATAATACAAGGACATTAACGTTCTACCCTGGATAGAAAGCGAAAAAAACTTGTAGAGAAACCTTTGTTTCTCTACAAGTTTTTTACTGTTCTTTTTCCAATTTATAGACACCTTCCGGGCTATGTACTACCACATGTGTTTGATCAATTATTTCCAACCCTACTTCTCTGGAGGTGAATGTTTTATCCTCTTCATCCGGTTGATACAGAAATACACCGGAGAACGTGTCCTCTGAACGGCTGTTGACGGCCAGGACTTGCTCTTGGTTATGGATGGAAATATGAAGATTACTTGTGAGTCCTTTTGTAAAAGTGACGGTTTCATCCGACTCTGTTTCTTTCCAGTCCCCATACAACGTGTCGAGCTCTTGGTTATCGAAAGCTGTAAACGTATAGGAAGCAGTACCATCGATGGTCAGCTTTGCAGAGGTCTCGCCTGTTTTTTCCAGACTGGCATCTTTACCTTTCCATTCCGGACGGTCTTCCGGAGCTTTGACAATCTGACCAAGTACGGTATTTCCGTTTTTTTCTTGGATATCCATGAAGAAAGTCGTCAGACCATTCGCTTCCCTATCCTTTTCTGTACGGTTTAATTTCTGGAAATGGATAGATCCCAGTCCGAATTCCATACTAGGCAACTCGGAATTGCCCCATCCGAATTCATCCATCTTGTATAAGGCATTCAGCTCTTTTGTCCGTTCTTCTTCATCTTTTTCGCTGATTTGCGCCGGGATCGCAGCATCAACAGACAGTTCCAGCTGACTTTCTATTTGATTATCCTCCGAGTGCGTTTCTGCGGTGGAACTTGACTGACAACCAGCCAATACCGCCGTCATAATCACGGGAATATATATGATTGCATTTCGCAAGGTAACACTCCTAAAAATCAATTTTTCCGATAGAATCGCCGTATTATAGTGTATCAGTTTTCCTGCTTTTTTTATAGAGAAATTTTTGTGAAGTTCAGGACAGACAGGTTGGTTGAAAAGGGGGGAAAGAAGTCCTTATACTTAAAAAGAAGATGAATAAGAAAGGAACTTTGGACATGTTACATGAATTTGTAGTCCGGTTATCGACTGATAGTGTGGACGAAGCAATCGAAAAATTAAATGCGGTCGGTGTTTATCATCTATATTACGAGCCTCCGATTGAAATTTTTCAAGTCGAGAATGGATATGACTATCGGGAAATCGAACAAAAGTATGCCGAGTTAAAAGTATATGCAGAAGAGGACAGTCTTCCCGGGCTTCCGCAAGCATACTTTACGCGGATAGAGCAGGCATTGAAGGTGCCAAAAGAAGCTATTCATTATCGGGAAGTGGATGAGCAACAGTGGGATACGGCTTTTGAAGACATCGATCTGGAAAATGGCTGGATCCTTTGCTATTCGGGCAAAGAGGATAACTATCCGGACAAGCAATTACTGAAATTCGAACCGCAGGCTGCATTCGGGACGGGTCTCCATGAAACGACACAGGACTGTCTGCGCATCCTGTTGTCAATGGATTTATCCGGCCAAACGATCCTTGATCTTGGAACTGGTTCTGGTGTGTTGTCAGTAGCGGCTGGATTGAAGGGAGCGCATTCGCTGACCGCTGTTGATTATGAACCAGTGGAAAGGGAAATTCGCTTGAATGCCGAGCTGAATGATTTGCAGCAGCCGCTACTGGTGGAAAAGGCCGACCTGCTAATAGGGGATTACCGAATAAAAGAGCGTTACGATTTGATCATCATCAATATCGGGGCAGAGGAAACAAGAAAAATAGTGGACAGACATCTGCTAGCTGAAAAAAACAGCACATTCCTGATTTCCGGTATTGTCGAGTGGAATGCAGAAAGTGTTGTCGCTGATTTTCACAAGAAAGGATTTTCCGTTAAGGAAAAACGACAGGCCAATGAATGGGTGACGATTCTTTTTGAAAAAACAGCTTATTGATTGAGATATCCCTGGTTGAATGTTTCCGGGGATATTTTCTTGTTGTATAGGAAATTATAAATTTAATTGAATGTGGATCATTATTGGCTGAAACAGCCACGTCCAGCTCCAGCGCCTACACCCTCGAGGTCTTAAGCCCACCCTCTGTGTGGCAAAAAGCGCCACGCCGAGGCTGTTCTTAAGCTTGTCGGGGGTGAGCAAGGCGCTTGCGCTTTTGTCCTTTATTAGAGAATCCTTACAGTAGGACAGGTGTATTCTGTGGGATGAAGAACGTATTTCCATAGATGTATAACCTTTCGTTTTTTTCAAGTCTGGTTGATAAAAAAAGTCAGTATGTTACCCTTTTCATTGTGTGTCAATCGCTGCAGGATGGAAGATCGATCTAAACTTAAAAAGGAGAGATTATCAACATGGAACTTACCAACAATCCAGCATTACTTTGGTTTGTGGGAGCCTATGGTGTGGTTATGATCGCCATGGGGATATACTTTTCAAAGAAGATTGCAAGCAGCGAAGACTTTATATTAGCCGGAAAAGGCTTGGGGACTATTGTCCTGACGGGGACATTGCTTGCTACCTGGACTGGAAGCGGCAGCATCTCCGGCGGGGAGACATCCATGGCTTTCAGTTATGGCATCATTCCAGCATTATTAATGATGCTTCCAACTTTGGTCGGTATCGGTATATTATACCTAATCGCCCCGAAAATTCGTCAATTTGGCAAATACACGGTTTCCGGCATTCTTGAAGATAAATATGGGACCACTGCACGGATGATAGCCAGTATTATCATTATTTTAGCCTTTGTCGGTATTGTTTCTTATCAAATGACAGGGCTGGGATTCATTTTGAATCTGACAACCGGTATGTCCGTTGAAGTCGGAACCATTATTGGTGCGATTCTAATTATCTTTCTGGCCACTATTGGCGGACTGCGCTCCGTGGCACCGACGGATGCTTTAAGTGCTTTTCTTGCGATTGCCGCTTTATTTATTACGTTGCCGACTATCTTTATAATAGCTGGTGGCTGGGATGAGATTACTGCCAATGTACCTGCGGATCACCTAACAGCCACCGGAACGTTATCGAACGTACAACTACTCGGGTTTTTGCTTCCCTCTTTGTTTTTATTATTAGGCGATCAAAATATGTATCAACGGCTTGCTTCTTCATCTGGTGACAAATCCTCTAAGAAGGCGCAAATTGGCTGGTTGATAGGAATGCTGCTCATTTCGCCTTCCATTTCCTTTATTTCTTTTGCCTCCCGTTCTCTTTTCCCTGATATTGATCCGGGTATGGCGTTGATGGCTACCACCGTGGTAATGCCTACAGTTGTGGGGGGGATCCTTTTAGCAGCGGCTACAGCGTTTATCGTTACTACCGGAAACTCATATCTGCTGTCAGCTGCTACAAATGTCACCTACGATATTGTCGGCAAGTTCATAAAAAAAGACGCGACAGACAAACAGTTATTAAAAATGACTAAGCTTTTCATTATTCTGTTAGGGCTGTTAGCCTATTTGCTCATCGCTTATTTTCCGACAGTACTGGAAGTGCAAATGTATGCCTATACGGTTTATGGCGCGGGCCTGACGCCAGCAATCTTAGCTGTTTTCTTTTGGAAGAGGGTGAATGCCGCAGGAGGTGTTGCTTCGATGGTCGCCGGAGTAATTACTACCCTGATTTGGGAAATACCGCTTGGTAAACCATTTGATTTAAACAGTGTTATTATCGCTCTGCCAGTTGCAGTAATTGTACTTGTCATCGTCACGTTTATGACAACTTCCACTACAGAAAAGTAATAGCACTTTTCTTGCCTGTTTCAACAGGAAGATGACTCGGGAAGATACTTGTGTGCGGAATAATTGCCTTCTTTTAACAGGCATGAAATAATTTTGGAGTCAGAACAAACAAGGAAAAAGGAGAGTTGTGCCTATGAAAGTACTTGTAGCAGGTGCCAATGGACATACCGGCCGTCTTATTTTGCAATATTTGGTGGAACGTGACCATGAGGCGTATGGCATGGTACGTGATGAACAGCAGGCTCCTCGTTTGAAAAATATAGGTGCCCATGTTGTGACAGGAGACTTGGAAAAAGACGTATCCGATCTCGTAAAAGGCATGGATGCGGTTATTTTTGCCGCAGGTTCCGGTTCTAAAACAGGTCCTGAAAAGACCAAGGATGTGGACCGTGACGGAGCCATCAACTTAGTCGATACGGCGAAAAAACAAGGTGTCGACCGTTTCGTTATGCTTAGTTCCATTTTTGCTGACCAGCCGGATGTAGCCGAAGGCTCGTTTGGCTATTACCTGCAAATGAAAGGGGAGGCGGATGAGCACTTGCGTAACAGCGGTTTAACGTATACCATTGTCCGGCCGGGCGGATTGACACACGAAGAGCCTACCGGTAAAGTGCAAGCTGCTGAAGACGTCGAAAGAGGCTCCATCAGTCGGGGCGATGTTGCAAATGTGATTGTAACCTCTCTCGAAGAAACAAACACGCATCATAAGTCCTTTGATTTAATCGAAGGAGAAGACGAAATCCCGGAGGCATTGAAAAAACTGTAGGCAAAAAGCGTTCCTTATTATAGGGACGCTTTTTTTGTATGAAGCACTTTATCTAATTGGTGAAAATTGATAAGAAGCGGAACCCCAGGAAAAAAGCACTTCATTCGGTTGATGAAGATTAAAAGGCAGCGGAACCCGAGGGAAAAAGCACTTCATTCGGTTGATGAAGATTAAAAGGAAGCGAAACCCGAGGAAAAAAGCACTTCATCCAGTTGATGAAGATCAAAAGGAAGCGAAACCCGAGGAAAAAAGCACTTCATCGAGTTGATGAAGATCAAAAGGAAGCAGAACCCGAGGAAAAAAGCACTTCATCCAGTTGATGAAGATCAAAAGGAAGCGGAACCCGAGGAAAAAAGCACTTCATCCGGTTGGTGAAGATCAAAATGGAGCGTAACCCCGGGGAAAAAGCACTTCATTCGGTTGATGAAGATTAAAAGGAAGCGGAACCCGAGGAAAAAAGCACTTCATCCGGTTGATGAAGATCAAAATAGAGCATAATCCCGGGTAAAAAAGCACTTCATCCAGTTGATGAAGATCAAAAGGAAGCGGAACCCGAGGAAAAAAGCACTTCATCCGGTTGATGAAGATTAAAAGGAAGCGTAACCCCGGGGAAAAAGCACTTCATTCGGTTGATGAAGATTAAAAGGAAGCAGAACCGAGGAAAAAAGCACTTCATCGAGTTGATGAAGACCGAATCGTAGAGAAATAGGAGAAAAAAGATGTTCATCCCCTGTTCAACGGTTTTTTACTTCACCAAGTATGTTTCCATTCGGCGAAATTTCAGCGTCTGTCTCTATTTAGCATGAAGGATACATAACGGGAGAGCCAGACGCTGTATTTCTATATCCATACTCCGATTAAGTACACAAAAATGCCGATGATCAAACTGCCGATTGCAGGTATCAGTGTTTTGGAGTGGCTTACCAAATTCACCAATCCGAGGTAAAAGAAAAACACGGCTAGGTAAGTAAATGGCGATACCGATTGAAAAACGGAAGCCAAAAATAGCAGTATAAGTGCAACGAGGGTATGAAGCCCGGCCAGTTTTCCGGACTGTTTTCTATCTGTCATGGAAATCGATCCTTTCGGGTTGTTACCCTGCCATTATACGCCAATTTTCTTGTTAGGGGAAACCTATCGACAAACGCAAAAAAAGACGAAAAGGAAAGTATCCCGAAGCTAGCCTTTTCGCCTCTATATAATAGAAAGGAGACTAAAATTGGAGAACGCCAATAACATTACCTACTGCTGTTTTTTTGCTGCTTGAGCAGCTCCGGCAAAGCGCTTCTTCACGCTGTCAAGATTTGATCGCCTGCTGGCAGCCTTCGTTACCAACTGTTGCTTTTTGGATTGAACGGCGGCTCTAAGATCTTTCAGCTTTGCCTGGTGAGCATTTGCATTTGGGAGCATAAATGGTATCCCTCCTTCCATACTATAGCGTATGGAAAGGATGCTACTTTGCTAGTATGTTTCTACTAGAATATCTAACCATTTTTGAAATGACCGCTTTGCAATCCTCGGATTCCCATTTAATTTTCCTTGTCTTCTCCCACCATATCACTTAACATTTTGGTCATTGATTTAAATTTTTCTTCGTCATTAAGCATATCCTTCATCGCTCCAAAAGCTTCCTTGGAAAGCTCCGGATCATTGAGGACCTTTTCCATCAATTTGCCGCTGTCCCCGCTAGAAGTAAAGTTCTTTAACAGTTCGCTAAAATCCTTATTTGCCATTTTACTCATCACTCCATTCAAAAAATTTTTCGGCAATCGCGTCCGGGCCAATTCTATCACTTGCTGAAATCCATTTTTTATTTGCGGTGTATTTAAGGTTTGCAGCAGGCCCTGCAGTTTATCCAGAGAGTCTGTATTTAACTGCCTCGTCTGCCATTCAGCGCGAAGACGGTCAAGAAAGTTCGTCGACTCGACTAAAACTGCCTGTTGCTGCTCGCTTTGTTGTCGATTAAGCATCCGGTGCTGTTCTTGAGGATCATTAACCTGCCGGAAACCTGCAGGGGTTTTTTCAAAAAAAAGCGTCCTTTTAGCCATTATTTCACCATCCTTTATTTATACTTTCTATACATAATTACGTAGGGAGGAAGGTTTCGTCCGTGTGAATGACTAATATTGCCCGCCTTTTTGAAAAATAGATAGCAGTCCGTTTCCCGGCAGGTTCAGACGACTATTTTTGCGTATTTCCGCGGTTTGTTGTCATGTCTGTCTATACCAAGCGTCGTAAATTTCATAGTTTGGTAATGTGAGGCCTCACCAAAAATCTTTTTAATAGAATAGAGGTGATATTGCATGGCTATCGTAGCTGCAATCCTATTGTTGTTCTTCTGGTTTGTAGTATTTACACCAATCATTCTATTAATTGCTGTTTTGGCTGCTCTAGGCATCTAAAATGACAATATAAGCCAGCTTCTCACTTCTCCTCCATCCAGGAAAATTGCTGAACGGTAGAGGGAAAAATAAAAGCAATGGCGCAGTCGCGCCATTGCTTTCGTTTTCTATTCTTCTTTCATCCATTCCGGTTTTCCGAAGCCTTGGAATTCTTCATCGATAATCTGTTCAAATTCATCCGATTCGACTACTTCTTTTATATCCTCGACATATTGTTTGTCGAGATCTTCCGTGTTGACTACAACTCGATTTCGATAGTCGTCAGGCATTTCTTCAAGCGCCAGTGCATCCAGCAAATCCATATCGGCTGCCAGAGCATAGTTCCCAGGTACGGCTGCTAAGTCTTCGCTCTCCACCGCTCTTGGAAGCTGACCGGCTTCGATTTCCTGGAAATTCAGGTTTTTAGGGTTTTCGACGATGTCATCTACAGAAGCACGTAATGGATCGACGTCTTCGCTGATCGTAATCAGTCCTTCATCCTGGAGCATGACCAGCGTTCTTGCCAAGTTTGTTGGATCGTTGGCGATGACAACGGTACTGCCGTCTTCAATAGCGTCTTTACTGTCATATGTGTTGGAGTAGAGTCCCATCGGTGCTGTCGGTACAATGATTACTTCTGATAAGTCCATGTTGTTTTCTTCTGCAAAAGATTCCATGTAGATTTTATGTTGGAACAAGTTGGCGTCCAAGTCGCCGTTCGCCAACGAATTATTCGGCTGAATATAGTCGGTGAATTCCTTATTTTCCACGGTATAGCCTTTTTCCTCAAGAAGTGGAGCGATGGCTTTATTGACCATATCGCTGTATGGTCCGGTTGTGGCACCAAAGGTTATCTCTTTTTTGCCACTGTCGCTTCCTTCGCCATTACTTCCGCTGTCACCTTCATCTGAGCCGCAGGCAGCCAACACCGTAAGTAGTAAAATCGTCAAAAAGGTTAATAATTTTTTCATTCTCGTTCCTCCTCATTCTTCGTTGATAAACTATTTATTATTTCTCAGCGTTTGTTGACCGCTTTAGCGATAAAATCACCGAGATACTGCACAAATTGAACTAATACAATCAATACGATGACAGTGGTGAACATCACCGTATCATCATAGCGGTAATAGCCATACCGGATAGCCAAGTCGCCGATACCGCCGCCTCCAACCGTGCCTGCCATTGCTGAGTAACCGATCAGGCTGATGGCCGTGATGGTCAATCCGCTGATAAGGCCGGGTTTCGCTTCTGGAAAGATGATGTCTTTGATAATCATCCACGGAGAAGCCCCGACGGCAACGGCAGCTTCGACAACACCTTTATCGATTTCCCTGGCAGCCGATTCGACAATACGGGCATAAAAGGGAATGGCGGCCACCGATAAGGAAACCGATGCAGCCAGTGGACCGATGGTTGTGTGGGTCAGCCATTTGGTAAAGGGAATCAGGAAAACGAGTAAAATAATAAATGGTATCGATCGAATTAAATTAACAATGATTCCGACAACCAGTTTTACAAATTTGTTTTCCAGAAATAGTCCTTTATCGGTGACATAAAGCAAAATCCCCATCGGCAAACCGATAACAATTGCCACCAGCAAGCTTATTCCTACCATCAGCATTGTTTCAAAAAAAGCGGTATTCAGCTCAGGCAAAATGTCGATTATCCGATCAAGCATGCTGAATCACCTCCAGCTGATTGACGCGCTCTTTTAAGTAAGCAATCGCTTTGTCTACTTCGGTTTGTTCACCGGTCATTTCCATAATGAAAATACCGAGCGGTGTTTCACCGATATATTCGACTTTTCCATGCAAGATATTCCCCCGAACCTGGAAAGACTGCAACATATCGGATACAACGGCTTCCCCGGCGATGTCACCGCGGAATTGGAGCCGCATCAAGGTTCCGGTGCAGTTTTCCAACAATTTGGCCGGCAGTTCAAAGCTAAGGACAGTTTGAATGAATGCTTTGGTGAGCGGTTCGGTCGGATTGGCGAAAATTTCATAGGTAGATCCTTCTTCGATGACGCGTCCATCCTGCATGACCGCACAGCGATTGCAGATTTCTTTGACAACTTCCATTTCGTGGGTAATGATGACAATCGTAATGCCAAACTCCTGATTGATTTTTTTCAGCAGCTTTAATATCGACTTCGTCGTACCCGGATCAAGAGCGGAAGTCGCCTCATCACAAAGCAGGACCTTCGGATTGTTTGCAAGGGCCCGGGCGATGCTCACCCGTTGTTTTTGACCACCGCTAAGTTGAGCGGGATAGTCGTTCGCTTTTTCACGTAAGCCGACTAATTCAAGCAATTCCAAAACGCGATTTTTCCGTTTGGATTTGGGGACCCCGGCAGCTTTTAAAGCAAAGGTGACATTCTCGAAGACCGTTTTAGATGAAACCAGGTAAAACCCCTGGAAAATCATCCCGATCGACTGTCTTGCTACCCGGAGTTCCCTGCTGGATAAGTTCAACAAATCCACTCCGTCGATCCATACTTTGCCGGTAGTCGGCCGCTCCAAAATATTCATACAGCGGAGCAATGTGCTTTTTCCGGCTCCGCTATACCCGACGATGCCGTAGATTTCCCCTTTATTGATGTCAAGGGAAACATCGTCAACGCCGTTCACCAAGCCGGCTTTTGTTTTAAATACCTTACTAACCTTTTCAATTGTAATCATCCTGTTCACCCCATACATCGTCCGAAAAATAAAAAAACTCTTTCATTCAGAAAGAGGGAAGAAAAACTATTCAATCCTTATCTTTCAGAATGAATCACCATTCTGCAGGAGGTAGCACCACTCCGCATGGAAGGTTGCTGTGACGTCGACAGGCCTGTTCCCTCGGTCACTCTGGATAAGATTTTTAGCTATGTAATTTGTAAGTAAGATAGATTCTATCATAATTGGCTGATAAATGTTTGTCAATGTAATTTAATTGGTAAAAATCAAAAAATTACAGAAGGTTTTCATGGAAACGCCGGGGTTTTAATGGTAAGATGCAAACAGCAATGATGGAAGGAGTGACCTTGTTGGATGGAAGAAAACGCAGCAACATAAACCCGGGTGATACAGTGGATATTGTCCTGAAAAAAGACCAGCGGTCCGGAAATTTGACCAGGGGGATTGTGCGGGATATCCTCACTAATTCAAGCGAACATCCGCATGGAATCAAAGTCCGTTTGGAAGATGGACAGGTTGGAAGGGTCAAGTCCGTCCATAAGGTTTGAAAATGGATGAAATAAAACAAAGGAGCGACCGTCATTTTTAAGAACAGACGGATCGCTCCTTTTTTATATGTTAGTTGGAATCTAGCCTTCTAAGTTTGAAGTTCTGTCTCTGTGGGGAATAATCCCTTCCTCGGCTGTCCTTAAGCTTGCCGGGGTGAGCGAGACATCCCGCGTTTTTCTTAATTTAGCAGTCCCAAGCTTTGCAGTCCTTTATAGATGCCGGAATCTTCTACAGTCGTTGTCCGATGCTTGGCATATTGGAAAAGATCAGGGTGAGCATTCCCCATGGCAAATCCTTCGCCGACTGCCTGCATTAACTGTTTGTCATTCATGCCATCTCCGAAAGCGATCGCGCTTTCTTTCGGGATTTGCAGTCTATCGAGTAACTTCGCCACAGCTTTTCCTTTATTGACACTGTCTCTTATGACATCGTAGCAATGGTCCAGTCCACTTACGTTTACTTGGGAAAAATCAATGTCATCCTCTACTTTGTAAAGCGTAGTATCTGTTTTCGAAAGCTTCATTAAGGTAACACCCAAAATCTCATCGATCACTTCTGGCCCGAATATGGCGTTTTTCTTTAATTCAAATACATCGATGAACTGCTTGACGACATCGGCTTCCATCGAAGTATAATAATTTTTTTCACTTGTATAAAGCACCATTTCATGTCCATGGCGGCTGGCCGTTTCAGTGAATTTTCGAACCGTATCAGCCTTCAGCGGTTCATCGACAATTACTTCATCCCGGTAGATGGCAAAAGCGCCGTTATAACCGATAAAGGAATGGATGTCGAGTTCCGTGGCGATATCAGCGATTTCATGGAGTGGACGGCCAGTTGCCAGGAAAACCTCCACACCTTTTTCTTTGACCTCCAGCACTGCTTGTCTGGTGGAGTCTTGGATTGTATGATCAGGACGCAGAATAGTGCCATCAATGTCTAAAAACAAAACCTTGTAATCGCTCATGTGATTCTCCTTTTGCTTGATTGATTATACGTTAACTAGAAAGAATCTTATCACATCTTTTGATTTTAATGAAAACTTTGCCCTTATTTTTGGGTAATACGTGATAAGGGCCGTTATGGTAAAATAGGCAAAAACGAAGCGTCTAAAATACGGGAGAGCAGACATGAAAAACTTACATAAGCAAGTAATCGATTTTCGAAACGGAGATTTTACAGAAAGTATAGGAAAGCTTGGAATTAAAGACGATTTTCTTATCATTGCTGGAATGGAGGTGTTTCCTCCTTTCAGAACACCATTTGGCGAACTTTTTCTGAAAGATGATTTTGAACTGGAAGGCCCGGGGATGAATGGTCGCCTGGTACCCGTGATACAGGAAAACCTGGGGAAGATTGTCAGTAACTTGAAAGCTGTCCGATTTTACATAGGACACGAGCAAGATATAATACAGACGCCGAGTAAGGAAGAAATACAACATAGGGTTGATGATGTCAATCAGCAGTACGACTGCCTGGACAGCGAACAAGTGCAGCGCTGGCTATATCAAAACAATTCAGATTATCGACGTAAAATAGCATCTGCCAGAGAATGTACTGAACAAACAATCCAAACCTTGTATATTTCCAATCTGGATTTTCCTGATGTAAAAGAAACGGCGGCTGATTATTTACAGCTGCCTGAGTTAAAGGAACACCTTCGGGAAACAGGGCCAGAGGAGGGCAAAACCTATGTGGGGTTGCTCCTCTGTGGCAATCATGTTCAATGGGGGGGAAAAAACGGAGACGAAACTGTGCTGAAAGATAAACTAGAGCATGAATACAGGAAGTGGTGGATGGAAAACAAAGCTGAAGACCACTTGTGTCGTAAAGTGATTGTTCCACTGGAAAGAGAGAAAGAAGGTTCCTACATCGCTGTCTACCATTACGTTTTTCCGGGATTTGGCGGGAAGTATCAGTCGGGTCGGTTGCGTTACAGCGTTTGTTCGAGCTTTTCGGAGGGCGTGCTCGCCAAAGACGATTTGCAAATGCAAAATAAGCTGCGGAACAGCAATCAAACCGAGTATTTCCTATTGTTCAACCGTAAATTGGAAGTCGTTTATACTGCTGGGCTTAATGAGCGATATTGCCAGAATTGCAACGAGTTTTATTACCCATTGCCACAGCATTTCCTCATGGAGGACCGCTTGAAAAAATACAGTCCGTTTATTCAGCAAAGGCATATTTCTGTAGAGGTCAGTCTTTTTAACAAAACCAAGTATTTGTTTGATGAGTACGATTGTTCTGCGTGCGGAGAGAAGCTGAGAAAGGTCTATCAAGTGTTCACCAAGCCTTCCAAACCAAGAAGGTACGAGACTGAAAGCCAGGAAGACTATGCGATCTACGATTACCTGTCAATGGAAGATAAAATGGAAGCAGAAGAGAGAAGCAGCCGGCATGAACTGGAATGGATCACCGAACAGGACCAAACCATTTTTGACAGAAGTCCTTACGAGGAAGACTGATAACGGTAAATTGCTGCTGGTTTAGCAATCTTTTTCCTTTTCTTATTTTGATAGTTTCCGTTATCCTTTTAAAATAAATAGCAGATAAAGAGGGAGCAGCAGATGAAACAAATTTACAGTAACATCATCCAATTCCGCGGCACCCATTATGAGTTCGGCCGCAAACAAGGAGAAGAACTGAAGGGTTCCTTAACCGTTCAGAATCGTGAAAAGCAATGGAAGGTAAGAAAACCGCGTTTTACAGTGGATAAGAAAGAGGCAGAACATGCAATTACCCAATTTTCCCCGGGTGTATGGCAGGAACTGCTAGGTTTACGGGATGCCTTGGGTTGGCCAATGGAACGGGTGTTGATGGAGTTTGGCGGCTATCGGGTTGAATACGAAAAATCGGGCTGCTCGATTGTGACAGGGGACAATTATTTTGTCCGGAATTATGATTATCATCCTAAAACATATGAAGGCCGATACGTTATGTTCCAGCCGACTGATGGAGGGTATGCGATTATGGGTCCTTCCCAGCGTATCACCGGGCGTCCCGATGGGATGAACGAAAAGGGACTGGTGCTAGGTTACAATTTTATGCACCGTAAAAAACCTGGGGATGGATTTATATGTGCCATGATAGGCAGACTCGTGCTCGAATCATGTGCAAATGTAGAGGAAGCGGACATAATGTTGAAGGAAATTCCGCATCGCCATTCGTTTAGTTATATCGTTTATGATGCCGTGGGAGAAACATTTGTCGTAGAGGCATCTCCGAGAGGTGTGGAAGTCCGTCGGTCCAATGTATGCACGAATCATTTTGAAATCATGAAGAAGGAAAACCGTAACTATTTGGTGGATTCGGAACGCAGAAAGGGAATCATTGAAGGAGAAAGACAAGCTTTTAAAAACGGATATGATGCTTTCCGGCTGATGAATGACTCGGATAAGGGGGTATTTTCCGATCAGTACCGCAACTGGGCGGGTACTATCCATACATCTGCCTATTTCCCCCAGGAGATGAAAGCATGGTTTGCATTGGGGGGAGATCAGGAGCCGACAGAAATAGACGTAAAAGAATGGCTGGATGGGGATGACTATCCCAATCGGCGAATCTTTGGAGAAGTAAATACAGACATTCCGTTCGTTCATATGGAAGAGGGAGCAAGCTGGATGAACGGGAAACGTTAAAAGAGGATGGACGGCAAAAGCCGTCCATATTTTATAAATGCTGAGTTCAAATATATTCTGTCATTTGGAAAAAAGATAATAAAGAGGGGTAAGGCGGTGCCGCGAAATGACCCTTCACTTTCCACTGGCGGCTGGTGTCCCTCCTACGGAAAGAATCGGAGTAAAGCTCTCAGACAGACAAGTGTTGGGAATTTGTAACATTATGCGTGATTTTTCCATTCTTTTGCCACAATAAATTGAGACAATGTCATAATAGACTTTCCAGAAGGATGGTTTTACATATGGGCAAATGTAAGGCAACGATTGGGGAAATGCAAGCGAAAATAGATAAAAAGCGCAAGGATCTTTATGAGTTAGCTCGGATAAAAGGTATTGCAAGTTCAGAAGTGTTAAGGTGCAGTGAGGAATTAGATCAATTGATATTTATCTTGCAACACATGAAATATGTGCGCTGCGAAAAAGAGTGCAGCAAGTGAAAGTAAATTTGGTAAACAATGTTATTGCAATTTCTGCTTAGCTGCTGTAGTATAAGAATACAAGCTACGTTGTTCGTAATGATAATAAGTTTTAACCTTTAAACTGTAATAGGGAGTTTTAAATTGAATGTGGAATGTCAAGCCTCCA
Source organism: Sediminibacillus dalangtanensis (assembly GCF_017792025.1). Lineage (NCBI taxonomy): Bacteria > Bacillati > Bacillota > Bacilli > Caryophanales > Bacillaceae > Sediminibacillus > Sediminibacillus dalangtanensis. The sequence goes on from NZ_CP046956.1 coordinate 1,267,110, forward strand.
TGATAGAGGAAGACAGGAAGGATTCTGCGAACACCCACTTTGAGGAGTGGTGGTTTAAAACTTTATTACGTGAGGTTACGGCAAATGTGGCTCTAAACACGATATGTAACAGCCAGTCCTTCATTGGGGGCTGGCTTTTTGAATGGAAAAAATCCCCTGTCTTTGTGGACAGGGGATTTTTCACTTATAACTGTCATCGTTGATAGAAATTGCGAACTAGTTTGAAATGAGTCTCCCTAATCTCCTATATACGTTGAGTTGGAGTACGGCGCTGCGGAAATACCCTGCGCTTTCCGCGGGCGGCTGGTGAGCTTCCTCGAGCTAACGCTCTGCGGGATCTCACCGAGGCCTTTCCTCCCGCAGGAGTCTCCGGGTATTTCCACAGCTAGGGACAGCTTCCTGTTTATAAACTGTATTAGATACTTCTCTATTGAATCACTTTTAATGCATGTAGCTATAAAAACAAGCAGGAAAAGAAGAAAAGCACGCGTTTCCTGGGAACCGTTTTTAAGGAGTCTTGTTGTGTTTCAAGGGAAAAGGTTTCTATGCTCACGGTAATCAGCATGCTTCTTAGCGCAGGGAGCATACGCAGACTCCAGCGGGAAGAGCGCGAGCTGAAGATCCACTTGGTAAAGCGGTTTTCTTTACCAAGTTAGCTGAAGCCGTGCCCGCGGAAAGCGAAGTATGCTACCGAAGCGTTGCTTAACACGCTTTTTGAATAGGCAATGGCACTTCCAGTACAGTTACTGCGCAGTTTATACATAGTGTGAAAAACAACTTCTGATTAAGAAGAAGTGTACATTCCGCCATTGATATGGACGAATTGTCCGGTCATATAGGCACCTTCATCGGATGCAAGCAGGATATAGCTCCCTACATGATCTGCAGGCTGTCCAGGTCTCCCGAGTGGAGTACTGCTTCCGAATTCGCTGATTTGGTCCTCCGGTATTGTGGCAGGAATAAGCGGTGTCCAAATCGGTCCTGGCGCCACGCCGTTCACGCGAATACCTTGTGGTGCAAGCTCCTGTGCGATCGAGCGGGTGAAAGCCACGATGGCTCCTTTAGTGGAAGTATAATCGACCAGTTGTTTGTTGCCGACATAGGCATTGATCGAAGCAGTGTTAATAATCGCACTACCGGTGTTTAAATGTGGTATGGCCACCTGTGTGATATAGAACATAGAGAAAAAGTTGACATCGAATGTCCGTCGTAATTGCGCCGGAGTGATATCACGCACGTTTTGTTTCACTTCCTGCCTGGCTGCATTGTTAACAACAATATCCAGCTTCCCATGCTGGTTGACAACATCCTCGACTAACTGATTGCAAAAATTCTCGTCGCCAATGTCACCGGGATGCAGGGTGCATTTTACGCCTTCTTGCTCAATCCGTTGTTTAGTGGCTTCCGCATCTTTGTGTTCATCTAAGTAGGCAATCGCCACATGGGCACCTTCTTTTGCATAGCCGATCGCCACTGCTTTACCGATTCCGCTATCGCCTCCAGTAATCAATGCGACACGATCTTTTAATTTCCCGCTGCCGACATGGCTTTCCACTTCATAAATCGGCTTCGGATCCATTTCTGACTCCAATCCTGGCTGGCGGGATTGCTGTTGAGTAGGAATACCATCAGACAGGGGAGTTTGTTTGTTTAGTTCGTCCATATTTATTTCCTCCTTAGTGATTCCATTGAATTCTTTTTGGATATACCCCTTAGGGATACAGGAAAAACAAGCAAGCGTCTTTATTGCCTTTTCTTAACATTTGTCATTCTTGCCGGTTTATGAATAGACAGCCTCATTCTTGCCTTGGTCCAAGATGCAGCCAGGTTTTTGCTTTTCTAAAAATAAAAGGTTTTCTGCGATTAGCAAGTATGGTAGCCTTGACTTATCAGAAATTTCCAATAAAGCAGAATTGATATAAACGGTATTGTAGCAGAATCTCGAATAATTCCCAGCCGATAGGGAGAATGAAAATGGGGAAACAATTATGAAAAGGAAAATGGTATTTCTATTAACAGGGTTGACAATTTTTTTAGCAGTCTTCTTATTGATTTCCACTTCCGTCATGAACCACTTGCAAATCAATAATGCTGCGGATCAATGTGTGGAAATCGGGGGCAGTCCCAATGTGGAAAAGGATTTTTTTGCCTTTAACTGGTCCTTTTCCTGTGACATTGATTAAACATGGAAATGAGGTAGTGTGGTGGAGAAAAATACAAAAGATCATCCAGAAACAGCTGCGAAAAAATTTATCGATAAACGTTTTCCGGATTGCCAAGGAGCGTTATTAGCAGGAAGTGTTGTCAGAGGGGAGGCAACGGTCGCTTCCGACTTGGATATCGTTATTTTCGTTGACCATTATTCTGGTTCATACCGAGAATCTTTTGTGGAGTTCGATTGGCCGATCGAGGTGTTTGTACATAACTTGCAATCTTATAAGGAGTTTTTTCTCCAGGACATGGAGCGTGCCAGACCATCCTTGCCCCGTATGGTGTCAGAAGGGATCGTTTTGAAGGATAGCGGCGGCCTGATCGACTCGATAAAAAAGGAAGCTGCAGCGCTTCTAGCCGCCGGCCCAAAACGTTGGACTGCATCCGTTATCGAACAAAAACGGTATTTTCTAACAGATGCGCTCGATGATTTTATCGGCAGCAACCTGCGGGAGGAAGACCTAGTGATTGCCAATACGCTGGCTCAGCTAACGAGTGAATTTTACCTGCGCGTCAACGGTCAATGGGTGGGAGCTTCCAAATGGACCATCCGAGCTTTGCGGCATTACAATCCCGGATTTGCAGATCGCTTTGCCTTGGCTTTTGACTCCTTTTATCGAGATAGCCATAAAGAAAAGGTCATCCAACTGGTCGACAGTGTTATGGAGCCGTATGGGGGGCGCCTGTTCGCTGGTTTTTCTATTGGGAAAACTGCGGCAGAGCAAAAGTGAGAAAGAATGCGGGATGGAAAGTATTTATATACCTTCATTTTTTTTGTGACACGTCATGAATTTTCTCCATCCCGTAAAAAAGTGAAGGGGGAGGAGCGGATGAAAGCATTACTAGCAGCAGTATTTGAGCTTCTTCGCATTCTTATCATTTTCTTATTTTTGGCGGCGTTGATGTGGATTGCTCTGGGCAATATTTATACTTGGTCTCCCAGAGCGGAGAAGTTTCAGTGGCTTGGCGGGATTGCCGTCTACCTGGTTTTATTTGTCCTCTATCGAAACAAGTGGCAGTTTTCCGGGTGGTATCAGGGAGAAGGACGGAAAAGACTTAATAAAACAGTCACCATGGGTCTTTTGACCAGTGCACTTGTCCTTTTTGTTGCCCCGTTTGTATTGAGCTTAACGTTGTATTAATGAGAATCTTGCAAAATTCGCCAGGGTTCGTTGAGTCCTGTTGTGACAAAGGGAGGGCTTTTTATGGATTTAACCACCAGTGGCATTCTTATCCTTACCTTTTTTTCCTTATATTTACTGATTGCGACGACGGGTATGCTGGTTTCGTTTCTGTTCCATAAAAGAAACAGAATAGCAGGTTATATAACGGCCATATTCATACCACTCATCGGTTCATTCTTATTTGAAGCACATACCTATTTGCTTGCCCCTTTTCTCGTCGGAACACTATATTTATACAGCAACAGACCGGAAAAACGTCAATGGAAACGTCTAGTGGGGGAGCGATATTCCTGGCCGAGTTATCTTTCACTCCTTTGTGGCGTACTTGGATGGGTATCCTGTTTGTTATTCCTTATCGCTTGGAAGAGCTTGTACTTACACGGATGGTGGCTGTTTCCTGCCATCTCGATTCTGACCTCAGCGGTGCTTCTTTTTTCAAAAAAAGAAAAGAACCTGCTTGCGGCTTTATCCATTGTCCTTTCATCTTCTGCCCTTTTATGGCTGTCGCAGGTTTTAGCGGCTTCCCAAATGGGCCAGCCCACGTAGAATGGAGGCCGGTGAGGAGGTCTGTTGAGAGGCTAATGTGATTAGAATCATCTTAAAAGGAGATAAATACAGGGAGCTTTAAGTACAGTTGCTTCCCTTATTCGAAAGAGAGGCAGGGTTCTAAAATGAAACAATTTGGAAGGAAAGAAAGAGATAAGCAGTATCATTTTCGCCCAGGCGTGTATGGTTTACTGATAAATGAAGAAAACTCACTTGCCGTCATCGAAACTGAGGATGGGAAGTTCTTTTTGCCTGGTGGAGGCATTGAAGCGGGAGAAACGCATCAGGAATGTTTGAAGAGAGAGGCAATAGAAGAAATGGGAATGGAAATAGAAGTTGGACCGTTTATCGGTAGTGCCCGACAATACTTCTATTCTACCAATCAGTACAAGTACATGCTGAGTGAAGGTCATTTTTATCTCTGTTACCAGGCAAGATTGCTTGGAGAACCAAGTGAGCCGGGACACTATTTGCGCTGGTTCAGCCTAGCGAAAGCGACGGAACACTTATTTCATGAGTATCAGGTTTGGGCGGTCGGGAAAGTGAAGAACCGATTGACCAATGCTGGAGGTAGTTATGGAAAAAATGATTGATATAGGTTCCAAGCAGTTGGAAATACTCGATATAGGGGAAGGAAAACCGGTCGTCATCCAACCAGGAATGGCTTGCTCCATCTATGAATGGGAAAACATTGCCCGGCAGTTGGCAACCCATGCAAGAGTTATTCTGTTTAACCGTGCAGGGTGCGGGAAATCGACGCTTGGCTATGGGTTGAGAAATATAGAGGCAAACGTGGATGATTTATATAAAGTGTTAGAGCAATTACATATAAGCAATCCTCTTCTGGTCGGACATTCATACGGCGGTTTATGTATGCAGCATTTCGCCAAAGCCTATCCCGAGAGGATATGTGGTCTCGTTTTGGTCGACTCTTCTTCGGTTGATTACCAACTGCTTGATGAAGTCGAGATAGAAGATGATGAAAATTCGAACGATGCCTGGAGAAAGAAATGTGCGTATTACGCCCGTTTAACAAGCAGAGAATTAAGCAATGAACTGACTGCCTGGATAGAAGAGGTTCCGGAGGGCGTTCCTCCTGGGAAATGGAGAGATTTTTTATGCAATCCTGGTTTATTTAAGGCCATGTCAGAAGAAATTCAATCGATGCCAGATGATGTGGTCAAGATAAAGTCAATGGGTTCTTTTCCTGAAATTCCCTTGACAGTTATCGTACGTGATACTGATCTATCGGTTCGAGAGATGGTGGAAAAAGAGGGATTGAACGATTCAGATGCGCGAGATGTAGAGGATATTTGGCAAACAATCGTCTTCAATCAGACAAAGTTGACGACAAACGCTACTTTTGTACGAGCGAAAAATGCCAGTCACGACATTCATCTGGACAGACCTGACCTCCTTGTGGAAACCACCATGGCAATGTTGAAAGAAGAGGGGAAATGGAGATGAAAACAGAAGGCGATATTATCCAGCTGATTGAGGAAGATAGCTGGATGATGGACATTATCCATGCAGCTGCAACACTTCGTTTGCCAGATTGGTGGGTGTGCGCTGGATTTGTCCGGGCGAAAATTTGGGACACTTTGCATCAAGTTAATAAGCGGACACCTCTTTCCGACATCGATGTTATTTTCTTTGATTCAACACGATCTGAAGAAGAGTACGAGAAGCGATTGGAGCAACAGCTATCGTGCTGGCATCCCATGGTCGGTGAAAAATCAGGCGCGGATGCATCTAATCAATGGACTTCCCCCCTATACATCCTCAGTGGATGCAATGGCTAACTTCCCGGAAACTGCCACAGCTATCGGTGTGAAAATTAATGGGTATGGAGATATTGTCATGGCTGCTCCGCATGGAATAGAGGATGTAGTAAATCTGGAAGTGAAACCATCCCCAAGATTTTTGTCCGATAAAAGGCTTCTGAAGCTATTTGAACAACGAATGAAAAGCAAAGAGTGGAAACGGAATTGGCGTAACGTAACCATTTATAAGGGGGATGCTTGATGAGTGAAATTGATGCTGTTTTTATCGATCGGGATGGAACGCTTGGAGGTGATGACACCGTCCAGTACCCTGGTACATTTGAATTGTTCCCATATTCTTTTGAAGCTATAACACGCTTGAAGGAGGCTGGTATATATGTGTTTTCTTTTACAAATCAGCCGGGCATTTCAAGCGGAAGAGCTACTTTAGAAGAATTTAGAGAGGAGTTGAACCGTTTCGGTTTTACGGATGTATTCATCTGTCCTCATAAGCCAGAAGAAAATTGTCATTGTAGAAAACCACAGCCAGGGATGCTGCGTGCCGCAGCTGCAAAATACAAAGAATTGGATTTGGAAAAATGTGTGGTTATCGGTGATCGGTGGAGCGATATGGCTGCGGCAGATAAGGTGAATGCAACGAAAATCCTTGTAAAAACGGGTGCGGGGAAGACTACTCTGATAGATTCTTCGAAAATTGATTATGCAGCAAATAATCTAAAGGATGCGGTGGAGTGGCTATATCAATCTTTTGATTTAAAAAAACAATCAGTACTTAAAGTAGACGATGCCTAACAATCTTATCATTTCCCAAAACTCATTAGCTTTTTGTTTGAAAGGTTTCTGATGTCAGGGCTAGAAAGAAGGGGGAAAAGTGGCTGATCAAGAAAAAAACATTGTCATAGGAGCGGGAGAGTACCACAACAATCCAGGCTGGATACATACACAGGAAGAGGAACTGAATTTGCTAGAAGAAGAAGGGTGGCGAAAAAAATTTGCTCCCGGCTCGGTTTCTGCCATTTTGGCAGAGCACGTTTGGGAACATCTTAGCTTTGAGGAAGGAATAATAGCAGCTGAAATATGCTACCGATACTTGCGTCCTGGAGGCTATGTCCGGTGTGCTGTACCTGACGCCAATTTCCGGAATGAAGAATATCAAATAGGAGTACAAGTAGGCGGTCCCGGGTTTCCGGATCACCCGGCTGCCTCCCACAAAATTGTACATGACTATAAGAGTTTATCGAAAATGTTTCAAGCAGCTGGGTATGATGTGAAGTTGCTGGAATTTTGTGATGAGCTGGGGGATTTTCATTACAAGCAATGGGATGAAAAAGCCGGGTTCATCTATCGATCAAAACGGTTTGATCATCGCAACCAAAATGGACAGCTGGGATTCGTGTCTTTGATAGTGGATGCGATTAAGCGGTAACCCTGCGCTCCTTGAAAGCGGGAGACGGATCAGCCAGTACATAGAATGCGATATTGCCAAGAGAAATAATTTGTCGGTGGATTTTTCGCTTTAGGAAAAATTCGCCGTGTTAAGCTGTCTGCAGCAAAAATGCTGCAGGCGGTTTTTTTTCTTTTTTAGATGAAATAGTGAATTGTAAAGCCCGAACTCTATCCAATTAATCTAAATAAAATAGGGAGTAAACAAGCAGTTGTGATTAACAGACAGAACGTGTTGCTCCCGATTTTAAAATAATGGTAGTTTAGGCTTGATTTCCTCTCGGAATTATTTATAATTAAAGTTAAATAATAATTATTATAATGTGATAAGATTTATTAAGAATGAGAGGAAGTGTTGGAGATGAGCTCCGAAGTCGTTGATGCGGGAACTGCAAAGGAAAAAACAGCATGCACTCCCATCAGCAAATTAGTTGATGGAATGATATTGCACGGTGAACTTATAGCGGCTATCATCAGTGGCCTGCTCGTGTTGACGGCCTGGTCGATGGAGGATAAAATAACGGAGCCATTGTACATTTTTCTGCATCTTGCAGCGTTTTTGATCGGCGGATTTGCAAAAGCGAAGGAAGGCATAATCGAAACCATTCAGGACAGGAAACTGAATGTCGAAATGCTGATGGTATTTGCTGCAATAGGCTCAGCGGCAATAGGTTACTGGACAGAAGGAGCCATTTTGATTTTTATCTTTGCTTTAAGCGGGGCTCTGGAGACTTATACGATGAATAAAAGTCAAAAGGAGCTTTCCGGCTTAATGGATTTGCAGCCGCAAACAGCGGTGCGGCTTGTAAACGGAAAAGAAATGGCAGTAGCGGTTTCGGAATTGGCGGTGGGTGATCTTGTTTTCATTAAAGCAGGAGAAAGCGTACCTGCAGATGGACAGATAAGCAGAGGAAGCACTTCGTTGGATGAGTCAGCGATAACTGGTGAAGCATTTCCGGTGGAAAAACAGAAAGGTGACAACGTATTTGCCGGTACAATCAATCTGAATGGCGCCATTACTGTTGAAGTCAGCAAACCTGCTGATGAGACACTGTTCCAAAAAATCATCTATCTAGTCCAATCTGCTCAGAGTGAAAAGTCACCATCCCAGCTTTTTATCGAACGATTTGAAGGTTCTTATGTGAACGTAGTCTTGCTTGCTGTTCTATTGATGATGGTGATTCCCCCTTTTGTAATTGCTTGGAGCTGGCAGGAAACGATTTATCGTGCCATGGTGCTCCTGGTGGTAGCTTCACCGTGTGCATTGGTCGCTTCCATCATGCCGGCGATGCTATCATCGATTTCCAAAGGTGCCCGAAGCGGTATTCTGTTTAAAGGCGGAATCCATCTGGAAAAACTGTCCCGAATCAAGGTTGTAGCCTTCGATAAGACAGGTACGCTGACAGTAGGGCATCCTCACGTTACCGATGCTTATTTCCGTGATGACGATGTGAGTATTTTAGAAAATATCCGGGCGATAGAAGCGAACTCCAATCATCCCTTGGCTCAATCGATTGTACGATATGCAGAATCACAAAAATACTTCCCGAAGTCTTTACCTGAACAAGTAATCGAGGAACGCGGCCACGGGATTAAGGCAGTATTGGGAGAATCGAGTTGGAAAATAGGCAGTGCTGAATTTGTCGGAAGCGAAGAGGCAGCCGAATTTCAAGGAGGAATTGCCGGTCGGTTGGCTGCAGAGGGAAAGACGGTTGTTTTTGCTGCCGACGAGAGGGGGATCGCTGCAGTGATAGCCCTCAAAGACACGGTTAGACCGGAAACGGCTGCGGCATTAAAAACATTGCAAAAAAATGGCATTACGACCGTTATGCTGACCGGGGACAACGAAAAAACTGCTGCAGCAATAGCAGCGGAATGTGGAATCGATGATTTTAAGGCAGCGTGTCTGCCTGATGAGAAGTTAACTTATATCGACCGATTGAAAGATCAGTATGGAACGGTCGGCATGGTCGGTGACGGCATCAATGATGCACCCGCCCTGGCCACGGCTAATGTGGGAATAGCCATGGGGGCAGGTACCGATGTGGCACTGGAAACAGCAGATATCGTCTTGATGAAAAATGACTTAAGCAAGATCGCCGACGCTGTATCGCTTTCTCGGCGAATGAACAGGATCGTTAAACAAAATGTTTTCTTTTCTGTTGCTGTCATTCTGTTATTGATCATGACCAATTTTCTGCAGCTTCTCGATTTGCCATTAGGAGTAATCGGCCATGAAGGCAGTACGATTCTGGTTATTTTAAATGGGCTGCGGCTTTTGCGCTAGCTGGCAGTCTCCGATTGTCAGCTATGCCAGACTTCATCCGCAATGTTTATAATGTGCTTTAATTTCGCCCACTGTTCTTCTTCTGTCAGCAGGTTTCCTTCTTCTGTTGAGGCAAAACCGCATTGCGGGCTCAAGCATAGCTGATTTTTGTCTACATATTCCGCAGCTTGTTCGATGCGTTTCTTGATCAACTGTTTGTCCTCTAAATTACCGTGTTTGGAGGTGACCAGTCCTAAAACAATTTGCAAATCTGAACGATTGACAAAACGTAGTGGCTCGAATCCACCGGAACGATCGTCGTCATATTCAAGAAATAGACCGTCTACATCCAAACCGCCGAAAATCACTTCAGAAACAGCGTCATAACCACCAGAAGCGGCCCAGGTGGACTGATAGTTTCCCCGGCAAATGTGCATGGTAATGATCAGGTCATCTGGTTTATCGGCAATAGATTCGTTGATACATCGGGCAAAAAAGCGGCTGAGTTCGTCTGGGTCCTGTCCATTTTCACGTATCCGCGCACGTCCGTCTTCCGAGAAGAACAACGACCAGGATGTGTCATCGAGTTGTAAATAGCGACAGCCGGCATCATAAAAAGTTTGGATCGCTTTTTTGTACGCAGTGGTTAAGTCAGCGAAAAAGACTTCCTGGTCTTCATAAGGAGAGTATTCCAGTTTTCCGCGGAAATACAACATGTTGGGACTCGGTATCGTCATTTTGGCGGTATGGTCTCCGGCTATGTTATGTAAAAATTTATAATCTTCCACCATTGGATGCTCGCTGAAATTGACTTTTCCTGTGATTTTAATTCCGCGTGCTTTCGTTTTTGTACCATGGAATTGAATACCGCTTTCCGGTACGTAAGCTTCTACGCCATCAAGTTGCTCCAGAAAGTCGAAGTGCCACCAGGAACGGCGGAATTCTCCGTCTGTCACAGCCTGAAGACCCGCCTGTTTTTGTTTTTCCACTGCCCGGATAATCTCCTCGTCTTCCACGTTTCGAAGTTGTTCTGCTGTTATTTCTCCATTTTGCCGTTGCAAACGTGCCTGTTTAAGCCTTTCCGGACGCAGCAAGCTGCCGACATGATCTCCCTTAAACGGTGGGGTAGGAAGCACGTTTACAGGTTGGTCAAATTGATTTTTTTCCATAAGAATCTTCCTTTCAACTAGTGAGTTAATGTTGGTTCCTAATGATGGTGCTTTTGCATAAAGATAGTAACGTAGATTGGGATTGTGCTTGATTTCCTTCTGTTTGAACAAGGTTAACCAATCGCTCCAGCACAATAGTTATTTGTTTGTTGGAGGCGCCTGTTTCAAGAAACACTATGCATCCTTTTCCCATAGTTGGAAAACAGTACGCAGACTATCATCGCAGGTATTTCCACAGCATGATACTAGCACCCAACTTGTAAAGGAAAGCTGGAAATCACTTTTACCGGTTTTCCTCCACTTAAAAGTGCAAGCCAAAAAAACAAAAAAGAGTCTTCTAAGAAGAAGGCTCTTTTAATCCACGTTCTTCTTATCTGCTAGACACATATGTCTACTGGATTTAGCACCATGCCGAATTTGGCTGGTTGCTGAGGTGTCTTCGGGCCAGTCCCTCAACCTCTCTTGATAAGCGCTTTATTCAATTTGCATGATTAATTGTCATTAACCATACACTAAATGAAAAAGAAACACAACAGAATTTTTCAAATTTTCATTGCTGCAATAAAATGAATGCGCTTCCAATTTATTTCCGCTATAATGATAAAAAGATAGTTAAATAGATTTATAAGAGGGGATGGAATGAAAAAGAGAATAGGTTGGATTACCGGTGGCATTGTGGTTCTGCTAACAGTTGCGCTTCTGGGTGGAAGTAATTATTTTTATAACCAGGGAGTCAATCGGGGGGAACAAGTCGAACTTTATAGCGAAGAGCCACCGGTGTTGCCGAGTAGCGAGGCAGACCGTAAATTGTTGGCAGAAGCGCAGGACTGGTTTGCCGCTAAGAAACTCAAAGAATTGGAAATGACATCCTATGATGGATTGAACCTAAAGGCTCATTATTTGCAAAATCCGCAAGAGTCCGGGAAAGCAGTTATACTGGCACATGGCTATCGAGGTTATGGGCAGCAAATGGGTGACCTAGCCAAATTTTATTATGATCATGGATTTTCGATTCTTATGCCGGATGCACGTGGCCATGGGGAGAGCGAAGGGGATTATATCGGTTATGGCTGGCACGATCGCCTGGATTACCAAGGATGGATAAAACGGTTAATCGATGATTATCGAATGGATAGCATCTTTTTGCATGGTAATTCAATGGGAGCCGCATTAGTATTGATGACCAGCGGAGAAGATTTGCCTTCTCAAGTAAAAGGAATTATTGCGGATAGTGGATATACGGATGTAAGTGAGGAATTGTCTCATCAACTTCGGCATTTGTATCATCTGCCTGCTTTTCCCTTGATATCTATCACTAGTGGTATGACTAAACTTCGCGCTGGTTACTGGTTTGGCGAGGCTTCGGCCATTGAGCAGGTCAAAGACAACACCCGGCCGTTGTTTATTATACATGGCGACCGGGATGAACTCGTCCCCACCGAAATGGCGCATCGATTGTACGAGGCAGCCGATAGCGAAAAACAGTTGTGGATCGTACCGGGAGCTGGGCATACGGATGCTTACGCCGCTGCGACTGCCGAATTTCAAAAACGATTGGAAGCATTTATCGAGTCGGCTCTTGGTTTCTGAAACGGAAAGAATTTTCCTCTTTAACGAAAGGCATCTTTGTCAGGATTGTAAGCGTTTTTGGCAAAGAGGAGAGTTTAGTTATAATAAAAATATATTTGAAACGATACCGTCCAGGTTGTATAGTAAAGGGCATAAAATATGATAATCAAGAGGAGATTTTCATGGGCAGACATTCTAGAAAAGTAGAAATACTTACTGCTGCATCCAAAATCGTCAGCGAACGAGGGATATTTAATCTGACCTTGGAAGCTGTTGCGGAGGAAGCTGGTATCAGTAAGGGAGGATTATTGTACCATTTTCCTTCCAAAGAAGCCCTGGTAGAAGGAATGGTGGAACACTTGACCAATAACTATCGGGAAAAAATCGCCAACAATGCAGAAATGGATCCGGAAGAAAAAGGGCAGTGGGTGCGTGCCTATGTAAACGTCACTTTTAATCAAGTATATCAAAATAAAGACATGAATGCCGGATTGCTGGCAGCAAAGGCGGTCAATGAAAAACTGCTTGATCCCATTCGGGAACTGTATGCTGAATGGCAGCAGGAAATTGAAGAGGATGGGATTGATCCCGTAAAGGCAACCATTATCCGTCTTGCTTCAGATGGTATCTGGCTGGCGGAGTTATTTGATATTTACCATATCGAGCAGGAGAAAAAGGAAGAGGTTTACAAGACACTATTAGAGTGGGCCGACGAATAAGGTTGCTCCCTTTATTTAAAAAAACACTGTTAAAGGATTGTCAGGGTTATCTTATCCGGTTCAGGCTGTGAAATGTCGATACATCAGCGGCTCTTTAGCAAAACGCATGTTATTACATGATAGCTGAATCCTGCTCCAAAATATTGAACGAAAAAAGAATAGTACACCTGGAGGATGGGACAAAACCATCGTGACCAACACAAAACCCGAGCGAATTCGAACCATTCGAATTCGCTCGGGTTTTGTTTTTTATAAATTAATTTCAGAGATGTCTAGCTCCAGCGCCTACCCCCTCGAGGTCTTAAACCTATCTCACCTTCTACATATTTCACCAATCCCGAACAAATTTAAAAAAGTTTTATTACCCTCCCTCCTACCACTGCTGACAAGGGATTGAGCGGTCATCCTTCCATGGAAGAAAAGGAATGTAACCCCTTACATAATGATGAACGGTTTGAAACAAAACCGTCTGGATGGTATAGTTTAAAACGTGTTTTCAAACCGTCCGGACAGTACAGTAAAATGTAAAATCTACTTACGAAATAAATAGGGAGGAATCCTTCATGAATAAAGTTCTTTTGACTGCAGCCGTTACTGGCGCAGGGGATACGACGAAAAAAAGCAAGCATGTACCTGTCACACCGAAAGAAATTGCAGAAGCAGCCATTGCTTCCGCGAAAGCCGGGGCCACTGTAGCACATGTACATGCCCGTGACCCGGAGACCGGAGGGATCAGTCATCATATTGATCATTATCGAGAGATTGTAGACCGTATCCGTGAATCGGAAACAGATGTGATTATCAACATTACTTCAGGTGGGGGTGGAGACTTCATCCCTAGTCTTGACACACCGGCAGCCGGAGGGAACGGAACCGATATGCAAACACCGGCAGAGAGACACGAGCCGGTAGGAGAGCTGCTCCCGGAAATGTGTACGTTGGACTGCGGCAGTACGAATTTTGGGAACATGATTTATCTTAGCCCGACAGACTGGCTGCGCGAACAGGCAAAGCTTGTCCAGGCCAGTGGAGTGAAGCCGGAGCTGGAATGCTTTGACACTGGCCACCTTCGTTTTGCTAAACAATTGATCGATGAAGGACTGATAGACGGTGATCCAATGTTCCAGTTCTGCCTGGGTATTCCTTGGGGAGCGGAAGCGGATGTCGAAACCATGACGTACATGAAAAATCGATTGCCTGAAAATGCCCATTGGTCTGCATTTGGCATTGGCAGAATGCAATTGCCAATCGCTGCTCAAGCAGCGATGCTAGGCGGCAATGTCCGCGTGGGATTGGAAGACAACCTGTATTTGAGCAAAGGTGTTTTTGCGCGGAATGATCAGCTTGTCGAAAAGGCGATCACTATGCTGCACGGAAACGGTATGGAAGTGATGACACCACAAGAAGCCCGTGAATCTTACGGATTGAGAAACCCGAACGGAGGAATGAAATCATGAATCAAACAACACAATCAACGAAGACATTTGCAGTCATCGGCACCGGGGTTATCGGCAATGGCTGGATCGCACGCTTCTTGGCTAATGGTCATGATGTCGTAGCCTTTGATCCTGCAGAAGGAGCCGAAGAGAAAACGCGCCGTGCAGTGGAATTGGCATGGCCATCCCTGAAGGAAATCGGATTGGCTGAAGGGGCAACCATTGATCGCTTGCGCTTTGTTCCTACCATAGAAGAAGCAGTTGCACAAGCTGATCTGATTCAAGAAAACGTACCGGAACGGGAAGAACTGAAAAAAAACGTGCTGGCTAGCATTGATCAGCATGCCAAGCCGGACGCAATCATCGGCTCGAGTACTTCCGGCATTATGCCATCGACGTTGCAGGAAGGTTTGCAGCATCCAGAGCGCCTCGTTGTCGCCCATCCATTCAACCCGGTCTATATTTTGCCATTAGTGGAATTGGTCGGCGGAAAAGCTACCAGTCAGGCGACGATCGATGCAGCAAAAGAAGTTTATGCTGCTATCCAAATGAAGCCGCTGGTCATCCGTAAAGAAATCGAGGGTCATTTAGCCGACCGCTTAATGGAAGCTTTGTGGCGCGAGGCACTTCATATGGTGAATGACGGAGTGGCAACAACCGAGGAAGTGGATGCCGCCATTATTTATGGAGCAGGTCTGCGCTGGGCGCAAATGGGGCCATTCCTGACATTCCATTTGGCCGGCGGTGAACAAGGAATGCGCCATATGCTCGAACAATTCGGGCCAGCATTGAAGCAGCCGTGGACCAAACTGGTCGCACCAGAGTTGACCGATGAGTTGAAAGAAAGGGTTATTGAAGGCTGCGAATCCCATGCTGGTGATGCTTCTATTGCCGAATTGGAAAGCAAACGGAATGAATTTCTCGTCAAAGTGCTGGATTTAGTGGAGGATTACTGGCCGGAAACAAAAAGTATTGCTAAAAGAGGTGAGTAAAGATGACCGACAAGCCGTTTCATTATCAAAACCGTGTCCATGATGAATGGGTGGATTATAACGGCCATATGAACGATGCTGCCTATGCGAAAGCATTCAGCCAGGCCGTTGATGCATTTATTGAAGATATTGGATTGGATGAGGAAACCCGTACAAGTTGGGGATATACAATTTTCACCCTCGAGACGCATATTTGTTATTTGCAAGAGGCGCATCGCGACCAGGAACTAAGACTGGATATTCAATTGCTGGATGATGACACAAAACGTCTGCATGTATTTTTCACCATGAAAAACGCTGATGGTGATTTGCTGGCCACAAGCGAGCAAATGCTGATGGGAATCAATACCGAGCAAGGCCGACCTGCTCCATTCCCCGATCCGGTCGCGGCTGCCATCGAGCAGCTGCGCGACGCACAGCAATATTTATCAACACCGAAACAAGCGGGCAGGCACATCGGTATTAAACGCTAGTCCGTCCTGCCCGGTGGTTTCAAGAGAGGAGAATGCTTGTGAATAAGATTGAAGTTAATAATCTGACCAAGATTTTTGGCTCCCATCCCCAGCAGGGGCTGAAACGATTGAAAAACGGGGAACAAAAAAGCGAAATATTAGAAAAAACGGGCATGACTGTTGGTGTTAGCCAAGCAACATTCGCTGTCAAACCGGGTGAATTTTTCGTCATTATGGGACTGTCCGGAAGTGGAAAATCGACGCTTATCCGCTTGATTAACCGACTGATCGAGCCGACAGACGGAGAAGTTTTGATTGAAGGTGAAGATATCACCAAGATGGATACGACCAACTTAATCGAAACACGACGCAAAAAACTCGGCATGGTCTTCCAGAAATTCGGTTTGTTGCCGCACCGGACTGTATTGAACAACGTGGCTTATGGCTTGGAAATTCAAGGAGTCGACAAGCAGGAACGGTACCAGAAGGCAGAAAAAGCAATCGAGGATGTGGGTTTGAAAGGCTATGAAGCTAGTTATCCGAATCAGTTGAGTGGTGGAATGCAGCAGCGGGTAGGGCTTGCGAGAGCGTTAGCCAATGATACCGACATACTCTTAATGGATGAAGCTTTCAGTGCGCTCGATCCGATCATCCGAAAAGAAATGCAGGATGAAATACTTCATCTGCAAAACAAACTTGGCAAAACCGTCTTGTTTATTACGCATGACTTGGATGAAGCATTAAAACTAGGAGACAGAATTGCCATCATGAAAGATGGCCGGATTGTCCAAGTCGGCACCTCTGAGGAAATATTAGAAAACCCCGCAAATGAATATGTCTCCAACTTTGTGAAGGATGTAGATCGATCCAAGGTTTTGGAAGCTTCTCATGTCATGAAAAAGCCGGAAGTGCTGATGACATATAAGGACGGTCCCCGTGTTGCCGTTCGGAAAATGGAAGAAGTCGGAGCCTCTAGTATTTTTGTCGTAGACAAAGAGAAGAATTTCAAAGGATTACTAACGATTGACGACGCCATTCGGGCTTATAAAGAAAAGATCGATTTGGAAGAAGTATTGATTACGGATGTAGCCTCAGCTGCACCGCACACTCCGTTAAATGACTTGATCGGAATTGCTGTCGATGCCAAGTACCCGATCACGGTAATTGAAGACGGACGGCTGCTGGGGATCATTTCCCGCGTATCGATCCTGTCGGGTCTAGTACTTGGAAAAGAGAAAGATGAGGTGACGCCATCATGAACTATTTCCATTTCCCATTAGAAGACTGGACGAATTCCTTTGTGAATAACTGGTTGCTGCCGGTAATGGGCGGATTTTTCAACGCAATCAGCGATGCACTTGGGGCCTTTATCGAGGCGGTTACCAATCTTTTGATCGTCATTCCACCTGAAGTGATTGCCATCATCTTGATCGTGTTGTCTTGGCGGATTGCCGGTAAAGGAATGGCGCTTTTCACCTTGATTGGATGCATCTATTTAGGATCGGTTGAACTGTGGCCTGCTGCGATGCAAACGGTGGCTATTGTGCTCGTTTCGACTTTGTTGTCGGTCCTTATCGGTGTTCCTGTCGGAATATTGACGGCTACCAGTTCCATCATGGATAAGATTGTCCGTCCCATTTTGGACTTTATGCAGACGTTGCCGAGTTTCGTCTATTTAATCCCGGCAATTCTGCTATTCGGCCTCGGCGGTGTTCCGGCTGTTATTTCCACCTTTATTTTTGCAACACCGCCGGCTGTCCGCATGACAAGCCTGGGAATCAAACAAGTGCCGGAAGATGTGGTGGAAGCTTCCAGAGCTTTTGGTACAACGAAATGGCAGCTGCTGTTTAAAGTTCAACTTCCGTTAGCCTTGTCGACAATCATGGCAGGGGTCAATCAAACCATCATGCTTGCTTTATCGATGGCTGTCATTGCTTCGATGATAGGAGCTCCCGGATTAGGGTCGACCGTCCTTTCTGGTATTTCCACGGTAAACGTTGGGCTCGGTTTGACCGGTGGACTTGGAATTGTTGTCCTGGCCATCATATTGGATCGTATCACGCAAGGATTAGGTAAAAGGTTTTAATGAATCCGTAAGCCCGTCAATTCACGGCCGGATTTCAACTATAAAAAAACAGGGGAGAGAAAATTAGCATGAAAAAACTATTATTCGGTCTTATGGCCGCACTATTTGTCGCATTGATCGCAGGATGTTCTTCTGACAGTGAATCAGAAGGAAACGGCGAAGAAGCAAGTGAGAGTAAAGACCAAACCATCACTTTCGGTGTCACACCTTGGACAAGCACCGTGCCTCCGACTGAAATCGCAAGCTTGGTTCTGGAGGATATGGGCTATACGGTAGAACACACGGATGCCGATGTAGGCAGTGTTTTCATGGGACTTTCCCGCGGGGACATCGATGTCTTCATGGACTCTTGGTTCCCGATGCACAAAGTCCATCTGGACAAATTTTCCGATTCTGTCGAAGACACAGCGGTAAGCTATCCGGAAGCCGAAACTGGATGGGTAGTCCCGAAATATATGGAAGATATCAATAGCATGGAAGACTTAAAAGGAAAAGAAGATCTTTTTGACAATAAAATGTACGGCATTGAAGAAGGTGCCAGTGCAACGAAAGAATCAAAAGAAATGATCGAAGAGTATGGTCTTGATATCGAGCACGTCGCTTCCTCTGAAGGCGGCATGCTGGCTCAGGCTCAACGCTTGATGAGTCAGGAAGAACCGGTCATTTTCTTTGGCTGGCGCCCGCACACCATGTTTAACAAATATGATATTAAAGTGTTAAAGAATGACAAAGGCTTCTTCGAAACGTCTTCTGTCCATGTGGTAACCAATAAAGATTTGAAAGAAAATGCCCCAGAAGCATATGAGTTCCTGAGCAACTGGAGCATTTCCATTGATGATGTCGAAGAAATGATTGTGAAAATCGAAGAAGAAGACCAGGATCCAAAAGAAGTAGCACGTGAGTGGATCGAAAGCAACCAGGATAAGATCGATGAAATGACTGGTAAATAAGAGAGTAAAGGGGTCTGTTTGCGGCTGCAGTCGTAACAGGCCTTTTCTCTATATAAAATAAATGATAGAGGTGGTAATAGTGCCGAAAACTGCACCTGTCGTATTCGAAAAAGACGTGCCCTGCCGGCTGCGCGATGGCGTGACCTTATACGCAAATGTATATCGCCCGGACCGGGAAGGCAGTTACCCTGTATTGCTGACAAGGCATCCGTACAATAAAAATCTCGTAGATTTTTCTCACCGATATGTGGATCCTTTCCGCTTGGCAGCGGCCGGATATGTGGTGATCATCCAGGATGTCCGCGGTCGTTTTTCATCCGAAGGGCAATTTGTTCCATTCATCCATGAAGGAGAAGATGGTTACGATGCGGTGGAATGGGCTGCGAACCTACCTTATTGTGATGGCAAGGTCGGTATGTTCGGTTTATCCTATTATGGCTTTACCCAGCTGTTTGCCGCGGCGGAATCACCACCGTCCTTAAAAGCGATTTTCCCCGCTCAGACCGGAAGCAGTCTAAATGAAGATATGCTGTTTCGGCAAGGAGCATTGGAATATGGGTTATTTGCAACGTGGATGCTTGATTCGGTCGCTCCAGATTTAATTCACAGGGAATGTCCGGATGACTATCCTTTTGTCAGGAAAGATATAGAGTCAGCATTGCACCATATCAATGATACTTTTCATCATGTCCCGCTAACGGAGTGGCCGCCTTTGAGGAATCTCCACCCGGTCCTATCTTTGTATCAACAATTTATTACCCAGGAAATATCCAATGAGGCCCAAAGTAAAGCTTCGATAAAACATCAATTATCTTCTCTTGAACTGCCCGCATATCATCTAGCTGGCTGGTATGACTGTTTTCTCGGTTCTACTTTGGAAAATTTTCAGGAAATGTGCAAAGCCGGAGAAGAGCAGCGCCTAATCATCGGCCCATGGGGACACGGCGATTTTTCTGCTGCTCAAGGGGAACGTTTCTTTGGAGCCCATGCAGCAGGAGATTGGATGGATGAAGAACGAGACATTACTGCCTTGCATATAGAATGGTTTGACAAAAAGTTGAAGGCCACCACTTCTGCTTCTGGGAGAGAAAGTGCGCCGGTTCAATTATTTGTGATGGGCATCGATAAATGGCGTGAAGAAAAAGAATGGCCGCTTGCACGGACTCGCTATATCCCGTATTATCTCCACAGCAATGGCAAGGCGGGTTTAGAGTCTGGTACTCTTTCGACCACCAAACCGCAAGAGGAGCCAACCGATCAATTCTGCTATGATCCGTCCAATCCAGTACCTACGGTTGGAGGAAACGGCTTATTTTATAAGGGAGAAAATGCAGGTCCGTGTGATCAGAACGAAGTTGAGGCGAGAAAGGATGTCTTTGTATATACATCCGAAGCATTGAAGGAACCTTTAGAGGTGACAGGTCCGATAGAGGTGGTGCTATGGGCAGCAACCGATGCTGTTTCAACTGACTTTACCGCAAAACTTGTCGACGTTTGGCCGGACGGGAAGGCTTTCAATCTAGCAGATGGGATAGTCCGAGGAGATACATGCCAGGAATCGGAGATTGGTGCCATTCGTTATCAACTGGATCTTTGGGCGACGAGCAATGTCTTTCTGCCGGGTCATTCCATCCGACTGGAAATTTCATCAAGCAACTTTCCGCGGTATGATGTCAATCCAAATACAGGGAAAACAACGATAGATTCCGAAGTAATGCTTCCGGCCAGTCAGACTATCTACCATGACGAAAATTATCCATCGTACATTTTACTACCAGTAATTCCAACAAAAATATAGAGGCCGTGACAAAAGCATGGTGACAAAGCAAAAACCGAACGAATCCTAAATGCCAATCGTATTCGTTCGGTTATATTTGTATATTCTCTTTTATCCTGTTGTTTGTTGCGTGCTTCGAATCGCTCCGGCAAGATACTATGCGTTCCCGCGGAAAGCGAAGTACCTTGCCAGAGGGGGAAGTGGCACTTTTCATAGGGTGAAATGTTTGCTTTTTGCTCATCAAAAAAACCGAACGAATGGTGGATCGTTCGGTTTTTATTTTGGTCATGATGCTTTTGTCACAGGCTCTTATCATCCCTGTTTTTTGTTTTTATTTTTCTTACCTTGGTTAATGCGGCCAATGCCTAGCTCACGCGACTCCCGATATAGTGATTTGACGAAGCTTGCTGTCATCAGCAGCATGATGATCGAGAATGGCAGGGCTGCAATGATCATGGTGTTTTGCAAAGCCTGCAATCCGCCGGTGTATAAGAGTGCCAGTGCAGTAGCTGAAAGCAATACACCCCATGTAAGCTTGATAAAGTGTCCCGGATTTTGAGAACCGCCTGTCGTCATCATGCCAAGTACGAATGTACCAGAGTCTGCTGACGTAATAAAGAACGTACCGATCAGAATCATGGCTATGATCGAAGCGACCATCCCGAACGGATAGTTGGAAAACACGCCGAATAAGGATTCTTCTGTTGCCAACTCGGAAATTTTGGCTATTCCTTCATGCTCAAGTGATATAGCCGTACCGCCGAAAGTAGCAAACCAGAGAAAACCGATTATAGATGGTACAAGCAGAACGGTGAAAACAAATTCCCGAATGGTACGTCCTCTTGATACGCGGGCGATGAAGATACCGACGAATGGTGACCAGGCTATCCACCATGCCCAGTAAAAGATGGTCCAATCATTGATCCATTGACGGATATCTGGATCAAGAGGTGCTATTCGGAAACTCATCCCTGGTAAGTGCTGTACATAAGATCCTAATGTATTGGTAAATATGTTCAACAAGAATAATGTCGGTCCCATCACAAAAATCATACCAAATAAAATTACAGCTAGTACCATGTTGGCATTACTCAGATAACGTATTCCTTTGCTGAGACCTGTCCAAGCTGAAAACATGAACAACACTGTGACGATAACGACAATAATAACCTGAATAACGATATTTACCGGTATATTAAAAAGATAAGACAATCCACCGTTTATTTGAACGGCACCAAAACCAAGTGTAGTCGCAACCCCCATGACGGTGGCAATAACGGCAAGAATATCGATTACTCTTCCAGTATTTCCTTCAGCTGTTTTTCCAATCAATGGCTGTAAAGTCGAGCTTACTAATCCTGAGCGATCATGACGAAAATTGAAATAGGCGAGTACAAGGGCTACAATTCCATAAATTGCCCAGGCATGAATCCCCCAATGAAAAAACGTAAAACGCAGGGCATCTTTAATGCCTTGCTGTGTTCCTATTTCTCCTGTCGGTGAACTAGTGGCGTAGTGACTGATCGGTTCTGCTGTTCCCCAGAACACTAACCCAATCCCCATTCCGGCACTGAACAGCATGGCAATCCAGGTTGCTCTGGAGAATTCCGGTTTGTCATCCGGTTTGCCAAGTTTGATTCTGCCGACAGGGCTGATTAATAGAACTAAACAAACAATCACAAACAAGGTTACAACGATTAAGTAATACCAGCCAAATTTGTTGGCAATAAAAGCCTGGATATTAGTGGTGGCCGTCTCTAGACCGTCAGGCCAAGCCACACCAAAGATGACTAAAACTAACATAATTCCAGCCGATACTTTAAACACGGGTGTGAATTTATTCCACATTTTGTTCTAGCTCCTTCCTTGAAACAAATTTTAAAAAAGAGTATGCAATACTTCACGAAGGCACTCTAATAGACTGTACCCTTGTGGCAAGAGAAAAAACGGAAAATGTGTGCTGAAAACATTAAAAAACATGTTTAGATAAATACAGCCTGCTATGTTATGCCATTTCCTTTATATTTAGCATTAAATCTTTTTTTATAAGCTGATTCACTTTTATGTATCTGTTAGAAACTTCCCTTTCAGCTGCTCCCGGCTTCGGTATGGGAAACAGCTGTGTACAAAATAATGAGAAGTATATTCAGAAAGTACTTTTTTAAAAGATAAGAAAGTATAAATTTCAGAGATGTCTAGCTTCTACCGCCTCGAGGTCTTAAGCAAGTCCTCTGTGTGGCAAAAGGCCGCCACTTCGAGGTTTTTGCTTAAACTTGTCGGAGGCCCAAACGATGTGATCATGCAGGCGTTGCCACAGGACGTGGCGGCTTTAGCCTGTACTCCTTTGAACAGGCGCTTGCGCTTTTGTCCAAAAAATGCAGTAATTGATCCCCTCATAATGCAAATGCTTGGAGGCTATCAAATAGGGAAGTTTTACCTGAATCAGAATTTACGTCTTACTTCCATAGTGAAAAGGAGAAATGAGTGGTAAAATGCAGCTTTGAGGGGGAATTTGATTGAAAAAGAAATGTTTGTATTTTATTGCCTTCCTGTTCTTGCTGATTGCTGGAGGATGTGGTACAGGGCAGCTAGATTCGAATTCCACAGACAAACAGGATAATCAGCAAACAGAAGAAACGGGAGATAAGCCAGAGCAATCTTCAAAAGAAACAGACGCTGAACAAGAAGGTACAGCAAAGGAAGCAGCTGCTGAAGAAACTGACACACTCCAGCTCCCTTCCGGAAATGCAGGTTCATTTTATCGATGTAGGCCAGGCCGATGCAACACTGTTTTTGTTTGGTTCTTATAAGATATTGCTCGATGCTGGAGACTGGGATAACAAGGATGTAGTCGACTATTTACATTCTCAAGGTATTTCTCAAATCGACATAGCTATCGGAACACATCCTGACGCTGACCATATTGGCCAACTTGATAAAGTGGTCAGTCAGTTTGAAGTTGGGGAAGTATGGATGTCTGGAAACACAAGCACATCGGATACGTACCAACGGGTCATGGAAGCAATCGATTCCACTCAGACAGGTTATGAAGAACCGCGTATGGGAGATATTTTTGACATTGGTGATCTGCAGGTCGAAGTCCTTTATCCAGCCTCGATATCCGGAGAAACGAATCAGGAATCGCTCGCTTTTAAAATGTCCTATGGAGACATTGATTTTATTTTTACCGGCGATGCGGAAAAAGCACAGGAACAGGAAATGATCGACAGTGCAACAAATCTGGAAGCAGAAATACTTCAGTTGGGACACCACGGTTCCAATACGTCAACAAGCCAAGCTTTTTTGGAAGCAGTCTCTCCTGAATTGTCCATTTATAGTGCAGGTAACGAAAACCAATATGGACATCCCCATCAGGAAGTGATAGACCGTGTCCGGAATGTGGGAGCGGATTTATACGGAACCGATGCCCATGGAACCATCATGGTGACAACGGATGGATCATCGTATCAAGTGACCACTCATGAAAATGGAGAAATCAAAGCCGGGCAGTCAAATCTGCAGGAAAAGACAGAACGGGAAGCCGAATCAGAGTCAGCAGTAGAAGCAGGACAAGACACGGAGGGACAATGCATCGACATTAATAGCGCCGGTTCAGAACAAATCCAGGAAATTATCCATATTGGGCCGGAGCGGGCACAGGATGTAATAGATGGACGCCCATTTCAGTCAATCGATGAATTGACAGAAGTCAGTGGTATTGGCCCTTCCCGACTTAAAGACATCAAGGATCAAGGCATTGCTTGTGTAGGAGGATGATTAAGCATGAAAGGTATGTTGGATCGTATCGAAGACGAGAAGTTTGCCGTTATTCTTGTGGAAGAAGAGGGCAAGGAATTTGTAATAGATGTAAGGCTGCTTCCTAAAGGAGTAAAAGTAAACGACTGGTTGGAATTTACTGTCCAAGAAGGTGACATAGCAAACATCCGAATTGATAAGCGAAAGACGTCAAACCGTCAAGAGAACTCGGAAGCACTAAGGGACCAGGTGCGTTCCCGGTCAAGAGGAAGTAAATTTAAGCGGAAATAATTGAAAGGAAACTTGAGCAGCAGCCCAAGCCTGCTTGTTAGATAGACACTGCGCAGAGCAGCGACTCGGAAAGTGGTGAAATCAAGCTTTGACTTTGACAGGCATGGCTGTAATGTATGGCCAGCCGTCATGTAAAGGGCATTTCTTCTTGCTCCGGTCCAAAGCCAAACGTCCGTCGATCACTGGGTGTATAAAAACCATCAGCGTATGAAAAGAACGCTGATGGTTTTTTGGGCAATAATCGCCTGGTTCTATTTTGTTGTATTACCTATTTCATTAATTCTCCAACAATTTCATAGGAACGCAGCCGGTCTTTGTGATGGAAGATTTGAGAATTGATGATCAGCTCATCGGCTTCTGTTTCCTTGATGAATTCCTCCAATTTTTGTTTCACTGTTTCCGGACCACCGATAATAGAAGCAGGTGATTCGAGCGTTTTTGCTACGGCTGCCTTTTCATGTGGAGCCCATAAGTCGTCGATGTTTTCCACTGGCGGCTGCAGTCTGGATGGCTGGCCGCGTGTAATGCTCAAAAATTGCTGTTGTTGGGAAGTTGCCAAGTACTGAGCCCGTTCGTCCGTATCGGCAGCCACGATATTTACCCCGAGCATGGCATATGGTTTGTCCATGTTTTCCGACGGTTGAAAATGATCACGATAAATTTTCAAGGCAGGAAGGGTGTAATCTGGTGAAAAATGACTGGCAAATGAAAACGGCAATCCCTTCATTGCAGCCAATCTGGCGCTGAATCCGCTGGAACCAAGCAGCCAAATCGGGATATTTAGTCCTGTTCCCGGATAAGCGCGAACCCTCGCCGAAGAATTTTCATCAAAGTAACTTTCCAATTCTTCCACCTGCTGGGGAAAGTCCTCTGGTGTTGTATTCAAGGTGCGTCGAAGAGCATAAGCAGTTGCCTGGTCACTTCCGGGGGCGCGTCCCAAGCCAAGGTCAATCCGTCCTGGATACAGGGATTCCAGTGTTCCGAACTGTTCGGCGATTACTAAACTTGCATGGTTCGGCAGCATGACGCCTCCAGAACCGACCCGGATACGGTCGGTAGCGCCTGCTACATGGCCAATTACTACAGAAGTAGCCGAGCTGGCAATCCCCGGCATGTTATGATGCTCAGCCAGCCAGTAACGGTTGAATCCCCACTTTTCTACATGCTGAGCCAAATCGACTGTGTTTTTATAGGATTGTCCCGCATTGCTGCCTTCATTGATGGGCGCAAGGTCGAGAACCGACAATGGTATATTGTTGAAAAACGTTGCCTGATTGGTAGTCATTACATTCCCACTCCTTTTGTAAATCACTGCCACTAAATCATACGGCTAATCACCAATACCGTCCAATATTCTGTTTCGTGGGTAGATAGGTTGCTGCGTTTTAGACTTCGATGGTTTGAGAAGAGAAGTCTGTATGGAGTATGGAGAAATAAAGATAAACAGCAATGAATATTTAACTATGGTAAAAAATTAGATAATCTTTCTAAAGAACCGATTTCGGCATATGGCTTTATATCGATATTATTCTTTTTGGCATGAGGATTGAACCATATGCCCTTCATATCTGCATTTTGACAACCGGCAATATCTTTTTCCAGGTCATCTCCAACAAATAATGCAGCTTCCGGGTGCACATGAAGCTTATCTAATGCTAATTGAAATATGCGTATGTCAGGTTTACTGTAACCCACTTCCTCAGAAATAATAATCGTATCAAAGCAACGGTTTAAAGCAGTGTTTATTATTTTTGCTTTTTGCCGCTGAGTCGTCCCGTTTGTGATAATAGCAATTTTCATTTGTTTCTTTAATGTATGTAAGATATTTATAGTAGCTTGATTTATGGAAAAACAATAAGGGAAATGCTCATTCCAAAAATCTTGAAAGTAGTTACGTGGTATTTTATATGTTGGTGGAAATTCATCAAAAAAGGATTTCAAAACCTTTGTTTTATCACTATGGCCATAGCTTTTTTTGTCACATTCTTTAAATTGATGAAGCATTTCGTATTATTTTGAATGTATTACATCCTCATAACATTTTTCTAAAATCATTAAAAACATTCTCTCTACTGCCATATCCCTATTAAGCAAGGTATCATCTAAATCAAATAGAATTGCTTTATAGCCTCTCAAACAACTTCACAGCCTTTCTCCTAATAGAAGAATCTCTAGTGCTTCATCCTGTTCATTTCTGTTTAAAGGTATTACGTTATAGAACAAACAACAACGAAATCTTTTTTTATTTTAACATAAAATGACAAATGATTATTTGGGCCTTAACAAAAATAGAAGCGAATCCCGGAGATCCGCTTCCATTATAATCAATCTGATTCATCCATTTTTAAAATGATTTTACCAATGTTTTGATTGCTCTCCATGCGGCGGTGTGCCTCTTGAACCTCTTCCATTGGAAACACTTTATCAATGATCGGTCTTAATTTGTTTTGTTCAAACAAAGACAGTACTCTTCCAGCAAAGTCTTTTGTTAGTTCAGCTTTATAGTGATCAGACCTTGGAGTAAGCAGGGTTGCCTTCCATTGAACCCGTTTGCTCATCAATTCCATTAAGTTAACGTTTTCCAGCTGTGCCCCACCTAACAAGCCGATTAAGATCCACCGGCCATCGGTTTGAATGCTATTCAGGTTTTTCCGGTAATACGAAGCACCGATGAAATCAAGAATGACTGCTGCTCCACGCTGGTCGGTGGCGGCCAGCACTTCTTTGTCAAAGTCCTGCTCTTTATAGTTGATGGTGGTGTCAGCACCTAAGGACTTGCAAAAATCAAGCTTTTCGCTGGAACCTGCAGTTGTAATGATATGAGCGTCTACAAGCTGCCTGGCCAATTGAATGGCGGCAGTTCCGACTCCACTCCCACCTGCGTGAATCAGGACGGTTTCTTTATCCTTCAGTTCTCCCAGCCAGAATAATGTTTGGTAAGCAGTTAAAAACACTTCCGGTATTGCTGCTGCTTCTTCAAAAGACAGGTTATCAGGAATGATCATTGCCCGTTCTGCAGGCATAACAGCGTATTCAGCGTACCCTCCGCCATTTACCAGTCCCATTACTTTTGTACCGGGTTCGATCCCTGTGTCACTTCCTGCTGTCTCGACTACACCTGCTACTTCAATACCTAATACATCAAAGTCTAAATAACCGGAAGAGGACTGTCGATTGATGATATCTGTTCGGTTGATGGCAGCTGCCTTTACCTTGATCAACAATTCACCGGAATTCAGTTCCGGTTCCGGACGTTCACTTAGCTGGAGTTGTTCAGCGCCACCTGGCTGCTTGACTGTGATAACTCGCATCGTAAAAACTCCTTTATCCCATTATTTTAATGGTTTCTATCGTTTTTATCCTATCACAGCCCTCAGCCAACGGGAAAAATTTGAACCGGCTGGATATGGATTCACAAGCATAGACGGGTTGGACGCGATATATAAATGTAGAAATGACCATTTGGAGGGAAGTCCTGGATGAACAGCAATCAAGAAGTGGCATTAAGCGATATCCGCCTGGCCCACAATCGAATAGCGGAGCTTATCGGGAAAACTCCGCTCCTTAAAGCACCTGCCCTTTCGGAGCTTGCAGGGATTGAGGCATATTTAAAATTAGAAACAATCAATGAAGTGGGCTCCTTTAAGATACGGGGAGCAGCAAACAAAATGCTGCAGCTTACCGAAACACAGTGCAAGCAGGGGGTCACCACCTATTCAACAGGCAACCATGGCATGGCTGTAGCATTTATCGCCCGGGAACTGTCCATACCGGCCGTGATTTGTATCTCCAACCGTGTGCCGCATGCAAAAGTAGCTGCACTTCAAAGGCTGGGAGCGAAGATTGAGATAGTAGGTGATGGTCAAGATGATGCAGCCAAACGTTGCCAGCAGTTACAGGAGCACGATGGCCTGACGGTTATACCGCCATTCGATGATCGGGACATTATAGCGGGGCAGGGAACGATTGCTCTGGAAATATTAGAAGACTTACCGGGACTGGAGGAGGTGATCATTCCAGTATCTGGGGGAGGATTGATAGCCGGGATCGGATTTGCATTGAAACAACTAAAACCAGATGTTCAGGTCACTGGTGTATCCATCCAAGCGGCATCTGCAATGCATGAGAGCCTTAGAGAGGGAAAACCCATCGAGGTACCGGAAAAAAACACGATAGCGGATAGTTTACTGGGCGGAATCAATCTGGAAAATCACTATACTTTTACGATGGTACAGCAATATATGGATCAAATGATTCTTCTTTCAGATCGGAACATCGTCAAAGCGATGACCTTCTTAATGGAACAGGAACGGATTGTCGCGGAGGGAGCCGGAGCTGCTGGGGTTGCTGCCGTGTTAACCGAACAGTCTGCCATGAAACAATCCACTGTTATCTTAGTTACCGGAAATAATCTCGATTGGCAGCAATTTTATGCGGCAAAGGAGGAGGGATAGGGATGATTGTATGTACGGAAGCACAAATAAGAGCGCATATTCAACAGAATCTTCAAATAGTGAAAGCAGTCGAGACAGGATTCGCCCACCTGTTTGAAGGAGAAGTGGCAATGCCTCCGATTATGCGCATCGATTTTCCTGAACAGCAGGGCGAAATCGATATTAAATCCGCTTATGTACACGGTATGAATCAGTTTGCGGTGAAAATGTCGACCGGTTTCTTCGAAAATCATCGATTAGGACTTCCGAGTGGGAATGGCATGATGCTAGTATTTAGTGCGGAAACAGGCGTACCACTTGCTGTTCTGTTGGATAATGGTTACCTAACGCATTTACGTACAGCAGCTGCAGGAGCTGTCGCAGCTGATCTTTTGGCAAATGAGACGGTGGAGGCAGTAGGATTGATCGGGACAGGTGCCCAGTCACGCTATCAGCTGGAAGCATTACAGCTAGTCCGACAGTTTTCCAAACTGTTTGTCCATGGACGGAATGTCGACCATGTTCGTAAATTTTTAGCAGATATCAGATACATTTACAGTGGGGAAGTGATTGTCTGCGAGACAGCGGAAGAGGTTGTACGGAATTGTGGTCTTCTGATAACCACCACTCCGGCTGAGTCCCCATTGATTCAGGCTGAATGGCTACACCCCGGTCTGCACATTACGGCGATAGGAGCGGACGCCGAACACAAAAACGAATTGGACCCAGCAATTTTTAAAAAAGCAGATAGAATTGTCTGTGACAGCAAATCGCAATGCAGCCGCTTAGGGGAGCTTCATCATGCCTATGAAGCAAAGGTGCTGGATTCTCAAACGCCTGTCGAAGAAATAGGAGCGATAGTCTCCGGAGCGAAGCCGGTCCGGAGGGAGAAAGACGCCATAACCGTTTGTGATTTAACTGGTACCGGTGTTCAAGACACGATGATTGCCGCTTATGCCTATGAATTGCTAAGCAAAAGCAACGCAGGTACGGTGTATTGAAAATGGAAGGCGGGGAGCAGGTCGTGTTTACAAAGGAAGAGTATAAAGAACGCGTGAAGCGCACCAAGGAACAGATGGCGATTGATGGTATCGAAGTGCTGCTGATCACCAATCCATCCAACATGAATTATCTGACCGGGTATAATGCGTGGTCTTTTTACGTTCACCAAATGGTCGTTGTCCTTCCTGATGAGGAAGAGCCTCGTTGGATTGGCCGCAAGCAGGATGCCAATGCAGCGAAAGAAACGACCTGGCTTCAACATCAGCATATTTTATTTTATAACGACGACTATATTCAGTCACCGATTCTGCATCCTATGGACGCAATTGCCCGCGTTCTAGTTAAAATGGGGAAAGGAAGCTGCCGGATCGGTGTCGAAATGGAAAACTATTATTTCACCGCAAAAGCGTTGAAACAACTGGAAACAGGGCTTCCCAATGCAGTATTCCTCGATGCAACGCTCCTAATCAATTATTTACGGATGATCAAGTCGGACAAAGAAATTAGTATGATGCAAAAAGCGGCAAAGATTGCCGGGCGGGCAATGGAGAGAGCGATGGAAGCAATCGAGCCTGGCCGGAGGGAAAACGATGCGGTGGCCGACATCTATCATGCCCAAATCAGTGGCACTTCCAGCTTCGGTGGTGATTACCCCGCCATCGTTCCGCTTCTGCCTGCAGGAAAAAAGACTTCTTCCCCGCATATCACCTGGTCGGACCAGCCTTACAAGGCAAAAGATACGGTGATTGTCGAACTAGCAGGTTGTTATCAACGCTATCATGCTCCGTTGGCGCGGACAGTTAACCTCGGAAAACCAATGGATAAAGTAAAGGATTTGGCTGAGGTCGTCGTAGAAGGATTGAATGAAGCCCTGTATGCAGTGAAACCGGGCTCGACCTGTGAGGAAATAGAGGAAGTTTGGAGGAAATCAATCGCAAAACATGGTTTTCTCAAGGATTCGCGAATTGGTTATTCTGTAGGCCTAAGCTATCCGCCTGATTGGGGCGAGCATACAGCAAGTATCCGCGCCGGGGACAAGACGATACTTCGGCCAAACATGACTTTTCATATGATTCCGGGAATTTGGTTTGACAGCTACGGAGTAGAAATCAGTGAGACGTTTCAGGTTACCGAAACAGGATGTGCTACGTTGACGGATTTTCCAAGAAAACTTTTTGTGAAGTGAGTGAAAGGGTCTGTCTCCCTAAAGTTTCGATGGGGGGCAGACTCTTGCTATGTAAGAACGGTATTCCTTTGGTGCCTGGCGGTCTTGGTCCCTGTGTAATCCCTTTCCGTAGATGACAATGATGGAAACTTTATCTCTGGTTTATTCCAAGATGGTGACGAGGGATTAGTTCCAAGTCACTCTTTTTCTGTTAACAAAGTAACGTTAATTGCTAAAGACAAAAGGAAAACAAGGATTAATTGGCGAATTTTGGTTAACAAGGCTCTATTTTATAAGCTGGAACGGTTTCAATGCCTGTTAAACATTCCAAGAATACAGCCAGTAGGGGGTAAGCTATGGAAAAATACATAGAAAAGTTCTGGGCGGAAATAAGGTCGGTTCCAAAAGCGAAAAACATCAAGAAACTAACAAAAGGGTTTTCCGCTGACAGTAAATTTCTCATACAAGCTGAAAGGGAAAAGTACTTGCTGTGCTTTGCCGATAAGCAGGATTACGAGAAGAAAAGGAGGCAGTTTCGGTTATTAAAGAAAATGATAGAAATGGGAGTGAGAGCACCCATTCCCGTCGAGGTTGGTCTACTAGACGATAGGAAAAGCTGTTATTCGATTTATTCCTTTTTGGAGGGGGAGGATGCTAGAGAAGAAATTCCTCACCTCTCCGAACAGAATCAATTTGTTGTCGGGGAAGCAGCAGGTAAGCAATTAGCCAAGATTCATAATCTTAGGGCGCCCGAACATATCGGCAGCTGGCATGACCGGTCAATAGCCAAGCATTACAAGTACCTGAACGCTTATTGGGAGACAGGTGTGAAAATAAAAAACGAGCAGCAAATCATTGATTTTATTGAGGAACATAAGCATTTGTTAAAGGACCGTCCAAATCGATTTCAACATGATGATTTTCACTTGGAAAATATCATTCTGAATAACGGGAAGCTTGCTGGTATCATTGATTTTGATAATTATGATTGGGGCGATCCTTATCATGACTTTGTCAAAATGGGCTTGTTTCAGCGGGAAACGAGTATCCCTTTTGCAATCGGGCAGCTGGAAGGTTATTTTCATGGGAAGATACCAGATGATTTTTGGACCTTATATGCTGTCTATCTCGCAATGGCAATGTTTTCTTCTGTAGTATGGACGGTTCGGTTCTCTCCGGAAAACCTGGAACAAATGCTCAAGCGCTTGATGACTGTCCAGCAAGAACATCACTATTTTAATCTGGTAAAGCCTGTCTGGTACACCAACCGTTTAATTTAGGCGAAAAATGGTATAATCTGCCTTCCGAAGTAAACAATAAAGGTAAATAGTTTTTACTTGGAGGGATACCCATGGTGGATAAAAGTGAGAAGGAAGGAATATTGCCAAAGTTTCCGGACTCCTACTGGCTGGAGAGTTCAAACATACCGCAATTTTCTCCTTTACAGGAAGATATACAAGCCGATGTCGTTATCGTTGGCGGTGGCATTACTGGAATAACAGCCGCTTATTTGCTCATCCAGGAAGGTTTGAAGGTGGCTTTGCTGGAAGGTGATCGGCTGATGAATGGAACAACCGGCCACACTACCGCGAAAATAACTGCCCAACATAATTTAATCTATGATGAATTGATCCGTCATTTTGGAGAAGAGGCAGCGAAGCAGTATTACGAGGCTAACACAGATGCACTGGAATTTATCGCTAAAACGGTAAAAGATCATGATATCGACTGTGGATTTATCCGGCAAGAAGCGTATTTGTATGCTACGACGCCTGAATATGCCGATAAATTGGAGAAAGAGTACGAGGCCTACCAAAAATTGGGGATCAGCGGTGAATTGCAAAGCGAAATTCCGTTTGACCAAAAGGTAGAAAATGTCCTTTCGATGAAAAATCAGGCACAGTATCACCCGTTGCAGTATCTAATCAAACTTGTTGAAACGATTGAAAAATCAGGCGGGCAGATTTATGAACAGACAACTGCTGTAAATGTGGAACGTACAGATAAGGGAACCGCAGTGCTAACAAGGGATGGTTTTCGTGTGACAGGGGAGTATGTTTTGGCCTGTACGCATTTTCCTTTTTATGAGGGAGCGGGACTCTACTCGACAAGAATGTATGCAGATCGTTCTTACCTGATAGCAGTCAAGACAAAACAAGACTATCCGGGCGGCATGTACTTAAGTGTGGATCAGCCGAGCCGTTCCCTCCGCGCTGCAACAGCTGGCAAAGAAAACATTGTGCTTGTCGGAGGAGAGAGCCATAAAACGGGTCAGGGGAAGGACACACTGGAATATTATAAAGCGTTAGCTTCCTTCAGCGAGGAAGTTTTGCATTCAACCGATATACTTTACCGCTGGTCGGCTCAGGATTTGACGACGTTGGATAAAATTCCATACATAGGCCAGGTGACTGCAGGGCAGCCAAACGTGTTAATTGCAACAGGATACCGGAAATGGGGAATGACAAGCGGGACTGCAGCAGCAAGACTGCTAAGGGATATCGTGATGGATAGACACTCCCCATACCGAAACTTGTTTGCCCCGTCACGATTCCAAGCCGATCCAAGCGCGAGAAAATTTGTGAAAGAAAATGTAGACGTAGCCAAGCACTTAATCAAGGGCAAGCTTGAATTGCCTGTTAAAAGAATCCATGACTTAGCCAGGGACCAGGGGGCGGCTGTCACGATTAAAGGGAAACGGAAAGGTGCATATCGTGATGAAGAAGGGAAGGTGCATGTCGTTGATACGACCTGTACGCATATGGGATGTGAAGTGAATTGGAATCATGGGGACCGGACGTGGGATTGTCCGTGTCACGGATCCAGATTTTCTTTTACTGGAGAAGTGGTCGAAGGACCAGCCGAAAAGCCACTCCAAAAAGATGAACATACCTTTTTCGATAATATTTTCTCGGAGGATTCAGGTTACTGATGTTGAAGTCCGCGAAAGTGAATAGAGCCTGGGACAAAAGCATCGTGACCAAAATAAAACCGAACGATACTACCATTCGTTCGGTTTTTTTGATGAGCAAAAAGCAAAACGTTTTACCCTATGAAAAGTGCAACTTTCCCCTCCGGCAAGGTACTTCGCTTTCCGCCGGCACGGCTTCAGCTAACTTGGCAAAGCATACCGCTTTGCCAAGTGGATCTTCAGCTCGCGCTCATCCCGCTGGAGTCTTCATACCTTGCCTCCGTTAGATCGAGATACCTTCTCTTTGGATGTGTTTTTCGTTTTGCCTATTGCCTTTACGATAGAAAGCTGAGCTGCATGGAAGTCGCCTTTTTATGCTATTGTCCAATCTCTAAAGAATAAAGGCCCCCCATGCTGATTTTCCGTTTTCTTCCCTGTTTGGATACCTATCAGCCAATAGAAAAATACGGTTCATCTATCGTGTGGAAATCAGAGCCCAAAAACATAGCGAAGGCAAGATACGGAGACTCCGACGGGAACAGCACGAGCTGAAAATCCCGCAAGAAAGCGGTTGGTGCTTTCGGAGGAAGTTGAAGCCGTGCCCGTGGAACGCGTAGTATCTTACCGTAGCGATTCGAAGCACGCAACAAACAACAGGATAAAACGAGAGTATACAAATACAAACCGAACGAATTTAATTGGCATTTAGAATTCGTTCGGTTTGTTCTTAAATGGCCATGCTTTTGTCCCGGCCTTTTTTATTCGTGCTGGTGTGTAATGTTTAGATCTCTTTATCTTAAAAAGCCGCTTAATCAGCCAATTTTAATGCTGCTTTAGAAGTTTTTAGGTCGACCTCAAGCTGTTCTTCCAAATCACTTGGATGATAATAGCCCTTGTCGATCATATATTGGCTTATTTTTTCATGGGCTTCGATTGCGTAGTTCAGTTGTGTACGTAAAACATCTCTTACTTCCGGAGTTGCTGCCTCGGTCAGCGCAAAAGTCATATTCCGGACAGCGGATTTTGTGGTAATCAAAAAATCAGTAGCAATAACTTGATCTGTCATTCCACTCAATCCAGCAACTTTTTGCAGCATATTTGTCATGTTAATTCCTCCTCTTTTGTTTTAACAGCTGATTCAATTGTTCTACATGCACTTTCCCCTCGCTGACATCCCTTTCCAAAATCGACTTCAGCTGATCACATCCTACCAGTCCGTGCATGGTGGCCGACTTTGTCAGACACAAATTTTTGAAGGTAATTATTTCATGCAGTTCTAATCGTTCATGGAGCGCTAATTGATCTGACATTTGTTCACATCCAATCATCTGCTTTTTTATTAGATTGCTTTCTTTCCTCGAAATTATTCGTTGGAGCAGTTGTGCATAGACTTCCTGGATTGAGACAAAATATCAATTAGTTCAATACATTTTAGGAGGATTCCGATGGGACAGGAAGACTTAGCTTTTCATGAAACAATGGATCTGCATGAACTATTGAATCTAAAGACCGTGGCCTTGCTGAAGTCCAAAATGATGCAAGGAATCGTGTTTGATCAGGATCTTCGCGCTATGCTGGAAAAAAACGTCCAACTGTCGATTATGGACATCAAACAGCTTCAGCGTCTTTATCCATACGCAAAGACACAGTAAAAATGGGGTGTAACAAATGAATGATTACTTAGATCCAATCAATTCGGTTGGCATGCCGGAGAAAATCGATTCAGCGATAGCGCTAGACTTGCTTATTACAATCAAAGAAGCCATACGTAACTATTCTGTAGCTTTGACAGAGGCTGCCAGTCCGGAGGTCAGGACGACCATCCGCAATCAAATGGAAGCTGCCCTTGATTTTCAGGAAGAAATCACTAATTTGCTGGTAAGGAAAAAGTGGTTTCATCCGTATGATGTAGCTGAACAGCAAATGCTTGATTTGAAGTCCGCCCAGACGGCGGTCGATATAGCTGGACTGGACCTCTTCCCGGAAAACAATAATCGAAAAGGGTTGTTCCCAACACCGCCGCAATAAGAAAATAACGGAGGAGATAGACACCATGAAAGCAGTAACATACCAAGGAGTGAAAAATGTTGCCGTCAAAGACGTCGAAGCTCCTAAAATACAAAAGGCTGACGACGTCATTGTAAAACTGACCCATACCGCCATTTGCGGCTCCGATCTACACTTGATTCATGGCATGATCCCGAACACCCAGGAAAATTACATCATCGGACATGAACCAATGGGAATTGTGGAAGAAGCAGGGCCGGAGGTTACGAATGTGAAAAAAGGCGACCGTGTCG
This sequence comes from Sediminibacillus dalangtanensis, assembly GCF_017792025.1. Lineage (NCBI taxonomy): Bacteria > Bacillati > Bacillota > Bacilli > Caryophanales > Bacillaceae > Sediminibacillus > Sediminibacillus dalangtanensis. Next base: position 1,303,552 of record NZ_CP046956.1, read on the forward strand.
TGGTGCCGTTCAATGTCAGCTGTGGGAAGTGCTGGTTTTGTGAAAACCAACTGGAAAGCCAGTGCGATAACGCCAATGATAATGGGGAGATGGGTGCCTATTTTGGTTACTCGGGGACCACAGGAGGCTATCCTGGCGGTCAAGCGGAATACATGCGTGTTCCATATGGAAACTTCACCCCCTTCAAAATTCCGGAGGATAGTGAAGTGAACGACGATAACCTGGTGTTACTCTCCGATGCCGGTACCACAGCTTACTGGAGTGTCGATAACTCCGGCATGAAAGAAGGCGATACAGTCGTTATTTTGGGCTGCGGTCCGATCGGGCTGTTGGCTCAGAAGTTTGCCTGGCTAAAAGGAGCAAAGAGGGTAATCGCCGTTGACTATGTCGGTTATCGACTGGAACATGCCAAGCGCACCAATCGAGTGGAAGTCGTCAACTTTGAAGACCATCAAAATGCCGGCGCCTATCTTCATGAAATAACCAAAGGCGGTGCGGATGTGGTGATTGATTGTGTAGGGATGGACGGGAAGATGACCGACCTGGAATTTCTCGCTACTGGCCTGAAATTGCAAGGCGGCTCGATGGGGGCTTTGGTAATGGCAAGTCAGGCTGTACGAAAAGGTGGGAATATCCAGGTCACGGGTGTTTATTCCAGCCGGTATAATGCTTTTCCTTTTGGGGATATTTTTCAGCGGAATGTTTCTATAAGGAGCGGACAAGCGCCTGTCATTCATTATATGCCGTACTTACACGACCTTATTTCACAGGGGAAGGTTGATATAAGCGATATTATTACGCATACATTGCCACTGAATGAAGCAAAACATGGTTACGAAATATTTGATACGAAGACGGAAGACTGTATTAAAGTGGTTTTGAGACCTTAATGCTGATTTGTTGGCATTCTATAATAAAAGGAAAGGAGGTTACGCTTATGGATGCACACCGTGCGCAGGAAATCACCTCATCCGATGCTATGATCGATGTCACATACAATGGTGGAAAAGTCTATATTGAACACGTCGACCAAGGAGCAGGAATGGCGACCGTCCATCCGCTTGATAACCCAGAAACAAAACAAAGTGTTCAGGTGGAAGACTTGTTAGAACAGTAAAGCATTCAATAAATCTACTTGCAAAATCGGACGATGACATGGGTAGGAAGTATGAACAATTGATAACGATATGAAGAAACAGCGAATGAAAGCAAACTCTTACCCTGTTGTTTGAGTGCACCTCCTTGCTACACCAAGCTACTGCGCTTCCCATGCTTCAACTTCCTCAGAAAGTGAAATACTTTGCCGGAGTGTTCTTTCTAAATAGAAAGTTCATTCACGCTTTATATGAACAAAAAAACCGAACGAGTTCGAATCATCGTTCGGTTTTTGCTTTGATCAAGCTGTTTGAATTTCGGCATAAGTACTGTCCAGCTGGTTTGTTTACATTCAACACTTGCACTGCTTGTTTTGGTTTGTTTTTTTGTCCATGGCTATAACTGTATCTCGCCATCTTCTTTGACCGGTAGATATTTCGTGAAATAGGCTCCTGCTATCAATAACAACAAAGTAATCACCCAGCTGATGTTACCCAAAAAATCCAACCAGTAACCTAACAGCTGTGTGACAGCAATCAAATAAAAGCAAATGGATGTCAAGGCGGTCTTTATTCCGGTTACCTTTGCTTTTCTTCTTTTCTTTATGTTGACGCTTATAGAAAAAACTAGTGCAATCACCGTGAGTATGGTGAGAATAATCGGAAGCAATCTACCCCTCCTTACCTAACGCTTATTCTGATGATAGATTTAGTTTAACATATATTAGGAAATCCGTAATGGGCGGAAAATTAATGATCTCGAATCTGAAGACAAAACAAATGCGATTGGTACGAAGTGATGAAGGTTATGCTAAGATAGAAACTATCCTGAGTGTCAACGAACAAAACCCAGTACAGAAGGATTTTATGGTGTAAGGTGGCAAGGTCGACTATTGAAATAAGCACAAAGGAGAAACAAAAGATGGAAATAAGAAAACCTGACGAGTCTGAACAGGAGTTGATTTTGTCGTTGTCTCCACAAGCGGTACAAGAGGGAACAGTAGGAGAATCAGCACCTGATACAGATAAGGCGAAAAAGCTGATTGAGTCTGTTCTGCAAAAAGGTGGATGTTATTGGGCTGCTTTTGAACAAGACCAATTGCTTGGATGGAGTTTAGTAGGGAAGGGCAAGGATTCCTTTACAGACAGGCCATTCGGCTTTGTTTATGAGCTGTTTGTCCTCCCCGGTTATAGAGGAAAAGGGATTGCCGAACAATTGCTGAATGCTGTCTGTGATCAACTTAAGAGTGCGGGATATCCGGAAGTACGCTTGAGTGTTCATGCACAAAACAGAGCGATTGAACTTTATCAAAAGATGGGATTTACAGAAAAGACGATTACGATGAATAGGGAGTTATAAGTAGTATCGATTAATTGTTGTCTTGCCAGGACTCATAGAAATACCAAATAAAAAACAGAATACTGATCAACAAAAATCCGGGAATAAAAAAATTATGGTATATGGGGTGCATGTCCGGGTTTGTAGGGAATTCGCCACTAGAAGTTTGTGCGAACCAATAGATATAACGGTTTAACCGTTCCATTGTGTATAAGAAGCCGCTTGCTAACAAAAACACTGATCCAAAAATCAGTCTTGTTTTGCGATCGATCATAGGTAAGACTTCCCTCCATTCGTTATTGATTTCATTTTACCTCGATTTCTATTTCAGTTCCAGCTTTTAGGAGAAAAGTGGTGATTTCGTATGATCATTAAAAAAATTTCATGCCACGTTTAGGATCGGCAGCTTCCAAAAGTGATGGGAAAGAGTTCTGCATGTCTTTTTGATGATTTTGTTCACAGGGATGTCTCTTTCCTTGCAGGAGAGCAGTTCGGCGTTCAAGAAAGCTGGCGGGCTAGCAATGACATCCTACCCTGATTATAGGAAACGGTGCCAGCTGATGTCTTCCGAAATGCTAGAAGAGATAGCAAGAAGTCACTTTCATAACCTGTTCACCGGGATTTAGCGTTAACTTGACTGCTTGAAAGTTTGCCTGTTATGCTAATTTCATTCTTTCCCTGTAGAAAGGGTATCCTGTGCAAAGATAGAAAGTTTCACGTTTTATCTTCTCTGAGAAAAAACGGAAATGCCCTCTTACACGAGATGCCGTTTAGAATGTAGGAGGTAGTATGATGGACAGGTTGGAAACGTTAAGGAAAAAACTTACATATAAACATGTTTTGGTTGCGGTTTTGCTAGTACTGCTTGTTACTTGTTCGATATTTTTCGTTTATCATAACTATTCCTTCTACGATCGACCGATCGCCAAAGTGACGGAAACAAACCTTGTTGATAAAGAAGAAGTAACAGCTGAACATGGTAATAAGGATGAAGTCTTTACACAAGAGGTTGTAGCAGAAATAATGAATGGTGCTAACAAAGGGGAGGAACTTCACTTAACGAATGAGTATTCTGCTTCGGCTACTTATAGTCAGGAATATCGTGTGGGGAACGATTTGTTTGTGTCCATCGATCCTGATAATGCAAACGCACACGCCGAGTTGACCGGAACCATCTTGGATGTTAAACGAGACAAGTACATCGTGCTTGTTGCGTGGGTGTTTGTGTTCATTTTATTGCTAGTTGGAAAAAAACAAGGGTTGTATTCTGTCATAAGCTTAGCCATCAATGCTGTGTTAATTTCTTATGCCTTAGATATGTATATCCAGTACGCAAATTTCGGCTTGCTGTTGATGTGCGCCTGCAGTGTTGTTTTATTCACCTTAACTTCTTTATTACTTGTCAACGGATTCAACGAAAAAACGTACGCGGCGATAGCTGCAACCCTATTAGGAACATTAACCTCCTTGCTGATTACGTATTTGGTTATGTGGATCACTTCTGAAAAAGGTCTTCGTTACGAGGAGATGGGCTTTTTAACACGTCCGCCGCAAATGGTGTTCATGGCAGGTATATTGATCGGTTCTTTAGGAGCCGTCATGGATGTGGCGATTACAATGTCTTCCTCCATTTTTGGGTTATATGAGAAGAAAACTGACATTGCAGTCAAAGCGCTTAAAACTTCTGGGATGGAAATTGGAAAAGATATTATGGGCACGATGACCAACATCCTGTTTTTTGCTTATATCAGCGGCTCGATTCCGACCATGATTTTATATTTGAAAAACGAGTACCCAGTATCTTACACGTTTTCCATGAATCTTTCCCTGGAATTGGCCCGGGCTTTAGCTGGTGGCATAGGAATCGTACTGACCATTCCAATCGGGCTTTATACAGCAATATTTTTTGTTAATCGAAAGCGGGCGAAATCATGAACACTTTAGTTTGGCTGGCAGCGATACTGTTTTTATTGATGATTGGCATTGGAGGAAAAAAGGGAGCACGATCCTTTTTCGCCATCATGTTGAACTTTGGTGTGCTGATTATTATCTTGTTTATGATGCTTGGACGTGATAACGATCCGGTTATTTTGACGATCATTGCCAGTACCCTTATTAGTTGTATCACGCTCTTTTTTATTAATAAAGTCAACATTACGACCAAAACGGCCTTTGTGTCTACGGTTATCACCATTGTCCTGTTAATCTTTTTTATTGTCTTCCTGACGGATAGATCGATGATTCAAGGATTCAGTGAAGAAGAAATGGGGGAACTTTACGTATTTACGATGCATATAGGGGTGGACTTTGTAAAGATTGCAGCTTCTGTGATCATTATGAGTACAATCGGCGCAATAACGGATGTGGCCATTTCGATTTCCTCTCCAATGCGGGAAATATTTTACCATAACCCCTCGATGAGCAGGAAAGAGCTGTTTGTTTCTGGTCTAAGCATCGGCAGGGACATTTTGGGGACCAATACGAATACGGTTTTCTTTGCTTTCATGGGAGGCTATTTGGCATTGTTGATTTGGTATAAAGATTTGGCATATTCACTTGGCGAAATTATCAACTCCAAGGTGTTCGCGGAAGAAATGATCGGCATACTCTGTGCGGGAATGGGAGTGGCTATCGTCATTCCGATCACTTCCTGGGTTACCGCTCTTGCGTTAGTACGGACAAAAAAGAAGCGTGAGGCCTCCCAATAGGTTTAAAAGATGGTCGAACAACAAACCCTCCGGAAAAAACCGGAGGGTTTGTTTTGTTAGTGGCTGAAATAGTGCTGAATTCCTTCGCTTATGCCAGCGGCCACGTTATCCTGATAAGTTTCGGTTTTGATTTCCCCAAGCTCTGCTGGATTGGAGACAAACCCAAGTTCAATCAAGACCGACAAATCGCTATTTTTCTTAAGTACACGATAGTCTGCTTGTTTTGTTCCATTGTCCTTAAGAGAGACGTGGTCCATTATCCCAGATTGAATGTTTTCTGCCAACTCCAAATCTTCATCTTCGGTATAGTGATAGGTACTGATGCCGCCGACTGTCTCAATAGGAAAAGAATTGTAGTGAAAACTGATAAAAGCGTCTGTATCGGAACGATTGCTGATTTTAATCCGCTTCTCCAGTGAAATATACGTATCATCATTTCTAGTCATGATAATGGTGGCGCCGCTTGCCTTCAGGTTTTTGGCCACTTTGGAAGCCGTCGCCAATGTCAAATCTTTTTCATAGGTTCCATCGATCCCGATTGCGCCAGGATCTTTACCGCCATGCCCTGCATCCAGAACGATCGTATAACCTGTCAGTGGCTCGACTGTTTGGCTTTGTTCCTGTCCATTCTTAATAGCGACAGAATCCTGTTTTTGTACTTTTCTTTCTGTCAAACTGCTGACACTTTGTTTCTTGTACATTGCTGTCTGCTTGCGTTTATGTAAAGAATCATGATTCTGTTCCATCGGGAAAAGATATTGCGAAGCTACCCAGCCTACTTGGTTGTCATAATAGGTTTTTACCCAGCCATAGGCTTCATCGAACACGGTGACTTGATCTCCATTCTGGAGTTTTCCGACTACTTCTCCACTGCTGGTAGGCTCATCACGGATTAAAAGGGAAGAACCATCTTCCACGTCAACCATATAAGTCTCGTTATCTGCTGCCATAACAGATGGAGCGAGCAACAAGGAGAGAAGCAGCAAGACTGCGCCTGCTGTTAAAGTAATTAATCGGTTCATCAAAAAACCCCTTCCTATCAAACTATTTTCCTGCCTCAGCTGTCTAGCACGATATTCCTCCAGCATACCCAGTCTGCAATCCTTTTAAACATTCTTTCTATTATTTATAGTGAAATATCTAGCAAAATAGTACTTCCAACGGAAAAATAGTAAGAAAGGTAGGGATGACTAGGAAAATAGATAGGGGGGAGAAGACGGATGAATTTCCCTGAAAAAGGGTAGCAAAAAAGAAGAAATTCTCCACGGACCCAAACAAGGTCTTTGCGGGAATTTCTTCTCTGCCTCAGGATGACAATTTTTGCTTGAAAGCTGTCAGTTTTTCTTTTACTTCTGAACTCAACTGTTTGATTTGTTCGATATCAGGTGTTTGGTTTTGTGCATACGCAATCAAAGGATAGAGACTATCTTCAATGTTTTTGTATTCGTCTGGAAAGTTTGTTTCCACTGATTTTTCGATTTTGTCCCATTTCTCGGAAAGGTTTTTACCTAGTTTGTTTATGGTTTCTGTCTGATTAGGTTGATTTGTAACGATAGAAACCAGCTCATCGAGGACGCCAAGTACTTTCTCCACACCGTCTGCAATTTTCCTCTCGCTTTGTGCGTCGATGGAAGTAACCTTTTCTACTGGTACCGTTTCCGCCGGTCCGGCTTCCTGCTGTTGTTCCTGCGCGTCCTCACCAAGGTAATAGTACAGCCCGAGTCCTAGTAAGGCAATCCAAAAAAGCTGCTTCAAGGGAATCATCTCCTTTTGGTTTTGTCGAAGGTAGCCTTCCCCTAAAGCAGGTAAGATTATGCAGATGAATGTTTGGTTGGATTTTTTGGAAACTTTTCTATTCGAGTGTTTTTACCCATCTAATCGGAAAATAGACATTGTAAATCAACTAGCCCCGCTTGAAAACCTGAAAAAGCCATTATTAGGCTATAAAAACAGACTATTCATTATTGTTCTTTTCCAGGAAATCAATCAAATCAGAAATTTCCCGGAATACTGCTTCAGGCTCTACTGAATATTCCGAGGACTGGTATTCGGGCAGCCATTTCGCCGCCCCGATGTGAACGCCCGCTTCTTTACCAGCATTCATATCATCATCACTGTCCCCGATATACATCGCATCGTCGGGAGCAACATGTACGTTTTTCAAAGCTTGCTGTATTCCTTCTGGCGCGGGTTTGGCTTCCTTGACGTCATCTCCTGTGATCAATACATCGAAATATTTCTTCATATCCAATTCTGCTAGAGAATATTCAAAGCTTTTTCGGGATTTACCAGTAACGACTCCCAGTTTCAATCCTCGCTCTTTTAATCTGGAAAGCAGCTGGTCAATCTCCTGATTCTTATCGACCAACCGGTTGTGATTTTCTTCATACTGTTGGTAATAATAAGAGACAGCTTCTTTAACATCATTGCTCTGCAGATTTTGTTCGATTAATTCCGGCTCGGGCGGCCCGAACATTTCTTTGATTTCCTCTTTCGAATAGTCTTTTTGATCAAATTTTTTAAAAACCTCTTGAAATCCGAAAATGTTGACGGGGAGTGTGTTAGCGAGTGTGCCGTCAAAATCGAAGATGATTGCTTTCATTGTTTCCATCCTTTCTTCTATTTTCTTTCTGCTATCGTCTGTTCCGGTCTTTGATGTTATACCCGAAAAATGGTATAGAAAAAAGTGACATAGGAATGAAATTGGCTACCACTGCTATGCTAACCTAACAATCAATAGTCGCCAAGCCGAAGTTATCCTCTATCTTCCCTTCGGACGTTTGAGCCATAAAAGGACAGAGAAAAGCGCTTCATCCGGTTGATGAAGTTCAAAGTAAGCGGAAGAAACGAGCAAAGTGCACTTCATCCGGTTGATGAAGTTCAAAGTAAGCGAAAGAAACAAGCAAAGTGCACTTCATAAGGTTGATGAAGTTCAAAGTAAGCGAAAGAAACAAGCAAAGTGCACTTCACAAGGTTGATGAAGTTCAAAGTAAGCGGAAGAAACGAGCAAAGTGCACTTCATCCGGTTGATGAAGTTCAAAGTAAGCGGAAGAAACGAGCAAAGTGCACTTCATCCGGTTGATGAAGTTCAAAATGAACGAGGGAACGAAGAAAAGCATTTCCTATAGGCATTGAAAATGCAATTGGAGGAAGGCAAGCATATGCTTACAATCTATAAAAAACTCCTGCTAGACTTGTTAAAATTTCTTGCAAACTAGATAACTGGCGTAGAAAAAATAGAAGTATAAGACCAGCCATTCTTTGGAATCGTCTAAAGGTTCGATGTTCGGATTTTTTCTCTAACGATGAAATTGCCCCTACATACGTTATACGTTTGAAATGAAACCTGGAAAGGCATTAGATTAGTATAGAGAATAGGAGGGTGGCAAATGAATAGACAGATTGCTGGAAAGACGATTAATGACTGGATTCAACAGTTTCCTTTACTAGAACAAATCAAACAATATCAGCCGGTATACTGGGAGAACCCAGGGGTCCGGGAAGACCTTCTGGGTATGGAGAAGTTAAAAGCAGATGATATTACCGATGCAGCGGAAAGATGGAAGCGTTTTGCTTCCTTATTAAAAGAACTTTTCCCTACCTTGCAGGATACGGAAGGGAAGGTTGTCTCCCCGCTTCGCAGGCTTGACAGGTACAAGGAAGCCTGTTCGAATGTGCTTAAAGAAGACAGTCCCTTTTATCTGAAGTGTGACAACCAGCTGCCGGTGGCAGGATCGATCAAAGCCAGAGGCGGTATGTATGAGGTGCTTAAACATGCGGAATCTCTGGCGCTTAAAGAAGGATTGCTTAAGCAGTCAGATGATTATCGTGCGCTTACTTCCCCGGCCTGCAGACAGTTTTTTAGCAGACATTCTATTGGAGTTGGCTCGACCGGCAACTTAGCTCTCAGTATAGGTATTGTCGGAACGGCGCTTGGATTTGAGGTGCATGTTCATATGTCGAGCGATGCCAAACAGTGGAAAAAGGATTTGCTGCGAAAACATGGTGCTCAAGTTCATGAATATAAAGGCGATTTTAGTGAGGCAATCACTAAAGGCAGACAGCAGACAGAAGCAGATCCAGCTGCTTATTTTATCGATGATGAAGATTCCAAAGATTTGTTTCTGGGCTATAGCGTAGCAGCAGCTGAACTAAAACAACAGCTGGATGCAGAGAATGTTTTCATCAGTGAACAAAACCCACTTTTCGTTTATTTACCTTGCGGTGTCGGCGGAGCACCGGGTGGTATTGCTTATGGTTTAAAGCAGTTGTTCGGTGGGTTGGTTCACTGTGTTTTTGTCGAACCGACTCATGCACCGGCAGTATTGCTTGGACTAATGACAGGTCTTCATGAAGGTATATCTGTTCAGGATTTTGATTTGGATAACCGTACTGCTGCGGACGGTCTTGCGGTGGGAAGGCCATCCAGGTTCGCCTCTTCTGTCAGTCAACATACGGTAAGTAGTATTTATACAGAAAACGACGACATTTTTTATCAGTTGACTTATGAGCTTTGGAACCAGGAAGGCATTTTTTTGGAACCTTCGGCAGCGGCTGGATTATCAGGGCCAAATCGGATTCAGGAAGATTCCCGTTTATCACACAAAGCGCCGGATGGAGTCCACGTCGCTTGGGCGACAGGGGGAGCGTTAGTCCCTGATTCTGAACGGGAAATGATTTATCAGAAAGGTAAGCAGCTTGCTGAAAGCAAATAACCCTCGTATAACAAGCGTTTTGAAAAGGGCTCCTGTGGACACATATCTGCAGGAGCTTGTTTTACGGAGGAATGGCTACTTAATAACAAACATATTATGGAATAAACTACGAGATGAAGGTAAGATGAAAACATAGACAAAGAGCAGAAGTCGAAAAAATCAGGGGGTTTAGGATGAAAAGATGGAAAATGTTTTTGCTTGGACTAACAGCATTTTTTGTTTTGTTCTTCATTGTAACCGGTTTCAAAACTATCACCTTGACCAGCAAACAACCTGAACCACATCCGATAAAGATCGACCTGGCTGAAGAGGATGCGGTTGCCAGGTTTTCGAAGGCGATTACCTATCCTACCATTTCTCACCAAGATTACAGCCAATTCAGTTATTCCGAATTTGATGGTTTTCTCGGTTTCCTGGAGGAAAGCTACCCGCTCGTCCATGAGCAACTGCATCTTGATAAGGTCAACGAATATGGACTTATTTATAGGTGGCAAGGCAGTGAAGAAACAAAAGAACCAATCGGCCTCACAGCACATTATGACGTAGTCCCTGTATTAGAAGGGACAGAAACAGCTTGGGGTCAGTCCCCGTTTAGTGGGGAAGTGGTGGATGGAAAGATTTGGGGGAGGGGGACGCTTGATGACAAGATCGGAGTAATAGGTATCCTTGAAGCTGTCGAAAACCTACTGTCCGAAGACTTTCAACCAGAACGGGATGTTTATCTTTTGTTTGGTTTTGATGAAGAAGTCGGCGGTGAGAAGGGGGCGCAGGCTATTGCGGAAGAATTGAAGCAGAGGAACATCAAGTTTGAATTTATTCTCGATGAAGGAGGAGCCATCATCGATGGAATGGTCCCGGGCTTAGATAATCCGGTTGGCGTGGTTGGCTTGTCTGAAAAAGGGATGGCGACAGCCGAACTTTCTACCGAAGGAAGCGGAGGGCATTCCTCACAGCCAGAAAATCGAACCAATATCGGCAGGATTGCACGGGCAATCACCAAACTGGAAAGAGCACAATTCCCGGCTGATCTGCAAGGCCCCGCTGAGGAGCTATTAGCCTATACTGCTCCTGAGATGAAAGGAGCAATGAAATATATTTTTGCCAATCAGGCCATATTTGAACCAGTAATCGAATCGATTCTGTTGGAAAAACCGGCTACCGCCGCCCTGCTTCGCACGACAATCGCCCCGACCATTTTCCAGGCAGGCGAGCAATACAATGCCCTACCAGAAAAAGCATCGGCGGTAGTCAATCTGCGTGTCATGCCGGGTGATTCTTTAGCAGATGTACAGTCTTTTATTGAGGAAACCATTGACGATGACCTCGTCCATGTGAGTGTAACCGGAAATGAAGCATCTTCCGTCTCTTCCGTTGACAACTGGCACTTTAAGACCATCCAGCAGGCTGCACGGAATGCGTATCCGGATGCGGTTATCGCTCCCTATTTAATGTTTGCGGGTTCAGACGCCAGGCATTACGATGGAATCGCCGACAATACGTATCGCTTTTTGCCGGTTTTGATTACTGCGGAAGATTTGAACCGTATGCACGGAAGCAATGAACATATCAGTATCGATAATTATTTTCATGCCATTTCTTTTTACCGGGAAATCATAAAAACCGCCGATAAACAGGCAGGGGATCAATAGGATATTATAGAAGTGTTCAGTAAATAATCAGGAAAAAGGGTGTGAACCAGTCATGAAAAGAGGTCTTTGGAGGGTACCGATTCTGGTCGGTGTGATTGCTAGTTTGGCAGCTTCGCTAGTATTTCTTTGGATAGATTCACCTTCACCGTACCTTGGTGCTTTGGTAATAGGTTTCTTGATTTTTGAGATTAGTTTTTATCACCGTTTTCATCAAAGAAAAGAAAAAAATAGATAGAAATGATAAAATTTTTTGCTGTATGTCAGACTCTAATCGAGAGGAGTGTGCCCATTCGATGAAGCTTGCCTTTACCACACTAGGCTGCCCGCAATGGGATTTAGATACCATGATCAATTACGCAGTTGAAAATGGATTTCAAGGCATAGATTTTCGGGGGTTCCAAGGAGAAATGGACATCTTTCGCACGCCTGCGTTTTCCAGCCAGCGGGAGGAAACCAAACAAAAATTTAATCATGCAGGTCTCGAAATCCCCTGTTTCTCCAGTTCTGTCAGGTTATATACTAAATCAGCAGAGCAATTTCAGACTTACCTGAATGAGTTGAAGGAGTATGCAAAACTATGCCACTTTTTCCAGACTCCTTACATTCGTGTGTTTGGAGGAATCATCGGTGACATTGCAAGGGAACAGGCACTGGATAGACTCGAACGAAATCTTAAGGAAATGCTGGCGATTGCAGAGGAGTATCAAGTAACGTTGCTGCTGGAAACGCATGATGATTGGACGGCGTGCGGCTATGTAGAAGAAGTTCTGCAGCGTGCCCGTTCCCCTTATTTGCAAGTTTTGTGGGATGTCCACCACCCATACCGGATAGCTGGCGAAACACCGGAACAGACATGGGAGACACTTGGCGGACATATTCGGTACACACATTGGAAGGATTCTTACAAAAGCAGTAATAATGAAAAGGGGTATCAGCTTTGTCTGATGGGAGAAGGGGATGTGCCACTACAGCGGATTTTTCAGTTGCTCCAAACGAAAGGGTTCGATGGCTATTATACATTGGAATGGGAAAAAGTATGGTGGCCGGACATTGAAGAACCCGAAGTGGCCCTTCCCCAATACGCAGCGTTTATGAGAGAAATGGAATGAAACAGGCTGGCCCTGGAAAAGGACCATACAAAAAGGAGAAAAGGCAATCGACAGGGTAATTAAATTACTTCCGAAATTAAGAAATCCGTTCTTAGATTAATAAGACGGATTTATTTGTTTTTTATATGATAGGGATAATCTATTGAGGGAAAGTTTTGTAAAACACGCTTCCCGCAAAGCAGGGAAGTAGGAGTTCTCGTGTAACAAAATTTATCAGAATAAGGGACTGTCAGCGCAGGCAGAATTGTGCAACAGCAGGAGTCGTAGCCCGGTAGGAGCTTGTCTGCCTCTGAATAGACTGAAGCCGAGAAAGCAAGGTTTTCTGCCGTAGCGATGCCAAGCCCTCATGGTTTTTAGAAGACGAAGTAGGTTGCAGTAATTTACTTATAGAATAAACGTCTTTTCGAGAATAGGAAAACTTTATGTGCAAGGAAGAACTAAAAAATGGAAGCGTTTTATAAAAGGGGCGATAACAGTGATCAATTTTGGAGTTGTGGGGTGCGGACGTGTAGCCGGAGTACATACAGAAGCTATTGCGGAAGCGGACCATGCGAATTTATACGCTTTATGTGATATCGACCATAACAGAATTCGGAAATATGCAGATCATTATCAGGTCGAAAACGTTTATACCGATTTTGAAGCGATGCTCCGTAACCCGGCTGTAGATGTGGTGAATATTTGCACCCCACATGGTTTGCATGCAGAAATGGCTGTAAGAGCAATGGAAGCGGGAAAGCATGTCATGATCGAAAAACCGCTTGCCCCTACCTTGGAGGAAGCCGATCGCATCATCAAGACGGCCAAGCGGCACCGTGTGAAAGCGACAGTGGTTCAACAAAATCGATTTAACGAAGCGATACTGACCACCCGACGTGCTTTGCAGGAAGAGCGCTTCGGCAAGTTGACCTATGGAACCGCCTATATCCGTTGGCGGCGGGAACAGGATTACTATGATCAGGACGCTTGGCGTGGAACAAAGGCTATGGCTGATGGCGTTCTGATGAATCAGGCAATTCATACCATAGACTTACTCGTCTGGCTCATGGGACCAGTTAAACGGGTAACTGGCAGGACTGCAACCAGTCAGCATAGACTCGAAATGGAAGACTTGGGGATAGCCATGCTGGAATTTGAAAGTGGAACGTTAGGAATCGTCGATGGAACTACTACCGTTTTTCCTTCTGATTTAGGTGCAGGTCTCAATTTGTTTGGTCAGAATGGAATGGTTTGTATTGGAGGGAATGCTGCAAATCGTATAGAAAAATGGCGGTTTGGCCGGGATTTTCAGCAGGAAGAAAACCAAGTGCTCGCTTTGCAAAAGGAGAATCCTGCCAGTGTTTACGGTATCGGGCACAAGCATTGCGTGAAGGACTTTGTACAAGCTATCCGGGAGGACCACAATCCATTCATATCATTAGAGGATGGCCGTTATGCACTGAAGTTGATATTGGCAATCTATCAATCGAATACGACGGGTCTTCCGGTCGATTTAACAAAATAATTTTCATTAAAACTGCGGCTGCTAGCAAACTGATCAAGGAAAGGATGAATGAAGATGGAGCAAGTACGTATCGGAATCATCGGGGTTGGAAACATGGGAAGTGCCCATGCGAAATACCTGCAGGAAAATACTGTTCAGGGGGCTAAATTAACCGCTGTTCTGGATACGAATGAGGAGCGTGCCAAATGGCTGGAAAGTCAACTAGAGGAAGAGATTTCTGTATATTCGGAAGAAGACGCCTTTTTTGATTCTGGTTTGGTTGATGCCGTTCTAATCGCCACGCCACATTATCAGCATTCCAGGTTGGCGATAACAGCCTTTCGTCGAGGGCTTCACGTACTGTGTGAAAAACCGGCAGGTGTTTATACGAGCCAAGTACGGGAGATGAATCGGGCATCTGAAGAAAGTGGAAAGGTATTCTCCATGATGTTTAATCAGCGGACCAATCCGCTTTATCAAAAGCTGCGTGATGTCATTCAAGCAGGAGAACTTGGGGAAATTCGCCGGATCAATTGGATTATTACCAACTGGTATCGTTCACAGAGCTACTATGATTCCGGCGGCTGGCGGGCAACCTGGGCGGGGGAAGGAGGAGGAGTGCTGATCAATCAGTGTCCTCACCAGCTCGATTTATGGCAATGGATGACCGGCATGATGCCAGAAAGAGTACGTGCTTTTTGTTATTTCGGTAAATACCGGGACATCGAAGTGGAAGATGAGGTCACCGCATTTGCCGAGTATGAAAATGGAGCGACCGGTGTTTTTATCACAACAACAGGAGAAGCGCCAGGAACAAACAGGCTTGAAATTGCTGGGGACAGAGGCAAACTGGTAGTGGAAGACGGCCGGCTCCGGTTTTGGCGGCTGCGGGTTCCCGAGCCTGAATTCAACCGGACTTATAAGGGTGGATTTGGGGCACCGGAATGCTGGGAAGTAGAGATCCCAATAGCGGGGGAAGAAACTGCACACCGAGGTATCACCCAAAATTTTATTAATGCCATATTAAAAGGAGAGCCCCTTTTGGCTCCCGGTACAGAAGGAATCAAAGGGCTTACGCTATCCAATGCCATGCACATGTCCGCGTGGCAAGATGACTGGGTGAATCTGCCTTTAGATGAAGAGGCTTATTACAAGATATTGAAGGAAAAGGTTGCGACTTCTGAGAAGAAGCGTACAGATGGCGATGTCCGGCTTGATGTAGACGGAACATATTAATTAGGACACGAAGCATGGGAAACAAAAAATGTGTCAAAAGGGGGAGAACAGGAAATGCAATTTTCTGTATTTACAGTGATGACACCTGACCTTACGCCGAAACAATTAATAGAACGTCTGGCGGAGACAGGTTATGACGGAGTAGAGTGGCGGTATAAGGAAACCCCGGAAGCATTTAAACGGGAACAGCCGAGCTATTGGCGTTTTAACAAATGTACTTTGCAGCCTGAAGTTACCGATGAAGAACTTGCGAGTTTGCGTAAGTCAACGGAAGAAAAAGGGATTGAAGTAGTCAGCGTCACCCCTTATCTTGATGTAGATGACATGCAAGCGACGGAGAAGGTTTTGCAGACAGCTCAAAAACTGGGAGCCACCACCATAAGGATTGGTGTTCCCCGGTATGACAGGACGGAAACGTACCAGGACTTATATAAAAAGGCGGTACAGTACATGAAAGAAGTGGAAGAAATGTGCAAGCAGTACAAGGTGAAGGGATTGGTGGAAACGCATCATCAGACAATCACGCCCAGTGCAAGCCTGGCTTATCGGTTGGTCCGTCATTTCGATCCCAGCCATATCGGCGTGTTATATGACCCTGGCAATATGGTGCATGAGGGCTTTGAAAATTATCGGATGGGATTGGAAGTCCTGGGAGATTATCTGGCACATGTTCAGGTCAAAAATGCAAGCTGGCAGATCAATCAGAAGTATCCGGATGGAAGCATAGGGTGGGAAGTGAAATGGGCACAGCTGGAGCATGGCGTGGTCGACTGGAAGCAGGTATTAACTGATTTGAAAGCTGTGGGATATGACGGATATGTCGGGTTTGAAGATTTTAGTGGCGTGTTTCCTACGAGGGAGGCACTTTCCCATAATATCAACCGAATCAAGCAGTTATTGACCGAAATATAAGGAAAGGGGGACGGTGAGTCATGAATATTGGTTGTTGTACCGATATCCAAAATGCCAAATTAGTGAAAGAGGCAGGTTTTGATTTCTTGGAATGCAAAGTCGTTTCCCTTATGGAAGAGCAAACAGATATCATTGACCAACAGGCTCAATTCTGTCGGGATATCAAGCTGCCAGTAATGTCCTGTAACATTTTTTTACCGGGAACTTTGAAAATAGTCGGCAATGAAGTAGATGAAGCGGCAATCGCCGGTTACCTGGAGGCGGCAATGCCTCGCGTCAAGCAAATAGGAGCTGAAAAGGTTGTCTTTGGAAGCGGTGTTGCACGTTCATTGCCGGAAGGGTTTTCGCGACAGAAAGGGGAAGAACAAATTGGCCGTTTTCTTGATGTAGCAGCAGATTATGCGGAACCACTCGGCTTGACTATTGTCATCGAGCCGTTGAATCAGATGGAAAGCAATATTATTAACAGCGTTCCGGAGGCCGTTCGATTAGCCAAGTCGGTCAACCGTCGATCGATTCAAGTGCTGGCTGATTTTTATCACATGGAGGTAGAGAGGGAACCATTAGAAAATATCATCACGGCGAAAGATTATTTGAAGCATGTCCATGTGGCCGACACGGACCGGAAGCCGTCCGGTACTGGGAGCTACCCGTACCATGAATTTAAGGAATGCTTGACGGCGGCTGGATATGACGGCAGCATAGCTGTGGAATGCAATTGGTCCAATCTGTCTGGTGAATTATATGCTGCCCGAAAATATCTAGCAGAAGTTTTCGCTTATCCATCGTAGTGTACCTTTTTTCATAGATATCCCTATATAGCCCTGCCAATAATTTTATCTACTACTTCTTATTTCTCCATAAAATACCATTGAAAAGACGGTCTATTAACTAGTATAAAACAACATAGCAGGCAATATACTAGGACAAACAGAAAGATAGTTTTCGATTTAATGTAAGCGCTAACAGAACTGCTGTCAGGTTTTCCGAGTCCCTGAATTCTATGAAGGAAATCTTCAGGAAAGGAGAATACGAGAATGAAAGACAAGGCGGAAATCGAGAACCAGTTTCCGGCAGGTACGGCTCAAAACGGACGTCTTCCAGCCAGATCGACGAAAAAAACGTCCTCTCCGTTAACTTGGTATATTTTTCTGATTCCCAGTTTCCTAGGTATCTTGTTGTTTATGATCTATCCAATCTTTGAATCTTTGCGGCTAAGCTTTTATCAGTCAAACGGAACGATCGAACACTTTATCGGTTTGGAAAACTTTAAAACGGTTTTGACATCAGGCCCTTTTTGGAACGCTGTTGGAAATACATTCTTTATCGGTATTTTTCAAATTGTCATTACGATACCACTCGGCTTTATCTTTGCTTCTTTGATTAATTCCACTCCTAGAGGAAAAAACTTTTTCAAAGTCATTTACTTTCTTCCTAATGTCACTTCCATTGTAGCTGCAGCCATGATCTTTGCATTTGTACTCCATCCAGAAATGGGGATTGTCAATTACTTACTTGATATCGTCGGATTTCCGACACCCGGCTGGCTTTCGGATCCATCGACATCGAAGTGGGCTGTTATTTTATTGGCGGTCTGGCATTGGATCGGGTTTGTCATCATCATTTGTCTTGCCAATCTGCAGGCAATTTCACCGGAAATGTATGAAGCGGCCCGGATTGACGGCGCCAGTGGTTTACAGCAGTGGTTGTTTATTACCGTTCCGAACATGGGAGGAACATTTGCCTTCTTATTGATAACCGGTTGGATCGGAGCCTTACAACGATTTAATGAAGTCTATGTGCTTGGCGGACCGAACGGCAGTCCGGCGCGTTCCATCCAAACCATGGGCGCATTTATTTATGAACGAGGGTTTACTGGATTTGAGTTTGGCATAGCCTCGGCAGCCACCTATATTATGTTCATGATTATCCTGGTGTTCACCTTTATCAATCTTAAGCTTTCCAATATGAAAATTTAGCAAGAAAGGGGTGAGTGAAGTGACACGTACGCTTTCCAATAAGCAAGCTGAACGTATGTCTGGCGCCTTCAAATTCATCGTTTTACTGTTTTTCGGACTATTATTGATGGCTCCGTTCATTTGGATGGTAAGTGTCGGTTTTGACCGAACGGCAAATATCAGCATGCCTTTTCCTCCCCGTCTGATACCAGAAGAGCCTTCCGGTTTCAATTATGGCATTGTTTTTGAAAATGGACGATTGATCCAGTCCTATATCAATTCAGCCATTGTAACAGTAAGCTCGGTGCTGCTTGGAGTATCCGCATCCCTGTTTGCCGGTTACGCTTTTTCTAAAGGCAGGTTCAAAGGCAAGAAACTTCTATTTATTCTTGTATTGTGTACACTGATGATCCCGATGGAACCTCGATTGATACCGTTGTACAAATTGTTCAACTCAGTCGATTTGCTGAACACGTTTTGGCCGTTGATTTTACCTACCGTCATCAATGGCATGTTGATTTTTCTTTGCAAGCAGTTTTTTGACCAACTCCCGGATACCTTAAGGGAAGCAGCGCAAATCGATGGGGCAGGCGAATTCAAAATTTTCTTCCGGGTATATTTGCCTCTGGCCGGACCCATTGCAGCAACCATGGTTATCCTGGCCTTTATCTGGAGCTGGAACGATTTCATGTGGCCGCTCGTCGTTCTCAATAATCAAGAACTGCATACAGTCCCTCTTTATCTGGCAAGCTTCTCGCTGGAAAATGGCACAAGTCTCGGTGGATTGACGATGGCACTGGCAACCGTCAGTATTTTGCCAATCATCATCCTGTATTTGTTCCTGCAGCGATACATTATCCAGAGCATTGCTTTAAGTGGAGTTAAAGGCGAGTGAGTGACAGCATCGTGTTGGCCGTCCCTTTTGTTTCTAAAAAAGTCGAGGAGGATAAAGCATGGAGAAAAAATGTTTTTCCAAAGTGAATGTACTGTTGGCTGCAGTGTTGGTGCTGGCAGGTCTGCTTGCCGGCTGCAGCAAGTCAGGAGCAGGGTCGGGAAAGGCTGATGGGGAATGGGCTGGACAAAAGATCAATGTTCAATTAATTGGCGACTTTGCGATGGAGACGAAAACGGATCCGGTAACAGGTGAGTCTGTCAAAGGGGTGGAAGTGCTGAAAGAGGAATTTGAAAAGCAGCATCCAGGAGCCACAGTTGAATTTACATTAATGCCTTGGGAAGGATATACCGAAAAAACACAGGCCATGATTACGTCGGGAGATGCGGATGTTTATCAAATGCCGGGAACCGTCGATTTTGCTCCCCAGGGAGTACTGGAACCCCTTCAGCCGTACATTGACAAAGATGAAGAGTTCGATTTAGACATTTTCATCGAAAATCAGGTCGAAGGCTGGAAAGCGTTGGGACCGGATGATGATGAACTGCAAATATATGGCCTGCCATTTCTCGGAGATGCCCGTTTTATAGCTTATGACAAGCAGTTATTTGATGAGTGGGGCGTAGAATACTTGTCAGACCATCCAACGATGGAAGAAGTAGCGGAAAAAGCAAAACAAATGACTGGAAAAAACCCGGTAACCGGAGAACAAAACTATGGGATTTGGTTCAGGGGCGATTGGTCATCAGCATTTACGCTGATTGATCTTGCAGAAGGGCAAAATGGTTCATGGGGCTCCGGTTTTGCCTGGGATGAGATCGAATTCAACTTTGACTCACCAGAAATGGTCAACGGGTTGAATTGGCTGCTTGATATGCAGGAGCTCGCTCCTGAAGGACTGGTGAGCAATCAAGGGAATGAGAAATGGCTGACAGAAGAAAACAATATCGCCATCATGCTCAATCAAGGACCGGGAGATACGGTTAAACCAGCCTACGCACAAGGGTTGGAGGATAGGATCGGTATAGCCCAAGAGTTCAAAAATGACGAAGGAGTCGGTGGATTGTTTGCCGGGAGTCCGATAACGATTGCCAAGGACAGTGAAAACAAAGACTTGGCTTGGGAGTGGGTCAAGTTCGCTACAAGTGAATTTACCCAACAGTACATTTTTGAAGAAATGGGGCTGGTTCCATCGATCAAGTCGGCAATGGAATGGGATAGCGTAAAGGATACCGAATTGATGCAGCCAGTGTTTGAAGCGATGCGTACACCGTGGACACCGCGTTATCCTTGGGGGTCTGCACAGCCGCGTTTTATCCTTACTTCTGAAGTGGAAGCGGCGCTTACAGGGGAAAGAAGCGCAGAAGAAGCATTGACCAAGGCACAAAAAGAGAGTACGGAGTGGCTGGATAACAGGTAACCAAAAAAATCTTAGCAGGAAGTAAGGTGAGAATCCTTCTTCCTGCTAAGTGGCATTTGTCGGGAGGGAATGAGAAGTGGAAGCAGGACTATTAGCTAAGGTTTGTATTTGGATAAACCGGTTCGCTTATCTCAATTTGTTGTGGCTGGTATTCTGTCTGGCCGGATTATTGCTGGTAGGAATTTTTCCTGCCACCGCTGCTATGTTTGCCGTTCAGCGGAAGTGGATTAGCGGCAGGACGGAAATACCTGTCTTCCATACCTTTTTTTCAACGTATAGGATGCTGTTTTGGAAGGCCAATCAACTTGGATTCCTTCTCCTGTTATTTGGCAGCTTGCTTTTTATTAATTTCCGTCTGGTTACGAACTGGGTTGGTGTGCTTACCGAGCTGTTTCAATTGCTCCTTCTGTTGCTTAGCTTTTTATACTTGCTGGTTTGGCTGTATCTTTTTCCGGTATTGGTTCATTTTGAGGGAACAGGCTTTGATACTGTAAAAAATGCATTGTTCACTGCAGTATCGTCTCCTTTTCTGACTGTTTTAGCGATCATAGGAGTTGTTTTGCTTTACTGGTTTAGTACGATCTTACCCGGAATCTTACCCGTGCTTGGGTGCAGTAGTATCAGTTTTATCCTGTCCGTTTTTGCCCAACGTGTGTTTAGTAATATCGAGGCTAAGGCCTCTTGATTTAACATGGAGAGTGAGGGAACGGCAATCGAACCTATAATAAATAAGGAACGGCACTATTGGTTGAAAATGATGCGAAAGGTCGCTGATCCGGTACTTTCTGCTTTAGAGGACCACCAATTAAAAGCTGCCATGCCAGTGGAAATGAAATCGAAAACCAATCGTGAAGCGTTTTCTGCCCTGGAAGCGATAGCTCGGCTATTGAATGGAATGGCCCCTTGGCTGGAGAAGAAACAAGAGGATTCAGAGGAGGAAAAAATCCGTCAGCGATATAGTGCTTTAGCACGGAAGGCGATTGACGCGGGTACCGATCCAACGTCACCCGATTATATGAATTTCACGGAGGGATTTCAACCAATTGTGGATGCAGCTTTTCTGGCCCATGCCATTATCAGGGCACCACAGCAGCTTTGGGAATCGCTTGACAGTCGGGTTAAGGCAAATGTGGTGACGGCTTTACGAGCTACTCGGGATCGAAAACCCTATTTTTCAAACTGGCTGTTGTTTTCTGCTATGATTGAGACTGCTTTATTTCAACTAGGCGAACTGGATTGGGATCCTATGCGGATTGATTATGCTTTAAAACAAACAGAACAATGGTATGCAGGGGATGGAATGTATAAGGATGGCCCGTATTTTCACTATGACTATTATAATAGCTTTGTCATTCAGCCTATGTTGTTTGATATAGTGGAAACAATCGGGGGGCAATATCAGGAATGGCAGGACCAATACCCGAAAGTCTTGCGCAGGGTACAAAGATACGCAGAAATTCAGGAACGTTTGATAGCTGCCGATGGAACCTTTCCTCCAGTAGGAAGGTCACTTGCTTACCGAACCGGCGTTTTTCATAGTCTTGCCCAGCTTTCGCTTCATGAGAAGCTTCCTGATTCTCTCGAGCCAGCTCAGGTTCGGACCGGTTTAACGGCCGTCATAAAGCGGATTTTTGAAATGCCAGGCAGCTTTAGCGAGGATGGCTGGCTTACCATCGGTCTTAGCGGCCATCAACCGAGTATAGGTGAAGGGTACATATCGACCGGCAGCACGTATTTATGTACAGCAGTCTTTTTACCGCTTGGTTTGTCTGCTGATGCACCGTTTTGGCAGGATCCGCCGCAGGACTGGACTGCCAAAAAGGTGTGGTCGGGGAAGGCGTTTCCAATCGATCGTGCGCTTCAAGATTAATCGGAAAGGAGATACCGGATGGAAAAAGGACTATTCATCATGCGCTTGGAACCGTTTGACTATGTTTATCCTCCCGCAGTCAGGGAGGAAATCAGTCAATTCATTGATATTTTAGCCCCTCCGATGGCGGCAGAAACGGCCAGGTTGCATCCAGAACTGTTAAGACAGGCAGATGTGATTTTTTCCGGTTGGAGTGGACCAAGGCTGGATGAATCCTTTTTGGAGACAGCCGAAAAATTAAAGGTCTTTTTTTATGCAGCCGGCTCTGTTAAACCGATTGTGACTGATGCGGTTTGGAAGCGGAAGGTCAAAGTCACCAGTGCCATTGGTGCGAATGCGATCCCTGTCGTTGAATTTACCCTATCACAGGTGTTGTTCTGCCTGAAAAACGGCTGGCAGTTCGTCCGGCAAGTCAAGCGGGAGAGACAGTTTCCGGAAAAACCATTTCCGATAGCAGGATCTTTCCAAAGCACGGTGGGATTGATTTCCCTGAGTACAGTCGGTCGGGGTGTTGCCGAGCAGTTAAAACGGTTTGATGTCGAGGTGCTTGCTTACGACCCTTTCGTGAACAAAAAGGAAGCTGAAAAACTTGGCGTCACGTTGTGTTCATTAAAACAAATTTTTCAGCAATCAGATGTTGTTTCCTTGCATGCTCCTTTACTGGATGACACGCGAGGGATGATTACAGGGGAGCATTTTGCAATAATGAAACAGCATGCCAGTTTCATCAATACTGCGCGGGGTGCTATCATAAGGGAACCAGAAATGGTCCGCGTATTAACGGAACGAACGGATATTACCGCGGTCCTGGATGTCACTGATCCGGAACCGCCAGCAGTTGGTTCACCATTGTATCAAATGGAAAACGTCGTGCTTACGCCGCATTTGGCCGGAAGCGAAGGGGCGGAGTGCGGAAGAATGGGAATGTATATGTTGGAAGAGTTGAAGAGGTATGTGGCTGGAGAAACGTTGAAATGGCAAGTGAATCCAGAAAACCTACACTTTCGGGCTTGATCGAAATAATGGATAAGAGGAATTGGGAGGGCGTACAGGTGTGAATATCACCTCTGAGAATATAGTCAATATACCAGAACAACCAATACTTGAAGGGGTGCTTCTGCTGCATGACTCCATATTCGGGGATGCAGATAAGCTAGCTGGAAAAATTAAAAAAAGGCAGTATCTGCTATTTACGCTAGCTTTTGATCTTGGTACGGTAATCGGTTATAAAATAGGCTACCCGGTGGATGAGAAAAAATTTTACAGCTGGTTAGGGGGAGTGAGCACGGATTACCGAAACATGGGGATTGCTTCCGCTTTGATGCAACATCAGCACGTGTATTTACGCGAAAAGGGGTATGACAGGGTACAAACGAAAACAATGAATCGTTGGCGTTCCATGCTGCTATTGAATATTAAGACAGGCTTTGATATTACTGACACGTACCTTGATAAAAAAGGGGAATTGAAAATCGTTTTAGAAAAGGAGTTAAGCTAGAAGTTACGTAAAAACTTCTTTTTCTAAATAGAAAAGTTATGAAGCAGCCGGAAAAACAAAGCAAGCAAAGAGCTGGGACAAAAGCATCGTGACCAAAATGAAAAGCGTTCTACCCTATGAAAAGTGCAACTTTCCACTCCGGCAAAGTACTACGCTTTCCGCGGGAACGCGTAGATCTTGCCGTAGCGATTTGAAGCATGCATCAAACAACAGGATAAAAGGAAGTCTAACCTTACAAAAAAACCGAGCGAATTCTATCAGCATTAAGAATTCGCTCGGTTTTTGCTTTGGTCGCCATGATTTTGTCCCGGCCTCTTTTATTTTTGGATGAAAAAAACTTTTCTGAACAGCGGGAATACGAGATAGCCAAGTAGGATGCCGGTGGTATTCAAGATTACATCATCGATGTCCATACTTCCGCGGTGGGTGATATGCTGAAAGAACTCGATGAAGGTGATGGAAGCTATAGCGATGCCTGCTAGGTTCGTAAGTTTGGCTTCCTCTCTTTTACAGCGATAGTAAATGCCAAAAGGGATAAACAGGCCGATATTGGCAGCGAGATTGTAAAAAGCAATGAGTGGGCGCGTCTCCCCATCCAAGTAAAACGTAATCGTTTTGAAGGGAATAACATTGACATGGTCGTAGACTTGGCCACCCGGACGGAAAAACAAAAGAATAAGCAAGAAAATACTATAACCTATTATGGTTACATTCAACGAATTCATTGGAATCTTGATCTGCTGCTTGAATAACAAGCTGTTAATAAAAAGGAAAGCAAAACTGTAGCAGATCCAGACGACTATTAACACTAGTGGATGCAGATATTCAGTAAGGGGCATCAAAATCGGCAAAATCAAAACAAACAGAATTTGCGCCATCAATATACTGAAAACAACCCTTTTTTTCACTCTATTATCACCATCTTTCCTATCAAGTTTACCATCGAATGAATGTAGTAGTAACTTCGAAAATAAAAGAGATAGCTGATTACATTAATGTACTATTTACAATATTGTGTGGCATACACTATAATGAAGTCAGGAGTTGATCGTATGAGCGAAGTGGATGAATTGGTCGACAAACTGCTGCAGGAATTGCGTCGCGGAACGATTACAATAGGGGTTCTCAGCCAGTTGGATGAACCACAATATGGCTATTCGCTTGTAAGCATACTTAGTGAAAAAGGTATGCCCGTAGAACCAGGAACGTTGTATCCGTTGTTGAGAAGATTGGAAAAACAAGGGTTGTTGGAGAGCAAGTGGGACACCAATGAGGGGCGGCCACGTAAATATTATTTGGTAAGCAGGAAGGGAAAAGAAGTCTTTGCCCAGTTGAAAAACGAGTGGAAAAGCATTGTCGGCAATATGGAAGGATTATTCAGAGAAAATGGTTGAGCGCTATATATATGCGGTCACACAACGTCTTCCGCAGGGGCAGCGGCAAGACATTGCAGAAGAATTACGAGGCTTGATCGAGGATATGCTGGACGAAGGGAACGATGGCCGGCCGGTAGAGAATTCGAATATAGAAAGGGTATTAATAGAATTAGGGAGCCCATCAGAATTAGCGGAAAAGTACCGTGGAACCAGCCACTTTTTAGTAGGACCAGACCTGTTTCCAGCCTATTTATCGGTAATGAAATTGGTTTTCATCATCGCTGTCTCAGCCATGGGGATCATTTTTGCAGTCGAAACTATCCTGACACCCCTTAGTATTCTAAGCCATTTTGTCGACTTTCTTATTTCCCTTTTTGTTACCGCCACACAAGCGTTTGCCTGGATTACTGCTGGTTTCGCTGCTGCTCAATATTTTGGTATGACACCTTTTGGATTGCCAGGGGTGTATAATAGGGGAAAATGGAACCCGTCCGAACTCCCGCCTGTTCCTGACGAGAAAAAACGAATAAAACGCGGCGATGTCCTAACAGGAATTATTTTTTCCATCCTACTATTGGTGGTAATGCGGTTTTCTAATCACTTGTTCGGAATCCTCTTATTCGAGGACCATCACTTGGAAGCAACAATTCCTTTTTTGAACGAAGAAAAACTGGATGAGGTAATGCCGCTTATTTACCTAATGGTAGCAATTGGTATTGTAAAAGAGATCACAAAATTAATGGCTGGAAAGTGGACCAAGAATCTGGCAGTCACTAATCTAGTGATAAATGGTGCAATCTTTTTACTGGCGATGCTTATACTGAGAGATCAGGCGATCTTAAATCCGGATTTTGTCCAACAGCTCACCGATAGCTGGGAAATCGGTAAACAGCAGGAAGAATATATGATCATAAAAACAGTCTGGAATCAATCGTACAACCTGGCTCTTGCTGCTTTTGTTCTAACCCTGTTGATAGACACGATGACTGGATTTTATAAAGCTTTGAGGAAGTAAAGAGTATTGACTTGAATTGCCTTGAATTGCCTTTTCGGCAAGTGGTCTTTTTGGTAGAAGCGATTCCACTTGCCAGAAAGGCAATCTAGTATTCGCTGACATTTCCCCTCTGGACATTGGCTACTTGGAGCGTTTAAGAACGCCCAAATATTCCTGCCATGGTCCTACATCAGTGCGGTAGCGTTCTGCCATCACCCGGACGATTTGCGAAATGTGGGTAAAGTCATGAACTACCCAGGTTGAAAGCAGTTCGCGAAGTTTCACTTCACCAAAAGCTGGATGGATGCCGATCCATTCAAACTGTTTATCAGAAACAATAAGCTGTTGAATAAGAGAGATGTTTTCGCCTCTCAGTGTTTTAAATTCCTCCAACTTTTGATCAACCGTTTTTTCTTCCGATTGATTCAAGTGGACAAACCGATCAAAGGGAGGAAAGGAGGTATCTTCTCCCTGGTCTAAAATAGTTTTGATTCGCGGCACCCAGTTTGTTTTTTCCGCTTCGATAAGGTGGCCGATTACTTCATCAGCATTCCAAGTTCCTTGGCCTTCATTACAGTGAAGCCAGCCGTTTGATAATCCTGTCAAAAAGGCTCCTAGGGTGTGCGGTGTTCGTTCGAGAATTTCGATTGACTCGTTTAACCGAAAATTCATTTTCCTGCTCCTCTCCAAATCAAGTCACTTATTTTATGCTTCCGGTTCTTTGTTTCATTCGGCAAATTACCGGTATATCCTTCTGTAATAAGCTGTTTTCTCATTGGATAAGTTTGTTAAAGAGGTAGTGGAAAGGATGATACGGAAGAAATTGGCGGAGGCGCAGGATGGAAAAGGACATCGGTGGTGTTAGTAGTGTAATACAAGCCAGGAAGATTTTATTAAGTCTAATCGAAAGGAGTCGATCATGGAATATAAAATCACGGAAAAAACAGGTTACACTCCCAAAATCGGGCATCTTGTTTCGATGATGGAGTATGCAAGAAAGACGACCCTCGATGCTGTTAGAGGCCTTTCGATAGAACAGCTGGATTACTTGCCAACGGAAAAAAGCAACAGTATTGGCGCCTTGTTATTACATATGGCAGCAGTCGAAATCGGCTTTCAAATAGAGATATTTGATGGCAGAAGCCCAAATGATAAGGAAACGGCCGAATGGGGAGCCGCTTATAGTCTCGGGGATCAAGGTAGAGCTGAAATTCATGGAAATCCTCTTGATTTTTATCTTGATAAGCTTGCTAAAGTTCGTCAAAGAACCTTGTCAGAATTCCGGCAGCGAAATGATGTATGGCTTTATGGGTATACAATGGGATGGTCAGCCGTCTAATCACTTTTTTATCTGGTTCCATGTAATGGAGGATGAAATTAATCACCGGGGGCAGATACGAATTCAGAGGAAATTGATCGAATAATTACTAAATCATCCTGTTCAAGCCAAAATGGCGAAGCAGAATGCGAAAACGCTCCTTGATCGTTTTTTATCAGCAGTCCTTGTTCCTAAGGGTGAGAATATCGTCGTGTATACCAAGAGGCCGGGAAAAAAGCATGGCCACCATAGCAAAAAAACCGAGGGAATTCTAAATGCCAATCAAATTCGTTCGGTTTTTCGTTGTTGTATAGGAAATGATAATTTTAACTGTCTGTGGATCATTATTGGCTGAACCAGCCACGTCCAGCTCCAGCACCTACCCCCTCGAGGTCTTATTCCCACCCTCTGTGTGGCAAAAAGCGCCACGCCGAGGCTGTTCTTAAGCTTGTCGGAGGCCCAAACGATGTGGGTCATGCAGGCGTTGCTGCAGGACGTGGCGGCTCTAGCCTGTACTCCTTTAAACAGGCGCTTGCGCTTTTGTCTTATATTCTCTTTTTATCCTGTTGTTTGATGCGTGCTTCGAATCGCTACGGCAAGATGCTACGCGTGCCCGCGGAAAGCGAAGTACTTGCCGGAATGGAAAGTTGCACTTTTCATAGGGGAGAAGGGATTGCTTTTTTCCAATCAAAAAAACCAAACGAATGGTGGAATCGTTCGGATTTTATTGGTGGCACGATGCTTTTGTCCCAGGCTCTTTTGAACAGGTAAGGATTGTTCCTTATCATGCTATAATAAAATAGAGAAACAGAATCGTGATCCAACTAGATTAGGAGTTTTTAATATGAAAAAAATTGCTGCTTCAGGATTTGCGGCAGCCGTCCTTCTCTATGCTGTCATGCATTATGTTACCTTTTTGGTTCCTTCTCATGCAGGGGAATGGATATTGTCTGTGGCAGGAATTGCAGCTGTCCTTTTTGCTGCTTTGATTTTACCGCTGCGCTCGTTTACGGTTCCATTGTTTTTGTTGGCAGCGGCAACGTCGATTCAACTAGCGTCAGGCGGTTCTTTTCTTTCCTTTCTTCTGGAAGGCATCATTCAGATGCGCAGCCTGATTGTTTTATTGCTGATTGTTCCGGTCATAGGCTGGATCCTGCGTGAGGAACCTTACATTGACAGTATGATGAACGCTGCCCACCATTTTCTGAATACTAGCAGAAAGTTTTATTTTGGAATCATGTTGATCAATCAGCTTATTGCCTATTTTCTGCTGTTTGGCTGTATCCCGATGATGTATCAATTTATCCATGCATTCCTTCGCGACAAAACGGGGGAAGCTTGGGAATACTTCAAGGGTACTGCCTTGTTGCGTTCCTTTGCGTTGACGACACTTTGGGTTGTCAGCATTCCGAGCTTTGCATTTGCTGTCGATCATTTGGACGCTTCTTTGGGTTGGACGATCGCCCAGGGGCTGATGATTTCTCTTGCAGGGATTGGTCTGGCTGTCTGGTTCGCTTCAAGAAAAGAAAAGCAGTATGGAATAAACTATACAGCAGGAATCAAATCAGAGATTGATAGATTGGTAAAATCAAAAGGACAAGACAACCATACAAAACAGCATGTACTGGAATTCGCCATCCTGTTTGTCTCTTTGTTCACGACTATTTTCCTTCTTCACATCACAATGGGGTGGGGATTATTAATGGTCATTCCGCCGGTCATTATTGTATGGACTTGTGGTTATTTTATCCTTAAAAAACGAACAGGAAGACTTATGAACCAGGCGAGGCAATATTTTGGGCATGATATGAAACATAAATCCCAGCAATTTAGTCTCTTGCTAGCTGCCGGGATGCTGATCTATGCAGTCAACCAGTCAGGTATAGGAAATTACTTGGTAGAAGGGTTGTTTTATTTGGAGGACATTGTTCCATTTTTGAATTTCCTGGTCATTCTGCCATTCACTACAATTATTCTCGGCTTTTTGGGCTTGGGCCCTTTGACGGTCATCGTACTGGTTGCTGGGATCCTCCAGCATGTGGATATGCCATATCCGCCGGAACTGGTAGTGTTGTCCATGACCTCTGGAAGCGTAATTTCAGTTTTGTTGTCTCCAGTTATCCTGCCTATCATCATTTTGAGTGCCACGAATGGATTGAGCATCCTGAAGAATGGTTTCCGCTTCAACCTGGGGTATGCCGTTGTTTTTTATTTCATGGTTCAATTATACATTCAGTTTATGTGGTATGTTGTCTATTAAAGGGATACATGGTTGCTTTTCCATAAAGAACTTGGACTTCGCCTAAAATAATAGAGGGAGGTAGTTGCTCTTTCCTGAACACAAAGTTCTTACACGCCCAGCGAAAAACCATAACAAACAATAAAGGGTGCTAAACGTGCGTTATGAAAAAAATCCACATAAATAGAAGGAGTGATAAGATGAAAAAACTGCAGCAAGATGCCGAATCCTTCCAGAAAGAAATGGGCTGGGAAATAAGGAAAGAAAGCTATGAAGTTAGCAGAGAAGATTTGTTGAATAATTACATGCTGTTGACAACAGAAGTAGCAGAGGTGGCGGAAGAATTTCGAAAGGCTTTTAACCTTACATATAAGGCGGTTCAGGAAGGAGAAGCCAAACAACAAGCATTTGAGAAGGCGAAGGCTGTTGTAAAGGAAGACGTTGGAAAGGAACTCGCAGATTGTATTGCCTACATAACCAAAATGGCTAATTACTTTGAAATTGATCTTGAGGATAGTTTTTATTCGAAGATGGAAGAAGTAAAACACCGAAAGAATAAGGATGTTTAGAAAAAACAGAAAAGCAACCCGGCATTTCTCTTTGGAAACCGGAGAATTCGCATTGATAAAGGGCAAAACGTAGTCTATCACTTAGATAATCGGATAATAGGTGCTCGGGAGGACTGCCCAAAACGTCATAATCGGTGACTGAGGGTCAGTCCCTTTTTTTTATTGTATAGGAAATTAAAATTTAACTGTCTGTGGATCATTATTGGCTGAAACAGCCACGTCCAGCTCCAGCGCCTACCCCCTCGAGGTCTTAAGCCCACCCTCGGTATGGCAAAAAACGCCACGCCGAGGCTGTTCTTAAGCTTGTCGGAGGCCCAAACGATGTGGGTCATGCAGGCGTTGCCACAGGACGTGGCGGCTTTAGCCTGTACTCCTTTAAACAGGCGCTTGCGCTTTTGTCCTTAATAGGGCATCCAAACAACAGGATTATCTCTTATAATGGAGGGGGTGACTTTCGATTTATTAAGCGTTTATAAAGATTTTCTCTAAAGCGATTCCGAGCCATTATAATAGAACGTGAAAGAGGGATCAGGCAATGAAGAACCAAGAAAAAATATTGATTGTAGAGGATGAAGTAGAGATTGCCAGGGTCATGATGGATCATTTACGGCAACACGGCTACGCTCCAACATGGGCCTCTACCGGCAGCGAGGGATGGGAGGAATTTAAAAATGACTGGTTTGATTTAATCCTTGTCGATTTGATGCTTCCGGGAATGGATGGTTTTCAATTAAGTAGAAAAATCCGCTTGGAAAGCGATGTTCCACTTCTTATTGTCAGTGCGAAGCAAGAACAGGAGCATAAAATACAAGGACTGGATTTAGGAGCGGATGATTATTTAACCAAGCCATTCAGTCTTGGTGAGTTGAGCGCCCGGGTTAATTCTCACCTTCGGCGGTATCGCAGATTTTTGAATAAAGCCGAACAGGCGGACAAACAAATGTATCCTGGTGGTTTGGAAATAGATTTTACCAATAAGGTGGTCAAGTTGAATAAGATTTTGGTACCTTTATCGATTAAGGAAAAGGAATTATTATTGTTACTTGCGAAAAATCCTTTTAAAACTTTTTCTAAAGCAGAGTTGTATCTTCACATATGGGGACAGCAAGAGCTGCAAGGAAACAATACGGTAACGGTCCATATCAAAAGTCTGCGTACGAAATTAAAAGATCAAACGAGGTCGGCGAAATACATTGAAACTGTTTGGGGAGTCGGCTACCGCTTCATTGGGGAGTCCGTTGTATGAAATTAAAAAACTGGCTTGCTTTAAGTTACTTGGTCGTTCTACTCCTGCCTTTGGCAGCCGTCTATGTACTCTACATAAGCATCAGTCGTTTTGATAGTAGCCAAGATATCAAGGAATCCCTAGAAGCTAGACAGCAAATGGAAGAATTGGAGACTATTCTGCAGGATGAAAGACTATATCATATTCAGCCTCAGGAAAACTATCGGGAAATAGCAAAAGCAGCTACTGGCTCACTTCGTATAACCCTTTACCGTCCTGACGGTATCACTCTCTATTCTTCATGGGATGATGCCTATGCAGGCAGGTTTTTACAGGTAGACACGTCCCAACTTTACAGCGGTTTGAACGACTTGACGAAAAACCCCCGTACATACGCTTTGAAACAAACAGTCTTTCATGATAGGGAGCTGGCAGGCATTTACGAAGTCACCCTTTCCAGAGATGTATGGATAGAAGGGGTGAATAACCGAACTATACTAGTGGGTGGCACCTTGATCCTGTTTAGTGCACTCATTTATGGAACGGTTATCTGGCTTCTTCATCGCAAGTTAAACCGGCCGCTTGGGCAGTTGCGTGAGAAAATGACGGCATTTGCCAAAGGGGAACCAATATCCGAAAATATGAAACATTCTCAGGATGAGATCGGTGATTTGATTGCACATTTTTATCGGATGAAAAGTCAAATCGAAAAAACAAGACAGGAACTTCTTAAGCAACAGCAAGAAAAACAATATATAGTTGCTGCTCTGTCTCATGATTTAAAAACACCCTTGACCGTTATACAAGCATACTCGGAGAGTTTATGGGGAGGACGCCCGCTTTCCGTTCAAGAAAGACAGGAGTATGCAGGCATTTTATTCAATAAACTAGCGTATATGAAGCAGCTGCTTCATGACTTATCCTTGTTCACTGCTCTGCAATCTGATGTGAAAGAGTCGGAACAGGTAGAAGTAGATGGAGATGAATTTTTTGACATGCTGCTGAACGGTTATGAAGAACCCTGCTCCCAGAAGGAAATCCAACTCCATGTGGAAGCATGTGTAGCAGATACTTACTATTTAAATCCAGGGCAGATTATGCGGGTAGTGGATAACTTGATGGCTAACAGTATTCGTCACACACCCCCAGGGAAAAGCCTGTGGTTGGCGACTGTGTCCAGTGACTGTAGGATACCGCAGTGGGTATTTCAACCATTTCGAAGGGAATTGGATACTTTTCGGACTGGAGGAACCTTGCTTTTGATTCAAAACCAAGGCAAAGCAATACCAAAGGATCTCCAAGAACGAATTTTTTTACCCTTTGTACAGGTTGAAAATGCCAGAGCGAGCGGCAGTTCAGGGCTTGGGCTCAGTATAGCTAAGAAAGTAATGGAACAACACGGTGGAAAAATCGGTTTATGGTCTGAACAAGGCTTTGGAACATTAATTGCATGCTGGTTGAGGGAAGGAGAAATATAGATGAAACATATAGGTTGGTTGAGTCTCGGATTATTGATGTTACTCGTCGTGACAGGATGTAAAGGAGGGGGAAGTGTGTCCTCGGAGGAAATTTTCACGAAGGTGCTTGCTGAAAGCGAAGAACCGCTTGTTTATTACGGAGAGGGCAGTTTGTCGATTCAAGATGGTGAGACAGTGGAGAAGACAGCCTTTAAAGAATATGCAGGTAGTAATGGGCAAAAAAAAGTCATTACCGAAGAGCCTTCTGCGAACAAAAGATCGATAGCACTTATGGATGGAGAGTCCATGACGATTTATGAAGAAGGAAGTAAAACAGCTCAGCGGATTGACTTATCCGCTGGCGAATTGCCTGCTTCCTTGACACAGAAGGAGCAGCTAATGAGTATGCTCGATTGGGTCAAGGATTCACATGATACGGAGATTATTGGTGAAGAAACTATTTTGGATAGGAACACTTACCATCTAAAACTAACGAGTAAAGAAGACGGGTTATTAGGGGATATGGACTTATGGGTGGAACAGGATAACTGGTTCATCGTCAAAATGAAACAAAAAGCAGGCGATGTAGAGACAACGATGGAATACACGAAGCTGGATGTGAATCCGGAATTTCCGAATGATACGTTTTTATTGAATTTGTCTGATAATGTAGAGGTGAAGGATATCGATGATGAGATGGCTGTACTGTCTTCTGTAGAGGAAGCGGAACAGGCATTGGGTACAGATTTTCTCATCATTGATGATGAGAAGCATGAATTGGACCGGATAGAAATGGATAAGCTCGGCGGTGAAATCAACCGTACAGAGGTAACATTATATTATATTCAGGATGATGTCCCATCTTTTTCTATCTCGATTTTTCCAACTCCGGAAGGGGAGGGAATGGCACTGGGCGACGGCAGTTTGAAAGTACGCGGTCATGATGCCGAAGAAATGGATGAAATCAGAAATATCAGCTGGGATGAACAAGGACTTCGCTATTCCCTAATGATTGACCATCCTGATCTGACAACAGAAGATGCTTTGCACGTAACCGAAACGATGAAAATGAGTTCAGAAATGTAGGTGACATTGTATGCTGCCAAGTTTTTATGAAATTTTAGTCTGTGCTCTACTCGGACTGATGATTCATTTAATCGGTCTTCTGGCCGGACAAATAAGTAAAAAGAGGGGTATAGTAATCGAAGTGGTTGCGGCTCTGCTGGTGACAGGTTCGATATTTTTTCTTAATCCTTCATTGGACGGATTCCTCTATTTTTCGTTTCTCACGAGTGGATGGTCTTCTGGTTTCACGTTAACTGGAGGATTAGCAAAATATAGAGATTTAAAGCGCGAGTTGGACACAGCAAGTGTGGAACAGATTAAGGCCGGGCGCAGTATTAACCGGATTGCACTTGATATAGGTTTTGCCCTATTCGTATATGCTGGAGCTATACTGTTCCTTTTATATGGACCAAAAGAAAGTCCGTTTCATTTCTTCATTGTTTTCGGCATGTTTCCGTCGCTTACGATTCTTATTAAAAGATTTGCTGACTGGAAAAATATACGTATTTATTATGCGGAAAAAGAGCAAGTGCTCTACATTATTTCCTGGTTCCATGCACGTAAGTATCCATTGCATGATGTAGAGTTGATAGGTGTAGAGTCTGCAGTAGACATACTTAAGCTTCATCCTTATTTTACCTTGTTCACTAGCAGGGTTGACCTTACAACATCTATGCAAAAGGTGTTACGTATTCAGTTTCCTGGAGAAAGTGTTTATATGACCGTTCACCAAACTGAATATTGGCGGAAAAGGATGACACTCTTCACATCTGATGTGACCGAAAAAAATGAAAAAGTGACCGTACTGCCTTTTTATCATCGTAAAAACATAAAAAGATTATTTGGAAAGCTTTACTTTGCTGTGACGGTAAAGGGTATATCAGCATATACTGGGCTGGTTTTGCTGCTGTATTTTTTTCACACACCACCAATGATGATGATTTTCTTTGCTAGCTGTTATTGGTTGTTTAATTTATATATATCCGACCGGGTGTTGAAGACAGCGATGGATGCCAAAGAAACAAACGACCCAACCGTCACTAATGCTGCTCGCAGGGTATTTTCACGGGCAGGGATCCCAAACGTAAAAGTCTATGTAACAGATTCTGAGGAATATAACGGGCTGGCGTTTGGAATGAACATTGGTCATTCATTGATTACGCTGACCTCAGCCACGTTAAAGCTTCCAGCTGATGTTTTGGAGGGTATCCTGGCTCATGAAGCAGTACACGTTAAAAAGAGGGACGTGATGTGGAAACAGATAGCCAACGCAGTCCTGTTGCTTGGATATGTAGGAATCGTGTTCGGAATCGCGGAAAATATTTCAGACATTGAAGCTGTCAAGACGCCATTATTTTTCGTTTTTTGGCTGATGTTTATGTTATATCCAGTATTTCAATCCTTAATCTCACAGTGGTGCGAAGTTCGAGCGGATTTTTTGGGATCCTCCTATTTAGCTGGAGGATCGGGTCAGATGGCAGAGAGTTTGACGGCGATCGCTGTCAAACAGGACGAAGCAGCGTTGAAGATTGTTGATTATAGTGAAACAAAACAGAGTGAGATGCTGAAGGAATCATCGCTTGACCGATCGCCATGGTGGCAGCGAGCTGTGGAATTCCAACTGATGCCCCATCCACCGATGTATTGGCGCATTAAGGCTTTGCGGTCACACCAGCAGAGATGGGGATTAGCGGTCGGTAAATATTGGTTTGTATCCAGGTGGAAAGAATCTGTTTACCGGAAAATATAGAAAGCAAAAGCTTGAAGTCCCTTTCAAGCTTTTGCTTCGTTAAGTCGAGAGAATAGTGCCACCAGCCAAATGAATCAGGGCGTGTTCTTTTTCAAAATCCCCATTAAATAATAAGTAAAGTAGGAGGAAGATGACACCGATTAATCCCCAAAAAACAGTTTTTTTACCGGCCCCTCCCTTAAAAAAGAAAAAGACAAACAGAAAATAAACAATACCAGCAATTATAAAAAAGACGACACCTGATACAAGTTCACCCTTTGTGTATTCCCGGGAATACCCCCAAAAATGGAGCAGAATAGTGATAAACGAGAATAGGCCGAAGCCATACATGAATTTTTCTATTTTAATTATAATCCTTCCCTTCTTTTAGTAGCATTTTCTATTATTCAATGAATTTGATTCATAGTAAGTCCGCATCTTATTTCTTAATCACTTTTTGTTTTTAAAGCTTGTAAAAACAAGGAAGGTCACCAATACAAAAAAGACGATCCCTACACCAAGTAATAGCTGAACAATCTGATTCATAAGTTTCTCCTAAAAGGTTACTTGAAGTAAATTTAATGAAGCTTCTCACAAAACAATACTGATTCTGTTTAACTCCATCGTAGTTTGTATGTATATCGAAACCATCAATCTGTTTTCTCAAAATCATTTATTCCATATTCACAACATTTTGCAGCTGAAAGTTTTTTAAGTCGAGTTCTACATAAGAAGGCATACCGAGCTTTTGCCAAAGTGTAAACGCGTTTACGTGATTATATTTTGCAACGAATAAAGAGATGACCGTTCCATGGGCAACGATTATTGTGTCTTCCTGACAGGATTGAACGTGAACCAGCGATTTAACAGCAGTATCGAAACGTTTAAGTGATTCATTAGCTGTTTCCGCTCCGAAAACTAAATCGTTTGGACGGTCGAAAAAAGACTTGATTAATGACTGCCACTCATTTTCTGGATAGATTTTCCGATTTGTGTCGCGCTCGTGTTCGTGCAAATCTTTTTTAAATTCGTGTTGCCGATTCAACTCTGTACCGATAATCTTCGCAGTATGAATTGCCTTTGGTTCCTCGCTTGAAAAAATCGTGTGGAAGTTATACTTATCTAATAAGGGAGCTAATTTTGCTGTCTGATCGTTGCCCTCATCCGAAAGCACCCACTTGGAAGATGGAATGGAAGAGGAAATGATCGGCTTTGCGTGTTTAATCAAAAGTAATTGTCCCAATAAAATGGCCCCTATTCCTATTTTAAAGATTAAAAGATTTAAAAAAAAATTGAGTAAACAAGCAATATATTCTTCACCTGGGATGAACAGGAATTGTGCTAAGATGGTACCGAGCAGCCGGGAGAAAATCATTATTAACGATACGCCTTTAAGGTTTAAATAATTGTCTTTTTTATTGATGACATCATCTGCGATGATCGAAATTTTCGGATCGATAAAGATGATAAGCAGAATTGTAGCTAAACCATTAATCAAACCTGAAAATGGATCGGTTTTTGGGGCATTATCAATCAGACTTCCAGTAAACGGCTGCAGCATCATGTTTGCCAGACGGTACACCATGACCTACCATCAGGTTGAACAGGGACAAAGCAGATGCGAGCAGCATGACTCTCGCTCCTGATAACTATTTTAGCTCTTTTCTATCTACTTATTTTAGGAAGCGGTAACAAGTCATTTATTTTTACTCCAACGCTTTGTTAACAAATCTACTATCAAACAGCCGATTGTACCGCCAATCATCATGCTAATCCACCAGCCCCAATCAAAATCATTCTTCCAAATGCCTCCAATTAGGAAGGCGATCGTAAATCCTAACAAGATGCCGATATATAGCGAGTACCATTTCAAAAATTTCAGCCTCCTAATAAAAACATTTGATCCTATTTTAACATAAATTTCCTAGTGATGAGCGTTGCAATTGAGCACAAAAAAACAGAGTGTCCATTTTTAACGTAAATGGGACTCTGTTTTTTAGATCGTTTACCTGTCTTCATGTGTCCAAGTGGTTTCTTCACCAGTAACCGGGCACATCGGAAACGACTCGCCTTCCTTGAAGGTCACTTTTTCGCCGGACTGGCATTGGTACTGCCCGCCTACTGGAACCCCTTGTCCAGTTCGGTATTCGTCATATCGTTTTTCCATTTGGATACCTCCTGTACCGCTAGTTTTTCCTGATCGATTAGTTCTTACTCTCCTGTTCCGATTCTCATAAGTAAAGAGAAATAGGAAAGAATAATAAAGCTTAACATTCAACTGGTCAGGGAGGGTTTTCTCAGTGAAGAAAAAGAATATTTGGCGGAATCCTGTGTTTTCCGTATCTGCTGTCATCATATTTGCTTTGGTCATTTTAGGCGCTCTGTTGCCAAAAGGATTTGGAGCTGTTGCAAATCGACTGTTCGATTTTACTGCGATTAATTTTGGCTGGTTGTATTTATTTGGCGTATTTATTTTGATCGTCTTTTTAGTTGGGTTGGCAGTCAGCAAATTTGGTGCTATCCGTTTAGGTAAGGATGGGGAAAAACCTGAATTCCCGTTCTTTACATGGGTAGGAATGCTATTCTCGGCAGGATTCGGGGTAGGACTCGTGTTTTGGGGCGT
The DNA here is from genome assembly GCF_017792025.1 of Sediminibacillus dalangtanensis. NCBI lineage: Bacteria > Bacillati > Bacillota > Bacilli > Caryophanales > Bacillaceae > Sediminibacillus > Sediminibacillus dalangtanensis. The sequence continues at coordinate 1,342,030 of NZ_CP046956.1, forward strand.
TGCTGAACCGATGAGTCATTTTTTCACTACACCTTTTATCGGAATGGAAGGGGAAACGGATGAAGCGGCGAGAGTGGCAATGGGATACGCGTTCTTCCACTGGGGTGTGAGTCAGTGGTCTGTTTTTGCGATTGTTGGATTGGTTATCGCTTTTTTTCAATTCCGTAAGCAGGAAAACGGTTTGATTTCGACTGCGTTACAGCCGGTAACCGGCAACAATCCGCTTGTGACAAATACAATTGATGCACTTGCGGTCATTGCAACGGTAATGGGTATTGCCACTTCGCTCGGGCTGGGGGTTCTACAGATGAACGGGGGACTGCACTCCGTTATGGGCATGGAGAACTCCGGTACGATCCAGGTAATCATTATGGCCGTACTGCTGGTAGCCTATATGTTTTCATCTGCTACGGGGCTTGATAAAGGAATACGGTATTTAAGCAACCTCAATCTCGGGCTGGCGTTAGGTCTGCTGTTATTCGTGTTTATTGTTGGCCCCACGGTGTTTATCCTTGAAACCTTCACCCTGGGAATTGGTGATTATTTCGCCAATTTTGTATCCTACAGTTTTCGGATGCAGCCCTACAAAGAGGGGACTTGGGTCAGGGAATGGACGATTTTTTACTGGGCGTGGGCAATTGCCTGGTCGCCATTCGTGGGTGCGTTCGTAGCCAGAGTCTCCCGAGGCCGGACTATTCGCCAATTCATTTTGGGCGTGATGGTGATTCCGCCACTGATTGCCTGCTTGTGGATCGCGGCTTTTGGCGGCACAGCATTATGGCTGGATCTAAACCAGGGAACCGATATAGCAGAAGCAGTCAATGAGGATGTCGCGACTGCACTGTTTCAGTTATTCGATCACTTGCCACTCAGCCTGTTGATGTCGATTTTGTCTATCTTGTTGATTTTTACTTTTCTCATTACCTCCGCCGATTCTGCCACCTATATTCTGGGAAGTATGACGGCATACGGAAGCCTGCATCCTCCTAAATTCGCCAAGTTTGTTTGGGGATTTTTAATGGCAGCAATCGCTGCTGTCTTGTTGTTTTCCGGCGGATTGGAAGCCTTGCAGACGGCTTCACTGATAGCTGCATTGCCGTTTACAATCATCTTGCTATTACTTATTGTTGCGATTATCAAGCTGCTCAGCAAGGAACCACTTCCCGTGCGTAAGGCGGATGTCAAACGTTTTCGCCGTATCAGTAAGGAAGCGGAAAGGCGGGAGAAGCAGTAAAGATTAACTGCCGTTATGCAGCGAGACAGAAAAGAAACGGGTGCTAAAGCAGAGCGGTCAGAAGAAGCTGAACGATCAGATCCCTCTTACATTCCTCCGTTGTGCTATCAATCAAGTGCATCAACTGTTCCTTTTCATGTTTGCTCTCCTGTTATCGTCCGGTTTTGCAGAAGTTCTGTTATGTCCCAGATCTTATTGCTTCTTTATTCCTAATAAAAAACGCGGTAAGATTGGGGAAGAGGCATTTACATTACGGAAAGGATTGGGCGCAATGGAGAGAATTATCCATCAAGACAACAACATGATGTACGGAAAATACTATTTCCTGTTGTTGTTGTCTGTTCTGACCCTCAAGAAATCATCAAAATTGGAAGCATGGAAGCAGCGGGCCAAAAAAGAGCTTGAAGAGGAAAAAGAAATCACTCGTTTGTAAAAGAGAGAAATAAGAGGGGGAAACGTTTGATGAGTGAAGCATCAGCAGTGAAAAAAGTGGACAGGCCAAATACGCGGACAAGTCTGCATCACCAGTTTAAAGAACTTGGTTTGAAGGAAGGGATGGTGGTGATTGTCCATTCCTCGCTAAGTTCTCTCGGCTGGGTATGTGGTGGGTCAACTGCGGTCATTCAAGCTTTGATGGATACAGTCGGAGAAGAAGGGACGATTGTCATGCCGGCTCAGACTGCGGAAAACTCTGATCCAAGCAACTGGGAGATGCCGCCGGTACCAGAAGAATGGTGGGAGACTATCCGTGCAGAAATGCCGGCGTTCGATCCTGATGTCACACCGACGCGAGGGATGGGGAGTATTGCAGAAACGTTTCGCGGCTTTCCGGGGGTCAAAAGGAGCAATCATCCAACTTATTCATTTACTGCCTGGGGAAAGCATGCGGGAGAGATCATCCATGAACAGCCATTGACTGCAGGATTTGGCGAGGACTCACCATTGGCAAAAATCTATCAGTTGGATGGATTTAGCCTGCTGCTTGGCGTCGGTCATGACAGCAATACTTCCTTGCATCTGGCAGAACATGCCGTTCCGCACAAAAAGAAACTGGAAAAAGGGACTGCCCTGCTGGAAAAAGAGAAACGAGTCTGGAGGACCTATGAAGAAATCGATTATGACTCCGAGTTGTTTGCTGAGTTGGGCAGGGAATATGAACAAGCTCATACGGTAGCTGCTGCTAAAGTCGGAGCTGCTGAAGCGAAACTCATCAGACAGCGCCCATTGGTCGATTACGCCCGTGAGTGGTTGAAACACAAGCATTAGAAAATGGCACTACATATGAAATTCTTAGCCATCTTTTTTATTCAGAAAAGCCAAAGGGTATCCGTTCTTTGGCTTTTGTCTACCTTCTTTCACTCATCAGGGTCTATCACGGTGAACGGCCGCATCATGTCGTAATCTTCATGCTCCAGGATATGACAATGCCAGACGTAGTCGCCGTTATAGGGAGCGAATTTGGCAATGACGCGTGTGATTTGGGCAGACGGGGCGGCGATGGTGTCCTTCCAGCCGCGCTCGTTAAGAGCAGGCGCTGTTGCGGTTCCCGTATAAACAATCTTACCGTCCAGATTATAACGTTCCAGGTCAAACGGTCGTCGATCGAGTACTTGAAATTGGACAAGATGGATGTGGATCGGATGCGTAAAATTCGTGACGTTGACTAATGACCATATTTCAGTGGTCCCGAGTTCGGGCTTCTCCGTTACAGGATCGTGCCATTTCTTGTTGTCCAGTAGTAGCAGCGGCCGGTCATACTCATCCGTGGAACCGACTAATTTTAACTGACGGATAGCAGTAATATTGTTTTGTTTGAGGGAAGGAATACGGGACAAATGCCTCGGGATTTTGCTTGTATCTTTTCTGGAGAGCGGTTTTGTCACCCGGAATTGCATGATATCCCCGGTCGGATCATCTGGATCGGCATTGGCTCCAAGGTTGTTTTTTATCACCACTGTCTTGCCTTTTAGCTTGGAAAAATCCACAATTACATCGACCCTTTCGGCTGGTTCGACCCCGATTTGTTCGATCTTCACTGTATTCTTCAGCAAGCCGCCGTCAGATCCGATCTGATAAAATGGTTGACCGGAATCCAACATCAATTGATAACTTCTGGTATTCGAACCATTGAGAATACGGAAACGGTATTTACGGGGTTCTACTTCTAAAAATGGCCACACCTTTCCGTTCACCAAAATTGTATCACCCAGAAATGCTGGTACGATCGATGGATTTGGCAAATTGGCCGCCGCGTCATCAGGCTGACGTGGATAAGCCAGGGAGCCATCATTGTTAAAAGAGCGGTCTTGAATCAACAAAGGTATTTCGAATTTGCCCGCTGGCAATTGCAATGCTTTCTCCTGTTCACTACGGATGATATACATTCCAGCCAACCCGGCATAAACATTCAATCGCGTGATTCCCATAGCATGGTCATGGTACCACAAAGTAGTGGCCTGCTGGTGGTTCGGGTATTCATACACTTCTCGGCTGAACGACGGGCCGGTTTCCTTAAAACCGTTCGTGAACCATGCTTCTGGATAGCCATCACTGTCCGGTTTTGTTTCACTGCCATGCAGGTGGACTACCGTTCTCACCTGCGGTTCATTGGCGACATTGTGAACAGAACCATCAATCGGCAGGATGTGCCTGTTCGGTAAGTGATTTGTCCAGCGAACGCGAATCGGTTCATCTTGCTTTACCTCGAAGGTGGGGCCGGGAAATTGACGATTATAACCCCAAAGCCTCGTCGGCGGTAAATCTTTATGCAGTTTTTGCCGGAACTCTTCCATTCTTACTTCATAGTAAGGACCGTTCTTTGTCCTGTGGTTCGGCTGAAGAACCTTCATGATCGGCAGCCGATCCACAAATTTTTCGAGAGTCGGACTCATGGTTTCATCTCCAGTCTTGGTGCATTTACTATAGTAGATGACAGACGCACATGTTTTGGAAAGGCTGATATAACAAGCTGCCGTTTTTTGTATTAGTCGTGAAGTCATCTGACAGTGCTTGTCCATGCAGGACTATTTTGGAACATGTTACAATGGGAAAAGGAAAAACAGAGGTGAACGTAATGAACCCAACACAGATAGTGAAAAGATTGCAGGACCATGAGCCGGCTGTATTAGGGAGTGAAGAATTTGCCAAGTTTGCTGTGCTGCTTCCGCTTATCGAAAAAGAAGGGGAGTTGCAAGTGGTATTTGAAGTCCGTTCCCATACGTTGAGAAGGCAGCCCGGCGACATTTGCTTTCCGGGTGGAAAAATTGATCCTGACGATGGATCAGCAAAAGAGGCTGCCATTCGGGAAACGGTGGAAGAACTAGGAATCAAATCGGAAGAGATAACGGAAGTTCATCCCATTGATTATATGGTTTCGCCTTTTGGCATGATTGTATATCCCTTTACAGGTTTTATGGACGAAAAGGCAAACATCAGCCTCAATCCGCAGGAGGTCGAGGAAATATTCACTGTACCGCTATCCTTCTTTTTAAAAACGAAACCTGTCATTCATGACGTCAATATGCACATCGAACCAAAGGAAGACTTTCCATTCGAATTGGTAGCCGGTGGAAGGGACTATGAGTGGCGGCCGTTAAAAATGGAAGAATATTTTTACCAATATGAGGACAAAGTTATTTGGGGACTGACGGCAAGAATAATTGCTCACTTTGCATCATTGGTGAATAGCTGAGTAAGAAAGGTGTGGAAGACTGTCACATAGGCAGTCTTTTTCTTCTGCTTTTGCTCAATTTTGGGAAGAATAAAAGAAATATAAGTTGCAGGAAAAACACTACCATCTTCGTCAAAATAGGAGTATGATGAAGCAAAAAGTGTAGCTTCATGGCAATATGGAAAGGAAGTTTTATAAGTGAAACCTTCAAGAAAAGAATTCGCCATTATCGGGCTGGGCAGGTTCGGTGGAACCCTGTGCAAGGAACTGGCCGAGTCGGATATCGATGTGTTGGCAATCGATAAAAGTCCGGAACGAATTCAGGAATACGCATCTATCGCCAGCCATGTTGTGGTGATGGATGCGGTGGATGAACAGTCGCTTCAATCTGTGGGCATCAGCAATTTTGACTGTGCTGTCATCAGTTTTGGAGAGGACATTCAATCCAGTATCCTTGCTTCCCTGTTGTTAAAAGAAATGGGGATGAAGAAAGTATGGGTAAAGGCCCGGAATGAAAGTCATCAAAAGGTTTTAGAGAAAATTGGAGTCGATAAGATCATCAACCCGGAGCAAGATATGGCAAAGCGGATCGCCCATCATATTGTCTCCGATCAAATTGTCGACTATATCGAGTTATCGAAACGACATAGCATGATGGAGGTAATTGCGACAAAGAACATGGTGGGCAAAGCGATCGGAAATCTGGATATTACGAGGAAGTATTTTTGCCGCACGATTGCAATCAAAAAAGATGAAGAAACCCTCGTGATGGAACCGTCTCTTGATACGAAAATCGAGCATGGGGACATACTCATTATCATGGGAGAAAATGAACGGTTGAACCGATTGGAAGTAGGGGGGGTATAGCACCATGACAGTGTCCCATGACAAATTTCCTTGTTTTTATGCCATTTCCTCTGCATTACTTTATAGGCAGTTCAGTTAAAAAAATTATTCCTATGAAAACGGAGTCCATATATAAACGCAAACATATATGCAAGCTGAAAAAGAACAATAGAAAAAAAGCTGCTTCCTTAAGAAGCAGCTTTTTTCTATCCATTTACCTTTGCTGGTTTCTTTGTCAACGTGAAAAAGGCGGTAAAACCGATAAAGGAACTAATAAACAGAATCAATCCCATCGGCACTGCAGAAGTTTCATCCATTCCTACAAGCGGTGAAGCTACTGATCCGATTAACAGTGGAAGCAATCCCAACACTGCACTAGCGCTGCCGGCGCGATGGCCTTGATGCTCCATTGCCAGCGTAAACGAACTGGTCAAGGTCATTCCCATGGTGGTCATGTAAATGAAAATGGCAATGACCAGTAGTGTAAGCGGACCTTCGATGATACTGATGAACAAAATAATAGCTGTCGCAGTAGCGGCGGTGCAAACTGCGATTCGAAGTAAATTCCGTTCGTGGATGATGCCGCCAAAACGTCCGACAATCGAACTTCCAGACATTATCGCCAGACCGTTAATCCCGAATAATATACCAAATACTTGCGGGGAAACGCCATAGATTCCCTGGTAAACAAACGGCGTACCGGATACATAGGCAAAACTTCCTCCGTGGACAAAGCCGACAATAATCGCATAGCCGATAAACGAGCGATCTTTAAATAAGCTTCCCATCGTTTTAATGGTATTACCAATAGAACTTGGAATCCGCTTTTCTGGTGGTAAAGTCTCCTTCAACCGGAAGAATACTGTCATCACGATCAACAATCCGAGAAGGCTCAGGAAATAAAAAATCGTGTGCCAGCTGGCAAAAGGGAGCAACAGAATGGCACCGCCTGCCATCGGGGCGATCATCGGCGCGGCCGCGAGAATGACCATTAACAAGGCATAAAACTTAGTCAGTTCTCTTCCGGTAAAGACGTCCCTTACGACGGCACGGGATAGGACAACACCTGCAGAGGCAGTCATCCCCTGTAAAAAACGGGCAGCAATCAGTGTGAAAATATTAGGTGCAAATGCACAGAGTATCGATGCCAGGGCAAATAACGTGATTCCGATTAAAAGAGGCTTGCGTCTCCCGACTGCATCACTGATCGGTCCAATGATTACCTGGCCGGTAGCCAGCCCAATCAAACAGGTCGTCAAGCTAAGCTGGACAAGCGAAGCACTTGCATGTAAATCGGAAGCGATATCCGGAAAGCTGGGTAAATACATATCAATATTCAGCGGTCCCATAATGGCAAGCATTCCAAGTAATAAAGCGAGCGAAAGACGCTCTTTTCCAGTTGGATTTTGCAGCATGAATACCAAACACCTTTCATCAATCGATCAATCTTTTTCTTTAAATATCAATAGATTATAGTCTAATTCAGAAAGGCGTGGCTGTCCATTGAATCATTCTGTCTTTTTGAAATCAGGCTAAAAAACACAGGCAACTGTCGAAGGATAAACGACAGCTGCCTGTGTTTTTTCTACATTAAATCATAAACGGATTCTTCTAAATAGAGCCAGTGGTAGTACTCCACTTCCGCGTCCGTCATGTTGTTCACTTCGTTTTCGTTAAGAGATGCCAATTCGCATAAATCTTGTTCCAGATTATTCCGAAGGGCTTGGCTCATTATAAAGTCTCCTTTGTATAAGATGGTTTTGGTATTTAGATAATTTGTTCTACTTACTATATATCTCATTCTGAGATAAATAAAATATCATTTTTCGATTGATTTTCGTTGTATGATGCTAAAGTGATATTTAAAGATTATTTGAGACATTTTAAGCAGTTTACCTTTCTTATAGGAAGAGAATTAGGGAAAGAATGAACGGCCGCTTATTTTAGAGCATTTATTCTAAAAGATTCTCACTTTTTGCACAAAATGTATAAACTACGACATAGCTTGAATGCGGCTTCTTTACTTCTTACTTTTGTTGAGTTGGAGTTCGATGCTGCGAAAATACCCTGCGCTTTCCGCGGGCGGCTGGTGAACTTCCTCGAGCTGACGCTCTGCGGGATCTCACCGAGGCCTTTCCTCCCGCAGGAGTCTTCGGGTATTTTCTTCGCTAGGAACAGCTTTCTGTTTAGAAACGCGTGTACTGGACATTTTTTTATTCATGGTCATCCATGCACCGTATCATCAAAAGATTGCTAGGAAAACAAGCAGAAAGTCCAAGAACAGGAGAAAAGACGGAAACTCCAACTGTCTTTTTATGAAAAGAAGTACCTATTTCCTGACAAACGTTTTTAAGATGGCTTGTTGGTTAAGCCTACGCTTCCTTTAATCTGCATGCCACTTAGCGCAGGTAGCATGCACAGACTCCTGCGGGAACAGCACGAGCTGAAGATCCACTTGGTAAAGCGGCTTTCTTTACCAAGTTAGCTGAAGCCGTGCCCGCGGAAAGCGAAGTATGCTACCGAAGCGGTGGTTAGCACGCTTTTTGAATAGGCAATGGAACTTCCCATTACAGTTACTGCGAAGTTTCTATCAACTGTAAAAAGACTAAGACGCATAAAGTCGGCGAGAAGAATTAAAATGTAAGGCAAAAACAAAAGGGAAAGGAAGCGCCTTCATTGACTTCTTCTATATAGGGGAGTTATACTTTTCATCAAAGGTATCCATCCTTGCATGATAAGCAAGGGACATTTTGGGGCTTTACTAAATCGATTTAGTGAAAAGTGTTAATAAGAAAGAGCTTTCTTTGACCTAAGGAAATTGCGATAATATGCACATTTTAATTGAAAACGCTTCACTGACGTGGAGAGAAATCTTTAAGGGGGATGATGTACAATGCCACAACAAAACTGGGGAATTCTAGGTCCTGGGACAATTGCCAGGGAATTTGCGGTTGCAATAAACGAAGTAAATGGAAAAATCGCCGCAGTTGGAGGTAGAAAGCTGGAAAAAGCCCAACAATTTGCCGAGGAATTTAACATCGACAAAGTTTACGGCAGTTATGATGAACTATTGCAAGATGAGAATTTGGACATAATTTATATTGCAACACCTCACACGTTTCATTATCAATATATCATGGAGAGTCTAAGACAAAATAAGCATGTTCTTTGTGAAAAATCAATTACCGTCAATTCGAAGCAGCTCCAGGAAATTGTCGAGTTGGCAGAAGAAAAGAATCTGGTAGTTGCTGAGGCCATGACGATATTCCATATGCCGGTGTACCGGAAAGCAAGGGAAATCTTGCAGTCTGGTAAACTGGGAAAACTGCGAATGATTCAAGTGTCACATGGGAGTTACAAAGACCCCGATCCTGCCAACCGGTTCTTCAACCCGGACCTGGCTGGCGGGGCTATGCTGGATATAGGAACGTATGCTTTATCCTTGTCCCGTTTTTTCTTATCCGAGCAGCCTGACTACGTAGAGAGTACAGTGAAAAAATTTCAAACCGGAGTGGACGAACAAGTAGGTATTCTGTTGAAAAATAAAGCAGATGAAATGGCGACCATTTCGATGACACTGCGGGCGATCATGCCGAAAACCATATTGGTGGCAGGGGAAGAGGGATACATTAAAGTCGATGACTATCAACGCCCGACCAAGGCGACGATTTATTATACCCCAGAGGACCGGACAGAGGTAATCGAAGCAGGCGAATCGGAAAAAGCATTCCATTACGAAGTAGAAGCTATGAATGATTACGTTGCGAATAACCGTAGAAATGATACGCTGCGACTATCTGTTGATGTCATGAAATTGATGGACGAAGTTCGTAAGCAAGGCAATGTGCGTTATTCTTTTGAATGAATAGGATGTTTATAAGGGCGTCGCATGGAAGGATATTCTGTGTGGCGCTTTTTTGCGTTATATAAGATCTACCAACTATATTGGACGACAGGTTGGAATGGAACGATTAATAAGACCTCCGTTCTGTAGGAAGCATTTTTGGTGACAAAAGATGCAGTGGGAATAAGGATAGGATTGTATTGGGTAATCTTGTAACTTGTTTACATGTGACTCAAGAAGATCGGCAGTCGCTGAAACCAAAACGGTTTTCATTCCGTAAGAAAGAGGGAGGAGCAAAAAATGAATAGGCTGCCTTTCATTCTTCGTCGAGAAAAGAGACTATGGTAGAATGAAAGCAGTGTGTAAATGAAAGGTTTAGAGGGGGAGAAGAGTGGAAAATCAAACGTTTAACATGAATACCCAACAGAAGGCAAAGCTGAAGAAATTCGGCGGATTCTTCGGGAAATTGATTGGTTTCCTTGTCATATTATTGATTCTGGGCGTTTTGTCATTGCACTGGATCACCGATTATATATGGATGGATTCGCTAGGGTTTAAGCAGGTGTACACAACAATCCTCGGCAGCAAGGTACTACTTGGCGTAATCGGGTTTGTTGTATTTGCGGCGTTGACCTGGATAACGGCAGCATGGATCCGGAAATCGTTCTTGAAACAATTTAATCCATCACAGTTGCCGTCATTGATACGCAGCAAGCGATTGAGTATATTCACCATTCTATGCATTTCATTGTTTGTGGGATTCATCGGAAGCAGTATCGTACAAGGATTCGGCTGGGAGCTTTGGTTGAAGTTTCTTAACCATACTTCATTTAATATAACCGATCCGCATTTTGGTATGGATATTTCGTTTTATATGTTTATTTTGCCGTTTGTTCAATTTGCGGTGAATACACTGATCGGTTTAGCGTTCTTTTTGCTGCTTGCCGAAATCGGAGCTTATTCCGTTTTCCATATGTATCGAATCAGCCGTTCCGCGCAACTGCAACTTGGAATTACTTTGGGAAGCATTGGTTTATTGATGGCTGTATCCCATGTGCTTGAACCATATAGCACGATGCTGACCAATAAGGTCAACCTCTTCCAAGAGAGCGTCGTACATGGTATGAGCTATACCGACAAAGTTATCAACATCCCTGCGGCCTACGTCATGGCCGCTGTCGCCGTGATTGGCACAGTTTGGGTGATCGTCTCGCTTATGCGCGGACGATTGAAGGCAATGCTGATACCGGTTATTGCTTATATGGCGATTGGTGTCGTAGCAGAAGGGGCTTCCATCATTGTGCAAAATTATGTCGTGTCTCCTAACGAATTTTCGAAAGAAAGTCCTTATTTGGAACATAACCTGGAATTTACCCGGGTAGCTTACGACCTGGATAACATTGAAGAATTTGAACACCCGGGGAACGAGTCGCTTGATCAAGCAATGGTCGAACGCAATGAACTGACGATCAATAATGTGCGGATCAATGATGCAAGGCCGATTCTCGATATATACAATCAATTGCAAACCTTCCGGACTTACTATCAATTCAATGACATAGATATCGACCGTTATCAAATCGACGGCGAGTATCAACAAGTATTTCTTGGTGCCAGGGAATTGAACACCGTCGATCTGCCTTCTCAGGCGAAAACATGGGTGAACGAAAACCTGCGTTATACACACGGTTACGGCATCGCAATGAGTGACGTGAATCAAATTACCTCGCAGGGACAGCCGGAATATTTACTGAAAAATGTTCCTTCAGAAGGTGCTATGGACGTGGAGAGACCTCAGATTTATTTTGGGGAAGAAAACTATGATAACGTCATCGTGAATAGTGAAGTGGATGAATTCGACTATCCTGCCGGCGATGAAAATATGTCGACCAGGTACGAAGCGGATAAAGGGATAGCTTTATCAGGTTTAAACAGGCTGCTGTTCGCCTTGGACGCTGGTTCGTTTAGAATGTTCGTTTCTGATCAGTTGAACAGTGACAGCCAGCTGTTGGCAACGCGTAACATTATGGACCGAGTCGAGCGGATAGCACCGTTCTTGGAATATGATGAAGACCCTTATATTTTTGTCCGCGATGATGGCAGCATGGCATGGATGATCGATGCTTATCTGACAGCAGATCGTTATCCGTATTCCGAAGCACATCAAGGTAATGAAAGCTATATCCGCAACTCGGTAAAAGTGACGGTGGATGCTTACAGCGGGGAAGTCCATTTTTATGCAGCCGAGCCGGACGAACCGCTGCTTCAAACCTATCAAAAGATGTTCCCGGATTTGTTTACCGAAGAAATACCGGAAGACGTTGCGGCGCATTTCCGGTACCCGATCGATATGTTTAAAATCCAGGCGAAAATGTATGGTACGTACCACATGTCCAATCTGGAAGTATTCTACAATCGGGAAGATTACTGGCAATTTCCAACCGAGAAATATTTCAATGAAGATGTAGAAATGGAGCCGTATTATATTACAATGAAGCTTCCGGAAGCGGAAGAGGAAGAGTTTGTGCTGATGATGCCTTATACACCGAGAAACAGACAAAACATGGTGGCATGGATGGGTGTCCGAAACGATGGGGAGAATTATGGCGAGACTTTTGTCTATCGTTTTCCGAAGCAGCGGAACGTATATGGTCCGCAACAAATTGAAAACCGGATCAATCAGGATAGTACGATTTCCCAACAGTTGAACTTATGGTCTCAGGGTGGATCGGAAGTCATCCGCGGAAATCTGCTGGCCATTCCGCTTGAGGATACCGTCATCTATGTGGAACCGATATACATCGAGTCTTCCAACGAAACCTCATTGCCTGAAGTAAAGCAAATCATTCTAGCCTATGGCGATGAAATCGTCATGGAACCGACTTTTGATCAGGCGATGGAGCGGATGCTCGGCTTGATTGACCCGAATGTCGAACTTGATGAGGGAGAAGGCGGCACAGACGGCAATGATCAAGTAGATGAAATCATGGGATCAGAACAGATTTTGGAAGAAATTTCTTCTTTGTTCGACCAATACCAGCAGGAAATGTCTGAAGGTAATTGGGAAAAAGCTGGTGCGATCATGTCGCAGATCGAAGAACGGTTGAGTGAAAGGGAAGACCAACAAGCAGAGACAGAAGGAACAGAACAGACGGAGGATCCACCAGAACAAGCTGGTGATGAAGACCAGCAGGATTGATAGAAAGGAGCTTCCTTGTCAGGGGGAGCTCCTTTCTTGTAGCTGTTGGGAGTCCTGCAATATGGTGCACGGATAGTCGGGTATCGGTTTTCTTTACCTGCTATTCTTTAGGAGAAAGGAGGGGCATCCTTTGGATTCATTAAAATTAATGAATGAGGCAATGAGGTATATTGAAGATCACTTGACAGAGGAAATGGTTATGGAGGAAGTGGCAAGGCAGGCATTATGTTCGGAATATCATTTCAAGCGGATGTTTTCTTTTTTGGCGGGAGTTTCCCTCTCTGAATATATTCGCCGGAGACGTCTGTCTCTTGCTGCGTTCGACCTGCAATACGGTCAGGAAAGAATTATTGATATAGCCTTGAAATATGGATACCAGTCGCCGGATGCATTTACAAGAGCTTTTCAACATTTGCATGGTATCACCCCGTCAGCTGCCAGAAAACTTGGCCATTCCTTAAAAGCTTATCCACCGATGTCCTTCCAGCTTACCATTAAAGGAGGAAGAGAAATGGATTACAGGATTGAAGAAAAACCGGCATTTCGTGTTGTCGGGATCACCAGGAGAGTCCCTATTGTTTTTCAAGGAGTAAATCCGGATATCGCTGCAATGTGGAAGTCGTTGAATCAGGAACTGATCGATCAAATCAAGGATTTATCCAATGTGGAGCCATACGGACTCATTCAAGCGTCGACCAATTTTTCGGAAGGGCGCATGGAAGAGAAAGGAGAACTTGATCACTATATTGGTGCTGCGTCCACGAGGGACTGTCCTGATAACCTGGCAAAGCTTGAAGTGGCTGCGGGCACGTGGGCAGTATTCAGAGCGGTCGGTCCATTCCCGGAAACACTGCAGAACATATGGGGACGTATCTATGCGGAATGGTTTCCGTCTGCTGGTTACCAGCAAAGACAAGGGCCGGAAATTTTGTGGAACGAGAATATGGATACCGATGCACCGACATTTACCAGTGAAATATGGATACCGGTGGAAAGAAAAAAGTGACCTATCAAAGAGGGCTGTTTTATCAGCTCTCTGTTTATTTTTATATGGTAAACTAGACAAAAATATGGCTGGTGAAGGAGTGTGGAAGATGAAATCTGGTTGGGAGCGGTCGACCCCGTTAATAGTGCCAAGTCTTGAAACCATCCGAAAGTTGCCCATTCCCATTTTCAATGACAGGGAATTGACCAGCATGACGCTCTTAAATGGAGGATTGAGCATTACGAATTTAAAAATCACCACCAATACGGAGGAAAGATTTGTACTTCGTATCTACAGTAAGCAAAATACTTCTATATGAAATGGAAAGAAATATTTTGAAGATGCTGGAGGAACGGATTCAAGTACCCAAAGTCCTCTATAGTGATTCCTCATGCGCGGGACTGCAGTATCCCTTTTTAATCTTAAGCTGGATGGAAGGTGTACAGCTTTCTGAGTATATGCAAAACGGGCAACATCAGGATATTGCTTCGTTGGCAGCTGAAGTTGGAGGAACACTGGCAAAAATTCATCACATCCATTTTCCGGATGGAGGCTTTTTTGATGACAGCTTAAACATTGAGGAAACAGTCAAATTGGACAAGAACAATTTTATGGAATTTATAGAAGGAAGTCTCGTAACGGGATATGGACGGAAACATCTTGGCAAAGATACTTGCGAGGAGATACTCACCTTTTCCCGGGAGCATGCCAGCATGCTTGATTGTCTTGGAGAACAGAACTGTCTCGTCCACAGTGACTTCAATCCGTTAAATATATTGGTAGATACTCGGAAGAAAGGTTGTACGATTAGTGCGGTTCTTGATTGGGAGTATGCTTTTAGTGGTTCCCCGTTATTCGATATCGGAAATATGCTTCGCTATGAAAGGATAGAAGACTCCGATTTCATTCCACCTTTTATTTCTGCTTATCAAAAAGAGGGAGGCATCTTGCCAAAAGAATGGTTGCAGCAGGCAAAGCTATTAGATTTAATCGCGTTAAGCGAATTGGTAAACAAAGAAGTATGCGGGACGGCAAAACCGAAAGATATCAAACGGCTCATGCTGAAGATGATGATAGAGTGGGAGAAATATGATGCAGTACAAACAAGTTACGTGTGAATGTAAGTCAACATTTTTCTGTACATCACTATCTTGCGCTTTCATTCGAATGTCGTTTCAATCCCGATTATTTCCGTTATAATAAATCATGAGGTGATGAATTGGACAGACGTAAATCAACTTTCATTTCTGAAGCATGTTGGCTTGCGGTTTTGACCAATGATTCCAGCTATGAAGGTGTACAAACGACCGGGATTTTTTGAGCCCTTCCTGTAAATCCCGAGTAAACACTGCTCACTCATCAAGATGTTAAAGAAGTCACGAATTTAACACCCGCAGCTTAACGGGTTAAATACAAGGGAAAGGGGGGCTATCTTGAAAGACAGGCAGCCACAGACAGTCTATTATTCGTTATTTGAGGACAGTAAGTGGAGATTATATCTCTGCGCAACCGAAAAGGGTCTATGCTATGTCGGTTCGCCCGATACATCATTAAACGAGCTGAAAGAATGGACGGATAAACGATTACCTCAAGCGATCCTGGAAGAAAACAACCAGTTGCTTGAGCCGTACAAGCAGGAACTAAGCGATTACTTCCGTGGGAGGCGAAAAGATTTCACATTTCCGGTCGATTTGCACGGCACCGCTTTTCAAAAGGTAGTTTGGGAGGTGTTGGGTCGAATCCCTTATGGCGAAACATACACGTATGGGCAGGTAGCAGAATTGATCAGGCGCCCGAAAGCGGTACGGGCCGTCGCTGCAGCCATAGGCGCCAATCCAGTTATGATTCCTATTCCTTGTCACCGGGTCATTGGAAAAAATGGCAAGCTGACTGGTTTTCGAGGCGGACTGGATATGAAACAAGCTCTGCTCCGATTGGAAAAACCTAGTGAAACTCATGCTGAATGGTAGAACAAAAAAAGATAAATCGCTTTAGCCAATTGTGTTTCGAATGGAAAATAGCACGCTTGGATATTCCAATCCCAGCTTGCTATTTTCCATTCCGTAACGGTTAGATTGAAACTCAAACCCTCAGCGATCCACGAAATCCTCTCGCACCATAGTAGGATTCTGCTCCATTGTGATACACGAAGACATGGCCGTAACGCCGGTCGCAAAAAAGGGCACCGCCTCGTTCTCGTATATCCTTCGGTGTTTGGACCCAGCTAGATGTTTTCAAATCGAATTCGCCAAGTTTCTGCAACGCTCGATATTCCTCTTCGGTCAACAATTCTACACCCATAGAGGCAGCCATATCGATGGCAGTATTTTCAGGTTTGTGTTTTTTCCTAGATTCCAGGGCTTCACGATCGTAACAGACACTCCTGCGTCCTTTAGGGCTTTCCTTGGAACAATCATAAAAAAGGTATTCGTCCTTCTCCAAATCATACCCTACGACATCCGGTTCGCCGCCAGTTCTTTCCATTTCATGCAATGACCATATTTTCTCCGTATCGGCTTCGAGCTTTGATTGGACGGTGGACCATTCCATATCCTCATGCCGGTTCAAGTTTTTCTCAAAACGTGCTTTCAACACGCTGAGCAATTCTTCCTGTTGTTCGCGGGATAACGCTTTATTTTTTCCTGGCAAATTCGCTTCCTCCTTATTGCTTTTATGTAAAGACTAAAACAACCTTGAATACGACTCCATTTGTAATTCAATAAAAAATGAATATAATCCTTTTTTGTTTAAACAAATAATCCGGGTGAAGGATATTCTTGTGTTACTTGGCTGTTTGGTAATGCATTTTGATCATTCAGTAAGGCGCTGGTTGATAAAAGTAATTAGGAGTCTTCACTTCATCCTTGTATTTATTGTGAAAGACATGGGTCGATGCAGGTGAAACGGGAGGAATCAGCCATGACCAACGCCCGGTAACATCCCTTCCATTTGCCGCTTCTTTTTGTTCAAATGCGTGGAATTGCTGGGCGGCGGTATGGTGATCGACAATGTTGACGCCAGCACGCTTGAAAGAATCGAGAACGGCTACATTCAATTCAACGAGTGCTTTGTCCTTCCAGAGGGAAGCGTTTGAGCTCGTATCCAGTCCGATCGCTTTGGCGATTTTGGGTAAACAATTGTAACGATGGACATCCGCCAAGTTGCGTGCTCCGATTTCAGTTCCCATATACCAGCCGTTGAACGGAGCGGCTTCATAGTTTATGCCGCCTATTTCCAGCCGCATGTCCGATATAATGGGGACAGCATACCACTTGATTCCTAGCTCGTGTACTTCCGGGTAGTCCGGATGGTCGATTGCCACTTCTTTTACCAAATCAGTGGGTAAGTCGGCCCAGTAAGGCTTTTGGCTGCCGACCTGGACGACCAATGGCAGCAAATCGAAGTCCGTCCCTTTTCCTGTCCAGCCCAATTCCTGACAGGCTTTGGTGAAAGCCAGCGAAGATGAATCGCCGATGATTCCTTCTTCTGTTTGATAACCAGCATAACGGATCAGCTGATGATTCCAGATCCGGACATTTCTTCCGTCATTTGTTTCTTGTTTGAAGATAGTAATGGAAGGACGTATCTTTCCCTGATTGGTGGCGAACAGAACATGTTCGAACAGCGCTTCCATAATCGTCTCTTCCTTCTCTAGATCACGAGCATCGATGACATGGAGCCTGTCCCAGAACAATCTGCCGATACAACGGTTGGAGTTCCTCCAAGCCATTTTCGCCCCTTGGACTAATTCTTCTTTCGTATGCTGGTAAGTTCCCGTTTGGATAATCTCCTGTTCGACTGATTGAAGTCGGCGATCCGTTTCTATTTTTGTTTTCCCCAACTCCTGATGACATTCGGAAATAAACTGTGCGGCTTCTGTGTATATATTCTCTCTCACTCTGACGCCTCCAGACGTATGAACTAGCAGTCTTCCTTTATTTTAAGTGACTGCCTGCTGCAAGGCAACGACTTCACGAAACCGTCATAATTGCGGAGACAAAGGATTAGGAGGATAATGTGAACAAAACGATGTAATAGGAAGGAGACTATCGAGCATGGTATTATCCATGAAAAAATCATTATATAAAAAGCTATTGGAAAACTTATCGACAGATCCATTCACCGTTACATTTTGGGATGGCACCGTCAAACAATACAATCAAGGTGTTCCCGAGTTCCATATTGCCTTTCATCGCCCGCTCAGCACCAAACAGCTTACAGAGGATCCGATGCTGGCGTTTGCGGAAGGATATATGGATAAAAGCATCGAGGTGGACGGGGACTTAGAGTACATCATCGAAAGCATCTTCAACCAGCAAGGGAGTATTCTCGATCAGCCCCTCGCACTGAGTGCGTTAAATAAATTTAAATCGACCGGCAAAAAACAATCGAAAGACAATGTAGCCCGTCATTATGATTTGGGTAATGATTTTTACAAGCTATGGCTCGATGAAACAATGAATTATTCTTGTGCCTATTTTAAATCACCTGATGACAGTTTGTATCAGGCACAGAAAAATAAAACACATCACATTCTAAAAAAACTGAACCTGCAGCCAGGACAAAAGCTGCTGGATATCGGGAGCGGCTGGGGCTATTTACTGATAGAAGCGGCCAAAGAATATGGTGTAGAGGCGCTTGGCGTCACGCTGAGCGAGGAGCAATACAAACAAACGAAGCGCCGCATTGAAACAGAGGGCTTACAGGGACAGGTAGAAGTCAAAGTGATGGACTACCGGGAATTGATCCATGAGGGGACAACGTTCGACCGGATTGTCAGTGTTGGCATGCTGGAACACGTCGGCCATGCCAACATCCCGACTTTTATGGAACATACCAATCGGCTGTTGAAAGACAATGGGGTAGCTCTCTTGCATTGTATTACCGGCTTAGTCGAAGTGGAAGGAAATGCATTCTTGAACAAATATATCTTTCCGGGCGGCCAAATTCCTTCGGTCCGTGAACTGGTCGATGGAATGACCCAGAATGATCTGCGCATCTTCGACATGGAAAGCCTGCGTCTGCATTACACGATTACGCTCAGACACTGGAAACGCAATTTTGAAGAAAACCTCCATACGATCAGCCAGCAATTCGACGAACGGTTTATCCGTATGTGGCGGCTTTATTTGAATGCTTGTGCGGCCAATTTCACTTGCGGAATCTCAGATCTCCATCAATTCTTGGTCACCAAAGGTCCGAATAATGAATTGCCGATGACAAGGGATTATTTGTATGAATAATTTGGAAGCTGCGGATATCCGTTGCTTTCTGTATGGCGACAAACACTTTCTGCTAAAAATGCCCGGAAAGTCTTGGAATCTGTGAAAATTGAAGTAAAATGAAGACATATCACTAGAGAAACGGAGCGATACCAGTGTGATTTCCTGTGGACAAACAAGAAGCATAATCGAATAGACGGGAGGAAGCATTGGTATGGTGGAGTATGTTTATTTTGCGCCAGAAATTACTTTCAGGGAAAAAGCCGGAGAGGTGTATGCGAAGCACCGTAAGCTTATCCTAGAGCAACTCCCACAGACTGAAATTCATTATATCGGGAGTACAGCTGTGAGAGGTTCTCTTACCAAAGGGGATGTCGATTTGCAGGTGCGCGTTGACCAGCAAGACTTTCCCGAAGCGAAAAAAGGCTTGCAAGGTATGTACGACGTTAATGAGGGAAGCTACCAAACTTCTTTCTTTTGCGGATTTGAAGGGGAGGATGAGTTGCCGGTTGGCGTGCAGCTGACGGTCATGGGATCGGAAGCTGACCACTTTTGGAAAACGACGCGCTTCTTTCAAGCTCATCCGTCCTATAACGAAGCATATAATCAATTGAAGAAACAATTCGACGGTAAAGAGATGGAACATTATCGCAATGCAAAAGCGGAATTTTTAACCGATATTTTGGCCAGCGAAGCATACCAAAACTATTTAAAGAAGTAGCAACTTACACCAGGACGGCAGTCAGCAAACGATTGCCGTCTTATTTTATGGATGGAGGAGCGGAAAATGACCACTTCAACAAATGACCGAATGTTTTTAACCATGGCATTGGAAGAAGCAAAATTGGCACTGGAAGAGAATACATATCCGGTGGGGGCCGTTATCGTCGACGAACAGAACAAGGTGATTGCCAAGGGAAGAAACCGTGTCCATACAGATAAAGATGCGACAGCCCACGCGGAAATCGATGTCATCCGCAATGCCGGGCAGGCAATATTGGATGCTAAAGTAAGCGGGAGGGTATTGACCATCTATAGTTCGCTTGAGCCTTGCCCGATGTGTACCGGGGCGATTTTGTTCTCCCATATCAGGAGGGCGGTCTGGCTGAAAAATGATGAGGAAGGGTTTGGCGGTTACCGGAAAATAAAGGAGACAATGGTTTTCGATCGACGTTTTTCCAGCGTGAAAATGGTGGCGGAGCCCCTCGACGATTTAAAGCATCAGCAGGAAACGCTAATGGACAAATGGGCGGACAATCCGCATAATGTTATCAATCTGCGAAAAGCTTCAGGGAAATAGAGCTATTGCGAGAAAGGGGAAAGCTGGATGGATTACCAGGTGCGGTTTCTTTTGAAGTCCGATTTACTGAATTGCTCTGAAACGTACACAGATGTCTTCAACCGTCCCCCATGGAACGACGGTTGGGAACAGGAAAAGGCGCAGGAACGGCTGACCGATATTTTTTATCAGCCGAAGTTTATCGGGTTAGGTGCTTTTACAGAAGATGGCTTGTTGGTCGGTTTTTTGCTGGGCTATTCGGAAACATGGGTGAAAGCAAACCATTTTTATTTGAATGAGATGTGCATCAAATCAGCTTATCAAGGACGGGGGATCGGCTCCAGCTTAATAGAAGCACTTGAGAGCCATTGTGCCGATAACGACGTCGATAGCATTTATCTGCTTACTGCCAGGGAAGGACTTGCAGAAACTTTCTATAAGAAAAATGGCTTTGAGAATAAAGCGGGTATGGTGATGATGGCCAAGCGTTTAACGGATTAAACAAGGAAGAAGAAAACGGAAAAAGATATAGGCACCGACACACGTCTATATCTTTTCTCTTTTTTAATAATAGGGATAGTAAGGAAAAGACGGATAGTATCCTTGTTGGCCATATGCGATATTCGGCTGGGTACTTTGCTGGCAATCTTTGTATGGTCCGATGTAAGTGGACGGATGGATAGGGGCGATCGTTTTCTCCCATTGGCGCTGGTCCAGGCAATACGTGTGGGCCATGACATTGGCTGGGGTGAACTTCAGTAAGTCAGAACCAAGAATCACTTCAGGTGTCGGAGCGTCAAAAATGGCCAGCAGATGGGTATTGTCGACCGTCGCCATTTCATAATGCCACCAGCCCTGCGGCACGTTGGCCACCTGGCCAGGTGTGATTGGATAATTAAGTATTTCCTTTGTATAGGGATTCATAATCGAAACAGTCGCTGCGCCTGAAATACAATACACGAGCTCTGCAGCATTTTGATGATAATGCGGTTCGACGACATTCGTACTGCTTAGGAAAATGTCGAGCAACGAAACGTTTTCCAATGTATTGAGTTGTTCAATGCCCAAAATATTTATTAAATTTTGATTGTCTTTTTTGAACAAATTGCTTTTATTAACGTCGAACGTAAACTGAGCAGAAGGGGATGTGTAATCGGCATTCGGGTTCATCCAGTTCACCTCTTTAAAATTTATACAGCCTTCCTCCGTATGTTATGCCGTAGGGAAAAATGGGTGAATGTCATGATTGCGTAAGGGGGGATTACCATGAAAAAATCCTTGGTCATTGCCATATCGTCGGTATCAGGAGGTGGCAAAACAACGATTACTAATGAGCTGGCGTGTCAATTGCCAGCAGCAAGCATTTTGCGTTTCGATGAATATGCCTTCGAGGGACCTGAAAACCTTGCAAAGTGGGCAAAGGAAGGAGCAGATTACAATGCTTGGAATCTTGCGCCGTTGCTTGAAGATGTCCTGCTTTTGAAAGAAAGATATGATCTCATCCTTTTGGATTATCCTTTTGCCTATCAGAATAGCCGGATGAAGGATGTTATTGATCTCGCCGTGTATATCGATACCCCCTTGGATATCGCTTTAGTGCGCCGAATGTTAAGAGATTATCCAGAAGGATCGGCCACGGTGATGAAAAAGGACTTATCGCATTATGTCACATACGGGAGAGAGGCATATTTGGCAATGGAACATAAAATCATGCCAAATTCAGACATCGTGATCGAAGGAACACTTTCGAAAGAACGAATCACGCAACGCATCATAGAGGAAATAGACAAGTTCAAATGGTAAATGATATGAATGTTGCTGTTGCAAGTTTTCCATAAAACTTCATGCTATCACCAGTTTTTTCTAGTAATATAGCATTATAGTTGTCATCATTTAGCAGCGATTAGCGAAAGGGAGGGAAATACAGTTGCCTACTTACCATAAACTAGTTCGGGATTACATACCACAAATCATCGAACAAAACGGAAAAAACAGTTTAACAAGTATACTGTCTGATCAGGAATACATAGCGGCCTTGAAACAGAAAGTGAACGAAGAAGCGGAAGAATTGGTCACTGCTGAAACGAAGCAGGACATCATCGAGGAAGCCGCTGATATGCTGGAACTGTTGCATGCGATAGCAGAAGTGAACGGGACTTCCATAGAAGAAATAGAAAAAGAGAGGAAGAAGAAAAAGGCGGAGCGTGGCGGGTTTAGGGAGCGGGTGTTTCTTTTAGGGGTGGATGATTGAATAGAAAATAGGATAGCTGAACCTTAAAACAGCAAAGAAGAAAAACAGCGAGGAGAAAAGAAAATGGGAATGAGTTTTGGAGAAAGTTTAAAAATGGGGTTTGATTTATTCTGGACGATGGTTACTGCGGAGCCTAAGCTGACAATGCTTTTATTATTAATGATTATCGTTCCTTCCATTTATGCGGTAATCATTAACTCGGACATGATTTTCAAATATGGATTTTGATAAATACTTAACCCTCAAAGCACAAATATCCCCAATCCCTCATCTGCATCCCTCTACTGTGTAAGTTTCCACTTTGGTGGACTTCAATAAGCAGACAAATGATATCACTGTAAAAAATAAACAAATGACAATCATGGTCTGGGAGTAGGCGAATTATTCAGTTTTACCCTTTGAACAATATGTTAGATATCTTTTATTTAAGGAAAATCATTAAATAGTTAAGTTCTTCACAAAATCTGCATAATTTATGGGTATGACTAAAATATAGTAATAAAATTTTCTAGTGAGGTGATATCCAATGGATGAACATAAACAGCATCACAATCATCATCATGAAGACCAAAATGACCATGGTCATAAACATACTGAACATCATCACCAACACCATGAAAACGATCATGACCATGATGAACATGGTCACGGTCATCATGGTCATGATCATAGTCATATGTTAGATGATTTCAGAAAGCGATTTTACAATTCATTAATTGTGACAATTCCAATTTTGATTTTATCCCCAATGATTCAATCATTCTTAGGCTTCGAATGGCGTTTTCCGGGTGACATGTATTTGTTGTTCGCCTTATCTACCTACATTTTCTTTTATGGTGGGTTACCCTTTCTGAAGGGGTCAATTGACGAACTTAAACAAAAAAATCCTGGCATGATGACACTTATTGCATTGGCTATCGTTGTTGCCTATGGATACAGTTCTTTAACTGTATTCGGGTTATCTGGAAAGAACTTTTTCTGGGAACTAGCCACATTAATTGACATTATGCTATTGGGACATTGGATTGAAATGCGATCCGTCATGGGGGCATCCAATGCCCTTGAGGAACTTGTCAAAATGATGCCCTCAGAAGCTCATTTAGTTGATGAAAATGGAGAGATCACGGAAGTAACAATATCAGATTTAGAAGAAGGGGACAAAGTCCTAGTCAAACCAGGGGAAAAAGTTCCCGTAGATGGGTCCATTATAAAAGGACATTCTGCTATTGATGAATCAATGCTTACAGGGGAGTCTGTGCCCGTTGAAAAGAGCGTAGAAGATGAGGTGATAGGTGGATCCATTAATGGGGAGGGCTCGTTAACTGTATCGGTTGTCAAAACAGGTAAAGAAAGTTATTTGTCACAAGTGGTTACAATGGTCAAAGAAGCCCAAGAATCGAAGTCAAAAACCCAAGATTTATCCAATCGGGCAGCCAAGTGGCTATTCTATGTAGCACTTGTAGCGGGGTTTTCCACATTATTTATTTGGCTTTTCCTAGGGTATGATTTTAATTATGCACTTGAACGAATGGTAACCGTTATGGTTATTGCTTGTCCGCACGCACTTGGATTAGCCGCACCATTAGTGGTAGCAAGATCCACAGCATTAGCAGCGAAGAAAGGATTATTAATTCGAAACCGTGCAAGCTTTGAAGATGCGAGGAAACTTCAATCCGTTGTGTTTGATAAAACAGGGACATTAACAGAAGGGAGGTTTGGAATTACAGACATTGAATTAGAAAAAGGGCTTACAGAAGAGGAAGTGCTAGTGTTAGCTGGATCTATCGAAGCACAATCTGAACATCCTATTGCGCGAGGAATTATAGAGGATGCTAAACAAAGAAACATCTCGTTTAAGAGTCCTGAATCCTTTGAGTCCCTTACAGGGAAAGGGCTTCAAGGAAAGGTAGAAGGAAAAGACGTGAAAGTGGTCAGTCCTGGATTTATTCAAGAACAAGGATTATCTTATCCGAAAGAGCGTTTTGAAGAACTTTCGCAACAAGGAAAAACGGTCGTTTTTGTATTAATTGATCAAGAACTTGCGGGCATGGTTGCTCTGGCAGATAAAATTCGAGAAAGTGCGAAAAGTGCTATTAGCGAGTTGAATAGTATGGAAGTTCAATCCATGATACTGACTGGTGACAATCAACAGGTAGCGAACTGGGTAGCCAATCAATTAGGGTTGGATGATGTTTTTGCGGAAGTATTGCCCCATGAGAAAGCCGATAAAATTAAAGAAATTAAACAAAAGGGCTTAAAAGTTGCCATGACAGGGGATGGAGTGAACGATGCACCCGCTCTAGCTAATGCAGATTTAGGTGTTGCAATTGGAGCTGGAACAG